>NZ_JAGXKB010000045.1:0-346 GCF_019091025.1 Pantoea sp. GbtcB22
CGGATGACGGCCGGCCGATGCGACCGTCGTCATGGGAGGCGGTCTTCGCGCGAGCCGAAGCGCGGTGTCGGCAGCACGGCCTGGACGTCCATCTGACGCCTCACATGCTGCGGCACGTATTTGCGGTCCATATGCTCTCGCTTCTGATCCGCGCGCAGCTTGGCTGGATTGGTCCTGACCCCGACCAAAAGAGCGCCGCCTATCGTCGTGTCATCGGAGACCCGCTGCAAAAACTCCAGCGCCTCCTCGGTCATGCCAGCATCGCCAGCACCTATATTTATCTCGACAGCCTCGATGAAGCTCGCATGCTTGTCGACAAGGCTGCCGGCGATTTTGCCGATGCGCT
>NZ_JAGXKB010000413.1:0-256 GCF_019091025.1 Pantoea sp. GbtcB22
TGCTCGGTTGGCTTGAGATTGCGCCTTAGAATCTGTCAGATTGAGGCCCAATCTATAGTGAACATTGAAGATATTTACCACTCCTTTCGGACGACAGGGTTATGACATGTTTCAATTGCATGTGCCCTGGCTGATATTGCAAGGAACCAAAAGAAAAAGAAGACTCGCAGAAAGAATGACATTTTGGGGATTGAAGTGTCAATGAGGGTCATGCTAATTCCGAGGAAGGAACCAAACGGAATATTGAGAGGATTTA
>NZ_JAGXKB010000414.1:0-256 GCF_019091025.1 Pantoea sp. GbtcB22
GCTAAAAACTTAAAAGGCAATATCGAGGAAGCTCAAAAACTTTATAAATCAAGTGCTGAAGTTTTAGAATCCTTGGTTGCCGCTGATGAAAATGATCATGAGCTCAAGACGCATCTCGCGCGTTCATATGAAGACATTGGTGAAACAGCATACCATCTGAAGGATATGACGACTGCACAAATTTACTTCAAGAAATCCATGGAATTATCGAAAGATAGATTCGTCGCCATAACCAATTATCTTGCCGTTATTCCTG
>NZ_JAGXKB010000415.1:0-256 GCF_019091025.1 Pantoea sp. GbtcB22
TCATAGTATGTTCTACGCTATTTGTTCAACGATGTAACAAATAAAACGCCAAAGAGTCGAGATCAGGCTCTGGACTTGTGTTGGCTGCAAAGCTTCTTTTAGATGTATGGTCGTAATCACAAAAGGAAAATCGCTCGGCGCCACCGACACTTTTCCCCGGGTCAGCAGTGGTTTTGGTGCAGGCTCCCTTTCTGCCTTTTTGCGTTGCCGCCCGTTCCAGATTTTGTGTATGATAAATGCTGCGAGTACAAGTTAG
>NZ_JAGXKB010000416.1:0-256 GCF_019091025.1 Pantoea sp. GbtcB22
ATTCTACTGCAGTAATAACCTTAGATATTATATAGAGTCCTATTGCAAAGCCAGTTTCGTCAAAGTTCTAGATATTATCTTTATATATGCCGTGTTCTTAAATAGCTTTATATACAGTCTCAAACCACTATCTAATAACCTTAGGATCCTCCTATTTTACCCTCTGGTATGTAATCCTTTAATTATATCTTATACATAGTTCAGGGCGATATTTTGTAAAGGAATAAGCCCAGTTTACTCTAAGGACTACTGTTAA
>NZ_JAGXKB010000417.1:0-256 GCF_019091025.1 Pantoea sp. GbtcB22
GGACCCCAAGGCACGCATCCACTTTGTGCACCTACCGTGCCTAATCACAAAAATACCTTATTTGCATCTGATGCCTACAATCGGCCTGGTGGCTGCTGGGCCCATAGGTAGGGGAGCTGCCTCCCTTCAGATCGTGCCCACCAACCAACCACCAACTGAGACTTCTAGCAGGCTGATGATGCGACACTGCCTTTAGTAACATCCACTGACTGCAACTGCACGACAGTCACGGCTGTGAGACTGTTGGTTCCGGACA
>NZ_JAGXKB010000418.1:0-256 GCF_019091025.1 Pantoea sp. GbtcB22
AAAGTCCTGCCACTACTTACTAGTAGCTACTAGATATTAGCGGGTAGTAGTGGTGGCAACCGTATTTTCCTAGAGATCCGTCGATCTGGAAAGACTCTCCCACTCATCAATCTCCAGGAGAGTATCCTGACACTTCTTGCGAAACAAATCAACAGCACCAGACCCCAGAGGCAACGAGCTCGGCCACTTCTTATCGGCCGCACCGTTCGTTCCCTTAACAACATCAACGATCGCATTAACGCCTTTCTTCGGATCT
>NZ_JAGXKB010000419.1:0-256 GCF_019091025.1 Pantoea sp. GbtcB22
CTTCTTTCAAAGCAATCTGTCCACTGCTGCGATGGATATCTAAACAACCACCTCGAGGAGGGGTATCCTCCGCGCTTCGCTCATACACGACGTAGTCAATTTTTTGCTGCTCAAGCATACCCGCAAGAACAAGACCGCAGGGGCCACCCCCAACAATTGCAATATCCGGAGCCTTTGTATTGTCTTGTCGTTTGAGTATAGAACTGGGTTTTATTAACTTTTGAGATGGATTAAAAAAATGCAATGGGCGAGAACC
>NZ_JAGXKB010000420.1:0-256 GCF_019091025.1 Pantoea sp. GbtcB22
TACAATCATTTAACAACTTAATGGATACAATGACACACAGAAACAAAGTGATGGACGTTCAAGTGCGATTGAGAGATCTTCGCTCCAAAGATCTACCTGTCTGATACTTACTCCGGGCCCCTGCATACGCCTAAGTGTCCGCCATTACAGTTAAATACATTCGCCTATACTCCACTATGAAACAGGTTTGAGTTGTGAAGGCTCTCGGGATGCAGCTGATGTATGTGCATTGTTGGCAAGGTAGTACATGGTGTGT
>NZ_JAGXKB010000421.1:0-256 GCF_019091025.1 Pantoea sp. GbtcB22
GAGGTCGACGGCGACATGCTCGCGTTCGACGGCAGTACGCTCTCGCGGCTGACCGGCACGCCGGCCACGGTGCTCGCGCTGGTCGACGGAACGAGGAGCGTTGGCGCCATCGCCCAGGCGGCGGCTGTGCCCGAGGAGGAGGCGCTGCGGGAGCTCGCAGCCCTGGAGTCCCAGGCGCTGGCCGAGCCGGGCGCTCCTGCCCCGGCTGACACCTATCGCCGCCCCGATCACGTCGGGGCGTGCCATGACCAGCTCC
>NZ_JAGXKB010000046.1:0-343 GCF_019091025.1 Pantoea sp. GbtcB22
AAAATAAATGCCCTCGCCTGAGTAGTTGAGTCAATAAGCTCGGCCGTTCTATATCAACGGAGTACAATAAAGACAGGACAGCCTTTGGGATAGCGTCAGCGAGTTCGAGCGGTAGAGACGGTTAATTCCAAGCGCCGTCGGTGCCATTGTAGAGCTTCGGATGGCAACAGCTAGTCGAAGTCTGCTTAGGTAGGTCTTTACCCGATAAAAGACTAGTAAGCCACACCATAGGCTACTCTTACCCCTGCATACTTTGCCGCTGAAATACTCTTTTCGACGGGCAGAGAAGGGTCTTGCCATTCTTGGTTAGCGTATTGCAGGGGTCCAAACGGAAACACATTTG
>NZ_JAGXKB010000422.1:0-256 GCF_019091025.1 Pantoea sp. GbtcB22
AGGAACTGGCCATAGGCACGGTCGATCGCCCGCTTACTGGCCTGCCGCCATTGTTCATCCGACCATTCGGCTGTGGCGTTGACGAGCTGCACAGCCTGATCTTCATCGTCATAGCATTGACCTGCATAGCCGATGTATGACTCGGCTGCCGCGCAGCGGCGTCCAAACACAACCGCGCCGGTCGCCATTGCCTCGGCAATGGAAACCGGCATGCCATACACACAGTCAGGCGAATGTGTATGCAAATAGATCGCGG
>NZ_JAGXKB010000423.1:0-255 GCF_019091025.1 Pantoea sp. GbtcB22
GATGTCGAGAATCAAGCCAATCTCCGCGTCCTGCAACGCCTCAACCAGACGATTAAAGCCGTCGCGGCCACCAATCGCCGGTTCGATCTCATTGGCATCGATGACGTCGTAACCGTGGGTGGATTCGGCGGGGGCGCTAAATATCGGCGACGCGTAAAGATGGCTGATGCCAAGGCGTTGCAGATAGGGCACCAGCGCCGCGGCGCGGTCAAACGTCATGCCGTTGCGAGACTGAATACGATACGTCGCGGTTGG
>NZ_JAGXKB010000424.1:0-255 GCF_019091025.1 Pantoea sp. GbtcB22
AATTGCGATCTTGACTTCAGCCCGTGAGACATTTGCAATATTATATACGACTTGATTATCCTGTGGATCTATGTTGGCTATTTAGCTCTCTTGTTCACTGTTGGAGTATGTTTGACACAAACCAATCACAGGAAATGTAGCTCCAGATGCTGCCGGATTCCAACGTCCTCCAATGAAAGCTCTGCTGTCGAGGAGAGACGGAGTCTTAAACTAAACAACAAATCTGTCAATAGAAGCATCATTTTGAATTCAAGG
>NZ_JAGXKB010000425.1:0-255 GCF_019091025.1 Pantoea sp. GbtcB22
AGCGAGGTGCGCTGCAGGCGATCACCGGTGCGGATGTAGAACATCATGAAGCGGGCGAGATAGTGCAGCAGCGTATCGGGATCAAGATCGGCAGCCAGCAAATCGGCGTGACGTGGCTTCATCCCGCCATTACCGCACACATACAGGTTCCAGCCTTTCTCGGTGGCGATGATACCCACGACTTTGCCCTGCGCTTCGGCGCATTCGCCCGTGCAGCCGGAGACGCCAAACTTCATCTTGTGCGGGGTACGAATG
>NZ_JAGXKB010000426.1:0-255 GCF_019091025.1 Pantoea sp. GbtcB22
CGCTGCTGCATCACGGCATCGAAAATCCAGAGCAACTGGAAGAGCTGGGCATGAACGTCTATGCCAGCGTACCGCGGTCAGAATGGCAACGTAAGAAAGATACCGAAGCACTGGCGCGGCGTGGCAACAAGGTGAAAACCGATCCCCACGAAACGCTGCTGGCGCTGGGCAATCCAACTGATCTGTCAAACGAAGCGATTCGTAGCCTGCGTACCAGCCTGCACTTCGCGATGATGGAAGCGAAAAACAACATCC
>NZ_JAGXKB010000427.1:0-255 GCF_019091025.1 Pantoea sp. GbtcB22
CACTTTTTCCCGCGACCCGGCCAGCGACATTCAGGATAATTCTTAAATGGCTAACGTGATGGAAGGCGCGATGCACATTTCGTGCACAGCAGAAACCAGCAGTGACGCGGCGTGTAGGACGATTCACATGAATGCTTATACAAAATTGTACGATTTACATGCAGGGATGAGTCTTGTCTTAATCAGACTAAGGCGTAATCTGTCAGGGTGTTAAGAATTCCCTGGTGTAACGAACTTACTGATTTACTTTACCCG
>NZ_JAGXKB010000428.1:0-255 GCF_019091025.1 Pantoea sp. GbtcB22
AGCAGTTGGCGTGCGGCGAGAAAGCGTCCGCGACGCTTGTCAGCGAAGCGCTGAGCGCTGTTGATCACTTCTTGTGGCCCCCGCATGTTCTCAGAAGAAAAGGGCGGATTACCTATCCAACGTACAAAATGACTAGCCATCTGTCGCACCATGAAAATGGTCGAATAATCATCAGTGCTATTGTATGAATTTTCTCATGGGTTTGCATCCGGCTTAAGATGGAATAGGCGATATTTCAGGTAAGGTCGAAGCCAT
>NZ_JAGXKB010000429.1:0-255 GCF_019091025.1 Pantoea sp. GbtcB22
ATTATTAGAGAGAAGGTTACATACACAGCTTTGGATCATTTATTTAGCTGTGAAAAGTATGAGCTTTATTACTTATAACCGATTAACGCACGCAGCTGATCTCGCCTTTAAACCAGGAGAATGCTGCGCTTTGAATGCATGGTCTTCATTGTGCCGACAATATATAGTTTCTTTACCTGATATGTGTAGGGAGGGACAGTTATGCAAAAGGCCGTGTTGTTTGCATTCAGTGGATGCAGTTGATTCTAGCTAGCT
>NZ_JAGXKB010000047.1:0-343 GCF_019091025.1 Pantoea sp. GbtcB22
CATCACACCTGCGGTGTAGCAGCGCGGCAGCTTGCTGGCGGAAAGCAGCACCGATTTTTGCTCATCGCACAGCTTCTTAAAGCGCGCAATTTGCTCTACCTCATCAGGCGGCAACGTCAGACACAGCCACCATTCAGCCATGTTCAGCATCTTCTCGGCGATGACCGGGTAATCCGCCAGGTTCTGCGTCGCCATCCACAGCCAGGCTCCGAGCTTACGCCACATCTTGACCACTTTGGTCATGTACGTCGACAGCAGCGGGTTGGTGGTGATGATGTGTGCTTCATCGATGGCAAAGACGATTTCGCGGTCGAGATACTGATCGCGCTCGGCGATGTTGTTG
>NZ_JAGXKB010000430.1:0-255 GCF_019091025.1 Pantoea sp. GbtcB22
GTCTCTAAGAATTCAGGTATGGAACTCATTTAAAAAAAACTTAAATTTTGTAATTGTTCCATCGTTGAACACCTAAAATCGTTGGATTCAAATTCCCCTAAGCAAGTTGCATATATGTTCACAAAATTTAGATGTGGTTAGTACATGGAAATACCCAAATGTGGGGTAGACAGCCTTGACAAAAAAAGTGGATAAGAACATCATCTAAAATATCTGAATTTACACCACCTTTAATCTTACTGATAAGGTTCATGC
>NZ_JAGXKB010000431.1:0-255 GCF_019091025.1 Pantoea sp. GbtcB22
GTGCTGCTTACCTCAGCCGATCTCCAAAGGGCCTCGGCATTTTTGACTGCGATGACGCAGCGTGCACCAATCATCACGCAGGCAAACGGCGATGACCGACCCGATCAGCGACCGAGGAATGCAGCTGAAGGCCTGAATTCACGCCGAACCAGCACGAGCTACTCTGCGTTGCTCCTCCGAGGCCTCCAAAAGAGATCGGGGCTTTCTGTTTTGGGTGATGAACCCCGGTATATAGCGCGCGTGCTCCATCTACCC
>NZ_JAGXKB010000432.1:0-255 GCF_019091025.1 Pantoea sp. GbtcB22
TCATTGTTACTTCTCCGCCGTTTCTCAATGTGGTGGATTATGCCACTGACAATTGGTTGCGTTGCTGGTTTCTCGGCATTGATGCGAAAACGGTCCAGCTCACTGTGCCCAAAAAACTGGAGCAGTGGCGGAACGCGATGACTGAAGTCTTCCGCGAACTGTACCGAGTTTTGAAACCGGGCGGTCATGTTGCTTTCGAGGTTGGTGAGGTCCACGCCGGAAAAACCAGGCTCGAGGAGGCGGTACTGCCATGCG
>NZ_JAGXKB010000433.1:0-255 GCF_019091025.1 Pantoea sp. GbtcB22
GCAGAATCCTCGATGACAGTTTCAAAATTCAGGTTCTCATCCATAACCAAATTACACGGTTGCACAGTTTCGTGGCACGCAGTACATAGCCATGAAGGCCTCGTCGATTCTCTCGATTCTACCATGCCTCGCCTACCTACCAGCAGCCTCGGCATGGATTTATAGCTGGCACTCACCAAATAATACATTACTCTCCTACCAAGATGAAGAGCCCTTGAAATGCAAGTCCATGGAAAATCCCAAGGGCAAGGTCTT
>NZ_JAGXKB010000434.1:0-255 GCF_019091025.1 Pantoea sp. GbtcB22
TTCCCCTTGTTTTCTCGTTTTTCTCACCACGCTTTGGTCTTCCCCTTTTTGCCTCGTCCTCCCAGTCATCTCTCTTCTGATTCGTGGTCGGCCTGGCGCGTTATGCGACTGGTTATGGAGTAAACCCATTCTGTCATTGCATTGTGGCCTCGACTCCTCTCTTTCCCCGTACCTTGGTCACTTTGGTCAGGTCACTCCCGTCAACTACGTATCCTCCTCTTCCTTCATTGTACGGAAGACGGAGTACCTAGGCAC
>NZ_JAGXKB010000435.1:0-255 GCF_019091025.1 Pantoea sp. GbtcB22
GACGCCGCAAGCTAACTAGCGTCGGTCCGTTGTCGACCGATCACTCAACCGTTGCCTCTGACCGGACTGTAGGTAGCTGAGATTAGAACCATCTTAGACCGTTATCAAACATATATTTCCTACCTTATTGCTAAGGTATGCTACCTTTCTTTTAAGGATGAACTCCATCAAACTATGGCTAGAATTCAAGACTCGCAGATTCGTTGAAATTTGATTTAGCCCAAGAATGATAAACTGTTGATTTTCTTCAGCTGG
>NZ_JAGXKB010000436.1:0-255 GCF_019091025.1 Pantoea sp. GbtcB22
ATTGTACATAGCTCGTGGAACCGGATAGAATGTATGAACTTTGCATAAAAATCACCCATGGAACATGGAATGTTGGTGGTCGAAATGGATTATAACGACTGCCAACACTCATGACCACCGCCGCCGCATTTTGTGACCGCCAAGCCTTGGGCCTTTTGCGCGAAGGTGAAAGGGCACCGTCACGAGGCTCCTCGACGACCGCACACCCACCATGGGGTGGAGGCACGCACCGGCGAGAGGGTACGCGGCGGCGCT
>NZ_JAGXKB010000437.1:0-255 GCF_019091025.1 Pantoea sp. GbtcB22
GGGGTCTAACTACACCATCACGGCCCGGGGACATCTGGGAGAACTGGCGGTAAATGTGGTAAGGGTGGCGCTTTCGTTGCAAACGTTCTTTAATCTGATTCGAGCTTTCGTTCGTTTGGCGTCATCTTTGAACTCAACCCTTTACACAGGGGGCCAGTTGTTCCTTTTTACCCTACCTTCAGTTGTTTATTAGTCCAGAGACCCCTCATGCAATATGACCTCGTTACAGATGAAATCTACTAATGTTATCATAGA
>NZ_JAGXKB010000048.1:0-341 GCF_019091025.1 Pantoea sp. GbtcB22
AGTAACAGATAAATGAGTAGCGTTGATAGAAATGCCGACCATCGCTAGGAAGGAGACAATTTCTCTGATCAATAAAACCTTACAATGTCTTTGTCAAGAGAAGTTGACGCAAACCTGAGACAAGCACTGCTCTGACTCTTGGACATCAACATGCTGCTATCTTTTACAAGGGAGACCAGGACAAGCCAAGTCCCTATCAGTGAGCAAATTTCACTGAAGACATTTGACCAATGCTCGTGCTTTACTTAACTGCATTGATCACACCTTACTCTGCCAGCCAGAAAACGCCACTAGCAGCCCGACATGCTCTACACCACTACGTCGGCTCGGAGCCACCTCGT
>NZ_JAGXKB010000438.1:0-255 GCF_019091025.1 Pantoea sp. GbtcB22
GGATCTTCACGGGCACCCTCTGGAACCGACGATGCTGCAGTCACAGTCGCTGAGACTGCGTAAATTTCTCCGGCTGCCGTTCTTAGTACAACGCTATGAATCTCTGCCCAGATTTCGCTGTCGTCTGCCCGCTTCAACCGAACATTCGTTGGAGCCATATCGGACAACTTGCTGGTCTCAAAGAGCGTCCTCGCGGCTTCCATATCTTCAGGAAATATGAAGTCGAACAGAGAATATGTGTGTACGTCTGAATGC
>NZ_JAGXKB010000439.1:0-255 GCF_019091025.1 Pantoea sp. GbtcB22
GATATGGTCAAGGTCCTTCAGTCCGATAGCCCCGACCTTTGTTGAAGTCTGCTGCAAAAGCTTAGACCCCCAGGGGACGATGGAGAAAATAGATTGCGACGCCTCGAGCAGTGGGTTATGAATGATGCAGAGTCCATTATTCGTCTTTCCGAGGCTGGATTTGCGCCACAAAGCTTTTGGCCTCTCCGAAAGCGACTGGCACAGTTGATGAACGGACTGCTTGAACGTCATGTCGAAGAACTCAAAATTGAAGTG
>NZ_JAGXKB010000440.1:0-254 GCF_019091025.1 Pantoea sp. GbtcB22
GACAAGGCCGCAGCGGCGGTTGAGCAGGCGCTGGAGAAAGTGGAAATTGAAATGATCCCGCGTTCACGTCTGACGGTTTCCCCCCTGAACGTGCGCCGCCGGGTTTACGTCCAGTCGCGCATCGGTTCGCTGGCCGCGACCATTCAGGACGTAGGGCTGCTGCATAACCTGATTGCGCACGATATGCCGGACGGCATGCTGGGCGCGGCCTGCGGCGGTCGGCGTCTGACCGCGCTGCCCCAAGTGGTCGCGCC
>NZ_JAGXKB010000441.1:0-254 GCF_019091025.1 Pantoea sp. GbtcB22
GTTACGCCGGAAGGGGTGCGCACGCAGTCGATGGGTGCCACCGTGGCGAGCCTGCAGACGTTGGGTATGGTGCAGGGCGCAGCCGAACCGCTGGATGGCCGCAAAACCCGCTATCAACCCACCGATGCCTGCCTGAAACTGATTGCTGCCATCCGCGCACAACGTGATGACTGGCTGCTCAACAGCATCGCAACGCAACTGAGCCCTCAGGAACAGCACACGCTGCTGGCCGCGCTTCCCTTACTGCAACGACT
>NZ_JAGXKB010000442.1:0-254 GCF_019091025.1 Pantoea sp. GbtcB22
AGTAGGTGCTACATTGACTTGCTCATGCCCATTTGTCAAGCACCCACTGAGTATTCTTCTCTCCAGGAGCAGATTGCCCTGTATTGTGCTTTATTCCTGATTGCAGGTTGGTGTCGAACGGTATACCATTCGCAAACCAGCTTTGCGTTCTCGTTCATGCTCTTCCATCAGTATCTTGATTTTCCAAAACTTGTAGAAGACGGCCAAGGCTAAAGAAGTTGCTGCTGATGACGCCGTCGCTATGACTGTCAGCA
>NZ_JAGXKB010000443.1:0-254 GCF_019091025.1 Pantoea sp. GbtcB22
CGTAAGAAATGGATTATCAAGATAGGTATGACCATGCGATTCCCGATCACTTAATTAATACATTGAAAGAAAATAACTATGATTTGATGAGTGATACGGGTATTTGGGATACAGGGCTATATATGCCGCATATGATACAAGCTATCTCACCCAAAATTTCATTAGGTTTCAATAAAGAAATGTGGCTTTCGCATTACGACGTAAATATTAGATTCAATCATTATGAACTTCATGTAAAAGAAATTTATGCTCGT
>NZ_JAGXKB010000444.1:0-254 GCF_019091025.1 Pantoea sp. GbtcB22
CCAAAAATGTGAGCTATAGCTCATGGACGGTGAGAAAGACGGGTTAAAACATCACCCGCCACCCCTCCGGCACATTTTGGGAAAACCCGTCCGGCTGGGTTCGGGACGGGTGCCGGGAGCTGCGGGAGCACCGCAATGTCCTGTTTTGGGCCAAAAACCACCAGAAAACCCATTTCACCCGCTCCCAGGAACCTGAAAGCGAGGGACGGAAAAAAGGAGTTTCTGGCCAAAAACGTGAGCTATAGCTCATGCTC
>NZ_JAGXKB010000445.1:0-254 GCF_019091025.1 Pantoea sp. GbtcB22
TATTAAACACTCATGCCGATATCAAGCTTTATTACATGGGCCGGAAAGCTGCCGAGTTCGCAGAATCTCCAATTCCAAATGGTATCCAACGTAAGGGATTGACGGAATATCTCCACAAGAGCAGCAGAAATATGACAAAAGTTGCTTGTAACCGAAATTAATACTGACTGCGCATAGATATTGCAGAGAAGGGCATCGCAGGTCGAGGTATCCTGATTGACTGGTATAAATGGTCTCAGAATAATGGATATACC
>NZ_JAGXKB010000446.1:0-254 GCF_019091025.1 Pantoea sp. GbtcB22
TAGAAGTATCATTTCCATGTCAACAAGGAGCTTGAGCATGCACACATCTGAAATTTGGATGATCTAGAGGTTGCCATGGTGGCTGCCAAAATTCCCTGAAACAACTCAAGGCATGAAAAATGTGGAAAATCACCCAGCTAGCATGAACATGTAGAACCACCATTCTGATCGGAAATAATGGCCATGGAAGTATACCCTTGATAGAATTAAGTGTAGCAAATCAAATGCCCCACAATAAAAACATCGGATAAATT
>NZ_JAGXKB010000447.1:0-254 GCF_019091025.1 Pantoea sp. GbtcB22
GAAGATAGCCAGCACTGAAGGGACAGTTGTGAGCAGAGGTTCATTATTGTTACCATCTGCAAAGCTCCAGGCTTGGATAATGTCTGGGAAACAGATGGAGTCGCCTTCCTCCTTGCCCGGCGAGATTTGCTTATCGCAGTATGCCTTCAGAACCTTCAGTTTCTGGGCCTTCTCCTTTTCCTTATCCGGATTATGGATAGATGACAGGAAATTCTTGAAGTTTACAAGACCTATATGTTCAGATTAACAACCGT
>NZ_JAGXKB010000049.1:0-340 GCF_019091025.1 Pantoea sp. GbtcB22
GCCAAAGCCCAGTAGCGGCGGCAGCACCATCACCAGCAGCGCCAGCAGCATAATGGCGGGCGTATAGGTGCGGCTGAAGCGATCGATAAAGCGCTCAACCGGCGCACGATGGGTTTCGGCTTCCTCAATCAGTTGCAGGGTGCGGTCAATAGCACTTTGGCCCGGCTGGGAAATGACTTTCAGCGTCACCAGACGACGTAGGCTGGTGGCACCGGCCATGATCTGCTCGCCTGGCTCACGCGCTACCGGCAGCGGTTCGCCGGTCAACGCGCTTTCATCAAAGCTGGCGCTGGCGTGCAGCTGTTCGCCATCGGCCGGTGAGCGTCCGCCGGCCGCCACC
>NZ_JAGXKB010000448.1:0-254 GCF_019091025.1 Pantoea sp. GbtcB22
CACCGGGACAACCCACATCAGCGTGAGCATTGCCATAGTCTATATTATGTCAGTAATCTATCTTGCCAATGTAGAAATTTCTGAGAACTCACCCCACTGTCCATGAAGATCATAAGTCATGTAGATGAAATAGGTCAAATAGTTGGCCATTTTCTCAATTGGAAACGCTTTTAGGTACCAGTATGAGGCAGGAAGAGCGATTGAGAGTGACTTGTTGCCAATGGTATTTTTCATGAGCTTCAAAAAGTCAAGAT
>NZ_JAGXKB010000449.1:0-254 GCF_019091025.1 Pantoea sp. GbtcB22
ATGACATTTGTTGTTCAACTAACACATTTAATACTTCTAACTAGCATCGAAATATCCGATGTAACATGACCTAAATTTTAGTCCCTGGATCTAAACACCCCCTAAGTGGCTAAAATTCTAGCTTGTGATACATGACTATTTTCCCCGTTGAACATGATAGAATCAAAGTAAGTTCAAGTATTCACATTTCCTATACCTTTTGTATTCATGTTTTCATACCCTTGTTGTAGACCTAGCGATGCAAGGCAATGTTT
>NZ_JAGXKB010000450.1:0-254 GCF_019091025.1 Pantoea sp. GbtcB22
GTGGCATGACACCGACCGGCGCCTGGCATTTCGCCTTGCCGGGGGCTCCCGGATGCGCCCGCCCCTGGAGCGGAAAATCGAAGTCCAAATCGTACCGGAAAAGGAAACGCGCGCGCTCGTATTCAAGGGCCAACCCCTTGAAGAACGCTGGTGACCGGCAGCCTGACAGGACGAGACCGATGAACGCACGACTCCGGTGGGCGGGAATTCTGATCGCTTGCTGCCCGAGCCTGCTGTTCGCTCAGTCGGCCCCG
>NZ_JAGXKB010000451.1:0-254 GCF_019091025.1 Pantoea sp. GbtcB22
TGTACATACACTACACTACGGTATAAATCCAGGGTTTCTGAAAGTTTTAAAGATGAGGACCACCTATGATCTCTTTCCTCGATCTCGAAAAGCATTTGGAAATAGATTGGGGCAACACTCAACCCAGCGTATTTTAGTAATATTGATATTTGCAAGTATGAAATAAGAAATGAACATTGAATCTTTGCGAACATGGAAAATAAAACTTAAAGCTTACCAGCTCCTGCTTGGTTTGGCACACTAGAAAGCGCATC
>NZ_JAGXKB010000452.1:0-254 GCF_019091025.1 Pantoea sp. GbtcB22
GGTATAATATGGCTCTGGTGGAATTGGCTAGGCCGACATGCGATCACGAATAGACGGTACACGATAGAGGATGATAGACATAGAAATGTTCATCCGGTAGATGCATCGAGATAAAATAAGAATTCATTTGCATTTGAATGAGGGTTCTGCGTAGATTCGTAGGGTCGATGGGTGCATAACACGAGGAGGAGAGAAGAGATGAAGCGAAGGAAAGAAAGTCGCACGACCCTTTCTGGTCCCGTGGGGCAATGACG
>NZ_JAGXKB010000453.1:0-254 GCF_019091025.1 Pantoea sp. GbtcB22
GGATCCCATCGGAAATCCAACGCCTACCCTGGACAGCTTGTCGATCTCGCCGAGAGACTGGTATAACTCGCCCTGTATAGAGGCGGCAATTGTAGTATCGTGCCCTTTGGAACCTCTTTAGTAATGGGTTGCAATATGCAAGTGCCACGCTGAGGGTGGAATAAGGTGGTTAGGAAGCCGCACCATACAGGAACCCTGTCAAATAGAATGCAATGCAAGCGAGATACCACTTCGTCTTGCTCATTTGTCTTCCC
>NZ_JAGXKB010000454.1:0-254 GCF_019091025.1 Pantoea sp. GbtcB22
GGTGATTGATGAGATTCGTTTCCCGAACCAACAGCCCCTCGAAAATGTACTGGGCGGATCTGGAGCTTATGGTTGGTTTTATCTAATATATCTCAATTTTTTTTTAAAAAAATCAAACACTAACGAAGAATTCGCATTAGCAACTCTAGGTGCTCGTTTGTTTTTGCCCTCTCCGTCCAGTCGCTCCTTGGCCTGGCCAATTCGCGTGGGAAACGATTTCCCCAATTCCATCTCAGATTTCATTCAAGAATGGG
>NZ_JAGXKB010000455.1:0-253 GCF_019091025.1 Pantoea sp. GbtcB22
AAAGCCCAACATGAATGACTTCGTCACCCCATGGGGCGGGCAGGTGAAGAACATGACCCCGCAAGGCGTCACGCAATGACGGAGGCAAAAATCCGGCTTCGCCACGCCGAGCACTGCGGCTGGATGGTGTTTACCGAGCGGACGGTGAGCTGCTTCGGGCGCGACGCTGACGCGCGCACCCCGGGACTGCAGGCGGTGGGCTACAGCGTCAAAAAGCTCTACTGCAAGCCGGGCCTCATCCCTGACGACGGTT
>NZ_JAGXKB010000456.1:0-253 GCF_019091025.1 Pantoea sp. GbtcB22
CGTCCCTTGCAGAGCACCGTTCAATGCGCCGGTGACTTGATCCCAACTCCAGTAGCCGTTGGCATCCGTTTCACAGCCCGCCAGTTGCAGCGTGACGCGCTTCGGTGGATTTTTCAGGCCCAGCACATCGGCATCGCGCAGCTGATCGGCCGTTTGATAGACGTACTCAATTTTCAGCAGAACTTTGTTGTTCTTCACATCGTGCCAGCGTTCGAATACTACCTGGCCGCCAATCGGCGTGTTCTCATCGTTG
>NZ_JAGXKB010000457.1:0-253 GCF_019091025.1 Pantoea sp. GbtcB22
CAAGACTCAGTAGGTAATCACATGAACATAAGTGTCAATCACGTTGCTTTTTCAGTTAAAAATATTGAAGACTCATTATTATTCTGGACTCAGATTCTTGGCGGAAAATTATTACGTGAAGGAAAAATGTCTGGGCCTATAATCGATGAGGTTACAGGTGCAAGGGGAGCTGATGTACGGTTGGCTTTGCTTGTACTGGCTGATATCCGAATTGAATTACTCCAATACAATAACATTGAGCAGCCAGAAGAAC
>NZ_JAGXKB010000458.1:0-253 GCF_019091025.1 Pantoea sp. GbtcB22
AGATAAAACAAGCCCCTTTCGGGGCTGCGGTGTCCGGCCATACTCCGCTGTCAGGTGTAGCCCAGCTCTTTCATAATCAGCACGGTGATCGTCGCGACAGCGCCAATCATCCCGGTTGAAGCCGCCACGGGATACCAGAACGTTTCGCGGTTCAGCTTGCCCGCCTCCGCGTTCAGCTTCTGCGTCTCCGCCAGCAGTTTGGCGATCTCCGCGTTAATCCGGTTACTGTTAAGTTCGTTCATATCGGTTGCCT
>NZ_JAGXKB010000459.1:0-253 GCF_019091025.1 Pantoea sp. GbtcB22
CGCGCCGCCGTAATGTTTCATGCGCTCCAGCCCGTGCATCAATGCCTGCGGCAGCGCCCTGCCCTCTTCCAGCTGCTGGCCGGCGCTGGTGAACAGAATTGGCATCAACACGCCGCTCGATCCCCCCATCACCGTCGCCAGCTGCTCGCCAATCAGCGCCAGCAAGGGTGGCAGCTCATCCAGCGGCAGGTGTTTTTCCTGCAGGCCGCGCTGGATTTTCTTCGCCCCGGCGGCAAAGGTTGAGCCCGGATTG
>NZ_JAGXKB010000460.1:0-253 GCF_019091025.1 Pantoea sp. GbtcB22
GCAGAAAAAACAGCCCGCCGTGCAGATTAGCTTTGGCCAGATGGCCGGAAAGTGAGGAGACATAGCCGGTCATGTTCGCCGAGAAGAAGCCGACCGTATCAAACGCTGCGGCGTTAAGTGCGCCCGCAACGGCGGCCAGCGTGCAGGCCAGGCGGATGTCGGTATTGAAGGTGCGCGTGTTCTCGGGGGTGATTTACATGGGAAAACCTGGCCCGGTGAAAGATGCGTATCTTCCTCCCGGGACCAGGAATTC
>NZ_JAGXKB010000461.1:0-253 GCF_019091025.1 Pantoea sp. GbtcB22
CTGCCTCTGTCTCTGTCTCTGTCTCTGTACCCCGCTTTCACTTCATCTCTCTTTGCTGTTGGACATTGAGATACTTCTACCGGCTTGTCACTATATTAGAAAACGTTTCTAATGCCAACACCCACCTACTATATTACCACCACCACCACCCCGCTACCACTCCCACAACAACCTTCTTGTCACACAGGTTATCGTTGATTACTGTCTTGTGATTTCAAGCCAAGCAACCAAAAAACATTTGGTCCGAATTTGG
>NZ_JAGXKB010000462.1:0-253 GCF_019091025.1 Pantoea sp. GbtcB22
CAGTGGACCAGACATTGTCGACAGGCTTAAGCTTGGCACCGAGCGTTGAGCTCATCCCCCAAATATTTACGTAATATACTATATTCCGCAATTTGACCTACAAACTGGCCATCTACTATATCTGTGTTGTGATTGCACGTGTGACCCACATGCACAGGATGACAGGATGGGTACCCACTAACTAGGATAGGATGATTCATCTTTCATGCCTCTCCTATAACTCGTCGAACAGGTCATCATCCAGTGTGTGTAT
>NZ_JAGXKB010000463.1:0-253 GCF_019091025.1 Pantoea sp. GbtcB22
GCAAGCGTGAGTATTTCATACTCAACAAGCATAACATGAACTATGAGGCATCTAGGGTTGGCTGACACTTAGCATGAGCTTTTAGTTGGTCAAGTTTTTATTAAACAACTAGTTACTACAGGTGAGTTGATAAACCATTAACCCAAGATATAGCATGTGAACATTAGTCAACAACATTAACATAAGAACCACTTTCAAAACCCAACAGAACCACTAATCTGCATAAAGGATCTGGGCCGCTCATAACCGTGAG
>NZ_JAGXKB010000050.1:0-338 GCF_019091025.1 Pantoea sp. GbtcB22
CTGTATTGGCTCAAGGTGGAAGAGGAGTTGCCGACGAGCAATCTCGTCGATGAACTGCATGGTCATCTTTACCTCAACATCCAGGACATCATCGCATTCGTGGTGATGCTGTCGTTGACGACAGGCATCGAGATCGAGTGCTGCAAGGAGTTGGGCATCGATTGCCTCAAGAACGCCGCAGGCGGTCATGTCGATATCGAATATGTCAAGCGGCGAGCCCGGGGTGCCGAATGGAAGAGGCTGCGGGTACGTGATGGCGGCAGCGGTACGCCTGGAGGCTTGATAAGGCTTGCCATGACGCTCGGTGGTGAGGCGCGCCGGCGTCTCGGTACGGATAG
>NZ_JAGXKB010000464.1:0-253 GCF_019091025.1 Pantoea sp. GbtcB22
GATATTATCCACCCTACTCGGATTCCTGGAAGGGAGTAGGCTTTGGATAAACTTGACACCGTTATTATGTTGGTGTATTGTTTGGCAAAGGACATTATTGATGGTGGGGCTGGTTCATTGCTGTGGAATAATGGGCGGAAGACTTCGTCGCTGAAGATTATTATGTTTCGTTGGGATGCGAATTTGATGAGGTTCTCTAGAACGGATGCTGGGATTGATGCGCCGGTTGGATTGTTCGGGTTACTGATTAAAT
>NZ_JAGXKB010000465.1:0-253 GCF_019091025.1 Pantoea sp. GbtcB22
ATCGCTTGCGCTTTGCGATCGCATGCGCTGCCTATCCCCCGTCATGATCCTGCTCACCAGCGCCGCCCTGGCGGCGCAGTCGGCGCCGACCTGGTCGGTTCCTGGCGCCCCGCGCGAGCTGCAGCCTGTTATCGCGCGCGCAGATGTGATGATCGCCGCGATGCACAACTCGGTCCTGCGGGAGCTGACCGATCCGCTGGCCCAGGGGGACGCCGCCCAGGCCGTGGACTCGTGTCACATCGACAGCCGCCTT
>NZ_JAGXKB010000466.1:0-253 GCF_019091025.1 Pantoea sp. GbtcB22
GAACTGCTGCGCCACACCACGCTGGAGATGGCCCAGAACATCACCCGCCGCGTCCTGCGGATGCACACCGTCAACGAGATCCGCGGCTACCTGACCACCAAGGAGCAGCAGATCTGGCCGAGCGTTACCATCCTGGACGTGCGCAAGTGAAGCGCGTTGCGGAGTCCGGCGAAATTGAAGCGAAGGGAGCCGATGATGAAGCAAGGCGTGCTGGCCGCGGCCGTAGTTCTCCTGGCTTGCGGCGTAGGTTTGG
>NZ_JAGXKB010000467.1:0-253 GCF_019091025.1 Pantoea sp. GbtcB22
GGTACCGGTACCCCTGGTGTGTCTAACTCCATGGGCCCTGTTCCTACTCCTCACCAGCCTGGCTCCGGCTCTGGTAGCGAATCTGGCTCTGGCAAGGCTACTGGCTCCGTCTCCGGGGTTCCTACTCCCACCGGCAGCTCCCACGAGACCGCCACTGCTGTGCCTACACCTACATCAACTGCTACTCCCAAGCCTGTGACCGAATCTACTCCCACTGAGACCGTCCAGCCCAAGCCCACTGAGACCCCAACTG
>NZ_JAGXKB010000468.1:0-253 GCF_019091025.1 Pantoea sp. GbtcB22
TCCTGCATAAATTGCGGCTACAGTTTCTCCGACCTTTGACAGGACAATAGTGGAACCACACGAGGCTGCATTGCTCATGTAGGAAGCGAGGTTTTTGACTGCATTGCTGGCATCATCGGTCGACTTAATAGCACCAGCTGCGCCCACCTGAGCAACAACATCGGAAGGTTTTTGGGATGCTCCACAAGAGTTTGATACAACCAATGACTGTGTCACAGCTTCTGAATCATTATGGTCGACATTGGACCACTTT
>NZ_JAGXKB010000469.1:0-253 GCF_019091025.1 Pantoea sp. GbtcB22
GCCCAAGTTGAGAGCTGAGAAGGACTTAGTATGCCACCCCTGTCGTCATGGCAAGATGGTTGCCGCTTCTCACATTCCTGTGTCTCTGCTTATGACCTCCTATCCGGGTGAGCTACTCCATTCAGTAGGTCCCGCTCGGGTAGCGTTGGTCAGTGGGAAGTGGTACGTGCTTGTCGTTGTGGATGACTTTTCGCGGTTCTTGTGGGTATTTTTCATGGAGTTTAAGGATGAGGCGTTTGATTTTGTTCGGGAT
>NZ_JAGXKB010000470.1:0-253 GCF_019091025.1 Pantoea sp. GbtcB22
AGAGAGAGGGTCGAGTACGGGATCAACAATCGTTTGATTGCTTCTCAGCAACCAATCGGTGGTCTATGACATCCTCGGCCCGTCAACTGCTCTCATTCTTTCAGGCCCCAGACACCTTTCTCCGGAGACGCGGTGGGGCACCGGTGACGGCCGGTCCCCTCGGGATCTCCACCTCCATGGACTCTCGCCAGTTGGCCGGCCGAGATGGCCGCGGGGACCCGCGCGCCGCCGCCGGCTGGTGGCGAAGGGCAGT
>NZ_JAGXKB010000471.1:0-253 GCF_019091025.1 Pantoea sp. GbtcB22
AATAGTAAAGCCTATAAAATGTATAACAATAATCATGGTATTGTTGAGGAAGTATATGATGTTGCGTTTGATGAAACAAATAGCTCTCCAGTGTAAGTCAAAACTTGAATGTTGTGAGAGGCAATGAGTATAAGGCAATCAAGACTATGGCAATTGGTGATGTGAAACCTAAAGAATTTGAAGACGATGGTGGCTCCATTGCGGTTATTCCTTCTACTTCAAGTACAAATAAGCGAGATCACAAAAGCCAACG
>NZ_JAGXKB010000472.1:0-253 GCF_019091025.1 Pantoea sp. GbtcB22
AACGGAGCCTATACCGGCCGCGATCTATGCGCTGCGCCGCTGCGAGGCGCTCCGCTAGGGTCTGTGCGTCGAGGAGCTGCATTAGGGCTCTTTCCTCCGGGGTTGCATCCATTGGGGCTGCGCCGGCAGAGGAAGAGGGGGAAACCGAGGAGGAGTTGTTGGCCGCGGTAGGCCGGTCGGCGGGGATTATAAAGGCAGGAAGGGAGGGTACCAACCGGGACTAAAAATAGATTCTAGAAAAAAAATAAAAAAC
>NZ_JAGXKB010000473.1:0-252 GCF_019091025.1 Pantoea sp. GbtcB22
CGACGGCACCGGCCCCACCAACGATGCACGTCCGCTGCTTAATGGCACGGCGGAAAAAGCCAGCCTGACCACCATTTATGACGGTATCAACGCCATCGGCAGCGTCTACGCCGATGCCGCTACCGGTGCGTGGAGCTGGCAGTCCACCGGTACCGATAAGTTCACCGAAGGCATGCATACGCTGACCGTGCAGGCCGTCGACCCGGCGGGCAACACCTCAGTGCTGTCTGAAAGCTTCGTCATCACCGTGGA
>NZ_JAGXKB010000474.1:0-252 GCF_019091025.1 Pantoea sp. GbtcB22
ACTCACCACCAATCCTTATTTCGCCTTTTTGCAGGATTATGATGGCGAGTTTCTGCCGACCTTCCACGCGCGCGCCATCGCCGGGGGTCCGGTGGCGCGCGTCACCTACGACGATTTTAAGCAGGATTTCCTGACGCGCCTCGCGGCACATTTGCCGGTGGGTGGCGTTTATCTCGCGATGCACGGTGCGGTTTATGTTGTAGGCATGGAAGATGCCGAAGGCGACTGGATCCGCGCCACGCGCGAGCTGGT
>NZ_JAGXKB010000475.1:0-252 GCF_019091025.1 Pantoea sp. GbtcB22
TCTGGTTTATCCATCCGACAGGCGGGGCAGTGTGGTGTTATAAGGATTTGGCTGAAAAAGTCCTTGCTGGCATCCTCAGCTCTTATGGTATTGAATGCGTTCCCGAGGCTTCAACAGGCAAGTTTGTGAACAACCTGAATGTCATGGCTGAGCGGTATTGCCTTGATATCCTTGACAGAGAGCAGTCTGAGTATTACACCGTTGTCGGATACAGCTTTGGCGGAAATGTTGCTTACGAAATTTGCCGTCTTC
>NZ_JAGXKB010000476.1:0-252 GCF_019091025.1 Pantoea sp. GbtcB22
AGGTGGCCTCAATCAAATCTTCTGCAGGCACCACCGGCAGATTACTCACTTCCGCCAGACGCTGTACCGCCATCTGCTGATAGCCATCCGGCGTATTGAGTCGTGTACCGATGGCGGTGGCGCCGAGGTTCACTTCCAGCAGCAGTTCAGCGGTGCGCAGAATGCTGGGAGTCTCTTCATTCAGCAGCACGTTAAACGCGTGGAACTCCTGGCCAAGCGTCATCGGCACCGCATCCTGCCGCTGAGTACGGC
>NZ_JAGXKB010000477.1:0-252 GCF_019091025.1 Pantoea sp. GbtcB22
TCCCAGCCATTGGCCCGATTGATACCGCATCGCTGCTGCTGGCCTTTGTGCTGACCACCCTGAAATGTCCGATCCTGCTGCTGATTCAGGTCGGCGTGTTCTCCGTTGATCCCACCATCCTGCTGGTTGGCCTGCTGTCGCTGGTGAAGTCCGCCGGTTATCTGGTGTTCTGGGTGATCATCATTCGTTCGCTGTTGAGCTGGATCAGCCAGGGTGGCGGCCCGGTGGATCAGGTTCTGATGCAGCTGACTG
>NZ_JAGXKB010000478.1:0-252 GCF_019091025.1 Pantoea sp. GbtcB22
GGGCGATGCGCTGCTGATCCCGCACGGGAAACCGCACGCGCTGATCTCCAGCGAAGAGGCAGTTTGCGAACCCATTTCGACGTTTAATAGCCGCCCGATTTGCGCCAGCGTCTGCGCCATCGACGACAGCACCGGACTCTGCCCGGATAACAGCGATGTGATTCTGTTCAGCGCCTGCATGGCGTTTGAACTGGGGGGCATGCAGCCGCTGGTGCACACCATGCCCGACGTGATGGTGGTGAGTACGCTGCT
>NZ_JAGXKB010000479.1:0-252 GCF_019091025.1 Pantoea sp. GbtcB22
CATGAGGCGGCTGTGAACATCCTCTGTCTCATCACCGGGTGAACGAAGACGAGCCCAGATGTCGGTTCCATGGAAGAGACCAGTGTGAACGATGACAGCAATGATACCAGCGAAGGACAGACCGTAGCACAGGGTGAAAGTTGTGGACAGGAAGAGAGGGGAGTATTCCTTGTACTTGACCGCGTCAAAGGTGAATTCAGGAGTCAGAATCCTGCTGACATTGTAAACTGCACCAGTGTTGTCGTAACTTTG
>NZ_JAGXKB010000480.1:0-252 GCF_019091025.1 Pantoea sp. GbtcB22
GAGTATCCGGCATCATCAACTTCTGCCTCCGAGTCGGCCAACGAGCTGACGCCTAAACATCGTGGACCGGCATTCATCATGGTGACCAACTTGCCTCTCAGTTTTGGTGGACCATTTGCCGTATCAATATTTCTGATCGTTCTTATGGCATGTCACGAATCACACTACAGTACTGTATGGCGCGTGTGCTTCGGCATCGGATGCATCTGGCCACTATCCGTCTTCTACTTTCGCATCCGCATGCTAAATTCG
>NZ_JAGXKB010000481.1:0-252 GCF_019091025.1 Pantoea sp. GbtcB22
ACGATGAACGCAACTTTCGTCAACTTCCCGAGTCCACATTCATTCATTAGCGCGTCGATATTGTATCGACCGCGTCTCTCTTTCGCTCTCCTCATTCATCCCTCACGCCTCTACCGTACCGTGATTCCGAAAATGCAAATGAGAAACGCATTATAAAAAAAGGTAATCGAAATGCAATATTAAGTGCAGGAAATGATCGCGTGAAATCGGTCAGACCGCATGCAGTTTGTGAATCGCAACGTTAATTACGTT
>NZ_JAGXKB010000051.1:0-329 GCF_019091025.1 Pantoea sp. GbtcB22
GATTCATATTCCTAGGAACCAACGGAAGAAAAACGAAGGCCTGACGTAGTGCCGAGTCACGGGAAGTTGTGCCTCATCTTCATCCTGTTCTCTATCCCACTCTCTTTATCAATTCTCTCCTGCCTGATCATCCTCCTATCATCAAATTGATGATCCAGGGTTTTGAATGCCGACGATTTAGTTTTGGAGTTCTTTGCTCTGCGATTCCCATAGGGCTCTTCCTGCATCGTCTCGTGTCTCCTTTACCCGTCCCCTTTCGGTACCTACTTCACCTGAAAATTTTCTTGCAGTCGTCGCGGCGGTCGCTCCCACCAAACATCCTCCCTTTT
>NZ_JAGXKB010000482.1:0-252 GCF_019091025.1 Pantoea sp. GbtcB22
CCGTCTTGGTATCTATCTATCTTATCGACGCTGGAAGCTTCCTCTGAAAGCGTATCTCTCTATATTCCATAAGTCTTCAATGCCTCTCGCTGATCGCATTAATGAAACCGTCTTGATTATGCGTCTGTTTGTCCTTGTCCGATCATTGTCTGGGCTTACTGGACTTGACTGGAACATCGGGGACTACTTGCTAGGCTGATAAACATAGTTATGATTTTACTGCGGAATTGAAACTGCATCCTTCGATATTGT
>NZ_JAGXKB010000483.1:0-252 GCF_019091025.1 Pantoea sp. GbtcB22
CATTCAGAGTGGGGAGAATGAAATGCTGAACTGGGATTTATTTGAACACAAGCGCCGCTTTATTTTGTTTTTTGTTTGTTTTTTTATTTGTTTTATTACCTTTTTGTATTTGTTTTTTTTTTTTTGTATGATTTTCTTTTTGTACCCACGACTACGAGTATTATGGGAGCAATTTAATGAGAAGGAGTATTGATTATCATTATAAATATTCTTGGTGTATGGGTATCTTTAGGTACGTAGTGTAGGAGTAAA
>NZ_JAGXKB010000484.1:0-252 GCF_019091025.1 Pantoea sp. GbtcB22
TATGTGTGTAAACCTGAAGAGGAGATCTGGAAGAAAGAGAAGTGGCAGTTGGTGACGGAGAGAAGCCACTCGGTCCAAGTTGAAGTCGCAGCTCTCTCCGCCTCTCCGCCTCTCCCCTCCTCCCGCTTTAACCACATCGAGTTGTTTCTCTCTACTCTCCTCCCTCTTCTCCCTCTCTTCCCCTTCATATCTCTGCCCTTCTCTTCTCCTTGGAGAACATCAACCTCCTCTCTTCGCCCCTTCAAGTCGGAC
>NZ_JAGXKB010000485.1:0-252 GCF_019091025.1 Pantoea sp. GbtcB22
GATATTGCGATTAATGTATCACCAATTTTTTTCTTAGTCTCAACGCCATGTTTTGATGCGGCATACCAACTGTTGACATACGGCAGAAGCAGAGTAGGCTGGTACATAAGCAGCGGATTTCTCAGCCACAATGAGGTAGCGCCAAACTTTCAACAATCAGCGAAAGTTACCTTCCTTATATACGAACATGCGATCACCTTTCCTACCTAGGTACCCATCCTATTGCTCAGCCGTTCGATGCCACCGAACTGC
>NZ_JAGXKB010000486.1:0-252 GCF_019091025.1 Pantoea sp. GbtcB22
CTGCTGTGCTCGTCGTCGTAGGCGGGACGTCGGCGTTAGATGGTACACTAGGGTCTCGCCGCCACCGCCCGGAGGAGCGTCGTCCGACGACGAGGAAGTGAAGATGCCGGAGATGGTGAGGGGGTTCATCAGCCTGCGCACGTAGGGCTTCCTGGACACGGGGAGCCCGGTGGCAGCGACCACGTCTGATGAACTTCTCGTAGGGATGTGGTGATCATGCTTCCAAACGAGCAGAGGATGTGGTGAAAGAGC
>NZ_JAGXKB010000487.1:0-252 GCF_019091025.1 Pantoea sp. GbtcB22
ATGTCAACCATGCGTGATCGCCTGGCAGGCTACCGGCGAGCCCTCGCAGAGCATGGTATCTCGCCCGAGGAACGCCTGGTAAAGTTCTCCCGGCTCGATGTTGTGAGCGCGACGCAACCGATGCGAACGCTGATGGCTGAGGCGCCGCGCCCGACTGCCGTCTTTCTGAACAATAATCTGCTCGCACTGGGCGCGCCCATCGCGCTGCAGGAGATGGGCCTGTCCTGCCCGGCGGATGTGGCACTCGTTTGT
>NZ_JAGXKB010000488.1:0-252 GCF_019091025.1 Pantoea sp. GbtcB22
ATCTTCCACTCTCCGACAATAACCTTACCTATTCTTTAGGTATTCACTCTCTTTCTTCAACTCACAAAATGGCACATCAAAAACACGTCGCAGAGGGGCCTCGAAGCATTCTCCCACGACTCACCTGGAACAGTTCATCATCCCGACCATCCCTATCCTCCACCCACGTCACACTACCAACTCGACGAACAACCACTCTCCAAAGCTGGAGTCCCCTATCCAGACAAATAAACACCCTCAACACATCCTACC
>NZ_JAGXKB010000052.1:0-325 GCF_019091025.1 Pantoea sp. GbtcB22
TACCAGCGCGTCGGCGATCTCAGCACCGAGATGGTCGAGCACTTCTTCAGCTCCCTCTCCTACGCGATGGTGAGCACGCTGCACCTGAACACCAAAGGCCGTAACGATCACCATCGTGTGGAAAGCCTGTTCAAAGCCTTTGGCCGCACGCTGCGCCAGGCGATTCTCGTGGAAGGCAACACCTTGCCGAGCTCGAAAGGAGTGCTGAGATGATCGTGGTGATCCCCGATCCCGGCTGCGCCTTCCTGTCGTCGGTGAAGTGGGCGATTGAGCGGCTCGGCTACACGCCGCAGGTGAGCCGCGACCCGGATGTGGTGCTGCATGC
>NZ_JAGXKB010000489.1:0-252 GCF_019091025.1 Pantoea sp. GbtcB22
CGCGATCTCGGGCAGCCGCTCAGGACCGTCGGCCGCGTAGGCGTGGCCGGCGTGCGTGAACAGCCCGCGGAGCTCCAGCCCCGGCAGCCGATCGATCAGCTCCGCGGGCGCAACCGCCCGCTCCCCCGGCGGCAGGCCGGCCCGGGCCAGGCCGCAGTCGATCTCGATCAGCAGCGGAATCGTCACACCGGCCTTGCGCGCGACGTCCGACATACCCTCGGCCGCGACCGGGTCGTCGACGCCGGCGGCGAC
>NZ_JAGXKB010000490.1:0-252 GCF_019091025.1 Pantoea sp. GbtcB22
TGAAAATAAATTTATTAAATAAATCTATAAAAAGGTAAGCATCTACTAAGTTCATTCATGAATTAAATAAGTAGATTGGTTGTACTATAGTTGATACACGAAAGAAAATGTGTCACGTTGAATTTAATCATCTTTGTCTTACGTCGTAGCACATTTTAAATGATGGGATAGCTTTTTATGTATTGGACTGAACATTAATTTATGTTTAAAATATGTTTGAAAAGTAACCTATGTTGTGCTTGGGCAACACAT
>NZ_JAGXKB010000491.1:0-251 GCF_019091025.1 Pantoea sp. GbtcB22
GGCAGTATTCCGGTGCCGATGAGTTTGACGAAGGCTCGCATACGCTGAGCGTGCAGGCCGTCGATCCGGCGGGCAACGTCTCGGTGATGTCAGATAGCTTCACCATCACCGTCGATACCCTGATTGCGCAGCCGGTGATTGCGACCGTTACCGACGCGGTAAGCGGCGGCACGATCGGCGCCATTGCCAACGACGGCACCGGCCTCACCAACGATGCACGTCCGCTGCTTAATGGCACGGCGGAAAAAGGC
>NZ_JAGXKB010000492.1:0-251 GCF_019091025.1 Pantoea sp. GbtcB22
GGGTGATGCATTAACTGATTAGAAAGTTCGACGGATGGGGTGTCGATCCAGCCGATGATATCTTTTGGTGCACCCGCCGCAATCGCTGCCTGCAGCACAATGTCAGCGGCTTTGTTAGTGGCATCTTTCGCACGTGGATGCGGAGGGAAGATAATGCCGTTACGGGTTTTCAGGCTGATCAGTGCTTTGAAAATCGCCGTAGAAGTTGGGGTGGTGGTAGGAACGATGCCGCAGATCAGGCCAATCGGGTC
>NZ_JAGXKB010000493.1:0-251 GCF_019091025.1 Pantoea sp. GbtcB22
CGATTTCCTATATCCGCACCATCAAATCGGTGGACGTGATCAACGACTATCAGGTGCAGATCCACACCATCGGCCCGGATCCTCTGCTGCCCACGCGCATGAGCCGCTACCCGGCTTACATTGTCCCGCCAGCGTACGTGAAGAAAGTCGGCGCCAGCGAGTTCGCACGCAAACCGGTAGGCAGCGGCGCATACAAGCTGGATAGCATTATCCCGGATGAAAAAGTGGTGATGGTCGCCAATGAAACTTAC
>NZ_JAGXKB010000494.1:0-251 GCF_019091025.1 Pantoea sp. GbtcB22
GGTGATCCTCCCACGCTAACTTGGCAAGTAGTCCTGAGGATGCCGCGTCCGACGGATTTACCGCAGGTCAGCGGACTGAGCGGCACGGTGAAAGTGCAGATGCATAACCTGCCCCCTTCCGACGGCACGCCGCTGCTGCGCGTGCCGGCCAACGCGGTGTTTAACCCGGATCACAGCCTGCCGAAACAGCCTTACGTGTGGCTGATCAGCGGTGAGGGTGATGTGGTTAACGTTCAGCAGCAGCCGGTGGT
>NZ_JAGXKB010000495.1:0-251 GCF_019091025.1 Pantoea sp. GbtcB22
CCGCCACCAAGGCGGTGCACTGGCGCTTTGTCTTACGCTGACGCGCCGCGGTGATGGATGCGATGCAGCAGTGTATGGCGAAGTCAGAGGCGTTGGGTAAGCAGTGATCGGTGCGCTTTGCCCCTCACCCTAACCCTCTCCCGCAAGCGGGAGAGGGAACGGATCGGGCATGTGGCGAACTCGCGCATGCGGGAGAGGGGTCCGGTCGGGCATGTGGCTGCGTCTCCCTCTTCCTGCTGGAGAGGGCATCA
>NZ_JAGXKB010000496.1:0-251 GCF_019091025.1 Pantoea sp. GbtcB22
CGGTTACAATGCATTGGCAGAGGGGTTGTGGCCATCTTCCCCCTCTGGTGCCGCCGCTTCGCCCTCTTCAAGGTCACGCGGTGGTACCAGCTGGAACTCGCCGTCATCCCATTCGTGCAGCGTATTTTCCGCCTGCCACTCCTGACGCAGTTCGGCTTCATCAAAATCGCCATCAAAGATGGCTTGTGCAGCGTCTCCCCTGGAGGTCGGCCGGCATTCACCCTGGCCGTCCTCTTCCGCCAAAAAATCGG
>NZ_JAGXKB010000497.1:0-251 GCF_019091025.1 Pantoea sp. GbtcB22
GAGGCCGTCAGAAGCGGTGCCGGAAAAGAAGAACGCAAAGGTGCCGAATGCCGCCAGAGAACTGCACGTGAGTAAGATGAGGAGGATTCCGACTTTCTTGGTCAGTGTCATGACTCAGTCAACCAGTCCGTCCGCGTATTATGGGACGCGGTCAAATAAATCACGAGAAAGTCTTTAGAAAGGTATTCAGCCGTCCAAATGGTCCAGTTCAAAAGCTCGATGGAGGAGCTGGACGGCGTGGGGGCTGTCCT
>NZ_JAGXKB010000498.1:0-251 GCF_019091025.1 Pantoea sp. GbtcB22
CGCTGTCCACCTGACTTCGATCTCTGTCTAGGAGGATCCTGGATGTCTCCCCAGAGAATTATTCTCCAGAAATGGCTAAGCCTAGCTCGGATGGCAAGCTCTGCCGGCGAGTACGCTGTCCACCTGGGTTCAATACCTGTATGGAACGATCCTAGATGCATATTAAAAAGAACATGTAAAAAATATAAAAAATAAAAAATATTTTTTTCTCAATGCAACACTTTTTTTTGCCTCTCAACTAAGTACAGTTG
>NZ_JAGXKB010000006.1:0-276731 GCF_019091025.1 Pantoea sp. GbtcB22
TCTGCGTTGCCGCTTTGCCGTCTCAGTGGTGGCGCATTATAGGGAGTTATTCGGAGCTGACAAGGGTTAATTGCAAAAAAATGACTGAGCGCCTCTTTTTTAAACGAACGCGTTAAAAACGGACATTTCCCGGCGAAGAATCAGTCAAAATCGCCGCTTCATCGGCATAAATCAGCGTCATCACCTTAGACACCAATGCTATTCTCTTTAACCAAACGTAATTTCTTTGTCGCAGGCTGACAATTATTCGAGAAGGACTTTCAATGATTCGCTCCGCGCGCAGCATGGCCGGCTTGCCCTGGATCGCCGCCATGGCGTTTTTCATGCAAGCACTTGATGCCACCATCCTGAATACTGCGCTCCCTGCTATCGCCACCAGCCTTGAACGTTCCCCTCTTGCCATGCAATCCGCCATCATCAGTTACACGCTAACGGTAGCGATGCTGATTCCGGTGAGTGGCTGGTTAGCCGATCGCTACGGCACACGCAAAATCTTCATTCTTGCGGTATCGCTATTTACGCTGGGTTCGCTAGCCTGCGCCTTATCCGGCTCGCTGAGCATGCTGGTGGTCTCGCGCGTGGTACAAGGGATTGGCGGGGCGATGATGATGCCCGTCGCGCGCCTGGCGTTGTTACGCGCTTATCCACGCAGTGAACTGCTGCCCGTGCTGAACTTCGTCACCATGCCGGGTTTAGTGGGTCCGATTCTGGGCCCAATGCTGGGCGGATTGTTAGTGACCTACGCCAGCTGGCACTGGATATTCCTCCTCAACATTCCCATCGGTATCGCCGGCATCTTCTACGCACGCAAATATATGCCGGACTTCACTACCCCAAAACGCCGCTTCGACTTTTCAGGCTTCCTGCTGTTTGGTTTGGGTCTGGTGCTGATCTCGGTCGGTATCGAGTTGTTTGGCGAGCGCGTGGTGTTGCCGTGGCAAGCGTTGTTGGTACTGTTTGGCGGCATTGCATTACTTCTTCTCTATATAGTGCACGCGCGTCGCCATCCGGCACCGCTGATTAATCTGCCAATATTTAAAACCCGCACCTTCTCGGTCGGCATCATTGGCAACATAGCTTCGCGCCTGGGAACCGGCTGCATTCCGTTCCTGATGCCGCTGATGTTGCAGGTGGGCTTTGGTTATCCCGCACTGATTGCCGGTTGTATGATGGGTCCAACGGCGATTGGCGCGCTGCTGGCGAAATCCACGGTGACGCAAGTGCTACGCCGCTTTGGTTATCGCCATACGCTGGTGGGTATCACCATTATTATTGGCATATTGATCGCCACCTTCTCACTGCAATCGCCGGGTGGCAGCGTGGTGATGTTGCTGGCGGCACTGTTGATTCTGGGGATGGCGATGTCAACGCAGTTCACCGCGATGAACACCATCACGCTGGCAGATTTAAATGATGAGAACGCCAGCGGCGGGAACAGTGTGCTAGCGGTAACGCAGCAGCTGTCGATCAGCTTTGGCGTAGCGGTGAGTGCCGTAGTGCTGCGTTTCTATCAGGATGTCGAGGCCACAACCGTCGCGCAATTCCACGCCACCTTCCTGACGATGGGCGTCGTCACGGTGTTGTCTGCCTTTACCTTTATGATGTTACGTCCGAGCGATGGGCGTAATCTGATCGCCAACCGCGAGAAAAAGAAGAAAGCGACTTAGACCGAACCGCGCTCCACCAGCTCCGGCGTCAGCACCAGCGTTTGCTGACTGGCGTCGGGATCGCCCATACGATGAATCAAGGTATCAATCGCCAGTTCACCTAACTCATCTTTCGGCTGATGGATGGTACTAAGCGGCGGAGTCAGGTAACGCGCCAGCTCAATGTTGTCATAGCCCATCACCGCAATATCCTGCGGCACGCGCAATCCGGCCTGGAACAAGGCGTGATAGACGCCAACCGCCATCGCATCGTTGCTGGTAAATATCGCTTCTGGCAGCGTATCCAGCGTCAGCAGTTGATTCATGGCGTTGAAGCCGCCCTGAAACTCGAAATCACCATCAACCACAAAACCCGGCAGAACCGATAATCCGCTGTTGGCCATCGCTTTATGGAAACCTTCAAGACGCAAACGCGCGGGGGTTTTATCCTGCGGCCCGGCAATACAGGCAATGCGCGTGTAGCCACGATCAATCAGATGCTGGGTTGCCAGTTCGCCGCCGAGCAGCGCGTTGTCCTGAATAATGTCGCCGCGTCCTTCAAATGGCGCCCAGTCCATCATCACCATCGGTACCGAGGGATAACGATTGAGGATCTCCGCCGACGGCAGATGGGTTTCGGTGCACATCATCAGTAAACCATCGACGCGCTTTTGCATCAGCGTTTCGAGGCTGCGATTCATACGCTCTTCATCGCCTTCGGTATTACACAGAATCAGGCTGTAGCCGCGCTCGTAGCAGCTGTTTTCTACGCCGCGCACCACTTCGGAATAGAATGGGTTACTGCTGGCGGTCAGCAGCATGCCGATGGTGCGGGTTTGTTTGATCTTCAGGCTGCGTGCCAGCGCGGACGGCGCATAGTTCAGCTCACGAATTGCCTGTTCCACCTTTTCACGCACCTGCTCGCTGACAAAGCGATTGTTATTGATGACGTGTGAAACGGTGGAGGTAGAGACGCCCGCCAGGCGGGCGACATCTTTCATGGTAGCCAAGCGCTTAGCCCTGTTGTTGCAGGAAGGCGTCAATCTCAGTGCGCCACGGCACTGAGGGCTGCGCGCCCGGACGCGTCACTGCAATCGCAGCGGCGGCATGGGCGAAACGTACAGCATCATGCATCGCCACACCTTCCAGACGTGCGGTAATAAATGCCCCGTTGAAGGTATCGCCCGCTGCGATAGTATCGATGGCCTGCACGCTGAAGCCCGGAATGCGCACGCCGTTGCCTTGCTCACTCAGCCACACACCGCGACGGCCTAGCGTGATCAACACGGTAGCAATACCTTTCGCATGCAATGCCGCAGCAGCACGCGCGGCATCTTCATCGCTCTTTACCGCAATGCCGGTGAGAATTTCAGCTTCGGTTTCATTTGGCGTGATGATGTCGATAAGCGCGAGCAGCTCATCAGAGAGCGCCGTGGCCGGTGCGGGATTCAGGATCACTTGCGTCTGCTGCGCGCGAGCAATCTTCGCGGCGGCCAGAACGCTTTCCAGCGGAGATTCCAGCTGCATCAGCAACGCATCAGCATCGGCAATCACCTGCTGATGCTGCGCAACGCGAGCCGGCGTCAGCGCGGCATTGGCACCGGAATAGATGCCGATATTATTTTCGCCTTCGCCATTCACGAAGATCATCGCTACACCGGTCGATTCATCTGCGACAGTTTCAACCGGTGCGGTATCAATGCGGTCTTGCTGCAACTGCTGACGAATACGCTCGCCAATATCATCAGCGCCTACACAGGCAATAAAAGCAATGTCTGCACCGGCACGGCCCGCAGCCACAGCCTGATTGGCCCCTTTGCCGCCAAAAGCAATTTGATACTGTTTCCCGATCACCGTTTCGCCCGGACGTGGAAAATGGGCGAGGTTAAGGATGTGATCGGCATTGATGCTGCCGAGAACGGCCAGTTTTGCGCTTGTGGTCATTGGGATTCATCCAGAAAGATGCGCCACCAGGACGGTGGCGCGTTGCCCTGCTTTTCTTTACTTATTATTTGGTCACCAGCTTCAGGTCAACCGGATTAACCGCCTGCACCTTCTCGCCTTTCAATACTTTATCGGCAGTCTGCACGCCAATCACACCAATCTTGTCTGGCATCTGCGCCACAGTCGCGGTCAGTTTACCCGATTCTACGGCTTTCACACCGTCAGCGGTGCCGTCAAAACCCACCACCAGCACGTCGGTTTTACCCGCGGTTTGCAGCGCACGCAGCGCGCCCAGCGCCATTTCATCGTTCTGAGCGAAGACAGCCTGCACATCCGGATGTCCCTGCAGCAGGTTCTGCATCACGTTCAGACCTTTAGTACGGTCGAAGTCAGCAGGCTGGCTCGCCAGGATGTTGAATTTGTGGGCATCGGCTGCCTGTTTGAAGCCTTCGCCGCGCTCACGCGCCGCAGAGGTACCGGCAATGCCTTGCAGTTCAATAATTTTCGCGCCATCGCCCAGTTTTTTGGCGATGAAGTCACCGGCCATTTTGCCGCCGAAGCGGTTGTCAGAAGCCACGTGGCTCACCACGGTGCCTTGTGCTGCTACGCGGTCCAGCGTGATCACCGGAATATTTGCCTGGTTCGCCATCTTCACGGCGTTACCCACCGCATCAGAATCAGTTGGGTTGATCAGCAGCAGCTTGGTGCCGCGCACCGTCAGATCCTGCACGTTCGCCAGCTCTTTCGCCGGGTTGTTCTGCGAATCCAGCACCACGAGGTTATAACCCAGTTGGTCAGCTTCTTTCTGTGCGCCATCTTTCAGTGACACAAAGAACGGATTATTCAGCGTAGATACCACCAGAGCAATGGTGTCCTTAGCCATCGCGCCAGCACTGAGGGTGGCGCCAAGAATGACGGCCAATGCAGTTAACTTTTTCATTTTTAAATCCTGTGTGAAGGTCAGAGTTATTTACTGCTTTTGTTATCCACCAGCACCGCTAGCAGAATGACGACGGCTTTAACAATCATTTGGTAGTAAGACGATACGCCCATCAGATTCAGGCCGTTATTCAGGAAACCGAGGATCAACGCACCAATCAGCGTGCCCATGATGCGACCTTTACCGCCCGCCAGGCTGGTACCGCCCAGCACCACGGCAGCAATCGCATCCAGTTCATAACCGGTGCCCGCTGTAGGTTGTGCGGAAGAGAGACGCGCCACTTCGATGGTGCCCGCCAATGCCGCCAGCAGGCCGCACAGCGAATAGACGATGATTTTAACGCGATTAACGTTGATGCCCGACAAACGCGTGGCCGCTTCGTTGCCACCCAGCGCATAGATGTAACGACCAAGGCGCGTGTGATGCAGCATGTACCACGCCAGCCCGAACACCGCGACCATCAGCCACACCGGCGTTGGAATGCCCAACGGGCGACCGATACCGAACCAGCCGAACAGATCGGCGTTATCGTTAAAACCGGTATTAATTGGGCTGCCGTTGGTGTAAACCATGGTGACGCCGCGCAGCAGCAACATCATCACCAGCGTGGCGATGAAAGCCTGCACCTTGCCGCGCGCCACAATCACGCCGGTAATACCGCCAATCGCCGCCCCCAGCGCCAGCGAAGCCGCAACGGCCACCAGCGCATTCACCTCTAATCCGACAATCGATGCCGCCACCGCGCCGGTCAGCGCCAGCAGCGATCCCACCGATAGATCAATGCCCGAGGTCAGAATCACCAGCGTCATGCCGACCGCCATGATGGCGTTGACCGACGTCTGCTGCAGAATGTTGAACATGTTAGCCAGCGTGAAGAAGTTCGGACTCTGGCTGGCAACCACGGCGATCAGCACGATCAATGCAATCAGTGATTTCTGCTCCAGCAGCCAGGCTTTGCTAAACCAACGACGGCTGGCGGGTAAGGTTTGGGTGCTCATACAACTAACTCCTCGCTGTGTTGCTTACCGACTGCCGCCGCCATCAGGGATTCCTGGGTAGCTTGCTCACGGGAAAATTCGCCACTCAGATGGCCTTCATGCATCACCACGATGCGATCGCTCATGCCCAGCACTTCCGGCATTTCCGACGACACCAAAATGATGCTCAGCCCTTCGGCTTTAAACTGGTTAATTAACTGATAAATTTCTTTTTTTGCCCCGACATCGACGCCGCGTGTCGGCTCATCAAGAATCAGCACATCGGGGCGCGTCATCAGGCCACGCGCAATCGCCACTTTTTGCTGATTACCGCCAGACAGCAGACCAATCGGCTGCTCCATTGATGGGGTTTTAACGTTGAACAGGCGGATAAAATCGCCCACCGCCAGCTGCTCGTCGCTGTGGCGCAGGTTGCCCGCGCCAGTGCTGAAATAGCGCAGCGCGGTCAACGACATGTTCTCTTTCACCGACATGCCGAGCACCAGACCATCGCGCTTGCGATCTTCCGAGATATACACAATGCCGCTGGCGAGGCCATCCTGCGGAGAGCGGGTCACGATCTCGCGGCCGTTCAGCGTCACTTTGCCTTTGCTGCGCGGCAGCGCGCCGTACAGCACTTTCATCAGTTCAGTACGTCCTGCGCCCATCAGACCCGACACGCCAAGGATTTCCCCTTTGCGCAGCGTAAAGCTGACGTTATCAACGCCCGGACCGCTGAGATTTTCGACTTTTAAGCGGATCTCGCCCGGCTGTTGATCGATACGCGGATATTGATCTTCCAGCTTGCGGCCGACCATCATCTCGATCAGGCTCTCTTCGCTGAGATCGCACACCGCGCGTTCGGCAATAAACTGCCCATCGCGGAACACAGTGACGTCATCGCAAATCTCGAAGATCTCTTTCATGCGGTGCGAGATATAAACGATGCCGCAGCCCTGCGCTTTCAGTTCATTGATGACGCGGAACAGCGACAGCGTTTCGGTATCAGTCAGCGCATCGGTCGGTTCATCCATAATGATGACTTTCGACTCGAAGCTGAGCACTTTGGCGATCTCGACCATCTGCTGATCGCCAATCGACAAATCGCCCACCAGCTTGTGGCTGTCGAAACGCAGATTGAGGCGCTTTAATAGCGCATCCGCTTCGGCATACATCTTTTTCCATTCGATGCGACCAAAGCGGTTAACACATTCGCGGCCAAGGAAGATATTCTCGGCAACAGTCAGCTGCGGAATCAGGTTCAGTTCCTGATGGATAATGCCAATGCCTGCTTCCTGCGACGCCTTTGGACCGGAGAACGCCACATCCTTACCCAGCCACTGCAGGGAACCGGCATCCATGCTGTAAATGCCGGTCAGCACTTTCATCATGGTGGATTTGCCCGCGCCGTTTTCACCCACCAGCGCCATCACGCGTCCCGGATAAACGGCCAGCGATGCGCCATTCAACGCCTTCACGCCAGGAAACGACTTTTCAATTCCTTTGAGTTGCAATAACGGTTGCATAGCGGCCTCAGAAGGTCACGCCGGCGCTCAGGATGACATTCGCATACGGAGAACACTCTCCGCTGCGAATGACCGCCTGACTACGCTGCGTATGTTGTTTGAATTGTTCATGGCTGGTGTAACGGATGGTGATGACATTCCCCTGGTGCTGTTGCAAGGCTTCGAGCACGGCGAGCAGTGCGCTGTGGAGCTGCGGATTGTGCTGCTTAATCTCCTCCGCTATCAGGGCGCTTTCGACCTGCATCTCCTGCGTGACAACGTCAACTACCTGTAGAAATTCGGGCGTACCCGGCGTTAACGCCAGATCGATGCGCTGTGGACCGGCCGGAATCGGCAAGCCTGCATCTGCAATCGTCAGCGTATCGGTGTGCCCCAGGCGAGCAATCACATGTGAGACTTCAGCGTTTAACAAGCGACCTTTTTTCATTTATTCCACTCCACAGCGAAACGTTTCGCTGATCGGGAGTGTATAAAATGCGCACGGCAACTCAATGGCGGCATCGCGGAAATGTGATCGCCATCGAAACGTTTCGCTTGTGCCAGAGAGAATTTGAGTTTGGTGGGATTTTGGAGCCGCTGCTGCGGCCCCGAAGATGGGATTACGGCAGTTTACGTACCTGTTTCACGTCCAGTTCGATGGAGTTGAAATCTTTATCCAGTTCGCCGGTCAGTTCTACCTGATCCTTCGGCGTGATGGTCAAACCGTTCCAGCGTTTATGATCGATTTCAACCTTCATGGTGCCGGTGGCATCACGGAACTGATAATCCTCATCACCGATTTGCTTCTCAAGCGTACCGCGCACGGTAATCCAGCTATCGTCTTTCATCTCTTCGGCCTGTTTCACCGTGACAACGCTGGTGTTATCGGTTTTGAACCCGCCGGACTTCACCTGCGCGGATGGCGCATTGGGATCAACAAAGCCACCTTGCTGAGCGGCAAGAACCGGCGTGGCGGCCAGGGCGACAATCGCTAACAGAGCTGCAGACTTTTTCATAATTCACCTCTTTTCCATGAATGTGTCGGTTTACAGGAGCTATTTCACCATAAGGTTCTTAACAGGATCTTAAGAGAATCCGTCTGGCTAACATTCATGAAAAATAGTCTATTTGCCGGGATTTTCGCTGTACAAGAGCAATTGTGCTTCGTATAACTCCGCTTAACAGAAGGAGAGTTGATGCGCATTTTACTGATTGAAGATGACACGCTGATTGGCGACGGTTTGAAAGTCGGGTTGACCAAACTCGGTTTCAGCGTGGATTGGTTTGTCTCCGGCGAAGCCGGATTTCAGGCGTTGACCGCCGCGCCCTGGGACGCGGTGGTGCTGGATCTGTCGCTGCCCGAACGCGATGGTCTGGATATCCTGCGTCAGTGGCGCCAGCAAGGACACGATGTGCCGGTGCTGATTCTCACCGCGCGCGATGCGCTCGATCAGCGCGTCCAGGGATTGCAACTCGGCGCCGACGATTACCTGTGCAAGCCGTTTGCGTTAACAGAAGTGGCGGCACGCTTGCAGGCGCTAATCCGTCGCCGTCACGGGCAACTGCAGCCGGAACTTAAACACGGCAACGTGGTAATGGCGCCCGGCAGCCACAGCGTGCTGTGCGATGGCGAAGCCGTCAGCCTGAAGAGCCGCGAACTGGCGCTGCTGGAACTGTTTCTGCGTAATCCTGGCCGCGTGCTGACGCGCAGTCAGCTGGAGGAGAAGCTCTACAGCTGGGATGAAGATGTCTCCAGCAATGCGGTGGAAGTGCACATTCATCATCTGCGCAAGAAACTCGGCAGCCAGTTTATTCGTACCGTACACGGCGTCGGTTATACGCTGGGAGCGGCGGAATGAGTCTGTTTCTGCGCCTCGCCATCGGCTTTGTGCTGCTGATTATAGTGTGCGGCGGCTTGGCCGGCCTCAGCGCCTGGCATCAAACCCGCGATACGGTAAACGAGCTGTTTGATACTCAGCAGATGCTGTTCGCCAAACGGCTGATAGCGCTTGATCCCACCTCGCTGCAGGACGTGACGTTGCCGAAAACCAAAGCGATCCTGCGCCATCACCGCGGCGATCAGGATGATGATGCGCTGGCATTTGCCATTTTCAGCGCGGCAGGCCAGCCACTGTTGAACGACGGCGAAAACGGTCGCGACCTGCAATTCGATCATCAGCGCGATGGCTTTGTTGATGGACGACTGCGCGGCGATAAAGATAGCTGGCGCCTGGTGTGGCTCACCTCCGAGGATAAGCGCTATCGCGTGGTGGTCGGGCAAGAATGGGAATACCGCGAAGATATGACGCGCGATCTGGCGCTCAGCAGCCTGCTGCCGTGGCTGATTGCCATGCCCTTTATGTTGCTGCTGCTGCTGGCGCTGGTGTGGTTCGAGCTGCGCCCGTTGAAACGCCTCACGCTTTCCCTGCATCAGCGTGCGCCGGATGATGCCACGCCATTGCCGGACACGCGCTTGCCTAAAGAGGTGAAGCCGCTGGTGGTGGCGCTCAACGGTTTGTTCAGTCGTATGGCGCATCTGGTGCAGCGCGAACGTCGTTTTACCTCCGATGCCGCCCATGAACTGCGCAGCCCGCTGGCGGCGCTGCGCGTGCAGAGTGAAGTGATTCAGTTGGCTGATGATGATGAGGCGATGCGCAAACGCGCCATTCAGCAACTGGATAGCGGCATCGTGCGTGCCACGCGTCTGGTGGATCAGCTCTTAACGCTGTCACGCGTGGAAGCAGACGATCTGCGCAGCGAGTTTCAACCAGTGGCGCTGGCGCCGCTGCTGCAAAACCTGCTGGCGGAGCACTTCCCGCAGGCAGAACAACAAAACACCGCTTTGCAGTTCACCAGCCATGCCGAACCGGTGATGAACGGTCATCCGCTGTTGCTGGGGTTGATGGTGCGCAATCTGCTGGATAACGCGCTGCGCTATTCGCCGTCGGGCAGCACTGTTGATGTGCAGCTCAATGCCCGCGCCATTACCGTTGATGATAACGGGCCAGGCGTCAGCGATGAGCAGTTGATAAGGTTGGGTGAACGCTTCTGGCGACCGCCGGGACAGGCGCAAACCGGCAGCGGATTAGGGCTTTCCATCGTGAAAAATATTGCCCAGCTGCACGGCGTTCGCTTGCAGTTCAGCCAGCGCGCCAGCGGAGGATTGCGCGTCACCTTAAGTTGGTGACGCGCACAGCGTTAAATCTCGACCTGGGTTCCCAGCTCGATCACGCGGTTCGGTGGGATTTCAAACTGATCGGGCGCGCGCAGTGCATTACGTTGCAGCGCGAGGAACAGCTTGCCGCGCAGGCGCAGATACCACGGACGATCGCCGATAATCAGCGATTCATGCGACATAAAGAAGGAGGTTTCCATCATGCGGCAGTTCAGGCCTTCAAGACCGCAGCGGTGGAAAATCTCTTCGACGTTTGGCGTTTCGCGCCAGCCGTAACTCGCCACCACGCGCCAGAAAGTCGGCGACAACTGTTCGATGGTCACACGACGGACGTTGTGCACGTAAGGCGCATCTTCCGTACGCAGCGTCAGCAGCACTACGCGCTCGTGCAACACTTTGTTGTGCTTGAGGTTATGCAGCATGGCAAACGGAATCACATTCAGCGCACGCGACATATACACCGCGGTGCCCGGCACGCGTACCGGCGGCGATTTCTCCAGCGACGCAATCATCGCTTCCAGTGAATTGCCGTGCTCATGCATACGACGCAGCAGACGGAAACGCTCGCTTTTCCAGGTAGTCATGATGATGAACATCATCAGCGCCAGCGTCAGCGGCAGCCAACCGCCGGAGAACACCTTGATCAGGTTGGCGGAGAACAGCGACACGTCGATGATCAGCATGGCAATCAGAATCAGCACCACCAGATAGCGGTTCCAGTGCCAGTTTTGAATCGCCACGGTAGAACAGAGAATGGCGGTCAGCACCATGGTGCCGGTGACCGCGATGCCATAAGCCGCCGCCAGATTGCTGGAGTGCTCGAAGCCGACAATCACAATCACCACCGAGAAGTAGAGCAGCCAGTTAATCACCGGAATATAGATCTGCCCGGACTCCTCTTCTGAGGTGTGCACAATGCGCATCGGCGGCAAATAGCCGAGACGCACTGCCTGACGCGTTAATGAGAACACGCCGGAAATCACCGCTTGCGAGGCGATCACTGTGGCTAAGGTGGCGAGAATCAACATCGGGATCAGCATCCAATCCGGCGCAAGCAGGAAGAACGGGTTTTTGATCGCTTCAGGATGTTTGAGCAGCAGCGCGCCCTGACCAAAGTAGTTGAGCACCAGTGAAGGCAGCACCACGATAAACCAGGCGAGACGAATCGGAAATTTACCGAAGTGGCCCATATCGGCATACAGCGCTTCCACGCCGGTAATCGCCAGCACCACCGCGCCCAGCGCGAAGAAAGAGACACTTTTGTATTGAATAAAGAAGTGCAGCGCCCAGTAAGGATTCATGGCGTGCAGCACGTCAGGATTATTAATGATGCTACGCGCACCCAATACGGCGAGGATGATAAACCACAGCAGCATCACCGGCGCGAACAGCTTACCGACAATGCCGGTGCCGTGCTTCTGGATGACAAACAGCAAGGTCAGCACCGCAATCGCCAACGGCACGATGTAGGTATCGAGGCTCGGCGCGGCAATTTCCAGACCTTCTATCGCCGATAGCACCGACACCGCCGGCGTGATCACAACTTCCCCGTAGAAGAAGCTGCCGCCGATCAGGCCCATGATCACCAGTATCGCGGTGGCTCTGGCGCCGGTATTTCGTCCGGCCAGCGACATCAGCGTTAAAATCCCGCCTTCACCGGCGTTATCTGCACGCATCACGTAGCTGATGTACTTCAGCGACACCACCAGAATCAGCAGCCAGAAAATCAGCGACAGGAAGCCAAAAACCGCTTCGCGCTCCACGCCAAATCCAAACTGACCAGAGAGGCATTCACGCAATGTATAGAGTGGGCTGGTACCGATATCGCCATACACCACGCCAATTGCCGCCAGCGTGACTGCCCCAAGGGACTGTTTCTTATCCGAGCTCATAAGTTGTCTTTTGTTGGAGCCGGAGGCGCTTGCCTTCCGCTCAAGCCATCAAAAAGCGCACAGTATGCACATATTCCCAAAAAAACCTACTCTTACAAAGTGTCACCATCGCGTCGGTGACGCGGTTTTTCGCCGAAAATAGCGCCAAAAAACCGTTGGAAGCGGCGAGTTTTCTCGCATCAACCTTCTGAAACAAAAAAGCTGACGGCTATCAACGCAATCGCGCATGATAATCAGTAGAGTATTGCGCTCGCCAGACTATGACGGCACCAGTATCAAAAGGATAATGATGTGATTATGGCTCAACCCCATCTTTTGGCAGAAAGAATTTCTCGCCTGAGCAACGCTCTGGAAAAAGGGCTGTATGAACGCCATCATGCGATCCGCCTCTGTTTGCTGGCTGCCTTAAGTGGCGAAAGCGTGTTTCTGCTCGGGCCGCCGGGCATCGCCAAAAGTCTGATTGCCCGCCGATTGAAATATGCCTTCCAGCACGCCCGCGCATTTGAATACCTGATGACCCGTTTTTCCACCCCCGAAGAGGTGTTTGGCCCGCTGTCGATTCAGGCATTGAAAGATGAAGGGCGTTATCAGCGTCTGACCAAAGGTTATCTGCCGGATGCCGAAATTGTCTTCCTCGACGAAATCTGGAAAGCCGGACCGGCGATTCTTAATACCTTGTTGACCGCCATCAACGAACGCCGCTTCCGCAATGGCGACAGCGAAGAAAAAATCCCAATGCGCCTGCTGGTTACCGCTTCCAATGAATTGCCGGAAGCCGATAGTGGCCTGGAAGCGCTGTATGACCGCATGTTGATTCGCCTGTGGCTGGATAACGTGCATGAGAAGCAGAACTTCCGCAGCATGCTCACCCACCAGCAGGATGAAAACGACAATCCGGTGGCGGAATCGTTGCGCATCAGCGACGAAGAGTATGAGCAGTGGCAGAAAGGCATCAGCCAGGTCAGTTTACCGGATCACGTGTTTGAACTGATCTATCAGCTTCGTCAGCAGTTAGAAACGCTGCCGGACGCGCCGTACATTTCCGATCGTCGCTGGAAGAAAGCCATTCACCTGTTGCAGGCTAGCGCCTTTTACAGCGGTCGCGTGGCCATCGCGCCCATCGACTTAGTGCTGCTGAAAGATTGCCTGTGGCATGACGTGGCGTCGATGAAAATGCTGGATCGCGAAATCGATACGCTAATGTCGCAACATGCGTGGCAGCAACAGGCGCTGCTACATAAGCTGCAGCAGATCAAAAGCCGCCGGCTGGCGCTGCAACAGCAGCAAAGCGTGGCGCAAGCGCTAACGCTGGAGAAACACAGCGGCATGTTCAGCCGCAAACCGCACTACGAATTACCCGCCGCCATCACCGATGATCAACTGACGCTAATGCTGCAACAACCGTTGATGCTGCACGACATGCAGGTGACGCACATTCTGATTGGCCGCGAAGCGCTGGATCAGTGGCTGCTGAAGGGCGGTGAAATCCGTGGCAAGCTGAACGGCATCGGCTTTGGTCAGACGCTGGATATGCTGGTGGATACTCATCACTGTTTGACGCTGCGCGATGTCAGCCTGCAATCCACGCGTCTGACACTGCCGGGCGCCAGCAGCAGTAGCGAGATGCCGCAGGAGATCGCTGATGAATATGACGCGCTGGAAACCCAGCTGCGCGCGCAGCGCACGCTGTTCAGCCAGCATCAGCGCTGCCTGTTCATTAGCGATGACTGGCTGGCACGCATCGAAACCAGCCTGCAGGATGTCGCGGAACAGCTGAAACAGGCGAGAAAATGATCTCACTGGAGACGCTGAGTGCGCTGTTGTCGATTGGCGAAACCGAGTTAATCGAAGAGCTGATTATCGCGCTGCTCGCCTCGCCGCAACTGGCGCTGTTCTTTGAGAAATTTCCCCGCCTGAAACAAGCCATGATGCGCGATCTGCCGCGCTGGCGATCGGAGATCGCCGAGCAGATCAAAGTCACGCCGGTGCCAGAAGCGCTGGCGCAGGAATTTCAGCTGTTTCAACAGATGCAGCTACTCAGCACGCAACATTTCACCCAGCAGTTACCCAACATTATGACGCAGCTGAAAAGCCTGCCGTCGCCGTTCATCGAAGAAGCCAGCAAACTGCTGCTGAATGCTGAAAGCGACCAGCTCAGCAACGCGCAACACACCTTGTTCCTGCAACGCTGGCGCCTCAGCCTGACGCTGCAAACGCTGACGCTGAATGAAACCCTTCTGGAAGAGCAGCGCGAACGCTTGATGGCCGAGCTGCAGCAGCGCATGGCGATCAGCGGTCAGCTGGCGCCGATCCTGACCGATGACGATGAAGCTGCCGCCGGACGCCTGTGGGATTTAAGCAAAGCGCCACTGCAGCACGGCGATTATGAACTGATCGTGCAGTACGGCGATTTCCTCGCCCAGCAGCCGGAATTGATGAAGCTGGCGCAGCAGCTGGGTCGCAGCCGCGAGGCCAAATCGGTGCCGTCGCAGGATGCGCCGCTGGAAGCGTTTCACCAGCTGGTGCGCGAACCGGATAACGTACCGGAAGAAGTCAGCGGCATTCATCAAAGCGATGATGTGCTGCGTCTGTTGCCACCTGAGCTAGCGGCATTGAGCATTAGCGAGTTAGAGCTGGAGTTTTATCGGCGTTTAGTCGAGAAACGCTTGCTGACTTATCGTCTACAGGGCGATGCGTGGCACGAAAAAATCACCATGAGTCCGGTCAGCCACCAGCAGCATGAAGAGCAACCGCGCGGCCCGTTTATCGTCTGCGTTGATACGTCCGGATCGATGGGCGGTTTCAATGAACGCTGCGCCAAAGCCTTTTGCCTGGCGCTGCTGAAAGTGGCGCTGGCGGATAAGCGCCGCTGCTACATCATGCTGTTTGCTCATGAAGTGATCGGTTATGAACTCACCGCTGATAACGGCATTGAGCAGGCGATCCGTTTCCTCAGCCAGCGTTTTCGCGGCGGTACCGATCTCGCTGCCTGCCTTGCGGCGGTGGTGAAACGCATGGAAGGCAGCGCGTGGCAGGAAGCGGATGCGGTGATCGTTTCGGATTTTATTGCCCAGCGTTTGCCGGACGACATCGTCAGCACCATTAAGCAGCGTCAGCGCCAACATCAACAGCGCTTCCACGCGGTAGCAATGTCGCTGCATGGCAAACCCGGCATTCTGCGCATCTTCGATCACATCTGGCTCTTCGATACCGGCCTGAAAAGCCGTCTGCTGCGCCGCTGGCAGCGCTAATTCATCTGGCGGAAATGCTAATTTGCTATATTGATAAGTTCGAGCATTTAGCAAACTGGAGCACCTTGTGACGACCGCCCAACTTCCCGCACCGACCCGTACGCTGAAACTTTCCGGCCAACACTCCGAACAAAAACGGGCCGAGCTGCTGGCGTACTTCACCCAAACCTGGGAACTGTATGAAAGCCTGTTTGATTGCCTGGCGGACGAGCGCGCCTGGTTTAACAAAGCCATTTCGCTGCGCCATCCGCTGATCTTCTATTTTGGCCACACCGCAACCTTCTACATTAATAAGCTGATGGCGGGCCGCTACCTCGATCAACGCGTTGACGATCGTATTGAGGCGATGATGGCGATCGGCGTGGATGAGATGAGCTGGGACGATCTCAACGACAGCCATTACGACTGGCCGACCATCGCAGAAGTGCGCGACTATCGTGGCAAAGTGAAAAGCCTGGTGAGTGAGTTTATTCGCACCATGCCGCTGGAACTGCCGATCGACTGGGACAGCCCGGCGTGGATGGTTTTGATGGGCATCGAACACGAACGTATTCATCTGGAAACCTCCAGCGTGCTGATGCGCCAGTTGCCGATTGAATGGGTTAAGCCGCAGCCGCACTGGCCAGTTTGCCCGCAGGCGCGTCACGATCGTCAATCGGTACCGGAAAATTCTCTGATCGCGATGCCCGGCGGCCGTGTGCAGCAGGGCAAAACCGACGACACTTATGGCTGGGATAACGAATACGGTAGCCAGCAAACCGAACTGAAGCCGTTTAAGGCCAGCAAAATGCTGGTCAGCAATGCTGAGTTTTATCGTTTTATTGCGGCGGACGGTTATAACGATCGCCGCTGGTGGGATGACGAAGGTTGGGGCTGGCGTGAATTTTCCGGTGCGCAGATGCCAACATTTTGGGTCGGTGACGAAAAGCTGCCCGATCAGCTAAAACTGCGCGTGCTGGCCGAAGAAGTGGCGATGCCGTGGGATTGGCCGGCGGAAGTGAATCAACTGGAAGCCGCCGCGTTCTGTCGCTGGCTGGCGGAAGAGACCGGTAAATCTGTTCAGCTTCCCTGCGAAGCCGAATGGGCGCAGCTGCGTGAGCAAGTTGGCGGCGATCAGCCGGACTGGACTGAAGCGCCGGGCAACATCAATCTGGCATATTGGGCTTCCTCCAGCCCGGTCGATCGCTTCGCACAAGGTGAGTTTTACGACATCGTCGGCAACGTCTGGCAGTGGACCACGACGCCAACCAACGGTTTCGAAGGCTTTAAGGTGCATCCGCTCTACGACGATTTCTCCACACCCACCTTTGATGGCAAACATGCGCTAATCAAAGGTGGCAGCTGGATTTCCACCGGCAATGAAGCGTTGAAATCTGCGCGCTACGCTTTCCGTCGTCACTTTTTCCAGCACGCCGGTTTCCGCTATGTCGTTTCTTCCCATGAAGAGAGCATGACGCTCAATCCTTATGAAACCGACAGCATGGTGTCGCAGTATCTCGATTTCCAGTACGGGCCGAGCTACTACAACGTACCCAACTACGCAGCTGCGCTGGTGGAAAAGCTGCTGCCGCACTGTACTGCGCTTGGTCAGGCGCTGGATATCGGCTGTGCCACCGGGCGGGCCAGCTTTGAATTGGCGCGACACTTCGAGTCAGTAACGGGCATGGATTACTCGGCGCGCTTTATTGATGTTGCGCTGCAGCTGACCTCCGGTGAGGATTTCCGCTATGTGGTGCCCGAAGAGGGCGATCTGGTGGAGTATCGTCAGGTGCGGCTGAAAGAGTTTGGTCTGGAAGCTGAGCAAGCGCAGCGTATTCAGTTTGTGCAGGGCGATGCCTGTAACCTGAAGCCGCAGCCGGACCGTTACGATCTGGTGCTGGCCTCTAACCTGATCGATCGTCTGCGTCAGCCAAAACGTTTCCTGCAGGATGTCACGCCGATGATCCGCGCCGGTGGTTTGCTGGTGCTGTCATCGCCGTATACCTGGCTGGAAGATTTCACGCCGAAAGAGAACTGGCTGGGCGGTGTTCGCGAAAATGGTGAAGCGCTGACGACCTATCAGGCGCTGCAGCGTCTGTTGCGTGATGCCTTTGACGAAGTGGCACCGCCGCAGGATGTACCCTTTGTGATCCGCGAAACGGCGCGCAAATTCCAGCACACGCAGGCGCAAGTGACCTTCTGGCGTAAGCGCTAAAAAGCAGGCAGACAACGGCATGGCTGTTGTCTGCACCTTGCCTGCACCGCTAATTTGCTGCACATTCTCCTCTATTCATAGAAGAAGAACTCAACGAGGATGGACAATGGCGGAACACCTTCAGCTGGATAACCTGGATCGCGGGATTCTGAATGCGCTGCTACAGAATGCGCGTACCGCCTATGCCGAGCTCGCCAAGCAGTTCAACGTCAGCCCCGGCACCATTCATGTGCGGGTGGAGAAGATGCGTCAGGCGGGCATTATTTTGGGCACGCGCGTGGAGATCGATCCGCGTCAGCTCGGCTTCGATGTGTGTTGCTTTATCGGCATTATCCTTAAAAGCGCGCGCGATTATCCGGCGGCTCTGAGCAAACTCGACGCGCTGGATGAAGTGGTGGAAGCCTGGTATACCACCGGCCACTACAGCATCTTTATCAAAGTGATGTGCCGATCAATCGATGCCTTGCAACAGGTGTTGATCAACAAGATCCAGACCATCGACGAAATTCAGTCCACCGAAACCCTGATCTCCCTGCAAAACCCGATCATGCGCACCATTAAGCCGTAACCCCTCTCTAATCTGTGCACAAACTTATCCCCGGCAGATCGCGCGTATGGCGCGACTTGCCGCCTGATGCTTTCTACTATTAACCCTGTTTTCCACAGGTGGATCACGGCTTGATCACAGCGTACAATGCTCGCCTTTAGTGCGGGAGAGCATCATGGCCGATATTACGTTAATCAGTGGAAGTACCCTTGGCAGCGCCGAATATGTTGCTGAACATCTGGAAGAAAAACTGCAGGAAGCGGGCTTCTCAACCGAGGTGCTGCATGGCCCAGAGCTGGATGAGCTGCAACCGGAAGGGATTTGGCTGATCGTTACCTCCACGCACGGTGCCGGTGAACTGCCTGATAATTTGCTTCCTTTATATGAAGCACTGCAGGAAACAAAACCGGACCTCTCTGGCTTACGTTATGGCGCAGTCGGCATCGGTAATCATGAATACGATCTTTTCTGCGGCGCGATCAAGCTGCTGGAAGAGCAATTGAACCAACTGGGCGCCAAACGCATTGGCGATCGCCTGGAGATCGACGTGCTGGAGCATGAGATCCCGGAAGACGCGGCCGAAGTGTGGGTCACCACATGGAAAACGCAGATTTAAAACGATCTTTAGTGGCTGGGGATCGGGAAAATAGAATGATCCCCAGTTGATTGCGCTGTTTTTTTACCTTAAACCCGCGATCGACTGTGGATAACATGGCCTGTTTCATGCGTATAACCAGTAGTTATCCAAATAACAACGCCTGTTTCTTTTTTAGGCTGTGCATAAGTAGCCATTTTGATCCCAGCTTATACGGATCAGGATCACCGATCATTCACAGCTAATGATCCTCGCTAATTTGCTGTTTAGCATGAACTTTTTGGGGTTATCAACAGCCGGATGCGATCCTAATAGTAGATCTAACAGAAAGATCATATAAAAGACTTAAGATCCTTTCTTTTAAACCTCGGGATCCCGCGACTTTCGCCGCCGACATTATTTCAGTAGAATCCACCGCCCAGGGCAACGATCCCTGTCCGAAACACTAACGAGGACCCACTTCATGTTTTATCCAGATCCTTTTGACGTCATCGTAATCGGTGGTGGTCATGCGGGCACAGAGGCCGCGATGGCCGCAGCCCGAATGGGTCAGCAAACCCTGTTACTCACCCATAACATTGATACGCTTGGACAAATGTCCTGTAACCCGGCGATCGGTGGCATCGGGAAAGGACATCTGGTAAAGGAAGTGGATGCCTTAGGCGGTTTGATGGCCACGGCAATTGACCAGGCAGGTATCCAGTTTAGGATACTAAACGCGAGTAAAGGCCCCGCCGTTCGCGCCACTCGTGCTCAGGCTGACCGTGTACTGTATCGCCAGGCGGTACGCACCGCATTAGAGAACCAGCCAAACCTGATGATCTTCCAGCAGGCGGTTGACGATCTGATTGTGGAAAACGATCGTGTCGTCGGTGCTGTGACGCAAATGGGCCTGAAGTTCCGCGCCAAAACCGTGGTGCTGACCGTCGGGACCTTCCTCGATGGCAAAATCCACATCGGGCTGGATAACTACAGCGGTGGCCGTGCAGGCGATCCGCCATCAATCCCATTGGCAAAACGCCTGCGTGCACTGCCGCTGCGCGTAAACCGTCTGAAAACCGGTACGCCGCCACGTATCGACGCACGCTCGATTGATTTTTCGGTGCTGACACCGCAGCACGGTGATCATCCGATGCCGGTGTTCTCGTTCATGGGCAAGGTTTCACAGCATCCACAACAAGTACCATGCTGGATCACCTACACCAACGAACAGACACATGACGTGATCCGCAATAACCTCGATCGCAGCCCGATGTATGCCGGGATCATCGAAGGTATTGGTCCACGTTATTGCCCATCGATCGAAGACAAAGTGATGCGCTTTGCCGATCGTAATGCGCACCAGATCTTCCTGGAGCCGGAAGGCCTGACCAGCAATGAGATCTACCCGAATGGTATCTCCACCAGCCTGCCGTTTGACGTCCAGATGCAGATTGTACGTTCGATGAAAGGACTGGAAAACGCGAAGATCATCCGTCCGGGTTACGCCATCGAGTATGATTTCTTCGATCCACGCGATCTCAAACCGACGCTGGAAAGCAAATTTATCCACGGTCTGTTCTTTGCCGGCCAGATCAACGGCACCACTGGCTACGAAGAAGCGGCAGCGCAAGGTTTGCTGGCCGGCCTCAACGCAGCACGCGCTTCCGCCGACAAAGAGGGCTGGGCGCCACGTCGCGATCAGGCTTACCTTGGTGTGCTGGTTGATGATTTGTGCACGTTGGGCACGAAAGAGCCGTACCGCATGTTTACATCACGCGCGGAATACCGCCTGATGCTGCGCGAAGACAACGCCGATCTACGTTTGACCGAAGCCGGTCGCGAGCTCGGTCTGGTTGATGATGCCCGCTGGGCGCGCTACAACCAGAAACTGGAGGCGATTGAGCAGGAGCGTCAACGCCTGCGCGATCTGTGGGTGCATCCAAAATCGGATAACGTGGCGGAAGTGAACGCGGTGATCAGTGCGCCTCTCACCAAAGAAGCCAGCGGTGAAGATCTGCTGCGTCGTCCAGAGATGACCTATCCGCTGCTGACGTCACTCGCCAGCTACGGTCCGGCACTGTCAGATGAGCAAGCTGCTGAGCAGGTGGAGATTCAGGTGAAATACGAAGGGTACATTGCGCGTCAGCAGGAAGAGATTGATCGCCAGCTGCGCAATGAAAACACCTTGTTGCCTGTCGAGCTCGACTATCGTCAGGTAAATGGCTTGTCGAATGAAGTAATCGCCAAACTCAACGATCACAAACCGACTTCCATCGGCCAGGCTTCTCGTATTTCGGGCATCACGCCTGCGGCCATCTCAATTCTGCTGATTTACCTGAAAAAACAGGGCTTGCTGCGTAAAAGCGCCTGATCGACTTTGGGGCGAGGCAACTCGCCCCCGTTAATGGAATTCTCGTTGTGATCAACAAACTCTCCTCGCTGCTAAAAGCGGCAAACATTTCCCTTACCGATCAACAAAAACAGCAGTTGGTTGGCTATGTTGAGTTGTTACATAAGTGGAATAAGGCCTATAACCTGACATCAGTGCGCGACCCGCAGCAGATGCTGGTACGCCATATTCTCGACAGCGTGGTGGTTGAGCCACATTTGCAGGGCGAACGCTTTATTGATGTCGGCACCGGTCCGGGCTTACCAGGCATTCCGCTGGCCATTGTGCGCCCGCAATCGCATTTCACCTTGCTGGATAGCCTCGGCAAACGCGTGCGATTCCTGCGTCAGGTACAACATGAGTTAGGACTTACTAACGTCACGCCGGTGCAGAGCCGCGTTGAAGAGTACCCGTCTGAGCCGCCATTCGACGGTGTTATCAGTCGTGCATTTGCTTCACTCGAGGATATGCTGACCTGGTGTCATCATCTGCCGGGTCCTGAAGGTCGCTTTTATGCCCTGAAAGGTGTGCGTCCGGATGATGAGATTGCTGCATTACCCGCTGGCTTTACGGTGGAAAAAATTCAACCTCTGCAGGTACCCGAGCTGGATGGTGAACGTCATCTGGTGGTGATTACCCGCCAATAGCCTTTTAAACGGTATGGATTTAAGCTGCTTCATGCCGTTTGTCTTAGTCATTGCCCTGAACGAAAAAGCAGCGATTGAACACTTTTAGGTAAAAGCTTTTATTTCGCAGGGCAGGGCGCGCGAGTTAACATCCCCGGCGGAAATTATCCGAAAATCTCTGTTACATTTAACGAATAATTCACATTTCATTATCACGGAGATCACTTTTTTGGGTGTATTTACCCAACCAAATAATCACTGGTGAAAATATAACTTTGCAATAAATTGGCGTACGTAATATCAGTTTTGCGTTTTTATTGCAGCGCATGATGTCAATAGAGTGTTTTTCTCGAAAATCGTAGCGCAACAGTTAAATAATAAAATTAAGACTCTGATTTATAAGTGCTTAATACAATGTAGAAATCGTATAAATCTTGTCTGAAACAAATTCAGTCAGGCATTCCTTGTTTATTATGTGATCTAAAGCACGCTTTAAAAGCAAGTCGGTCGGGCATTTTCAGACTTAAAGTCAGACATTGCCTGAAGACGATGTTTTGAAAAATAGCCCTTCAGAAAGAAATTTAAATAATTGTTCACCTTTTCGCTACTTACCGATTGAAATCGCAGGTGGCGCCCGTATAATTTGCACGGCTTTTGCTGCTTGACTCAAATGAGTAAAGGCAGTCTTATACGACACGCGACATACCCCGTTCGGGGCAGGAGAGTTCAGCGTCATGTCAGTGTCTCTTTACAGTGTGAAATTAGCCCGGGCCGTGCTGATCATTCAGCTGGTGACCTTTGTCATCATCGGTGCGCTCTTTACCCTGAAAGAGGTTACCTGGGGCGCCTCCGCCATCGCGGGTGGCGTGGCAGCCTGGCTGCCGAACGTGTTGTTTATGTTTTTGGCCTGGCGCCTGCAGGATCAAACGCCTGCGAAAGGACGTGTTGCCTGGAGCTTCGCCCTCGGTGAAGTGTTGAAGGTGTTCACAACCGTCATTTTCCTCGCGGTGGCGTTGGGTGTGTTTGGAGCGGTCTTCTGGCCACTCGCAATCACGTGGTTATCGGTGCTGGTGGTGCAGATCGTCGCTCCGGCTGTAATTAACAACAAAGGGTAAGAGGCATCATGGCTGCTGGAGAAATCTCTACTCCGCAAGAATACATAGGTCACCACCTGAATAACCTTCAGTTGGACCTGCGTACTTTCGAGTTGGTGAATCCGCACGACGCTCCCGCGACGTTCTGGGTATTAAATATCGATTCCATGTTTTTCTCTGTGGTGCTGGGACTGATTTTCCTGGTGTTGTTCCGCAAAGTGGCGAAAAGCGCTACCAGCGGTGTTCCAGGGAAATTACAAGCGGCTATCGAATTGGTTGTCGGCTTCGTTGATAACAACGTGCGCGACATGTACCACGGTAAAAGCAAACTTATCGCCCCGCTGGCTCTGACGATTTTCGTCTGGGTCTTCCTGATGAACTTCATGGATCTGCTGCCTATCGATTTGCTGCCGTTTATCGGCGAGCACTATTTAGGCCTGCCGGCGCTGCGCGTCGTGCCGTCTGCAGACGTGAACATCACGCTGTCTATGGCGCTGGGCGTATTTATTTTGATTCTGTTCTACAGCATCAAAATGAAAGGCATTGGCGGCTTCACCAAAGAGTTGACGCTGCAGCCTTTTAATCACCCGATCTTCATCCCCATTAACCTGATTCTTGAAGGTGTTAGCCTGCTGTCTAAGCCTGTTTCACTGGGTCTGCGACTGTTCGGCAACATGTATGCGGGTGAGTTGATCTTTATCCTGATTGCCGGCTTGCTGCCGTGGTGGTCGCAGTGGTTGTTGAATGTGCCTTGGGCCATTTTCCACATCCTGATCATTTCGCTGCAGGCTTTCATTTTCATGGTCCTCACGATCGTCTATCTGTCGATGGCATCTGAAGAACATTGATTTTTATCTCAACACTTAAGCTTTTAACTGAAACAAACTGGAGACTGTCATGGAAAACCTGAATATGGATCTGCTGTACATGGCTGCCGCTGTGATGATGGGCCTGGCGGCAATCGGTGCTGCGATCGGTATCGGCATCCTCGGAGGTAAATTCCTGGAAGGCGCCGCGCGTCAACCGGATCTGATCCCTCTGCTGCGTACGCAGTTCTTTGTTGTAATGGGTCTGGTGGATGCAATCCCGATGATCGCTGTAGGTCTGGGTCTCTACGTGATGTTTGCTGTCGCTTAAACCTGGTAGCCTTGTTCACTCATGGCACCTGGTGTGATGAGGGACGGATTCTGCCGTTTATCTCTGATAGCGGCAGAGCAAGTTAACTTAATAAGAGGCATTGTGCTGTGAACATTAATGCAACAATCCTCGGCCAGGCCATCGCGTTCATTCTGTTTGTCGCGTTCTGCATGAAGTACGTATGGCCGCCGATTATGGCTGCCATCGAAAAGCGCCAGAAAGAAATTGCTGAAGGCCTTGCTTCTGCTGAGCGCGCGAAGAAAGATTTAGATCTCGCGCAGGCCAATGCGACCGACCAGCTGAAAAAAGCGAAAGAAGACGCTCAGGTCATTATCGAGCAGGCGAACAAACGCCGTGCCCAGATTCTGGACGAAGCGAAAACCGAAGCTGAGACTGAACGTAACCGCATCGTGGCGCAGGCGCAGGCAGAAATTGATGCCGAGCGTTCGCGTGCCCGTGAAGAGCTGCGTAAGCAAGTCGCGTTGCTGGCATTAGCTGGCGCCGAGAAAATCATCGAACGTTCCGTGGATGAAGCTGCTAACAGCGACATCGTTGATAAACTGGTCGCTGAACTGTAAGGAGGGAGGGGCTGATGTCTGATCTGATTACTGTAGCTCGCCCCTACGCCAAAGCAGCTTTTGACTTTGCTGTTGAGCATCAAAGCATCGATCGCTGGCAATCCATGCTGGCGTTTGCCGCAGAAGTGGCTCGCAACGAACAGATCGCAGATCTTCTTTCCGGTGCGCTCGCACCGGAAGCTTTGTCTGCTTCTTTCATTGCAGTTTGTGGCGATCAACTTGATGAAAACGCCCAGAACCTGATTAAGGTAATGGCCGAAAACGGACGTTTGACAGCGCTTCCAGCCGTACTGGCTCAGTACATTCAACTGCGTGACGCTTATGAAGCGACAGCCGAAGTTGATGTGATTTCTGCCAGCACGCTGAGTGACAGTCAGCTGACTAAAATCAGCGCCGCGATGGAAAAACGTCTGTCACGTAAAGTTAAGCTGAATTGCAAAATTGATAAGTCTGTAATGGCAGGTGTGGTTATCCGTGCGGGTGACCTGGTCATTGATGGCAGCGTACGCGGCCGTCTTGATCGTCTGGCAGACGTCTTGCAGTCTTAAGGGGACTGGAGCATATGCAACTGAATTCCACCGAAATCAGCGAACTGATCAAGCAGCGCATTGCTCAGTTCAATGTCGTGAGTGAAGCTCACAACGAAGGTACTATTGTTTCTGTAAGTGACGGTATCATCCGCGTACACGGCCTGGCCGATGTCATGCAGGGTGAGATGATTGCCCTGCCGGGCAACCGTTACGCTATCGCACTGAACCTCGAGCGTGACTCGGTTGGTGCAGTAGTGATGGGCCCGTATGCTGACCTCGCGGAAGGCATGAAAGTAAAATGTACGGGTCGTATTTTAGAAGTTCCAGTTGGCCGTGGCCTGCTGGGCCGTGTGGTGAACACCCTGGGTGCACCGATCGACGGTAAAGGCGCAATCGAAAACGACGGCTTCTCGCCTGTTGAAGTGATTGCACCGGGCGTTATCGACCGTCAGTCAGTAGACCAGCCTGTTCAGACCGGTTACAAATCTGTCGATGCGATGATTCCAATCGGCCGTGGCCAGCGTGAGCTGATCATCGGTGACCGTCAGACCGGTAAAACTGCAATGGCAATCGACGCCATCATCAACCAGCGCGATTCAGGCATCAAGTGTGTCTACGTTGCGATTGGTCAGAAAGCGTCAACCATTTCTAACGTAGTTCGCAAACTGGAAGAGCACGGCGCGCTGGCTAACACCATCGTGGTTGTCGCTTCTGCTTCTGAATCTGCAGCACTGCAGTACCTGTCACCGTACGCCGGTTGTGCGATGGGTGAGTACTTCCGTGACCGCGGTGAAGATGCACTGATCGTGTACGATGACCTGTCTAAGCAGGCTGTTGCTTACCGTCAGATTTCTCTGCTGCTGCGCCGTCCACCAGGTCGTGAAGCATTCCCTGGTGACGTGTTCTATCTCCACTCTCGTCTGCTGGAGCGTGCATCACGCGTTAGCGCTGACTACGTTGAGCGCTTCACCAACGGTGAAGTGAAAGGCCAGACCGGTTCTCTGACCGCACTGCCAATCATCGAAACTCAGGCGGGTGACGTTTCTGCGTTCGTTCCGACCAACGTAATCTCGATTACTGATGGTCAGATCTTCCTGGAATCTAACCTGTTCAACTCCGGTATTCGTCCAGCCGTTAACCCGGGTATCTCTGTATCCCGTGTTGGTGGTGCTGCACAGACCAAGATCATCAAGAAACTGTCCGGTGGTATTCGTACCGCGCTGGCACAGTATCGTGAACTGGCTGCGTTCTCTCAGTTCGCTTCCGATCTGGACGATGCAACGCGTAAACAGCTGAGCCACGGTCAGAAAGTGACCGAGCTGCTGAAACAGAAACAGTATGCGCCGATGTCAGTCGCGCAACAGGGTCTGGTGCTGTTTGCTGCTGAGCGCGGCTATCTGAACGATGTTGAACTGGCGAAAGTCGGCAGCTTCGAAGCCGCTCTGCTGGCGTTCGCGGATCGCGATCACGCTGAGCTGATGGCTGAAATCAACCAAGCGGGTAACTTCAATAACGAAATCGAAGAGAAGCTGAAAGGCCTCCTCGAAACGTTTAAAGCAACCCAGTCCTGGTAATGTCTGGCGGCTTGTCTGAAAAGGCAGGCCGCAAGGCTTTGAGGAGAAGCTAATGGCCGGCGCAAAAGAAATACGTAGTAAGATCGGAAGCGTAAAAAATACGCAGAAGATCACCAAAGCGATGGAAATGGTCGCCGCCTCCAAAATGCGTAAAACGCAGGAACGCATGGCGGCCAGCCGTCCGTATGCAGATACCATGCGCAAAGTGATTGGTCACCTTGCCTTGGGTAATCTGGAATACAAGCACCCTTACCTGGATGAGCGTGACGTTAAGCGCGTCGGCTACCTGGTCGTTTCGACTGACCGCGGGCTTTGTGGTGGTTTGAACATTAACCTGTTCAAAAAATTGCTGGCAGATATGAAAAGCTGGGCGGATAAAGGCGTACAGAGCGATCTGGCTGTTATCGGTTCGAAAGGCAATTCATTCTTCGGCTCTGTAGGTGGCAACATCGTGGCACAAGTCACCGGTATGGGCGATAAGCCTGCACTGTCTGATTTGATCGGCCCGGTAAAAGTGATGTTGCAGGCCTACGATGAAGGTCGCATCGACAAGCTGTATATCGTTGCCAACAAGTTTAATAACACCATGTCTCAGACTCCGACCATTACCCAACTGCTGCCGTTACCGCCAGCGGAAGGTGAAGAAGAGATGAAGGCGAAGACCTGGGATTACCTGTACGAACCCGATCCGAAAGCGCTGCTGGATACTCTGCTGCGTCGTTACGTCGAATCGCAGGTTTATCAGGGTGTGGTGGAAAACCTGGCCAGTGAGCAGGCCGCACGTATGGTTGCAATGAAAGCTGCAACCGACAACGGCGGAAACCTGATCAAAGAGCTGCAGTTGGTTTACAACAAAGCTCGTCAGGCCAGCATCACCCAGGAACTTACCGAGATCGTCTCGGGAGCTTCCGCGGTTTAACCAGGCATATATCCTGTCGCGCGAGCGCGGCTGGGTATTTTCGTATTAGGTAGAGGATTCAAGATGGCAGCTGGAAAGATTGTCCAGATTATCGGCGCCGTAGTTGACGTCGAATTCCCTCAGGACGCGGTACCGCAGGTATACAGCGCTCTCGAGGTGAAAAATGGTGATGCTCGTCTGGTGCTGGAAGTTCAGCAGCAGCTGGGTGGTGGCGTGGTTCGTACCATCGCCATGGGTACTTCTGACGGCCTGAAGCGCGGTCTGGAAGTTACCGACCTGAAAAAACCTATCCAGGTTCCGGTTGGTAAAGCAACCCTCGGCCGTATCATGAACGTATTGGGTGAGCCAATCGACATGAAAGGCGACCTGCAGAATGACGACGGCACTGTAGTAGAGGTTTCCTCTATTCACCGTGCAGCACCTTCGTATGAAGATCAGTCTAACTCGCAGGAACTGCTGGAAACCGGCATCAAGGTTATCGACCTGATGTGTCCGTTCGCTAAGGGCGGTAAAGTTGGTCTGTTCGGTGGTGCGGGTGTAGGTAAAACCGTAAACATGATGGAGCTGATCCGTAACATCGCGGCTGAGCACTCAGGTTATTCGGTATTTGCTGGTGTGGGTGAGCGTACTCGTGAGGGTAACGACTTCTACCACGAAATGACTGACTCCAACGTTATCGATAAAGTAGCGCTGGTGTATGGCCAGATGAACGAGCCGCCGGGTAACCGTCTGCGCGTAGCACTGACCGGTTTGACCATGGCGGAAAAATTCCGTGATGAAGGCCGTGACGTTCTGCTGTTCATCGACAACATCTATCGTTACACCCTGGCCGGTACTGAAGTATCAGCACTGCTGGGTCGTATGCCATCTGCGGTAGGCTATCAGCCAACGCTGGCAGAAGAGATGGGTGTGTTGCAGGAGCGTATTACCTCCACGAAGACCGGTTCAATCACCTCTGTACAGGCCGTTTACGTTCCTGCGGATGACTTGACTGACCCGTCACCAGCAACCACCTTTGCTCACTTAGACTCAACCGTTACGCTGAGCCGTCAGATCGCCTCTCTGGGTATCTACCCAGCCGTTGACCCGCTGGATTCTACCAGCCGTCAGCTGGATCCACTGATCGTGGGTCAGGAGCACTATGACGTTGCGCGTGGCGTGCAGTCTCTGCTGCAGCGTTACCAGGAACTGAAAGACATCATCGCCATCCTGGGTATGGACGAGTTGTCTGAAGAAGACAAACTGTTGGTGGCACGTGCGCGTAAGATTCAGCGCTTCCTGTCTCAGCCGTTCTTCGTTGCTGAAGTCTTCACCGGTTCTCCAGGTAAGTACGTCACCCTGAAAGACACCATCCGTGGCTTCAAAGGCATCATGGAAGGCGAATTCGACCACCTGCCAGAGCAGGCGTTCTACATGGTCGGCGCTATCGAAGAAGCCGTAGAAAAAGCGAAGAAACTGTAATTTAGGTTTCCCAGGAGGAATGGTATGGCTATGACTTATCATCTGGACGTGGTCAGCGCGGAGCAACAAATGTTCTCCGGTCTGGTCGAGCGTATCCAGGTGTCAGGTAGCGAAGGTGAGCTGGGGATTCGTCCTGGCCACGCCCCGCTGCTGACAGCCATCAAGCCTGGTATGATTCACATCGTGAAACAGCACGGCGAAGAGGAGTTTATTTACCTCTCTGGCGGCGTGCTGGAAGTTCAGCCTGGCAGCACCACCGTTCTGGCCGACACCGCGATTCGCGGTGAAGACCTCGACGAAGCGCGCGCGCTGGAAGCGAAACGTAAAGCGGAAGAGCACATGAACAGCAGCCACGGCGACGTGGACTATGCTCAGGCTTCTGCGGAACTGGCGAAAGCCATCGCGAAACTGCGTGTCATTGAGCTGACCAAAAAAGCGATGTAATCAGGCTTTATGCGTCACGAAATGCCAGCCCTTTGGGTTGGCATTTTTTTTGCCCAAAATTTGCCGCCTGGCGCTGAGCCCGGCTAATTTCGACCCGAGAAAAATGTAGTAATCTCGGGGTTAAACCTTACACTTTCGAAAGTTGAAGAGAATCAGGATAGTTATGTCTACGAACGCGATGAGTGTGGTGATCTTAGCCGCTGGCAAAGGCACCCGAATGTATTCCGACCTGCCCAAAGTTCTGCACACCCTTGCAGGTAAACCAATGGTTCAGCACGTTATTGATGCCGCAACCGGTTTGGGCGCCCAGCAGGTCCATCTGGTTTACGGCCACGGCGGAGATTTACTGCAGTCAACGTTAGCGCATAACGCACTCAACTGGGTGCTGCAGGCAGAGCAACTGGGTACTGGTCATGCGATGCAGCAGGCGGCACCCTTCTTTGCCGATGACGAAGATATTCTGATGCTATACGGCGACGTGCCGCTGATCTCGCAGGCCAGTTTGCAACGTCTGCATGATGCGAAACCCGCGGGCGGCATTGGTTTACTCACCGTGGTTCTGGATAACCCCACCGGCTACGGTCGTATCGTGCGTGAAAACGGCACGGTGATCGGCATCATTGAGCAGAAAGATGCCTCGCCAGAACAGCTAAATATTCAGGAAATTAACACCGGCATCCTGATTGCCAACGGTGGCGACCTCAAGCGCTGGCTGGCACAACTTAACAACAACAATGCGCAGGGCGAATTCTATATCACCGATATCATCGCCATGGCGCACCACGAAGGCCGCGTGATCAATGCGGTGCATCCGGCGCGCATCAGCGAAACCGATGGCGTCAACAATCGCCTGCAGCTGGCAACGCTTGAGCGTGTCTACCAAAGCGAGCAGGCAGAAAAGCTGCTGCTGGCGGGTGTGATGCTGCGCGATCCGGCGCGTTTCGATCTGCGCGGTGCGTTGCAACACGGCCGCGATGTGGAGATCGACACTAACGTGATCATCGAAGGCAAGGTCACGCTCGGCAACCGCGTAAAAATCGGTGCCGGCTGCATCATTAAAAACAGCGTGATTGCTGACGACTGTGAAATCAGCCCTTATTCGGTGATCGAAGATGCCACGTTAGCCGCTGCTTGTACGGTTGGGCCTTTTGCGCGTCTGCGTCCGGGCAGCGAGTTGGCGGAAGCGGCGCATGTGGGCAACTTTGTAGAGATGAAGAAAGCCACGCTCGGCAAAGGCTCCAAAGCCGGTCATCTCTCTTATCTCGGCGATGCGGAAATTGGCGCGGGCGTGAATATCGGTGCGGGTACCATTACCTGTAACTATGATGGCGCCAACAAATCCAAAACCATCATTGGCGACAACGTGTTTATCGGTTCGGATACCCAGCTGGTGGCGCCAGTCAGCGTGGCGAGCGGTGCGACCATCGCCGCGGGCACCACGATAATGAAAGATGTGTTAGCTGCGGATCTGGTCTACAACCGTAAAGAACAGAATCAAAAATCGGGCTGGCAGCGTCCTGTTAAGAAAAAATAAATTTTAAAGGCCGACAACGATCGGCCTGTTAGCAGTGCCATAAAAAAATATCCCCACTCTCTACAAGGCTCGGGGAAATCAGGTCGTATGACAACGCAATGGCCGAAAGCCATGAAGTCAGGAAATTACTATGTGTGGAATTGTTGGTGCAGTAGCGCAGCGTGACATCGCAGAAATTCTGCTGGAAGGTTTGCGTCGTCTTGAGTATCGCGGTTATGACTCCGCGGGATTGGCCGTCGTTGATCGTCAGGGCCATATGACGCGCCTGCGTCGTCTGGGTAAAGTGCAGAACCTGGCGGAAGCCGCAGAGCAGCAGCCGCTGATTGGCGGCACCGGTATCGCACATACGCGCTGGGCGACACACGGTGAACCGTCGGAGGCCAATGCGCATCCGCACGTTTCCGAGCACATCATCATCGTGCACAACGGCATCATGGAGAACCATGAGCCGCTGCGCGCGCAGTTGCTTGAGCGCGGCTATCACTTTGCCTCAGAAACCGACACCGAAGTGGTGGCGCATCTGGTGCATTGGGAGCAGAAGCAAGGCGGCACACTGCGTGAAGTGGTGCTGCGCGTCATTCCGCAGCTGCGCGGTGCGTATGGCATGGTGATCATGGACAGCCGCGATCCTTCGCTGCTGGTGGCGGCGCGCTCCGGCAGTCCGCTGGTGATTGGCCGTGGCGTGGGTGAAAACTTTATCGCTTCCGATCAGCTGGCGCTGCTGCCAGTGACGCGTCGCTTCATCTATTTGGAAGAGGGCGACATTGCCGAGATCACCCGCCGCGAAGTCACCATTATCGATCGTGACGGTAAAACGGCTAAGCGCGCTGAAATCGAATCGACCGCGCAGTACGATGCTGGCGACAAAGGCATCTATCGTCACTACATGCAGAAAGAGATTTACGAGCAGCCGAACGCGATCAAAAACACCATCACCGGTCGTTTTAATCACGGCGAAGTCGATCTCAGCGAGCTGGGCCCGGATGCTGAGACGCTGTTGAGCCAGGTCGAACATATTCAGATCATTGCCTGCGGTACGTCATACAACTCCGGCATGGTTTCGCGTTACTGGTTTGAGTCGCTGGCTAACCTGCCTTGTGATGTGGAAATTGCTTCAGAATTCCGTTATCGCAAATCTGCAGTGCGTAAAAATAGCCTGCTGATCACGCTGTCACAATCGGGTGAAACCGCCGATACGCTGGCGGCGCTGCGTCTGTCGAAAGAGCTGGGTTATCTCGGTTCGCTGGCCATCTGTAACGTGGCCGGTTCATCGCTGGTGCGTGAATCCGATTTAGCGCTGATGACCAAAGCCGGCACTGAAATTGGCGTGGCATCCACCAAAGCCTTCACCACGCAGCTGGCAGTATTGCTGATGCTGGTGGCGAAACTCGGTCGTCTGCACGGCATGAAAGCCGAAACCGAGCACGAGATTGTGCACGCGCTGCAGGCCTTGCCGAGCCGCATCGAACAGATGCTGGCGCAGGACAAAGTGATCGAAAACCTGGCGGAAGGTTTCTCTGATAAGCATCACGCGCTGTTCCTTGGCCGTGGCGACCAGTATCCGATCGCGATGGAAGGCGCGCTGAAGCTGAAAGAGATCTCCTATATCCACGCCGAAGCCTATGCGGCGGGCGAGCTGAAGCACGGCCCGCTGGCGCTGATTGATGCGGATATGCCAGTGATCGTGGTTGCGCCCAACAACGAACTGCTGGAGAAGCTGAAATCCAATATTGAAGAGGTACGCGCGCGCGGCGGTTTGCTGTATGTGTTTGCCGATCAGGATGCCGGTTTCAGCGACAGCGAGGGCATGAAAATCATCTCCCTGCCGCACGTAGAAGAGGTGATTGCACCGATCTTCTACACCGTGCCGTTACAGCTGCTCTCGTACCATGTGGCGCTGATTAAAGGTACCGATGTTGACCAGCCGCGTAACCTGGCGAAATCGGTTACCGTTGAATAATCAGTAACAAGAGTGGGCCCGTAACGGGCCCGCTTCATTTCTGCACGCTGTCATATAACTGTCACATTTCGTACATTTCACTGTCATCAAATTGTCCTATTTTCCCTCCAGCAGCAATCACTGACTCCTACTAAAAAGGCATTGAGCCTGATTTTTTTGAATCCCCTGGAGGGAACATGACACTGATGCGTAGCACCGTAGCCCGAATCCTCGCCGCCACCTTCGCAGTAAGCGCGGTTTCTGCTTTTGCAGCCACCGATCTGACGGGCGCAGGCGGGACATTCCCGGCGCCGGTTTATGCCAAGTGGGCAGCCGAGTACCAGCAAGCCACCGGTAGCAAAATCAACTATCAGGGTATTGGTTCTTCCGGCGGCGTGAAGCAAATCATCGCGAAAACCGTCGATTTCGGTGCGTCTGATGCGCCAATGAAAGAAGAAGATCTGCAGAAAAACGGCCTGTTCCAGTTCCCTACCGTCATCGGTGGTGTGGTGCTGGCGGTTAACATCCCAGGTGTGAAATCCGGTGAACTGACTCTTGACGGTAAAACCGTGGGCGACATCTACCTCGGCACCATCAAAAAGTGGAACGACCCGGCGATCACTAAACTGAACCCAGGCGTGAAACTGCCAGATTCCAACATCAACGTGGTTCGCCGCGCTGACGGTTCCGGTACTTCCTTCGTCTTCACCAGCTACCTGGCAAAAGTGAACGAAGAGTGGAACAGCAAAATTGGTAAAGGTAACACCGTTAACTGGCCAACCGGTCTGGGCGGTAAAGGTAACGACGGCGTGGCCGCTTTTGTACAGCGTCTGCCGGGTTCAATTGGCTATGTGGAATACGCTTACGCCAAGCAGAACAACCTGACCTACACCAAACTGGTTGATGCCGACGGTAAAGCGGTTGCACCAAGCGAAGAGAGCTTTGCTAACGCCGCGAAAGGCGCAGACTGGAGCAAAACCTTTGCTCAGGATCTGACCTTCCAGAAAGGCAACGATGCATGGCCGATCACCTCAACCACCTTCATCCTGATTTACAAAGATCAGGCGAATGCGGAGAAAGGTAGCGAAGTGCTGAAGTTCTTCGACTGGGCATACAAAGGTGGCAGCAAAACCGCAACCGACCTGGATTACGCCGCGCTGCCAGAAAGCGTAGCTAACCAGATTCGTGCAGCGTGGAAAGCGAACATCAAAGATAGCTCCGGTAAAGCGCTGTACCAGTAACAGATTGACCCGGCCAGCCGAGACGGTTGGCCAACCCCAATGGGCGGCCTGCGTGCCGCCCTGACATCCCCCTGAGAACAGAGAATTCTATGGCTGCCACTAAGCCGACGTTCAAAGCCCCCGGTAAACAAGGCGACATGATTTTCGGCGCGCTGGTGAAGCTATCCGCGCTTATCGTGTTGCTGTTGATGGGCGGCATTATCGTCTCCCTGATTTTCTCCTCCTGGCCAAGCATCCAAAAATTTGGTTTCTCTTTCCTGTGGAACAAAACCTGGGATGCGCCAAACGAACAATTTGGTGCGCTGGTACCGATTTACGGCACCCTCGTCACCTCGATTATTGCCTTGATCATTGCCGTGCCGGTGAGCTTCGGCATCGCGCTGTTCCTGACCGAACTGGCGCCAGGCTGGCTGCGTCGCCCGCTGGGCACCGCCATTGAGCTGCTGGCGGCCATCCCCAGCATCGTGTACGGCATGTGGGGCCTGTTTGTTTTCGCGCCGCTGTTCGCCGAATATTTCCAGACGCCGGTTGGCAACGTGATGGCGAATATCCCGATTGTCGGCACGCTATTCTCTGGCCCGGCATTCGGTATCGGTATTCTGGCGGCGGGCGTGATTCTCGCCATCATGATCATTCCGTACATCGCCTCGGTGATGCGCGACGTATTTGAACAAACGCCGGTGATGATGAAAGAGTCGGCTTACGGCATCGGCTGCACCACGTGGGAAGTGATCTGGCGCATCGTGCTGCCGTTCACCAAAAACGGCGTGATCGGCGGCGTGATGCTTGGCCTGGGCCGCGCGTTGGGTGAAACCATGGCGGTGACCTTTATCATCGGTAACACCTACCAGCTCGACAGCGCTTCGCTGTTTATGCCGGGCAACAGCATCACCTCCGCGCTGGCCAACGAATTCGCTGAAGCGGAATCGGGTGTCCACGTTGCAGCACTGATGGAACTGGGTCTGATTCTGTTCGTGATTACCTTTATCGTGCTGGCGATCTCCAAACTGATGATCCTGCGTCTGGCGAAGAGTGAAGGAGCCCGTTCATGACCGCTATTGAAGTTCAGGCTCGCGCTGAGCTGGAAGCCTCGCGCCGCAAAATGCAGGCATGGCGCAGCACCAAAAACAAAATTGCCCTGACGCTGTCGCTGATGACCATGGCATTCGGTCTGTTCTGGCTGGTGTGGATTCTGTTCACCACCGTTACGCGCGGCGTTGATGGGTTGAGCTGGGAGCTGTTTACCGAATCGACACCGCCGCCCAACACCGCAGGCGGTGGTTTAGCCAATGCCTTACTCGGCAGCGGTTTACTGATTTTCTGGTCAACGATCATCGGAACGCCGCTCGGCATCATGGCTGGGATTTATCTGGCGGAATATGGCCGTAAACACTGGCTGGCGGAAGTGATTCGCTTCATCAACGACATTCTGCTGTCAGCACCGTCGATTGTGGTGGGCCTGTTCGTTTACACCATTGTGGTATCGCAGATGCAGCACTTCTCCGGTTGGGCGGGCGTAGTAGCGCTGGCGCTGCTGCAAATCCCGATTGTGATTCGTACCTCCGAAAATATGCTGCGTCTGGTACCCGACAGCATGCGTGAAGCGGCTTATGCGCTGGGTACGCCGAAGTGGAAGATGATTTCGGCGATTACGCTGAAAGCCTCGGTTTCCGGCATCATCACCGGTGTGCTGTTGGCCGTGGCGCGTATTGCCGGTGAAACCGCACCGCTGCTGTTTACTGCGCTGTCGAACCAGTTCTGGAGCACCGACATGATGCAGCCGATCGCTAACCTGCCGGTCACCATCTTTAAATTCGCCATGAGCCCCTTTGCCGAGTGGCAAAGCCTGGCGTGGGCGGGTGTGCTGATTATTACCGTGTGCGTGCTGCTGCTGAACATTGTGGCGCGTGTGGTTTTCGCCAAGGGCAAACACTAATTTCCCAGCGCGGCTTCGGCGGCGCTGCTTATGAGAGACGAGAATGAGTAACGTGACTTCATCAGCCGGTAAAATTCAGGTCCGTAATCTGAACTTCTATTACGGTAAGTTTCACGCGCTGAAAAACATCAATCTGGATATCACCAAAAATCAGGTGACCGCGTTTATCGGCCCATCAGGTTGCGGTAAATCCACTTTGCTGCGCACCTTCAACAAAATGTACTCGCTCTATCCGGAGCAGCGTGCCGAAGGTGACATCCTGCTGGATGGCGATAACATTCTGGCTTCCAATCAGGATATCGCCCTGCTGCGCGCCCGCGTCGGTATGGTGTTCCAGAAGCCTACGCCATTCCCGATGTCGATTTATGACAACATCGCCTTCGGCGTGCGGCTGTTTGAGAAGCTGTCGCGTGCCGATATGGATGAGCGCGTGCAGTGGGCGCTGACCAAAGCCGCGCTGTGGAATGAAACCAAAGACAAGCTGCATCAGAGCGGTTACAGTCTTTCCGGCGGTCAGCAGCAGCGTTTGTGCATCGCCCGCGGCATCGCGATTCGCCCGGAAGTGCTGTTGCTGGATGAGCCTTGCTCCGCGCTGGATCCGATCTCAACCGGTCGTATTGAAGAGCTGATCACCGAACTGAAGCAGGATTACACTGTGGTGATCGTGACTCACAACATGCAGCAGGCTGCGCGTTGTTCTGACCACACCGCTTTTATGTATCTGGGCGAGCTGATTGAGTTCAGCGATACCGATACCTTGTTCACTAAGCCCGCAAAGAAGCAGACCGAAGATTACATCACCGGTCGTTACGGCTGATTCAGGAGACGCACATGGATAATTTAAATCTGAACAAACACATCTCCGGTCAGTTCAACGCGGAGCTGGAGCACATTCGCACGCAAGTGATGATCATGGGCGGCATGGTTGAGAAGCAGCTGATGGACGCCATCACCGCGATGCACAACCAGGATGGCGAGCTGGCGCGTCACGTCATCGACGGCGACCAGAAGGTCAACATGATGGAAGTGGAGATTGATGAAGCCTGTGTGCGCATCATCGCCAAACGCCAGCCGACCGCCAGCGATTTGCGCCTGGTAATGGCGATCATCAAGACCATTTCTGAGCTGGAACGCATTGGCGATGTGGCGGAAAAAATCAGCCGCACCGCGCTGGAGAAGTTCAGCCAGCAGCATCTGCCGCTGCTGGTGAGCCTTGAAGCGCTTGGTCATCACACCGTGCAGATGCTGCACGACGTGTTGGATGCGTTCGCGCGCATGGATCTCAACGAAGCCATCAAAATCTACCGCGAAGATAAGAAGGTGGATAAAGAGTACGAAGGCATCGTGCGTCAGCTGATGACCTACATGATGGAAGATCCGCGCACTATCCCAAGCGTGCTGACCGCGCTGTTCTGCGCGCGCGCCATCGAGCGTATCGGCGATCGCTGCCAGAACATTTGCGAAATTATCTTCTATTTCGTCAAAGGTCAGGATTTCCGTCATGTGGGCGGCGACAAGCTGGATGAACTGCTGTCGGGCGATGACGGCAGCAATAAACCCTCTTGATTGATGCGTCGGCGGCCCGTTGCCACTGTGGCTAACGGGCTGCCTGCTTAAATTCTGTCTGTTCTCATCGATTCCCTCTCTTTATACTTGGCGCACTTTTTTCTGCCAGGTGCTGTTACATGTCTTCCCCAACTCCTCAAAAACAAGCCATTACACCGGCGAAAGCCATGGTGGCGGCTATCAGCGGCTACGCGATGGACGGATTTGATCTGCTGATTCTTGGCTTTATGCTGCCGGCGATCAGCGTCTCGCTGGCGCTCGATCCGTCTCAGGCCGGTTCGCTGGTCACCTGGACGCTGATTGGCGCAGTGATCGGCGGCATCGTGTTTGGTCATCTGAGCGATCGTTATGGCCGCATCCGTATCCTTACCGTCACTATTCTGGTGTTCTCGGTATTCACTGGCTTGTGCGCCGTGGCGCAGGGTTATTGGGATCTGCTGGTGTACCGCACGCTGGCGGGCGTGGGATTGGGCGGCGAGTTCGGCATCGGCATGGCGCTGATTGCCGAAGCCTGGCCGAAAGAGAAGCGCAACCGCGCCTCGGCGTGGGTGGGCATTGGCTGGCAGCTCGGTGTGCTGCTGGCGGCCTTTATCACGCCGCCGCTGCTGAGCGTGATTGGCTGGCGCGGCATGTTCCTCGTCGGTTTGCTGCCGGCGCTGGTCTCGTTTGTGATTCGCCGCAGCATGGGCGAGCCGGAGAGCTTTACCCGCCACGTGGAGAAAACGCCGCAGCTCTCCTTTGGCGCACGTCTTAAATTACTGTTTGCCGATCGCGCCACCAGCAAAGCCAGCCTGGGGATTTTCATTCTCTGCTCGGTGCAGAACTTTGGTTACTACGGATTGATGATTTGGATGCCGAGCTATCTGTCGTCCAGCTTCGGTTTCAGCCTGACCAAATCAGGCTTGTGGACCGCGGTGACGGTGGTGGGCATGACGTTCGGCATCTGGCTGTTTGGCGTGCTGGCCGATCGCTTCGCGCGCTGGAAAATCTTCCTGCTGTATCAGTTCGGCGCGGTGGTGATGGTGGTGGTGTATGCGCAGCTGCGCGATCCTACGGTGATGCTGTTTACCGGCGCGCTGATGGGGATGTTTGTGAACGGCATGATCGGCGGCTACGGCGCGCTGATTTCCGATACTTTCCCACCGCAGGCGCGCGCAACAGCGCAGAACGTGTTGTTTAATTTGGGGCGTGGCGTGGGCGGATTTGGTCCATTGGTGATTGGCCTGCTGGCGACCAATATCTCTTTCACCGCGGCGATCACGCTGCTGGCGCTGATTTATCTGCTGGATATCGCCGCCACGCTGTTCCTGCTACCGAAGAAGCAGAGCAACGAGGATTCGTTAGGGGCGATTGGCTGATTTGGATTGTGCTGGCTGTCCCCCTCCTCGGTCCTCCCCCATGAATGGGGGAGGAAGATGCTGCAATATGTGGGTTGGGAGTTGCATGTGGCAGCATCTCCTTCCCCCATTCATGGGGGAAGGCCGGGATGGGGGACAGCCAGCACGAACCGAGGAGGGGGAAAACGAGCTCTACCCCACCAAATCCCAGCCACGCGCGCGCCACAAATCCGGCAACTGCGCCATATCATCAAAGCGCGTCACCAGCGGATGATCGAGTTCGGGATTGTGCGCATCGGCGCAGTAGTAAAACACCGGAATCCCGGCCGCGATCCCGGCACGCGCGCCCGCTTCGGAATCATCCACCAGAATGCACTTCTCAATCGGCACCTGCATCTGCTCGGCGGCGTGATACATCAATTCCGGATCCGGCTTCCAGTGGTTAATGTCATACCCGCTGTACAGCTTGCCATCGAGATACGGCAGCATGCCGGTCAATCCCAGCGAATGCTGCATCTTCTTCACCGTGCCGTTTGAAACCACACACATTGGTACTTTCACGCGCTCCACCAGCGCTTTGGCACCGGCAATCGGCTTCAAATCGAGATCAAACAATCTCGCCACTTCGGCGCGATAGGCGGTTTCCACTTCTTCGAGTGGCAGTTCAACCTGATGTTCGGCTGCCACATCGCGGATGATGTCGTAGAGCTTTACCCCTTTATACTGCTCAAACATTTGCTGCAGAGAGCGTTCAATACCGTAGCGGGCAAAGGTGTTGACGTAAGCTTGCGTACAGATCACTTCGCTGTCGACCAGCGTGCCGTCGCAATCAAAAAAAATACATTCCACCGACATCGCACATCATCCTTTTGTTAAACAATAAGCTGACACTCTAGCGCACTGAGCGCAGAAAGCGACCCTGAGCAACCGGTTGCGAAAAATCAGTGTTTTGCCACGCTAAACTCTATAGGATACGCGGCGATAAATTTTTTAGCGGAACAGTGGAATGACTAATCAGGGCCTTTTGCAGCGCATCTTCAAACTGCAGGAACACGGAACCACCATGCGTACCGAAGTGATTGCCGGTTGCACGACTTTCCTGACGATGGTGTACATCGTTTTCGTTAACCCGCAAATTCTCGGTGTAGCGGGCATGGATACGCAGGCAGTGTTTGTTACTACCTGCTTGATTGCCGCGTTCGGCAGTATTCTGATGGGGCTGGTGGCGAATTTGCCGGTAGCACTGGCACCGGCGATGGGCCTGAACGCCTTCTTCGCCTTTGTGGTGGTCGGGGCCATGGGATACTCGTGGCAGATTGGTATGGGCGCGATTTTCTGGGGCGCGCTGGGTCTGCTGATCCTCACACTGCTGCGCGTGCGTTACTGGATGATTGCCAACATTCCGCTCAGCCTGCGTGTTGGCATCACCGCTGGTATTGGTCTGTTTATCGCCATGATGGGGCTGAAAAACGCCGGAATTATCGTGCCAAACGCCGATACCATTGTAGCTGTGGGTAATCTGACCTCGCACAGCGTGCTGCTTGGGGCGCTGGGTTTCTTCATCATCGCAATTCTGGCTTCCCGCAATATCCATGCGGCGGTGCTGGTGTCGATTGTGGTGACGACCGCGCTGGGCTTGATCATTGGCGATGTGAAATTCAGCGGCGTGTTCGCCGCTCCGCCAGCGATCACTTCTGTTGTGGGCCAGGTTGATATCAAAGGCGCGTTCAACATCGGCATGGCCGGGGTGATCTTCTCCTTTATGCTGGTGAATCTGTTCGACTCCTCCGGCACGCTGATTGGCGTGACCGATAAAGCCGGGCTGACCGACGAGAAAGGCACTTTCCCACGCATGAAGCAGGCGCTGTACGTTGATAGCATCAGTTCGGTGACCGGTTCGCTGATTGGTACCTCATCGGTAACCGCCTACATTGAAAGTTCGTCCGGCGTGGCGATCGGCGGTCGTACCGGCCTGATGGCGGTGATCACCGGGATTCTGTTCCTGCTGGTGATGTTCCTGTCACCGCTGGCGGCGATGGTGCCGTCCTATGCGGCGGCGGGTGCGCTGATTTACGTTGGCGTATTGATGACGGCGTCGCTGTCACGCGTGCAGTGGGACGATCTCACCGAAGCGGTGCCAGCGTTTGTTACTGCGGCGATGATGCCGTTCAGCTTCTCGATCACGGAAGGTATCGCGCTGGGCTTTATCTCTTACTGCGTGATGAAGTTGGGAACCGGCCGCTGGCGTGAAATCAGCCCGTGCGTGGTGGTGGTCGCGCTACTGTTCGTGCTGAAAATCGTCTTTATCGATGCCCACTAAACAGTAAAGGCCGCTGATGCGGCCTTTTTTACGGATGTCCCATCTCATGCGGCGTGACCAAACTGGTCAGGCGCAGCGTATGCGGCCCGATATTGGGTTTACTCATCTCGACATCGCGCAGTGCTTGCCACTGCTGCGCGCCATCAATCTCCCACAGATGTAAGCGTTCGGTGCCGGGCGACAGCGCGCATGACCACACCAGCGTGGGCTCAGCATCACACACCGCCTGAATATCGGGGAACACGGTGGAACGCAGCCGACCGGCCGCAGGATGCAAACGCAGTGAATCAATACCGCTATCGGTTTCGCCGGTGAGCTTGAGAATGCTTTGGCGCAGCGTCCAGATTTGCGTCAGCGCTTCCATGAAATCCTGCTGCGCGTTAATCCATGCTTTTTCGCCGGAGGAGAGATCCTGTGTCAGCATATCCTGTGTTTGGCGACTGTGTGCGCGCACAATTTCCATATCCAGTCCGGCGCGGCCGCCTTCTTCGGCCAGCAGCACACCGATAGTGTTTCCGGCGTAGGAGATGCTGAAATCGGGCAGGTTGGCATCGGCAAAACAGGGACGTCCGCTGCTGCTGGTCGTTAGCGCGGGGAGTTCGCGGATACCGTAGACGCGTAACATCAGCTGAGCCAGCAGTTCGCGTGCGGCGAGAAAGCGTCCGCGACGCTTGTCAGCGAAGCGCTGAGCGCTGTTGATCACTTCTTGTGGCACCCGCATGTTCTCAGAAGAAAAGGGCGGATTACCTATCCAACGTACAAAATGACTAGCCATCTGTCGCTCCATGAAAATGGTCGAATAATCATCAGTGCTATTGTAAGAATTTTCTCATGGGTTTGCATCCGGCTTAAGATGGAATAGGCGATATTTCAGATAAGGACGAAGCCATGCGGCAATCCCATTTGGCAACTTTGCATAGAACGCTTTTGCAGAAACCTGCCGGATTGAGTGCCTAACTGTGTGATGTGGTGTAGGATTTGGGCAGTAAAACAGCACATCAAAGTGCGCTAACTCTTCATTCATCTGCCCATTGTGCGCATTGTTAAAACAGGCACGTCGGAGTTTTTTATGTCAGATACCGCTATTTCTCGCCAGGAATCGATCTCGCTTGATGAGTTTCGTCACGGCATGCGTCGCTTAACCGCGGGTGTTTCTCTGGTTACCACCGAATTTCAGGGCGAAAAGCTGGGGCTGATTGCCACGTCGGTCAGTTCGCTTGCGGCTGAGCCACCCAGCCTGCTGGTGTGCGTGAATCGTAGCGCGTCCAGTCATGATGCTTTTATCGCAGCCGGCCATTTTGCCGTGAACGTGCTGCGTGAGCAGCATGACGACTTATGTGCCCAGTTCAGCCAATCCTCACGCCGCGCCGAGCGTTTTCAAAACGGTACGTGGCAGACGCTGAATACCGGCGCGCCGATTCTGGCTGATGCGCTGGTGAGTTTTGATTGCCAGCTGGAGAAGGTAGTGGAGTGGAACACGCACAGCGTGCTGCTGGCGCGTATCGTGGGCATTGCTCTGCCAGGTGAAGCGGCAGAGCCGATGATCTACTTCAACAGCGGCTTCCATTCACTGGGATAACCGCTTGAAACGGGCGTCGTGGGCTAAGCCCGACGCCTTTTCTCAATCAGGCAAAGGTGCTGGCTTCATCAAAGCCGAGACGTGGCAGACGCGCGTGCAGTTTGCTGGCTTCGCCATAGCCGAGATTGATCAGTAAGTTCACCTGCCATTTGCTCTCGCTAAAGAAGGCGTCGTTCACTTTTGTCGGATCGAAACCGGACATCGGGCCGGCATCCAGGCCCAGCGAACGCGCGGCCAGAATCAAATAACCTGCCTGCAAGCTGCTGTTACGGAACGCGGTCTCTTTCGCCAGATCCGGGCTGCTGGTAAACCAGCTGCGCGCATCACCATGCGGGAACAGCTTCGGCAGCGCTTCGTAAAACTCAGGATCCCACGCCACGATCACCGTTACCGGAGCGGACATGGTTTTGTCGACGTTGCCGGAGGAGAGCGCGGGTTTCAGCTTCTCTTTGCCTTCCTGCGAGGTCACAAACACAAAACGGCCCGGCGAGCAGTTAGCCGAGGTTGGGCCCAGCGCGGTCAGATGATAGAGCTGCTCCAGCACCTCACGAGAAACCGGTTTGTCCTGCCAATAGCTGTGGGTGCGGGCTTCAATGAACAGCGTGTTCAGCGCCACGCTGTCGAGCGTTGTACTCATGTTTCTCTCCTGTTCAGGCAGCAACTTGCGCCCAATATTTAGCATGAATAATGAATGTACCCAGCAGGACCTGTTCGCCGGGCAATGATCGTTATACTGCAAAGGCGTGGGAGAGCCAAATAACAAAGACGCATGTCTACCGGGCGCCAGATGCGCATGAATGCGCACCCGACATGAGAACGCCGCAGGCCATTACTTACCAATACAGAAACTGGAGAAGATTCTGCCCAGCAAATCGTCGGAGGTGAATTCACCGGTGATTTCGCTCAGCGCTTGCTGCGCTAAACGTAACTCTTCTGCCAGTAATTCGCCGGCCCACGCGCCTAACAGCTGATGCTTGCCCTGCTGCAAGTGCGTTGCGGCTAACTCCAGTGCTTGCAGATGGCGGCGGCGTGCGAGAAATCCGCCTTCCATATTGCCGGCAAATCCCATGCTCTGTTTCAGGTGATCGCGCAGCGCTTCCACACCTTCCCCGGTGCGCGCCGAGAGACGAATCAGTGAGTGACCGTTCACTTCAGTGAGGCCCAGCTCTTCGCCGGTCATATCCGCTTTGTTACGCACCACGGTAATTGGCAGCGCTTCCGGCAAACGGGCAACAAAATCTGGCCAGATGGCGGCGGCTTCAGTCGCGTCTGTGGTGGTGCCATCGACCATAAACAGCACGCGGTCGGCCTGCTCGATCTCCTGCCACGCGCGTTCAATACCAATGCGCTCGACCTCGTCGCTTGCTTCACGTAAACCGGCAGTATCGATGATGTGCAGCGGCATGCCGTCGATATGGATATGCTCGCGCAGGACGTCGCGCGTGGTGCCAGCGATATCAGTCACAATCGCCGCTTCGCGTCCGGCTAAGGCATTCAGCAGGCTCGATTTTCCGGCATTGGGACGACCGGCAATCACCACTTTCATCCCTTCACGTAGCAGGCTGCCCTGACGCGCTTCGGCACGCACGCCGTCGAGGTCGCCGATCACTACATTGAGCTGTGCTTCAATTTTGCCGTCGGAAAGGAAATCGATCTCCTCATCCGGGAAGTCGATGGCCGCCTCCACATAGATGCGCAGGTGAGTAAGTGCTTCCACAAGTGCGTTGATGCGCAGGGAAAACGCGCCCTGCAGCGAGTTTACCGCCGAGCGGGCGGCTTGCTCTGAGCTGGCATCGATTAGATCGGCAATCGCTTCGGCTTGCGCCAAATCGAGCTTGTCGTTGAGGAAGGCGCGTTCGGAGAATTCACCAGGTTGCGCAATGCGTAATCCGGGCAGCGCTACGATGCGCTTGAGCAGCAGGTCGAGAATCACCGGGCCGCCGTGGCCTTGCAACTCCAGCACATCTTCACCGGTGAAGGAGTTCGGGCCAGGAAACCACAGCGCAATGCCCTGATCCAGCACGCTGCCATCGGCGTCGGTAAAGGGCAGATAGTCGGCATAGCGCGGCTTTGGCAGCTTGCCAAGCACGGCTTGCGCTACCTCAGCGGCTTTGGCGCCGGAGATACGCAGAATGCCAACGCCGCCACGGCCGGGAGGCGTCGCCTGGGCAACGATAGTGTCGCTGTGGCTCATGATTCCACCTTAAACTTTTAGGGTATTAATAAATAAAAATAGGGCGACATAAATGTCGCCCTTTGATTATACGCTGCTGCTGGTCGCAGTCAGGCGTTACGCTTTCTTCTTGTCGCGGCTATGCAGACCACGTTTTTCCAGGCCGCGATAAATCATCTGCTGCTGGAGAATGGTCACCAGGTTGCTGACGATGTAGTACAGCACCAGACCTGATGGGAACCACAGGAAGAACACGGTAAAGATCACCGGCATGTAGGTCATGATCTTCTGCTGCATCGGATCGGTCACGGTGGTCGGTGACATCTTCTGAATGAAGAACATGGTGATACCCATGATGATCGGCAGAATGTAGTACGGATCCTGCGCTGACAGGTCATGAATCCACAGAATAAACGGCGCATGACGCAGTTCAACCGAGCCTGACAGCATGTAGTACAAGGCCAGGAAGATTGGCATCTGGATAACCAGTGGCAGACAGCCGCCCAGCGGGTTCACTTTCTCCGCCTTATACAGCGCCATCATTTCCTGGCTCTGTTTCTGCTTATCATCGCCCAGACGTTCACGCATCGCCTGAATCTTCGGCTGCAGCATACGCATCTTCGCCATCGAGGTGTACTGCGCTTTAGTCAGCGGGTACATGATGCCACGTACGATGAAGGTGATAACGATAATGGAGAAGCCCCAGTTACCGATAAAGCTGTGGATGAACTTCAGCAGTTTAAACAGCGGCTGCGAGATGAACCACAACCAGCCGTAATCCACGGTCAGATCCAGGTGAGGCGCGATGGCTGCCATCTGGTCCTGAATTTCCGGGCCTACCCACAGCGTTGCGCCGAGATCTTGCTGTGCGCCTGCGCCAACGGTCACAGGAGCAGATTTGTAGCCAATTGCCGCTACGCCATTGCCGAAGTTAGTGGTGTACAGCGTGTTATTACCCTGCGTGCGCGGCACCCAGGCGGTAGCAAAGTACTGCTGCAGCATCGCCACCCAACCATTGCTGGTGGTGGTGTTCAGGTTCTCGTTATCCGCGATGGTGTCGAATTTATATTTTTCGTATTTCGCATCGCTGGTTGAGTACGCTGCGCCACGGAAGGTGTGCAGAGCAAAGTTGTTGCTGCCGGTATCGCGGTGCTTAGGCACCTCGATGGTCTGCTTCAGCTGACCAAACATCGATACTTCCAGCGGCTGCTGAGTGGTGTTGTTGATGTTGTAGTCAACGTTTACCGCATACTCACCGCGCTTGAAGACGAACGTCTTGGTGTAAACCACGCCGTTTTCACCGGTCCAGGTCAACGGTACGCGCAGTTCGCTCTGGCCATCTGCCATCACGAAGCTATCTTGCGAAGTGGTATACAGCGGACGTGCGCCATTGTTCGGGTTATCCGGGCCGTTGCGGCCAGTTAAGCCACTCTGCGCCTGATAAACGAAGGCCGGTGTAGTTTCAAGCAGCTGGAACGGTGCATCTGAACCCAGTTTGTCCGGGTAAGTCAGCAGCTGAGCCTGCTCAATATCGCCACCACGCGTATTGATGTTGAGTGACAGGACATCTGTCTTAACGGTGATCGTTTTGCCCTGTCCGCTAGCCGGCACGCCGGAAGTGGCGGCATCACCCGCTGCGCTGTTTGTGTTTTGCGTGGTCTGGGTTTGCTGTGGCTGCGGAGCGTGGTCCGTCTGCCAGGCTTGCCAGATCATAAAAGACACGAACAGAAAAGCGATGAGAAAGAGATTGCGTTGCGAATCCATCGTTAATGTTCTCTGGTATCAAAGGTTTTTGGCGGCACAGGATCGTCACCACCCGGGTTCAAAGGGTGGCATTTTAATACGCGTTTTATCGTCAACCAACTGCCTTTTACAACGCCAAAGCGGCGCAAGGCCTCAATCCCATACTGCGAACAGGTGGGATGGAACCGGCAATGAGGTCCCAGCAGTGGGCTGATGGCGCGTTGATAAACGCGTATCAGGGCAATCAGGAGCCGCGAGCCAGGCGACAGTGACGACGCCATAGTTTCTCCAACGCTTCCGTCAGCGCACGGTTATCCAGGTCAGCAATCCCTTTTTTAGCCACGATCACAAAATCCATTGCAGGGAGCTCATGTTGACGCAGACGAAAGCTTTCGCGGGTCAATCGCTTGATCCGGTTGCGTTCGTGGGCGCGTTTTACATGTTTTTTTGCGACGGTGAGACCGATGCGGGGATGCCCCAGCGCGTTAAGTCGGCCGAGTATGGTGATTTGCGGCGTACCGGCTCGTTGTGGCTGCTGGAAGACGAAAGTGAAATGAGTGGGAGTTAACAAACGTAACTCCCTGGGAAATGCGAGCTTAACCACGAGGGTTAGCTTTATTACTTAGAAACGGTCAGACGAGAACGGCCTTTAGCACGACGACGTGCCAGAACCTGACGACCATTTTTTGTTGCCATACGAGCACGGAAACCGTGTGAACGGTTGCGCTTCAGTACGGACGGTTGAAAAGTGCGTTTCATGGCGATTTCTACCTAAACTTGAAAATTTTCACTGGGTGACGCGTTTTCGGGCCAGTAAATCGACCAACGCCTCAATGTGTCTTTAATAAAGAGGCGGGATTGTAATAATTGTACAGTCCAGAGTCAATTCACTTCGCTGGTCGCGGCACCTGGAAACCCAGATACAGCCCGCTGATTCCGGGCATCAAGGCTTCACGCAATAATGCCGGGTGGGGAATTATACGGGCTGTGGGTTAAAGCGCAAGGATCGCGCAGGATCTTCTTGCGATCAGTTTGCAGATTTGCTGCACGGAAACGAGAGCTTGCCAGAAAAATTAACGCTTTCAGCCACATTAACGCTGGCTTTTTTCGCAGAAAGCGTAAACTCATTATCACTTCAGTAGCCTGTGGATAAATTGGATCAAAACTGTGTAGAAAGGGAAGATCTCTGTGCAGCTTTACGTTATGATCCGCCCTTCCGCTGACGATCCTCGCTGCGATCGCCGGGGAAGACTACCGCGAATAGCGGTCGCAGGCGCTTTCCAACCGTCTGTGTCTAAAAATTACGTTTCTATTTATTAGCGCCTAAAATTCTTATCGATTTTGTACGAGTGGAGTCCGCCGTGTCACTTACGCTTTGGCAACAGTGTCTTGCCCGTTTGCAGGATGAGCTTCCTGCCACCGAATTCAGCATGTGGATTCGTCCGCTGCAAGCTGAATTAAACGACAATACGCTGACCTTGTATGCACCAAATCGGTTTGTACTCGACTGGGTTAGAGATAAATATCTCAATAGTATCAATGGGCTGCTGAATGAATTCTGCGGTGCAAATGTGCCTTTACTGCGTTTCGAAGTCGGTACGCGCCCTGCAGCACAGGTCACCACTAACCAACCGGCGATGGCCAGTTACAATGCGCCCGCGCCGATCGAAAATCGTCCGGCACCCGCGCAAATTTTGCGTCCAAGTTGGGATTCCGTTCCCGCACCGGCCGATGTGACTTACCGCTCCAATGTGAATAACCGTCATAACTTCGACAACTTCGTTGAAGGTAAATCGAACCAGCTGGCGCGCGCGGCGGCACGTCAGGTGGCGGATAATCCTGGCGGCGCTTATAACCCACTGTTCCTTTATGGCGGCACCGGCCTGGGTAAAACTCACCTGTTGCACGCGGTGGGTAACGGCATTATTGCGCGCAAGCCTAATGCCAAAGTGGTGTACATGCACTCTGAGCGTTTTGTGCAGGACATGGTTAAAGCCTTGCAGAACAACGCCATTGAAGAGTTTAAGCGTTACTACCGCTCGGTTGATGCGCTGCTAATTGATGACATTCAATTCTTTGCCAATAAAGAGCGCTCGCAGGAAGAGTTCTTCCATACCTTCAACGCGCTGCTGGAAGGCAATCAACAGATCATCCTGACCTCGGATCGCTATCCAAAAGAGATCAACGGCGTAGAAGATCGCCTGAAATCACGTTTTGGTTGGGGTTTAACGGTGGCGATCGAGCCGCCTGAACTGGAAACGCGTGTCGCGATCCTGATGAAGAAAGCCGATGAAAACGATATTCGCCTGCCGGGTGAAGTCGCCTTCTTTATTGCTAAGCGTTTGCGTTCTAATGTCCGCGAGCTGGAAGGCGCGCTGAACCGCGTGATTGCCAACGCGAACTTTACCGGTCGCGCGATTACCATCGATTTCGTGCGCGAAGCGCTGCGCGATCTGCTGGCGCTGCAGGAAAAGCTGGTCACCATCGATAATATTCAGAAAACGGTGGCCGAGTATTACAAAATTAAAGTGGCGGATTTGCTGTCGAAACGCCGTTCGCGTTCGGTAGCGCGTCCGCGCCAGATGGCGATGGCGATGGCGAAAGAGCTCACCAATCACAGCTTGCCGGAGATTGGCGATGCGTTTGGTGGTCGCGACCATACCACCGTGCTTCACGCTTGCCGTAAAATTGAGCAGCTGCGTGAAGAGAGCCACGACATTAAAGAAGATTTCTCTAACCTCATTCGAACACTATCTTCCTGACGCATATGAAATTTATTGTAGAACGTGAGCAGTTACTGAAGCCACTGCAACAGGTTAGCGGTCCACTTGGCGGACGCCCGACGCTGCCAATCCTCGGAAATTTACTGCTGCAAGTAAGCGAAGGCTCGCTGCGCTTGACCGGTACCGATCTGGAAATGGAAATGGTAGCCCGTGTTGCGCTGACGCAGCCACACGAGCCGGGCGCCACCACGGTTCCTGCGCGTAAATTCCTCGATATTTGCCGCGGTTTGCCGGAAGGCGCTGAAATCAGCCTGACGCTGGAAGGCGACAGAATGCTGGTGCGTTCTGGCCGCAGCCGTTTCTCGCTGTCAACGCTGCCCGCCAGCGACTTCCCGAATCTGGATGACTGGCAGAGCGAGGTGGAATTCACCTTGCCGCAGGCGACGCTAAAACGCCTGATTGAAGCCACGCAGTTCTCAATGGCGCATCAGGATGTGCGTTATTACCTCAACGGTATGCTGTTCGAAACCGAAGGCGAAGAGTTGCGTACCGTCGCCACCGATGGTCACCGCCTTGCAGTGTGCTCCATGCCGATTGGTCAGGCGCTGCCGAACCATTCGGTGATCGTGCCGCGTAAAGGGGTGATTGAGCTGATGCGTTTGCTCGACGGTGGCGAAACGCCGCTGCAGGTGCAAATCGGCAGCAGCAACATCCGCGCACACGTTGGCGACTTTATCTTTACGTCGAAGCTGGTTGATGGCCGTTTCCCGGATTATCGCCGCGTATTGCCGAAGAATCCCGACAAAGCGCTGGAAGCCGGCTGTGATATTTTAAAACAGGCGTTTGCGCGTGCGGCGATTCTCTCGAATGAGAAATTCCGCGGTGTTCGCATCTACATCACCGAAAATCAGCTCAAGATCACGGCGAATAACCCAGAGCAGGAAGAAGCGGAAGAGATGCTGGATGTCTCTTACAACGGCACCGATCTGGAGATTGGCTTCAACGTCAGTTACGTGCTGGATGTGTTGAATGCGCTCAAGTGCGAGAATGTGCGTTTGCTGCTGACCGATGGCGTATCGAGCGTGCAGATTGAGGATGTGGCCAGTCCGGCTGCAGCCTACGTCGTGATGCCAATGCGTTTATAAATATCGGCCTGGCTTACTTGCCATTCTGGTCCCGGGCAGTGCTCGCCCTTGGTCACATACTTCAGTATGCTCCCAAGTTCTGCGCGCTGGCCGTAACCAGACTGGCTGCGCCGCCGACGGCCTGGATCTCAAATGTTAGGTAAAATCCCCCTCTCGCTGGATTCGTTATGGCTTTAACCCGCCTCCTGATTAAAGATTTTCGCAATATCGAGCAGGCCGATCTGGCTTTGGCGCCGGGATTTAATTTCCTTGTCGGTGCCAACGGCAGCGGTAAAACCAGCGTGCTGGAGGCGATTTACACGCTAGGGCACGGTCGCGCATTTCGCAGTTTGCAAGCGGGCCGCGTGATTCGTCACGATCAGGACGCCTTTGTGTTGCACGGCCGCATTGAAGGCAGCGAACGTGAAATGTCGGTCGGTCTGACCAAGAATCGCGCTGGCGACAGCAAAGTGCGTATTGATGGCAGCGATGGTCACAAAGTCGCCGAGTTGGCGCAGCTGCTGCCGATGCAACTGATTACGCCGGAAGGATTTACCCTGCTCAATGGCGGTCCAAAATATCGTCGTGCCTACATCGATTGGGGCTGCTTTCACGCCTCGTCTGGTTTTTTCCATGCCTGGAGCAATTTGCGTCGCCTGCTGAAACAGCGCAATGCGGCGCTGCGTCAGGTTTCGCGCTACAGCCAGATTCGTCCCTGGGATCAGGAACTGGTGCCGCTGGCCGAACAGATCAGCGCCTGGCGCGCCGAATACAGCGCGGCGATTTCCCGCGAGATCATCGCCACCTGCGGTCAGTTTTTACCGGAGTTTGCGTTGACGTTCTCTTTCCAGCGCGGCTGGGATAAAGAGAGCGACTACGCCGAACTGCTGGAACGCAATTTCGAGCGCGACCGCGCGCTCACGTATACCGCCAGCGGCCCGCATAAAGCCGATTTTCGCATTCGTGCTGAGGGCACGCCGGTGGAAGATTTACTCTCACGCGGCCAGTTAAAACTGCTGATGTGCGCGCTGCGCTTAGCGCAGGGTGAATACCTGACGCGCAGCAGCGGACAACGCTGTTTGTATTTGATTGATGACTTTGCCTCAGAGCTGGATGACACCCGTCGTCGGCTGTTAGCTGAACGCCTAAAAGCCACGCAGGCTCAAGTATTTGTCAGCGCCATTGGTGTCGAGCATGTAATCGACATGAGTGATGAAAAGGGCAAGATGTTCCGCGTGGAACAGGGTAAAATAGTGGTTCAACCTGAAGATTAAATGAGCGAGAAACGTTGATGTCGAATTCTTATGACTCCTCAAGTATCAAAGTCCTGAAAGGGCTTGATGCGGTACGCAAACGCCCGGGTATGTACATCGGCGATACGGATGACGGCACCGGTCTGCATCACATGGTATTCGAAGTCGTGGATAACGCAATCGACGAAGCGCTCGCCGGTCACTGTAGTGATATTACCGTTACTATTCATGCAGATAACTCTGTCTCGGTGCAAGATGATGGTCGTGGTATTCCTACCGGCATTCACCCGGAAGAGGGCGTCTCTGCTGCTGAAGTGATCATGACCGTCCTGCACGCAGGCGGTAAATTTGATGATAACTCATATAAAGTTTCCGGTGGTCTGCACGGCGTTGGCGTTTCAGTCGTAAACGCCCTGTCACAGAAGCTGGAGCTGACCATTCGCCGTGAAGGCAAAGTGCATCAGCAGGTTTATCAGCACGGTGTGCCGCAGGCACCGCTGGCGGTGTCCGGTGATACCGATGCAACCGGTACTCGCGTGCGTTTCTGGCCGAGCTACGAAACCTTCACCAACGTGATTGAGTTTGAGTACGAAATCCTGGCGAAACGCCTGCGTGAACTGTCGTTCCTGAACTCTGGCGTTTCGATTCGTCTGGAAGACAAACGCGACGGCAAGAACGATCACTTCCACTACGAAGGCGGCATCAAGGCGTTCGTTGAGTATCTCAACAAGAACAAAACCCCGATTCACCCAACGGTGTTCTACTTCTCGACGGAGAAAGATGGCATTGGCGTGGAAGTGGCGTTGCAGTGGAACGATGGTTTCCAGGAAAACATCTACTGCTTCACCAACAACATTCCACAGCGCGACGGCGGTACGCACCTGGCGGGCTTCCGTGCGGCAATGACGCGTACGCTGAATGCCTACATGGATAAAGAGGGCTACAGCAAAAAAGCCAAAGTCAGTGCGACCGGTGACGATGCGCGTGAAGGCCTGATTGCTGTGGTTTCCGTGAAAGTGCCGGATCCAAAATTCTCTTCTCAGACCAAAGATAAGCTGGTCTCTTCTGAAGTGAAATCGGCGGTTGAGCAGCAGATGAACGAACTGCTGGCGGAATACCTGCTGGAAAACCCGTCTGACGCGAAAATCGTGGTTGGCAAAATCATCGATGCAGCGCGTGCGCGTGAAGCTGCCCGCCGTGCTCGTGAGATGACGCGCCGCAAAGGCGCGCTGGATTTGGCCGGTCTGCCGGGCAAACTGGCCGACTGTCAGGAGCGCGATCCGGCGCTGTCTGAAATCTACCTGGTGGAGGGTGACTCTGCAGGCGGATCAGCCAAACAGGGTCGTAATCGTAAGAATCAGGCGATTCTGCCGCTGAAGGGTAAAATCCTGAACGTGGAGAAAGCGCGTTTCGACAAGATGCTCGCTTCGCAGGAAGTTGCCACGCTGATCACCGCGCTGGGCTGTGGTATCGGCCGTGACGAATACAATCCGGACAAACTGCGTTATCACAGCATCATCATCATGACCGATGCGGACGTCGACGGCTCGCACATTCGTACGCTGCTGTTGACCTTCTTCTACCGTCAGATGCCAGAAATCGTCGAACGTGGTCACGTCTATATTGCGCAGCCGCCACTGTACAAAGTGAAGAAAGGCAAGCAAGAACAGTATATTAAAGACGACGAAGCGATGGATCAGTATCAGATTTCCATCGCCCTCGACGGCGCAACGCTGCACACCAACGCCAGCGCACCGGCGTTAGGCGGCCAGCCGCTGGAAACGCTGGTGGCGGATTTCAACGGCACGCAGCGCATGATCAAACGTATGGAGCGCCGTTTCCCTACGGCTCTGCTGCGCGGCCTGATCTACCATCCGACCTTAAGCGACCTCAGCGATGAAGCCGCTGTAAAAGGCTGGATCGACGGTTTAGTGGCGTATCTGACCGAACGTGAAGCACACGGCAGCAGCTATCTGGCCCATGTCCGCGCCAACCATGAGCAGAAGTTTGAACCGGTGCTGCGTGTGCGCACGCACGGCGTTGATACCGATTATCCGCTGGATAGCGAATTCATCGATGGACCGGAATACCGCAAAATCTGTGCGCTGGGCGAGCAGCTGCGTGGCCTGATCGAAGAAGATGCCTATATCGAACGTGGCGAACGTCGTCAGCCGGTCACCAGCTTCGAGCAGGCGATTGAGTGGCTGGTGAAAGAGTCGCGTCGCGGTCTGTCAGTCCAGCGTTATAAAGGTTTGGGTGAGATGAACCCAGAGCAGCTGTGGGAAACCACCATGGATCCCGATAGCCGCCGCATGTTGCGCGTGACCATCAAGGATGCGATTGCTGCCGATCAGCTGTTCACCACCTTGATGGGCGATGCGGTAGAACCGCGCCGCGCCTTCATCGAAGAGAATGCGCTGAAAGCCGCCAACATCGATATCTAATCGACACGTCAACACGTAAAAACCCTTCCCTGGTGGAAGGGTTTTTTATTTTCCGCCCGGCAAAACGCGCAAAGCCCGCTGCGGTAAAAAATCTGAATGGGGCGCGAAACTGGTCAATGTGAGCTGAATCGCGCTAGCATTGATCAAAACCCTGACTCAATGAGGACGTTATGGCTATAAAACTGGTTGCAATCGATATGGACGGCACGCTGCTCAATCCGCAGCACGAGATCACGCCTGCCGTTAAATCGGCCATTGAACGCGCACATAAAAAAGGTGTGATGGTGGTGCTCACCACCGGCCGTCCGTTTGTCGGTATTCAGCGCTATCTGATGGAGCTGAATCTGGTTGATGAAGGCCAATATTGCATCAGCTATAACGGTGCGCTGGTGCATCGCGCTAATGATGGCGAGTGCGTCGCGGAAATCACCTTGGGTTTCGACGACTATCTGTATATCGAACAGCTGGCGCGCGATCTTGGCGTCCACTTCCAGGCCTTCGATAAATCTTTCCTTTATACGCCGAACAAAGACATCAGTGAGTTCACCATCCACGAAGCGAGCCTGACCGGCATTCCGGTGCGCTATCGTTCTGTGGAAGAGATGGATCGCGCCACGCGTTTCCCTAAGCTGATGATGATCGATAAGCCCGATCTGCTGGATTCTGCCATACAGCGCTTGCCGCAGCGGGCACGCGACAACTACACCATTCTCAAAAGCGCACCTTATTATCTCGAAATCCTCGATGCCCGCGTGAATAAAGGGCAAGGCGTGAAAATGCTGGCTGAGAAGCTCGGCCTGGCGCGTGAAGAGGTGATGGCGATTGGCGATCAGGAAAACGATCTGGCGATGATTGAGTATGCAGGAACCGGCGTAGCAATGGGCAATGCGATTGATTCCGTGAAGAAAATCGCGCAGTTCATTACCAAAACCAACATGGAACACGGCGTAGCGCACGCCATTGAAGAGCTGGTGCTGTAAACCCTCGTTATTCCTCGTCACGCTGTTTTTAGGTCGCCATACATGGCGACACTTCAAATCTCACCAAGCCTTCATAAGGTCGCCATTTATGGCGACCTTATCGCGTTATGACACATGACTTGTCTATTTTGTGATCCACATTGTAGTACAACTTGGATTAATGGTACTACAATCGACAACGCAGGTCAGGGCGGCCGTTAGGCTTCGCCAGGCGAAAGCAGTAATCTGATGCGTACCTGCCTTTCACTGAATGGAACATCATGACGCAAGAACAACTAAGCAAAACAGAGCGCATCATCCTGACGCTGGGTGAAGAGATTGTGGCCGGCAAGTTTGTGCCGGGCGCGGCGTTACCCGCGGAAGCTGAGCTGTGTGAACGCTTCGGCACCTCGCGCAATATCATCCGCGAAGTGTTTCGCTCGCTGATGGCGAAACGCTTGATGGAGATGAAACGCTATCGTGGCGCGTTCGTCACGCCGCGCAATCACTGGAACTATCTGGATAGCGACGTATTGCAGTGGGCGCTGGCGCACGATCAGGACCCGCGTCTGATTGCCGCCATGAACGAAGTGCGTGTGCTGGTCGAGCCGCAGATTGCACGCTGGTCTGCCGAGCGCGCCACCTCAAGCGATCTGGCTGCGATTGAACTGGCGTACAACGACATGGTGGCCAACCATCTCAATCGTGATGCCTTTAATGAAGCGGATATCCGCTATCACGAAGCGGTGCTGAATTCGGTACACAATCCGGTGCTGCAGCAGCTCAACGTGGCGATCAGCCAGCTGCAAAAAGCGGTGTTCGCGCAAACTTACATGGCGGACGAAGGCAACATGCCGCGTACGCTTGCCGAACATAAAGCGCTGTTTGATGCCATTCGTCATCAGGATGGCGATGCTGCCGAGCAGGCGGCGAAAGCGATGATTGCCAGCTCAACGGCGCGACTCAAGGAGATTATGTGACCAGCTATATCGCGATTGATTGGGGCTCAACCAACCTGCGCGCCTGGCATTACCAAGCCGGCGTTTGCATCGATGAGCGTCGTTCGGAAGCCGGCGTCACGCGCCTGGGCGATCGCACACCAGCCGAGGTGTTTGCCAGCGTCACCGCAGGTTGGCCAGTCGATGACGTGCCGGTGGTGATGGCGGGCATGGTAGGCAGCAATGCCGGCTGGCTGTCGGTGCCCTATCTCTCCTGCCCGGTGGCGCTGTGCGACATCGCTAGCCGCCTGACGCGCGTCGAGGATAAAGCGTGGATCGTGCCGGGATTGAGCGTCGAACGTGCCGACAACTACAACGTGATGCGCGGTGAAGAGACGCAGCTGCTTGGCGCGCTGGAACTGCAGCCTGCGCCGCTCTATGTGATGCCAGGCACGCACGCCAAATGGGTGCAGATGGAACAGGATCGCGTGCTGGATTTCCGCACCGTGATGACCGGCGAACTGCATCATCTGCTGCTCAAACAGTCGCTGGTTGGCGCAGGTTTACCCGAACAGCAAGAGAACGCGGCGGCTTTCCGCGCAGGTGTGCAAGTCGGCAGCAACGATGCCTCGATTCTGTCGCGCCTGTTTGAAGTGCGTGCTTCACACGTACTCGGCGCGCGCGATCGCCGCCATATCAGCGACTTTCTTTCAGGCTTGCTGATTGGTCACGAAGTGGCGCTGATGACGCAACAGGCCGACGCCGCAAGCCAACCGATCACCATTATTGCCGGTAGCGCGCTGGCGCAACGTTATCAGCAGGCGCTGCAGTTTATCGGCATGGATTCAGTCACGCTGGAAGGCGATCGTGCTTTCCAGCACGGAATAAGGAGTATTGCGAATGTCCTGGCAAACTAAAGTCCCGCTGATCGCCATTCTGCGCGGCATCACGCCGGATGAAGCCGAAGCGCACGTTGGCGCGCTGATTGAAGCGGGTTTCGATGCGATTGAAATCCCGCTCAACTCGCCGGAGTGGGCGAAAAGCATCGGCGCGATGGTGAAAACCTTCGGCGATAAAGCGCTGATTGGCGCCGGTACGGTGCTGAATCCGGCGCAGGTCGATGAGTTGGCGACGCTGAACAGCAAATTGGTTGTCACACCGAACACCGATGCTGCGGTGATCCGCCAGGCGGTCGCCAAAGGGATGATCGTTGCCGCCGGTTGCGCTACCGCGACAGAAGCGTTCACCGCCTTACAGGCCGGTGCGCAGGCGCTGAAAATTTTCCCATCGTCAGCCTTTGGTCCGGGCTACATCAAAGCGCTGAAAGCGGTGCTGCCGCCAGAGGTGCCGGTGTTTGCCGTGGGCGGCGTGACGCCGGAAAACCTGCATGAATTTATGGCCGCAGGCTGCATTGGCGCGGGCTTAGGCAGCGATCTCTATCGCGCCGGTCAACCGCTGTCACGCACTGTGGAACAAGCTCGCGCATTTATTGCTGCATATAAGGACGCTGTACGATGAAAATTACCAAACTGACCACTTATCGCCTGCCGCCGCGCTGGATGTTCCTGAAAATCGAAACTGACGAAGGCATCGTTGGCTGGGGCGAACCGGTGATTGAAGGCCGCGCGCGCAGCGTGGAAGCGGCGGTGCATGAGCTGTCGGAATACCTGATTGGTCAGGATCCAGCGCGCATCAACGACTTATGGCAGGTGATGTATCGCGGCGGCTTCTATCGCGGCGGCCCGATCCTGATGAGCGCCATCGCCGGTATCGATCAGGCGTTGTGGGATATCAAAGGCAAAGCGCTCGGCGTGCCGGTTTATCAACTGCTTGGCGGATTAGTGCGTGACAGCATCAAAGCCTACAGCTGGGTGGGCGGCGATCGTCCGGCCGATGTGATTGATGGCATCAAGAAACTGCGCACCATCGGTTTTGATACCTTCAAACTCAACGGCTGCGAAGAGATGGGCATTATCGATAACGCGCGCAAAGTCGATGACGCGGTGAATACCGTGGCGCAAATTCGTGAAGCCTTCGGTAAAGAGATTGAATTTGGCCTCGATTTCCACGGCCGCGTCAGCGCGCCAATGGCAAAAGTGCTGATCAAAGAGCTGGAGCCGTATCGCCCGCTGTTTATCGAAGAGCCGGTGCTGGCGGAGCAGGCGGAATATTATCCGCGTCTGGCGGCGCAGACTCATATTCCGATCGCCGCTGGCGAACGCATGTTCTCGCGCTTCGAGTTCAAACGCGTGCTGGAAGCGGGTGGACTGGCGATTCTGCAACCGGATCTGTCACACGCGGGCGGTATCACCGAGTGCTACAAAATTGCCGCGATGGCCGAATCTTACGATGTGGCGCTGGCGCCTCACTGTCCGCTCGGCCCAATTGCGCTGGCTGCGTGCCTGCACGTTGACTTCGTGTCACGCAATGCGGTGTTCCAGGAGCAAAGCATGGGGATTCACTATAATCAGGGCGCTGAACTGCTCGATTACGTGATCAATAAAGACGATTTTAAAATGGATGATGGTCATTTCTATCCGTTAAATAAACCGGGCCTCGGCGTGGAAATTAACGAAGAGCTGGTGATTGAACGCAGTAAAAATGCCCCCGACTGGCGTAATCCACTATGGCGATTCCCGGACGGTTCAGTCGCTGAATGGTAAATACCCGTCATAATTCAAGCTGCAGATGCGTTGGCTGCGCTCATTCACCCCAGTCACTTACTAGTGTGAGCTCCGGGGGATTCATTCGTTTGCCGCCTTTCTGCAACTCGAATTCTTTAGGGTATTAAATTTTATTAAATCTCGATAATTATATGCCGGTGAAATAAGGCATTGGGCTGCGTTCAGCCTGTTTCCCGGCACAGCTTATTTACCGCTGACGCGGTTTTACCTTTGATATCGCTACCCTACATTTGCCGGGGCGTGCTCTGTCGTGCCCAAACGGCAAAACCGATTACGGAGAAACACCATGGATCTCTCTGCTGTTCACGCCAAACCGACGCGCCGTCGTTATATCACGCTGCTGATGATATTTATTACGGTGGTCATTTGTTATGTCGATCGCGCTAATTTAGCCGTCGCTTCCGCGCATATTCAGGAAGAGTTCGGTATTACTAAAGCGCAAATGGGTTATGTATTTTCGGCCTTTGCCTGGTTATATACGTTATGCCAGATTCCCGGCGGCTGGTTCCTTGATCGCGTGGGTTCACGCTTAACCTATTTTATTGCCATCTTTGGCTGGTCGGTTGCGACGTTATTGCAGGGTTTTGCCACCGGCTTATTATCATTAATTGGTCTGCGTGCGATTACCGGCATATTTGAAGCGCCGGCTTTCCCGACCAATAACCGGCTGGTGACCAGCTGGTTCCCGGAGCAAGAGCGCGCTTCCGCCGTCGGCTTCTACACGTCCGGTCAGTTTGTTGGTCTGGCGTTCCTCACGCCCTTGCTGATCTGGATTCAGGAACTGCTGAGCTGGCATTGGGTCTTCATTATTACCGGCGGCATCGGCATCATCTGGTCGTTCATCTGGATTAAGTTCTATCAGGCACCCAGCCAAAGCAAAGGCATCAATAAAGCCGAGCTGGATTACATCCGTGAAGGTGGCGCGATGGTGGATGGTGATGCGCCGAGCGAAAAGAAAGCCCGCACCAAACTTACCGCCGCCGACTGGAAACTGGTGTTCCACCGCAAGCTGTGCGGCGTCTATCTTGGCCAGTTCGCCGTCACATCCACGCTGTGGTTCTTCCTGACCTGGTTCCCGAACTATCTGACACAGGAAAAACACATCGCGGCGCTCACCGCGGGCTTCATGACCACCGTGCCCTTCCTCGCGGCATTCGTTGGCGTGATTCTCTCGGGTATCGTCGCCGATCGTCTGGTGCGCAGTGGCCGTTCGCTGGGCTTTGCGCGCAAAACGCCGATCATCTGCGGTCTGCTGATCTCCACCTGCATCATGGGCGCGAACTACACCAACGATCCAATATGGATTATGACGCTGATGGCGATCGCCTTCTTCGGCAACGGCTTCGCCTCAATTACCTGGTCGCTGGTCTCCTCGCTGGCACCGGTGCGCCTGATTGGTTTGACCGGCGGCATGTTCAACTTTGTTGGCGGCTTGGGTGGCATCACCGTGCCGCTGGTGGTGGGTTATCTGGCGCAGGACTACGGCTTTGCACCGGCGCTGGTGTATATCTCGGCGGTGGCGCTGATTGGCGCGCTCTCCTACATCCTGCTGGTCGGTGATGTAAAACGCGTAGGTGAATAAATTCGCGCGATGAATCGCGCCGCTACAAATACGGGCACAATCCGTAGCGGCGCCGTTCATTGCGCAATCAACCGCGGCGAAATTGCTGCTTCTCACTGCAGAATCACGTAATTTATCCGGCAACTGTTAGATGGAAGGTTGCCTCATGTCAGAAAAACAAATCACCTTTGCCGCGCGTCATCATCAACTTACCAACATCAACGTCTGGACCGGCGACAGCCAGTGGCTGGTATTTGATGTGCGACCTTCCGGCGCCTCTTTTACCAGCCTGACTATCGAGCGCGTCAACGTGGCGAGCGGTGCCGTTGAAGTGTTGTATCAGGCTCGCGATGGTGCGCACGTTGGCGTGGTCACCGTCAGTCCGGATCTGCCGCCGCGTTACGTTTGCATTCATGGTCCGGAATATCCGGATGCGCACTGGCGCTACGATTTTCATCACCGACGCGGCGTGATCGTGCAGCAAGGCATCGCCGAGAACCTCGATGCCTGTGACATCACCGCGCCCTACACGCCCGGCGCGCTGCGCGGTGGCTCGCATGTCCATGTTTTCAGCCCGGATGGTTCGCGCCTGAGCTTTACCTACAACGATCATGTGATGCATGAAAAGGAGGCTGGCGACGACCTGCGTAACGTCGGCATAGCCGTGCCGCTGCATCCGGTGTGTCCGCCTAAACAGCATCCGCGTGAATATGAGGGCAGCCATTATTGCGTGCTGGTCAGCCAGACGCAGCGCGATCCTCAGCCGGGCAGCGACCAGATTGACCGCGCCTATGAAGAGTGCTGGATCGGGAATCAAGGCTATCAGAAAGCGGATGGCAGCTGGCAGCGCTGGGCTATCGCCTTTATCGGCGATACGCGCGCCGCCAACGGCGACAAAGTGCCGGAAGTGTTTGTGGTGGATCTGCCCGCCGCGTTAGCCGATTACGCCAAAGCGGGCGCTTCGCCCTTACAGGGCACGGCGGATAAATTGCCTGCGCCGCCAGCTGGCGTGCAGCAGCGACGCATCACGCACACCCATGGCCTGGCGCTGCAACCGCGCCACTGGCTGCGCGCCTCCGCGGATGGCAGCGCCATCGCCTTTTTGCTGGCGGACGAACAGGGCGTGATTCAGCTGTGGACGGTTTCACCGAATGGCGGCCAGCCACGCCAGGTGACGCAGCTGGCGAGCAGCATTCAGTCGGCCTTTAGCTGGCATCCACAAGGCGGCGCGATATGCTTTATCTGTGATAACAGTGTGATGCGCTGTGAAATGGCGACGGGAGCCTGTACGCGCTTAACGCCACGTAGCGATCATGCGCCATCCGGTGATGCAGTGGTCTGGTCGCCGGATGGCGAAAAGATCGCTTATATGCGGGAAGTGGACGGCTGGCGGCAGCTGTTTTGCGTCAGTGCGGCTGCGCGGGCATAGACGCGGCGGTCGCCAGGCTGGCTTGCGTGCCGGCCATTTTTTCGCTCTGCATCACGCGCTCGTGAATCGAATCCTTACTTTTATCGTCGTCAGAACGGAAGTAATCCCACGGCAGCAGCACGGTGTCCATCACCGCTGAGAACGGGAGATCGATCAGCGCCAGCGGCTTGATCGCCCAGCTGGTGTTGTCGTCAGTGATCATCTCTGCGCTGGCGCGCGTGCCGGGATAGTAGCCCTGACTGGCGCCAGTGTGAGACATAACGCTGGAGCAACCTGAAGTAACAAAGGTACTGCAAACCAGCACAGCTGTGAGTGGAAAGCGTTTCATCATATTCATCATCATCATCCCTTCAGTCATGGCATGGCCCTGGCTGGAGTGTGTCACCTGACGTTAAGCAAAGCTCTGTGGCTGCGTCTTGGATCTCAGGCGATTGGTCCCCTGAGTGTATGTCATATCGTCAGATTTGCTGTAAAAAAATACGCATCAGCCCTTGAAAGCGACCAGGCTGCACCCACTTTTAAGGAACGGTCTTGTTGCTGTTGCCGGAAGGGACAGCAACGGACTGCACAACCTGTCCATGGTGGAAGGTTGCCTAAACTTGCTGAATATCAGGAGTCTTATTATGCGTAACTTTGATCTCACCCCACTTTATCGTTCTGCCATTGGTTTCGATCGCCTATTTAACCTGCTTGAGTCCAACCAAAACCAGGCCAATGGTGGCTACCCTCCGTATAACGTTGAGCTGGTGGATGAGAATTTCTACCGTATCACCATTGCCGTGGCGGGCTTTGCCCAGAGCGAGTTAGATATCACCTCGCATGACAACGTGCTGGTGGTGCGCGGCGCACATCCTGAAGAGCAGCCGGAGCGTAAATACCTGTATCAGGGGATCGCCGAGCGCAACTTCGAGCGCAAATTCCAGCTGGCCGATCACATCACGGTGCGCGATGCGCGTCTGGAAAATGGTCTGCTGAGCATCGATCTGATTCGCATTGTCCCGGAAGAGGCGAAACCGCGTCGTATCGAAATTCTGTAATCAGGATGTGAGTTAAAAAAACGCCGCTGAAAAGCGGCGTTTTTGTTTAGGTGCGCACCAATAATCGCCGACTCACCATGCCGCCAAACACATTCACCAGCAGGCCGAGGATGATCACTGAAACGCCGATCATCTGCTGAATCGACAAGGTTTCACCGAGGATCAGCGCCGCACTGAGAATCCCTACCACTGGCACCAGCAGCGACAGCGGTGCCACGCGCCAGGTTTCATAGCGGCTCAGCAAATTACCCCATATCGCGTAGCCGACAATGGTGGCGATAAAGGCGAGATAGATCAGCGCCAACACCGTTTGCAGTGAAATGTGCAGCAGGCTGGTGATAATCGCCGCTTCGCCATCGAACAGCCATGAGCAGGCAAAGAACGGCACGATCGGTACCAGCGCACTCCACACCACCAGCGACATCACCGGCACTTTGCGGTTACGCAAAATGATTTTGTTGGTGATATTGCCGAGGCCCCACGACAGCGCCGCAGCCAGCGTCAGCATCATGGTAGTGAGCGTAATGCCCGCTGTGGTTTGGCCTGCCATGCCTGCGGTTGCCAGCATAAACATGCCGAGCGTCGCCACCAAAATACCGACGATATGATTCCAGCGTAACTTCTCCGCCAGGAACAGCGCCCCCAACAGTAGCGTGAAAAAGGCCTGCGCCTGTAACACCAGCGACGCCAATCCTGCCGGCATGCCCAGCTTGATGGCGAGGAACAGAAAGGCGAACTGGCCAAAGCTGATGGTCATGCCGTAGACGATCAGCCAGCGCAGCGGAATCGCCGGACGCTTCACAAACAAGATCGCCGGAAACGCCACCAGGCTAAACCGCAATCCCGCCAGTAAAAAAGGCGGCATATCCTGCAGGCCCAGCTTAATCACCACAAAATTCACGCCCCACGCCACCACAACCAGCAGGGCTAACAACATATCTTTCACTGACATACACAGTCCTTACTGCCGCGATCAGGCGGTTGCCGTCACCGGTGTTGCGATCTCGGCACAACATTCATCACCGACAACCTTAAAGAAATCATCCACCTGTAAAGCCACGGAGCGATCCAGTGCCCCGGCGTTAAACCACAGCGTGCCAACGTCGCGCAGGCGCACATCGACGCGCAGCGCCAGCCGATCATCAAAACTAAACGGCGGCACCGCGCCCATCACGCACTGGGTTAACTCCTGCGCTTTCTCTGGCGCCGCAAAGCTCGACTTCTTGCCGCCAATGGCACGCGCGGCGCTCTTGAAGTTGATCTTGCAGTCGCCTGGCACAATCGCCAGCAGATAGCGCGCATCCGCGCCATCCGGCATCGTCACCTCCAGCACCATCGCTTTGGCCGCCTGATTGAGATCGTTACCGCGAATCTCGCTAATCAGGTCGGTCTGGCCGATGGCTTCATGCTCCACCACGCGATAACGCGCCTGATGGTGATCCAGCAGGGCCGCTACTTTTTCAAAGGTATTCATGTTCGTCTCCTCGTCGAAAACCTGGCGTTAACTCCAGGCGATGGCGTGTTTCATTTTTTTGTCGGTCAGGCCAAAGAAGAAGCCCATGGTGATGCGCGTGTCGCCTTCCACGCGATCAATTTCGTGATAAAACGCCGGATTAAACAGATAGATATCGCCACTGCGCGGTGAGAACTCGCACACCTCGCTGTGCTCGATGACGCCGGTTTGATAACCCAGTTCGCCCGGCGTTTTGTACCATTCATCTACCGGCTGCCACTTCTTATTGAAGATGCGCAGCGCGCCGCCGGCGTTGCACTCCTGCAAACAAACCACGCAACTCAGCTGGTGCAAGATGCGGGTCACCGCCAATCCGCTGCCGGCGGCATCGCGCACGATGTTGTCGTTATGCAGGGGATTGGCGACGCCGTCAGCGTGGAAGCGCACAATCGAACCGGCGTAATCGCCCAGCTCGGGCTCATTAGCGGTTTGCAGGCTTTCCAGGCGCAGCGCGTGCTGCACCCAGTTGTAGATCTGATCGCGCAGGCAGTGCAGCGACGACGGCAGCGCGTGCTGAATATCGCGCAGCTCGGTGAAGTAGTTTTCCGGCGCGGCGGTGTGCTTCGCCAGATAAGGGCCGAGCGTGGTCAGCGCGCCGTTTGGATAGTGCGATACCCGCACCTGTTCGCGGCACTGCTGCAAATCCTCCACCACCGCTGCGCGCACGTCCGGCTTGAGGAAGTTACGTAACACCAGCAGCGGCACGCGCGCCGTCACGATGTCATCCAGCCAGGTGCTCTCCACAAACATGTTTGGATGAATAACGCGGATCTGATTGAATATCGCCATGTTGATCACTCCCCAATTGGAAATTCATGAAGTTCATGGTTGTTCATACGACGCCATTCAGACGCCGTGCCCAGTGCTGAAATAGGTTCAGAAGAGATGAAAGTGGTGTCGTTTTTCTGTAAGCGGTGCAGCGTGAAATAGTTGGGATAGGGCGTGTCGTCGGGATGCCATTGCCACGCCCAGGCTTTATCGCGGGTGACAAAAATGGCGTTGGCCGAACTGCCGCCCGGCGCGACCTGCGCCATCTTGTCGCGCAGATAATCGCGGGTGAAATCGGCGGGCGTGGCGCGATCCACCATATATTCGAGATACTCCGCGGAATCGAAACGCGACTCCGCCATGCCCAATTGCTGATAAACGGTGGGCAAAAAACCGTTATGCATCATGTACCACTGCGTGTCGCCGCTGGTGCGCCACAGCGGATGGGAAAATTCGATACCGTGATTTTTGCTCAGCGTGGCGTGGCGCACATGTACCGCCAGAAAGCGGCCGCGCAGGCGATCAACATCAATGGTCGGCAGCGCATCGGCGAACGTGCCGGTGCCGTGCAGCGTGCGAATGTGCCCTTGCTCCAGCCATAAACAGCCCCAACCGTTAGGATGCTGTTTAATCGGACCTTCGTGCGTGGCGGTTTCGCCGCAGCTCATGGCACGCGCGGCGTCCAGCACTGCGGCGGCATCGAATTGGCCGTGCGCCACAATCATTCTGCACATAGTAAATCTCTCCGAGTGGTGAGCGATGAGGCCTCAAGGATCTGATGGAACACCGCCAGAATGTCGTCGCGGCTGGTCGCTGCGAGACGCAAGGTGGCGAGAATGCCGGCGTGGCGGGTTAAATCGGCATACAGCGAAGAGCGTGGCGAAACTGCCAGCGCGGGCAGATTGAGCGGCGGCAACAGCTGACCGCGCTGATGCTGTGCGATCCAGCGCTCAGCCGCGTCATACTGCAGGCGCTGACGCAAACGCACGCGGCCCACCGCCTGCGTTTGCGCCGGAAAATGCAGCGGCGGCATGCCGTGACCGGCTTCGATGTGAAACGCCACTTCCGCCCAGTTGATGCCGGTGACTTCCTGCACCAGATTCACCACGCCCATGCCGGAAAGGCGGAAGCCCATTTCAAGGAAATGCGGTTCGCCGTTGACCAAAATGAAGTCGATGTGAAATGCGCCCTGACGATAGCCGAAGGTTTCGCAGCAGAAGCTCATCAGGCTGCTAAAGCTGGCGGGCAGCTGCTGCGCGGCGACCGCCACATGGCCGGATTCGTAAAAACTGACGCAGCCGTCTGCATCGCTATGGTGTTCGATCACCTTTTGGCAGCAGGTCAGCGCCACCGCATGGCCGTCCGCCACCACGCCTTGCAGCGAATACTCATCGCCCGCCAGCCAGCTCTCCACGATAAAACCGCTGAAGCCGCGCCCGCCGTAATTCATGGTGTCGACCAGCTTGCCGATCACCGCATCAAGCTGGCTGGCCTGTTTCACCAGCCAGACGCCAAGACCGCCGCCGCCGTCAACCGGCTTGATCACGCAGGGATAGAGCAACGCGTCTCGCGCATCCCGAATGCTGAGCGGCGAGGCAAAAAAGCGAAACTCCGGCTGCGGAAAGCGCTGCCAGGCTTTGCGCAACGCCATACGCTGCGCGTACTTATCCGGCGGAATAAAGCTGGCACCGGCGTCGGGCCCCGCCAGCAGTTCGCGTACGCGACCGGCGCTGGCGTTGTAAGCTTCAAAGCCCGCCAGCACCACGTGAGGATGCTCCATCAACCCGGCATGCAAACAGGCTTGCAGTACATCCCACGGATTTTCCGGGCGATCGAGCCGCACAATCAGATCGAACGGCAACGGGATGCTCAGCGATTGGTAATCGACGAAATCGCCCATCTCCGCCAGCACGGTAAAGTAGCCCTCGCGTTTGGCCACCGCGCAGTAAGGATTTTGTCCGTCGCGGGTGGCACCAATCTGCAGGAAAATCTTTCTCATCGCGTTGCCTTACCGGGTTAACGCCCGGAGATCACTTCAGTGACGACGTCGTGCATGACCCCGTTATTCACCTGAATCACTGCTTTGTGCGGGTCAAAACGCAGCACGCGCGAAAGCGCATCGCCGCGCTGATCGTCCAGCAGTGAACTCACCTGCTTGCTACGCCAGCAGTGACGCATCTGCGCCACGGTCAAACCAGAGCGTTGTTCCAGCTGCTGCGCCAGCCCCAGGTCGTCGCTTTCGCCGCGCAGCAAGGCGCGCACCGCCGCTTCGTCCGGCGCATCGACTAGCTGCTGCAGCCAGCTTTTCAGCTGATTGCCTTCGGCGATAAACGGCGAATAGATCATGCAAACCAGTTGGGTTTCATTGAGGCCAAATGCCTGTTCGGCGAACTGCGCGGCACGCTGGCGGGCGCGCTTAATCGCTTCATCGTCCTGATAACGTGCCGCCATCTCATCAATCAGCTGCGGCGGGAAATCTTTTTTCACCATCAGCCCGAGCGCAAAGCGCACATATTCGCGAATGCCTTCGGCGTAGCTGCGCTGCAACAGCGTCTCCGCACGCAGACCGCGAATATGTGCCATTAATGTCGGGTTCCCGCAGTCCGATTCGGAGAAGCTGAACATCAGTTCATCAAAGCGGAAATGCATAAATTCAGTCAGCAGCGCCCAGTGCGCGCCCGCTTCATAGGCGGTGTCCTGATAGATATTGAAGAACAGCGGATCGCGTTCCAGCTGCCAGGTAATGCGGTGCGCGGGCGTCACCTGATCGGCACCGTAGATATCGGCGAAATAGCGCTCGGCCACGCCATCCAGCGTCTGCAGGAAGCCGCTAAAGCCGCGCGATTTATCCGCCACCGGAGCCGCAAACAGCCGTGAAAGGTGGCGCGCCCACGCCAGATAAGCGGTTTGTTCCTGCGGCGAATCGCCGGTGATGATCACATCAACGCCGCCGTCGTAATGCGCCGCCAGGCCAAACGAGTTCACCATGCTGAGATTACAGGCGTTACAAAACGTCGAGCGCGCATCGGCGCGGAAGCGATGGCCATTCATCAGCACATCGTTGCGATTCTGCTGGCGCACGCTGTCTGGCATCGGTAAATGGCGATCGAAGTGGCGGATTTGCAGGCCGTCAGTCACCAGACATTCGGTAAAGTCATCATCGTGGATGTGCAACGCGCGATACACGCGATCGATATTCTCCATTACGCTGTCGTTCATTGCTGCATGGCGATTGGTGCTGATGCGCAGCTGAAAGGTGCTGCCATGTTGCAGCCAGATCAGCCCCTGAATGTAGCGCACGTACGCCACCATATAGCTGCTGTCTTTGCCGCCGCCGTAGGCCAGCAGCACGCGGTTATTCTCCGGGTGAGTGGCATCCGGGAGCGCGGCAAGTAAACGGCGTGAACAGTGTTGCGCGGAATCGATAATCGTGGGGGTGAGATATCCACTAATCTCTCGCATCAGGGTGGACAGATTATTCATTTTTCACTTCATCCTTTGGCTAAAAAGTCGCTGCTGCCGTGCTGGCGGCATCAGACGGGAAATGGGCCACGAAGGTGCTACGGAATGAATGCCTTAAAGACGATTGCGCGGGTTATCAATTAACTAATGCAGCCTAAAGTACTTTGAATGTAATCTGGTGAAAACGCACAGATCCGGACGAAATAGGGTGGAACAGATGGCGGGTGAAACGGAACAGGGCAGTCGTTACCGTCAAATCGCAGAGCAGATAAAACAAGCCATTCACAGCGGCTCGCTGCCGCCCGACAGCCGTTTACCGTCGGTGCGCATGCTGGCGACGCAGTACAGCGTCAGCATGACCACCGCGCTGAAAACATTACGCACGCTTGAGGATGAGCACTACGCGGTGGCGCGTCCCAAGTCCGGTTTTTTTGTCGCCCCGCGGCCTGTTAATAAAACCTTTCCCACGGTCATCAACGAGCAAGCGCGCGAAGTGGCGCCGCTCGATGAGCAGACCGAGCTGCATCTGGCGATGCTCGGTTCAGACTGCCGCGTGCGGCTGGATCTGGCCAACGGCGACCTCTCACTCTATCCGGTGAAGAAGATTGGTTTGCTGATGCGCCAGATGGGTTACAGCAAACCGGCGCTGCTGGGGAATACCGTAAAAGGCACCGGTTATGCGCCGCTGAAAAATGAAATTGCACGCCGCGCGGTGGATTATGGCTGCAATATCAATGCGGATGACATCCTGATCACCAACGGCTGCATCGAAGCGATTTCGCTGGCGCTACGCGCCACCACGCGGCCCGGCGATATCGTCGCGGTGGAATCGCCGTGCTATTTCGTGTTGCTGCAGATGCTGCATAACCTCAATCTGCGGGTGATTGAGGTGGAAGCCGGGCCGGAAGGTTACGTTAATGTGGAAAAACTCACTTCACTGTTCCAGCGCAAAGCGGTGCAGGCGTATCTCACCATCAACAACATCAATAATCCGCTCGGCAAAAGCATTCCCAACGAGCAGAAAGCCTATATCGCGCGTCAGGCCGACGAGAACGATGTGGTGATCATTGAGGATGATATCTTCGGTGATACCGCGTTTAGCGAACGCCGTCCGTTCCCGATGCGCGCCTTCAGCCCGAACGCTATTCTGTGCAGCGGCTTCTCGAAAACGGTTGCGCCGGGCATTCGCATTGGCTGGGTGCACAGCAGCAACTACATGCGCAAAATCGCCTCGCTGAAATACACCACCAGCATGGGCACGTCGGTGTTGTCTCAAGCAGCGATTGCCGAACTGCTGCGCAGCGGCGGCTATGATGCGCATCTGCGTAAGCTACGGCGCGAGTTGAAGAATCAAATCCAGCATATGCGTCAGGCGGTGCTGCGCTACTTCCCGCCGGGCACGCGGGTGTCTGATCCTGAAGGCGGCTATGTGTTATGGGTGGAAATGCCGATCGGTGCGCTGAATGTGCGCGCGCTGTTTCTCAAGGCGCGCAACGCGGGTATCGGTATCGCGCCGGGCCACATTTTCGCTACCGATCACCGCTACGATCACTGTTTTCGACTCAATGCCGGTTTTGGCTGGAATGCCGAAGTGGAGCAGGCGATTCAGCAGCTGGCGCAGTGGTGCCAGCTATCTATAACGCAGGGATAGCGCAATAGATTGCGCCGCTACGGAATGTGCACACAATCGTAGCGGCGCGATTCATCGCGCGATTTTGAAGCTTTAATTCTTAAACGCGGCTTCCAGCTCTTCCGCCAATATCTGCACCGCGCGCTCAATCTTCTCTGCATCCGGCACATAGTTCATGCGCATGCATTGATGGGTGTGTGGCCATTCATGTTCCAGCCCGGGGAAGAAGAAGTGGCCGGGCACCATCAGCACGCCGCGCGCTTTCAGGCGCTGATACAGCGTTTCGGTGCTGATCGGCAGATCGCGGAACCACAGCCAGAGGAAAATCGCGCCTTCGGGTTTATGAATCAGGCAGCGATCTTCCGGCAAATAGCGGCGCAGAATCGCAATCGTCTCGCTGACTTTGGCCTGATAGAACGGCTTAATCACCTCTTGCGACAGCCGCAGCAAATCCCCGCGTACGATCATCTCATTAGCAATCGCTGGGCCGATGCTGCCCGGCGCCAGGCTAATAATGCCGTTCATGTTGCCAATGGCGGTGATAGTGCTCTCATCGGCGACGATAATGCCGCAACGTGCGCCGGGCAGGCCAAGTTTCGACAGGCTCATGCACAGAATGGTATTGGGATTCCACAGCGGACGCGCTTCGCTAAAGATGATGCCGGGGAACGGCACGCCGTACGCGTTATCAATCAGCAGCGGTACGCCGTGCTGCTGCGCCAGCGCATCCAGCTGCAGCAGTTCATCATCGGTGATCACGTTGCCGGTTGGGTTGGTCGGGCGCGAAACGCAGATCAGGCCGACATCGTCATTCAGCGGCAAATGGTCGAAATCAACGTGATATTTGAACTGGCCTTCCGGCAGCAGCTCAATGTTTGGCTTGGCGGAGACAAACAGATCCTCTTCCAGACCGGCATCGGCGTAGCCGAGATATTCCGGTGCCAGCGGGAACAGCACGCGCTTTTTGCTGCCGTCGGCGCGACGTCCGGCGAACAAGTTGAAGAGATAGAAAAACGCACTCTGGCTGCCGTTGGTCAGCGCGATGTTTTGCGCGGTTAATGGCCAGCCAAGTTCCTCACGCAGCATCTTCGCCAGCGCATCCAGCAGCAGCGCTTTGCCGCGCGGACCATCGTAGTTGCACAGCGCTTCGCTCAGCTGGCCGTCCTGATGCATCTGCATCAGCAACTGGTTGAAATAGTCGTTAATCGCCGGGATCTGCGCCGGATTACCGCCGCCAAGCATGATGGTGCCGGGCGTGCGCAGGCCTTCACCCATGTCTTCCATCAGACGTGAGATGCCGGAGTGTTGAGTAAATTTGTCGCCGAACTGAGAAAAGGACATAGGAAGTTAAAACGTTGTGAAATCGAATGGGGAACCACCATAGCGCCCGCCGCTGGCAGGCGCAATGGATAAAGCAGCAAGCTTAGCCTTGGATCTGCGGGTTAACGCAGTTTTTCTCGACTTTACCGCTCAGGGCGGCGATCAGGTTATCTACCGCGTCGCGCGCCATGCCGTAACGGGTTTCATGGGTGGCGGAACCGATGTGCGGCAGCGCGACCACGTTCGGTAGCGTCAAAATCTCAGCATCGGCGGGCACCGGTTCAACTTCGAACACATCCAGACCGGCGGCGTGGATAGTGCCGTCTTTCAGCGCCGCCGTCAGCGCCTGCTCATCCACCACCGGACCGCGACCGGCGTTGATCAGAATTGCGCTTGGCTTCATCAACTTGAGCTGCGCCGCGCCAATCATATGGTGCGTCTGTTCGGTCAGCGGCAGGCTGATGCAGACAAAATCACTCTCTTTCAGCAAGGTTTCCAGTTCGCAGGCACGCGCACCAAAGCGGGTTTCCGCCTCTTCATGCTGACGACGCGCGTTGTAGAGAATGTTCATGCCGAAGCCAAAGTGCGCACGCTGCGCCAGCGCCAGGCCGATGCGGCCCATGCCGAGAATGCCGAGGGTTTTGTGGTGCACATCAATGCCGAAATGATCCGGTCCGATGCTCTTTTTCCACTCGCCGTTTTTGACCCACTTATCCAGCTCGGTCACGCGACGCGCGGTGCTCAGAACCAGCGCCATCATGGTATCGGCGACGGTTTCGGTCAGCACGGTTGGTGTGTGCATCAGCAGCACTTTGCGTTGATTCAGCGCATCAACGTTGAAGTTATCGTAACCCACCGACACAGTGGAGCAGGCGCGCAGCGCGGGCATTTTTGCCAGCAGCTCGCCATCCACTTTGCCGCCAGAGCCGAGCAAACCTTGCGCCTGTTCGAACTGTGCCGCGTGCTTTTCGATAGTTTCCGGGGAAATGTCATGCACTTCAGTGACGGTGAAATGGGCATCCAGTTTGGTGCGCAGGTCATCTGGCAGGCTCTTATAAAGAATCACAGCAGGTTTCATCTTTTGCTCCCTTTAAAATGTAGGGGAGGCTTTAAGGCCTCCCGAATCGATTACGCGTGCTTCGCCCCGTGAACGGGCGGCGGCGTTTTGTTCTGGGCGGGTTTGACGATCAACGTCAGCCAAACCGAAGCCAGCAGCGCAGCACCCATGAAAATGTAGGAGGCGGCAGGCGAACCGGTCGCGCCATTAAGATAGCCTACAATCCACGATCCGACGAAGGAACCCAGTGCGCCCATGCTGTTGATTAATGCCATCGCACCACCGGCGACGTTGCGCGGCAACATCTCCGGAATGATGGCGAAGAACGGACCGTAAGGCGCATACATCGCCCCACCGGCAATTACCAGCAGCGTATACGACAGCCAGAAGTTGCTGGAGCCCACCAGATACGAACCGAGGAACGCCAGCGCGCCAATCAGCAGCAGCGGCCAGACAAACAGTTTACGGTTCTGGGTTTTATCTGACGCCCACGACACCACGATCATCGCAATGGTCGCCACCAGATACGGCACCGCAGACAGCCAACCGGCTTCCACCATGCCCATCTGCGAACCGTTACGCAGAATGGACGGCAGCCACAGCACGAAACCGTACACGCCGATGCTCCAGGCAAAATATTGCAGGCACAGCAGGATCACGTTGCGATTACGGAACGCTTCACCGTAGTTACGTACCGCTTTAATCCCTTCCTGCTCTTTTTGCAGCTGCGCCTGCAGCGCGGCTTTCTCGCTTTCGCTCATCCATTTGGCCTGGGCAGGTTTGTCCTGCACCAGGAACCACCAGGCCACCGCCCAGATCACTGCCGGGATGCCTTCAATGATAAACATCTCGCGCCAGCCAAAGGACTCAATCAGATAGCCGGAAACCACCGACATCCACAGCACCGTCACCGGATTACCGAGGATCAGGAAGGTATTGGCGCGCGAACGTTCGGATTTGGTAAACCAGTTGCTGATATAGATCAGCATCGCCGGCATTACCGCCGCTTCCACCACGCCGAGCACAAAGCGGATCGCCGCCAGCATCGGAATGTTGCTGACCACACCGGTCAGCGAGGCGCAGCCGCCCCATAAAATCAGGCACCAGAAAATCAGCTTCTTCACGCTGCGACGTTCGGCGTACAGCGCGCCGGGGATCTGGAAGAAGAAGTAGCCGAGGAAGAACAGGGCGCCCAGCAGCGATGACATGCCTTTGGTGATGCCGAGATCGTCATTTATCCCTGCGGCAGAGGCGAAGCTGAAGTTCGCCCGGTCCAGATACGCCAGACTGTAGGTGATAAACACGATGGGCATGATAAACCACCAGCGTTTTGGCGCGATTGTCTGCGATTTCATGGGTGACTCCTCTGGTTGAGGTGGACGCATTCAGTGGATGCGTCTCGCGATATTGTTGTAGTGGGTACAGCTATTTGGTTTCGTACGGACCCGTAGCGGCGCAATTTATTGCGCTTCTGGCAGCGAAGCCGCTGCGAAAAGCGCGCGATGCATCGCGCCGCTACGGGATTGTACTGTTATCAGTAATCGCCCAATGCCGCGCGCGTCGGCAGGCCTTCACTGTCGCCAGCGACCTGAATCGCCAGCGAACCGATCTTATTACCGCGCAGAATCGCCTGCGGCAGGGATTTGCCCTCCAGCAAAGCGCTGATCAGCCCAACCGCAAAGCCGTCGCCGGCACCCACGGTATCGACCACATTCTCGACGCGAATCGGTGCGACCTGGCCTTGCTGGCCGTCGGCGGTTTTGTACCAGGCGCCGTCGCCACCGGTTTTGATCACCACCGCTTTCACCCCTTTATCGAGGTAGAAATCCGCGATGGCTTCCGGCTGGCGGTAGCCGGTGAGAATCAAACCCTCTTTCTCGCCCGGCAGCACCCAATCGGCGTATTCCGCCAGATGATTGAGTTGCTTGCGCATCTCCTCTTCGCTGCGCCATAACACCGGACGCAGATTGGGATCGAAGGAGATGGTTTTGCCCCGCGCGCGCATCTCTTTTGCCGCGTGTTGCGCCAGGGCAAGCGAGCTGTCAGAGATTGCCGCCGCCACGCCGCTTAAATGCAGATGGCGCGCGCTGCCAAAGTAGTCGTCGTTGAAATCGTCGGGCGACAGATGGCTGGCGGCGGAGCCTTTGCGGAAATATTCGACTTCCGGATCGGAGCCGTCATCGACGCGGGATTTGAGCTGGAAGCCGGTGCGATAGCGCGCGTCCGTGGTGACGCAGCGATGATCGACGCCCTCTTTTTCCAGCTGTTGCAGTGTGAAGCGACCAAAACTGTCGTCGCCGACGCGGCTCACCCAACCGACCTGCAAACCGAGGCGCGCCAGGCCAATCGCCACGTTGAGTTCGGCCCCAGCAATGCGTTTGACGAAGCCTTCTGCTGCGGCGAGATCGCCGGTTTGCTGGGCGATAAACATCGCCATCGCTTCACCAATCGTCACCACATCCAGCGTTTTTTGCGTCATCATCGGCTCCTTACGCTGCACGCAGCAGGTCAACGTAATGGCGCGTGACCGCCAGCAAATCCGCGCCTTCAAGCGGGAATTCGATGCCGCGCGGTGCGTCGGTTGGCAGCGCGTTCAGCAGCGTGCGCCAGCTATCGTCAGCCTGATCCAGCGCGATCGCGCGGAAAGTAGCGCCGTGTGGCACCGCTGCTTTAACGTGGATGTAGCTGACGTAGCGACTGAGTTGCGCGGCGGCCTGCAAACCGTCTTCGCCGGTCCACTGCCAGTTGCCCATATCGAAGGTCATATCCAGCGGCAATGCGGCATCGCAAGCCTGATGGAAGAAGCGCAGCATCGGCGCCAGTTTGCTGTCTGGCGTTTGATCGTTCTCAACCACCAGCGTCACCGTTGATGCTTTAAGTACATCGAGCAGCGCGCGCGCATCAAGTTCAACGAAATGGCCAAGCGCCACTTTCAGGCGCTGAGCGCCGATTTGTTCGGCTTCCTGCAGGAACTGCGCCAGACGCGGATTCAGCGCACCATCATCCAGCCACAACGCTTCCGGCACGGAATAGCTGGCGCTCAGCCGATGCTGGGAAATCGCATTGCCCAGCGCATGCAGCAGGCAGAGTTCATTTTCGTTGAACAGCTCGCGACGAATTTCGACGCCATCCGCGCCGGCCTGTTTGATCAGCGGCAACAGCGCGGCCTGGCCACCCAATTCCGCTACTTTCTGCGCGCCGTATGCGGCAGTTACAACAATAATTTCTGGTTTCATCACGTTTCTCCGGGCATGACCACATCCCATTCGTTATAAAAAACCTAAATGGAACCGGTTCCAAAGGAAAGGCGCAGACCGTGAAATTATGATCATGCTCACGAAGTGAGCCATAAAAGGCCGGCTTAGCGCAGCGGCTGGCTGGAGCCGCGTACGATCAGTTCGCCGGAGAAGAGCTGTTCGCTGACCGATTGCTCGCTGCCCTCAATGCGCGCGATAACCTGCTCCAGTGCGGCGTAACCAATCTGCCAGGTGGGCTGTTTCAAGGTGGTGATGCCGACGCCCGCCAGCGCCGCCCATTCCAGTTCGTCAAAGCCCAGCAGGCCAATCGCTTCGCCCCAGCGCAGCGCAAGGCGCTGCAGCGCGCGCGCCACTTGCAAGGTCAGCGCGCCGTTGGCGGCGATCACCGCACAGCGTTTGTCGGGATGGCGCTGGTGGAATTCCCGCAGCTGTTTTTCCAGCGCGTCGGGCTGATGCAGCGCTATCTCGGCATTCTCTGCCGCAATCTGAGGTACGTTTTTTACCGTATCGTAGAAGGCGCGCAGACGTTCACGGCGTGTATTAACGCTGCCGAGCGGCTCGCTAAGGAAGAGCAGGGCTTGATAGCCGTTATCCAGCAAATGTTGGGTCGCAACCGTGGAGGCTTCAACGTTGTTGAGCCCCACCATATCGCAGGCGAAATCGGGGATTTTCCGGTCAATCAATACCATCGGCAGCATCGACTGTTGCAGGCGATTGAGCACTTCTTCATGCATGCCCACGGCATTAACCACAATGCCTTCCACCTGATAGCTGCTGAGCAGTTGCAGGTAATGTTGTTCGAGATCGACTTCGTTGTTGGTGTTACACATCAGCAGGGTAAAGCCCTGCGCACGACACGCCGCTTCGATGCCGCTCAGCACGTCAACCGAGTATGGATTGGTGATGTCGGCAATGATCAGGCCAATCAAACGCGTGCGGCCGCGTTTCAGTCCGCGTGCCATCTGGCTGGGACGATAGTTGAGTTCGGCGATGGCCTGTTCGATACGGGCTTTGAGATCGGGCGAGAGCAGATTCACTTCGCCATTCAGATAGCGGGAAACGCTGGTTTTACCGGTTTTTGCCGTACGGGCAACGTCACTGATTGTGGCTCGTGGCGGCCTGGTTTTCATTGCTTACACCTGCTGAAAAGAAACAGGCGAAGACTAACACAGCTCGCGCCAGGCGCAATCATTGCGCGTCAGAAGTGAGTCGCAGCACCGGCTGCCAGAGCGTTTGCAGATCGCCAGGCGGCACATCATCGAGCAGTTGCAGCACCATTTCGGCGATGCGCTCGCCAATGTGCTGCTGCGATGATTGCAGAATGGTGTTCACCGGCTGATCGACAATCGAATCGGGCGGCAATCCATCATACACATACAGCGGAATCGCCTGCGCGCCCTTCAGGCGGGCCGCCTGCTGCAGCGCAATCGCGGCACCTTCACCCAGCGTGCTGCAATCGGTGATGATCGCCTGCGGCGCGTCGCCTTGCGCCAGCCAGGCATTGGTTTGCTGATAGCCGGAGCGGCGTGTGGCGGGTAGCGCGGCCATCAGGGATTGATCGACCGGCGCCTGATGCTGAATCAGCGCATCAATGAAACCCTGGCGGCGATCGAGGATGTAAGTCGCCGTTTCGTTACTGCCGAGATAGGCCAGACGTGGCCAACCTTGTTGCAGGCAGTGTTCTGCCGCCAGAAAGGTACCGGCGTGATTATCGTAATCAATCCATGCGTATGGCAGCGGCAGCTCGCTGCGGCCGAGCGTCAGGAAGCGGAAACCCTTCTGCTGCAAGCGTTGCAGTCGCGCATCCTGCGGCAGGGTGTGGGTTAAAATCAGCGCATCGATGGCGCCGCTGCGCAGCATGCGGATCAGCTTACGCTGTTGCCCTTGCGGTTTGTCAGGCAGCAACAACAAATCAATATCGTGCTGGGCGAGGCGTTGATCGAGCATCAGCAGCATTTGGCTGTAATAGCTGTCATTGAGCGAGGCGTGGCTGATGGGAAAGAGCAGACCGACCGCATTGGCGCGCCCGGTTTTCAGGCGGCGGGCAGCGTCGTTGGGGCGATAGCCGCGCGCATTCGCTTCGTCTTCAATGCGTTTACGCGTGACGGCCGCTACATCGTCATAGCCATTTAGCGCCCGGCTCACGGTAGTAACAGAGAGGCCAAGGGTAGCGGCGATGGCTTTGAGTGACATGATAGCGTCCCACTGATCAATTTTTGATCACGCTAGCATAAAGGAAAAGGCGGCTCTATCGGTTACGAATTTTTTAGCTTTTTCTAACAAAGATGGTGTCAAAAGAGGCGAAAAAATGTGACAAAAGCCGATCTGTTCGTGCAGATCGGCTCTTTACTTTTAGCCCAGCGGGCTGAGGGTGATCTCAACGCGACGGTTCTGCGCTTTGCCGTCTTCGGTGCTATTGCTGGCAACCGGATTATCCGGGCCTAAACCCTGGGTGCGCAGACGGTTTTGCGCCACGCCTTGCAGAATCAGACCGCTGGCCACGCTGTCGGCGCGCTGCTGTGACAGGCGCATATTCAGCGCGCGCGTGCCGGTGCTGTCGGTGTAGCCCACCACATTCACGGCGGTTTTTGGATACTCTTTCAGCACCATCGCCACGCCGGTCAGGGTGTTGGCGCCCGCCGGTTTCAGGTTGCTGCTGTTGGAATCAAAGGTGACATTATTTGGCATGTTGAGCACGATGTTGTCGCCCTGACGCGTCACGCTGACGCCGGTGCCGCGCATTTTGTCGCGCAGTTTCGCTTCCTGCACATCCATATAATAGCCCGCGCCGCCGCCCAGTGCAGCACCGGACGCCGCGCCAATCAACGCACCTTTACCGCGATCTTTCTTCGACGACGACAGCACGCCCACGCCCGCACCCAGCACCGCGCCCAAACCGGCACCGATACCCGATTTGCCCGCCTGCGATTCGCCGGTATAGGGATTGGTGGTACAACCCGACAGCGCGAGGCTGCCGCTCAGTAACAAGGTCAGCGCCAAAATACGCTTATTCATGAAAAATCCCTCACAGATTTAAACGGGGAAAAGCCCCAAAACGGCACTATTATGCCGTTCAATTATGGGGAAATGCGTGAGGGTCAGTCTTAATTTGTAAACTTTTGCTTTAAAGATTATCAGGATGGCAAAAACAGCTGGTTTGATGATCGTTAATTAAGCCGCAGGCCTGTAGAAATGAGTGGCAGGTTGTGGGGCCGACGAATTTAAAACCACGCTTCTTAAGTGCTTTCGACAGCGCAATCGCGGGCTCGGAGGTCGTTGGCGCGTCTTTGTAATTCGCGTAACGGTGCAAAATCGGCGTATGGTCGACAAAAGACCAGATAAAGCGTGAAAACTCCTCTCCGGTGGCTTCCAGCGCCAGCAAGGCACGCGCATTGTTGATGATCGCTTCCAGCTTGCCGCGATGGCGAATCAGTCCCGCATTTTGCATCAACCGTGCTATGTCGCTTTCATCCATCAACGCCACGGCTGCGGGATCAAATTCATGGAACGCGCGGCGGTAGTTTTCGCGTTTTTTCAGTACCGTAATCCATGAAAGTCCGGCCTGTTGGCCTTCAAGACAGACCATTTCAAATAAGACTCGCTTATCGGTTTGCGGCACGCCCCACTCTTTATCGTGGTACGCCAGATACAGTGGATCCTCAGTTACCCAGCCACAACGTTGCATTGCATCACTCCCTTAGCCTATGAAATAGCGGTAGTTCCCTTGACGAATGGCAAAAGCGATTAATAGTTATACAAGGGGCGCCGATATAGATCTTATAAAACCTAAACGCCCATCTCTTCCCGGCTCGTCAGGAGTCCTTCATGTTGCAGAAAAGTCAGCGGACAGGCCAGCATATAATCGCGCTGGCTTTTGGCAGTGTATGGCCTTTTTTTCTGGCCGGGAATACCTATGCCTTTGATCAATCGAGCCAGAATAGCGCACCCGATTACAACGCCATACTTGCTGAAAAAATTTCCAGTAATCACCTGATGTTGACAGAAAACCCCGATGCCAACCTGTTTGACGCCGCGCTTAACTCGCCGAAAGACTACGCGCTGGTGATGCACAGTGAAACCGCCAGCGTCGGCGCTACGCCTTTTGTTAATCGCTACTCTGCCGGTTGGTCGATGCCGATGAGTAAAGCGGTGAGCACCGGGCCGGTGGCGCAGTTTGCGGTAGATGATTCGACCTTGAGCTGTCCGAAGTGCGCAGGAGTGGATAGCAACAACGCCGAGCACATTGCCTCCGTTGGCTGGCGCGTGGATTCCAGCCTTAGTGGGATATCGCCGTGGGCGCAGGTGAGTTACAGCCATCTGGTAAATGAAGAGTTGCCATCGCCCACCCGCGAACGAGCCGAGGATATCAACGGACGGGAAAACAATTGGGTGGATGTCAGCGTCGGCGCAAATATGCCGCTGGGGCAAAATATGGCGGCCTTTGCTTCTTTTGCGCAAACCGGCGCAGTGACCAGCGGCGAGCAGTTTATTTATAGCCTGGGCGTCAGCGCCAGCTTCTAATCGGCATAAAAAGAGAAGTGACAAAACTTGAGGTCCATATACTAAGCGCGCTAATCATTACTTTGGTCACAATATGCGCAACAATATTATTCTTATTAGCCGTGAAGTTACGGCCTTTCTCATCAGTGGATTGGTGCTCGTTTTCTGTATGGCGATGGTCTACATCGACGTCAACTGGATGAACGATGCCCTGCACGAAACCTCCTTCACCGAAATCACCCAGGAGCTGATGCTCTTGCTCATCGCCACCTTCTATTTCCTCTCGGCCTGGCAGCGGCCATCACAACGCAGCGTGCTGATCCTGGTCGGCGGTTTTTACAGCTGCATGCTGATTCGTGAGATGGACTTCCTGTTCGATTTCATCAGGCACGGCGCCTGGCTGTGGTTTGCGCTGGCGACGACGGCGGCCTGTCTGGCGATGGCCTTCCGCCAGCCGCGCCAGATCCTGCCCGGGCTGGCGTCGCTGGTTCAGCATCGCAGCTGGCAGATGATGGCCGCAGGTTTACTGGCTATTTTGGTGTTTTCGCGCCTGTTTGGCATGCATCAGCTGTGGGAACATCTGATGCTCGATGGCTATAACCGCGTGGTAAAAAACATGGCGGAAGAGGGCAGCGAGATGTTTGGCTACAGCCTGTGCCTGATCGCATCGGCTCGCTATCTTTGGCAAACCCGGCCGCAGCCTGTCGCGGTTCGGGTGCCGCACGCGTCACGCCATGTGGATCGCGCCGAACCGCTGACGATGCCACGCTAATCGCTGCGACCTTTTTGACGATCACTTGTCCTAAAACAGGTACACTTACCGCATAACGCCGGGCTGAATTTGCCGCCCGGCGCACCATGCTGGTTAACGTCAGGTTTCTTCATGTCAGTCAAAATCTTATCTTCAACGTTGGTGGGGCTGGATGGCTTCTGCCATGACCCGCTCGCCGTGCTGCAGCAGGCCGATAACGGCACGCTGGCGGTGCTGCATAACAATACGCCGGCGTTTTATGCGCTCACGCCGCAGCGTCTGGCGCAGCTGCTGGCGCTGGAAGCCGCCGCGCAGCAGCCCAATGATGTCACGCTGGATGAGAGTCTGTTTCAGACCGAAAGCGCGCCCATCGCCACGCCGGTGGGCAAGTTCGCAATGTATGAAGGCTGGCAGCCCGATGGCGATTTTCAGCGTCAGGCCGCCATCTGGGGCGTGGCGTTGAGTGAACCGGTTACCGCCGCCGAGCTGGCCACGTTTGTGGCGTACTGGCAGGCGGAAGGCCGTTTGTTCCATCATGTGCAGTGGCAGCAGAAGCTAGCGCGCAGCGTGCAGATGAATCGCGCCGCCAATGGCGGACAGCCAAAGCGCGATCTCACGCAAATCAGCAATACTGATTACGATATTCCCGATGGATTCCGAGGTGAGTAATGAAAACGCCGAACGATCTTTTTAGTCGCCTGAAAAAGATGATGCCGTCCGAAGTGCAGCCGAAATTCAAAAGCGGCGCGGAGCTGCTGGCCTGGAACCAGGAACAGGGCCGCTTGCGCTCGGAAGCGATTGTGCGAGAAAACCGCGCGATGAAAATGCAGCGCATCATGGGGCGCTCGGGCATCCGCGAGCTGCACATGAACTGCTCGTTCGACAACTATCGCGTGGAAAATGATGGGCAGCGCAAAGCGCTGGCCATGGCGCGCGAATACGCCGCCGGATTTGAAAACAGCATCTCCAGTTTTGTTTTTTCCGGTCGTCCCGGCACCGGTAAAAACCACCTTGCCGCAGCGATTGGTAACGATCTGATTATTCGCGGTAAAAGCGTGCTGATTGTGACCGTGGCCGACTTGATGTCGAGCATGAAAGGCACTTTCAGCGGCGGCAGCGATTTAACTGAAGAGCGCCTGCTGCACGATCTCAGCCATGTGGATCTGCTGGTGATCGATGAGATCGGCATGCAGAGTGAATCGCGCTATGAAAAAGTGATCATCAATCAGATTGTTGATCGCCGCTCATCGTCGAAACGCCCAACGGGCATGTTATCGAACCTCGATCCCGCCGGCATGAATTCGCTGCTGGGTGAACGCGTGATGGACCGTATGCGCCTCGGCAACAGCTTGTGGGTGCGCTTTGACTGGGAAAGTTATCGCAGCCGTGTGCGCGGTGATGAGTATTGAGGAGTGCTATGAAAGCAGCCGGTAAAGGTCCAGCACTACTTCGCCTGAACAACCTGAAGCGGGTGATGATGCAACTGCGCACCACCCGCATCACCTCCCGCCAGGATCTGGCATTAGCGCTCGAGCTGAGCAAAAACACCGTTTCACTGATTGTCGATGATTTGCTGGAAGCCGGGCTGATCAATGAGCTCGGCCCGGTTAGCGTGGCGTCAGCAGGACGACCGAAAATCGAAATCTCGCTGCGCGCCGAAAAGCTGAAAAGCGCGGGCATCATGGTGGAGCGCCAGGCAATTCACTGGCGCGTGTGCGACTATTTCTCGCAGGTGATTGCCGAGCAAACCTGGCGTACCGAAACCAGCGATCCCGAGCAGTTGCTGCATGAGCTGGTGGAAGTGTGCCAGACCTTGCACGCGGCGCATCCCGAGCTGCTCGGCGTGGCGATTGGTTTCCCTGGCATCATCGATCCGCATCGCGGCTGGGTGCATTTTTCCGCGCATTTGGGCTGGCAGGATGTGGATGTGATGACCATTCTCAGCCACGAGATGCCGCTGCCGCTGCGCATCATGAATAACGTCAAAGCGGCGGCCCTGCTTTCGGTGCAGCAACTCGAACTGAATAAGTCGCAAAGCCATTTCTATCTGCGAATTTCTGAAGGATTAGGTGGCGCGCTGGTGGAACACGGCGAAGTGTTTACCGGCAGCAGCTGGACGGCGGGCGAGATCGGCCATCTTACCGTGCAACCCAACGGCGAACGCTGTAGCTGCGGCCGCTTAGGTTGTCTGGAAACGCTGGTGAGCAAGCCGGCCATTCAGCAGCAGCTGGCAAAACGTAAACCGGGCCTGCGCTGGCAGAATGGCGAGAGCGAACCGGAAATCCTGAAAGAGGTGATGACGCAGGCGGGCACCCACTTGGGCAACGCGTTGAGTCAGGTGATGCAGCTGGTGAATCCGGCCAGCATCATTATTGATGGGCCGTGGAATGCGCAGCCAGCGTTTGTGCAGGCGGTGCAGCAGGCGGCGCAGGCCGGTGCGCTGGCCTTTACCTTCGCCCATACCGCGCTGCATTTCTTGCCGCTGCGTATCGATCCGGCCAACGGCTTAGCGCTGGCGGTGATTGAGCAGTACGAACGCCTGAGTTAACAAGGGCGCCATAGAGGGCGCCCTGCAGATCCCTATCCTTACCGATTAATGCCGTGGAATATCAAATGATTCGCTCGCCTTCACGGTGGACGTCGTCTCCGGCAACTCTGCTTCGACGTTAAATTTACGCAGCACCAGCGCATGAATCTTCTCAAGCGACACGCCGGCCGTTTCTGGCAGATAGCGGAAGGTGAAGAAGTACATACCCAGCGAGAAGATCGCGAACAGCAACAGTGGGAAGCCACCGTGGAACATATCCAGCAGCATCGGGCTGCTGTTCATGATCGGGAAGGTGCTGCTGATAACAAAGTTGGCCATCGACATCGCGCAGATGGAAATCCCCACGCAAATCGAACGAATCTCGGTTGGGAACACTTCGCCCAGCACCGTCCAGACGATCTGCCCCCACGTCATACCGAAGAAAATCATGTAAGCGAACAGGCCAATAACCGCCAGCATACCCGGCAAGTGGTAATAGAAGGCGATGAAGGAGTAGGTCAGGCACACGCAAGAGGTGATTGCGCCCAGCAGCAGCAGCTTACGACGACCGACTTTATCGATCAGCATCATCCCCGCCAGCACGCCAATAAACTGACAAATCGACAGCCAGAAGGTTTGCAGCAGCGCTGAGTCAGTGCTGCCCGCGACGTTTTTCAGCAAGGTTGGCCCAAAGTACTGAATGACGTTGATACCGCTGATCTGGTTACCCACCGCCAAACCGATGCCGACAATCAGCAATGGAATGGTGGTTTTATCCAGACGCAGACGCGATTTGTGCTGCTGCGCGGTTTTATCAGAAAACGAATGTTTGATTTCGTTGAACACGCTTTCGGCATGTTCGCGGTTAGAGATTTTGGTCAGCGTATCCAGCGCTTCATCGTACTTGCCTTTCAGCACGTTCCAGCGCGGTGATTCCGGGATAAAGGCGATGAACAAAATAAACAGCGCGCACGGCACCAGCGCGGTGGCGAGGATGTAGCGCCAGCCCATGTTGATCATCACATCCGGCAAGGTGGATTTGGTGATGAAGTAGTTGGTCAGCAACACCACCGATTGTCCGCCGACGCAGCACACCGCATAGAGCGCGGTGGTACGGCCACGAAACTTCGAAGGCGACAGCTCGGCCAGATAGATAGGCGAAATTACCGACGCCAGGCCAATCGCTAATCCGCCAATCATGCGGAAGATGACGAACACGGTGAAGTTATGCGCCAGCGCCGTGCCGATTACCGAAACGGTAAACAGCAGGGCGGTGATGGCGAGGGATTTTTTACGTCCCAGCTTGTCACTGAGGCGCGGTGCCATAAAGCAGCCGATCAAACTGCCGAGCAGGATATTGGAAACGGCCCAGCCGGTTTCAGCGGGCGTTAACTGGAAATATTCACTTAAGGGTTCGATTGCACCGGAGATAATGGAAGAGTCATATCCCATCAGCAGACCGCCGAATGCCGCGACAGTACAGCAGAGAATGACATACTTCATGTTGTAGCGTTTTTGCCTGGTATCCATTGTTATAGCCCCTTGTCTCTACGGCCTGAACGTTACTTGTCCAGAAAGAGGGTGGTGTAGGTTTCGATGTTCAACTTTTATTCACGCGAGGTCTTCGTGTTGGAATATATGTTCTAAATGATGGTATTTGGATCATTTTTTCCGAAAAGTGTGAAGGGGGTGGCGAAAATTGCCGAATAAGTCGTCAGGAGTATGCTTATAGCCCAATGAAATGATAGGTTTTTCATCAACTCACTCAGTAAGGGCATTGCACAATTTGCTTTTTATTGGAATTTTCATTCTGTTGAATACGTGGGTTTGCCGGGTTTATTTCACCCGACGGAGCGCACGGGTGCGTTTCATTTTTTAACAGGCAACGGGCATAATACGTTGATTATCAGCCCCTCTTTGCGGACGCCGTAATGAAAACGCAGCGCATCACTCTGGACGATATTGCTACCCTGGCGGGCGTCACCAAAATGACGGTAAGTCGCTATCTGCGCACGCCGGAAAAGGTCAAAACGGAAACGGCGGAGAAAATCGCCAGCGTGATTGCCGAAATTGGCTACGTCGCGGATAGCGAAAATGTCTCAGCGACCAAACAGAACCCACCGCGCATCGGCGTGTTAATTCCTTCTTTTAATAATCAAATCTTTGCCGACTTGCTGGCGGGTATTGAATCGGTGACCAGCGCGCACGGTTATCAAACGCTGGTGGTCAATTACGACTACAACGCCCAGCGTGAAGAGGAGCAGATCGCCACGGTGCTGGCCTTTAACATCAAAGGGCTGATCCTGACCGAATCCGTGCACACCGTGCGCGCAGAAAAATACCTAAACGCCGCCAACATTCCGGTGGCGGAAGTGATGGGGCTGACCGAGGCGCGGGGACGCATCAATGTGGGCTTCGACAACTATCGCGCCGGCTACGACATGACGGCGATGCTGCTGGCCAGCGGCAAACAGCGCGTTATCTATTTTGGTTCGATGTCCGATCGCCGTGATGAGCAACGCTACGCCGGTTATCGCGATGCGGTTGAAGCGGCCGGGTTGCCTGCGGGCCGGATTGTGCCGAACAAGGTCTCTTCGGTATCGATTGGCACCGGCATGATGACGCTGGCGCGCCAGCTCTATCCGGAGATGGATGCGATTCTTTGTACCAATGACGATCTGGCGGTTGGCGTGCTGCAGGAGTGTCAGGCGGCGCGCATTGCCGTGCCACAAGCGATGGCGATTGCCGGTTTTCACGGGCTGGAAATTGGTCAGGCAACCACGCCACGCTTAGCTAGCGTGATCACGCCGCGCTTTGAGATGGGAAAAGTGGCGACGGAGATCATCCTGAAAAAGATCAACCAGCAGCCCACCATCGAGCAGGTCGACCTGCATTATCGCCTTTCAATGGGCGCGACCATTTAAATCACGGCGCATAGCGCAGATGAAGCAGCGGAAAAGGATTTCCCTGACCATCCAGCGGCGAGCGGCCGGTGATAACAAATCCCTGATGCTGATAGAAACCTAGCGCCTGCGGATTCTGCTCGTTCACATCCAGTTCGGTGACATTCATTTGTTCGATGGCGAAGCGCAGTAGCTGTTTGCCTATGCCGAGACCAAACACTTGCGGCGCGACAAACAGCATCTCCAGCCGATTATCCGCCACGCCGAGAAAACCGACGATGTTCTGTTGTTCATCGCGATAAACACGCAGCTCAACCATCGGCAAATATTGCTCGCGCACTAACGGGCGCAGAGCGCGGATATCCGCATCTTGCAGGAAATGATGCGTCGCCCGCACCGAGGCTTCCCATACCGTGGTTATCGCCTCGAAATCGCTCCTCTGCGCGGGGTGAATTCCTTTCATGGTGTTCTCCTTGATATTTTCGTGTCATATCCGTAAACGCTGATGATTAAGCTTTTGACTCGATGATAGCGCGATAAATTGTTGCCACTTTACTCCTTTGTTAGAGTGTGGTGAATTTTAGAGGAATGATTTATGCCGCGCGATAATCGCTTGTCCCGCTCGTTGCACGCACTGATACATCTGGATCGGCACGTTAAACGCGCCACTTCAGAAACGATGGCTAAAATGTTGGGCACTAATGCGGTGGTGGTGCGCAGGATGATGTCCGGCCTGCGTGATAAAGGGTATGTGGTGTCAGAAAAAGGGCACGGTGGTGGATGGGAGCTGCGTGTGGCGTTAACGGAAATATCCCTGCTGGATGTTTATCAGGCAATCGGCGCACCAGCGCTGTTTAGCATTGGCCCGGCTGCGGAGCCCTCGCCTTGTCTGGTTGAGCATGCCGTTGATGCGCAACTCGATCAAACCCTTAGCGAAGCGGAAGCGCTGTTGTTGAAGCGCTTTAGCCAAATTACTGTTGCCGATATTAGCGACGATTATCTGAGTAAAATGGCTAAACTTGGCCTCCCGTCCGATACCTTCCCTAAATGCAGTGAATAACCGATTTTTCCCGGCTATTCATCACATCGGTTAATCCTGTTTTTGTAAGGTGATTTGTGCTTCATGCTTCATGACGTGCGTAGTAATGGCCGCCTGGAAAACCTTAAACATCAAACCATTAATAAAGGTTGTTAGCGTGAGGGTGATAAATGCTGTCATCAGCCAGTCAGCAATTGCCATTCCGCTATGTAATAAATCAGGGTGATAAACCACCATGCCGAAAAATACCACCCAGTGGCTCATGCAATAGAAGCAATGAAACAAGTGACCCAATAATGCGTTCTTTTTAGCGGTCCATGCGCGTAATCCCGCGAATAGCTCAGTTTGGGTAATTGTCATGGAAATACTGGCCGATGCCAGTGCGATCGCCAGGCATATTGACAGGTTCGATATTATTAAGCTGCTCATACATTCTCCTTTTCATCTCAAAGTATCATTTCATGTAACTAACAATATTACATGATGCATTTGGCTACAAGATGCCGAAGAGTCCTAGCTGTAGGAACAGCCATAAATTGGCGAGTTATCGTTATTTATTGGCTTTTGACCATCACATAGCCAGCTAACGTCTTCTTATAATGCTTATCAGTTAATCGCTGACACCGAAATTTCAGAGCGCACTGATCGTAGCGGCGCAATTTATTGCGCGATAAATCGCGCCGCTACGGGATGTGCGACGATTTATCGGTATCACGGTATTCATTTCGACATCAGGAGGAAAGATGGATATGCACGCCGCCTTTATGCAGCAACTGATGCTCTGGATTGAGGACAACATTGAGCAGAAACTCATTCTGGAAACCGTAGCGCGCCGCGCGGGGTATTCGCAGTGGCATCTGCAGCGACTGTTTCGCAGTTACACCGGCGTCGCGCTGGGTACCTATATTCGCGAGCGCAAGTTAACGGTTTCGGTGATTGCGCTGTTGAACAGCAATATGCCGCTGATGGATATCGCCATCAAATATGGCTTCGACTCGCAGCAAACTTACTGCCGCACCTTCCGCCGCATGTTCGACCTGCCGCCAGGCGCGTTCCGTCGCAAATATCAGCACAGTTTGCCGGACATTGATGGGCCTGCTAGTTTGCTGTTTTTGCATCCGCAGAGTCGGCTGGCGGCGTAAAGTATTTGCCGGGCGTTGAGCCAAACGCGCTGCGAAAAGCGCTGATGTAGCTGCTAACGCTGTCGAATCCGACCTGCCACGCCACTTGCTGCACACTTTTGCCCGCGGCCAATCCTTCCAGTGATTTGAGTAAACGTGAAACCTGGCGATAGCGCGTCAAACTCATGCCGACCGCGCTGGCCCAATGACGGCTGAGGCTGCGCGGGCTGAGTCCTGCCCAGCGCGCCAGTTCGGGCCCGGTACGCGTATCGGCGGGGTCGTCCATTAACAGGCGCGCAATCTGCAGCAAGCGCGGTTCTACTGGCAGCGGTAACGTCAGCGGATGTTCGGTCGATTCATATAACTCATCCAGGAACACCTCGCACAGGCGATGGTAGCGCGCGCTGCCCCAGTGATCGGGCGACAAGGTTGCCAGTCTTTCCGCCAGCGGCTCCAGCACCGACGGGCAGGAAAGCAGGACGGGATGATCCGGCAAGGGTGCGGCCAGCGCGTCGTCCACCAATACTGTCCAGCCAAGCACCGGGCCCGGCCCGATGATCGCATGTTCAAAGTAGGGCGGAATCCAGCCCACCAGTCGCGGCGGATTGGCGAAAATACCCGACGGCGTTTTCACCGTCATCAATCCCTGCTTCAAACAGAAGAGCTGCCCGGCAGCGTGGCGATGGGTGAAGGTTTCACGGTCCAGCTGCTTCGCTAACGCAGCGGCAATCACTTTCGGCGCATCCGGCTGCAGCAGGCGCTGACGCAGCTCAGCCTGACGCGGATTGCCGGAAAAAGTCAGAGTATCGGTTGGATGGATTAACATGCCTGGCTCCACAATGCGATGAAGGAGCAAAGTGGCGGAGATAGGTGGGGAAGTAAAGCGTGGGTGTGTATAAGTTGAGGAGTGAAAGGGCGGGATGCGGCCCAGCGGCGATCATTTCGATTTCTTAGGGCTTGTCTGCCACTGCAGTAGACCGGCGATGTTGTTTTCACCTTCTGCCTCTTTTAAACGACGCTGTTGCTCGGCGAATTGACCGTATTCAGCCTGCGCTTTTTCATCGGCAATTTTCTTACTGATTGAACCTGCACCTTGCAGCACATCGCGATCGTTAAACTGCAAAAATTGATCGAGTTTGCTCTGCCAATCGCGAAGAAAAACCTGCTGGCGGCGGCGCGCTTGATCTTCTGCGAAATCCAGCCACATCGTGACCACGCGATTAAGCTCGCTCACTTCGTCCTGAACCAGATAATTTTTAGCCACGGTGACATCGCTTCTGCGCACCTCTTCACCTTTGAAACTGGTCAAACCCATATGAGGTTGGCTGGCGTTGGCGCGCAAATGAATCAGCTCGGCAGCGGTATAACCGGTACAGGCAAAGTGCAATTTGTTCTGAATGGTTTGAAAAAACTGCGTGGTCTCTTTGAGGGAAGGTTGATAGTCAGCCGCTAAGGCAAAAATCTCGCGAACGCGTAAATACATCCGACGCTCACTGGCGCGAATGTCGCGAATACGCTCCAGCATTTCATCGAAATAGTCAGGTACTGCGGATGAACCAACCGGCGGATTTTTCAGCCGCTCATCGTCCATCACAAATCCCTTAATCAAATATTCTTGCAGGGTTTGCGTTGCCCATTGGCGGAACTGAGTACCGCGAGCAGAGCGGACGCGATAACCGATAGCGAGAATCATTGGCAGATTGTAATGAAGGGTATTGCGGCTGACTTGACGAGTTCCTTCCTGTTGAACTTGTAAGTAAGACTTACAGGTTGCGTTTTGTTCAAGTTCGCCTTCGTCATAGATCGCTTTAATGTGCTGTGTAATGGCTTGCGGCGTGATTTGGTAAAGGGTGGCGATTGATGCTTGCGAAAGCCAAAGCGATTCCTGCTCGAAGCGACATTCAACCCGCACTTTCCCATCGCCGCTCGCAAACATGACAAATTCGCCTGCTGGTGATGGTGTGGATTGCTCCTCTGACATGTCGCCTCCGCTCTTTTAGGATCTGGTGCACAGTATGCCAGAGAGACGCAATGAAGCTCATTAGTCGATTGGCGATTATTTTATCAACTGCAGCGCAGCAGATTTGGTAAACGGTTGGGGTGCTCCGCAATTACAACCCCTTTATCAGCGTCTACAGTTAACCTATCCACCTTCCTTCACTAAGCCTCTGACACCATGAGCCTTTCCTTGATGCATTACCTTCGCGCGCGCCTGCGTTTGCTGATTTCGATAGTCGCTGGCGTGGCCTGTTATTTCTTCCTGCCTGCGCATCTGGGCATGTTGCAGCGGCTGCTGATTGGCTGGAACGTGCTGGCATGGCTCTATCTCGCTTTTCTGTGGCTGCGCATGTTAGGCACTGAGGCCAAAGATATTCCGCATATTGCAAAAATCGAGGATGAAAGCGCGACGCTGGTGTTGAGTATGGTAACGCTCACCTGCCTGGTCAGCATTCTGGCGATCCTGATGGAGCTCACCACGCTGAAGAGCCTGACGGGAACGCCGCGCGTTCTGCATCTGCTGCTGACAGCGGCAACCTTGGTGGTTTCCTGGGCGCTGCTTCCGACGTCATTCGCCATGCATTACGCGCACCATCACTATCTGCGGCGCAGCAAGGATGTCACGCCGATGATCTTTCCTGAAAAGCCCGAGCAGCCGGGATACTGGGATTTTCTCTACTTCTCTTTCACCATCGCGGTAGCATCGCAAACCGCCGATGTGGCAACGGGCACCACGGATATGCGGCAAATCGCTCTGTTACAGTCGGTGATTTCGTTTGTATTCAATCTGGCGATTTTGGGATTGTCGGTGAATGTGGGGGCGGGGTTGTTGAGTTAGCTGAATGAAACAAAAAAGTGGCGGAAGATCACAGGAGTCGAACCTGCCCAGGACCGCTGGCGGCCCCAACCGGATTTGAAATCCGGCCGCCTCACCGGAGACGACGATCTTCCTTTGAAGATGCCGCAGGAGTATAGCGACAATCACGGCGGAATTCTTGATCTCAGCCGTGCGTCACAGCACGTTTTCACCGTGAAGCTGCCGATACTCCTTCGGCGTATTGGCGTAACTCTTTTTAAACACCGAATAGAAATATTGCAGCGACGGGTAACCACACATTTGTGAGATCTCATTGATGCTCAGCGAAGAACACGCCAGCAGCTCGCGCGCTTTCTCCAGTTTTTCGCGGTGAATCATGGCGTGAATGGTGTCGCCGGTTTCATCGCGGAAACGTTTTTCCAGATTCGATCGCGAGATGCCGATGGCATCCAGCACCTGTTCAACTTTAATGCCTTTGCAGGCGTTAAAGCGGATGTAATGCATCGCCTGAATCACCGCAGGATCGTGCAAGGAGCGGAAATCGGTGGAGCGTCGCGCAATCACTTTTACCGGTGGTACCAGAATTCGCTGCAGTTGCAGAGGCTGATTATCCAGCAGGCGATGCAGCAGTTTTGCCGCCTGATAACCCATCTGGCGTGAACCCTGCGCCACGGACGAGAGCGCCACGCGCGACAGATAACGCGTCAGTTCCTCGTTATCAATCCCGATCACCGTGAGCTTCTCCGGCACCGGAATTTTGAGGTATTCACAGGCCTGCAGCAGATGGCGCGCACGCGCATCGGTGACGGCGATAATGCCGGTTTGCTGCGGCAGGGTTTGCAGCCAGTCAGCCAGACGGTTTTGAGCGTGCTGCCAATTTTCCGGCGCGGTTTCCATGCCCTGATAAACCACGCCTTGATAACGCTCGCGCGCCACCAGCTGGCGAAACGCATGTTCACGCTCCTGCGCCCAGCGTTTGCCGCTGGCTGCGGGCAAGCCATAGAATGCAAAGCGGTTCACGCCTTTCTCTTTCAAATGCAAAAAGGCGCTCTCGACCAGCGCGGCGTTGTCGGTGGCGATGTAATGCACCGGCGGATAGTCCTGCGGCTGATGGTACGATCCGCCAACGCCAACAATCGGCACCGACACGTTCGCCAGCAGTTTTTCAATCGAGGGATCGTCGTAATCGGCGATAACCCCGTCGCCCAGCCATTCACGGATATTGTCGATGCGGCAACGAAAATCCTCTTCAATGAAAATGTCCCAATCCGTTTGTGATGCCTGTAAATACTCACCGACGCCCTCAACCACCTGGCGGTCATAGACCTTATTGGCGTTGAACAGCAACGTAATGCGAAAGCGTTTCTCATGCATCGTGGCGCACTCTCCTAAATCGACAGCACCTTGCATAGCATGGCACGACGGACAGCAGAAAGAATTTGCGCCACATTGTGATCCCCCACGCGATTACACCCGGCGGCGCGTCGCGGTATCCATCCACACTGCCAGCAGCAGGATGGCGCCCTTGACGATGTACTGCCAAAAGGTCGGGACATCCATCATGCTCATGCCGTTATCCAGCGACGCCATGATAAATGCGCCGATGACCGCGCCCGCCACCGAACCAACACCGCCCGCCAGGCTGGTGCCGCCAATCACACAGGCGGCGATGGCATCCAGCTCGGCAATGTTGCCTGCCGAAGGCGAACCCGCGCCAAGGCGTGAGCTCAGGATCAGGCCAGCAATCGCCACCATCACGCCATTGATGGCGAAAACCGCCAGCTTGGTGCGGGCCACATTAATGCCGGAAAGGCGCGCGGCATCCAGGTTGCCACCGATGGCATAAATCCGGCGACCAAAGGCCGTGCGCGTCGCCATAAACATGCCGCCGAGCAGCAGCAGCGCCAGCAGCAAGACCGGCGTTGGCACGCCGCGATAATCGTTGAGCAGCCAGATCGCGCCCAGTACCAGAATGGCGGTGACGACCTGTCGCACCAGCGCACCGCTGACGGAAGTTTGCGCCAGACCAAGCTGTTGGCGACGCAGACGCAAGCGCCATTGCCAGAGGATAAACAGCGCCAGGCCAGCAAAGCCGAAGCCAAATCCGATCCCGCCAGGCAGATAGCTTTGGCCAATCTGCGACATCGCCGGGCTGGTAGGCGCTACCGTGGTGCCATCGGTGATGCCGACCAGAATGCCGCGAAACGCCAGCATCCCCGCCAGCGTGACAATAAACGACGGAACTTTGCGATAAGCCACCCACCAGCCGTTCCAGGTGCCGAGCAGCAAACCCATCACCAAAGTCACGACGATGGTGAGCGGCAGCGGCCAACCGAGCCAGACGTCAAAGATAGCTGCAGCACCGCCGAGCAACCCCATCATCGAACCCACCGAGAGATCGATCTCCGCAGAGATAATGACGAACACCATGCCGACCGCAAGAATGCCGGTGATGGCGGTCTGGCGCAGCAGGTTGGAAACATTACGTGCGCTGAGCCAGGCACCGTCGGTGGTCCAGGTGAAGAACAGGGCGATTAGCACAATCGCACCCAGCATCACCAGCACCTGCAGATTTGGCAGCGAGAATTTACCTGGCGCACCTTTACCCGGCGTAGTGAGGCCGCGTTGCGTACTTTCGGTCTTAAACATAGTGTTCACTCCGCAGGGCGGCTTCCATCACCTGCTCCTGAGTCAGGTTATCGTTAATCAGATCGGCTTTGATTTTGCCTTCATGCATCACCAAAACCCGATCGCTCAGGCCCAGCACTTCGGGCAGCTCAGACGAAATGACAATCACGGCAATCCCTTGCTGCACTAGCGAATTGATCAGCAGATAGATTTCCTGGCGCGCGCCCACATCAATGCCGCGTGTAGGCTCATCAAGAATTAAGATTTTTGGATTGAGCAGCAGGCATTTAGCGAGGATCGCTTTCTGTTGATTGCCGCCGCTCAGGCGACCAATCGGCAGTTCCGCCGACGAGGTTTTCACCCGCAATCGCGTAATGGCCTGATTAATTGCCTGTTGTTCCTGCGCGTCATCCAGCAGCGAAAGCCGGGGGCTAAATTGGTCCAGCGCGGCCAGCGTAATGTTTTTGCCCACGCCCATTAGCGGCACGATGCCATCCTTTTTGCGATCTTCCGGCACCATCGCGATGCCGTGCGCGATGGCGGCGCGGCAGTCCTTGATACGGACTTTCTTGCCGTTGATATGAATATCGCCCTGCCAGCGTCCCGGCCAAACGCCAAACAGACACTGCACGGTTTCGGTTCGCCCGGCACCAACCAGCCCGGCAATGCCAAGAATTTCGCCGCGCTTCAGGCTAAAAGAGACGTTATCCACCCGGCGGATATGGCGGTTGATGGGATGCCACGCCGTGAGGTTCTCTACCTGCAACAGGTTTTCGCCAATCTCGTGTGGGCTATGCGGATAGAGCGCCGTCAGCTCGCGCCCGACCATCATGGTGATGATGTCATCCTCACTCAGCCCGGCGGCCGCGCGGGTCGCGATATGCTGACCGTCGCGGATCACGCAGACGGTGTCCGAAATCGCTTTTACCTCGTTGAGTTTGTGCGAAATGTAGATGCAGGCGATGCCATGTTCGCGCAGGTTTTTGATGATGCTAAGCAGCACCTCCGTTTCCTGTTCGGTGAGCGAAGAGGTCGGTTCGTCGAGGATCAGCAGGCGCACCTGTTTATTCAAGGCGCGTGCAATCTCCACCAGCTGTTGCTGGCCTAATCCCAGTTCGCCGACGCGCGTATCCGGCGATACCTGCAGCTTGACCCGCTCCAGCAGCTGCTGGCAACGCAACGTCATGGTTTCGTCATCCACCATGCCGAAACGTCCCAGCTCTGCGCCGAGGAAAATGTTCTCCATCACCGTCAGCTGCCGCACCAGCGCCAGCTCTTGATGGATGATCACGATCCCTTTGCGTTCGGTATCACGAATGGTCTGCGCCTGAATCTCGTCGCCCGCAAAATGGATACTGCCTTCAAAGTCACCGTGCGGATACAGCCCGCACAGGATCTTCATCAGGGTCGATTTCCCCGAGCCGTTTTCGCCGCACAGCGACATCACTTCACCGGCTTCCAGCTGCAGGCTCACGTCATCCAGGGCTTTCACCGCGCCGAAACGCTTGGTGATATGGTTCATTTCCAGCAACATCGGCCTCTCTCCTTTACGGGCTCGCGCCTCAGAGTTCGCTCTGCTTGTGGAAGCCGTCTTTGACTACCGTGCTTTCAATGTTGTCTTTGTTCACCGGAATAGGATTCAGCAGGCGCGATGGCACATCTTTCAGGCCATTATTCAGCTTGCTGTTGCTGGCGGGTTGTTTGTCGTCACCGAGTTCCACCGCGATTTTGGCTGCTTCAGTCGCCAGTTCGGTGATGGGTTTGTAAACCGTCATGGTTTGCGTGCCGTTCATAATGCGTTTGATGGCGGCGAGATCGGCATCCTGGCCGGAGATCGCGACTTTGCCGGAAAGTCCCTGCGCGCTTAATGCCTGAATCGCACCGCCTGCGGTGGCATCATTCGACGCCACAACGGCATCAATGTGGTTGCTGTTTGCGGTTAAGGCGTTCTCCATTATTTTCAGCGCATTTTCCGGCAGCCACGCATCAACCCACTGATCGCCGACCACTTTAATGCTGCCATTATCAATATAAGGTTTTAACACTTTCATCTGACCGGCACGGAACAGGCGCGCGTTATTATCCACCGGCGAGCCACCCATCAGAAAGTAATTACCTTTTGGTACTTGCTTCACAATACTTTCGGCCTGTAATTCGCCCACTTTCTCATTATCGAATGAGATATAAAAATCAATATCGGCGTTATTTATCATGCGGTCATACGCCAACACTTTAATGCCTTCACGTTTCGCTTCTGCCACCACGTTACTTAAAACCTGGCCGTTATAAGGAATGATGACCAATACATCGACGCCACGATTAATCATATTTTCAATTTGCGACATCTGCGTTTCTTCGTTGCCGTTGGCCGATTGCACAAACACTTTGGCGCCCAGTGATTCGGCTTGTTTAACAAAGATATCGCGATCTTTTTGCCAGCGTTCCAGACGTAAATCATCAATAGCCATACCGATTTTGACTTCTTTAGCGCTACCCGCGTGACTAAACAGGGCCAGAGCCGCGCAGGCGGCCAACAGTGATTTTTTCATGTTCATGGTATTAATCCTGTAGGTTGAGGCTGTTGTCGTTGTAAGGCTGATAACCAGGCCGATGAATTGTTGCCCTGAGTTTCAGATGACATCAATTACTGATTTTTATCCGGCTATTACGTTTTTTGGTTTATTTGCGATTTTATGAGCGCGATCGATATTTCAACGCTTTCAGAAAAAACGACGTGAGAGAGGCTGAATGAAAATAACGACATTATTTTGCGAGCTGGCGCACAAATAATAATTATCTTACGTTGAGTGTTAAATATCGTAATTGAGCAGCAGTAAATTACATCATCACAATAACCGCTCAAAGCTGACCATTCGGGTCCTCATGCTAAGGAGCTAACTATGCACGCCTATTTCGACCAGCTTGATCGCGTTCGTTATGAAGGGAGTAATACCCGCAATCCTCTGGCGTTTCGTCATTACAACCCGGACGAGGTGATTCTCGGTAAAACCATGGCGGAGCATCTGCGCTTTGCAGCCTGTTACTGGCATACCTTCTGCTGGAACGGCGCGGATATGTTTGGCGTTGGCGCGTTTGATCGTCCGTGGCAGAAGCCGGGTGATGCGCTTGAGCTGGCGAAGCAAAAGGCCGATGTCGCCTTTGAGTTCTTCCATAAACTGAATGTGCCTTATTACTGCTTCCACGATGTGGATGTCTCACCGGAAGGGGATTCGCTGAAAAGCTATCGTGAAAACTTCGCGGTGATGACCGATAAATTACTGGAAAAACAGCAGGAAACCGGCGTGAAACTGCTGTGGGGAACCGCCAACTGCTTTACCCATCCGCGTTACGGTGCGGGTGCGGCGACCAATCCGGATCCGGAAATTTTTGCCTGGGCCGCCAGCCAGGTGTGCAGCGCCATGCAGGCCACGCAAACTCTGGGCGGCGAGAACTATGTGCTGTGGGGCGGGCGTGAAGGGTATGAAACCCTGCTGAATACCGACCTGCGTCAGGAGCGCGAGCAGATTGGCCGGTTTATGCAGATGGTGGTGGAGCACAAACATAAGATCGGTTTCCACGGCATGTTGCTGATTGAACCCAAGCCACAGGAGCCGACGAAACATCAGTATGACTATGATGTCGCGACAGTTTATGGCTTCCTGAAGCAGTTCGGGCTGGAGAAAGAGATCAAAGTGAATGTGGAAGCCAACCATGCGACGCTGGCGGGTCACTCTTTCCATCATGAGATCGCAACGGCCATCGCGCTGGGCATTTTCGGCTCGGTGGATGCTAACCGCGGCGATATGCAGTGTGGCTGGGATACCGACCAGTTCCCGGTCAGCGTGGAAGAGAATGCGCTGGTGCTGTACGAAATCATCAAAGCGGGCGGATTCACCACCGGCGGCTTAAACTTTGATGCCAAAGTCCGCCGTCAGAGCACCGATAAATATGACCTGTTCTACGGCCATATCGGCGCGATGGATACCATGGCGCTGGCGTTAAAAGTCGCGGCCCGTATGGTGGCGGATGGCGAGCTGGATAAGCGTGTGGCGCAGCGCTACAGCGGCTGGAACGGCGAGTTCGGACAGCAGATCCTGAAGGGAGAATTTTCCCTTGCCGCGCTGGCGGAACAGGCGCAGCAACAGCAATTTAATCCACAGCATCGTAGTGGACGCCAGGAACAGCTGGAGAATCTGGTGAATCACTACTTGTTTGATTTTTAACTTTTCAGGAGCGCAGCATGGTTATCGGCATCGATTTAGGCACCTCCGGCGTGAAAGTGGTATTGCTGGATGCGCACGGCAAAGTGATTGCAGTGGAGAGTGCGCCGCTGGAGGTGTCGCGGCCGCAGCCGTTATGGAGCGAGCAAGATGCCGAAAGCTGGTGGCGGGCGACCGATCGTGCCATGCAGGCGCTGGCCCAGCAGCACGATCTCAGCGGCGTGAAGGCGATTGGCCTGAGCGGGCAGATGCACGGTGCCACCTTGCTGGATAGCGAGAGTCGGGTGCTGCGTCCGGCAATTTTATGGAATGACGGGCGCAGCGGCGAGCAGTGTCAGGAACTGGAGAAGCGCGTGCCGGATTCGCGTCGCATCACAGGCAATCTGATGATGCCCGGCTTTACCGCACCTAAGCTGCTGTGGGTAAAACAGCATGAGCCGCAGGTTTTTGCTCAGGTGGCTAAAGTGCTGCTGCCAAAGGATTATCTGCGCTTGCGCATGAGCGGTGAGTTCGCCAGCGACATGTCGGACGCGGCGGGAACGATGTGGCTGGATGTGGCGCAGCGCGACTGGAGCGATGAGATGCTCAACGCCTGCGATTTGCAACGCAGCCAGATGCCGCAACTGTTTGAAGGCAATCAGATCACCGGCACCTTGTTGCCAGATGTCGCCGCGCGTTGGGGCATGCAAAGTGTGCCGCTGGTGGCGGGCGGTGGCGATAACGCGGCGGGCGCGGTGGGTGTCGGCATGGTTGAGCCGGGACAAGGCATGCTGTCGCTCGGCACGTCGGGCGTCTATTTCCTGGTGAGCGACGGCTATCTCAGCAATCCACAGCGTGCGGTGCACAGCTTTTGCCACGCGCTTCCGCAGCGCTGGCATCTGATGTCGGTGATTCTCAGCGCGGCTTCCTGCCTCGATTGGGCGGCGGCGCTGACCGGCTGCGCCGATGTGCCGCAACTGCTAAGTGAGGCGGAAAAAGCGCGCAGCGATGTGCCGCCAGTGTGGTTCCTGCCCTATCTTTCTGGCGAGCGCACGCCGCATAACAATCCGCAGGCGCAGGGCGTGTTCTTTGGTTTAACGCATCAGCATGGCCGACCAGAACTGGCGCGCGCGGTGCTGGAAGGCGTGGGCTTCGCGCTGGCCGAAGGCATGGATGCGGTGCATGAGTGCGGCGTGCAGCCGAAAACCGTGATGCTGATTGGCGGCGGCGCGCGAAGTGCGTACTGGCGTCAGATGCTGGCGGATATCAGCGGGCAAACGCTGGATTATTGTCATGGCGGCGAAGTCGGTCCGGCGCTGGGTGCGGCGCGACTGGCGCAGCTGGCGGTTGATCCGGCGAGCGAATGGCCGTCGCTGGAACTGGCGCAGCGGCATCAACCGGATGCGGCGCGGCATCAGGCGTATCAGCCACAGCGCGAGGTGTTTGCGCGCTTGTATCAGCAGTTGCAGCCGTTGATGTCTTGATGTGGAGGAGTGATGGCTGGATTTGGCAGGGTGTTGGAGTTTTTATCGGGTATGATTGGGGTTTTGTGTTAAATGTAGTGGCCTGATTTGCCCTCACCCCAACCCTCTCCCGTAAACGGGAGAGGGAGTTATTAGCTCGATCGGTTCCCTCTCCCGCTTGCGGGAGAGGGCTAGGGTGAGGGGGAAAAACACCAAACCCAACCGGAGCTCACCATGCCGCAGTCCGTCTTCTTCCTCGTGCTTCCCGGCGTGATGGCGCTGGATCTCACTGGCCCCGCTGAAACCCTGCAGCTGGCCGACGGCCACTTCGCGCTGCACTACATCGGCCCGCAGCCGAGCGTGCTGTGCTCCACCGGTATGACCATCGCTGACATCGCGCCCTTGCCCGCGCAACTGCCGGAAAACAGCCTGCTGGTGGTGCCCGGCGTGCACGATTCGCGCGTCTGTTTCGACACCGAACCGGCCGCGATAGCGCGTGACTGGCTGCGCCAGCAGCAGACAGCGATTACCGATCAGCACATCACGCTGGTGTGCATCTGTTCTGGCGCATTACTCTCGGCGCAGGCGGGATTGCTGGATGGCATTCAATGCACTACGCATCACGATGTGTTACCGCGCCTGAAAGCAGCAGCACCGGCAGCGTTTGTAAAAGATAACCGGGTCTTCGTCGAAGATGGCGGCATCTGGACCAGCGCGGGCATTACCGCTGGCATCGATCTGGCGCTGCATCTCATCAATCGGCTATGCGGTGCGCCGCAGGCACTGAAAGTGGCGCGCGAAATGGTGGTGTGGTTCCGGCGTTCCGGCGACGATCCGCAGCTGTCGCCATGGCTGCGCTATCGCAATCACATGCATCCGGCGATTCATCGCGCGCAGGATGTAATGATTGCCCATCCCGAACACGATTGGTCGCTTACCGCACTGGCCGAGCGGGCGCATGTCAGCGAGCGTCATCTGACGCGCCTGTTCCGCCAGCATCTGGGCATCAGCGTGCGCGAATACCACGAACAGCTGCGCTTAGTGATTGCGCGGCAACGCCAGCAGCAGGGCGAAGCGGCGGAGAAAGCGGCGCTGGCCGCCGGATTCTCCTCGGCACGCCAGCTGCGCCGCGCGCACCAGCGCTGGGACGATCAGCTCACCAGATGACGCTTATCCACGCGTTGTAATCCCATCGCCAGCAGCAGGCTGCCGATCAGCGTCGCGCCCATCACCCATGGCAAATCGAGCCACGGGCGCGACATATCGTCGTAGTGATGGGTGCGCAGAAAGTGGATAAACAGCGCGTGAAAACCGTAGATTGGCAGTGAATAGCGGGAGAAGGTGGCGAGTCCCGGCAGGGCGCGCTGATTCAGCGTATTTTTGAACAAAATCAACAAGCTGATGGCGGCAATAAACACCAGCGGCCCGCAGTAGAGATACCAGGTATCGTTGAACGCGCCGTTGATTTTCAGCATCTGTTTGGTGCCGAGCGCAATGCCAATCACGCAGGCAACAAAGCCCAATCCCGCCAGCCAGCTGATGCTGCGCTTGTCGGTCTGCATACAGCCAATCGCACGTCCAAGTAGCGCATACAGCAGGTAGTAAATGCTGTCGCCGCTGACATACAGATTCACCGGCAGCCAGTGGAATGGCCCCAGCGATTGGCTCACGGTATTCGGATTCGCCAGCACCGCCAGCACGATCACCAGTATCGCGACATAGCGCGGTGCCACGCTTTTCACCTGAATCAGCGGGGATAACAGGTAGATGCCGATAATGGCGAAGAAGAACCACAGGTGATAGAACACCGGTTTTTGCAGCAGTTTGAGCAGCGACCGCCCTTCGCTGATCGGCGTCAGCCAGGTGATATAGGCCAGCGCCACCGCGCTGTAGAACAGCAGGCACAGCACGATGCGCAGCAGATGCCGCCCTTGTGCACTGCGTTCGCCGAAAAACAGATAGCCTGAAATCATAAAGAACAGCGGCACACAGACGCGTGACGCCGAGTTAAGCAGGTTCGCCACATCCCAGCTCAGGCCTGTCACCGCCATCGGTCCGGTGATGTACCAGGTTGTGGTGTGAATGACGATCACCATCAGGCAGGCAACCGCACGTAAGTTGTCGATCCAGTAAATTTTTTGCTGCATGGCACCCTCTTGCATTCGCTGCGAAGAAGGGTAGCCAGTGAGCCGCGCGCCAACAACCTTTTGCGTTGTAATTCAGATCACTCTGTTACAGGTCGCCATAAATGGCGACCTGGTTAATCACGCACCAAAAACTTCTCGATCACCGCTTCGTCGGGTTCAACGCCGAGGCCCGGCTCGCTCGGCAGCCACGCGTATCCGTCGGCGATGCGCACCGGATTCTTCGCCAGCGAGCGGCTGATCTCGCCCGGCTCGACGCAATACTCCATCACCAGCGCATTCTCAATCGCGCACAAGAAATGCAGCGAGGCGGCGGTATTTATGTCGGTGGTGAAGTTGTGGTTGCACACTTTGCGTCCACGGCTGTGCGCGTAGCTGGCGATCTCCATTGCCTGCGTAAAGCCGGTGCGCGTCAGGTCGATCTGCACGATATCGATGCCGCCTTCATCTATCAGGCGCTGGAAACCCGTTACCGAACACTCTTGCTCACCGGCGGCGATATGCTGCTGGCAGGCGGCGGAAACCTGGCCGTAACCGGCGTAGTTATCGGGATGCAGCGGCTCTTCAATCCAGAACAGATTGAGGTGTTCATAGCGCTGGCTGCGGCGAATGGTGGTTTTGGCATCCCACACGTGGCCGACATCCAGCATCAGATCCACATCGTCGCCCATCGCTTTACGCAGGGCGTCGAGATAGCGCAGATCCAGCGCTTCGTCAGTGCCAAACGGCTCCCAGCCAAACTTCACGCCGCTATGGCCGGTATCCATCGCATGCTGCGCGCGCGCGACCGTCTCTTCCACGCTGAACTGGAACATGTTGGAGGAGTAAACGCGCATTTTGTCGCGCATGGCGCCGCCCAGCAGTTCAACAATCGGCTTGCCGAGTGCTTTACCTTTGATGTCCCACAAGGCGATGTCGATGCCGGCCATCGCCTGTAGTACCGCGCCGCTGCGGCCGTAATAGAGGGTGGCTTTGTGCATCTTCTTCCATAAACGGCCGGTTTCCAGCGGGTTTTCGCCGATTAACAGCGACTTCAGGCCGGTGACCATGGTGTGCGAATAGGGCGCTTCAATGATGGCTTTGGTGACATACGGGCTGCCATCCACTTCGCCCCAGCCGGTGATGCCGGCATCGGTGGTGATTTTGATCAGCAGCGCATCCTGAGAGCTGTCGGTGCGCTGCTCAATCACTGGCAGGCGCAGGTAAAACGCCTCAACGTTAATGATTTTCATGGTGTTTTCCCTGGTGTAAAGGCAAGGCGAAATTAGCCGAGAGCGGAACGGTGCTGTCGGCGCTGTGTTATCAGGGTTTCGTAATCCACGTCCAGCGCCTGAATGCGGATATGGTTCTCAACCTCGTCGGTCATTTTGGCGATGTCGCCATCGGCAAAGACATTAATCAGCCGCTGATGCTCCTCAATGATGTCGCTCATCGATTTGCCCATGGTGGAGAGACCGAAAATCACCGTCAGCTGACGGGCAATCGACTCCCACAAATTGCTCAGCACCGGGTTGTGCGCGAAGCTGCACAGCGTGCGGTGGAAATCGGTATCGGCGGAGGCAAAACCGTAAACGTTATCGCTTTGCATCATCGCCTGCATCTGCGCCACGCCCTGATAGAGCTGATTAAGCTGCTCAGCGCTGTTGCGTCCGGCCTCAATCGCCCGACGACAGGCCAGCGTCTCCAGCGGGATGCGCACATCGATAATCTGCTCCAGCCGCTGATGCGAAATCTCCATCAGGCGGATACCTTTATACGGCTCGCTGGTGACAATGCCCTGGCTCTCCAGAATGCGCAGCGCTTCGCGGATCGGCACGCGGCTCATACCGAGTTTCGCCACCAGTTCGGGTTCTGCGATGCGATCGCCGGGCAGGATCAGGCCGCGCGAGGCGGCGCTGAGAATGGCATCCACGGCGTGATCGACCAGCGTGCGCGGACGCGCGCTATTCCAGCTGTTATCGGTGGCCGCGTCCTGCGCCAGCGGGGCGCTGTTTTTACGACGAGCGGTAGAGGATTTTCCTGCCATGTTATTTGTCCTGTTTAAACCTGTCGGGTCACGAACTGACCGAAGCCGGGTTCAACCTGCATCTGGTCATCCTGGAATACCGTGACGCCACGAATCAATGTGCGCACCACTCTACCCTGACAGCGCATCCCTTCAAATGCGCTCCACTTGCCGAGTCCCTGAAAATTGGCGCCGCGCACCGTCCAGCTTTGGCTGGCGTCGTAGAACACCAAATCGGCGTCGAAGCCGGGCGCAATCGCCCCTTTTTTGCCCCACAGCTGGAAGGCTTTGGCCGGGCCGCTGGCGGTCATGCGCGCAAACTCGCTGAGCGCCACGCCACGTTCAATATGGGCCGCGCTGAAGAACATCGGGCTGAGGGTTTCCACGCCGGTGAGGCCCATGCCCGCCTCCCAGATGCTGGCTTCACCCGCCTGTTTTTGTGCGGGCGTGTACGGACAATGGTCAGAGGCGATCATGTCGATATCGCCGCGCAGCAGCACCTGCCACAGCGCATCCACCACCGGACGCGGGCGGATCGGTGGGCCGCAGCGCGCGTTGGGGCCGATGCGCACCAAATCGTCTTCGTCGAGCAGTAAATAGTGCGGACAGGTTTCGAAGCTGGCGCGTACGCGGGTTTTGGCAGCGACAATGGTTTCCGCCGCGCGCGCCGAGCTGACGTGCACGATATGGCAGCGCGCGCCAGTCTCTTCGGCAATCGCTAACACGCGTCCCACCGCTTCGATCTCGGCAATTTCCGGCCCCGCCAGCGCATGAGCGCGCGCATCTTTGCGTCCGGCGCGGCGCTGTTCGCTGCTGGCACCGATCAAAATCTCGTGATTCTCAGCGTGCACGCCAATCAGCCCGTCGAACGTGGCCAACTCGCGCATGGCGCGCAGCAGGCCGTCATCGTCGAGACGCGGCAAACCTTTCTCGTCGGTGGCGTCGCCGTTGGGTGCGCCGCTGCACAGGAAAGCTTTGAAGGCCAGCGCACCGGCCTGATTCAGCGCCGCCAGTTCATGCACGTTATTTCCATCTAACCCAGCCCACAGGGCGTAATCCACCGAGCAGTTGTCTGCCAGCCAGCTTTTTTTGGCGCTGAAGTTAGCCAGCGATGTGGCCGGTGGCAGAGAATGCGGCATCTCGACGATGGTGGTAACGCCGTGCGCCGCCGCACCGCGTGTGCCTTCACGCAGCTCCTGTTCGGGAAAATCGTGCGAGCCGGTGAAATGGGTATGCGCGTCAATCGCGCCGGGCACGATGATCAAGCCACGTGCATCGATCACCTCGTCAACGCCGTGCGTGATGGCGTTAGGCGATAACACGCCACTGATCTTGCCGTTTTCGATCAGCAGATCGGCCAGTTCCGCGCGGGTTTCTGTCACCACCAAACCATTAATAATCAGCTGTTTCATCATTCTGCTCCTGCCTGCGTCACCAGCGCCGCATACGGCACCGGCTGTGAAGAGTCGAGCCAGCCGATAGCAGTTAACAGCTGGCTGAAATGCGTAAACTCAGCGCGCGGAATCACGCCATCTGGCGCAAACACGCCGGCCTGTTGATAGGCCGCGAGGCCGCGCACCAGCGCCTCGCGCGGATAATCGGGGTAAAACGCCTGCACCTGTTGCGCCAGCGCAGTGGCGTCATGGTTGGCGATCCACGTCAGCGCCTGGGCAATGGCGCGGGAGAAGGCGGCGAAAGCGGTGGCTTTCTCCTGCAATACATCGGTGCGGGCGATGTAGGCGCTCCAGGGTACGTGGCCGCACACGCTGGCGAGGCTGCTGATGTTGTGGAGTTGTCCGGCGGCGATGGCGGGCGCCAGCATATGCATGGCGTGCAGCGCATAATCCGCTGCCCCTTGGGCCACGACGGTGAAATCCCGCGCCTGATCGCCGCTGCCGGCGATCAGCTCAACGTCATCCTGCAAACCGTGACGCGCCAGCAGCCAGCGGAACGTCAGCGTGGCGGTGCCGACATTACCGACATCCAGCACACGTTTGCCGCGCAGATCGCTGAGCTGAAAATCGGGCTGCGCCTGCGCCGCCGCAAGAAACCACGGATTGGCCGCCACCGAGGCGCAGAAACACTGCAACTCTGCACCGTGCTGCTGAAAATGCTTCATCACCACCATCGGGCCGCCCAGCGTGAGATCGGCGTCGCGATTCAGCACTGCGGGAACCTGGCCGCCTTGTACCGTATGCCCGCCTGATTCGCTGGTGGTGAAGATCACCTGCAGCTGCTCTGCGGCGAACAGGCCGAGGCTGTGCGCCAGATAGTGCGCGCAGTAATAGATGCGGGATTCGCTGGCATCGCCTTGGTTGAAAATCAGTGTCTGCATCAGTGGCGCTCCTCGGTGATAAAGCTGCCGTTCAGCGCCGCCATATCGCTGACGCCGCACCAATGACTAATGGCCGTAACTTCATTGATCCAGCCGGAAAGCAGATCGAACACCGCGCTCTCGCCACCGGCGACTAAAGCACTGATGATCGGGCGCACGCTGAGCGACAGCGACGCGCCAAGACAGCGCGCCACCACCGCATCGCTGCCGCAGCGTACGCCGCCATCCAGCAGCAGCGGCAGCCGCGTCACCGCTTGCAAATCGGGCAGCTGATCGACCGGCGTAGCCCAGCGCGCGCTCTGGCGCAGGCCGATGTTTGAGGCAATCACTCCGCTGACGCCGTGCTGCGCGGCCTGCGCCGCATCGTCATGATGCAGAATGCCTTTTAGCCACAGCGGAAGCTGGCGATCGGCGCAGTGCGCCGCCACCTCATCAATCTCCTGCCAGCGCCACACCGGGAAAGCCGGCAGCGGCGCAACACCCGGCTGCGTGCCGCCGATGGTGTGCCAGCCGCGCTGTTTCAGGGCGTCGCCGATAGAGAAGCCGCCGGGCTGTAACCCGGCCACCGGATGCACCGGCGCCAGCACCGTGAGCACGATATTTTTAAATCCGGCCTGCGCGGCCTGGTCGATCAAGGCGTTGATGCGGCCGACATCGCCCGCCGCGCGCAGTTGCAGCCAGCAGCGGTCGTATTCGGCACCAATCTGCTCCAGCGTTGTGACGCTCTCTTCGGAGATCACCAGCGGCAGTTGCAGACGTTTGCAGGCGCGCGCAATCGGCAGCACCCCTTCTTCATGGAAAATACGGTCACCGGCAAACGCGCCGACGCCAATCGGCGCGGACCAGTTTTGCTGGTGCAGGGAAATCTGCGTGTCGATGCTTTCATTGCCCTGCAGCACGCGCGGTAACAGACGAAAGCGGCGCAGCGCCTGCTGATTGGCATCGGGTTCATTACCCAGCGCATCGGCCGGTTGGCCCTGCATATAGCGGAACAGCGCATCGCCGAGGCGCTCGCGTGCCGTGAGTTCAAAGCGCGTTGGCATGTGGCGCCTCCGCAGCATTTTCATGTTCAAGGAAGGTGGCAAAAGCCGGCGTTTGCGGATTTTGCAGAATCGTCGGCGGGCCTTCTTCAATCAGCGCGCCATCCTGCAGGAACACTACCCGATCGGCAACGCCCGCCGCAAACGCGATGTCGTGGGTGCTGATGATCATGGTGATGCCGGTCTGCGCCAGGCTGCGCATGGTTTGGTTCACTTCGCGCACCAGTTCGGGATCGAGCGCGGAAGTCGGTTCATCAAATAGCAGAATTTGCGGTTCTGCCGCCAGCGCGCGCGCAATGCCGACGCGCTGTTTCTGTCCGCCAGAGAGTTCGTGCGGCAGCGAGGCGGCGAAATCACCGAGTCCTACCATTTTCAACGCGCGCATCGCTTTGCCGCGCGCGATTTCCGGCTGTGCGCCCTGCACGCGCAGCAGAATGCTCATCACGTTTTCCAGCGCGGTAAGATGATCAAACAACGCGAAGTGCTGGAACACGATGCCAATGCCCGACTTGGCGCGGTTGACCGGCAGATGTCGCGGCGCCAGTGCGCGACCGTTTTCGTCGCTGCCCATGAAGTGGCCTTCGGTCTGAATGGTGCCGCTGCTGCGTGGCGTCAGCGCCAGAATCGATTTCAGCAGCGTACTTTTGCCCGAACCGGAGCGACCAAGCAGCACCACCACTTCGCCGCGACGGACGGTTAACGACAGCGATTTCAGTACCGCTTTACCGGCGTAGTCGACGCACAGCTGATTCACTTCCAGCACCGGCGCGGCGGTTTGCGTATCCCAGCGCCGTTTTGGTAGCTGCATCGGCATCACTTCCGCTTCCGGCGGCAGTTTCGCCAGGCGCGCGCGCGCCCGACGCGCACGTTCATCAAGGTTGTAGAACTTCTCCAGCCACCACTGACCGCCCGCCAGCAGCGTGGAAAGAATCAGGTAGATGCCGCCCGAGGCGACCAGCACCGGAATAAACAGGAAGTTTTGCGACACAATCGCCTGGCCGCGCATCGTTAGCTCGTTGACGCCCACCACCGAAGCCAGCGAGGTGGATTTCAGCAGGCCGACGGTTTCATTGCCCATGGTGGGCAGAATGGCGCGCAGCGCCTGCGGGATCACCACGTGAATCATCTCTTTGCTGCGCGAATAACCGAACGCCTGCGCCGCCATGCTTTGATCGCGATCGGTCGCCATAATGCCGCCGCGAATGATTTCGGCGCAGAAGGCGGTTTCGTTGATCATCAGGGCGATAAGCGCGCTGGTGAATGGGCTCAAACGCAGACCAAATTCCGGCAGCACGTTGTACAGCAAAATCAGCTGCAGCAGCACCGGCGTGCCGCGCAGCGTATAGATGTAGATTTTCACCGGCACGCGAATAAATCCGTGCTTTGAGCTGCTGGCTAACGCCAGGAAAAAGCCAATCACAATGCCGCCCGCCAGCGCGCCAATCAGCAGCTGCACGGCGATAACAGCGCCTTCCCACAAGTAGGGGAAAGTCAGGTACTTAAGAAAATCATCCAAGGCGTTATCCTCCTCAACGCCTCGGATTAGTCACCGAGGCGGCTGAGTTTATGCATTAACCACGCGCAACCACTGGACGCTCGGCAGCGCTGCCCTGGCCCCAGTAATCCAGCAGTTTTTTCTGTGCACCGCTCGCCTGAATCACCTTCATCGCGTCCAGCACCGCCGCGCGCAGCGTGGCGTTGTCTTTGGCGATCGGGAAGCCCACCATGATCGGCAGATCCACGGTGAAGCCGCTTTGCAGCGATTTGTCCGCTTTGGCGATAGCAACGGCGGAACCGGCTTCGGTCAGATAGACGTCCGCGCGACCGCTTTTCACCGCCTGAATGCTGTTGTCGGTGTTCTGCACCATCAACATGCTGACTTCGGGCTTACCGGCGGCGCTGCATTTGGCGCTTTGTTCCGGCACCAGTTTGTTGGCTTCGTACGAACCCGCAGCGGCGGCGACGGTTTTGCCGCACAGATCATCGACGCTGTTGATTTTCTTCGGGTTGCCCTGTGCCAGCACCGAACCATCCTGCACCTGCATCGAGGCGACGAAGGCGATCTGCTTCATGCGTTCTTCGGTGACGTACAGCATCGGACCGATATCCGCGCGTCCGCTGGCGATCGAGGTGAGCAGCACGTTGAACGAGCCACTTTGGTAACTGTGTTTCGCGCCGATGCAGCTGCTGATGCGCTCGAACAGGGAAGGATCGAGTCCTTCAATGATGCTGGGATCTTTTTCCGATGGCGCTTCAAAGCCTTTGGTGTAGCCGCCGAGGCCGACGACCAGATCTTTGCCTTTCAGCGAGGGATATTTGGTTTGCAGTGCTTTGCACTGCGCCATCGCCGCGAAGTCGCTGGCGGCAGGCGTGATGGGATCGGTGCTGGCTGCGTGGGCGCTGGAGATGCCCGCCAGTAAGCTGCCGCTGAGACCAGATATTAACAAAGCAGTGCGTGCAAATTTCATAATAAGGTTCCCCTGATGCTGGTGAATGAGAAAGCGATGACCTTGTGATTTATGAACGTCTTTGGTGCTTTTTTAGGTGGTCGCCATGAATGGCGGCCCTACGGAAATATCGGGGGTTAATAACCTCGTGCCGGATCAACCTGATTACGCAGCGGTTGTCCGTGGCGGAAGCGCCCCAGGTTATCGATAAACACGTCAAGGCAACCGGCGAGGTAGGCGCTGTGATCGTCAAGGCTGCAGTGCGGTGTCATCACCACGCCAGGCGTGTACCACAGCGGGTCGTCGGCCGGTAGCGGCTCTTGCGGATAGACATCCAGCACCGCGCCGGCCAGTTCGCCTACGTTGAGTTTTTCGCGCATCGCGCTGTAATCAAATACATCAGCGCGGCCAACAATCACGATGCCAGCGCGTACGGGCAGCAGATTGAGACGGCGGCGATCGAACAGATTGCGGGTTTGTGGCGTCAGCGGCAGCGTCGACACCACCACATCCACCTGCGGCAACACCTCGTCTAGCGCATCAATGCGGATGCAGCGCGCCACGTTGGCATCGCACTGGCCGCTGCGCGTCACGCCAATCACGCGATAGCCTTGCGCCGTCAGCAGAGTTGCCGCTGCGGCGCCAATGCCGCCCACGCCCAGCAGCAGCACGATTTTGCCGCGTGCGCAGCCGCCAAAGGTCGGACGCCACACACGCTGCGCCTGATCCTGCAGAAAACCGGGAATGCCGAAGTTGAACATCAGCGCCGCCATCAAAATGAACTCGGCACCTTTATCGCCGTGTACGCCAGAAGCATTGGTGAGCGTCACGCCCGGCGGCCAGTGCGCCAGCCACTGCTCAACGCCAGCGGACATCACCTGCACCCAACCCAGACGCGGCGTGCTGAACTGATCGAGCGCCAGCTTACGGCCGCTCCACAGAATGTCGCAGCGGGCGAGAAAGTCGGCGGTCTGCGCCGGATCGCGGTTTTCGCTCAGCGTGAAGTGGCTGCGCAACGGCGGATGCGCGTCGAGCTGCAGTTGCAGCTGCTCGACAGAGAGATGAAGTGCGCGCGGTGCGCTGGCGTCGTTCTCGATATGAATATGCATCAGCGCATCGCCGTCACTTCCATCTCGACCAGCAGGTCAGGATGGTTGAGTTGAATGCCCACGGTGGCGCGCGCCGGGAAGGGGAACCGAAAGAATTCACTGTAAGCGGCATTCATCGCGCTGAACGTGCTGAGATCGGTCAGGTAAACAGTGACGCGGACCACGTTGTCGAAGGTCATATTCGCTTCGCTCAGCAGATCGCCGACGTTTTTCAACACCTGACGCGTCTGGCTGGCGATGTCGTTGCCCATAATCTCGCCGCTGTAGGGATCAATCGCCACCTGGCCGGAAATGAACAACATCGGTTCGTGCAGCACGGCGGCGGAGAGCGGCGCAGGCCCCATTGGGCGGTCGCTGGCGTTCATGCCGGGATAACTCAACGCAATCTTCATGGTGAAATCTCAAGCAAAACTGTTTCACCGCAATTTCGTATACGATTATACGAGTGTCAACGCGCGATTTTTAACCATTGGGTCAAAAAGGTGATATTCATCACGTAATAGGATTTGCTGATATATCGATCAAGATTATGATATGTAAGATTTTAATGAAAATTTTATGTTGAGTGCTCGCGATGAGTGTAAATCGTATACGATTTTCTTATTGTTCTGTTTTTGCCCGCTAAACCTTGCCGTAATCGCCTGCGCACTGGCCTGGATTTCCGGCTGCACAATCCGCGGTCAAAGGGTATACTGGCGCACTCTTTTTTTAACCGATCCGTATCGCGTGCGAATTCAACATGCAAAAGTTTGATACCAAGACCTTTCAGGGCCTGATCCTGACCTTGCAGGATTACTGGGCGCGTCAAGGCTGCACCATTGTCCAACCGTTGGACATGGAAGTGGGCGCCGGCACCTCACACCCGATGACCTGTCTGCGTGCCTTAGGCCCAGAGCCGATGGCGACCGCTTACGTGCAGCCATCTCGTCGTCCAACCGATGGACGTTACGGTGAAAACCCGAACCGTTTACAGCACTATTACCAGTTCCAGGTGGTGATTAAGCCCAACCCGGACAACCTTCAGGAGCTGTACCTTGGATCGCTGAAAGAGCTGGGTATGGATCCCACCATCCACGACATTCGCTTTGTCGAAGACAACTGGGAAAACCCAACGCTGGGCGCGTGGGGACTCGGTTGGGAAGTGTGGCTGAACGGCATGGAAGTGACGCAGTTCACTTACTTCCAGCAGGTTGGCGGCCTCGAGTGTAAGCCAGTAACCGGCGAGATCACCTACGGCTTGGAGCGTCTGGCGATGTACATTCAGGGCGTAGACAGCGTTTACGATCTGGTGTGGAGCGACGGTCCGTTCGGTAAAACCACCTACGGCGAAGTGTTCCATCAGAACGAAGTGGAGCAGTCGACCTATAACTTCGAATACGCTGACGTTGACTTCCTTTTCACCTGCTTCGAGCAGTATGAGAAAGAAGCGCAGCAGCTGCTGGCGCTGGAAAAACCGCTGCCGCTGCCGGCTTACGAGCGCATTCTGAAAGCGGCGCACAGCTTTAACCTGCTGGATGCCCGCAAAGCGATTTCGGTTACCGAACGCCAGCGTTATATCCTGCGTATCCGCACCCTGACGAAAGCCGTGGCGGAAGCCTATTATGCGTCCCGTGAGGCGCTTGGCTTCCCGATGTGCAATAAAAACAAGTAAGAGGCAGCCATGACCGATAAAACTTTCCTGGTGGAAATTGGCACCGAAGAGTTGCCTCCGAAAGCGCTGCGCAGTCTGGCGGAAGCCTTTGCTGCGCATTTCACTGCTGAACTTGATAGCGCCGGTCTGGCGCACGGCGAAGTGAGCTGGTTTGCTGCTCCGCGCCGTCTGGCGCTGAAAGTGGCCCAGCTGGCTGCCGCGCAGCCGGATCGCGAAGTTGAAAAACGTGGCCCGGCTATCGCCGCCGCGTTTGATGCCGATGGCAACGCCACCAAAGCGGCCGAAGGTTGGGCGCGTGGTAACGGCATCACCGTGGCGCAGGCTGAACGTCTGAGCACGGATAAAGGTGAATGGCTGGTGCATCGCGCTGCCATCACCGGCGAAAGCGCGCAGGCGCTGCTGCCCGCTATGGTGGCTACCGCGCTGAGCAAGCTGCCAATTCCTAAGCTGATGCGCTGGGGCGCGAGCGACGTGCAGTTTGTGCGTCCGGTGCACACCGTTACGCTGCTGCTCGGCGATGAGCTGATTCCCGCGAAGATTCTCGGTATTGAGTCCGATCGCGTGATTCGCGGTCATCGCTTTATGGGCGAGCCAGAATTCACCATCGACCACGCCGATCAATATCCGCAGCTGCTGCTGGAGCGCGGTAAAGTGGTGGCGGATTACGCCGCGCGTAAAGCCAAAATCAAAGCGGATGCGGAAGCGGCAGCGCAGAAAATTGGCGGCATCGCCGATCTGAGCGAAAGCCTGCTGGAAGAAGTGACCTCGCTGGTGGAGTGGCCGGTGGTGCTGACGGCGAAATTCGAAGAGAAGTTCCTCGCGGTGCCAGCTGAAGCGCTGGTTTACACCATGAAAGGTGACCAGAAGTACTTCCCGGTGTACGACGCGGCGGGCAAGCTGCTGCCGAATTTCATCTTCGTCACCAACATCGAATCCAAAGATCCACAGCAGATTATCGCCGGTAACGAGAAGGTGGTGCGCCCGCGTCTGGCGGATGCCGAGTTCTTCTTCAACACCGACCGCAAAAAGCGTCTGGAAGATAATCTGCCGCGTCTGGAAACCGTACTGTTCCAGAAAGAGCTGGGTACGCTGCGTGATAAAACCGATCGCATTCAGGCGCTGGCTGGCTGGATTGCCGCGCAGATTGGCGCTGATGTGAACCACGCTACCCGCGCGGGCTTGCTGTCGAAATGTGACCTGATGACCAACATGGTCTTCGAGTTCACCGACACCCAGGGCGTGATGGGCATGCACTACGCGCGCCACGATGGCGAAGCGGAAGATGTGGCGGTGGCGCTGAATGAGCAGTATCAGCCGCGCTTTGCCGGTGACGATCTGCCGTCAAATCCTGTGGCCTGCGCCGTGGCGATTGCCGACAAAATGGACACCCTCGCGGGTATCTTCGGTATCGGTCAGCATCCGAAAGGCGACAAAGATCCGTTCGCACTGCGCCGTGCTGCGCTGGGCGTGCTGCGTATCATCGTGGAGAAAAACCTGCCGCTCGATCTGCAAACGCTGACCGAAGAAGCGGTGCGTTTGTACGGCAGCAAGCTGAGCAACGCCAAAGTGGTCGATGAAGTGATCGACTTTATGCTGGGCCGTTTCCGTACCTGGTATCAGGAAGAGGGCCACAGCGTTGACACCATTCAGGCGGTGCTGGCGCGTCGTCCAACCCGTCCGGCTGATTTCGATGCGCGCATGAAGGCGGTTTCGCACTTCCGTACGCTGGAAGCGGCCGCCACGCTGGCTGCTGCCAACAAACGTGTGTCGAACATCCTGGCGAAATCGACCGAAACCCTGAACGACAGCGTGCAGGCTTCCCTGCTGAAAGAGAACGAAGAGATCCAACTGGCGACCTTCGTGACCGCGCTGGGCGACAAGCTGCAGCCGTACTTTGCAGAAGGTCGCTATCAGGATGCGCTGGTTGAACTGGCGCAGCTGCGTGAAGCGGTAGATAACTTCTTCGATAAAGTGATGGTGAACGCTGACGATCAGGCGGTGCGTATTAACCGTCTGACGCTGCTGGCACAGCTGCGCCAGCTGTTCCTGCAGGTGGCGGATATTTCACTGCTGCAGTAATTGGCGTGGTCGCCATGAATGGCGATGCTACAAAATAAAGGGGACGAGAGATCGTCCCTTTTTTGTTTTCAAAACTCGGCGCTAACGTCCTGCGAGTGGTGCAAGATACGCCCGATGAAAATTTCATCCACTTCAGCGCGGTAGATCACAATATGCTGTTCGAAAGGCAGCGAATAGATCTGCTGACCTAAATCCGGTCGTTTACGACCTAAATCAAACATGGAGAGTTTGTCGAAGAGCTGAGCGAATCTGGCGCTATAGTCATCAGCTAACTGCTCTCCATAATTCCAGTAGCCATAAATCCAGATCTTCATTAGATCTGCATCAGCTTCCGGTTTTATCGTGATGGTCCTTTTCATAAATGCCTACCCTGGCTTTTGCTCGTCTTAGAAAATCTTCATGATCCCACTCTTTTCCCGGGCCGCTTTCAAAGCCCTCTCTGACCAACTCTCTGAGCTTTTCCAGCTTTGATTCCGCCTGCTTCTCACGCAGCAAGCGTAGCGAGTCGCGCACCACTTCGCTTTGCGTACGGTAGTCGCCGGATTCAACCAGAGATTCAACAAACTCGCGCAGTTCATCGCCTAAATCGATCGTCATGGTACGTGCCATCATCGTTATCCAGTGTAAGAGTATTTCTTACATTCTGGCACTTTTTTGCGCAACAGGGAATGCGCGTTGCAGCGCAGTTACAGGCTGAACTGCGAGGCAACGCGAGAGATTTTAGGCAGATGATACGGGAAACAGGCGGTCGTCGCGCAACAGATGATCGTTACCACGGCGGCGGGTGAAGCCGCTGCGGTCGAAGAATTCCAGAATCTGTATCGCCACTTTGCGCCCGGTGCCAAGCTGGTTGCGGAAGTCGGCGGCGCTGGTGCTGCCCTCTTGCGCGGCACGGCTCCGAATCAGATCGGCGAAGATCTGGATCTGGTCGCTGCGATAGTAGCGATCGCGAACGATCGCGGTGATATGTCCGAGCCGCGCAGCAGTGAGCAGCAGCGAGCGAATCGCCTGTTCATCCTGCTGCAGCGCCAGCGCGATATCGCGCACCCACAGCGGCTGATCGCCAAACAGCGGGCCGACCTGCTGCCAAAGAGCTTCTTCCTGCGGATTAAAGCGCGGTTCGAAGTCGGGCAGATGCAGCCAGCCTTGTCGCTGTTGTAGCTGACCTTGCGCCAGCAGTTGATCAATCAGCGCTAACACCCATTCCGCAGGCTGATGCGGCATTGCCACACGACGCAAACGATCGTGGCCGATGCCCGGCACCTCGGGATGCTGCTGATGAAAATGCGCCAGTGATTCCAGCAGCTTTTGCCGCCATTGTGCTGCCTGCGCGGCACTCATTAGCGCGTTATCAAGCTGCACCGGCGCTGCATGCTTGATCAGTGCATCCAGCGCGGGCTCGGTAAGCTGGCGCGCCCACGCCAGGTCACGCCGTTCTGTCGGTTGATAGGCCAGATGCGCCTGCAGGCTGGCGTCATCATCTTGTGCGGCGGCCAGCTGCTGTAGCCAGGCAAGATACTCCGCCTGACGTTTGCCGCGCTTTTTACTGTTGAGCAGCAGCACGCGCGCGCCGCCCAGCGTGTGCTGTGCGTTGCTGTCGCGGATAATCAGCCGATCGTTTTCGGCCAGCCACAGCGGCTGATTCAGCACCAGTTCCGCGACATCATCCGCCAGCAGCGTAATGCGTCCAGTGACGTGGCTGGCGGCGTGGTGGAGATGAATCGGCTGCGACGCGCTCTTCAGCGGCTGCAGCAAGCGCAGCGCCACGGTTAAGCGCGTGGTGCCTTCCGCTCTGGCCTGTGACAGCAGCCAGTCGCCGCGCGCGATCTGCGCTTTTTCCACATCGCCGACGATATTCAATGCGATACGTTCACCGGCCTGCGCGCGCGTCACCGATTGGTTCTGCGCATGCAGCGCGCGCACGCGCAGCGGCAGATTCAGGCTGCTAAGCCAAAGAGTATCGCCGACGTTCACTTCGCCCGACAGCGCGGTGCCGGTGACCACCAATCCGCTGCCTTTCAGCGTGAAGGCGCGATCAATAGCGAGACGGAAACGGTAACGAGAGTCGAAGGCCGGTTCCGCCAGCGTGCTGAGATGCTGGCGCAGCGCGTCGATGCCTTGCTGGGTGTGGCTGCTGGTGACAAATTGCGGCACCGCCAGCCAGCCGAGTTGTTGCGTGAGCTGCGCCACCTGCCGCTGGACTTCCGCGATGCGCGTTTCATCCACGCGATCGGCTTTGGTCAGCGCCACGCTGAGCGGCGGCTGTCCGGCCAGGCTCAGCAACTGCAGATGTTCGCGGGTTTGCGGCATCACGCCATCGTCGCAGGCCACCACCAGCAGCGCATGATGAATGCCGCCAATGCCCGCCAGCATATTGGCGAGAAATTTCTCGTGGCCCGGCACATCAATAAAGCCGAGCACGCGACCATCCGGCTGCGGCCAGTACGCGTAGCCGAGATCGATGGTCATGCCGCGCCGTTTCTCTTCCGGCAGGCGATCGGCATCCACGCCGGTCAATGCCTGTAGCAGCGCGGTTTTGCCGTGATCGACGTGTCCAGCGGTGGCAATAATCATGACGCTAAGGCCTGAATCAGCGCGCTTTCATCATCAAGGCAGCGCAGATCCAGCCACAGTTTGCCTTCCTGGATGCGGCCAATCACCGGGCGCGCTAAGCTGCGCCAACGCTGTGACAAATTGACGAGCTGGCTACCGCGCCCATCGCGTGGCGTGAAGGTGAGGGCGAAACTGGGAAGGCGTTCAACCGGTAGCGATCCGCTGCCGATTTGGGATGAACAGGGCGCAATCGCCAGCGAAAAGTCATCTCGATAAATCTGTTGTAACGCGGGCAGCAATCGTTCAGCTTGTTGCTGAATATCCTGCGCTGGACGGGTGAGCAGCCGCAGCGTCGGCAGGGCTTCACGCAGCGTTTCCGGCTGACGATAGAGCTGTAGCGTGGCTTCCAGCGCCGCGAGCGTCATTTTGTCGACGCGCAGCGCGCGTTTCAGCGGATGCGACTGGAGCTGATCAATCAGCGTCTGCTTGCCGACGATAATCCCCGCCTGCGGACCGCCGAGCAGTTTGTCGCCGGAGAAACTTACCAGACTGACGCCTGCGGCGATCAGCTGCTGCGGCATCGGTTCAGCCGGCAGACCAAATTCGGTCATATCGATCAGCGATCCGCTGCCAAGGTCGGTGATCACCGGCAATTGATAAGCGTCACCCAGCTCAACCAGCTCTGCTTCCGTTACCGCATGGGTAAAGCCCTGAATCTGATAATTGCTGGTGTGCACCTTCATCAGCAGGCCGCTGTTTTCCGCGATGGCGGCGCGATAATCTTTCAGGTGCGTGCGGTTGGTGGTACCTACTTCCACCAGTTTGCAGCCCGCCTGGCGCATCACGTCAGGAATGCGGAAGGCGCCGCCAATTTCCACCAGCTCGCCGCGCGAGACAATCACTTCGCGCCCCGGCGCTAACGCGGCCAGCATCAATAACACGGCGGCGGCATTGTTGTTAACGATACAGGCCGCTTCCGCGCCGGTTAACTCGCACAGCAGCGCGCTAACCGCACGATCGCGGTGGCCGCGCGCCGCATCATCCAGCGCGTATTCCAGCGTGACCGGCTGACGCAGGCAATTCACCACCGCGTCGATAGCGCGATCGCTCAGCTGTGCGCGGCCAAGATTGGTGTGCAGCACGGTACCGGTGAGATTGAACACCGGACGCAGCGCACTTTGCTGCTGTTGCTGGCTGCGGCGCAGCGCTTCATCCGGCCAGTTCAGGTGCCACTCTGGCAAGGTTTGGTGCTGCTGAATATGGTCGCGCGCTTCCTGCTGCATGCTGCGCAGCTGGCGCGTGGCGAAGGCGGTTCCGTGATCGGCAAGCAGCGGCTGCAGCGCGGGATCGCGCAGCAGGCTGTCGATAGCAGGTAATTGGCTGTACAGGGTTTTCATCGGGTGACTTACAGAGAGGGCGGAACGGTGCGGGCAAAGCTTTCGCGCGCAAACAGGTTTTCGGCCAGCTTCACCAGCGCCGGGCGATTTACGCACCAGTTTGGCAGCACGCGGCGGAAGTTGAGGTAACCAATCATGCAGCCGGTGGCGATATCGGCCAGATTGAGCGTGCCGCTATTGAGCCATTCGCCTTGGGCGGCGGCGGTTTCTAGCGCATCGAGGCCGCGTTGGATTTTATCACGGTTGCGCAGCAGCACCTCTTCGGATTGCTGATCGCCGGGACGCATCTGCTCGCGCACGATCATCACCGCCGCATCGTTGATGCCGTCGGCCAGTTTTTCCAGCTGGCGGATGTGCAACGCATGCAGCGCATCATCGGGCAGCAGCGCAGGCGCATCGCCGCGCAGCTCAATGACTTGCGCGATGATCGAAGAGTCGAACCAGGTGAGCTGGTTGTCGTCAATCAGCGCCGGTACTTTGCCCAGCGGATTGTACTGCGGTACATCGCTGTCATCGATCCACGGAGAGTGATTAACGAATTCGAAAACCAGGCCTTTTTCCAGCAATATCACTGATATTTTGCGGACAAAAGGGCTGGTGTAGCTGCCAATCAGTTTCATCGTGCGCCTCCGTGTTGAATGAAAATACGCGATAACAAACCGCACATATCCGTAGCGGCGCGCTGGCACAATGCGCGATAAATCGCGCCGCTACGGACCGCAGAAACATGGGAAAAGCTAATCGCCGGGGAACATAAACGGATTCAGACTGCTGCGGGCGAATCCTTCCTGCTCCATGCGGGCATCCAGCACCAGCGAGGCTAAATCATCGGCCACCGGCTCCACGGCGGGATCCTTCTCCTGATACAACATCTTCAGGTAGGTACCGCAATCGCCGCAGCTCTCTGCTTTCACTGCCGCTTTTTCGCTGTCCAGCGACCAGTAATGCAGATCGCCGGTTTGTTCACAGTTGGAGCACTTGCTGCGCACCACATACCATTCGCTTTCACACAGATTGCAGTGCAGATAGCGCAGCCCTTGCTGGCCTACGCTCATGTGCACCACGCTGGTGACCGGCACGCTGGCGCATACCGGGCAGAACTGGCGATGCTCACCGTATTCGGCGCGCGCTTTGCCGGGAATTAATGCCGCCATCTGCGCCCAGTAAATCGACAACGCCGCCCAGATGAACGGCGATTTGTCGCTGCTCACCTGTGCGAAATCGCCTTCCAGCAGCGCATGTGCCAGATTTTCCAGTTCGGTAGTGGAGGATTTTTCCAGATTCTCCAGCACTGCCAGCGCCTGGCCGCTCATCTCTGGCTTCAGCTCGGCGATCAGCGAATGCAGCAAACGCTGCCAGTGCGCATCGCGCGGATAGGTGTGGATATCGAGCGGCGGTTTGCCCTGCTCGGCGCTCTGCGTCAGCCGCTGCTGCAGATCAAGCTGTAGCGGATGGTCATACAGCACGATCTCCTGCGCCTCGGCGATCACCGCGGCAAAGCGCAGGTAATCACCCAGCGGATTCTTCGCGGCCAGGTCGCGCAAACGTGCCGCACGGCGGCTATACAGATTTTTCAGCCGGGGGAAAAGTAACGGCGGAACTTGCTCCGCCGTGTGCTTTTCGCTTTTCTCCAGCTGGTCCTGCGGGATGATGCGAATACTCATCAGGGACGTTTTTCCTGTTGTGTTTGGCGTTGGCGCTGCTCGCGATACCAGCGTGGGTGATGTTTCTTCGCCCACGCGGCCGGAACCCAGCCCTCAACCATGGCGGTAATGGTGCCTTTTACCCACAAGGCGGCGTAAATGTGCACCATAATCACCACGATCAGCGCCACAGCTGAGACCGAATGCACCACTAGCGCGATGCGAATCAGCGGAATAGTGAAGGCACCGGCAAAGTACGGGCGCCAGATAACAATTCCGCTCACCAGCAGCAAGACTAAGCTGATGATAGCAGCCCAGAACACACACTTCTGCCCGAAGTTGTATTTGCCGGTATCGCCGACCTCTTCGTTTTGCACGATTTTGTGGATGTTTTTCGCCCAAACCAGGTCTTCGCGATTGATCAGATTATGTTTCCAATAGCGTAAGAACATGATGATAAAGGCGGCAAACATCACCGTGCCAACAAACGGATGCAGGATACGCGCCAACTGCGGCGTGCCGAGCACGTGCATCAGCCAGTTAAATGACGGGAAAAAGAAACCCAGTCCGCTCAGCGCGGCGAGCACAAAACAGAACGCCACAATCCAGTGATTGATGCGTTCCGGTGCGCTGTAGCGCACCAGACGATCGCGTTTTTTCATTATTCGCGCTCCTCTTTTTCGTGCAGGTTCTCGTCCTCATCCTCTTCCACGCGGTTTGGCCCTACGCCAACGTAGTGGAACACGGATGCAGCAAAGGTAGCGGCAAAACCGATCGCCGCCAGCGGTTTCCAGATCCCTTTCCAGAACGTTACCGCCGGGCTGATGCTCGGATTATCCGGCAAACCGTGATAGAGCTGCGGTTTGTTGGCGTGGTGCAGCACGTACATCACGTGCGTACCGCCGACGCCTTCCGGATCGTACAAGCCGGCGTTGGCATAGCCGCGCGTGTTGAGCTCGGCCACGCGTTCACCGGCCAGCGCCTGCATATCGCTTTTGCTGCCGAAGTGAATCGCGCCGGTCGGGCAGGTTTTCACGCACGCCGGTTCCTGACCGACATTGACACGATCGACGCACAGCGTGCATTTATACACGCGGTTGTCCTCTTTATTCAGACGCGGCACATCGAACGGACAGCCCGCAATGCAGTAGCCGCAGCCAATGCACTGTTCTGACTGAAAATCGACGATGCCGTTGGCGTACTGAATAATCGCGCCTTCAGATGGGCAGGCTTTCAGGCAGCCGGGATCGGCGCAGTGCATGCAGCCATCCTTGCGGATCAGCCACTCTAACTTGCCGTTCTCCTCCACTTCTGAGAAGCGCATCACCGTCCAGGATTTGGCGGTCAAATCGGCAGGATTGTCGTACACCCCAACGTTATGTCCCACTTCATCGCGGATATCGTTCCACTCCGAGCACGCCACCTGACACGCTTTGCAGCCGATGCAGGTGGTCACGTCGATCAGTTTCGCCACTTCCTGCTGATGGTTACGTGCCTGCGGGGCAGGCGTGAGTCCATTGGTGGCGGAGCGGCGGATAATGTCTTGAGATTGATAAGCCATATTCGTTCTCCTTACACCTTCTCGACGTTGACCAGGAACGCCTTAAATTCTGGCGTCTGCGTGTTGGCATCACCGACAAACGGCGTCAGGGTATTAGCGATAAAGCCTTTTTTCGCCACGCCCTGATAACCCCAGTGAATCGGAATGCCGATGGTATCGACGATTTTGCCGTCGACGTTGAGTGGACGGATGCGCTTAGTGACCACCGCTTTGGCTTTGATGTAGCCGCGATTGGAGCTCACTTTCACCGTGTCGCCCTGCGCGATGCCCAGCTTGTTGGCCAGCTTCTCGCCGATTTCAATAAACTGTTCCGGCTGCGCGATGGCATTGAGCCGCGCGTGTTTGGTCCAGTAATGGAAATGCTCGGTGAGACGATAAGTGGTGCCGACATACGGGAACTGCTCCGCCTGGCCCATCGATGCCAAATCGTCCTTGAACACGCGCGCCGCCGGGTTGGATACCACGTTCGGATGCAGCGGGTTGGTGCCGATTGGCGTTTCAAACGGCTCGTAGTGTTCCGGGAACGGACCTTCGGCCATTTTATCGAGCGCAAACAGGCGGCCCATGCCTTCCGGCTGCATAATGAACGGCCCGACATCGCTGCCGGGTGCGGCGGCGCTGTAGTCCGGCACATCCATGCCGCCCCATTTGCTGCCATCCCACTTCAGGATCTGACGTTTCGGATCCCACGGATTGCCTTGCGGATCAGCCGAGGCGCGGTTGTAGAGAATGCGGCGGTTGAGCGGCCACGCCCAGCTCCAGTTCAGCGTATTGCCCAAACCGGTGGGATCGGTGTTGTCGCGGCGCGCCATCTGGTTGCCGTCCGGCGTCCAGCTGCCGGCGAAAATCCAGCAACCGCTGCTGGTGCTGCCGTCATCTTTCAGATGGGCAAAGGTGCTGAGCTGTTGGCCTTTTTTCACCAGCAGCGTGCCTTTGTCATCGTATACATCCGCCAGCGCTTTGCCGTTGTTCTCCATAGCCACTTCTTCCGGCGCCGGATTTTCTGGCGTCAGGTAGTTCCAGCTCATGTTCAGCACTTGCTCAGGCAATGCGCCGCCCTCACTGGCGTACATTTTGCGTAGGCGTGAATAGATGCCGGAAAGAATCTCGCCGTCATTGAGCGCTTCGCCCGGTGCATCCTGACCTTTCCAGTGCCACTGCAGCCAGCGGCCGGAGTTAACGATTGAACCGTTCTCTTCGGCGAAGCAGGTGGAAGGCAAACGGAACACTTCGGTCTGAATTTTTGACGGATCAACATCGTTAAACTCGTCGTGATTCTCCCAGAAGGTGGCAGTTTCGGTGTTGAGCGGGTCGATGGTGACGAGGAACTTCAGCTTCGACAGTGAATCAATCACTTTGCGCTTGTTCGGGAACGACGCCACCGGGTTGAAGCCCTGGCACAGATAGCCGTTGACCTTGCCTTGCGACATCATCTCGAAGTACTGCAGCACGTCGTAACCTTTATCCCACTTCGGCAACCAGTCGAAGCCCCAGCTGTTTTCCGCCTGGGCTTTGTCGCCGAAGAAGGCTTTCATCTGGCTGACAAAGAATTTCGGGTAGTTGCTCCAGTAGTTTACCTGGCCCGGCAGCAGCGCTTTCGGCGTGTTGGCAGCAAGATAACTCTGCAGATCGGTGTGTTTTTCCGACGGCAAAGTCATGTAACCCGGCAAACTTTGCGACAGCAAACCGAGATCGGTCAGACCCTGAATATTCGAGTGACCGCGCAGCGCATTGATGCCGCCGCCAATCATGCCCATGTTGCCGAGCAGCAGCTGAATCATCGCCATGGTGCGGATGTTCTGCGCACCGACCGAGTGCTGCGTCCAGCCGAGCGCATACAGGAACGAGGTGGTGCGATCGCGCGCGCTGGTTTCGCCAATCAGTTCACACACGTGCAGGAAGTCCGCTTTTGGCGTGCCGCAGATGCGTTCAACAATTTCTGGCGTGTAACGGCTAACGTGCTGCTTCAGCAGGTTCCATACGCAGCGCGGATGCGTGAGCGTGGTGTCGCGTTTGGCGAAGCCGTCGGCGTCCAGCTCGTAGTTCCAGCTGGTTTTGTCGTATTTGCGATTCTCTTCGTCGTAGCCGCTGAACAGGCCATCTTCAAAATGATAATCCTCGCGCACGATCAGGCTGGCATTGGTGTACGCCTGCACATATTCATGCTGGATTTTGTCGTTTTGTATCAGCCACAGCAGTACGCCCGACAGGAAAGTGATGTCGGTGCCCGAACGAATCGGCGTATAGAAATCGGCTACCGATGCCGTACGCGTGAAGCGCGGATCGATAACAATCAGTTTGGCTTTGTTGTGAATCTTGGCTTCCATCGCCCAGCGGAATCCCACAGGATGCGCTTCAGCGGCGTTCCCGCCCATCACAACGATCAGATTGGCATTACGGATGTCGACCCAGTGATTGGTCATCGCACCGCGACCAAATGTTGGAGCAAGACTTGCTACCGTTGGTCCGTGTCAAACGCGTGCCTGGTTGTCGACCGCTAACATGCCGAGCGATCGGGTAAATTTCTGGGTTAAGTAGCCGGTTTCGTTGCTGGATGCGGAAGCACACAGCATGCCGGTGGAGAGCCAACGGTTTACCGTCACGCCCGCAGCGTTTTGCGCCACGAAGTTAGCGTCGCGGTCCGCTTTCATCAGCCTGGCGATGCGATCAAAGGCATCGTCCCAGCTAATGCGCTGCCATTTATCGGAGCCTGGCGCGCGGTATTCCGGGTATTGCAGGCGACTTTCACTGTGGATGAAGTCGAGCAGGCCTGCGCCTTTCGGGCACAATGCGCCGCGGCTCACCGGATGATCCGGATCCCCTTCAATGTGGAAAATGGTCTCTTTGGCGTTTTTCGCGCCGTCACCGAGGCTGTACATTAACAAGCCACAGCCAACTGAGCAGTAAGTGCAGGTGTTACGGGTTTCGCGTGCGCGCAGCAGTTTATACTGTCGCGTTTCCGCCAGCGCTACCTCTGGCGCAAAGCCAAGCAGCGCTGCCGTTGTCCCTGCCATACCGCCAGCACAGACCTTGAAGAATTTTCTTCGGCTGACGTTCATGGATTATCCTTTCAACATGAATGATTTTTTACTTTTGCAGAGCAGTGAATCGGGCGTCACAATAACCCGACGAATATTGCGGCAATAGCGACCTAATATTACCACTACTTTAGTAAGGTTGTTATGTGAGGCGAAAAAAGTGACAGAGAATGAGCAGGAAAGTCACATTAATGTGAATAAGATCTCAGGTGCGGTGCAGGCGCAGGTGCATCAGCGGCGTGATATCAGCCTTGCGGAAACAGACTGGCTGGCGCAGGAAGTACCGGTGGCGCTGGTCTATAACGGCATTTCGCACGTTGTGATGATGGCGACACCCAATGATTTGGAAGCTTTTGCGATAGGTTTCTCGCTCTCGGAAGGCATTATTGCGCGCCCGGATGAAATCTTCGGCATCGATGTGGTGCCGGGCTGTAACGGCATTGAAGTACAGATTGAACTCTCCAGCCGCCGCTTTATGGCGCTGAAAGAGCAGCGCCGCGCCATGGCTGGCCGCACCGGCTGCGGCGTGTGTGGCGTGGAGCAACTCGATCAAATCGGTAAGCCATTACAGCCGCTGCCGTTCAGCCAAACCTTTGATTTAGCCAATCTGGATAAAGGCCTGGCGCAGCTGCGCGATTATCAGCCGATCGGCAATCTCACCGGCTGCACGCACGCGGCGGCGTGGATGTCACCGCAAGGCGAATTGCAGGGCGGGTATGAAGATGTCGGTCGCCATGTGGCGCTGGATAAACTGCTGGGGAATCGCAGCCAGCAGCCGTGGCAGCAGGGCGCGGTGCTGGTTTCCAGTCGCGCCAGCTATGAGATGGTGCAGAAATCCGCCATGTGCGGCGTGGAGATTCTGTTCGCGGTGTCGGCTGCGACACAGCTCGCCGTTGAGGTGGCCGAACGCTGCAATCTCACGCTAGTCGGCTTTAGTAAACCGGGCCGCGCCACGGTTTACAGCCATCCGCAGCGGCTGCGTTAAACCACCTGCACCTGCGGCAGCGCCTGTTGCAGCGCCGTCAGCGCGCCGGGTTTTACCGCGCCGCTGTCGCAAATCAGCAGGTCGATTTCCGCAATCGCTGCATAAACGGTGCGGCTCATCACGCCGAGTTTGCTGTGATCCGCCAGTAAAATGGTTCGGTTTGCCTGCTGTACCATGGCGCGGGCAATCGCCGCTTCGTGGGGATGAAAACTGCTGGCACCGTTTTTCGCATCGATGCCGACCGGCGAAAGCAACGCGACATCGGCGCGATAACGATAAATTTCCCCAATCGTCATCTCCCCGCGCGTTTGCTGCGCGCCCGCCATCATCATGCCGCCAATTAAAATCACCTGATTATTCAGCGTCTCATGCTCTTCCGCTGCGCTCAGCGCCAGCGCGGCCTGCAGGCTGTTAGTGATGATGGTTAAACCCGACATGGTGCGCAGTTGTTCGGCCAGCATGGTGGTGGTGGTGCCGGCATCAAGGAACAGCGTTTGGCCAGACTGGAGATGTTGCGCGGCAGCAACCGCAATTGCGCGTTTCTCTTTCGCCTGCGCGTTACGGCGCACCTGCAGCGGCGGCTCTGGCTGACTATCGACGGCGACCAAACCGCCATGCACCCGCCGCGCCAATCCCTGCGCTTCCAGCTCAATAATGTCGCGCCGCGCGGTTTCGCGCGAGATGCCAAGCTCATTGATGATGCGTTCGGTGCTGAGCTGATGTTGCGTGGTCAGCAGCGCGCGAATGCGGTGTAAGCGGGTTTCCTGCAGCATGACTTTTCCCTGTGGCGTGTTCAACCTGGGCCTAAGCTTACCTGAGTGTCATTGCGCCGTCATGTGTATTTGGTTGTATTTGTGTATTTGGTTGCATTTGTCGCCAAAGCAGGCATGATATTGGCAAACGGCGATTTCGCATGCACCCCTTTCACCTTCGCAACGGGAGTTACCATGGCTACACGTTCTACCATCATGGATACCAACAGTTTTCGTGCTGAGCACGCCGACGGACTGGATGCGGCAACCCGCAAGCTAACCGACAAGCGCAGCAAAGTGTTGGGCGAGTCGTATCGCCTGTTTTACCGCAAGCCGGTGCACTTAGTGCGCGGCGAAGGGCAGTATGTGTGGGATGCCGCCGGTGATAAATATCTTGATGTGTACAACAACGTGGCGAGCATTGGTCACTGCCATCCGGCGGTGATTGAGGCGGTGAATCAGCAGATGAAGATGCTGAACACTCACACGCGCTATCTGCACGAACGCATTCTCGATTACACCGAAGAGCTGCTGGCGACCACGCCAGATGCCATCGATCGCGCCATGTACATGTGTACCGGTTCGGAAGCCAACGATTTGGCGATCCGCGTGGCGCGGGCTTTCAGCGGCGGCACCGGCATTATCGTGTCGCAGGAGGCGTATCACGGCACCAGCGATCTCACGTCAGGTGTGTCGCCCGCCCTCGGCAGCGGACAGCCGTTGGCGGCAACCACGCGTCTGGTTTCACCGCCGGATGCCTATCGCGTGAATGCGCCCGATCTCGGCGAGTGGTTTGCCAATGAAATCCAGCAGCAGATTGACGATATGAAAGCGCACGGCATTAAGTTTGCCGGCTTCCTCGCTGACTCGATCTTCTCATCCGATGGCGTATTGCCGAACCCGCGCGGTTTCCTGCAAAAAGCGGTCGATGTGGTGCATGCCAACGGCGGGATTTTCATTGCCGATGAAGTGCAGCCGGGCTTTGGTCGTACCGGCGATGCGTTCTGGGGCTTTGCGCGTCACGGCGTGGTGCCTGATGTGATCACCACCGGCAAGCCAATGGGCAACGGCATTCCGGTTTCAGGTTTGCTGGCGAAAAGCGATGTGCTAGCGGCATTCAGTGACGAGATTCCTTACTTCAACACCTTTGGCGGTAATCCGGTGGCGATGGCCGCCGCGCAAGCGGTGCTGACGGTAATTAAAGAAGAGGGCTTGCAGGAGCACAGCCGCGTGGTGGGCGCCAGGCTGTTGAGTGAACTGCAGAAACTGATGGATCGCCACGAGTCGATCGGCGACGTGCGCGGTGCGGGCCTGTTTATTGGTTTCGAACTGGTGCAGGATCGCGCCAGTAAAACGCCGGATAAAGCGCTGGCGCTGGATTTGATCGAGAAACTGCGCGAACACCGCGTGTTGACGTCAGTGGCGGGACCTTACGGCAACGTGCTGAAGTTGCGTCCGCCGTTGGCGTTCCAGGAAGCGGATATCGATTGGCTGGTGGGCGCGCTGGATAAATCGCTGAGTGAGCTGGGGCGTTAACAGATCATTGATTGTGCACATTTTGTCGCGGCGCGATTTATCGCGCAATAAATTGCGCCGCTACGATATGTGCAGGTTTACGCAGCTGCGGTTTCCTCGGCGAAAATGCTCTCCATCTTCTGCCACGCCTGCGCGACATCGTCATCCAGATTAAACAAACCTGACGTGCCCACAATAAACACATCCACGCCGGAAGCGGCGATTTGTTTAAAAGTGCGCGCATTGCATGAACCATCAATTTCGGTCAGATAGTGATAACCGTGCTCTTCGCGCATGGCGATTAACTGGCGAATCTTATTCAGCGTTTGCGGGATAAATGTCTGCCCGGCGAAACCCGGATCCACTGACATCACCGTGACTTTATCCAGCAGGTGCGCATATTCACGAATAGTTTCTGCCGGTGTGGCCGGATTTAACACCACGCCGCAGCGACGGCCTGCGTCTTTAATTTGCGTCAGCAGGCGGAAAATTTTGTTATTAGCGGTTTCCGGGTGGAAGCTAATAATATCTGCGCCGGCCTCAATGCACATTGGGATAATATCTTCCGGATGATTTACCATTAAATGCACATCAATTGGTACATCAGTAATTTTACGCAGGTTCTCAATAAAGAACGGCGACAGCGTAATATTCTTCACATAGCTGCCATCCATAATATCGACATGATAAAAGGCAGCGGTGCTATTCATCGCTTCAACCTGCTCGCGAAAACGCGTGAGATCCATGCACATTAAGGAGGGGGAGAATTTGGCTTGCATAACTTATTTCCTCATTACAACAACAGCGCCCGCAGGCGCTGTTGATGACATCAATGGAAGAACGAAATAATGTGGCCGAGCACAATACCAACAATGCCGAAGTCGGCATCACCGAAGGTGGTGGAAGCGAAGCCGAGGTCGCCCATCAGCGGCAGCAGAATCGCTGGCAGGAAGGAGATCAGCAAGCCTTGCACAAAGGCGCCGATCACTGCGCCGCGACGTCCGCCAGTGATATTGCCGTAGACGCCGGCGGTCGCACCGCAGAAGAAATGCGGTACCAGACCCGGAACAATAACGCTTAGACCAAACAGCGGACACAGGAACATGCTGATCAAGCCGGCGGAGAAGCTCGACAGGAAGCCGATGATTACCGCGTTCGGCGCGAACGGGAACACGGTTGGGCAATCCAGCGCCGGTTTGGCGTTGGGTACCAGCTTATCGGCGATACCTTTAAAGGCCGGCACGATTTCGGCAATCACCATGCGCACACCGGCGAGGATGATATAGACGCCCGCAGCAAAGGTGATCGACTGAATGATGGCGAACACAATGTAGTTTTGGCCGCCACTGATGCTTTCGGTGAATTCTTTACCGGCAACCAGAACCAGCGCGATAAACAGAATCATCATGGTCAGCGAAATCGCTACCGATGAGTCGCGCAGGAAGTTGAGGGTTTTCGGCACCTTCAGCTCTTCAATCGACGGGCTGCCTTTACCGACCATTTTGCCGACTAACGCGGAGAGCAGATAGCCGGTTGAGCCAAAGTGGCCGAGCGCCAGATCGTCCGAGTTGGTGATTTTGCGGGTGAACGGCTGCAGAATCGCCGGGCAAACCACCATCATGGTGCCGAGAATCAACGAACCAATCAGCACCAGCCAGAAGCCGTGAATGCCGCCTACCGACAGAATTACCGCCAGCATCGCCGACATATACAGCGTGTGGTGACCGGTCAGGAAGATGTATTTCAACGGGGTAATGCGCGCCAGCAAAATGTTCACCAGCATACCAAACACCATGATCATGGCGGTTTCGGTGCCGTAACTTTTCTGCGCCAGCGCGGCCATTGCATCCGTATTTGGCACTACGCCCTGAATATTAAAAGAGTGCTCAAACAGCTGGCTGAAGATGGTCAATGTGGCCGCAATTAAATTGGCCCCGGCGATGAGAATAACAAAACCCATGATGGTTTTAAGCGTACCGGAAATAACATCAGAAACCGGTTTCTTTTGCAGTAATAAACCAAACAGGGAAAAAAGGCCGACAAGTATAGCGGGTGTTCCAAGAACATCCTTAATTATAAACTGCAGCATAACTTACTCCATAGTGAGTAAAGTTTTTCGGGATAAACTGTTATTAGATATTTTCAGCCAGAATTTCTTTAATCTTTGCATTATCCAGCAGGTTTGTCAGACCAACGACTTTCGCGCTGTGCCCGGCTAATTGGTCGGCAATATCTTTTGCGGCAATGATTAAATCAGCCTGTTCAGATTTCGCAGAGGTTAAATCGGTGTGGCCCACTTCCGCCTCTTTGCCTAATTCCGCCACAATCTTCTTCACGTTCATTTCAACAATAAAGCTGCTACCTAAACCATTTCCACACACAATCAGGACTTTTTTCATCATAGGGTTCTCTGGTTATTTATTTTCAATGACAGCTTCAATCGCTGACAGGGTAGAAGCCGACAGCAACTGCTGCAGGCGGGATTCGTCGCTGAACACGTCCGCTAAGGCGGTGATCATCTGAATGTGATCGTCACCAGATACCGCGCACAGCATGATGACCACATAAACCGGATCGTTTTCATCGGCCTGAAAATTCACGCCATTTTTCACATGCAGCAACGACAGGCCGTTTTTGCGCGCGCCTTGTTCCGGGCGGGCGTGCGGCATCGCCAGGCCCGGCGCCAGCACGTAGTAAGGACCGAGTTCGGCATGCGAAGTGAAGATGGCATCGAGATAAGCCGGGCTGATCGCCCCAGCGGCCAGCAGCGGTTCGGCAGATAATCGCACTGCTTCCTGCCAGTCGCTAACCTGCTCGACTACCCGAATATGTTGCGGCGTTAGCCATTGAGTGAGCATCAGTCATTCCTGTTTATTCGTCGATGGAGTGCAATGTAGGTTATTTTCTCAGCGGTTTTCTGTGATGATTGTCGCAAAAGTTAGCGCTAACACCGTTATTGTTAAAAAACGTGTTATCGCTAACATTTCCTTGCTGTGCGTTTGTCTTGGTTGCAAGCACCTGACATGCTCAATCATTCTGAAAAGATCGCGGGGTGAGGCATGCCCGAAACTGTGGTTTTTCACATGGCGCGTTAACAGATTTGGTTTTAAGCTGCGTCCTGGCAAAAAAGTAGCGAGTAATGCAGGAGATCGCATGACAGAAAAAAAACGGCGCGGTACCGGTAAAAGCACTTTAGCCGATGTTGCCCGTTTGGTGGGCGTAAGCACCATGACAGCGTCGCGCGCGCTACGCATGCCGGAGAAAGTGTCGCCTGAAATTCGCGCCAAAATCGATGCGGCAGTGATTGAGCTCTCCTATGTGCCGAATGTGCAGGCGAGCAATCTGGCATCGGCCACATCACGCCTGATTACCATGGTGGTGCCATCGTTTGCCACGCCGGGCAGTGCGATTGTGTCCGAAGCGCTACAGGAAGTGCTGCGGCCGCAGGGCTACAACATGATGCTGGCGGAAGCCAACCATTCGGCGGCAGAAGAGAGCGAGCTGATCGAAATGTTGCTCTCCTATAATCCGGCGGCGATGGTGCATTTCAATTTCGATAACGCCGCCGAAGCGCATCGTCTGCTGAGCAATTCCGGGCTGCCGGTCATGGATATTGGCGGCGTGCATCAGGATTCGGCGGGGATCAGCATTGGTGTCGATTACGCCAAAGCGATTCGCAAACTGGTGCAAAGTCTGGTCGAGCGCGGCTATCGCAATCTCGGTTTGCTGTGCACGCAGAGTAATAACACCATCTTCCGCCAGCTGCTGAATGGCTGGCACAGCGGCATGCTGGCGATGAATCAGGCGCCGCATCGCGTGGTGACCTCGCCGAAAATGCCGACCTTTGCCGCCGGGCACAGCTTGCTGGCGGAAATTCGCCTGACCTGGCCGGAGCTGGATGTGCTGATTTGCACCAGCGACGAAGTGGCCTGCGGCGCTATTATGGCGTGCCATGCGGCGGGGATTGCGATTCCTAGCCAGTTGGCGATTGCCAGCATCGGCGGCGGTCCGCTAGCGGCCGTATGTTCGCCGCCGCTCACCAGCATTGTGCTGCCGTATGAAGAGATGGGGCGCATGGCGGGTAAACGTCTGCTGGCGGCGCTCAAAGGTGATGAGCCGCCAGCCATCAATGAACTGCCGGTGCAGCTAAAACTGCGCGCCAGCAGCCACAAGGTGTAGCCGTGCGTGCGCACCTTTTCCCAGATTCATCAAATCCTTATCAATTCTAAGGCATTGATAACCCTTTTACGGATCATGTTTTTAACTATAATGATCCGACTGCTTACGCGGCACGCCCAGTGAGGTGGTGCTGCAAAACACTAAAATGGAGAGGAAGAACATGAGTTATTCACTGCCATCCCTGCCGTATGCGTACGACGCACTGGAACCGCACTTCGACAAGCAGACGATGGAAATCCATCACACTAAACACCACCAGACCTACGTTAACAACGCTAACGCTGCGCTGGAAGGTACCGAATTCGCTGACCTGCCGGTAGAAGAGCTGATCACCAAACTGGATCAGCTGCCAGCAGACAAAAAAGGTCCACTGCGTAACAACGCAGGCGGCCACGCTAACCACAGCTTCTTCTGGAAAGGTCTGAAGCTGGGCACCTCGCTGCAGGGCGACCTGAAAGCCGCCATCGAAAAAGATTTCGTTAGCGTTGAAGCTTTCCAGGCTGAGTTTGAGAAAGCCGCGACTACTCGCTTCGGTTCAGGCTGGGCGTGGCTGGTGAAAAAAGGCGACAAACTGGCTGTGGTTTCAACCGCAAACCAGGATAGCCCGCTGATGGGTGAAGCCGTTGCTGGCGTTTCAGGCACGCCGATCATCGGTCTGGACGTGTGGGAACACGCTTACTACCTGAAGTATCAGAACAAACGTCCTGATTACATCAAAGCATTCTGGAACGTAGTGAACTGGGACGAAGCTGCAGCGCGTTTCGCTGCTGCGAAGTAAGTTCAGGCGATAGCCGCAACGCACTAAACCGGTGATCTCTTCACCGGTTTTTTTTCGCCTTTATAAACCCTTGCTAAACGACCTGAATATTCCCGCACACGACTATTCCGCTGCGAAAGCTATTAACCTGCCGTTGATAATTTGGGGCATATAGTGGCGATAATTTGTCTCGCCAAGCCTAAATAATCATGTCTACTATCACAACTTCTGTGACGAATAATGATTCGTCAGCACCGCTATTTTTGCCGTTAATAAGCGGAAAGTTCAGGCCAAATAAATTATGGAATAGCGGAAGATTTCGCGCGAAATTTGCCTTAAGATCGCTGGTGTTTCCTGTAACTACCTTTAATTACCTGCACCAGTTGGCGCAATTATCTGCGTTACCACAGCTGTTGACCATGCAGGGTTTGCTGCCGGCGAAGCCACATCGTCCTTATCTGCGTGCGGGATTCAGCGTGGCGCAGCGCGCACAGGCGATCATCGATCACTATACGTTGATGGATCAGTTAGATAATGCGGCGCTGCGTCAGCTGTTGCAGAGTCCGGGTGATAATTTACTGGCCAGCCTGAGCGGCAAAAATGATGAGACGTATGTGATTCACTGCTGTCCGGGCCGCTTTGACCGTGAAGGTGAAATTACTTTGGAATTGCGCTATGAAACGCAGTTAATTGCGTCGCTCTCTTTCTCAATTATTCGCGAACAGCAGAAGCGCACGTTATTAATTGGTGGATTGCAGGGGCCGCGTAAGCATATTTCCAACGATGTGATTCGCGATGCCACCAAAGCGGCGCACGGCGTATTCCCAAAACGCCTGCTGATGGAAGTAGTATTTAATCTGGCGGAACAGTGTGGCGTTGAGGCGATCACCGCCGTTGGCGATACCACGCACGTGTTTCGCAGCCTGCGCTACCGTCACAGTAAAGGTGATAAGTTCTTTGCCAGCTACAGCGAGTTTTGGTTGTCGTTGGGTGGCGTGGCGCGTGGCGATGAGCTATTTACGTTGCCGTTACGCGCGGAGCGTAAAGATTTGGAAGAGATTGCCAGCAAGAAGCGCGCCGAGTATCGCCGTCGTTATGCCTTGCTGGACAGTCTGAATGAACAAGTTCATCAGGCGGCGGGCATCCTACGCGACGTTTCACACGCCGCGTAAGTCAAGATTAGAACGGCTGCTTCGCGTAGCCGGTCATCACTTTCAGTCCCATCTCACGTCCGAGCGCGGTCATTGGGTGTACCACCACCAGGCCGCGCACGCTTTTCTTGAATGCGCCCATGTTGGCTTGTTCTTTTTTGGTGATTTCGCGGCTAAAGCCCAGCTTCTGCAGCTGTTGCGCTTCTTTGCTCAGCTTCTCGGTGCGCACACCGCGCAGGCGCTCAATTTCCAGCTCCAGCTTCTCTTTTTCACGCAGCAGTTCACCGAGCTTTTCGGCATCGCCAGAGGCTAACAGCGGGGCTTCTTTGCGGTTGAGCGCATCGAGCTGATCGCTCAGAAGTTTGATCTCGGCTTTTTCTTGTTCTTTCATTGGGGGAAAACTCGTTAAGGAAAACAGGCAAAGGATACATCAAATTCAGGCAACTTTGCAGCGCATGACTTCGCGCGATAAATCGCGCCGCGACAATGCGTGCTGATTTAAGACGTAGATGCCTCACGCGCACTTATCCGCAGCGGCACGCTTCATCGTGCTTGTTCATACAAAAACTACAGCGCCGGCTTTTTAAACACCTGCTTATGCGAAATCCGTGAAATCAGCTCGGTGAGCGACAGCACCATGGTTGAACGCACCATCTGCAGATAGCGCTGTTGCTGCATGGAGCGCAGTTGGTCGTCGTCGCGGTTGAAGTCTGGCTGCGGTGGCCAGGCGGCCACGCAGTGCAGTTCGCCAAACGGGCCGAGGATCTCATCATCGGTAAAACGATAATCGCTGATGTCGTGATTCAGCTCCTCACGCAGCGCCAGCAGCAGTTCACAATCTTCGTACTCATGCCGGTTGATCACGCCCAGGCCGTAAATCAGCTTGAGGCGAACCGAGAGTTCGCCCAGCGGACCATCACCCAGCAGCAGCGGTTCTACCGCGTATTTAACCGCGTAATCGTCCTTGCGAAACACTTGCAGCACCAGCAGGTTAACCGCTTCGGTCAGCAGCTCAACGGCGGCGATCAGGAAGCTTCTCACCGAACGACCGGCGTTCAGGCGCTCAAGCACCCGGTTTTCAAAAGCCTGCTTCTCTTCCATCATTGCCTGCATCGTTCAGCTACCGCCAGCGGGCACGCAAGCGCGCCCGAGTTAACCACTTAAGGGCGCGCATTATGCCATAGCGTTGTAAGCGCTCACCACTGAGGTGACCACTTCGCTGTTGGCATCCAGGCCAGAAATTTCCGCCAGCGTGGCTTGCGGGCCTTTTTCTGCCAGCAGCGCGACCAGTTCCTGTGCCTGCGGATCGGCTTCGCTGCGATAGTGCATCGCGGCGGCAATGCCCTGAACCAGATTATCGTGCGGCAGCTGATACTCCAGCGTGCCCAGCGTTGGCTTGATCAGGCGATCGCCCGCGCTGAGTTTACGCAGTGGCTGACGACCGACGCGCTCAACGTCATCTTTCAGGTACGGATTTTCGAAGCGGGTGAGGATTTTCTGGATATAGGCAGCATGTTTATCGGCTTCAAAACCATAACGCTTGATCAGCACGGCGCCGCTCTCCTGCATCGCGCCTTGCACTACCGCACGCACGTTCTCATCGAGAATCGCGTCACGAATGGTAGCGTGACCAGCCAGCTGGCCGAGATACGCGGTGATGGCGTGACCGGTGTTAAGGGTGAACAGCTTGCGCTCAACGAATGCCATCAGGTTGTCGGTCAATTCCATGCCAGGAATGTTCGGCAATTCCCCTTTGAACTGGGTTTTATCAACAATCCACTCGCTGAAGGTTTCAACTGTCACTTCCAGCGGATCGGTGGTGCCCGCTTCGGACGGCGGCACGATGCGGTCTACCGCGGAATCCACGAAGCCAACATGCGTTTCAACCCATGCGTGATACTGCTCTGGCAGCGCTTTTAGCACGTGCTGTTTCAGCTGGCTGGTACCGCGCACCATGTTTTCACAGGCGATGATGTTGAGTGGACGCACATTACCGCTGTCGCTGCGTTTGGCCAGACCTTTCGCGACGCCACCGGCGATGCGCTCCAGAATCTGCGGACCAACCGCCGTGGTCACGATATCAACCTCAGCAATCAGCGTAACGATGTCATCGCTGGTGCTGTTAACGGCGCTCACGCCTGTTACGATTTCGACTTTTGCCTGTTCGCCAACCACATGAACCGGATACTCATGACGGGCGTTAAGGGCATCAAGTACCACCTGATTGACGTCAGCAAACACCAGCTCGATGACGGCATCTGCCAGTAACTTACCGATAAAACCGCGACCGATGTTACCTGCTCCAAAATGTAACGCTTTCATAAATTTGACCCATATCAAATGACGAAAGGGCGGGCAAGTCCGCCCCGGAAATGTGGGACGGGCTTACCCGCCCCAGGGAAGGTAAAACGGGGTATTACGCTTTGACGGTGCTGCCCGAGAGCAGATCCAACACGTCCTGCACGCTGGTGGTATTGGCCAGCTTCTCAATCACGCTGTCATCATCCAGCGCGTTGGTCAGGCTGGTAATCACCTGAATGTGCTCGTTATTGCGAGCGGCGATACCAATCACCAAACGCGCCACGTCTTCTGGCTCATCACCAAACTGTACGCCCGCCGGATACTGACAGAACACCACGCCGGTTTTCAGCACGCGGTCTTTCGCTTCTACAGTACCGTGTGGCACAGCAATGGATTCACCGAGGTAAGTTGGCGTCAGCTTTTCGCGTTCCAGCATCGCTTCAACATATTCCGGCTGCACGTAGCCGCCTTTCACCAGCTGCTCACCCGCAAAGCGAATCGCCTGCTCTTTATGGGTGGCACTCAGACCAAGGAACACGTTGTCTGCACCCAGTTTGAATAGGTGCGCATTGCCTTCGTCGTAGCTGTCAGCCAGCGTGGTCTGCACGGTTTCACGACGCGCTTCGCTGCGGTTAGCGGCCACCAGACGTTCGGTCAGGTTGCTGTACAGCGCGCTATCGAGGAAGTTGTTCAGCGAAATGTGCTGCGCCTGCGGCGCCTGACGCATTGCACGTTCGGTCAGATCGCGGTGGGTAATCACCAGATCAACGTCGCCCGGCAGCGAGTTAATCGCCGTGTTGGTGACAGAGATATTGCTCAGACCTGCGTCCTGCACTTTCTTACGCAGCACGCCTGCACCCATCGCACTTGAACCCATACCGGCGTCACAGGCTACGATGATTTTACGCACGTGGTTCAGGTCAACGCTCATCGCATCGCCAGCGACTGGCGAACCGGCAACAGCCTGACCTTTTGACTGCGCTTTCATATCCTGCATGCGCTGTGTCGCCGCTTCGATATCTTCATCTTCTTTCACTTTGCTGGTTTTCAGCAGGATAGCTGAGACCACAAAGGAGACGGCAAACGCAGCGATAATGGCAGCGATATTCGCGAAGTAAGCGCCTTTTGGCGTCATCGCCAGCACCGCCAGGATAGAACCTGGAGAAGCCGGAGAGACCAGGCCGCCGTTCAGCAGTGTCAGGGTGAATACGCCAGTCATACCGCCGAGAATAACCGCCAGCAACAGACGCGGCGCCATCAGCACGTATGGGAAGTAAATTTCGTGGATACCACCAAGGAAGTGGATGATCGCTGCACCGCCTGCAGATTGTTTGGCGCTACCGCGGCCAAATACCATGTAGGCAACCAGCACGCCCATACCCGGACCAGGGTTGGCTTCAATCAGGAAGAAGATTGATTTGCCCGCCTCGCTCGCCTGCTGGATACCCAGCGGAGAGAAGATACCGTGGTTAATGGCGTTATTGAGGAACAGGATTTTCGCCGGTTCAACAAAGATTGAGGTCAGCGGCAGCAGGTTGTTCTGCACCATCAGATTCACGCCCGCGGCGAGAATGTGAGACAGGCCTTCAACCAGTGGACCGATAGCGACAAACGCCAGCAGCGCCAGCAGCATACCGATGATACCGGCCGAGAAGTTGTTAACCAGCATCTCGAAGCCGCTTTTGATCTTGCCATCAACAACGCGGTCAAAGGATTTGATCGCCCAGCCGCCCAGCGGACCGGCAATCATGGAGCCGAGGAACATCGGCATATCGGCACCGACGATCACGCCCATGGTGGTGATCGCACCGACCACGCCACCGCGATCGCCGCCAACCAGACGTCCACCGGTGAAACCAATCAGCAGCGGCAGCAGGTAGGTGATCATTGGGCCGACGAGTTTCGCCAGCGTTTCGTTTGGAATCCATCCGGTTGGGATGAACAGCGCAGTGATGATACCCCATGCGATAAACGCACCGATGTTAGGCATCACCATATTACTCAGAAAGCGACCAAAGCTCTGAACCTTGACCTTTACTGATGAGGACATAAACCCACCCCTTATTGAGACGCGCTGCAATAAGAGAGCGCGTTTGTTTTTGTTTGAACGTTACGGCGGGGGCCGTGGCATTACTGTATGCACGCGGACTCTAGCACTAGTTTATTACGCTGCGTAGAGCTGCACCTAAGTGTGATGCAGATCACGCTAAGCTGGGGTGATTGGGGGGCAATAAGGTGATATCGATCACAAAAATGCGCTGTAAGAAAGCAACGATGCCGAAAAATTAAGCAAAACAAGGCGATGAATGTGACTTAAGTCACCTTTTAAAGTGGGCGCTTTGTTGTGTAAGTGTGATCAATGTCACAAACTATTTTTGGTCGAAAATGCGCCAGATCACAATATGCTGCAGCAGATAAGTGAGCTGTAAGGAAGTGACGAAATTCTGAAAAGGGATAACAGACTTTCAGGGTCGCCATTGATGGCGACCACTAAAATAGTTCGGCTGTTACAACCCGCCTTGCACCGCATTTTGCGCTTGCGTCAGCGCTTGCGCGTTGCTGGAGAGATTGCTCATCAGCGTGTTGTATTGCGTTACCTGATCCTGGGTTGGGAACTGTACGCCGCCATCGTTGAAGGTTACGCGCGTGCCTTGCGATTGCAGATAGTCGCCGGTTTGCACGGCTGCCTGGCTCAGCGCCTGCAGCTGTGGCAGCAGCGGAATCAGCGTGCTCGCTGGCTGCGTCACGACTTTGACGTAGGCCGCGTCATACACTTTCTTCAGATCATCCGGCTGCTTCAGGGTGGCTTTGCTGCTGTCCGCCTGCATTTTGGCGCTCTGAATCTGCTGGGTCAGCACGCTCAGATTGCCGCTGGCCTGGCGCAGGCTATCGCGACGCGTGAGGTAATCCTGCGGTACACGAATCGCTGCTAACTCATCAACCACCGGGCGCATACCTTGCTCAATCGCCTGATTGGTCTGCTGCGAGAAGCCATAAAGGATGGCGTAGTCGCTGGCGTAGTTGCCGAAGGTTTGCTTTTGGTTTTCACTCAGGCTTGGCAGATGTTCGCCGCTGCGCATCACCGTGTTCTGAAGGAAGTCACTGAACGCTTTACGCTGATCGCCCTCTTTGTCACCGCAGGCTGTGAGTTGCAGCACCACTAACGCGCTGACCATCAGCATGCCGGTACGCATCCAGATGCGAGAAATTCCTGACGCCATGATGAACTCCTGTTATGGCTAATTCGATTCGATGGGAATGGTCCTAAAGGATAGTGCAATGGCCTGACGGGTACAACGGGCGGCGTTTGCCTGGTGCGCATAAATGCGCACCCGGTAAGGAAATGGCGAAATTCCAGGGTCACCCATTATGATGACCGTTTTAACACGTTAAATCAAAACACCAGCGCCTGCCCATCCTTACGGCTTTCAGTGGCGGCGATATAGAAGCCTTGCGGATCGCGCACAATCGCCTGCGCACCGCCGAAGTTATAGCCGAGCAAAGGATCTTCCAGCGTGATCTGGTGCCCCATCTCGCGCAGCTTCGCCAGCACGTTACGGTCGATGCCGGGTTCAACCACCACCGCACGTCCTTGCTCAACGCGCCAGCGCGGTGCATCAATCGCTGCCTGCGGGTTTTGCTTATGCTGCATGATGCGCAGCGCCATCTGCAAATGACCTTGCGCCTGCATCGGGCCGCCCATCACGCCAAACGACATCAGCGGCTGGCCGTCACCGTCGAGGGCAAACGCCGGAATGATGGTGTGGAACGGACGTTTGCCGCCGGCGACCACATTGGGATGCTGCGGATCGAGTGAGAAACCGCAGCCACGATTTTGCAGGCTAATGCCGGTGCCCGGCACCACTACGCCAGAACCGAAGCCCATGTAGTTTGACTGTATAAAGGAAACCATCATGCCGCTGGCATCAGCGGTAGAAAGATAAACCGTGCCGCTCTGCTGCGGGGAGCCAAAGGTAAAATCTCCGGCCCGATCGGGATTAATCAACTGCGCGCGCTGTTTTAAATACTCATCACTGAGAAGCAATTCTGCCGGGAACTCGAGGTGATCGTAATCGCTGACATAGCGATCCAGATCGGCCAGCGCCAGCTTCATCGCTTCAATCGACAGATGCAGCCACGGCACCGAATCCGGTTCATAGCGGCCGATATCCCACTGTTCGAGAATGCCCAGCGCAATCAGGGTGGCGATGCCCTGACCGTTCGGCGGCAGTTCCTGCACCGATCCGCCCGCAAACGGACGCGATAACAATTCTACCCAGTCGGCGCGATGATTTTTCAGATCATCAAGGCTCAGCGCCGCACCATGCTGCTCAGCAAACGCCACTATCTTTTCAGCCAGCTCGCCACGATAGAAGGTTTCACCGCGCGTTTCGGCGATTTTTTGCAGCGTTTCGGCTTGCGCCGGATTACGGAACAGCTCGCCGGCACGCGGCGGTCGTCCATCAGGCGCAAAGCACTCGACAAAACCAGGCTGATCTTTCAGCTTGTGGTAGGCGCGCTGCCATAGATGACCAATCAGCGGTGAAACCGGGAAACCATCGCGTGCGTATTCAATGGCCGGTTGCGCTAGCGTGGTGAGTGGTAGCGTGCCAAAGCGTTCGGCCAGCTCCACCCACGCCGAAACCGCGCCCGGCACGGTGACCGCTTCCCAGCCAATTTCCGGCATGGCATCGCGCCCGGCAAAGCGTTCCGGGTTCCATGCGGCGGGCGAGCGGCCCGAGGCATTCAAACCGTGCAGCTGTTTGCCATCCCAGATAATCGCAAAGGCGTCACTGCCGAGTCCGTTGCCGCTAGGCTCCAGCACGGTCAACGCCATTGCACTGGCAATCGCCGCATCTACCGCATTGCCGCCCTGTTGCAACATACGTATCCCGGCCTGCGCCGCCAGCGGCTGCGAAGTGGCAACCGCGTTGCGTCCCATCATCGGTACGCGGTGTGAGGCATAGCTAACGTTAAAATCCAGTTCACTCATGATCGTTCCTTAGTGTGAGGCATCACGTGGGTCGAGCGCGTCGCGCAAACCGTCGCCCAGCAGGTTGAAGCCCTGCACAGTGAGAAAAATAGCCAGGCCGGGAAAATCGACATCCACGGCGCCTGTTCGAGAAAGCCTTTGGCGGTATTCAGCATCGCACCCCATGAAGGCGAGGGCGGTTGCTGGCCGAGGCCAAGGAATGAGAGGCTGGCTTCGGTAATGATCGCCGAAGCAATCGCCAGCGTGGCCTGCACCAGAATTGGCGACAGCACATTGGGCAGCACGTAACGCAGGATGATCCAGCGATCGGGCAGGCCAATCGCTCGCGCGCCGTCAATGTACTCTTCGTGGCGAATGGCGATCACCTGGCCGCGCGTCAAGCGCGCGAAAATCGGCATCGCAGATAAACCGATGGCAATCATTGCATTTGATAAGCTCGGGCCGAGAAACGCTCCCAGCGCGATTGCCAGAATCAGAAACGGGCATGCCAGCAGCGCTTCGATAAAGCGCGAAATAATGCCGTCGCACCAGCCTTGCCAGTAACCGGCAATCAACCCAAGCGGCACACCAATCAGAATGGCGATCAGCACCGAAATGCAGCCCGCCAGCAGCGAAGTACGCGCGCCCCACACCAGGCGAGACAAAATATCGCGCCCCAGCTCATCGGTGCCAAACCAGTGCAGCACCGTAGGTGCTTTACGCACCGCAAGGAAATTGGCTTTGATGGGATCAAACGGTGCCAGCCACGGTGCCAGCAGCGCCACGGCGACAAACAGCAGCACAATCACCGCACCAATCAGCGCACTTTTATTACGCAGAAACTTTTTCAGCACCCGACGATTCGGCTTTGCCACTGCAGGCAGTGCGCCAGCGGTTAATACCTCGCTCATGGTCAGCCTCGCATTTTCGGGTTAATGATCATATAGAGCACATCGGCCAGCAGATTGAGCAGCAAGAAGCCAATCGCCACTACCAGCACCACGCCTTGCACCACGGCGTAATCACGGTTGAATACCGCATCGACAATCATCTTGCCAAAGCCGGGCAGCGTGAAGACCTGCTCGGTCAGCACCGCGCCACCCAGCAACTCGCCAAACAGCAGCGTGGTGAGAGTAACTATCGGCATCAGCGCATTACGTAACGCATGCTTGAGCACCACTTTCTTTGCCAGCAGCCCTTTGGCGCGTGCGGTGCGAATGTAATCCGCTTTCAGCACGGCGATCATTGAAGCGCGAGTGTGGCGCATTAACGTGGCGGCCAGTCCGGTGCCAAGCACCAGCGCCGGCAGCAGCAGCGTTTTCAGGTTCTGCGCCACATCTTCGCTAACCGGCACAAAACCCGATGCCGGCAGCCATTGCAGGTGTACTGAGAACAGCAGAATCAGCAGAATACCGAGCCAGAAGTGAGGCACTGAAATCCCGGAAAGCGCGACAAAGTTGGTGGTGTGATCGACCCAACTGTCTTTGCGCACTGCGGCGATGATGCCCATGCTGATGCCAATCACCAGCGCGATAATCATCGCCAGCAATGACAATTCCAGCGTGACCGGCAATTTGCTGGCGATCAGCGCCGTCACCGGCTCTTTGGTGCGCAGCGACATGCCCAAATCGCCGGTTAGCGCATTACCCATCCAGGCGAAATATTGCGCGGGAATCGGATCGTCCAGATGATATTCTGCCCGCAGCTGGGCGATAACCGCCGGATCGCGCTCTTCGCCCGCCATCGCCAGCACCGGATCGCCCGGCAGCAGCTTTTGCAGTGCGAACACCATAATGCTCACCAGCAGCAGCGTCGGAATGGCCAGCAATAGCCGTTTTACAATCAGTTCCAGCATCCTCGCTCCTTAGCGGTTTACTGCGCCAGACTTACGCCAGCCAAACGTACCAATCCGTCCGGCCAGGCTTTGAAGCCTTGCAGTTTTTTCGACATGCCAAAAATGCGTGGCTCAAAGTAGAGGTAAGCAATCGGCATATCGCTTTGCAGTTGGTTCACCACCTGGGTGTAGAGCGCCTGACGCTGTGCCTGGTCGTTGGTGAGACGCGCGGCATTCAGCCACTCATCGACCTGCGCATTGCTGTAGCGTCCGTCATTGAGCGTGCCTTTGCTGTTAATAAACGAATAGATGCTGCCGTCCGGATCCGGACGACCAGACCAACCCGACAGGCTAAGCTGATAATCCCCACGCTGCTGGCGATCCAACAGGGTGGCGAACTCACTCATTTGCAGATTGAGGTTGAAACCGGCTTCACCGACCATCGCCTGAATCACCTGGCCCACCTGCTGCGCGGTCGGGTTATTGCTGACCAGCAGCGTCAGATTCAGCGGTGTGGTAACACCCGCAGCCTTCAGCAGTGCTTTGGCTTTCTCAACATCGCGCGGTGCGATCGGTGTTTTGACGTGATACGCGCTGACCGGTGAAAACGCCTGATTGGCTGGCGTATACAAGCCTTCAAACGCCACCTGATTCAGCGCATCACGGTCAATCGCCAGTGAGAACGCTTCACGCACCCGCGCATCTTTCAGCGGACTATTAGCATCGACTTTGCCGTTGTTGATATTGAAAGTGATGCCCTGATAACCAAGACCTGTGACTTTTGCCAGCGCCAGTTTGCTATCGGCTTCAACGGTTTTCACATCGCTGGCGGCCACGCCTTCGGTGAGATCCAAATCGCCGGCACGCAGGTTTGCGAGGCGCACGGAAGCATCCGGGATCGGCAGGAAAATCACCTTATCGAAGTGATAGGCGCCTTTATTCCAGTAATTGTCATAGCGCTTCAGCACGATGCGATCCTGCTGAACACGGCTGTCGAACTGATACGGGCCGGAGCAGACCGGATGAGCGGCGAAATCGGGCTTTTTCGCCGCTTCCGGTGCCAGCATGGCTCCGGCGCGGTCGGTCAGCTGGCTCAGCAGCGCCGCATCCGGGTTTTTCAGGTGGAACTTCACCTGCATCGGGCCGCTCACTTCCACGCTTTCAATCGAGGAGATTTCACTTTTACGCAGCGAACCCGGCAGCGTTTGCGCACGTTCGATATTGAATTTCACCGCTTGCGCATCAAATTTTTCGCCATCGTGGAAGGTCACGCCGCTGCGCAGATTCATGGTCAGCGTTTTGCCGTCCTCGCTCCACGCCCAATCGGTCGCGAGACCCGGTACCACTTTGAGGTTTTGGTCAACATCGACCAAACGATCGCACATGGCCGCAAACACAAAACGGCCGTAATAGGTGCGCGCCAGATGCGGATCGAGCATGTCGGGATCGGCGCCCAGGCCGATGCGAATCACGCTGTCAGCCTGGCTGTGGGCGCTAGCCCCGAGCAGTAACAGACCGCTGAGGGCGGTTAATAACGTATGACGAGCTTGCTTCACGGTGTATCTCCAGAGGTTAGGCTTGCTGATTCACCGCCTGCTCAAACAGGGCGCGGCGACGTAAAAAAGCGGCGGAAGGTGGCGCAAGGGTGATGACGCTGCGATCGCGATTAATCTCCTGCCAGCGGTGACAGGCAATTTGACGGCCGCCGCTCAGCACCTGATTAATCGGTTCAAACTGGCGACATTCCGCTGTGGCATAGGGACAACGGGTATGAAAACGGCAGCCGCTAGGTGGATCTGCTGGGTTGGGCAAATCACCCTGCAGCATTGGGATGGTGCGACTGACGCCCGGCTGCATTTGTGGCGCGGAGGCAATCAACGCTTGCGTATAAGGATGGAGCGGCGCATCAAAAATCTCATCGACGCTGGCCAGTTCGACAATCTGACCGAGATACATCACCGCCACGCGATCGCTCATATGCCGGATTACCGCCAAACCGTGCGCCACGATCACCATCGTCAGGCCAAACTGCTGTTTCAGGCTCTCAAGCAGATTCACCACCTGCGCCTGCACGGACACATCCAGCGCTGAAACCGGCTCATCGCCGAGCAGTAATTTCGGCTGTGAGGCCAGCGCGCGGGCAATACCAATGCGCTGGCGCTGACCGCCTGAAAACTCGTGCGGGTAACGTTCGGCCCAGGCCGCAGGCAGGCCAACGGTGCGCAGCAGTTCGGCGACGCGCGCGTGGCGCTGATCGCGGCTCATCTTTTCATGCAGCCACAAAGGTTCGCCAACAATCTGCTGCACCGTCATGCGCGGATTGAGCGAGGCAAACGGATCCTGAAAGATAATCTGCAATTCGCGACGCAGCTGATTGAGTCGCGCGCCGCTGGCATCGGTGATGCTTTCGCCCTGATAGAACACGTCGCCGGCGCTGGCGGCCAATAAACGCAGCAGCAAACGTCCCAGCGTCGATTTACCGGAACCGGATTCGCCGACAATCGCCAGCGTTTCGCCCGGCATCACCTTTAGCGCAACGCGATCGACCGCCGTCACGCCGCGATTGCGTGAAAACAGCCGGTTGCCCGTGGAGAAGGTTTTGCTTAAATCGCGGCACTCTAAAATCGGCTTCATGCACTTTCTCCCAGCGTGACGTGTTGCTCTAACGGAGCGCGGAAACAGGCCACATGATGATCGTTCGCCAGTGCGCGCAACGCCGGACGATGCTGGTGGCAGCGTATTTCGGCGAAGGGGCAACGCGTGGCAAAGCGGCAGCCAGCCGGCATATTTTCCGGCAACGGCACCTGGCCGGGAATGGTAGCTAACGCCCCTTCACGCGCGCTCAGGCTGGGAATTGAGCCCATCAGGCCAATGGTGTACGGATGCTGCGGATCGTTGAAAATACGCTCCACGCTGCCGCTCTCCACCACCTGACCGGCATACATCACCGCCACGCGCTGCGCCACTTCGGCTACCACGCCGAGGTCATGCGTGATCATCAATACTGCGGTGCCAGTGTCCTGTTTTAGGGTGTTTAACAGCGCCAGAATTTGCGCCTGAATGGTGACATCGAGCGCGGTAGTGGGTTCATCGGCAATCAACAGTTTTGGCTGGTTGATCAGCGCCATGGCAATCATCACGCGCTGGCGCATGCCGCCGGAAAGCTGATGCGGATAGGCTTTCAGCCGCTGTTCCGCTGCTGGAATTTGCACTTTTTGCAGAATCGCCAGCGCCGCGTCCATTGCCTGGCGCTTACTCACTTTGCGATGGCGCATCACCGCTTCGCTCAGCTGATCGCCAAGCGTGAAGGCTGGATTAAGCGAGGTCATCGGTTCCTGAAAAATCATCGCCAATTGGTTGCCACGCAGGCTGGCGTATTCACTGCTGCTGAGTTGGCGCAGATCGCGGCCATCAAACAGCATGTCGCCCTGCAAGATTTGCGCACTGTCAGGCTGCAAACCCATTAACGTGAGTGAGGTGATGCTTTTGCCGCAGCCCGATTCACCGACCAGCGCCAGCGTTTCTCCCGCCTGTAGCTCCAGAGAAATATCATCCAGTACCGTGACCGGCGAACCACGAAACTGCACGCGCAGATTGCGTAGCGATAAAACGGGATGTGCGGTCATGGCGCTTCCTCCTGACGGGAATAGAGCGTTTCCATCAGCGCCTGTTGCAGCGCAAGCAGATGCTCACGCATCGCCGCTGCCGCTTCATGGGGCTGGCGCTGGGCGATGTGCATCACCAGCCGCTGATGATGGGTGTCATAGTTATCCAGGCGCGCCGGGGTGCGTGCCTGCACCCGCAAATGCTGCCAGCCGGGATCGCGGCGTACCGCATCGACGGCATCAAACAGCCCGAGCATCAGGCGATTGCCCGCCGCTTCGGCGATGGCGCGATGGAAGGCGCTGTCCCACAGTTCATGCTGATCGCCATCTTCAGGCGGCGTGATGGCGTGCATGCGCTCCAGCAGGCGTTTCATTAAGGCGATTTGTTCTTTGGTGGCGCGCAGGGCGGCAAGACGTGCCAGCCCCGGCTCCAGCTGCAAACGCGCTTCCATCACTTCAAGCAGATTCGATTGCTGCGGCAGATCCTGTAGCACCAGCGGCTGCACTGGCGCGGAGGGCCCAACAAAGGTGCCTTTGCCCTGTTTACGCCAGATGCGGCCCTCTTCTTCCAGCACATCTAATGCCCGGCGAATTTCACGGCGACCGATGCCAAACCGCTCGGCTAACTCACGTTCGGTGGGCAGCGCGCGATCGGGCGTGTGCTCCTGCTGCTGAATCAGCTGGCGCAGTTGCTCAAGTGCGGTGCTGGAGTTGCGGCTGGTTTCTGGCGTGTCATTCATGATTGGTTCGCCTGTTTATGCATCAGAAAAAGATCGGTAATCGCCGCGTATCCAGCACTTTTGCTGATGAAAGGCGAATTCGGCAGCTTTCTTAGCGTAGGCAAGAAGTGAACCAATATTTAATTGGTTCGGATTGGCGTGTCATCAATGTGTGATAACCACATGATCGCAAAGTAAAAGTTTTTTCAGTGCCGGTTGAGAATTGCGATAAGCGTCAACGTCCTCACCGGCATGCTGCTTCACGGTGGTGCGCGCGCGCTGCTTATCTGTGCAATGCCAGCAGTGCGGCGACGCGCGGTGAGTTAATAACCGATGGTTTTCAGCGGGATATAACCTTGGCATCTATTTTGTATGTGTTAACGCAGATGCAGGAGCGATAGCGGGCAACCGAGGTCGCCAGACAATTTGCAATGGGTCACTAGGGTTCCGGTCGAAAGATGCTGGTCCGAGAGTGACCGACCGTCCTCTGACGGTTACACGGCGGGAAAAAAGCCCGGGAGGAAAGCGAGAACGTTGCTCGCCGCCTCCTGCTTTTTTTCGTCCGTTAACGCCAGAGGAACCATCATGATCAAAGCCTGCCTTCGCCTGCTGTTGCTTTGCACCATCACGCTGTTCAGCGTCAACACGCTGGCCGCCGACAAACCCTCCTTTAAGATTTGCTGGTCGATCTACGCGGGCTGGATGCCGTGGGATTACGCGCAGCAGAGCGGCATCGTCAAAAAATGGGCTGACAAATACGGCATCGATATCCAGTTTGTGCAGGTTAACGACTATATTGAGTCGGTGAATCAATACACCGCCGGGGGTTTTGCTGGTTGCACCATGACCAACATGGATGCGCTGACCATTCCGGCCACCGGCGGCGTGGATAGCACGGCGCTGATCGTCGGCGATTACTCCAACGGTAACGACGGCATTCTGCTAAAAGGCGCGGGCAACCTCTCAGCGCTGAAAGGCAAGCCGATAAATCTGGTCGAACTCTCGGTTTCGCATTACCTGCTGGCGCGGGCGCTGGAGAAATCCGGCATGAGCGAGAAAGACGTCAAAGTGGTGAACACCGCCGATGCCGATTTGGTGGCGGCGTTCGGCACCGCCGACGTCAACGCTATCGTTACCTGGAATCCGCTGCTCGCCGAAGCGGAGAAGCAGCCGAACAGCCATCTGATTTTCTCTTCCGCGCAAATTCCGGGCGAAATCCTCGATCTGCTGGTGGTCAACAGCGCCACGCTGCAGAAGTATCCGCAGCTCGGCAAAGCGCTGACCGGCGCATGGTATGAAACGTTGAAAACCATGTCCGGCCCAACCGACAGCGCTAAAGCGGCACGTACACAAATGGCGCAGGCTTCCGGCACCGATCTGGCGGGCTTTGACCAGCAGCTGGCCGCCACGCATCTGTTTAGCGATGCCAAAACCACCCTCGATTTCGTCCAAAGCCCACAGCTCAAAGCCACCATGCAGATGGTCGCCGAGTTCTCTTTTAAGCACGGTTTGCTGGGCGAGGGCGCGCCGAGCGCCGATGTGGTTGGCGTGGCAACGCCTGCGGGCAATTGGGGCGATGCGGGTAACCTCAAACTGCGCTTCACCGATGAGTACACCAAAATGGCCGCCGCCGGGCAGCTGTAAGCGAGGCGATGCCGATGCGTAAGTTGATCAACTACCAACCGCTGCCGCTGGGGCGCTTGCTGCTGGGCATTCTGCCGCTGCTGGCGCTGCTGCTGGTGTATCTGTTCGCGTCGGATGCGCGTCTCAGTCTGAATGCGGCAGACAAGCTGTTGCCGGGCTTTAACGCCATGGGCGACGCCATCAGCCGCATGGCATTTCAGCCCAGCCCGCGCACTGGCGAATATCTGTTGTGGAGCGATACCGCCGCCAGTCTGCTGCGTTTGCTGTGTGGTGTGGCGATCAGCGCGCTATTGGCGCTGGCGCTGGGTCTGTTCACCGGCGCGCTGCCGGTGGTGCGGGCGGTGCTGGCGCCGCTGGTGACGCTGTTTGCGTTGGTGCCGCCGCTGGCGATTCTGCCGATTCTGTTTATCTGTTTTGGTCTCGGCGAAGTATCGAAAGTGGTGCTGATTGTCATCGGCATTACGCCGCTGATTGCCCGCGATTTGCAGCTGCAGGTGCAGAAGATCCCGCGCGAGCAGCTGGTAAAAGCGCAGACGCTCGGCGCGCACAGCGCACAGATTTTATGGCGCGTGATCCTGCCGCAGCTGATGCCGCGCCTGTTGGTTGCGGTACGGCTGTCGCTGGCGTCGGCGTGGCTATTTCTGATTGCCGCTGAAGCCATCGCCGCCACGGAAGGCCTGGGTTATCGCATCTTCCTGATGCGGCGTTATCTGGCAATGGATGTGATTCTGCCCTACGTGGCGTGGATCGCGCTGCTGGCCTTCCTGCTCGACCTGTTGCTGCGGCTGGTTAGCCGTCGCTGCTGGCCGTGGTATCACGCGAAATAAGGGGCGAGCGATGCCGTTACTGCAACTGAAAAACCTTGAGAAACATTACGGCCAGCAAGTGGTGCTGGAGCGCCTCAACATCGAGGTTGAAGAGGGCGAGTTTGTGGCGATTGTCGGTGCGTCCGGCTGCGGCAAAACCACCTTCCTGAATATGCTGCTCGGCACTGAAGCGCCCAGCAAAGGCCAGCTGTTGCTGGATGGCGAACCTATCCCCGACGAACCGGATGCGCATCGCGGCGTGGTGTTTCAGCGTTATTCCGTGTTTCCGCATCTGACGGTGCTGGGCAACGTGATGCTGGGCGACGAGTTCAGCAGTGCGCGTTGGCTGGGCCGCGTGTGGGGAAAGAAGCGTCAGACGATTCGCCAGCGCGCGCAGGCCATGCTGGCGCAGGTCGGGCTTGAACGGGCACAGAATAAATATCCGCATCAGCTGTCGGGCGGCATGCAGCAGCGTCTGGCGCTGGCGCAGGCGTTGATGAAGCAGCCGCGCATTTTGCTGCTCGATGAACCCTTCGGCGCACTCGATCCCGGCATCCGTAGCGAGATGCACCAGCTGATCACCCGTTTGTGGCAGCAGCATAACCTGACCATTTTCATGATCACCCACGATTTGAAAGAGGGATTTAGCCTTGCATCGCGTCTGCTGGTGTTCGACAAGCTGCGCCACGATCCGCACGCGCCTGAAGCCTGGGGCGCGACCATCACTTACGATCTGCCGCTGGATCGCGCACAGCCATCCGAACCGCAGGTCGCCTAAAGGAGAAAACCATGAAGCCTTACCAAACCTTGTTGCCGAGCGGCGCACACTGGTCGCTGGTGATGCGCAGCGGCAGCGCGCTGACCCTCACCGATGTCGAAGGTGGCGCCAACGTCGGCCTGCTGTTTTACAACCCGGAAAACCTGCTGGAGCGCTATAACGCGCCCGACACCCTGAAGTGCCAGCACACTTTCCGCCTCACCGCCGGTCATTGTCTCTATTCAGATATGGGACGTATTTTCTGCGGCATCGAACACGACAGCTTCGGCTGGCACGAAAGCGTGTGCGGCACGCTGAATGCCGTACAAACTGCCGCGCGTTTTGGTGCCAGCACCTATCAGCAGGCGCGCAATCTGCGCCATCAAAATGGCTACGACAGTTTTCTCGTCGAGCTGGCCAAATATGGGCTCGGCCGGCGCGATATGGCGTCCTGCCTCAACCTGTTTGCGCAGGTGCGCGCCGACGACAGTGGCACTTTGCAGCTGGAACGTCAGGGCGCGGCGGGTGCCAGCGTGCGTTTACGTTTCGCGATGGACACGCTGGTGCTGCTGCACACTTGCCCGCATCCGCTCAGCGCATCGCAGGATTATCCGCGCCACCCGGTGCAGATCGAACTGGATGCGCAACACGCGCCGCTGCCGGCGATGTGTCTCGAGCGCGACGAGAATCAGCGCGGTCTGCGCAATAACGCGCTGTATCAACTGCAAGGAGAAATGTGATGATCATTGAAAGTCAGCGCAATCCAGCCGAAGCGCGCTTCCAGCAGCAAATTGATGCCGGTGATTACTGGCTGCAGCGCATCGAGGCGGGCCAAACGCTACGCATCACCGATCTTGAAGGCAATCAAGCCGCAGATACGCTGTTTTTCAATGCTGATGACACCGCCGAACGCTACAGCATGAGCGACACGCTGCGCGGGCAGAACAATGTGTTTCTGACGGCCGGCAGCGTGCTGCGCTCGAACTTTGATCGCCCGATGCTGACCATCACTGCCGATACCTGCGGCCGTCACGACACGCTCGGCGGCGCTTGTTCGTGCGAAAGCAACACGGTGCGCTATGACCTGGAGAAGCGCCATATGCATTCGTGCCGCGATAGCTGGATGCTGGCGGTGGCGGAACAGCCGGAGTTTGGCCTGACGCGCCGCGACATCACCCACAACATCAACTTTTTCATGAACGTGCCGGTGACACAGGATGGCGGATTGACCTTTGCCGACGGCATTTCTGCGCCGGGCAAATATGTCGAGATGCTGGCGCACATCAACGTGCTGGTGCTGATCTCCAACTGCCCGCAGCTCAATAATCCCTGCAACGGTTACAACCCAACGCCGATTTTAGTCAGCGTGTGGTGATTTTCTGACGCAACGGGACGACCCGTTTTCTGCCGTCAATGCTACGCAGGACGACCTGCCGCAACGAGAGTATTCAGTCATGATTGATCGCGTATTAATTGCCAACCGTGGCGCGATTGCCGTGCGCATTATTCGAACCCTGCAAGCCATGAATATCCGGGCGATTGCCGTGTACGCCGAAGCCGACCGTCATGCGCGCCATGTGCGTCTGGCGGATGAAGCCTGGTCGCTCGGTGAAGGTCAGGTGCGAGACACTTATCTCAATCAGGATAAATTGCTGGCGATAGCCGCGCAGAGTGGCGCGCAGGCGCTGCATCCCGGCTACGGTTTTCTCAGTGAAAATCCGGAGTTTGTCACGCGCTGCGAAGCGGCGGGCGTGCATTTTCTTGGGCCGAGCGCCGAGCAGATGGCGGCCTTTGGCCTGAAACACAGCGCGCGTGCGCTGGCTGAACAGAATAACGTGCCGCTGCTGCCGGGCAGCGGCTTACTGGTTTCGCTGGCCGAGGCGCAGCAGATGGCGGCGCAGATTGGCTATCCGGTCATGTTGAAAAGCACCGCGGGCGGCGGCGGCATTGGCATGCAGCGCTGCGACGATGCCGAACAGCTCGACGCGGCATTTACCCGCGTGAAGCGCCTCGCTGGCAACAACTTCGCCGACGATGGCGTGTTTTTAGAGAAGTTTATTGCGCGTGCGCGCCATATCGAAGTGCAGATTTTTGGCGACGGCGCAGGTGAAGTCATCGCGCTCGGCGAGCGTGATTGCTCGGCCCAGCGCCGCAATCAAAAGGTGCTGGAAGAGACGCCCGCACCGGGCTTGAGCGCTGCGGTGCGCGCGCAGTTGCAGGCCACCGCCGTAAGGCTGGCGCGGGCGGTGAACTATCGCAGCGCGGGCACGGTGGAATATGTTTATGACGATGCCAGCCAGCAGTTCTGGTTCCTCGAAGTGAACACGCGCTTGCAGGTGGAACATGGCGTCACCGAAATGGTGTATAGCGTTGATCTGGTGCGCTGGATGGTGGAACTGGCGCAGCAAAAATTGCCGCCGCTGGCCGATTTGCAGCCGGTGGTGCAAGGTCACGCCATTCAGGTACGGCTTTACGCCGAAGATCCGGCTAAGCAGTTCCAGCCCAGCGCGGGATTGCTCAGCCATGTGCAGTTCCCGACTACGATTGAGGGCGCTACGCTGCGCATCGACAGCAGCGTTGAGAGCGGCATGGAGGTTTCGCCATTTTACGATCCGATGCTGGCGAAACTTATTGTACATGCCGCAGACCGTACCAGCGCGCTAGGCAGCATGGCGCAGGCGCTATCCGCCACCGAACTGTACGGCATCGAAACCAATTTGCTGTGGCTGCGCCAGCTGTGCACGCTGCCGGACGTGCAGCAGGGACGCATCATCACCGCCACGCTCGGCACCCTGCAGTGGCAGCCGCCAACGCTGGATATTCTCAGCGGCGGCACCTTAACCACAGTGCAAGATGCGCCGGGCCGCATCGGTTATTGGCATGTTGGCGTGCCGCCTTCCGGTCCGTTCGACAGCCGCGCATTCCAGCTGGGTAATCGCCTGTTAGACAATGATGCGCAGGCCGCCGGGCTGGAGATCACCTTGCGTGGCCCGACGCTGCGCTTCAACCAGGCCTGCAGTTTTGTCCTGACCGGCGCGCCGATTGCCGCGCAGCTTGATCAACAAACGATACCGATGCATCAGCGGCTGACGGCGCAGGTCGGGCAAACGCTGACGCTCGGCGAAGTACGAGATGGCAGCCGCAGCTATTTGCTGCTGGCCGGTGGCCTCAATACGCCGCGCTATCTGGGTAGCCGCAGCACTTTCACCCTCGGCAAATTTGGTGGTCATGCCGGACGCGCGCTGCGCGCCGGTGATGTGCTGCATCTCGCCGCGCCGCAGGTGCTGACAGCGGCCAGCTTGCCGGATAATTTGCTGCCGTCACTGAACGGCAGCTGGCAGCTGCGGGTGATTTACGGTCCGCATGGCGCGCCAATCTTCTTCACCGATGATGACATCGCGGAATTTTTTGCCGCTGAGTGGCAAGTGCACTACAACTCCAGCCGCACCGGCATTCGCCTGATCGGCCCCAAACCGACCTGGGCACGCAGCGATGGCGGCGAAGCGGGCATGCATCCCTCGAACATCCACGACAATGCGTACGCCTTCGGCACCGTGGATTTTACCGGCGATATGCCGGTGATCCTCGGCCCCGATGGCCCATCGCTGGGAGGTTTTGTTTGTCCGGCAACGGTGATCGAAGCCGATCTGTGGAAGCTGGGGCAGCTGAAAGCTGGCGATCGCGTCCAGTTCCAACCGATCGAACTTGCCACCGCCGATCAACTGGCGCAGGCGCAGCGTGACGAGATCATCAAACTGCAATCTCAACCGATTACAGTGAACGCGGCGCTGCCCTTGATTGATCCGGTTCTGCACCATCATGCGGCAACGGAGCAACGTCCTTCGCTCTGTATTCGGGCGGCGGGCGACCGTTTTCTGCTGGTGGAATATGGCGATTTGCAACTGGATATCGCGTTGCGTTTTCGCGTGCATGCGCTGATGCAATGGCTGGAAGCGCACCCGCTGCCGGGGCAACTGGAATTGACGCCTGGCATCCGCTCGCTACAAATTCATTATGACGCACAAATGTGTGCCAGAAGTGAGCGAGTGGCGCAAATATTGCACGCTGATTTAGCATTGGGTAGCCTGGCCGATGCGGCCGTGCCTGCGCGCACCGTCTGGCTGCCACTTAGCTGGGATGATGCGGCCTGTCGTGAAGCGATTGTGCGCTACGACCAATCCGTCAGACCGAATGCGCCGTGGTGCCCAAGCAATATTGAATTTATTCGCCGCATCAATGGGCTGGATAGCATTGAATCGGTAAAAGAGATCGTATTTAGCGCCTCTTATTTGGTCATGGGATTGGGCGATGTCTATCTCGGTGCGCCGGTGGCTACGCCACTCGATCCGCGCCATCGCCTGGTGACCACCAAATACAATCCGGCGCGCACCTGGACGGCGGAAAATTCAGTCGGTATCGGCGGCGCTTATATGTGCGTGTACGGCATGGAAGGGCCGGGCGGCTATCAGTTTGTTGGACGCACTATGCAGATGTGGAACCGCGATCGCCCCACAGCTGCGTTTACCCAGCCGTGGTTACTGCGCTTCTTCGATCAAATTCGCTTTTATCCGGTAGATGCCGACGAGTTGCTGCAGATTCGTGAGCGTTTCCCGTGGGGCGATTATCCGCTACGCGTGGAACAGGGTGAATTCCGCCTCGCCGAGTATCAGGCGATGCTGACGCAGCACGCGCAGGAGATTGATGCCTTCCAGCAGCAGCGCCAGCAGGCGTTTGATGAGGAGTTGGCGCGCTGGCGAGCGGAAGGGCAGTTTACCTTCGATAGCCAGCTGCAAGCGCAGAGCAGCGAAGAGAGTGTGGTGCCAGCCGGTTGTCATCCCGTTGAGAGCCAGGTGGCGGGCAGCGTGTGGCAATGGCTGGTGGAGGAAGGCAGTGAAATCAGTGCGGGGGCCACGGTCGGCATTCTCGAATCAATGAAGATGGAAATCCCGATCGTCGCGCCCGTCAGTGGAAAAATCCATAGTCTGACGCGGCAACCTGGGCAGCAAGTGCAGGCAGGTCAATTGCTTATGGTGATCGACCCAAAAGTGGCATAAGAAAGAATAAAAAATAATCAGGAATCTGGCAGCAAAGTCGGGGATATGTCCCATACTTAGAAACCCGAACTATTGTTGCATTGCCCTGACATCTTTTGCAGTGCTCAACAGGCTGTGTCCCGCATCGGTTTGATAATAACTATGCGAAACCGCTTCGGGATACAGCCTGATCGTCCGGTTTCAGCGCCTGGTGGCGCTTACCTCTCTACTTTCACGTGCTTCATAGTGAGTTTTTAAGGAGTTCTCTATGGAATTAAAAGATCCCATGATCGAGTTGCTCAGCAGCCTTGAGCAGATTGTTTTGACACGTGACGCGAAGCCATCCGTATCAGAAATTTCAATCAATCAGACTACAGTTCCCGAGCCGCAGCGTTTACGCGAGATGACCGGCATGCAGGTTGACGAATTTGCCCGTGTGATGGGTGTCAGCGTTTCGTCAGTGAAAAGCTGGGAGGCGCAACGTACACGTCCTTCCGCTACGGCGCGTAAATTGATGAAGTTGTTGCAGGCCAACCCTTATTTAGGGCGTCAGCTGCTGGAGTAATCCCTTTTTTGGGATGATCCAACCCGCCTTGATGGCGGGTTTTTTAATTTATGGCGCCATACTTTGCTGCCTGTTTAACGAACCAGCTCTCCGGCACGCTGTACGGCGGTTGCGCTAACTGCGCAAGCCCTTGTTTGATGGTCTGTTCTGCCTGCCGCCAAAGATGGCTATCGCCCTGGCGCAACAGCTGAATCTGAATTTGCTTTTCCACCAGATAGACGCGCGCAAAGTCGGCATCGTACTGCACGATGGCGCGGGTGTTGTCGATGATGTCGGCCAGCTTGATGGTTTGCGCTTCGGGCGAGGCATCGGCGGTATGACGAAAATGCGCCAGCTTGCGTGCGGCGCGGTTTTTTGCCGCAGGCTGCGCGCTGTCGGTGAGCTGGTCCACCAGTTCCGCCACGCGCGGGCCGAAATGGCGTTCGATATCGTCAATGGTGCTGGGCGTGTCTTCTACCGTGTCATGCAGCCAGGCGGCGGCAATCATCTGTTCATCATCGGTAACGCTACGCACTAATTCGGCGACGGCAGCCGGATGCACAATGTAAGGCTCGTCAGTGTATTTGCGACGTTGACCCGCAGCGGCATGCGCCTCAGTGGCATAACGGCGCGCTTGCTCTTCCAGTGAATCTCGCATATTTCACTCTCCCAGAGAAAAGTCGCTTGCAATTATCTAGCGCGCTATTTATATTGAAACCCATGAACAGTAATCAAGATGACAAAAAAGTGAAGCAGGCGCCACTTCAGTTAGATCAGCAGCTCTGCTTTGCACTGTATTCGGCGAATCTCGCGATGCACAAAGTCTATCGCCAGCTGCTATCAAAGCTGGAGATTACCTATCCGCAATATCTGGTGATGCTGGTGCTGTGGAATCAGGACGATGTGACGGTCTCTGAGATTGGCGAGCAGCTGTTTCTTGATTCAGCCACGCTGACGCCGCTGTTAAAACGTCTGGAGAGCGCGGGTTTATTGCATCGCCAGCGTTCCCGTCAGGATGAGCGTCAGGTTGTGGTAACGCTGACCGATGAAGGTCGTGCGTTGCGTGACAAAGCAGAAAGTATTCCGGAGGCCATTCAGTGCGCAACAGCCTGCGATGACCAGGTGATGGCATCTCTGAAAGCTCAGTTAGACGAGTTGCGCGATAGCCTTTACCGCGCCAATTAATAAACAGGGGAAGTCGCTGTCCCGACAACCCAAAAGATGACGTTCAGGTTTGCGCATAATAAGTAGTGCGCGATTATATAGCGAATTAATGAGGTTATTATGTCTTTAGAAAAAGTTGTTTACACTGCAAAAGCTAAAGCTACCGGCGGTCGTGATGGTCGTGCTACTTCTTCCGACAACGTGCTGGATGTAAAACTGGGCGTGCCAAAAGAGATGGGTGGCGCAGGCGGCGAAGTGACTAACCCGGAGCAGCTGTTTGCTGCAGGTTATTCAGCGTGTTTCCTCGGCGCGATGAAGTTTGTGGCTGGCCGCGACAAGATTTCGATGCCGAAAGATGCGTGGATTGAAGGCGAAGTTGGCATTGGCCCAATCCCGAACGGTTTCGGTATTGAAGCCAAACTGAATATTCATCTGCCAGAGATGGATGCAGCTGAAGCGCAGAAGCTGGTAGATGCGGCACACATCGTTTGCCCATACTCAAACGCAACGCGTGGCAATATCGACGTGACGCTGAACATCATCAACTAATTGATGTTATTCACGATAACAGGCTCCTGTGGGAGCCTTTTTCACATCTGAATAAAACGCTAACCGGTTCGATTAGAAAATTTATCTGGTCTTACCATTGGTTAAATGTTCTACTGCTCGGCTTCGCGCCATCGCCCTTTCGCCAGTCGGAATCGTCCCGATCCTGCATCTTGCGTCACGCTTTTAATGCGGTTTAGCGAACTCTGCTGTCTTTAAACAGTCACATAACGGTTGATACAACGACACCAGGTCGGGAATAGAAAATTTTCATGAATTATATTAAAAGTTTAACGCAGCAAAAGCTGTCTCTGCTGCTTGCGTTATATCTCGGTATCTTACTGAATTTACCGATATTTTATCGCCGCTTTGACGGCTTCTTAACGAAATCCAATATCTCTAACTGGCTCTCTGCAGCGGCGGAAGTGATGGCAGCGGTACTGCTGACTTTCTTCCTGATGCGCTTGCTGTCGCTGGGCGGCAAATGGGTTTACCGCATTCTCGCCACACTCACCGTGATCATCTCTGTTGCCGCCGCCTATTACATGGCGTTCTTCAACGTGGTGATTGGCTACGGCATTATCGCCTCGGTGATGACCACCGATATCGATCTCTCTAAAGAAGTGATTGGTCTGCATTTCGTGCTGTGGATGGTGCTGGTGAGTGCGTTGCCGCTGCTGCTTATCTGGCGCAATAAGCTTAGCCAGACACTGATTGAACAACTTAAAACGCCAGGGCAACGTTTGAAGCCGGTAGCCATTATGCTGCTGAGCGTGGCGCTGGTCTGGCTGCCGATTCGCTATTTCGACAAGCTGCAGAAGGTGAATGAAGAGATCACCAACATCGATTTGCCGAGCTATGGCGGCGTGGTGGCGCACTCGTATCTGCCATCCAACTGGATTGCCGCGCTGGGCCTGTTCGCCTGGACCAAAGTTGATGAAGAGTGGGATGGCCAGAAGTTACTCGATCCGGCAAAAGAGTTTACTTACGTCGCGCCTGCGGGCATCGACGATACCTATATGGTGTTTGTGATTGGCGAAACCACGCGCTGGGATCACATGGGCATGCTCGGCTACGATCGTGATACCACGCCGAAGCTGTCGAAAGAGAAGAACCTGGTCGCGTTCCGTGGTGAATCTTGTGATACCGCCACCAAGCTATCGCTGCGCTGCATGTTCGTGCGCGAAGGCGGCACCATGGATAATCCGGGCCGCACGCTGAAAGAACAAAACGTTTTCGCCGTGTTGAAAGAGCTGGGCTTCACCTCTGAGCTGTTCGCGATGCAGAGCGAAGTGTGGTTCTACGATAACGCTGACACCAATAACTTCTCGTTCCGTGAGCAGATTGGTTCAGAGAAGCGTAATCAGGGCAAAGCGGTCGATGACATGCTGTTAGTGCCGGAGTTGCAGGCATCGTTACAGCGCTTCCCGAAAGGCAAGCACGTGGTGATTCTGCACACCAAAGGCTCGCACTACCTTTATTCACAACGTTATCCGCGAGACTTCGCGCGCTATCAGCCGGAGTGCATGGGCGTTGATGAGAAGTGCAGTAAAGCGCAGTTGATTAACGCCTACGACAACTCGATTTTATACGTTGATACCATGCTGGATAGCGTGCTCGATCAGTTGCGTGATAAGAAGGCGATTGTGTTCTACGCCTCCGATCACGGTGAATCAATCAGCGAGAATATGCACTTGCACGGTACGCCGCGCGAGATGGCGCCACCGGAGCAGTTCCGTGTACCGATGATGGTGTGGGCTTCTGATAAGTATCTTGAAGATCCAACCAACCGCAGCAACTTCGAACGTTTACAGGCGCAGCAGCGCGTGGGTAAAACCCATCGCCATGTTGAGCTGTTCGACACCATCATGGGTTGCCTCGGCTACACCTCGCCGGACGGCGGAATTAAAGACGCAAATAATTGGTGTTCAGCACCAGCGGCCGCGCCTGCTAAAGCGCTGTGATTTTTTTGGGGTTGTTGACCGCTGCTTGCTTTCCAGGCGATCAGTTGGGTTTTCAGTAAAAGGCATTGACGCTTTTTTAGCAGCGCAGTAATATGCGCCCCCATCGGCGAGTAGCGCAGCTTGGTAGCGCAACTGGTTTGGGACCAGTGGGTCGGAGGTTCGAATCCTCTCTCGCCGACCATCTTTGAAGAAACCTGCTTTTATAAGCAGGTTTTTTTTCGTCTGTAATTTGTTGGGTCTTGTGCCGATCAGGCTGAAATACAGGGCCGCTCCGTAAAGTCGCCGTGGACACATCCCTGTGGGCTCTGCCGGCGCATCCCTGCGCCGGAAGCTTTACTCCGCGGCCCTGTATTCCATCCTTCTTCAAACTCCTCTGCATTTTTTTAACAGCAAAACAGAAGCCAACCTGGCGATGGGAAGGCGGCTCGTTTAGCAAAGCGTCCGCCGCAGGGATGCGGCGGTCGAGGCTACAGGGACGTATTCACGCCGACTTTGCGTTCGAGCCGCCTTTCCTGAGCAACGCACCGAGCGAATAGCAAAATCCCTAAATATACCCATTCCATCCCCTAAACCAGCAATACTCACCATTATCTCCACTAACTCCCGCGTACCCCACGCCAAATCGAACCCGCGCGCTTAATTCGCGAAACATTCTTCTTATGACCGGTTTATGCATCATGCTGATTTCTTATGCCATTTCCCTAGCACATTCCGCTGCCTGAACGTCATAACGCACGCAGAATCGTTCAGATATTCAACATTTACCAATAAGTTTTGTGTGTTTTTTAGCGGTGATAATCACTGCTATTTGACTACATAGCCAGATAATCACGCGGCATTGAGCGCTTTATCACCTTTTTTAATTTTGGCTTAGGCTGAGAAGGGTGTTTTTTATCGTTGCTTGCACTTAGTCACACTCTATGTAAATAACCCCACACTGTATTGACGTTCATTGCAACTGTTGACAAATTGATGCGTCAATAAAATGTAGAGAAGGACGTGTCTGACAGATTCCACGGTGCCAGCACAAAAAAATAACCGCTCACATTTTGCTTACTCTTAATTGACCTGCCCGAACCGCATAAAAAAATCAGAGGTCGGGCGACGCACACAACATCACATCACAATGGAGCAAAACATGATCAACTCCCTGGCTAAATCCAGGATGCTGAAGGTCGGTCTCAGCCTGATTGCTATGACCGTTGCCGCTGGTGTCCAGGCGAAAACCCTCGTTTATTGTTCAGAAGGTTCGCCGGAAGGCTTCAACCCGCAGCTCTTCACATCGGGCACCACCTACGACGCAAGCTCGGTACCGATCTACAACCGACTGGTTGAGTTCAAAACCGGTACCACCGAGCTGCAGCCAGGTCTGGCAGAAAAATGGGATGTCAGCGCGGACGGTAAAACTTATACCTTCCACCTGCGTCAGGGCGTGAAGTGGCAAACCACCAAAGACTTCAAGCCAACCCGCACCTTCAATGCCGATGACGTCGTGTTCTCCTTCGAGCGTCAGCTCGACAAAAACAACAAATATCACGGTGTTTCTGGCGGCAGCTACGAATACTTCGAAGGCATGGACATGCCTAAGCTGATCGCCAAAATCGAAAAAGTTGACGATTACACCGTACGCTTCACGCTGACGCGTCCTGAAGCGCCGTTCATTGCTGACCTCGGCATGGACTTCGCCTCAATCATTTCTAAAGAATATGCCGACAATATGCTGAAAGCGGGCACGCCTGAGAAGCTGGACCTCAATCCAGTGGGCACCGGTCCGTTCGTACTGCAGCAGTATCAGAAAGACTCGCGCATTCTGTATAAAGCTAACCCAGACTTCTGGGGCACCAAGCCGAAGATTGATCGCTTAGTGTTCTCCATCACGCCAGACGCCTCTGTGCGTTATGCGAAACTGCAGAAAGGCGAGTGCCAGGTCATGCCGTACCCGAACCCGGCCGACATCGCCAGCATGAAGAAAGACGATAAAATTAACCTGATGGAACAGCCTGGTTTGAACGTCGGTTACCTGTCGTTCAACACCGAGAAAAAGCCGCTGGATAACGTGAAGGTGCGTCAGGCACTGACCATGGCGGTGAACAAACAAGCCATCATTGATGCCGTTTATCAGGGCGCTGGTCAGGCCGCGAAAAACCTGATCCCACCAACCATGTGGGGCTACAACGACGACATCAAAGATTACGCTTACGATCCTGAGAAAGCCAAAGCGCTGCTGAAAGAAGCAGGTATGGCTGATGGTTTCTCCATCGACCTGTGGGCAATGCCGGTTCAGCGTCCATACAACCCGAACGCACGTCGCATGGCGGAAATGGTTCAGGCTGACTGGGCGAAAATTGGCGTGAAAGCCAAAATCGTCACCTTCGAATGGGGCGAGTACCTGAAACGCGCGAAAGCCGGTGAACACCAGACCGTAATGATGGGCTGGACCGGTGATAATGGGGATCCGGATAACTTCTTCGCCACGCTGTTCAGCTGTGCAGCGGCGAAAGACGGTTCTAACTACTCACGTTGGTGCTACAAGCCGTTTGAAGATCTGATTCAGCCAGCCCGTGCTGAAGCCGATCACAACAAACGTATTGAACTGTACAAACAGGCTCAGGTAGTGATGCATGACCAGGCTCCAGCGCTGATCATCGCCCACTCAACCGTCTACGAGCCAGTGAGTAAGAAAGTCTCTGGTTATGTGGTTGATCCATTAGGTAAACATCACTTCGAAAACGTCGATATCCAGGAATAACCTTTCGGATTATCGCGGTCAGGGCCAGCATTGCTGGCCCTCGGGCGGCACCTTCGCCGCCCGTATTCCGCTCTTTTTTTCCGGCAAATTCTACTAATGAAGCGCTTCTTGCGTCGCGTCCGCCTTTGGCTGGCTGCGAGTGTTGAGCAATGTTGTCCCCGGCGGTAACGCTGTGGGAAATGTCAGAGAACCAGGCTTATGCTGCAATTCATACTCCGACGTTTGGGCCTTGTCATCCCAACGTTCATCGGTATCACGTTATTGACCTTCGCGTTTGTCCACTTGATCCCCGGCGATCCGGTACTGATCATGGCCGGCGAACGCGGTATCTCTCCTGAACGTCACGCGCAATTGATGGCGCAGTTTGGCCTCGATCAGCCGATGTGGAAGCAATACATCACCTACATCAACGGCGTCTTACACGGTGACCTCGGCATCTCGCTGAAAAGCCGTATCCCGGTTTGGGACGAATTCGTACCACGCTTCAAAGCTACGCTGGAACTGGGCATCTGCGCCATGTTGTTCGCGGTCGCTGTCGGCATTCCTGTTGGCGTGCTGGCCGCGGTAAAACGCGGCTCGATCTTCGATCACACCGCCGTGGGCATCTCGCTCACTGGTTACTCGATGCCGATTTTCTGGTGGGGCATCATGCTGATCATGCTGGTCTCGGTGCAGTGGAACCTCACGCCGGTCTCCGGGCGCGTCAGCGACATCATCTTCCTCGACGACAGTCATCCGCTCACCGGCTTTATGCTGATTGACACGCTGCTGTGGGGCGAAGAGGGCGATTTTAAAGATGCGGTGATGCACATGATTCTGCCGGCCATCGTGCTCGGCACCATTCCGCTGGCGGTGATCGTGCGTATGACGCGCTCCTCGATGCTGGAAGTGCTGGGTGAAGATTACATCCGCACCGCGCGCGCCAAAGGGCTGACGCGTATGCGTGTGATTGTGGTGCATGCGCTGCGTAACGCCATGCTGCCGGTCGTCACCGTGATTGGTTTGCAGGTTGGTACGCTGCTGGCCGGTGCGATTCTGACCGAAACCATCTTCTCGTGGCCGGGACTCGGTCGCTGGCTGATCGAAGCGCTGCAACGCCGTGATTATCCGGTGGTGCAGGGCGGCGTGCTGCTGGTGGCGATTCTGATCATCGTGGTCAACCTGCTGGTTGATCTGTTGTACGGCGTGGTCAATCCACGTATCCGTCATAAGAAATAAGGGGGAATCATGTCTGCTGTTGATCCCGCAAGCGTAACTGCTGCACCCAAGCCGATGACCCCGTTGCAGGAATTCTGGCACTACTTCAGGCGTAACAAAGGCGCGGTTATCGGCCTGATTTACATCGTTCTGATGCTGTTAATCGCTATCTTTGCTGATGTGCTGGCACCGCACGCACCGGCTGAGCAATTCCGTGATGCCTTGCTGCATCCGCCAGTTTGGCAGGAAGGTGGCAGCTGGAGCTACATCCTCGGTACCGATGACGTGGGCCGCGATGTGCTGTCGCGCCTGATGTACGGCGCGCGCCTGTCGCTGCTGGTTGGCTGCATGGTCGTCGTGCTGTCGCTGATTCTCGGCGTGATATTTGGCCTGATGGCTGGCTACCTTGGCGGCGTGGTTGACGCCATCATTATGCGTGTGGTCGATATCATGCTGGCGCTGCCAAGCCTGCTGCTGGCATTGGTGCTGGTGGCAATCTTCGGTCCGTCGATCGTTAATGCCTCGCTGGCGATTACCTTCGTCGCCTTGCCGCACTATATCCGTCTGACGCGTGCTGCGGTGCTGGTTGAAGTTAACCGCGACTACGTTACCGCCTCAAGCGTGGCGGGTGCCGGTACGCTGCGCCAGATGTTCATCAATATTCTGCCTAACTGCCTGGCACCGCTGATCGTGCAGGCATCATTAGGTTTCTCCAACGCCATCCTCGATATGGCGGCGTTGGGCTTTCTCGGTATGGGGGCGCAGCCGCCAACGCCGGAGTGGGGCACCATGCTCTCCGACGTGTTGCAGTATGCGCAAAGTGCCTGGTGGGTGGTGACATTCCCTGGAGTGACCATTCTGCTAACGGTTCTGGCATTCAACCTCATGGGCGATGGTTTGCGTGATGCACTCGACCCGAAACTCAAGCAGTAAAGAGGCACCGAGATGGCGTTATTAAATGTAGACAAATTATCGGTGCATTTCGGCGACGAAAAAACACCGTTCCGTGCGGTTGACCGCATCAGCTATCAGGTCGAGCAAGGCCAGGTAGTCGGCATCGTCGGGGAATCCGGTTCCGGTAAATCGGTCAGCTCGCTGGCGATCATGGGCCTGATCGATTATCCCGGCCGCGTGATGGCCGAGAAACTGGAATTCAATCAGCGCGACCTGCAGAAAATCTCCGAAAAAGAGCGCCGCCAGTTGGTGGGCGCCGAAGTAGCGATGATCTTCCAGGACCCGATGACCAGCCTCAACCCTTGCTACACCGTGGGTTTCCAGATCATGGAAGCGCTGAAGGTGCATCAGGGCGGCAGCAAACGTACCCGTCGTCAGCGTGCGATTGATCTGCTCGATCAGGTGGGCATTCCCGACCCGGCATCGCGCCTGGATGTCTATCCGCATCAACTGTCGGGCGGGATGAGCCAGCGCGTGATGATCGCGATGGCGATTGCCTGCAAACCGAAGCTGCTGATCGCCGATGAGCCGACCACCGCGCTCGACGTGACCATTCAGGCGCAAATCATCGAACTGCTGCTGGAGTTGCAGAAGCAAGAGAACATGGCGCTGATCCTGATTACCCACGATCTGGCGCTGGTGGCCGAAGCGGCACAGCACATCATCGTAATGTATGCCGGACAAGTGGTGGAGAGCGGTAAAGCGGTGGATATCTTCAAAGCGCCGCGTCATCCCTACACGCAAGCCTTACTGCGCGCGCTGCCGGAGTTTGCTGCGGACAAAGCGCGTCTGGCCTCGCTGCCTGGCGTGGTGCCGGGTAAATACGACCGCCCAACCGGCTGCCTGTTAAATCCGCGCTGCCCGTATGTGACCGATCGCTGCCGCCGCGAAGAGCCGGAGCTGCGCGACATTCCTGGCCGCCAGGCCAAATGTCACTTCCCACTGGATGATGCCGGGAGACCGACTTATGAGTCTTGATAACGATAAGCAGGATTACCTGCTGCAGGCGATTGACCTGAAAAAACACTACCCGGTGAAGAAAGGTCTGTTTGGCCAGGAACGTCTGGTCAAAGCGCTGGATGGCGTCTCGTTCAACCTCGAACGCGGCAAAACGCTGGCGGTGGTCGGCGAGTCTGGCTGTGGTAAATCCACGCTGGGCCGCTTGCTGACGATGATTGAAACCCCGACCGAAGGCCAGCTGTTCTGGCACGGTCAGGATCTGTTGAAACACGATCCGCAAGCGCAGAAACTGCGTCGCCAGAAAATTCAGATCGTGTTCCAGAACCCGTATGGCTCGCTCAATCCGCGTAAGAAAATCAGCCAGATTCTGGAAGAGCCGCTGGTGATCAACACCTCGCTGACCAAAGCGGAGCGCAAGGAAAAAACGCTGGAGATGATGGCGAAGGTTGGCCTGAAAACCGAGCATTACGATCGCTATCCGCACATGTTCTCGGGCGGCCAGCGTCAGCGTATCGCTATCGCGCGTGGTTTGATGCTCGATCCTGATGTGCTGATCGCCGATGAGCCGGTCTCGGCGCTCGACGTGTCGGTGCGAGCGCAGGTGTTGAATCTGATGATGGATTTGCAGCAGGATTTAGGTTTGTCCTACGTCTTCATCTCGCACGATCTCTCCGTGGTGGAACACATCGCCGATGAGGTGATGGTGATGTATCTCGGCCGCTGCGTTGAGAAGGGCAGCAAAGAGGCGATCTTCAGCAATCCGCGTCATCCTTACACGCAGGCACTGCTGTCGGCGACACCACGCCTCAACCCGGACGATCGCCGCGAGCGCATCAAACTGACGGGCGAGTTGCCAAGCCCGCTCAATCCGCCGCCGGGCTGTGCGTTTAACGCACGCTGCCGTCGTCGTTTTGGCACCTGCGTTCAGCTGCAGCCAAAACTGAAGCAATATGGCGATCAGCAAATCGCCTGCTTCGCGGTGGATCAGGATGAAAATCAGCCGGTAGGCGTGTCATAAATTACTGCCATAAATGAATCAAGGCTCCTGCGGGAGCCTTTCTTTTTGCTGATTAATACATGAGATAAATTAACGACAAAAAGGGTTACTGCCAAAGCCCTGACAAAAGCATTACGCCACTGCATCTGTGAACAATTGGTCCTGATTTAGATATATAGCGTAAAGGCAAATTCCTATTTTCATCATCATTGTGTGAGCAATGTCACTGCAGAATAAAATCCATAACTTGCAGCGCAGTAGAGGTTTTTCAGTAGCTTAGGTTAAAATCCCCTGCGTGATTATTTCTGTTAATTGATACTAATTAATCTCCGTCCATAAATAACTGCATGCTTTTTGCATTCCCGCTTTTTCAATCTTAAAGATAGAATTGTTTTATTGAATGCGCTGTTTTAGTAATCAGATTTGTCTCACCGTCTTTTAATGTGTGTGATATATTCGCGGAAAATTCTCTCCCGCTTTTACAGGCTCTGATCATGAAGAATTACGACGATCTGCAGCGTTTTAAAGAGAAAACGCAGACGCTTGACATCGCTTTTAAGGATATGTCCGGTCAATCGCAGGAAGCCGATCAAAGTCAGTGGGCGTTACTGCGTCAATTGACCACCGAACAAGAGCCTGAATTAGGCAGCGGTCAGCGCATTGATATGCCGCAACCACAGCCGATTCGCGGGGATGAATTCAGCGCACCGCCGGAACCGGCTCAGGCTGCACCAGCCAGCCCGACGCGCGCATCGATTCTCGATAGCCTGAACGCACCTGCCGCCGCGCAACCGGAGAGCGGCTCATCGCTGTTTCCGCCCGCGCCGTCGGTTAAGCCGCTCTCCTCTGCGACGCCATTAGCGCCGAAAGCCACGCTGGTCGAGCGCCAGGCGACAACCTCACTGTTTCCACCAGCAAAACCTGCCGCCGCGCCAGCCGCTCAGCCTGCTGCTGTTGCCGCACCGGCAGCTCCCGCGCCAATCGCGCCAGTGCCTGTGCCAACCCTGGCCGCTGCGGTTGAACCGGCACGTCCGGCTGCGCCGGCCCCGTCTCGCTTTGGTGCGCTGTTCCGCTCGCGTCCAGCCGAGCCGGCTAACCTGTCAAAAGAAACACCGTTAAAACCGCTACTGGAGAAGATTGCGCTATGCCGTTAGTTTGTGTGTGCTCGCCAAAAGGGGGAGTAGGGAAAACCACCATGGCGGCCAACCTTGCGTGGAGTCTGGCTCGCGCTGGCAGCAAGGTATTGGCAATCGATTTCGATGTTCAGAACGCCTTGCGCCTGCATTTCGGTGTACCGCTGAATGATGGTCGCGGCTTTGTGGCACGCTCTGAAGATCAGGCTGACTGGAGCCAATCGATTCTGACCACCGGCGGCAATATTTTCGTCATGCCGTATGGCGAGGTGAGCGAAGAGCAGCGTGAACGCTTTGAAGAGAACCTGGTAAAAGATCCGCATTTCCTGAAGCGCGGGCTGGATACGGTGCTGAATTATCCGGGACTGGTGATTATCGCCGATTTTCCCCCCGGTCCGGGTCCGGCGCTTAAAGCAATGCAGGCACTTGCCGATATGCATTTAGTGGTGATGTTAGCGGATACCGCCTCGGTCTCTTTGCTGCCGCAAATAGAAAATGACCGCATGATCGGTCGGCCGCTGAATAATAAACGTGGTCACTATTTTGTCCTTAACCAGAGCGATAACCGCCGCAATATTAGCCGTGAAGTCACCGCTTTTATGCAGCAGCGGTTGGGTGAGAACTTATTAGGCGTGGTTCATCGTGATGAAAGCGTCGCGGAAGCCAATGCCTCGCAACAATCGGTTTATGATTTCAGCCCAGCGTCTGCAGCTGCGTTTGATATCGAATTAGTGGCAAAACGCGTAGCCAATATCCTGGATATCACCGTGGGTAACGGCGAAGTTCAGGCACCTTTTCGCAGCCACTATTAATAATGAGGCCGACTCCGGCCACATAATAACAACACAGCTTCTTCAGGGTGAATCATGAGTAAACTCGGGTTTTACCTGCTGCTGCTGGTGCTTGCACCGGTGGCGGCGGTAATTGTCATCACGCCTATGGACAGCCAGAAGCAATATATATTTGGCTTAATCAGCATCGGGATGATGTTTTTACTGGGCTTCAGCAAAAGCCGCAAAATAACCATCGTTATGGTTATCTTATCCGCGCTGATGTCGACCCGATATATCTGGTGGCGTACTACGGAGACGCTGCAATTCAATTCTGAGATTGAAGCGATTCTCGGTATCGGCTTATATCTGGCCGAACTGTATGTCTGGCTGATCTTAATTCTCGGCTTCCTGCAAACCACCTGGCCATTAAAACGCACCATCGAACCTTTGCCGGATGATACCAGCCTGTGGCCGACGGTGGATATCTATGTTCCGACCTACAACGAAAGCCTCGATGTGGTGCGTGATACCGTGCTGGCGGCGCAGTGTATTGATTACCCGCGTGACAAGCTGAAGGTCTATTTGCTGGATGACGGTAAGCGCAGTGAGTTTGCGGTATTTGCCGCCGATGTTGGCGTGGGTTACATCACCCGTGACGACAATAATCACGCTAAAGCCGGTAACCTCAACCACGCGATGAAGATCACCAAAGGTGAGCTGATTTGCATCTTCGACTGCGATCACGTGGCCACGCGCACCTTCCTGCAGGCGACGGTCGGTCCGTTCCTGAAAGATCCAAAGCTGGCGCTGCTGCAAACCCCGCACTACTTCTATTCACCGGATCCGTTCGAGCGTAACCTGCGCGCGGCGCGCAGCATCCCGAACGAAGGTTCACTGTTCTACGGCCCGGTGCAGCAGGGTAACGATAACTGGAACGCCACCTTCTTCTGCGGTTCTTGTGCGGTGATTCGCCGTAGCGCGCTGGAAGAGATCGGTGGTTTTGCGGTGGAAACCGTGACCGAAGATGCGCATACCGCGCTGAAAATGCAGCGTCGCGGTTGGGGATCGGCCTTCCTGGCAATTCCGCTGGCGGCCGGTCTGGCGACCGAGCGTCTTGGCCTGCACGTCGTGCAGCGTAACCGCTGGGCGCGCGGCATGACGCAGATCTTCCGCGTTGATAATCCGCTGTTTGGCCGTGGATTGAAGTGGCAGCAGCGTCTGTGCTACCTCAACGCCATGCTGCACTTCCAGTTTGGCTTGCCGCGCGTGGCGTTCCTGACGGCACCGCTGGCCTACCTGCTGTTTAACCTGAATATCATTCATTCGTCAGCCTCGCTGATTTTCGCCTACGTCCTGCCGCATCTGGTGATGTCGCTCTACGTCAACTCGCGAATGAACGGCAAGTTCCGTTACACCTTCTGGGGCGAAATCTACGAAACCGTGATGTGCTTCCACCTCGTCATCCCAACGCTGCTCACCATGCTGGCGCCGAAGCGCGGTAAGTTTAACGTAACGGATAAAGGCGGCCTGCTCGATCAGGGCTTCTTCGACTTCCACATCGTGCGTCCACATGTGATTGTCGCGGTGCTGCTGTCGATCGGCATCATCGCGGGCGTGGTGCGCGCTACTGCGCATGACTACTTTGGCGTCGATCCTTACGTTATTGCGCTCAACGTCGGCTGGGCGGTATTCAGCCTGGTTATCCTGATGGCGGCGATTGCCGTGGCGCGCGAAACCAAGCAGGTGCGTAAAACCATCCGTATTGAAGTGCAGATTCCGGCGGTGATTCACTACGCCAGCGGCATCTCGTCACGCACGAAAACCAGCGATCTGTCGATGGGCGGCGCGCAGTTGGATGCGCCGGACAATCGTCACGAGCACGATGAAATTGAAGAGATCGATCTGCTGCTGAAGTCGGGCACCATCACCATTCCGGTGAACAAAATCTCCGGCGATGAGGAGAGCATCCGTCTGCGCTTTGGCGATATGCCGCTGTCGCGCCGCCGTGAGCTGGTGCGCGTGGTACTGGCGCGTGCCGATGCGTGGATTCAGCCGGAGTATAAGCAAGACAATCCACTGGTTTCGCTTGGCACCATTATTCGTACCGTCTTTGAGCTGTTCTGGCTGACCTGGAAAGATCGCCGTGAGAAGCGTAAGCGTGACAACCAGCCCGCAGTAAAAGAGGACAGCGCTGCATGAAGAATTTGACGCAAAGGTTGCTGGCAAGCTCGCTGGCAACGGCGCTGCTGCTCGCGCCAGCGTGGGCCGAAACCCCGCCAGTCACTCAGGATAGCGCTGCACTTTCAGACGTGCCGCCGCCGCAAGGCATCGAAAATACTGCCGATCCGCAGCTGCAACAGGCAGCGGGCGCTGCACCTTATGCGCCAGCGGAAACCGCACCGCAAACCGCTCCCGAAACCGCACCGGAAGCCGCATCGACAACGGAAAACGATGCGCCTGCTGAACCTGCGCCCAGCGAACCTGCTGCCGCACCAGAAATGGTGCTGCCAACGGTAGCGCCAACCGCACCGGCGATGATGCCAGAAACGTCTTCCGTGACGCTTAACCAGCCAATCAGCAGCACCGTTTCGGTGGCGCAAATGGGCCAGCCGCGCGGCATTACGTTGACCGGCGGCCAGCTGCAATCCGGCATCATGTTCACGCTGCCCAGCGATGAAGTGATCACCAACGCGCGTCTTAATCTGTCGCTGCGCGTCTCGGCGGCGCTGGCCGCGCGTAACACCTCGCTGCAGCTGATGCTGAACGGTCAGCCGCTGGGTACCTTGCCTTTGGGCGCCAGCGACAGCGATGTCAGCGATTACCAGCTGGATATTCCGGCGGCGATGGTGGTGTCCAGCAATAACCTCAGCTTCAAGATTAACGATGCCGACAAGCTGCTGTGCGAGAAAGAGAGCGCGCAGCAGTATCAGGTGTCGATTTTGCCGAAAACCACGCTGAGCCTCGAAGGGCAGCAGCTGAACATCGGCACCAGCCTGCGTAACTTCCCGCGTCCGTTTATCGATGCGCAGCGCATGACGCCCGCCAGCGTCACTTTTGGCTTTGCCGCCAATGTCGCGCCGGACAGCATCAGCGCCGCTGCGCTGGTGGCATCGTGGATGGGCATTCAGTCGGATTATCGTGGCATCCGTTTCCCGGTGGTGCGCGGCGATCTGCCTGAACACAACGGCATTCTGGTCGGCCATCCGGGCGACAAAATTGGTACCGTAACCTTGCCAGCCACCAGTGGTCCGCTGTTGCAGGTGATCGATAACCCGAACAATCCGGTCTACAAACTGCTGCTGGTGGTGGGCGCAAATGACGATCAGCTACGTCAGGCCGCTAACCGTTTAACCACTCAGCCGTTGGCGACCGATGCCAGCAGCCTTAACGTGCAGCCGCAGCCGATAGGTGAACGTAAGCCGTATGATGCGCCGCGCTGGATCAACACCACGCGCCCGGTGCGTTTGAGCGAACTGCTGCGCAAAGATCAGAGCCTGACCACCACCGGCATCTGGCACGATGCGCTGAGCGTCAACTTCCGCGCGGCGCCAGATCTGTTCCTGTGGGATGGCGACACCATTCCGGTGGAGCTGCACTATCGCTTCCCATCCGAAAGCTGGATTGATGAGGACAACTCGTTCCTCAACGTCATGATTAACGGCACGTTCCTGCGCAATCTTACGGTGAATAAAGTCGGCTTGCTGGAGAGCGCCTGGCATCGGCTGGGCGGCGACGCGCGTCAGGAGCATTACACCCTGAAGCTCGAACCGTACCTGATTTACGGTGACAACCAGCTGGCGCTTTACTTCAACATCAAGCCGAAAGCGGATGCGCCGTGTGGCGTGCTGCTGAACAACAACATTAAGAGCCGCATCGAAGAGGATTCGTGGATCGATCTGAGCCATACGCGCCACTTCACCATGCTGCCAAATCTCTCTTACTTTGTTGGCGCTTCGTTCCCGTTCTCGCGTCTGGCGGACTTCTCGCAGACCACGCTGCTGTTGCCGGAACAACCAAGCGATGCGGAGATCGCCACGCTGCTGGATATGGCCTCACGCGCCGGTAACGCTACCGGCGTACCGCTGCTGCAAAATCAGGTGCTGTTTGGCCTGCCAAACGGCGGCACCAACATGACGCGCCTGCAGCAGAGCGATCTGCTGGCGGTCAGCACCACGCAGAACAACGACTTCAACCAGGCAATGCTGGCCAACACGCCGTTCGATACCAGCGGCAACACGCTGGGCGTGAAAGAGCCCACCACCTGGGACAAACTGCGTGGCTGGCTGACCGGCGACTGGTATCGCCAGCCGCTGGATGCCGATCGTTACTTCTCCTCCAACGAAGCGTGGCGCGGCTTTGTCAGCTATCGATCGCCGTGGAACCCGGATCGCTTAGTGGTGATGACGGTGGCGACCAGCGATCAACAACTGCTGCGCCTGCATGAAGATTTGAATTCCGCGCGCATTAACGCCGGGATTCGCGGCGATACCGCCATCATCACCGATGAGAACGGCATCCGCAGTTTCCGCGTTGGCCCGCAATTCCCGAGCGGCGAAATGCCGTGGTACATGATGGTGGTGTGGTATGCCAACCAGCACTCGGTGCTGATGGCGCTGGCGGCGCTGCTGCTTTCAGCGTTGGTCGGCGGCGGTGCGTGGGTGATGCTGAAACGTCATGCGTGGCGTCGTCTCAACCCAAAAGTTGATAGCAAGTCCGGCAAGAAGTAAGGATAAAAACAATGAAAAAACATCTGTTAAGTGCCGGTATTCGCCATGCCTTGATTCTGGGTGGCGCGCTGACGCTCTCTCAGTCGCTGCTGGCGGCGGAGAGCAGTAATCCTGCGTTACAGGCGCTGTTCGATCAGGCGGCTTACTGGCACCAGAAAGCGCATGACGATTTGGCCAAAGCCTCGCTGCAGAAAGTGCTGATGGTTGAGCCCAACAACACGCAGGCGCTCTATCTGCTGGCGCTCTATTCACAGCAGAGCGGCGGCACAGCGGAAGCAGCGCAGTGGCGTGCGCGCCTGAGCGCGGCCTCGCCGAACGATCCGCATCTCACCGAGCTGGATAACGCCCGCCAGCTGCAAACCATTCCGCAGGCGCAGCTGCAGTTAGCGCGCCAGCAGGCACGCAGCGGCAACATCGCGGCGTCGCTGCAAACCTGGCGTAACACCTTCAGCGGCAACGAACCGCCGCCGAGCGTGGCAGCCGAATATTATCTGACCATGGCGGGCGATCGTTCGCTGCTGCCGCAGGCGGTTGAAGCGCTGCGTCAGTTCTCCGCCGATCATCCGCAGGATACCGGCGCCAAGCTGGCGCTGGGTAAAGCGCTGACCTATCAGGAAGCAACGCGTCGTCAGGGTATCGATGTGCTCGGCAGCCTGGCAGACGGCAACAAAGAAGCGGACCGTTCGCTGCGTCAGGCGCTGTTGTGGCTGGGTCCGCAGGCGTCCGATGCGTCGCTGTATCAAACCTGGCAGCAGCGCCATCCGCAAGACAACGCGGTGCTGGATTACTACCGTAAAAACGTTGGCGGTGCGGAGAAGGGCGCAGGCTTTACCGCGCTGAACAGCGGCGACGTCAGCAACGCGCAGAACAACTTTGAGAAAGTACTGCAAGCTAACCCGCAAGATGCGGATGCGCTGGCCGGTATGGGCTATGTTGCCCAGCGCGCCGGACGTTATGCCGAAGCGGCGGATTACCTGACGCGCGCGGCGCAGATGGGTGGCGATCAGAGCGATACGCGCCAGAAGCAGGCCGCCGATGCACGTTTCTACGCGCAGCTGGCCTCCGCGCAGCAGGCGCTGAAAAATGGCGACAGCGCGCAGGCGTTGGCGCTGAGCGAACCGCTGGCGCAGGCCGACGGTGAGAAAGGCGTCTCCGCCAAACTGTTCCGCGCCGATGTGCAGCGTCGCAGCAATCAGCTCGATCAAGCGGAGCAAACCTATCGCGCCATCCTGCAAAGCGATGCCAATAACCGCAACGCCAAAGAAGGCTTGTTTTATGTGCTGCGTCAGCAGAACCGGGGCGCAGAAGCCAACACGCTGCTGGCATCACTGCCCGACAGCGTGCGTCAAAGCGTGGCACCGCGCGGCAGCAGCACCGATCCAATTCGTGCCCAGGCCAAACGTGAAGTGGCGGCGGGCAATAACAGCGCCGCCATCGCCACCTTGACCTCGGGTATTCAGCGCTATCCCAACGATGGCTGGCTGCGTCTCGATCTGGCACGTCTCTACCGCGCGCAGGGCAATAACATGATGGCGGCCAATATCATGCAGCCCACTATGCGCAGCGGCGCCAGCACCACCGAACTCTATGCAGGTGCGTTAAACGCCAGCGAAAGCAGCGCGTGGCAGCAGGCGAGTCAGTTGCTGTCTCGCATTCCCAACAGCAGCAAAAACAGCGATATGCGCGAGCTGGCGCAGCGCGTCAACTTCAACCTGCAGATGGCTACCGCCGATCAGTATCTGGCGCAGGGCTCGAACGCGGCAGCGGCCAACACCCTGCGCGCGCTGGCCTCTACGCCGCCCGCCAATCCGGTGGATGCCGGTAACCTGGCGCAGAAGCTGGCGAAAGCCGGCGATCTCACCAGCGCGGTGTCCGTGGTGCGCAGCAATATGCAGCGCGGCATTCAGGGCAATGCCGGTGATTACGCCGCGCAGGTGGCGGTGCTGAATCAGGCCGGGCTGAATACCGAAGCGCAGAGCTTCCTCAGCAGCCCGGAACTGCAGGCACGCAGCACGCCAACCCAGCTGGCGGGCATCCGCAACGGCTACGTGATCAACGAAGTGGATCGTCTGCGCGAGCAGAACCAGTACGCCGCCGCTTACGACAAGCTGGTGGGCGCGCTGCAGCACGATCCGCAGAACCGCGATCTGATGTTCGCCATGGCGCGACTCTACCAGTCCGGCAAGATGAACAAAGAAGCGGGCGTGGTATACGACTACCTGATGACGCAGGATACCCCGACGCAAGACGCGCGCACCGGCGCCATCAACGTGGCGCTGGCGCAGAATGACGTCAACAAAGCCAATACCTTAACGCGCGGCCTGCGCAACGAGCAGTCACCGGATCGCTTGCTGCTGTTAGCCCGCGTGGCCGAAGCCAACGGCGAACACAGCCAGGCGATGAGCTACCTGCGCACCGCGCGCGGTCAGCTGATTGGTCTGCAGGGCGCAGAAACCGGCAGCGTGCCAAGCGTAGGTGGTCTGGCGCTGGCCGACAATCCGTTTATCAATCGCGGCACCTCGCCGGTGGGGCGTACGCCTTCCAGCTATGGCGCGGTGATGCCGTGGCAGTCGGCACCGGCGGCTACCAGCAGCGCCGAAGGCGTGACGCTGGCGAGCAACACCCCGGCGGTTCAGCAGAGCCAGACGCTGCGCCAAATCGACAACATGATGGATGACCTGCAAGAGAAAACCGGCACCTGGGTGCAGGGTGAAATGCAGGTACGCGGTCGTGATGGCGAATCAGGCTTGAGCAAACTCACCGAAGCCAAAGCGCCGCTCACCTTCTCCACCGTGCCGTTTGGCGAGTCGCGCTTCGACTTCACCATGACGCCGGTTTCCCTCACCGCCGGCAGCGCCGGTGGCGACGCATGGCGTCGATTCGGCACCAACGCGCTGGTGCAGGGCAATGTGGTTGCCACCGGTGCGGCGAAAATTGATGATACGCCCAACTCCACCACCGATTCGCAATCCGCGACCGGCGTGGAGCTGAACATGGCGCTGAAGGGCGACAGCTACAAGATTGACCTCGGCAGCACGCCGCTGGGTCAGGACTTGAGTACGCTGGTTGGCGGCGTGCAGTGGTCGCCGAAGCTGACCGACTTCCTGACGCTGATCCTTACCGGTGAACGCCGCGCGATGACCGACAGTTTGCTGTCGTATGTCGGCGTCGAAGACAAAACCAGCGGTAAACGCTGGGGCCGCGTGACTAAAAACGGCGGTAACGCCTTGCTGAGTTACGACAACGGCGATGCCGGTTTTTATGTCGGCGGCGGCGCGTACAGCTACATCGGCGAAAACGTGGCAAGCAACAACAGCGTGCAGGCGACCGCAGGCGCGTATGTGCGTCCGTATCACCTCGACGATCGCGAGCTGAAAGTCGGCATGAGCTTGTCGTGGATGGATTACTCGAAAAACCTCAGCTACTTCAGTTACGGTCAGGGCGGTTACTTCAGCCCGCAGAACTATGCGTCGGTGTCGTTCCCTATCGAATTCAGCCGCAAGTTTGACGATCTGAAAGTGAACGTCGGCGGTTCGGTGGGTTATCAATCCTACAGTCAGGATAAGAGCGCCTACTTCCCGAATAATCCGTCGTTGCAGGCGCAGCTGCAAAGTCTGGCCGATCAAGGCTACGTGAAGGATGCGTTCTACAGCGGCGACAGCAAAAACGGCATTGGCTACAACCTGCATGCCGGTGCGGATTATAAAATCAACAAAGATGTCACCGTGGGCGGTCAACTTGGCTACGACACCTTTGGCGATTACAACGAGAGCACCGCCAATCTGTACTTCCGTTACATGTTCGGAGATTACTAATGAGTGAGCAAGTAACCGCACGCGTCAGCCATCCGCATCAGCCGGGCTGGTTTGATTTGGTGAGCGCGATGATTGAGAGCATGCTGGACAACGCGGGCGAGGAAGCGGAAGGCTTTCTCAACGGTGTCGGCGTATCGCTGGCAACACGCTATCCTTTACCCGACGCGCGCACCGTGCAGGATCTGGAGCGTGAAATGAATTTGCAGCTGGCGCGATTTAACTGGGGCTTTGTGCAGTTACAGCCGCAGGAGAATGCCATTCTGATTCAGCACCACGCGCTGCCGCAGGGCGACAGCAACGTCGGTGTTGAACGTTGGCAGCTGGCGTTGAGCGCGGTGCTGGCGGGCGTGTATGCGCAGTGGCTGCAGGCACAAGGCGGCAGCGCGGCGGTGCCGGTGACGCTGGAGAACAACGACGGCGGCACGCTGCACTATCGATATCAATAGGATGCTGTAATGAGAGTGATGCGGTTCTGGCGTCAATGGATGCTGTGTTTCATGGTGATGTTTTTTAGCGCTCAGGCGGCCGCAGATGGCTGGAGTACCTATAAAAGCCGTTTTATGGGCAGCGATGGCCGAATCAGCGATACGGCCAACAACAACGTTAGCCATACCGAAGGGCAAGGCTACGGCATGTTGCTGGCGGTGGCGCATGACGATCGCGCCACTTTCGATCTGCTGTGGCAGTGGACGCGCAGCCATCTGCGTAATCCGCAAAACGATCTGTTCTACTGGCGCTACACGCCAGGCGCCGCCGATCCGATTGCCGACAAAAATAACGCTTCCGATGGTGATGTCCTGATTGCCTGGGCGCTGCAACGTGCGGCACAGAAGTGGGGCGGCGATTATCAGCAGGCCTCCGACCGCATTCAGCGTGCGATCGTGAAGCTGAATGTGATCAGCTACGGCGGACATAAAGTGATGCTGCCGGGCGCGCAGGGCTTCAACAAAACCAGCTACGTGGTGCTTAATCCCTCCTATTTCCTGTTTGAGGCCTGGCGCGAATTTGCGGAACACAGCCATCTGCGTATCTGGAATGAGCTGATTGATGACGGCATGGATTTGCTGGGTGAGATGCACTTCGGCAAAACCGGCCTGCCGCTCGATTGGGTGGCGCTGAATGCTGATGGTTCTGTGGCACCGGCGGTCGGCTATTCCAATCGCTTCAGCTATGACGCGATCCGTATTCCGCTAAATATCTGGTGGTACGACCCGCAAAGCCTGCGTCTGGTGCCGTTCCAGCGTGTCTGGCAAGGTTCGGCGCGCATGACCACGCCCGCCTGGTATGATGTGTTGGGCAACACGCCAGCGCCGTACAACATGGAGGGGGGATTGATTGCGGTGCGCGATTTAACCCTGGGCCAAACCCAGTATCTCAATGACACGCTGGCAGCGGATCAAAACTACTTTTCCGCCAGCCTGCAGCTGCTGACCTGGCTGGCATATCAGGAAAAGCGCTAAATCTCATTTTTGGCCTGGTCGACATAAATGACGGCCAGGCCATATTTTCCAGCCTTGTCTGAATCTCATTTCATTGCGCTGCTTATCTTTGATTTCTTGAACGCGATCAAAATGGCAGCACTGACACACATGCAAATTTGTCATGCTAAAATGTATAGACAAAAGTGTATGGTAAAATGCAAACGGAACTTGAATTTGAGTGGGACCTTAGCAAAGCAGAGTCTAATCACCGCAAGCATGGCATCCGCTTCGAAATTGCCGTGCGCGTGTTTGATGATCCTTTTCATCTGTCTAGCCAGGATCGTTGTGAGAATGGCGAATATCGCTGGCAATCAATAGGTAATGTTATGGGCCATATTATTATTTTGGTGGCCCACACGGTACGTTTCGAGCAGGGCACTGAGATTATTCGCATCATTAGTGCACGTCCTGCCACGCGCAATGAGAGGAGACGCTATGAGCAAGGTTAAGTTTAAACGCAGCGAATTACCGCCGCTTTCGGATAGCCTGCAATCTGAACTGGACGCGCTGAGTCAAAAGCCGGATAGCGAGATTGATTGCGGTGAAATCGCCCCGTTAAATGAACGTTTCTGGAACAGGGCTTCCAGCGGGCGATTTTATCGTCCAATTAAAACGCAGGCTTCAGTCAGAATTGACGCGGATGTGCTTGAGTGGTTGAAAGCGCCGGGTAAAGGGTACCAGACGCGTTTGAACGCCATTTTGCGCGCGGCAATGCTGCGCGAATTAGAAAGCAAATAGTGCCCGGGCGGCTTTACAAGTTCGCCGCTATTTAAAATCCGCATACGGCGTCAGCGGTTGTGGCGGCATATCCATATCGCCATTCCAGCCGGACATTGAGTAGCGCATGAAAATCAAACCGTGGCTTGGGGTGTAATCTTTCGCTTGCTGTATATCCATCGCCAGGCCCACCGACCAATGCGGCGTAATGCGTCGCTCCACCAGCGCCTGCAGCGTGTAGCCAAAACCTCTACCCGAACTGCTGTCTGAGGTGGGATTCGACGCCAGCGTAAAGCCAGGATTGACCGGATAGCGCTGCTGCCCGTCGGTATGCGATTGCGACCAGGAAACCGAGCCGCCGAGATCAAACGACCAGTTCTCTGTGCGCTGGCGATAGGTCACCGGCAGCGACAGCGAGAAATATTGCTGCGGGCTGTAATAGCCGCCCTGACCGAAGGTGTAGTCGCTGAGATCCTTCTGGTAATGCCACAGCATACTGTTCAGGCCCACGGTGGCGCGGCGATTATCTTCATTAATCAGCTTGTAGTAATAGCCCGCCATCAGGCGCTCGCGGCTGTTATCCGCCACGTTATCACCGCTGAGTTGATGCGCACTGATATCGCCCCACACGCCATGCGCGCCGCCCTGATCATAACTCAGTCCGAGCGAGCCGCCGGTTGCCACCACGCCGCCCCAGGTTTTGCCGCCGTTCGCTGCGGGATCGCGCGCGCCTGCGTACGCCAGCAGCGAGCTGGAGATCGGTCGGCGTGATGCGGTGAACGTCAGGCCAATGTCTTTGACGTCGGTTTTCCAACTGACGCCGCCGACCCAGTTGCGGGTCTCGAAGCCGAGCGGCGTGGTGCCGAAGTCTGCCGACCAGCGATCGTTATGCCAGCCCACGCCCAGCGCGGTGCCTTCATCGCGCTGAGTAAAGTCGCGGCTGCATCCGCCGGAATTGTCATCGTTACAGCTGCCGAACTGCTCGCTGTGGCTGCCGTTACTGGTGGAGAAAGTGCCGGCTGAAACCCGCACATGATCGACACGTACAAAGCTGCGGCCATCGGCCAGCGGTGTTTCCGCCTGCATCATGGTGGTATGGGCGGTGAAATCGGATGTGCCGCCGTTGCCTTTGTTGCGCGAGTAATCCTGCTCCAGCGTGAACGTGGTGTCCTGCTGACGATAAAGATCGGCGGCGTCGCTGCGGATGCTGCGTTTCAGCCAGTCATCCTGCGCCTGATTGCGGGTTAATTGCGTATAACGATCGTTATCCTGTGGCACATCCGGGCTGATGCCGCTCGCGGCCATCGCCCGTTGATAATCCTGCTGCGCTGGTGCGGGTTGTTGCAGCTGCGTTTCCAGCCGCGCCGCATCGCGAAACACCAACGCTTTTTCCTGTGACGCGGCCTGTTGCGCCGCGCGGGTTTTCAGCTCAGCAAAAATCTGTTGAGCACGAACCGCATCGCCACTGTTCTGCCAGGCGAGCGCCACGCGCCGACCGCTGTTCACACTTTGCTGCGCCACGCCTGGCGGCAAGACTTGTAACGCGCGTTGCGCTTCAGCAGGGCGTTTTAAGGCGATCAAGGCTTCGATACGACCCAGCGCCGCATCGCCGTTTTTACGGTCTTGCTGCTGCACCTGTTGATAGCTCGCCAGCGCACTGCGGGCGTCGCCGCGCTCCAGCGCCCAATCGGCCAGCGTGATATCGCGGCGGATAGAAGCGGGTTGCTGTTGTAGTAATGCAATCGCCGCCGTTTCATCGCCGCGCGTGCGTAAATCACTGGCGCGGGTAAACACTTTGTCCTGCTCGAGACGATCGGCCAGCTCATGCATGTTGCTGTCCCAGCGCGCAGCGGGCAGGCGATGCAAGGTGGCCAGCGCCGCGTCATCGCGGTCGCCAGAAGCCAGCCACAGCGCCGACGCATACAGCGCTGTGGGTTCCTGTGGATGCTGGCGCACCATCGCGTCCATCACCTGCGCGCCCTGAGTTTCTTCGCCGCCGTTGCGCAGCGCGCCAGCCAGTCGATAAGCCAGCCAGATATCATCAGGATTCGCCTGCGCTACCTGGCGATACTTCTCCGCCGCCTGATGCCATTGGCCTTGCTGCGCCAGCGCATCGGCTTCGGCCATCAGCGCATCGGTGCGCAGCTGTAGCAGACGACGTTTCGCCGTGCTATTGCTGCGATCTAAGCGCAGCGCCTGCTGCCAATAACGCTCTGCCTGCGCAGAGTTTTTACGTGCCAGCGCCGCATCACCCAAGCCAATCAACGCCCAGCTATCGCGATTATCCAACCCTTGCGCGCTGCGGTAATAGCCTTCCGCCGCGGCGATATCGCCTTTTTTCAGCGCCGCATCACCGTTGTTGATCGCCAACCAGTAACGGTTGGTTTGCAGCAGCGACTGCCATTTGCCGATCTGCGTGCTGGCCTGACCGGCCTGTATCGCTTTCTCCAGCCAGCGAATGGCGGCGGCGCGATTGTTGGCTCGCGCCTGCGCCTGGCCCATCGCGCCCATCAATTCAGCATCGTTGGGATTGGCGGTTAGCGCGGCATTGAGCGCGGCAATCGCATTGGCGCCGCCACCGGCATCCACCAGCGCTAAGCCACGCATCCGCTGGCGATACGCCGGATCGGCGAGCAGTTGTTGCTGACGCGCCAGCTCTTGCTGACCGCGCTGCTGGGCATCGCCCTCGGTAAAGGTTTGCAGATATTGCTGCAGGCTGGCGACGCTGCTTTCGCTCACCGGCTGATTCTGGATCTGCTGTAGCCACAGCTCGGAAGCGGCATCGCGCCCGCCGTTGCGGTTGGCGAGACGACGCAACTGGGTGAAGGCTTCGGCCGGCTGATTATTATCAAACGCCATGCGCGCCAGCTGCAGTTCTACGCCGATGTTGCCGGGATAGCGCTGTTCCAGCGCCTGCAACTGTTGATACGCTTGTGGCTGCTGGCCGGGTAAACGCGCCACCAGCCGCCAATACTCCAGCTCGGTATTCACATCAGGGAACACGCCGTGGAACAGCGCGTCCCACGCGGCTTTGGCTTCGACAACATGCCCGGCAGTGGCCAGCAGTCGCGCCTGCTGCAGCTGCTGACGCCCTTCCGCAGTCACCAGACGCAATCCGGCTGCTGATTCACGCGTGGCGGCGGCATTCGGTGCCACGCGCTTCAGTTCATCCAGCAGTTTTTGCGCTTTGGCCTGGTCGCCCTGGCGCAGCGCCATGCGGATTTGCGCCGCCAGCACCTGCGGATTATCAGGATCGATTTTTTCCAGTCGATAGAGCGATTGCTGTACCAGATCGATTTTGTTGGTCGATTCGCCGGTACGAATCTGCATCAGCAGCCACTCAACCGGCGAAACCTGGGGACCGATCGGGGCGGCAGTCGCGCCGGCCAACACCCCGAGCGTGCTACTGATCAGCAATCCCAGCTGCAGCTTATTCATCGTCATCCAGCTCGGCCAGACGGCGACGGCTGACCATGCGCATTAAACGCCACGCCATCAGCGCAAACAGAACCACGACCACCACCGCGCAAATCGCCAGCCACACCGGATGGGTGGCCAGCAGATTCCACAGGCGTTCCCACCACGGCAGGTGACCGACGTAATAGGTATCGCCGACGCGGATGCTGTTAACGCCCGATTCACGGATCACCGTGGCGGTACCGAACACTGCCGCGCGTTTGCCGCTGTCGAGCAGCGCGTTATTCAGCAATTCCCAGCCGCGTGGGCTGTCGGCCAGCAATGCCACGACGCTGCGTTGATCGTTAAACGGTGACTGGAAGCCGACAATCGCGCCCATCGGCCCGCGTGAGCTAATGGTGGTTTGGCTTTCTACCGCGCGTTCACTGTCAGAAATCGGTACGTTAGCTGCTGCGTTGCTGCGTGCAGGCATGCTGATCCAGCTGCGGGCGGCATCGGCCAGCAGCGGGATCTTCGTGTCGTCCTGCAGATCCTGTGGAATGCCGCCGATCATCAACATATCCGCATCCGCCGATTTCGCTTTGCTCCAGTCATCGCTCATCTGCACGCGCAGCGCCGGATAACCGGTTTGTGCGCCGATGCTGCCGAGCGCATTCAGCAGCGTGCTGACTTCGTCATTGCTCGGCCTGGATGGCACCAGCACCAGCGTTTGCGCCAGATCGGCGTAGCGGCTGTACGGGAAACCGGCGTTTGCGAACGCGCCCAGCGACGGCATTTCGATGTAGTGACGATAGCCGGAGAAATCGATGCTCGAGGTATCGTCAATCACCACGTGATGTCCGACGGCGGTGACGGTTTCGCAGCGGCCATCGGCGGTACCGCCAATAAAGGTGTTGGCGTAATCAAAGTTAAAACGCAGCTGATTCACCACGCCGAGACGCAGCGCCGGAATGGTCAACTGGCGATTGCTGTCCTGCAAACCTTGCATCAGCGGGATGCGCATCAGCTGCTGACCGGCGCTATCTTTCTGCGTCAGCGGATAATCCTGCATGAACTGATTGTTGAGGTGCACCGCGAGACGCGAGCCATCCTGCTGAATCGGCGAGGTGTAGCGGTAGCGCAGATCCATATCGATGCCGCGCGCGCGCACCAGGAACAGATCCGGCGGCAGATTCAGCGTCAGGCTGATCGGATTCGGCTGCAAACCGTTGCCCTGTAGCTGGTTTTGATACTGCGTCAGCTCGGCAAAGGTGGTGCGGCGATCGGTGCGCACCCAGTTCGGCGCGTCGTACGGCTGGCGTGCGGCCAGCCGTTTTACGCTGTCGATGGTTGAGCTGTCGCCGCGCAGCAGCAGCTCGCCTTGCGCAATGCCTTCGACGGCGGTCAGCAGGTCATTATCGTCACGGCCGAGGATCAGCAGCATCTTCTCGTACGGATTGTCCGGCTGATTCACCATCTCCACCGTCGGTTTCTCCACTGGCGGCAGATCTTTCAGGAAGTCGGGGCGATGATCGTTGGTGGCAAACACCACCGCATGCTGCTCTTTGGGCAGCTGGTTATACAGCACCGGGAAAGATTGTCCGCGCCACTGCGCTTTGCTGCCAAACCAGGAAGCCAGAATCCCGGCCGCACGCTGTTGCAGCAGATTCGGCGGGGCGTTGAAGACCATCGGCAGCTGCAGCGGACGGCTGTCACGCGTATCTAAGAACGGCTCCGGGAAATGCGACAGATCGTTCTTCAGCGGCAGCTTCTGCAGCGTCAAATCGAGTTTGCTGGCTTTGCCGATATCCAGCCAGATGGTGCTGTTGGCCGGGTTTTCACATACGTTGGCATAGTGACCTACCAGCTCAAGCCGCACGCGGTTGAAGTCGCTGATAAAGCGCGGATCGATAGGGATTTGCGTTTGGTTCTCTTTGCCGAGCTGCTCGGCGGTGACCGTCACCAATCCCACCAGTTCATCGTTGAGATAGACTTTGAGCTGCGACAGCGTCGGAATCAGCGCCGGCGAGGGACGATAGCTCAGATTCAGCAGCGCGCGCGTCACCACTTCATCGCTGCGCACGCCGAACTCAATCTGGCTGCTTGGTTCGGTACCGCGCAGCGTCATGCTACCGGGCGGCGGAGCGACCTGATTAAACACCAGCTGGCTGTCACGCAGCGGCGCGTTGGCGTCGACCCGCGCGTTCACCTCCGGTAACGGCTGCGGCGCAGTCATGGCGCCAGAAGTCAGCGGCGCGGCCTGCACCACAGAGACGCAGCCCAGCAGCAGGGCGGTGAACCAACTCAGTTTTTTCGTCATGGTCATATCATCAACTTAAGTAAAATCGGCTTTGATCGTCGCAGGCTGGCGGTCAATACGCTGCGGTAGCAGTGTCGCCAGCCAACTCACCAACGCGGTGAGGCAACGGAATAAGCGGCGCAGCGGCGCAGGTCCATACTCGGCCAGACGCAGATAGCCTTTAAAACCCAGCACCATAATGTCGGCCAGACTTTGCACCGGTTTATCTTCCGGGAAGCCGTCCTGCCACAGCGCCCAGGTATCGGCGCGAGCGAAGGTGCACTGAATAAATTCAATGTGCTGGCGCGTCGTGAGTTGATGTAGGCGAATCCCGGCGCGACGGCCAAACACGCGCTGCACCTGACACGGGAAGCTGAACTCTTGCTGACCACGGCGCAGCAGCAGCGACACGGTTTCGTCCTCTTTCAGCGCATTGGCTTCGCGCAGCTCAACGCCCACGCCGCCGTCGGAATAGTCACGCAGCGTGCACGGCACCATGTGTCCATCTTCACGTGCGATGGCGGCAGGCATGGCGATTTCCACACGATGCGCTTCGCGGATCTGGCGCGCTTCAACCGATACCGCCACCGCGCCGCCGAGGATAATCATGTTGTAAATCACCCACACCAAACTGACCCAAATGGTGAGCATTTCGTTGGCCGGACCGTACGCCATGCGCCAGAAGGCCATGCCAATACCGGCGATATTCAGCAGCACCAGCATCATGTACGGCTTGGTAATCACCCAATCGAGATGACGTTCAGCCACCAAACCACCTTTGGCGGTAACGTTGAATTTGCCTTTGTGCGGATTAAACAGCGCCACCGTGGTTGGCCGCGCGATGTACCACGCCAGCACAGTTTCATACACTTCGCTCCAGAACGAATGTCGCCAGCGGCCCTGAATGCGCGAGTTGGTCAAACTGGTGTGCAGCATGTGCGGCAACACGTAGATGGCGATCGCCAGCGCGGGCGCGTAGATGATGTAGGCGTGGAACAGCAGAAACGCCAGCGGTGCCAGCAGGAAGATCAGACGCGGAATCCCGGCGAGAAAGTGCAGCATGGCGTTGGCGTAACACAGGCGCTGCACCAGCTTTAATCCTTTACCGAACAGCGGGTTATCGAGGCGGAAAATCTGCACCATACCGCGCGCCCAGCGGATACGCTGACCGATATGCGCGGACAAACTCTCGGTGGCCAGACCCGCAGCCTGCGGAATACGAATATATGCCGAGGTGTAACCCTGGCGATGCAGACGCAGCGAGGTGTGCGCATCTTCGGTGACGGTTTCTACCGCAATGCCGCCGATCTGATCCAGCGCAGTTCGGCGCAATATGGCGCAAGAGCCGCAGAAGAACGCCGCATCCCAGGTATCGTTGCCATCCTGCACCAAACCGTAAAATAGCGAGCCTTCGTTAGGCGTCTGGCGGAAACGACCGAGGTTACGTTCAAACGGATCGGGTGAGAAGAAGTGGTGCGGCGTTTGCAGCATCGCCAGCCGATGATCTTTCAGGAACCAGCCCATCGTCAGCTGCAGGAACGAGCGCGTCGGCACATGGTCGCAGTCAAAAATGGCAACATATTCGCTGCGGCACACGGCTTTCAAAGCATGGTTGATGTTGCCCGCTTTGGCGTGTTCGTGGGTGGGACGCACCACGTAATTGACGCCGACGCTGGCGGCAAACTCGCGGAACTCTTCGCGCGTGCCGTCGTCCAGCAGGTAGATATTGAGCTTGTCCTGCGGCCAGTCGATGCCCATCGCCGCGTAGAGGGTCGGTTTCACCACGCTCAGCGGTTCGTTGTAGGTCGGTACCAGAATATCGACGCTCGGCCACGAGGTGATTTCCGGCGGCATCGAGACCGGCTGACGATTGAGTGGCCACAGCGTCTGGAAATAACCCAGCACTAATACCGCCCACGCATAGGTTTCTGCACCTATCAGCAGCAAGCCAAACGTCAGGCTGATCGGGTCATCCCAGTTGAGGGTTTCGGTGTAGCGCCACCACAGATAACGGCAGGAAATCGTCAGCGATAACACGATCAGCATGATGGTGGACAAGCGGCCCGGCACGCGACGCACCAGCATCGCCAATCCCCATAACAGCAGCACGAAGACAAACTGCGTAGTGATGCCGAAGGGCTGCGAGATGCACAGCAGCGCCAGCAGGCTGGCGACAATCGCTGCCACGATAAACAGCAGCTGCCGCAACCACGCGGGCAGCGCCTGAATACGTTGTTCGCTGCGCTGGGCGAACCGGTTTCGTTCCAGCCGTGCCGGCAGCGCACCGAGCCACTGATAGAGCGGCTCGCGCCAGCGGAACAGCGGTTTGACGCTGAAACTTTTACGCGTGCGTTTATCCAGCGGCAATACCAGCATCAGCCACAGGCTTTGCAGTGCATAGCGCAGCGGGTCAAGCGGACGTGGGCGCAGCGGCGAAATTTGCGGGTAGTAACGTTGACGATGTTGCAGGATGCGCTGCCATCCCGGTGTTTCCAGCCGCAACAGCGACCACGCGAGTACGCACCACATTAAATGCAGCGCGATGGTGAAACGGCCCGCGCCATGCTGATGCGCCAGCTGAGCGCGGCGTTGCAGCGCCTGCCACGCTTGCGGCATCAGCAGCCAGCGTAATGGATTCACGCCGCGCCTCCCGGCACATGCAGCAGCAGCCAGTTAGCCAACGTGTTGATCTCTTCGCTGGCCAGCGCATGCGGCCGATATTCGCCCACCGGCTGTTTCATCATCAGCGCTTCCGCCAGCGCTTCATCGCGGTGAATCACTTGGGGAATCAGTTTTTTCAGCGAGCTGATCCACAGCTGATGCAGATCCTGCTGTAGCTGGCTGTTGGCGTTGAACTGGTTGATCAGAAACAGCGTGTGCGCAGGAAAACGCGCGTGATGCAGACGCAACTGACAGTTGGCATCCAGCGTTAGCACCTGCAGCAGACGATCGGCCGCGGTAACCAGGGATCGCTGCCACGGCAACAGATCCGCTGGCATGTCGAAAATAATCCAGTTGTAGTGCGATTTCAGGGCCGGTAGCGCGTGTAGCAGCGGTGCGGCAAATTCTGCGTTGATAGCGCTGATGCTGGCGTACTGTTGCGACGTGAGTGCGCCAAACGGCAGAAAATCCAGCCCTGCTTGATAGCGCTGCGCGCACTGCTGCCACGCTTGCTGTTCGAGCAGCGCGGGCGCCCAGCCCTGAGAGCGGTCGAGCGGTATATTAAAATGGGCAGCTAGCTGATTTACCGGGGAAAAATCGATAACCAGCACCGATTGCTGCAGCGCGTTAAGCGCCCAGCCGAGTGCGGCGCTCAGCGAGGTAGCGCCACAACCGCCACGCGATCCTTGTAATGCAATAACAGGCATTAACGTTCTGACTCCTGTGCGGCGCTTATTTCACGCAGCAATGGCCAGCGCGTCATAATGGTATTCAGTCGCGCTTCGCGGGCAATATCAATGTAACGAAATGCCTTGAGAGAAAAGGCATCACTCAAGGCAGTAATGTCATCGTGCTCTTCGCTGCTAGTCGCATTCGGCGAAAATGCATTCTCTGTTTTCATTATTTTTTTGCCACCAAAAAATCGACAACGGATGAATTGTGGTTTTATTTTTTGTAAAGTTTAAACCTGAAGTAAAGACAAATGCTATCCACAGATCAATATGATTTGCGCTAATACGCTATTTTTTATTTCACCCGTTCCAATTGCGGCTGTCTCGATTAAACTAGCCTGGATTGTATCGATCGCGAATCAAATATGAAAAAAAATTATGCGCTTGGCCTGCAGCAGATTCAGCAGGAATTAAATACTCTGCAGAATCCGGGGTTTTACTGGATTACCAGCCAGCGTCAGGATGATGCACGAACGCTGCTGCGTCAGGTAGTTAGCCAACAAAAGGCGGCTACGCTCATCAGTGCGGATGAGAAACCGCAGGCGCTTTTGACGCCCGATCCCATCGGCGGTCCGGCGCGTATGCCGTTATTTTCACTGCCGGCTAATAAACGCAGCCTAAAGCAGCTTGAAAGTGATTTTTCCCGTGCGCTTAATAGTCGCAGTGGCCTGGTGATTTTTTATAGTAATGCCGCGCTGTGGGGAAAATTATCGCCCGATGAGTTAAGCTTCTGGCTTAAGCGCATGCGCCGTTTGTTATGTAAAAAACAAATTACGTTGTTAATGATCACCTCCGGTACGTCAATAATTCACCTGCGTAATCATCTGCAAGGTTATTTTCGCCAGCTTGATGGTCTCGCACATTTGGAGTTTCAGCAGGACAGTTGGCATTATCGAATTAACTGGTGGTATGCGGCAGATAAATTACTGGCCGACCGCGCTATCCGTTTGAGTTATGTCGATAATCAATTTATTGCCGTTAATCAAGCGGAACAAAATATTCCCTTAAGCCGCAATGATGAAAACCAATTCCTTGCTCAGGAAGGTGTGCTGGAAGGCGCGCCGCCGCTTTCGGCGCAATGGCAATTGTTTAGCGATAATGAAAGCGTGTTCTCGCGTGCGCAGCAGGCGAATGCCGCCACGGTCATCTTTACTCTGGTTCATAATCAAGACATTAATTCTTTAGCAACGATGGTCCATAGTTTGCGGCGCTCACGCGGTAGCGCGCTTAAGATTGTGGTGCGCGAAATCAGTACCACGCTACGCTACAGTGATGAGCGTTTGCTGCTGGCCTGCGGCCTGAATGCCATTGTGCCGACCGCGGCCAGCCTGTCGCGCTTTCTTACCACGCTGGAAGGGGTTCAGGGGCAGCAGTTCTCGCGCCATGTGCCTGCCAATCTCAATACCCTGATGCAGGCGCTGCAGCCGCTGCAGCAGAAAGGCTATCTACCGCTGGACGCATTTTGCGCGGCGGTGCAGCAGCTGATGACCAACACGCTGCTGCCGGAAAATGACAAAGGCTTGATGGTGGCGCTGCGCGCGGTGCCGCAGCTGAAACCTGAACAGATTCTGACGCTGTGTAAACCGCGCCGCTTCGGCGATTTGGTGACGCTGGTGAACGACCGCATCTATCTGTTCCTCTCTTCATGCCGATTCAATGATTTGGATATCGCGCTGAAGTCGATCTTCTCGCTGCCGCACGACGAGCTGTTTAGCAATCGTATCGTCTGGTTTGAAGACAATCAGATCGTGTCGGAGGCGGACAAAATTCGTCAGCTGACGCCGGTGGCACAGCGCGACCGGCAGGCCACGCCGCTGGCCGCTGCGCCAGTCAGCACGCAAACCGCCGCGCCTGAGCGCGGGGCACAAACGCCGCAGCCGATTACCCTCAACCTCGACGGAGTAAGCCACCAATGACGCTGATGGATTGGGTGCAGGTGGCGATCCTGCTGTTACTGATTTTGCTGTTCCTGACATCACTGTTTGGGCGCGGACGAGCGCGTAGCGGCTCTAATCCGCTGCTGCGTTTGCTGCCGACGCGCGCATTGAGATCAGAAGGACAGTGGCAACGCAAAACCCATAAAACGGATAAACATGAATAACAGATTTACGATGCACGGTTCGTGGTGGCGAGGCCTCGGCGGCTGGAACTTTTACTTCCTGATCAAATTTGCGCTGCTGTGGTACGGCTACCTTAATTTTCACGCGCTAAGTAATCTGGTGTTTCTGGCGTGGCTGCTGTTCCCGCTGCCGGGCGTGCGGCTGCATCGCTTGCGTCAGTGGATTTCGCTGCCGATTGGCGTGGCGCTGTTCTGGCACGATACCTGGCTGCCGGGACTCAATTCGATTATGAGCCAGGGCAGCCAGCTGGCAGGTTTCTCGCCCAGCTATCTGCTCGATCTTGCCAATCGCTTTATCAACTGGGAGATGATTGGCGCGGGCTTTGTACTGCTGGTGCTGTATCTGTTTATCGCGCAGTGGATTCGCGTCACCGTGCTGGTGTCGCTGATGCTGATCTGGCTCAACGTGCTGACGATCGCCGGACCGGCAATGAATTTACTGCCGAACAGTGCCGCCACGCCGACGGTGAAGCTCAACGATACGCCAGCGGCGAAAGCGCCAGATGGCCTCGATCAATCCGCGCCGCCAACCAGCGCCAACCTCACCGCGTGGCTCAACCGTTTTTACGATGCCGAGCGCCAGCGTGCGACCCATTTCCCGGACGCCTTGCCAGCTGATTCGCAGCCGTTCGATATTCTGGTGATCAACATCTGTTCGCTGTCGTGGTCGGATTTGAACGTCGCGCAGCTGCGTAATCATCCGCTGTGGCAGCACTTCGATATTCTGCTTAACAACTACAACTCTGCTACCGGTTACAGCGGCCCGGCGGGGATTCGTCTGCTGCGCGCCAGCTGCGGCCAGAGCTCGCACAGCGATCTGTACAAAGCCACCGATCAGCGTTGCTATCTGTTTGATAATCTGGCGAAGCTGGGCTTTAAGCAGCAATTGATGATGGATCACACCGGCGTGTTTGGTAACTATCTCAAAGAGCTACGCGAAGAGGGCAATCTGCAGGCGCCGCTGATGTCGCAGGCGGGCATCTCGCCGGAGGTGACGTCATTTGATGGCTCGCCGGTATTTAATGATGCGCAGCTGATGCAGCGCTGGCTCGACGATCGCACCAAGAGCAGCGATGCGCGCTCCGCGACCTTCTATAACCTGATTCCGCTGCATGACGGTACGCGCGAGTTGGGCAGTACGCGCAGCGCAGACTGGCAGCCGCGCGCCAAAGTGCTGTTTGATCAGCTCGATGCCTTCCTGACCAATCTGGAGAAGTCGGGCCGTCGCGTGATGGTGCTGGTGGTGCCGGAACACGGCGCGGCGCTGCAGGGCGACAAGATGCAGATGTCAGGATTGCGTGATATCCCCAGTCCGGATATCACCCATGTGCCGGTCGGCATTAAGTTTGTTGGCATGAAAGCACCGCATCAGGGCCAGCCGCTTAGCGTGGAGAGGCCAACCAGCCTGATGGCGATCTCGGAAATCGTGTCGCGCGTGGTGGATGGCCAGGTATTTAACGCGCCGAACGTTAATATGTCGGTGCTGACCGATAATTTGCCGCAGACGCCGGTGGTGTCTGAGAACGATAACGCGGTGGTGATGATGTATCAGGGTAAACCGTGGATCCGCCTGAACGGCGGCGATTGGGTGCCGTATCCGCAGTAGGGCGCCATTAATGGTGTGATGCCGCTCAGTTAAGCGCGGAGCGACTTTCGTTCGCCATGTGCTGAGGCAGTTGCAGCACCTACGTGCGGCGACCGAGCAGAGGACGCCTGGCCGCGCCCTCTGCACTCCCGGGCCTTGCGCCAGCCCAACCCGCCGCTTCGCGGTGCCTTCACTCATTCACGATTCCTGACGGACCGGTGGCGATTCGCTCCTGCTCAGCGCCACCTCTCGCCGCATCCATGCGGCTCGCCCTGGAATCCCTCATTCGCTCAGCGGCTCGGGATGTCGCCTCAACACCCGCGCTGCAGCATTAACGCGTATTATTCACTCGCAATCGCTACAAATCTCATGGGGTTGTCATCCATGACGGCCAGGCGCGCTTGAATGCGCGTCAAAACCTGCATAATTCCGAATCACTTCATAAATAACCAAACTTGCTTATTTTTCGCCTTTATCCCGGCGAAAAAAACGCGTGACCTGGGATATACTCGCTGCGAATTTCATCTCATTACACGCCTTTGGTGGCCTGGAGAAGTTTTGTTGCGCGTCAGTCGTTCTCTAACGATAAAGCAGATGGCGACGGTTTCCGCCGTGGCGATGGTGACCATCTGCATCTTTATTGTCATCCAGCTCTTTCACTTTGTGCAGCAGCGCAGGATTGACTACGCCCAGCAAATGGAAAATGTGGCGCACACCGTGCGTCAGCCACTCTCCGAAGCGGTGCTCAAAGCCGATATACCGCAAGCCGAACGCATCCTTAATACCCTGAAACCGGCCGGTATTTTATCGCGCGCCGATGTGGTGTTGCCAAATGCCTTCCAGGCGCTGCACGCCGATTTTGCGCCGGAAAAACCGGTGCCGCGCTGGGTCGCACGCCTGTTTGAGCTGCCGGTACAAATCACGCTGCCGCTCTATTCCGTGGAGCGTTCCGGTTTGCCGAAGCCGATTGCCTATCTGGTGCTACAGGCTGATTCCTCCCGCGTCTATCAGTTCCTGCTCAGCACGTTATCCACCATGATCACCACCTATCTGCTGCTGGCGCTGATTCTCTCGATCGCCATTAGCTGGTGTATCAACCGCTTGATTGTGCATCCGCTGCGCGATCTTTCGCGTGATTTACAGGAGCTGCCGCCGCAGGCGATTCTGACCCACAAAATGAAGCTGCCGAATAATCATCGCGATGATGAAATCGGCATGTTGATCCGCAGCTACAACCGCAATCAGCAGGTGCTGGAGTCGATTCACGACGAAATGAGCCGCATGACCACGCATTTTGCCGTTACGGATCTGCCCAATCGCGCGCTGTTCCTTGCGCTGCTCGAACAGCACATCAGCCATCGCCACAATCGTCAGGCGTGGGGCTTGATGGTGATTCGCATTGAAACGTTGCAGGAAGCCAACGGCGTACTGAGCGATGAGCAGCGCGATACGCTGATGCTGACGCTGGTGGAGAAGATTCGCAGCACCGTTGACGATCACTCACTGCTGGCGCAAACCGGGCCCAGCGACTTCGCCTTGCTGATGAAACGCGCGCACAATCCGTTCCGCGCCATGCGCCTGGCGCGTAACCTGATGATTCGCATTAATCAGCCGGTGAACCTGCAACAGCTGCAGCTGCGTCCGAACGCCAGCATTGGCCTGGCGCTGCACGAAGAGAGCAGCATCTCGGCCAGCGAACAGCTCGATCGCGCAACCTCGGCGATGATGTCGGCGCGGCATCAGGGCAAAAACCAGATTCTGTTCTTCGATCCGGCGCTTACCGAGCGGGCGCAAAAGCGTTTAACGCAGGAACACGACATCTTGCAAGGTCTGCAGGACGAGCAGTTTGCCCTCTATCTCCAGCCACAAATCAATATGGAAACCGGCGAGCTGGCCGGTGCCGAAGCGCTGCTGCGCATGCGCATGCCGGATGGCAGCTACGGATTATCGGAAGAGTTTATTGCCAGCGCCGAAGAGATTGGCGTGATCTCGGCCATTGGCCGCTGGGTGTTTGAAGAAGCCTGCCGCATTCTGGCCGGCTGGCAGAAGCAGGGCATTAACATCCCGCTCAGCGTCAATATCTCGGCGGTGCAGCTGCGTGATGCCAGCATGGTCAGCCATTTGCAGGGCTTGCTGGAGCGCCATCGCATCGCGCCGGGCAACTTCGTATTGGAAATCACCGAAACCGCGCAGATTGGCGATGCCGAACAGGCGATTGCGCTATTGCGCTTGCTGCAGCAAACCGGCGTGGCGGTAGCGCTCGATGATTTCGGAATGGGCTACTCCAACCTCAACTATCTGCATCAGTTCAAAGCGCTGCCGGTAAATAAGCTGAAAATGGATCGCAGCTTCGTCGCCGCGCTGCCGGATGACGACACCATGGTGCGCATCGTGGCGGCGATTGCCGACATCATTCACCTCGACGTCATCGCCGAAGGTGTGGAAACCGCCGAGCAGCGCGACTGGCTGCTGGCGCGCGGAATTACTATAGGGCAAGGCTACTTATACGCTGAAGCGCTGCCGCTCCACATCTTTAACCAACGCTGGCTCAATAGCTCGCAACTCCCTGAATAATCACCTTGGTTATTGATTTTCCTTACAAAATTGTAGCGGATCGCTGTGCTGAAGCGTTTCAGTTCATAGTTAGAGTTTTGTAACTTTTGTAAGGAATAGTAGGGGATATTAATCTTGTTAACAGGGTGTTATTTTCCTCGCCATCGGTAAGGTTTTACGCTTCTGGCGGCTTGCCGCATGCGTTCTCCACAACAATGGCGGTGCGAACCGTCTTACTGGACACCTGTTATGAAAATCTTAAAAAGCCTCTATTTTCAGGTACTGGTTGCCATCGGCATCGGCGTCCTGTTGGGCCACTTCTATCCTGAGTTAGGCGCGCAAATGAAGCCGCTTGGCGATGGTTTCGTTAAGTTGATCAAGATGATCATCGCCCCCGTGATTTTCTGTACGGTGGTGACCGGTATTGCCGGCATGGAGAGCATGAAAGCCGTTGGACGTACGGGCGCAGTGGCGCTGCTGTACTTTGAAGTAGTCAGCACCATCGCGCTGATCATCGGTTTGGTGGTGGTTAACGTGGTGCAGCCTGGCGTGGGCATGAACGTTGATCCAGCCACGCTGGATGCTAAAGCAGTCGCGGTTTACGCGCAGCAGGCGGAGCAGCAAGGTGTGGTCGCCTTCCTGCTGGATGTGATCCCGAATAGCGTCATTGGTGCCTTTGCCAGCGGCAACATTCTGCAAGTGCTGCTGTTCGCTATCCTGTTCGGCTTCGCCCTGCATCGCCTGGGCAGCGCCGGCACCGTGATGTTCAACGTCATTGAGAGCTTCTCGAAAGTGATCTTCGGCGTGATCAACATGATTATGCGTCTCGCGCCAATCGGTGCCTTCGGGGCGATGGCCTTCACCATCGGTAAATATGGCGTCGGCTCGCTGGTGCAGTTGGGGCAGCTGATCATCTGCTTCTATATCACCTGCGTGCTGTTCGTGGTGGTGGTGTTGGGGCTGATTGCACGCTTCGCTGGCTTCAACATCTTTAAATTTGTCGCCTACATCAAAGAAGAGCTGCTGATTGTGCTGGGCACGTCATCTTCCGAGTCTGCGCTGCCGCGCATGCTGGATAAGATGGAGAAGCTGGGCTGTAAGAAATCGGTGGTGGGGCTGGTGATTCCAACCGGCTACTCCTTCAACCTGGATGGCACCTCGATTTACCTCACCATGGCGGCGGTGTTTATCGCTCAGGCGACCAACGCGCATATGGATGTGTTCCACCAAATCACGCTGTTAGTGGTGCTGCTGCTCTCCTCAAAAGGCGCAGCGGGTGTAACCGGCAGTGGCTTTATCGTGCTGGCGGCGACCTTGTCAGCGGTGGGACATTTACCGGTTGCGGGCCTGGCGCTGATTCTCGGTATCGACCGCTTTATGTCCGAAGCGCGTGCGCTGACCAATCTGGTGGGCAACGGCGTGGCGACCATCGTGGTGGCGAAGTGGGTCGGCCAACTGGATGAGAAACAACTGAATGCGACGCTTTCTGCCGGGAAAAAGGTGAATAACGCACCAGAAACCGCCGCATAACCTGCTATTTGCGTTAATTTGCCGAGAAATGCCCGCTGTCGCTTGCCCTGACAGCGGGCATTTGCATAATAAACCCCATTGATTTTTTTCCCGATTTTTTGCCTCGTTGCGCGACATCCTGACCTTCTCGTGGTCAAAGAGTCTGTTATTAAATAAACGTGGCGGCACAATGCCGCGCCGGTCACCCCAGATGTGACCGAACATGCCGCGCTAACGAGCGTTGATCTGTTTGAGTAGGGGTTCACATGCAGGGCACCAGAATTCGGCTTTTGGTTGGCGGATTGCTACTGGCAGCGTCCGGTTTTGGCGTGCACGCCGAGACGCTCCAACCCGATCCCGCCTGGCAGGAAGGCAAACTGGACAATGGTTTTAGCTGGCAGCTGCTAACCACACCACAACGTCCAAGCGATCGTATTGAGCTGCGCCTGATTGTTAACACCGGTTCGCTGGTGGAGAGTGCGCAACAAACCGGCTATAGCCATCTTTTACCGCGTTTAGCGATGGTGCATAACGCCACGCTGGACACCAATCAGCAACGTGCGCTGTGGCAGCAAGCCATGGATCCGCAACGTCCGCTGCCACCCGCTATTTCGTCGTACGATTACACCCAATACAACCTGAGCTTGCCGAATAACCGCCCTGATCTGCTGAAAGAAGCGCTCAGCTGGCTGGCGGCGACCGCCGGGAAAATGACGATTAATGAGCAGGTGGTTTCTACCGCATTAATGGCGACCGATCCGATTGCCACCTGGCCTGCCAATACGCAGGATGTGTGGTGGCGCTATCGCCTGAAAGGCTCGGCGATGCTGGCGCACGATCCCGGCGAGCAACCGCGCGCGCCGGTGGATATCGCACAGCTCAACAGCTTCTATCAGCAGTGGTACACGCCCGACGGCATGACACTCTATGTGGTAGGTAACGTCGATAGCCGCAGCATGGCGGAGCAAATCAACAAAGCTTTTGCGCCGCTGAAAGGCAAGCGTGTCGCACCTGCCGCGCTACCGACGCTGTCACCGCTGCCGCATCAGCCGGTGAATCTGGTGAATGGCGGCATGAATCAGGATCGCCTGTCGCTGGTGTGGGACACCGCATGGCAGCCGATTCGTGATTCGCAAAATTTGCAGCGCTACTGGCAGAGCGATTTAGCGCGTGAAGCGCTGTTCTGGCATGTGCAGCGCGCGCTGGCTGACAGCAAAGCGCAAAGCGTGCAGGTTGGCTTCGATTGCCGCGTGCTCTATCAACGTGCGCAGTGCTCGATCAACATGGACAGCCCGAATGCCTCTTTGCCGCAGAATATGAATCAGGTGGCGAAAGAGCTGGCGGCGGTGCGCGACAAAGGGTTACCGCAGGAGGAGTTTGATGCGCTGATGGCGCAGAAGCTGCTGGAGCTCAACAAGTTGTTTGCCACATACGCCCGCACCGACACCGATATTCTGATGGGCCAGCGTCTGCGCTCGCAGCAAAACGCGGTGGTGGACATTGCGCCTGAGCAGTATCAGAAGCTGCGTCAAACCTTCCTCAGCGAGATGACGCGCGATCAGCTAAATCAGGAACTGCGCCAGCAACTGTCGCAGGAGCTGACCATGGTGCTGATTCAGCCGCAGGGTGAAGCCGAGACCAACGTGAAGATGCTGCAGGAAAGCTGGGATAAAGTGATGAAGCTACCCGAACCGCCAGCGGTACCCGCGAGCCCGGAAGAAGTGAAACCGGATAACAGCGCAGGCGCGGCGGATCAGACCGCGCCATCATCCTAAACATTAGGTCTTAGCACGTAGCCATTCGGTTACCAGCATCGGCCAACTGGCGAGCGGTAAATCTGCCACGCCACGGATACCAAATCCGTGGCCGCCTTTCTGGTAGAAGTGAATCTCCACCGGCACTTTGTGCTCACGCAGCGCGCTGAAGAACACCATGCTGTTGTTCACCGAAACCGATTCATCATCGGAAGCGTGAATCAGCAGCGTCGGTGGCGTTTGTGCGTGTACGCGCGTCTCCAGCGAATAAGCATCAACCATCTTCTGATCCGGCCATGCGCCGAGCAAGCGGGTGCGTGCACCTTCATGCGCCAGACCTTCACGCATGCTGATCACCGGATAGAGCAGCACCATCGCATCCGGGCGCGGTGTGAAGCTGTCGGCTTGATCCTGCACCGGATAGAGTTTCTCGCCAAAGCGGGTGCCGAGGCTGGCGGCAACGTGTCCACCCGCCGAGAAGCCCATCATCACGATATATTTGCCGTTCAGCCCGCGCTGCGCACGTTCACGCAGCACGCGCACCGCACGCTGCGCATCGGCCAGCGGCGCGTCTGGACCTTCATGGTGACCGTCATACGGCAGGCGATACGTCATCACCGCCAGCGTGTAGCCCATTGACGTGAAGAAAGTGGCAAGCGCGCTGCCTTCGCGGTCGATCAATACCCGCTGATAACCGCCGCCCGGCGCGACCAGCAGCGTGATGCCGTTCGAGGTTTCCGGATGCCAGATGGCAATTTCCGGGCAGCGCACGCCGGTGGCGGCGCGGTCATAAGGTTCATACTCTTTGGCGAGATCGACGATCTGCGGCTGAGCGCGCGAATCGCTCGCGCCTGGCGCATCACCGTGTGGCCAGATATTGATGATTTCTGTGTGCATAAGTCAGTCCTGAGCGAGTCATGTTGTCGTTATTTTTTTCGCGGCCGGAGTAACAGCGTCCTGCTGTTGTTGATTAAAACATGGTCTTTTTTGCTGCTGGCGTCCAGCCGAAAACCGCCGATTTCGCCAGTTTCGGACTATGCCTGGCGGCCAGATTTCCTGCCATAACACATTGAATTTAAATCGATCTGATTAGCGCGAGTGAAGAAGTAATACCGTTTTTGTTACAGAAGTGGATGAGTCAGGTCGTTAGCGGAAATTGGCAGGGAAAAATGCTGCGTTAAGGCAAACTGCGCGGGCGGGTTGGTTAGCACAGGTAATGAATGGCGCAGAGATTTGTAGCGGCGCGATTCATCGCGCAATCAATTGCGCCGCTACGGTTGGTGCAGGTGGTTAAGTCATTTCGGCATCGCGCTGAGCGGGATAATCGCCCCGCGATACTGGATCACCGTGCTGGCGGTGAGATGACCGCGTGCGGCGGCATCTTCGGCGCTTCCTCCGGCTAAACGCACCGCCAGATAACCAGCGCTGAAGGAGTCGCCAGCCGCGGTGGTATCGATCACTTTCTCTTTCGCCAGCTTGATGGCGGCGACCTCGCGCAGCGGCTCATCGCCAACCGCCACCAGACAGGAGTCCGCACCGCGTTTGATGGCAATTTCCTGCACGCCCGCAGCGCGTGTGCGAGCAATCACCGCATCCAGCGGCTGCTCGCCCCACAGCAAATCTTCGTCGTCGAGCGTCAGAAATGCCATGTCGGTATGACGCAGCATCTCGGCATACGCCTGCTGAGCGCTGGCTTTATCGGCCCACAGACGCGGACGATAGTTGTTATCGAAAATCACCTTGCCACCGTTCTGACGACAGGCGCTAAGCAGCGTCATCAGTTTTTCGCGACTGGTCGCAGGCAGAATCGCCAGGCTGATGCCGCTCAAATAGAGATAATCATAGTGCGCCAGCTGCTGGCAAATCGCGTCCGCTTGCGCGCTGTCCAGCCAGAAACGGGCGGCGGCGTCGTTGCGCCAGTACCAGAAGGTCCGCTCGCCGTGGTCGTCGGTTTCGATGAAGTACAAACCCGGCATTTTATTGTCGAGGCGCTGAACCAGCGCGGTTTCGACATTTTCCTGCTGCCAGGCGGCGATCATCTGGTCACTGAAACTGTCGGTGCCGAGTGCGGTGACATAATCGACACGCAGCTGTTTATCTGACTGACGCGCCAGATACACCGCCGTGTTCAGCGTATCGCCGCCAAAACCGCGTTTGATGTTCTCACCTTTCTCGGACAGCTCAATCATGCATTCGCCAATAATAGCGATTTTCTTCTGCGTCATGGTCTTCAGCCTGTAGTGAATTCTGCCTTAGTCTCGCGTCTGGTATGGCAGTCGTCAATGGTTTTTAAAACGATGTTTTGATTTAACTTAAGGCAGCAAACCGCCTGCGCCACGGTGATTTAGCGGCCAAAGCGCGTTTTGTTTTGCCGATTAAGTGCGAAGCACGCTGTTACACTCAACTCTTCATGGGACTAACGAGATTGATAAAGTTATCCCGGCGATCGCCGATACTTGCCGCTGAGATGCTATTTGCAGGCACTCAACACCAACCAGGAAAAAACCATGGTGATGAAGAATTTGAGTCATCGGCTGCCTGTTTCAAATGAATTGGAGCAACAACAGGAAACGCGTCTCTTCTGGCAGCAGTGCCAACGATTCTATACTTTCCAGCCGATTTACCAGGTCTCAGGCCGCATGCTGGCTATTGAATTACTGACGGCGGTTACCCATCCCTCCGCGCCAGAAAAAAGGCTGTCGCCCGAAGACTATTTTGAAGCACTGACTATCGCGCAGCGGCTTGGTGTCGTCCAGGAACAACTCGAGCTGCTGATAACATGGTCAGCGTTTTTCAATCAGCGTCAGCTGGTGGCGTCGGTTAATATCGACGGTCCAACGCTGATGGAGATTGAGAAGCATGAGTCGATTCGCACGCTGATTGCGCAGCTGCCGTGGGTGCGCTTCGAGCTAACGGAGCATCATGCGCTGCCACAGGAAGAGATGGTGGCGAAGATGCCGGAACTCGGGCCGCTGTGGCTGGATGATTTTGGCTCTGGCATGGCGAACTTCTCCGCGCTGACCGAACTGCGTTACGACTACATCAAACTCTCGCGCGAGCTGTTTATGCTGCTGCGCGCCAGCGATGAAGGCCGCTCGATGTTCTCGATGCTGCTGGCGTTGATTAACCGTTACTGCAACGGCGTCATCGTTGAAGGCGTGGAAACCGAAGAGGAGTGGCAACAGGTGCGTAGCTCGCCAGCGATGGCGGCGCAGGGCTACTTCTTCTCGCGTCCGGTGCCATTCAGCGAGCTGGAACGTATGGCACTTGAGCTTCCCTGATCCCGTTCCGCGGCGTCTCGACTATCCTTAGTCAGACGTGGAAGGGCAAGGAGGAAGCAATATGTCACGTACTCGAAAGATCCTGAGCTGGGTGTTCGGGATTTTTTTGTTATTGGTTGTAGTGATTGTGGTGCTCATCGCCACCTTTGACTGGAACCGCTTGAAACCAACGATTAATCAAAAAGTTTCAGCCGAACTGAACCGACCTTTCGCGATTCGCGGCGATCTCGGCGTGGCCTGGGTTCGCAACCGTGAAGAACCTGGCTGGCGCAGCTGGGTGCCGTGGCCGCAGGTGCATGCCGATGATGTGATGCTCGGCAATCCGCCCTCTATTCCTGATGTCACCATGGTTCATCTGCAGCGGGTTGAAGCCACCATTGCGCCGCTGGCGCTGCTGCATCAGCAGATCTACCTGCCGTGGATCAAGATGCAAAAGCCGGATGCGCGGCTGGTGCAAACCGCAGACAAAAAGAATAACTGGACCTTTGATCTCGCCAGCAGCCAGAACAGCGATGCTAACGCCGCGCCTTCTGCCTGGTCCTTCCGCCTCGACAACATCCTGTTCGATCAGGGACAAGTGCGCTATCGCGACGCCGTCAATAAAGCCGATGTCACAGTGACCATCAATCCGCTGGGCAAACCGGTGCCCTACGCCCAAGTGGCGGGCGGTGACGATCAGCAGAAAGGCGCGGGTGATTTTGTCTTTGGCTGGCAGGCGAACGGCACCTACAACAATCAGAAGCTGGATGGCGACGGCAAAATTGGCGGCATGTTATCGCTGCGCAGTAAAACCACGCCGTTCCCGCTGCAGGTGGATGTGCGTAATGGCACCACGCGTGTACGTATTGACGGTACCTTGCAGGATCCGCTCAATCTTGGCGGACTTGATGTGCGCCTGCGCTTCGCGGGCGATACGCTGGCCAATCTGTATGGCCTGACCGGCGTGCTGCTGCCCGATACGCCGCCCTATGAAACTGACGGCCATTTGATTGCGCGTTTCAATGAGGCGAAAGGGCCGCTATTCCGCTACGAGAAGTTTAACGGCCACATCGGCGACAGCGATATTCACGGCTCGCTCACCTATCGTCAGGGCAAACCGCGTCCAACGCTGACCGGTGAATTGACCTCGAACCAGCTGCGGATGGAAGATTTGGGGCCGCTGATTGGCGTCAACTCCGGCAAAGGCAGCGAGAAAACGCAGCAGGCCAAAGCGCAGCGCGGCGAAGCCTCATCGCAGCCCGCCGATCGCGTGTTGCCACACGACAAGTTTGATACCAAGAGCTGGGACGTGATGGATGCGGATGTGAAGTTCAGCGGCAAGCGCATTGAACACAGCAGCAAGCTGCCGCTCAGCGATCTCTATACGCATCTGCAGCTGAAAAACGGCGACCTGTTGCTCGATCCGCTGCGCTTCGGTATGGCCGGCGGCAGCATTAACTCCACCATTCATCTGGAAGGCGATCGCAGCCCGATGCGCGGACGCGCCGATTTGCACGCGCGTAAGCTGCGTCTGCGTCAGCTGTTCCCGGATGTCACGGCGATGCAGAACAGTTTGGGCCAGCTCAACGGCGATGCCTCGCTGAGCGGCACCGGCAATTCGGTGGCGGATCTGCTCGGCACCAGCAATGGCGAACTGAAGCTATTGATGAATGATGGCCTGATCAGTCGCAGCCTGATGGAGATTGCCGGACTGAACGTCGGTAACTATGTGGTGGGTAAGCTGTTCGGCGATGATGAAGTGAAGATCAACTGCGCGGCGACCGATATGAATATTCGTCAGGGCTTAGCGACGCCGAAACTGTTCCTGCTGGATACCGAGAACGCGGTGATCAACGTGACCGGCAACGTTAATTTCGCGAATGAACGCATGGACTTGTCGATCAATCCGGAGAGTAAAGGGATTCGCATCATCACGCTGCGTTCGCCGCTGTATGTGCGCGGCACCTTTAAAAATCCGGATGCCGGGGTGAAAGCCGGACCGCTGATTGCACGCGGTGCCGCAGCAGTGGCGCTCGGGGCGGTGGTTGCTCCCGCCGCCGCGTTGATCGCACTGATTTCGCCTAGCGATACTGACGACAATCAGTGCAGTAATGTGCTGCAGCAGATGAAGAATCAGAAGTGATCAGTTACGCCACAGCACTTTGATGATGTGGTAACCAAAGGCGGTTTTCACCGGTCCGTAAGGCTGTAGCAGCGGACAGGAGAAGACCGCCTTATCAAATGCCGGTACCATTTGTCCTTTACGGAACTCACCCAAATCACCGCCGTTGCGTCCGGATGGGCAGGTAGAGTGTTTCTTTGCCAGCTGCTGGAAGTTCGCCCCTTTCTCAAGTTGCGCCAGCAGGGATTTGGCCTGCGCTTCCTCTTTCACGAGGATATGTAAAGCCGCCGCGGTTTTCGCCATGATGAAGTCCTAATGTGTATAATCCGGCCATTATAACCTCCTTTCTTTTGATTCAACTGAGCGAATTCCGTTATGCGTTTAAACCCCGGCCAACAACGAGCTGTCGAATTTGTCACCGGTCCTTGTCTGGTGCTGGCCGGTGCTGGCTCGGGTAAAACCCGCGTGATCACCAACAAAATCGCCCACCTGATCCGCGAATGTGGCTATCAGGCGCGCCATATCGCCGCCGTAACCTTTACCAATAAAGCCTCGCGCGAGATGAAAGAGCGCGTGGCGCAGACGTTGGGGCGTAAAGAGGCACGCGGCCTGATGATTTCCACCTTTCATACGCTGGGACTGGAGATCATTAAACGCGAATACAAGGCGCTGGGAATGAAAGCCAGCTTCTCGCTGTTCGACGATCAGGATCAGCTGGCCTTGCTTAAAGACCTGACCAAACAGTGGCTGGAAGAGGACAAGACGCTGTTACAGCAGCTAATTTCCACCATCTCCAACTGGAAGAACGATCTGGTCGATCCGCAGGGCGCCGCGGGTTTGGCGCAATCGCAGCGCGACCAGATTTTTGCTCACTGTTATCAGCTGTATGACCAACACCTGAAATCCTGCAACGTGCTGGATTTCGACGACTTAATCGCGCTGCCCACGCTACTGCTGCAGCGCAATCAGGAAGTGCGCGAACGCTGGCAGCAGCGCATCCGCTATCTGCTGGTGGATGAGTATCAGGACACCAACACCAGCCAATATGAGCTGGTGAAGCTGCTGGTGGGTGCGCGCGCGCGCTTTACCGTGGTGGGCGATGACGATCAGTCAATTTACTCGTGGCGTGGCGCGCGTCCGCAAAACCTGGTGCTGCTGCAGCAGGATTTCCCGGCGCTGGAAGTGGTGAAGCTGGAGCAAAATTATCGCTCGACGCAGCGCATCCTGAAATCGGCCAACATCCTTATCGCCAACAATCCGCACGTATTTGAGAAGCGCCTGTTCTCAGAGTTGGGGCAGGGCAGCGAGCTGAAGGTGCTGAGCGCGAATAACGAAGACCACGAAGCGGAACGCGTGGCGGGCGAATTGATCGCGCATCACTTCATCAACAAAACCGCCTATAAAGATTACGCCATTCTTTATCGCGGCAATCATCAGTCACGCGTGTTCGAGAAGCAGCTGATGCAGAACCGTATTCCGTATCGTATCTCGGGCGGCACGTCGTTCTTTTCTCGTCCGGAAATCAAAGATTTGCTGGCTTATCTGCGCGTGCTGACCAATCAGGAAGATGACAGCGCGTTTCTGCGTATCGTGAATACGCCTCGCCGTGAGATTGGTCCGGCAACGCTGCAGAAGCTGGGCGAATGGGCCAACCTGCGCAATAAAAGCCTGTATAACGCCAGCTTCGATATGGGGCTGGAGCAAACGCTGAGCGGGCGCGGACTGGAGCATCTGCAGCGCTTTACGCACTGGCTGAGTGAAATCGTCCAGCTGACCGAACGCGAGCCGGTGAATGCGGTGCGTGATCTGATTCGCGGCATCGACTACGAAAGCTGGCTGTTTGAAACCTCGCCCAGCCCGAAAGCCGCTGAGATGCGCATGAAGAACGTTAACCTGCTGTTCCAGTGGATGACCGAGATGCTGGAAGGCGATGAGCTGAACGAGCCGATGACGCTGGCGCAGGTGGTGACGCGCTTTACGCTGCGCGACATGATGGAGCGCGGTGAGAGCGACGAAGAGCTCGATCAGGTGCAGCTGATGACGTTGCACGCCTCGAAAGGTCTGGAGTTCCCGTATGTCTATCTGGTTGGCATGGAAGAGGGGTTATTGCCGCACCAGAGCAGCATCGATGAGAACAACATTGAGGAAGAGCGGCGTCTGGCTTACGTGGGGATTACGCGAGCGCAGAAAGAGCTGACCTTTACGCTGTGCCGGGAACGCCGCCAGTATGGCGAGCTGATGCGCCCGGAACCGAGTCGCTTCCTGCTGGAGTTGCCGCAGGACGATGTAGTATGGGAGCGCGAGAAAAAAGTGGTGAGCGCCGAAGAGCGCGTGAAGACCGGGCAGACGCGCGTCGCTGGATTGAGAGCGATGCTGGAGAATGCGAAGAAGGGTTGAGTTCCCGGTCCGTGCTCGCAGTCCCCCTCCTCGGTCCGTGCTCACAGTCCCCCTCCTCGGTCCGTGCTCGCAGTCCCCCTCCTCGGTCCTCCCCCATGAATGGGGGAGGAAGATGCTGCCACATGTTAGTGATGGAGCTGCATGTGGCAGCATCTCCTTCCCCCGCGGGCGGGGGAAGGTCGGGATGGGGGACAGCCAGCGCAATCCCAATCAGGAAATCGTCAGTAACCAGTGCACGTAGGACTGATAATGACTCTCCTGCTCTAACAGCTCAGAACGCAGCGGATGCGCTTCGCGCCAACCGGCCGGCAACGTCAAATGCAGTGCATCATCATCCGCCTGTAAACGCACGGCAGGCAAAGTGTCATCGCGACGACGACTTGAGAAGATAATCGCTAAGCGTAGCAAACGACTTAAACGCTCCGCCATGCGCGGCGGTACGGCGTTTTGCTGGGTCAGCAAGGCTAAATCGATGCTGCCGCTTTGGTTCTGCAGCAGGCAAGCCAGCATTTTTTTCTGCGCGGGAGTGAAGCCAGGAAGATCGAGATGACGAATCAGGTAAGCGGCGTGTTGCGGTGCCTGGCGGAAATCGACGCTCAGGCCAATTTCGTGGATAGAACAGGCGCTAAGGAGTAGATCGCGACATCGGTTATCCAGCTTCCAACTGCTGCTCACCTGACGGAAGAAACTCTCCGCCAACTGACGTACGCGACCGGCCTGGTCAATATCAATGGCAAAACGACGCTGCACGTTCTGCAATGTGCGGCTGCGGATATCACGATCCACCGGCAGATGCAGCATGCCATACACTAAACCTTCGCGCAGTGCGCCGCCGGCTAGCGTCATGCCTTCAATGCTGAGTTCCTGGAAGATAGCGATGAGAATCGATAAACCGCTCGGGAACACTAAGGCGCGCTCCAGCGTCAATCCTTCAATTTCCAGCTCTTCCAACTTGCCGCACTGAATCGCGCGCTGTTTCAGTTGTTGCAGTTTGCTAAGGGTGATGCGCTCATCCATGCCCTGCGCCATCATAATTTCCTGCAACGCTTGTACGGTGCCCGACGCTCCGACGCAGATTTGCCAGCCTTTTTCGCGCAGCGCAGCGGCCACCGGACGGATCATCTCGCGCGCGGCCAGTTCGGCCTGCTCGAAATTCTCTTTGGCCAGATGACGGTCGCTGAAGTAGCGTTCAAGCCAGGTTACGCAACCCATCGACAAGCTGAACAGCGTGGTGGCATGTGAACCTTCGCCAGTCACCAGTTCGGTGCTGCCACCGCCGATATCGACCACTAAACGCTGATCGGAACCGCCGGTGGTATGCGCTACGCCCTGATAAATCAGGCGTGCTTCCTCTTCGCCGCTGATGACATTCACCGCGCAGCCAAGAATGTGTTCAGCCGTTGTGAGGAAATCCTGCGCATTTTCGGCAAAGCGCAGCGTGGCGGTTGCCACCACGCGGATTTGTTCCGGAGGAATATCCTGCAGCTGTTCGGAGAACAACCTCAGGCACTGCCAGCCGCGTTGCATCGCCTCAGCGGAGAGGTGATTCGCTTTGTCGAGGCCAGCCGCCAGACGCACTTTGCGCTTTATCCGCGCGACGGTCTGAATGCTGCCAGACACCTCGCGCACCACCAACATATGAAAGCTGTTAGAACCTAAATCAATCGCTGCATAAAGTGACGATGCGCTTAGCATGGTGTGCTTAACCCGAACGTTTACGGTTGCTATTGCGCGGCGCGCCGCTCCGACGGTTACTGTTGTTCCCGCCACGGCGTGGGCCGTTACCCGAGCGGCTGCGTTGCAGACGTTTCGGCGGTGGCAGTTCGCTCATCAGCGCATCGCTGTTGTACTTGCTGACCGGAATACCGTGACCAATATACTCTTCGATTGCCGGCAGGTTCAGCGCGTACTCTTCGCACGCCAGGCTGATGGAGTGACCGCTGGCACCCGCGCGGCCAGTACGACCGATACGGTGAACGTAGTCTTCGCGATCGTCAGGCAGATCGTAGTTGAACACATGCGTGACGGCAGGAATGTGCAAACCCCGTGCCGCGACGTCGGTGGCAACCAGGATATCCACATCGCCTTTGGTGAAGTCATCGAGGATACGCAGACGTTTTTTCTGCGCCACATCACCCGTCAGCAGACCTACGCGATGACCATCGGCAGCCAGATGGCCCCAAATGTCTTCACAGCGGTGCTTGGTATTGGCAAAGATAATGGCGCGATCTGGCCACTCTTCTTCTACCAGCGTCTGCAGCAAGCGCATTTTCTCTTCATTTGAAGGGTAGAAAAGCTCTTCTTTAATACGGTGGCCGGTTTTCTGCTCGGGTTCCACTTCCACGTATTCGGCGTTGTTCATGTGCTCAAACGCCAGTTCACGCACGCGGTAAGACAAGGTTGCAGAGAACAGCATACTCAGGCGTTGGGTGGCCGGCGGCATGCGGCGGAACAGCCAACGAATGTCTTTAATAAAACCGAGATCGAACATGCGATCGGCTTCATCCAGCACAACAACCTGAATCGCGCCCAGGTTGACATGGTTCTGCTTGGCGTAGTCGATCAGACGTCCGGTGGTGCCCACCAGAATATCGACACCATCAGCCAGCACTTTCAGCTGTTTATCGTAGCCGTCGCCACCATAAGCCAGGCCCAGCTTTAAGCCAGTGACCTTGGCTAACGGTTCTGCATCGGCATGAATTTGTACGGCGAGCTCACGCGTCGGGGCCATGATCAGCGCACGTGGCTGATTGAGCTGGCGACCTTCTGCGGCAGGATGAGAAAGAAGATAATGAAACGTTGACGTCAGGAACGCCATCGTTTTGCCGGTACCGGTTTGCGCCTGACCCGCAACATCACGCCCTGAAAGCGTAAAAGGCAATGCGAGCGCCTGGATAGGCGTGCAGTTAGAAAAGCCTTTGGTATCAAGGGCTTCTACCACCTGAGGGTGCAGGGCGAAGTCGGAAAACTTCTGTTCAGTTAAGTGTGTTTTGCTCATAGTGTGGTAGAATATCAGCTTACTAGCGCTTTACGAAAGCGTATCCGATGAAATAAAGTCAACCTACGTTGGTATCATTTCCGCCAATTCGCCAGGCGCAATCTTTTGGAGTTAAACATGAGCAGCGATAAGATCGTTCACTTGACCGATGACAGTTTCGACACAGACGTACTGAAAGCAGACGGTGTCACTCTGGTAGATTTCTGGGCTGAATGGTGTGGTCCTTGCAAAATGATCGCCCCAATTCTCGACGAAGTCGCAGAAGAGTACGAAGGTAAACTTACCATCGCTAAGTTGAATATTGATGACAACCCGGGTACAGCGCCAAAATATGGCATCCGCGGTATTCCAACTCTACTGCTGTTCAAGAACGGTGAAGTGGCGGCAACCAAGGTTGGCGCACTGTCTAAAGGACAGTTGAAAGAGTTCCTGAACGCCAACCTGGCCTAAGCCCGGCGCGGTGTTTGTTCGGCAGTGGTGAATTTTTTCGCCACTGCTGGACGTCTCACTTTAAGCGTGTTAAGTTAATTTCACTGCATTACGCTCTTACCTTGTAGTTTGCATCTAAGTTTTCCCTTGTCAGACCCTACTCGCAATGAACGTTATCGTGGTTTGGCAATCTGATGACTAGCACATTCGGCATCATCTTTCGACTGTCTCCTCGTTTCCTATCGCCACATCTGACGATAATCGTCGAGCTGAGTTGAAAAAGAGCCATTAACAGGCATGGAATTTTTGCCATACCACTCACGACAATCATTTCGAGAATTACCCCGAGTTTAAGAACCCATCACTATGAATCTTACCGAATTAAAGAATACGCCGGTTTCTGAGCTGATTACCCTCGGCGAAAATATGGGGCTGGAAAACCAGGCGCGTATGCGCAAGCAGGATATTATTTTCTCTATCCTGAAACAGCACGCAAAAAGCGGCGAAGACATCTTTGGTGATGGTGTGCTGGAGATATTGCAGGACGGATTTGGTTTCCTCCGTTCTGGAGATAGTTCCTACCTCGCCGGTCCCGATGATATCTACGTCTCTCCCAGCCAAATCCGCCGCTTCAACCTCCGCACTGGTGACACCATTTCTGGCAAGATTCGCCCGCCAAAAGAGGGTGAACGCTACTTTGCGCTGTTGAAAGTTAATGAAGTTAACTATGACAAGCCGGAAAACGCGCGTAACAAGATTCTGTTCGAAAACCTTACGCCGTTGCACGCCAGCAAGCGTATGCGTATGGAACGCGGTAATGGCTCGACTGAAGATCTGACCGCACGCGTGCTGGATCTGGCTTCTCCGATTGGTCGTGGTCAACGTGGTCTGATTGTGGCGCCGCCGAAAGCGGGTAAAACCATGCTGCTGCAGAACATCGCGCAGAGCATCGCCTACAACTATCCAGATTGCCTGCTGATGGTGCTGCTGATTGACGAACGTCCGGAAGAAGTGACCGAGATGCAGCGTCTGGTTAAAGGTGAAGTGATCGCTTCGACCTTTGATGAGCCAGCGTCACGTCACGTGCAGGTTGCTGAGATGGTGATCGAGAAGGCCAAGCGCCTGGTTGAGCACAAGAAAGATGTGATCATCCTGCTTGACTCCATCACGCGTCTGGCGCGTGCCTACAACACCGTGGTTCCAGCATCAGGTAAAGTGCTGACCGGTGGTGTGGATGCCAACGCCCTGCATCGTCCAAAGCGTTTCTTCGGTGCGGCACGTAACGTGGAAGAGGGCGGCAGCCTGACCATCATCGCGACCGCGCTGGTTGATACCGGTTCGAAGATGGACGAAGTGATTTACGAAGAGTTTAAAGGTACAGGTAACATGGAATTGCACCTCTCGCGCAAAATCGCCGAGAAGCGTGTATTCCCAGCGATTGACTACAATCGTTCCGGTACCCGTAAAGAAGAGCTGCTCACTACGCAGGAAGAGCTGCAGAAGATGTGGATTCTGCGCAAAATCATCCATCCAATGGGTGAAATCGACGCGATGGAGTTCCTCATCAACAAACTGGCCATGACGAAAACCAACGACGAATTCTTCGATATGATGAAGCGTTCCTAAGTTGCGAATGGCGAATCGCTAAGCCAAGCGGTGATTCGCACAATTTGCCAGGAAATATTGCTAACGCCACGTCTTAACGTGGCGTTTTTTATTTATGGGCATTAGGATTAGCGCAGTCAGGAAGCTTTTATATTGACTGTGACAGAGATTCGTTTGTTTTTTCAGCAATCAGACTTTTCTGTAGCAGAATTCGGAATAGGGATATACGGCAATGGCGGGTGTTTTGCATATTGTTGTCCACGATTTTAGCTGAGAGCATTAACGTGAATTTACTCACTATGAGTACTGAGCTTGGTTTAGTTTTTCTTTTTACTTTAGTGTTCCTGTTTTTTGCTCGCAAAGCAGCTAAAAAAATTGGGCTTGTGGACACACCAAACTCCAGAAAAAGGCACCATGGCGCCATTCCGTTAGTTGGCGGCATTTCCGTGTACGCGGGAATCTGCTTCGCTTTTGCCATCTCAAATTATTATTTGCCGCACGCGATGCTGTATCTGAGTTGCGCGGGCGTATTGGTGCTGGTTGGCGCACTGGACGATCGCTTCGATATCAGCGTTAAAATTCGTGCGCTGGTGCAGGCGGCGGTTGCCATCGTGATGATGGTCGGCGCCAAACTCTATTTGCTCAGTCTGGGCTTCATTATCGGGCCGGTTGAGTTAATTGTCGGTCCCTTTGGCTACGTATTGACGCTATTCGCCGTATGGGCCGCCATCAATGCGTTCAATATGGTGGATGGGATTGATGGCCTGCTTGGCGGCCTCTCCAGCGTCACTTTCGCCGCCATCGGCATCATTCTCTATTTCGACGGCCAGACCAGCCTCGCCATGTGGTGCTTCGCGATGATCGCCGCCACCATTCCTTATATCCTGCTTAATCTCGGCTTGATTGGCCGTCGCTACAAAGTGTTTATGGGCGATGCCGGTAGCACCATGATCGGTTTCACCATCATCTGGATTCTGCTGGAAACCACCCAAGGCCTGAGCCATCCGATCACGCCCGTCACCGCGCTGTGGCTGATCGCGATTCCGCTGATGGATATGGTGGCGATTATGTATCGCCGTTTGCGCAAAGGCATGAGCCCGTTTTCCGCTGACCGCCAGCACATCCACCATTTAATTATGCGCGCCGGATTCACGTCACGTCAGGCGTTCCTGCTGATTACCGTCGCCGCCGCGCTTCTGGCGGGTATTGGTGTGCTCGGCGAGTATCTGGCTTTCATCCCGGAATGGGTGATGCTGGTGCTGTTCATGATGGCATTCCTCCTTTATGGCTATTGCCTGAAACACGCATGGCGCGTGGCGCGCAAAATCCGTCGCATTAAACGTCGCTGGCAAAGCAGCGAAGATAAAAAATAAATTACCCAGAAAGTACCCTGATAAGGATTTTGTTATGACCTCTGTCGTTGTGGAGAACGAACTGGATATACGTGGCCTTGGCTGCACACTCTGGCGTGGTAAACGCTGGATTATCGGTCTGGCGCTGCTGTTTGCGCTGGTTGCCTGGTTAGCATCGATGTTAATGAAGCAGGCGTGGAGCACCACGGCGGTGACCGATCGTCCAACGGTCAATATGCTGGGTGATTTCTTCGTACAGCAGCAATTCCTCAATAATCTGGATGTGCGCACCAATACGCTCAATCTCAGTTCGCCAGCGCCGACCGTGATGGATGAGGTTTATCAGGAGTTCACCATGCAGCTGGCATCATGGGATACGCGCCGTGATTTCTGGCAGCAGACCGAATACTTCAAAAGCCGCAAAAGCGGTAACGCGCACAACGATGCGGCGCTGCTCGACGACCTGATCACCAACATTCAGTTCACCGCTGCCGACCCGGCGCGCAATATCTTAGATAACATTAAGCTGGTGGCCGAAACCGCCAGCGATGCTAACAATCTGCTGCGTCAATATATTGCCTACGCCAGCGAGCGTGCGGCGCGTCATCTTAATGCGGAGCTGAAAGGCGCCTGGCAGGCGCGCAGCGTGCAGCTGGCGTCGCAGGTTAACCGCCAGCAGGAAGTGGCGCAGGCGGTATTTGAACGTCAACGTCAGCGCATCGAGCAGGCGCTGAAAGTGGCGAGCGAGCAGGGGATTAAAGAGAACCGCGCGCCGGCAACCGGCGAAGCGCTGCCAGACAGCGATCGTTTCCTGCTGGGTCAGCAAATGCTGCAGGCGCAACTCGACACTTTACAAGCCAGCGGGCCTGCTTACGATTTAAGCTATGATCAAAACAAAGCGATGCTGAGTACGCTGCAGGCCGGTCCGCGTCTGGATAAACAATTTCAGACTTACCGCTATTTGCGCACCCCGGAAGAGCCGGTGTCGCGCGATAGTCCGCGCCGCCTGTTTATGATGATCATGTGGGGCGTAATTGGCGCGCTGGTCGGTGCGGGAGTGGCGCTGATGCGTCGTCCGCGTTCAACGTTAGCAACGAGCCATTAAGAGAAGCCACGTGAAAGTTCTGACGGTATTTGGCACGCGTCCTGAAGCGATCAAAATGGCTCCGCTGGTGCAGGCGCTGGCGCAGGATGCTGCGTTCGAGTCACGCCTATGCGTCACCGCACAACATCGTGAAATGCTCGACCAGGTGCTGCGTTTGTTCCAGCTGCAGCCTGATTATGATCTGAATATCATGCGCCCGGAGCAAGGGCTGACGGAGATCACCAGCCGCATACTGCAGGGCATGAAAACCGTACTCGCTGATTTCCAGCCGGATGTGGTGTTAGTGCACGGCGATACCACCACCACGTTTGCGGCCAGCCTGGCGGCGTTTTATCACCAGATTCCGGTGGGTCACGTAGAAGCGGGATTGCGTACCGGCAACCTGATGTCGCCGTGGCCGGAAGAGGCCAATCGCACGCTCACCGGCCATCTCGCCAGTTATCACTTCACGCCCACGCAAAATTCGCGACAAAATCTGCTGCGCGAGAATCTGCCGGATGCGCGCATTTTCGTGACGGGCAACACGGTGATTGATGCGCTGCTGTGGGTGCGTGATCGCGTGCTGGACGATGCCGATCTCAATGCCCGCCTCGCCGCGCGCTATCCGTTCCTCGACGCTGACAAAAAACTCATTCTGGTTACGGGTCATCGCCGCGAAAGTTTTGGCGACGGCTTTGAACGCATTTGCAGTGCGCTGGCGCAAATCGCGCGCCAGCATCCGCAGGTGCAAATTGTCTATCCCGTGCACCTCAATCCCAACGTCAGCGAGCCGGTTAACCGCATTCTCAGCGGCATCGAAAATATCATCCTGATTGAGCCGCAAGAGTATCTGCCGTTTGTCTGGCTGATGAATCGCTCATGGCTGATTCTCACCGACTCCGGTGGCATTCAGGAAGAAGCGCCGTCATTAGGCAAACCGGTGCTGGTGATGCGCGATACCACCGAGCGTCCGGAAGCGGTGGAGGCAGGCACGGTGAAACTGGTCGGCACCGATATCAGTAAAATTGTCGCTGAAGTCAGCCTGCTGTTGCAAGACGATGAAGCCTGGCAGGCAATGAGTCGCGCGCACAATCCGTATGGCGATGGCCATGCCTGCGCGCGCATCTTGCAGGCCCTAAAACAACACAGAGTGTAACCATGCGTTTTGAAACCATTTCCGTTATCGGACTGGGCTACATTGGGCTGCCAACGGCGGCCGTTTTTGCCTCAAAGGGAAAGAAAGTCGTTGGCGTGGATATTAATGTCCGCGCCGTTGAAACCATCAATCGTGGCGATATCCATATCGTGGAACCCGAGTTGGGTGATGTGGTGCGCGAAGCCGTGCGTGCCGGTCATCTACGTGCGACTACACAGGCCGAAGCCGCCGATGCATTCCTGATCGCCGTGCCCACGCCGTTTATCGGCGACCATCAGCCGGATCTCAGCTATGTGCAGGCCGCGGCGCTGTCGATTGCACCCGTGTTAAAAGCGGGCGATCTGGTGATCCTCGAATCGACGTCGCCGGTGGGCGCCACCGAGCAAATGGCGGAATGGCTGGCGGCGGCGCGTCCCGATTTGCGTTTCCCGCAGCACGGTGATGTGTGCGATGTGTTTATCGCTTACTGCCCGGAGCGCGTTTTGCCCGGCAAAGTGATGGTTGAACTGCTGGAAAACGATCGCGTCATTGGTGGCATGACGCCAGCCTGTTCCGCACGCGCCAGCGAGCTGTACCGCATTTTCCTGCGCGGCGCGTGTGTGGAAACCAATGCGCGTACCGCCGAGATGTGCAAATTGACAGAAAACAGCTTCCGCGATGTGAATATCGCCTTTGCCAATGAGCTGTCGCTGATTTGCGCCGAGCAGGGCATCAACGTGTGGGAGCTGATAGCGCTGGCGAATCGCCATCCGCGCGTCAACATCCTGCAACCCGGACCGGGCGTCGGCGGGCACTGTATCGCCGTCGATCCGTGGTTTATCGTGGCGCAGAATCCAGAACAGGCGCGACTGATTCGCACCGCACGTGAAGTGAATGATGCCAAACCGGGCTGGGTGCTGGATCAGGTAAAGCAGGCGTTAGCAGAGTGCCTCACCGCCAGCGGCAAACGCGCCAGCGATGTCACCATTGCCTGCTTTGGTCTGGCCTTCAAACCGAATATTGACGATCTGCGCGAAAGTCCGGCGATGAGCGTCGCCCATCGTATTGCCGAGTGGCACAGCGGCGCAACCTGGGTGGTTGAACCGCATGTGGAAGACATTCCGCAACGTCTGGCGCACGAAGCCACGCTGGTTGCTACGGATGTAGCGCTGCAGCAGGCGGATATTCTGGTGATGCTGGTTGATCACGCGCAGTTCCGCGCGATTGATGCGGCCCAGATTGCCCAGCCGTGGATTGTTGATACCAAAGGCGTTTGGCGATGAAACAGTTTCTGGTGACCGGCGGGGCAGGATTTATCGGTTCTGCGCTGGTACGTTTTCTGCTTGAAAACACCGAACACCGCGTGGTGGTGGTCGATAAGCTGAGCTATGCCGGCAATCTGGCGTCGCTGGCGCCGGTGCAACAGAATGCACGTTTCGCGTTCGAACAGGTGGATATTTGCCATCGCGCTGAGCTGGATCGTGTCATGGCGCACTATCAACCGGATTGCATTATGCATCTGGCGGCAGAAAGTCATGTTGACCGCTCGATCGATGGACCTATCGCCTTCGTCGAAACCAATATTGTCGGCACCTATCAGCTGCTGGAAGCGGCGCGTCATTACTGGAATGGCATGGCAGATGAACGCAAAAAAGGCTTCATTCTGCACCATATCTCCACTGATGAAGTGTTTGGTGACCTGCACGGTAGCGACGACTTCTTTACCGAAACCACGCCGTATGCGCCGAGCAGCCCCTATTCGGCGACCAAAGCCAGCAGCGATCATCTGGTGCGCGCCTGGCTGCGCACCTACGGTTTGCCGGTCATCATCACTAACTGCTCCAACAATTACGGACCGTATCATTTCCCGGAGAAGCTGATCCCGCTCACCATCATTAATGCGCTGGCGGGCAAACCGCTGCCAGTGTATGGCAACGGCAGCCAGATACGCGACTGGCTATATGTAGAGGATCACGCGCGGGCGCTGTATAGCGTGGTGAGCAGCGGCAAAGTAGGGGAAACCTACAATATTGGTGGTCATAACGAGCGACGTAATCTTGAAGTGGTGGAAACGCTGTGCGATCTGCTGGATGAGTTGGCGCCGCAGCAGCGTGCACCGCACCTGAGCCACTACCGTGACCTGATTACCTTTGTTAGCGATCGTCCCGGCCACGACCAGCGCTACGCCATCGACGCCAGTAAAATTGAGCGTGAGCTGGGTTGGACGCCGCAGGAAACCTTTGAGAGCGGCATTCGTAAAACCGTGCAATGGTATCTGGCAAACCCGCAATGGTGGCAGGCAATTCTTAACGGCAGCTATCGCGGTGAGCGTCTGGGATTAGCCACGCCGCGTTAAACGCACTTCAGAAGGAGCAGCGATGAAAGGCATTATTTTAGCCGGAGGTTCGGGCACGCGTTTGCATCCGATTACCCGCGCCATCTCGAAACAGCTGTTGCCGGTATATGACAAACCCATGATTTATTATCCGCTGTCGGTACTGATGCTGGCAGGGATTCACGAAATTTTGATCATCACCACGCCAGAAGATCGCGCCCATTTTGAACGCTTACTGGGCGACGGCAGTGAATTTGGGATTCAGCTAACCTATGCAGAACAACCCCGTCCTGATGGGCTGGCGCAGGCATTTATCATTGGCGAAAGTTTTATTGGTGACGATCACTGTTGTCTGGTGCTGGGCGACAATCTCTATTTCGGCCAGGGTTTCAGCCCCAAGCTGAAGAAAGTGGCCGCGCGCAGCAGCGGCGCGACCGTCTTTGCTTATCAGGTGATGGATCCGGAGCGTTTTGGCGTGGTGGAGTTTGATGACGACTTTAACGCGCTCTCCATTGAGGAAAAACCGCAGCAGCCGAAATCGCGCTGGGCGGTCACCGGACTCTATTTTTACGACAACCGCGTGGTGGAGTTTGCCAAACAGGTGAAACCTTCCGAGCGCGGTGAGCTGGAAATCACCGCCATCAACCAAATGTATCTCGATCAGGGCGAGCTTGCGGTGGAGTTGCTGGGGCGCGGATTTGCCTGGCTGGATACCGGCACGCACGACAGCCTGATTGAGGCGAGTATGTTTGTGCAGACGGTGGAAAAACGGCAGGGCTTTAAAATTGCCTGCCTGGAAGAGATTGCATGGCGTAACGGCTGGCTGAGCGATGCCCAGCTTTTAGCCGCGGCTCAGGCGCTAACCAAAACCGGCTACGGCCAGTATCTGCTGGATGTTCACAATGCCCGTCCGCGTCAATATTGATTCCCTTACGTGGGAAAATGAGTTCTTCGGTCAGAACAGCGCGCGCTTATCGCTGGATGGCGATTTGACGCTGGCCGAGGCCCTTCAGCAGCCGTATGCGCTGTGGCAAGTGAAGGTGCCCGCTGAACGCGTTGATGCCATCGATGCGCTGAGCCAGCATGGTTTTCAGTTAGTGGAAGGCGAAGCTGACCTTTCCCTCAGCATCAAACATACCGAGCGGCAAGTTGGCGTGCGCATTGCGCGGGAAGCACAAATCCCGGCACTGCGTGAAGCGGGTGCGCAGGCGTTTAGCCAAAGTCGCTTCCGCGCGCCGTGGTTTGCTGCGGCGGACAGCGGACGTTTCTACGCGCAGTGGATTGAAAATGCGGTGCGCGGCACCTTTGATAATCAATGTCTGGTGGCCTGCGATGAGCAGGGCGCGCTGCAAGGTTTCGTCTCGATGCGCGAAGTGGACGGCGACATGCGCATCGGTCTGCTGGCGGTATTGCCCGCCGCACAAGGTTGCGGCGTCGGCCAGCGCTTACTGCTCGCCGCCGCCGACTGGGGCCGCGTACGTCAGCTAACGCATCTGCGCGTGGCGACCCAGCTCAGCAATCTCACGGCGATGCGCCTCTATTTACGCAGCGGTGCGCGGCTGGAAAGCACCGCTTACTGGTTCTACAGGAAAGCCTCATGATCCCATTTAATGCGCCGCCGATTGTCGGCAGCGAAGTTGAATATATGCAGTCGGCGATGGCCAGCGGCAAGCTGTGCGGCGATGGCGGCTTTACTCGCCGCTGCCAGCAGTGGATGGAACAGCATTTCGGCAGCAGAAAAGTGCTGCTGACGCCATCCTGCACCGCGTCGCTGGAGATGGCGGCGCTGCTGATTGACCTGCAGCCTGGCGATGAAGTGATCATGCCGAGCTACACCTTCGTCTCCACCGCCAACGCCTTTGTGCTGCGCGGCGCGACCATTGTGTTTGTCGATGTGCGCCCCGATACGCTAAATATCGATGAAACGCTGATTGAAGCGGCGATCACGCCGAAAACCCGCGCCATCGTGCCAGTGCATTACGCGGGCGTGGCCTGCGAGATGGACAGCATCATGGCGCTGGCGGCGAAGCATAAACTCTATGTTATCGAGGATGCCGCGCAAGGCGTGATGTCGCAGTACAAAGGACGCGCGCTCGGCACCATTGGTCACATTGGCTGCTTTAGCTTTCACGAAACTAAAAATTACACCGCCGGCGGTGAAGGCGGCGCAACGCTGATCAATGACGCGAAGCTGGTGGATCGTGCCGAGATCATTCGTGAAAAAGGCACCAACCGCAGCCAGTTTTTTCGTGGTCAGGTAGATAAATATACCTGGCGCGATATTGGCTCCAGCTATTTGATGGCGGATTTGCAGGCGGCCTATTTGTGGGCGCAGCTGGAAGCGGCGGAGCAAATTAATCAGCAGCGTTTGCGTTTGTGGCAACGCTACTACGATGCGCTGCAGCCGCTGGCTGCTGCCGGCCGTATTGAGCTGCCGGTAGTGCCAAAAAATTGCCGCCACAATGCACATATGTTCTACATCAAGCTGCGCGACAGCGACGATCGTCAGGCGCTGATCAACTGGATGAAAGAGGCGGAAATCCTCACGGTGTTCCATTACATCCCGCTGCACTCGTCGCCAGCGGGTGAACGTTTTGGCCGCTTCCACGGTGATGATGCCTTTACCACGCGTGAAAGCGAGCGCCTGCTGCGCCTGCCACTGTTCTACAACTTATCGGATAACAACCAGCGTACGGTGATCAGTTCGCTGCTGAGTTTCTTTGCCTGATGTCATTAGCAAAAGCATCAGTCTGGACCGCTTCTTCCACGCTGGTAAAAATCGTTGCTGGCCTGCTGGTGGTGAAACTGTTAGCGATAAGCTTCGGACCCGAAGGGATCGGGCAAGCCGGTAACTTCCGCCAGTTGATTACTGTACTCGGCGTATTGGCGGGCGCGGGCATCTTTAACGGCGTCACTACGTTAGTCGCGCAACATCAGCAACAGCCACAACAACTGCGCGCGGTGACGGGCACGGCTTCGGCAATTGTGCTCGGCTTTTCAACGCTGCTGGCGCTGGTGTTTTTGCTGGCGGCAACGCCCATCAGCACGGCGCTGTTTGGTCATGCTGAATATGCCAACGTGGTACGCATTGTCGCCTTTCTGCAGCTCGGTATTGCCTGGGCCAATCTGACGCTGGCGTTGCTGAAGGGCTTCCGCGATGCGCGCGGCAATGCGCTGGCGCTGATTGCCGGAAGTATCGTCGGCGTGCTGGGTTATGTGCTGTGCTGGTGGCTGGGCGGCTATGCTGATGCGTTAGTGGGGTTGGCGCTGGTGCCGGCGCTGCTGGTGTTTCCGGCGTTGCTGATGCTGCGTCGCCATCGCGATCGGCTGCCGCTGAGCTGGCTGATGCCAGGCTGGCATCCTGACCTGGCACGCAATCTGGCGAAGTTTACGCTGATGGCGCTGATCACCTCATTCACCTTGCCGGTGGCGTGGGTGATGATGCGAAATCTGCTGGCCGAGCAGCAAGGTTGGGCGCAGGTCGGTTTATGGCAGGGCGTGACCAGTATTTCCGATGCCTACCTGCAATTTATCACCGCCACCTTTAGCGTCTGGCTGCTGCCCACGCTGGCGCGGCTGGAGCAGAAACCGCAAATCGCCCGTGAGATTGGGCGTGCGCTGCGCTTTGTGTTACCTGCCGTCGCAGCGGCCAGTTTCTGCGTATGGCTGCTGCGCGATGTCGCTATCTGGCTGCTGTTTTCGCCGCAGTTCAGCGCGATGCGTGACCTTTTCATCTGGCAGTTGTGCGGTGATGTGTTTAAAGTCGGCGCCTATGTTTTCGGATATCTGGTGATCGCCAAAGCGTCACTGCGCTTCTATATTCTGACGGAAATCAGCCAGTTTGCCCTGCTGACCGGTTTTTCCCATTGGCTGATTCCGCTGCACGGGACCGCCGGGGCCGCGCAGGCTTACATGGCAACCTACGTTCTCTATTTCGCCCTTTGTTGTGGCGCCTTCATGATTTATTGCCGGAAAAAATGACGACTTTTCACGTATTGGGATCGGATATCCCGCATCACAATCATACGGTGCTGCGCTTCTTTGATGACGTGATGAGCGCCGAGCTGCCTGGCGCTGCGCCGCGTCAGTTTATGGTGGTATCCAGCGCGCCCGAAACGCTGCAAGCGTATGCTTCATTGCAGATTGAAACCTTTGCCAGCAAGCGTGCGCTGGCGCAAGCGGTGGTGACGCGTGCTGCCGATCGCTCGCAGCGCTTCTTCTTTCACGGCCAGTTTAATCCCAGCATTTGGTTGGCCTTGCTGAGCGGCAAACTGCGTCGTCAGCAGGCGTTCTGGCACGTATGGGGCGCGGATCTCTACGAAGAAGGGCGCGGCCTTAAGTATCAGCTGTTTTATCTGCTGCGCAGAATGGCGCAAGGGCGCGTGGCGCGCGTGTTTGCGACGCGCGGTGATTTGCACCATTTCCAGCAGCGTCATCCGCGCGTTCCCGCCTCGCGACTCTATTTCCCGACGCGCATGCCGGACGTGGCGCTGCCTGCGCCAGTGGAAAGCCCCGATTTCACTATTCTGCTCGGTAACTCCGGCGATCGCAGTAATCGTCACATTGCCGGTTTAGAGGCGATTCGAGCCCAGTTTGGTGAACAGGTGAAAATCGTCGTGCCGCTCGGTTATCCGCAGAACAATCACGCTTACATCGATGAGATTGCCGCCGCCGCACAGCGCCTGTTCCCGGCGGGGCAAGTGACGCTGCTGCGCGACAAGATCGACTTTGATGCCTATCTGACATTGCTTAGCCGCTGCCAGCTCGGCTATTTTATGTTCGAGCGCCAGCAAGGCATTGGTACGCTTTGCTTGCTGATTCAGGCCAATATTCCGTTTGTGCTGAACCGCAAAAATCCGTTCTGGCGCGATCTTAGCGAGCAAGGTTTGCCGGTGCTGTTTAGCGAAGATGCGCTGGATAGCGCCAGCGTGGCCGAAGCGCAACGGCAATTAGCGCAATGCGATCACTCTTCGATTGCCTTTTTTGCCCCCGGCTATCTGGCAGGCTGGCGCGACGCGCTAACCCTGAGTGAAAGGGAGAGAACATGAGCCTGATGCAGTTTAGTGGTCTGCTGGTGGTTTATCTGTGTTCGCTGGGTTTCATTCTGATCCTAACCTGGCGGGAATTTAAACGGGTGCGCTTCAACTTCCACCTGTTCTTCACCATTCTGTTTTTGTTGACCTTCTATTTCGGCTTCCCGCTGACCAGCGTGCTGGTATTCCGCTTTAACGTGGCGGTGGTGCCGCCGGAATATCTGCTGCAGGCGCTGCTGGCCGCTACCAGCTTTTATGCCATCTATTACGTTAGCTACAAGGTGCGGCTGCGGCCGGCCAATGCGCCTGCGCGCAAACCCTGGCTGCAGATGAACCGGGTTGAAACCCATCTGACCTGTCTGCTGCTGGCGCTGGTGGCAATTGGCACCGTGACGGTGTTCTTTATGCACAACGGCCTGCTGCTGTTCCGGCTTTCGGCTTACAATCAGATCTTCTCCAGCGAAGTGTCCGGCGTGGCGCTTAAACGCTTCTTCTACTTCTTTATTCCGGCGATGCTGATTCGCTACTTCCTCAAGCCAACCCAGCGTCAGTGGCTGTGGTTTTTGCTGGTGTCGGTGGCATTTGGCTTGCTGACCTACGCGCTGGTGGGCGGCACGCGCGCCAATATCATTATCGCGTTCGCGCTGTTCTTGTTTATTGGCATTACGCGCGGCTGGATCACGCTGTGGATGCTGGTTGGCGCCGGTGTGATGGCGATTGGCGGTATGTTCTGGCTGGCGTTGCGTCGCTATAACCTCGACGTAGTGGGCGATGAAGCGTTTTATACCTTCCTTTATCTGACGCGCGACACCTTCTCGCCGTGGGAAAATCTGGCGCTGTTACTGCAAAACTACGACAAGATCGATTTTCAGGGGCTGGCACCGATTTGGCGCGATTTCTACGTGTTCATTCCCAGCTGGATGTGGCCGGGACGTCCAACAGCCATTCTTAACAGCGCTAACTACTTTACCTGGGAAGTGCTGAATAACCATTCCGGCTTGGCGATCTCGCCCACGCTGTTGGGTTCGCTGGTGGTGATGGGCGGCGTGTGGTTTATCCCAATCGGTGCGGTGGCTGTCGGCCTGCTGATGAAAGGCTTCGATAACCTTTATCTGTATGGCCGCGATACCAGCAATCGTTACAGCGGGGCGATTTTGCAGAGTTTCTGCTTCGGCGCGGTGTTTAATATGATCGTGCTGGCGCGTGAAGGGCTGGATGCTTTCGGCTCGCGCGTGGTGTTCTTTTGTCTGATTTTTGCGGCCTGTATGTGGGCGGCTAAATTGCTTTACTGGCTGTTGGCGCGCGCGGGGTTGATTCGTCCGCGCAGCAAGCCGGTTTTACACAGCCCTTCTTAACCTTTGGGCACAACGGGAAATTCATACCATGGAAACCGATAAGCCGCGCTATAGCCTGCGCGGAGTCGATCTTCACGCCTTCAACGATATGGCGAGCTTTCTGCGCTTTCTGCTGCCCGACGGTAAACCGCGTTGCGGCACGCTGGTGGCGATGAATGCCGAGAAAATGCTCACGCTGGAAGAAGATGCGCAGCTACGCGCACTGATCGCTGAGGCTGAGTTCAAATATCCGGATGGCATCAGCATCGTCCGTTCGCTACGCAAGAAGTATCCTCAGCTGCAGGTAAACCGCATTGCAGGCGCGGATTTATGGGAAGCGTTGATGGAGAGTGCAGGGCGTAGCGGCATTCCGGTGTTTCTGATTGGTGGACGTCAGGCGGTGCTGCAGGAAACCTGCGACAAGCTGCGCCGACAGTGGAATGTGAATATCGTTGGCAGTCAGGATGGTTACTTTGCGCCTGAAGCGCGCGACGCGCTGTTTGCCCGCATCGCCGCGAGTGGTGCGCAGATTGTCACGGTGGCGCAAGGTTCGCCGCGCCAGGAGCTGTTGATGCGTGATTGCCGCGCCCATTGGCCGCATGCGCTCTATATGGGCGTTGGTGGCACTTACGATGTGTTTACTGGGCACGTTAAGCGCGCGCCCGTTTGGTGGCAAAAGTCCGGACTGGAATGGCTTTATCGCCTTATTCGTCAGCCTTCGCGTCTGCGTCGCCAATTAAAGCTGCTGAAATACTTACGCTACCATTGGCGGGGCGACCTCTGAAATTGCTGGTTTTTCCAGCGAAAATGAGAGGGTAAGCGCCTCAAACTGCTGTAATTATCGATGGAATGCACAAAGCGTAATCAAACGCGTTTTTTTTCTAAAAAAGGGCTGGACAGTATGAGGTCAAGCCCGTAGTATGCCCATCCGCAACGGCGCTACGCGCCCGTAGCTCAGCTGGATAGAGCGCTGCCCTCCGGAGGCAGAGGTCTCAGGTTCGAATCCTGTCGGGCGCGCCATTTAGTTTGTGCGCAAGAGCTTCGGTGGTTGGTTAGACCGCGTTATGCAGTGAATTAGTAAGCGAAACACGCTTACGCACCAGAATTATGGTGGCTATAGCTCAGTTGGTAGAGCCCTGGATTGTGATTCCAGTTGTCGTGGGTTCGAGTCCCATTAGCCACCCCAGATTTTGCTCGGTCACGCGATGGTGGCGGAATTGGTAGACGCGCTAGCTTCAGGTGTTAGTGTTCTTACGGACGTGAGGGTTCAAGTCCCTCCCTTCGCACCAGGCAAAATTACGCTGTAGCGTTAAAGAAGTAAAAAATCGGCGAGTAGCGCAGCTTGGTAGCGCAACTGGTTTGGGACCAGTGGGTCGGAGGTTCGAATCCTCTCTCGCCGACCATATTCGAAAAGCCTGCTTGAAAAAGCAGGCTTTTTTCGTTTGTATCCGCCATTCATATTCTCAACTCTTCCCATCATTTCCTTTGAGCGTTATTCCGCACATTGTCGCTATTTAGATACATATAAATCATTGATTTATATGGGAATGACAATTCCTTGCATAGCTTGTCGTTCTGCGGAGACAGCTTATTGAATGATCGTCGCGTTTTACCGACAGTGACTAACACCGGGATTGTGGCAGGGACTATATCCTGTTGATATTAATTAGCTTATTGCACGTGCTGCAACTTTGGCACGTCTTGTGCAATAATCTACCTGTAGATGCTCATTCCACCTCTTATGTTTGCTGATGCTACATAAACCTGGGAATGATGCAGAGCCCCTTACGGCATCCGTTGTCCAGCCTGGCAGTATTTGCGCACGCTTTACTGCAGTAAGAAGGACATTACGTTGAGTCGGATGCCATCAGTTGTCTTAACGACCTGATCTTACACCTGCTTATGGCAGGGGTTTTTTTTGTCTGCAGTATATGACAGGCAAAAAAAAGCCGGGACAAGCCCGGCGTGCACAAAAGTAACAATCGTAAAATCAGATGCTGGTATTGGTCTTCAGCGTAAGTAGCAGGCCTTCACGACGCATTTTGGCAGCGTCTTCCGGACGATGCAGGCGGTCGTAAACATCGGCCAGCCAGGCATAATCAAACGCATCCGGACGCTGCGCCAGCGCTTGCTGGAACGCTTCTGCCGCCTGCTGCCATTCCCCATGACGCATCAGCAGCTGACCCAGCGTGCTATGGAGCAGCGGCGTGGCGCCATGCTGTTTAATCTGCTGACGCAATGCTTTCTCCAGAGATTGCGGATCGCCACTTTTGATGCGCGGCATCAGCAACACCAGACGATCGTCATATTGACGTTTCAGACCTTCCAGCACGATGCTCTGTGCGGTATCCGGGTCGCCACACTCAATCAGATGTTCTGCCATAGCCACCTGCAAGGCGGTTTCCTGACGCGTTTTGCGGCTCTGGTTTTGCCACCATTTCTTCAAACCGTCGCTGCCTTGATCGGCCATCGCCTGGTTCATCAGGCCCAGCCAGGCTTGCTGCTGCAAGGCATCGCGCTGTGCTTCATCATTGATCTGCACTTTCTGCATCGCAGGCAGAATGTCGAGCAATGCGCCCCATGCGCCGGTACGAATATAGGCTTGTTCTGCCAGACGCAACACTTCCGGATGGCGCGGCGCGACTTCCAGCAGGCGATCAACGCCATGGCGTGCCGCATGATCTTCGTTGCGCGCCAGTTGCAGACGTACGCGTGTGATTTCAACCGGAATCGTGTCATTCACCGACAGCTCAGAAGCGCGCTCCAGATGCTGATTAGCACGGATTTCGTCACCGCGTTGCTGTGCCGCTTCGGCAGCCAGCAAGTAGTTTGCCACTGGCTGATCGGCGTGGTCGGCATTTTTCGACAGCAGTTTTTCGGCCTGTTTAAAGTCACCTTCCGCCAGTTTCATCAGCGCGCTTTGCGTGTGACGCTGCGCGCTACGGCGCTTGCGGCCAGTGAACCAGCCGCGTGTGCGTGCGCCGGTACGGAATAGGCGACGCAGAATCCATTCCACCAACAAAATCACCAGCAGGCTGAGGATCAAGATGATCGCCAGGCCGGTTACGCTGGTTTCAATGTTCCAGTTGTCGGTTTGGATCAGCACGTAGCCCTGATGGCCGGCTACCATCGGACCAACCACAATGCCCGCAATCAGTAGCAGGAAAAGCACCAATACTTTCAGCATGGTTAGCCTCCTTGTTGATCAGCAGCAACCGATGGCTGAGCCAGCAAATTACGTACGCGGGTTTGCATCAGTTTTTCCAGCAGCGGCTGGCTTTCCAGCGTATCCGGCACATCCATTGAAATGCTTTGCTGGCTCAATTCATCCAGCTGTGCAAGGAAGGCTTTGGTGGCGGCATCGTTGGTGTCATACCAGGCGCGAACCCAGGTTGATACCGCATCGATAGACTGTTTGTAGATCTCATCCTGATGACGCGGTACGGCCTGAGCCGCAATCAGCAGGCGCGAACGAATGTTTTCGCGCAGGTAAACGTCCTGATTCGGTGCCAGCAGCGGCTGTGCGGTGTTGTCGCGGCGGCGGATGGTGATGAAATCATCCATAAAGTTATGCCAGCTTTTCACCAGATTTTGACGCCACTCGTGCAGCGAACTGGAGAGTTCACCACCATCGGCGTCCATAGGCGAATCATCGCTGTCGTTGTCGGCCAGGCGTAGATTATCGACGCCGTTCGACAGCTGATTAAGCTTGAGGATGGTGCCGTCATAATCAACCTGGCTGACGGCGGAGAGTGAACTGATGTCCTGCGTTAGCGCACGACGCACATTCATCACGCTCGGATCGTTCATGTCGGCCAGGCTGGAATCAGCACTTTTCAGTAACGCTGCCGCGGTAGTGACATCCTGATCGCTCCACAGTTTGCGGCCCGCCAGTTTGACGAGGTAGTCCGCTTGCGCCAGTAGCCAGGTACGCGTGTCGTTTCCAGAGATGGTAGCGACTTTATCACGCAGGGTTTCCAGCTCTTTTGCGCTGTTATCCTGCTGCGTGCGCGCCTGCTGCAAGGCGCTGTTGGCGCTATCCAGCTGTTGCGTCAGCTGCTGTTTGTCGCTGCCCAGTTGCTGCTGCAAGGCGCTCAGCTGCTCACTGAGATTCTGGTTAGTTTGAGCCTGTAAATCGGCCTGGTGTTTCCCATTAAGGTAAAGTCCCGCCCCAATCGCCAGCGCAATCACAATCGCCACGGCACTCAGCACCTTGCCATCGCCTTTTTTATCGCGAGGTGGTTTGGTTGCTGGCGAGGGAGAATTGTCCGCTGGGGTGGTTTCTTCAACCATGGCGGAGGAGGCTTTTTGTTCCGTCATTATGGCTCATCCCATTGTTAAGTTCAGCGTAACGCGCGCAGCAGCGCATCGTTATCGGCACCATCGGCTACATCAATGTCCTGCCAGCCTAATTCAGCGGCTTGCGTAGCCAAACGTTCACTGACGACCACAAGCCGACAGTGCAGTAACCATTCCCGACGATCAATTGGCGGAAACAGAGAAAAGAGTTGTTGTAACATTTCGCCGCTGGTTACCACCAGCGTTGTAATGCCGCGATCGCGCCAGCGTCGGCCTTCAGTCGCGCCGTTGTAGTGCTTTTCACAGCGCTGATAACACTCGCAGTATTGCACCTCAACGCCGCGTTCAATCAGCGTTTCTGCCAGCAACTCGCGCCCCGGACTGCCGCGCAGAATCAGCGCGCGTTTGCCACTAACCTGCTGCAGACGGTTCAGGCGCACCAGCTCTTCGCTGGTCTCCCGCGCATGAGGATAGTCTACTTTGAGATTACTGACGGTATGCAGGGCTAAAGCGGTGCTGCGACCAATAGCATAATAGTTGAGGGCTTCAGGCCATGTTGTCGCGCTTTGCTGTAAAGCGGGCTCGGCGAAAGTAACGACCTGCTGCGACAGTAAAAACACCAGATCGCCTGGCTGTAACGCCGCAAGTTGGCTTGGCAAATGGATAAGATCGCGACCCGGCGTAAATTCAATCAGCGGGAAGCCCCATGCCAGCTTGCCCAGGCTGCGCAAACGCGAGACCAGTTCAGTGGCGGCCGGTTCCGGGCGGGTCACGAGGATGGTCATACTGGCGGTTGACCTTGATACACTTCACGCAGAATGTCGCGCGCGCCGCCATCCAACAGCTCTTCGGCCAGCGAAACCCCCATTCTTTCGGCGTGATCGCGTGGACCGCGACGCTCGCCGACCACCATTTGACTGCCGTCCGGTGAGCCAACTAATCCGCGCAGCCACAGCTGATCGTCTTCCAGCACCGCGAAGCTGCCGATAGGCACCTGACAACCGCCTTCCAGCCGCGTGTTCATTGCGCGTTCGGCGCGCACGCACACGGCGGTATCGTCGTGATTCAACGCCTGTAGCAGCGTAATCAATTGCTCATCATCTGCGCGGCATTCAATGCCGACGGCGCCCTGACCCACGGCGGGCAGGGAGATCTCGGCAGGCATTGCCTGACGGATGCGATCTTCCAGACCTAAACGCTTCAAACCGGCCGCCGCCAGAATGATGGCGTCATATTCACCGGCATCAAGTTTGCCAAGACGCGTGCCGACGTTGCCGCGCAGTGAGCGAATCACTAAATCCGGACGACGGGCGCTAAGCTGGCACTGGCGACGCAGGCTGGACGTCCCGACAACCGCGCCTTGCGGCAGCTCATCAACACTGTTGTAACGATTGGAGACGAAAGCATCGCGCGGATCTTCACGCTCGCAAATGGTCACCAGACCGAGGCCTTGTGGAAAATCGATCGGCACATCTTTCATTGAGTGCACGGCGAGATCGGCGCGGCCTTCCAGCATTGCCAGCTCAAGCTCTTTAACGAACAGCCCTTTGCCGCCAACCTTTGCCAGTGGCGTATCAAGGATGACATCACCTTTGGTGACCATCGGCAGCAACTCAACTTGCAGACCCGGATGAGCCGCCATCAGACGCTGTTGGACATATTGTGCCTGCCACAAAGCAAGGGGACTTTGTCTGGTAGCAATTCTGAAAATTTTGTTTAACATGCTGTTAACCATTTTGATCGTTCATCGAATATCCTATCATTGATAGGGGAATGCTGTCAGTTTCAACGGATTGAAAAGGCCGCGATGTCAGACTGCGCCTGGATCTTGCGGGTCGCAGTTTTGTGTCGAAGTCTGAAAAAAGCAGGGCTACGGTCGGAACATGCTAAACTGTTAAGTAGCGCAACTTTCTTTACGGTCAATCCTCCGGGTGTTAGATTGATCACGTTTCCAGCAATTAATTGCCCGATATCTTTATTATTAAGCGGCAGAATGCGGAAACAGGGTGCTTAACACTGGGACAATCAGGCGAAACGTCTTGTACCTCTACATTGAGACACTGAAACAGAGACTGGATGCGATTAACCAGCTGCGTGTAGATCGCGCACTGGCTGCCATGGGGCCTGCTTTCCAGCAAGTCTACAGTCTGCTGCCAACATTATTGCACTACCATCATCCGCTGATGCCGGGCTACCTCGAAGGTAGCGTTCCGCATGGCGTCTGCCTTTACACGCCCGATGAAAATCAATTCCAGCTGCTGCAGAACTTAGCGGGCGGACAACCACTCGATCTCACCGCCGCCGTCGCGGGCGAACGTCCAATTACCGGCATTTACTCAATGGGCAGCACCTCGTCGGTTGGGCAAAACAGCATTTCCGATCTCGACATCTGGGTATGCCACCAATCGTGGCTGGATAATGAAGAGCGCCTCAATCTGCAGCGTAAGTGTACGCTGTTGCAGAAATGGTGTGTGTCGATGGGTGTGGAAGTCAGCTTCTTCCTGATTGACGAGAACCGTTTCCGCCATAACGAAAGCGGTAGCCTCGGCGGTGAAGACTGCGGTTCTACCCAACATATTTTGCTGCTGGATGAGTTCTACCGTACCGCCGTGCGTATGGCGGGTAAACGCATCCTATGGAATATGGTGCCTGGCGAAGAGGAGCACCATTACGACGATTACGTCATGTCGCTCTATTCACAAGGCGTACTGACGCCGAATGAGTGGCTGGATCTCGGCGGCCTTGGCACGCTGTCAGCGGAAGAGTATTTCGGTGCCAGCTTGTGGCAGCTGTATAAAAGTATCGACTCGCCGTATAAAGCGGTGCTGAAAACCCTGCTGCTGGAAGCCTACAGCTGGGAATATCCCGACACGCAGCTCTTGTCGATGGACATCAAGCAGCGGCTGCACGACGGCGAAATTGTCTCCTTCGGTCTCGATCCTTACTGCATGATGCTGGAGCGCGTGACGCGCTATCTCACCAGCGTTGATGACATGGCGCGCCTCGATTTAGTGCGTCGATGTTTCTATTTAAAAGTGTGTGAAAAGCTCTCGAGCGAAGATCACCATCATCAGCGCACCGGCTGGCGGCGCGAGATCTTATCGCAGCTGGTTAAAGAATGGGGCTGGGATGAAGAGAAGTTAGCGGTACTGGATAACCGCGCGCAGTGGAAAATCGAACGGGTACGCGAAGCGCACAACGAGCTGCTGGATGCGATGATGCAGAGCTATCGCAACCTGATTCGCTTTGCGCGTCGCAACAATTTAAGCGTCAGCGCCAGCCCGCAGGATATCGGCGTGCTGACGCGTAAACTGTATGCCGCGTTCGAGGCGCTGCCGGGTAAAGTCACTTTAGTGAACCCGCAGATTTCGCCCGATCTCTCGGAAGAGAATCTTACCTTTATTCATGTCCCGGCGGGCCGCGCTAATCGCGCCGGTTGGTATCTGTATAACCAATCGCCAGACATGAGTTCCATCATCAGCCATCAGCCGCTGGAATATAATCGCTATCTGAACAAGCTGGTGGCGTGGGCGTGGTTTAACGGTTTGCTGACCAGTAAAACGCGTCTGCATATGAAGGGCAACGATCTGTGCGATCTGCCGCGTCTGCAGGAACTGGTTAACGATGTGTCGAGCCACTTCCCGCTGCGCGTGCCAGCACCGACGCCGAAAGCGCTCTACAGCCCGTGCGAAATTCGTCACTTAGCGATTATCGTTAACCTGGAACACGATCCTACCTCCGCATTCCGCAATCAGGTGGTGCATTTTGATTTCCGTAAGCTGGATGTGTTCAGCTTCGGTCAGCAGCAGCAATGTTTGATTGGCAGCATCGATCTGCTCTATCGCAACTCGTGGAATGAAGTGCGTACGCTGCACTTCAATGGTGAGCAGGCGATGATTGAGGCGCTGAAAACAATTCTCGGCAAAATGCATCAGGATGCTGCGCCGCCGGATACGGTGGAAGTATTCTGCTACAGCCAGCATCTGCGCGGTTTAATTCGTACTCGCGTGCAGCAGCTGGTTTCGGAATGCATTGAGCTGCGTCTGTCGAGCACGCGTCAGGAACCGGGCCGCTTTAAAGCGTTACGCATGGCGGGCCAAACCTGGGGCTTGTTCTTCGAACGCATGAGCGTGTCGGTGCAGAAGCTGGAAAACGCCGTGGAATTTTATGGCGCGATTTCTAACAACAAGCTGCATGGCTTGTCGATTAAAGTAGAATCGAACCAGACGCCGCTGCCACCGGTGGTGAACGGCTACGCCAGCGAAGGCATTATTCAGTTCTTCTTTGAAGATACTAATGACGATCGCGGCTTCAACATCTATATCCTCGACGAAACCAATCGCGTTGAGGTTTATCACCATTGCGAAGGCAGTAAAGAGGAGCTGGTGCGCGACGTGAGTCGATTCTATTCCTCGTCGCATGACCGTTTTACTTACGGCTCCAGCTTTATCAACTTTAACCTGCCGCAGTTCTACCAGATTGTGAACACTGGCGAACGTTTCCAGGTGATTCCTTTCCGCAGCCAAACGCTGACGCAGCTCTGCGCCACCCAGCCTGACAACGACAACGGCGACTTCCAGCCGCGCTATCAAATGCATTGATCCCGCCCGCGTTCGCGCGGCGGGATGCGCTGTTACTCTGACCTGCCGCAGGAAATGCGGCTATTTCCTGTTGCTTTTACAACGTCAACTGCGATGATAAGCAACCATGGCTTTAGGACAGAAGAGCAGACAGAATGATACGAGTGATGAGTCAGCTGGGTATGGCGCTGGCACTGGTCAGCCTGGTAGGCTGTGGCCTAAAAGGACCGCTGTATTTCCCGCCGAAAGATCAGCCAAACAAGCCGAAACAGCAGGTCACCGCGCAGCAGCAAAAAGCGGCTCAGGATGCTGATGTCGGTGGTTTGGTCACCAGCAAGCCTGGTTCGCAGGCCAACTAAACTCTATGAGTAATCCGGCGGAGCAGAAAATGCAGTTCTCAAAAATGCACGGTCTCGGCAACGACTTTATGGTTGTGGATGCTGTGACGCAAAACGTCTTTTTTTCGCCGGAACTGATTCGCCGCCTGGCGGACAGAAATCAGGGGATCGGTTTTGATCAGCTACTGATCGTTGAACCGCCTTACGATCCGGATCTCGATTTCCATTACCGCATTTTCAACGCCGATGGCAGCGAAGTCGCGCAGTGCGGCAACGGTGCACGCTGCTTTGCCCGCTTTGTGCGTCTGAAAGGTTTGACCAATAAAAGCGACATTCGTGTCAGCACGCAAACCGGCCGCATGGTGCTCAGCGTTACCAATGATGAGCTGGTGCGCGTCAATATGGGTCAACCCAACTTCGAACCGCAAAGCGTGCCGCTCCGCGCGAATAAAGCAGAGAACCTTTATTTGCAGCGGGTGGCCGAGCAAACTGTGATGTTTGGTGCGGTATCGATGGGCAATCCGCACTGCGTGATTCAGGTAGAAAGCGTGAAAACCGCGCCGGTGGAAACGCTGGGCCCAGAGCTGGAAAGCCACGAGCGATTCCCGGAGCGCGTCAATGTCGGCTTTATGGAAGTGGTCAATCGTGAACACATCCGTCTGCGCGTGTATGAACGTGGCGCAGGCGAAACCCAGGCATGCGGCAGCGGCGCCTGCGCGGCGGTCGCCTGCGGTGTTCAGCAGGGCATTCTGGCGGAAAATGTCCGCGTCGATTTGCCGGGCGGCACGCTGCACATTGCCTGGAAAGGGGAAGGGCAACCGCTGTTTATGACCGGTCCAGCCACACACGTCTACGATGGGTTTATTCATCTATGAAAAATGTCGAAGAGCAAACCGAAAGCGAGGTTTTGCTGGACGATCAATCGGTAAGCGCATTTCTGCGTCAAAACCCCGATTTTTTTATTCGCAATGCGCGCCAGGTTGAACAGATGATGGTGCCGCATCCGGTACGCGGCAGTGTTTCGCTGGTGGAGTGGCATATGGCGCGGCAGCGCAACCACATCCAGCAGTTAGAAGAGGAGATCACGCTGCTAATGGAGCAGGCTACCGCCAACCATCAGCTGTTTGATCGCCTGCTGGCGCTACAAGGTCATCTCGCCGCCGCCGACAGCTTGCAAGAGATGCTAACGCGTCTGCACCGCTGGGCGCGCGAACTGGGTCTGGCCGGCGCACACGTACGCGTGTTCAATGACAAGTGGCACATCGGCGCACCCTCTGATTTCACCCAGCTCGGCTTGTCACGTCAGGCATTCGAACCGCTGCGCATTCAGCGCTTCGGCAATGAACATCACTATCTCGGCAGCCTGAACGGTCCGGAATTGCTACTGCTGTTGCCGCAGGCCAAAGCGATTGGCTCGGTAGCGATGTCGCTAATGGGCGAACGCGGCGAGCTGGGCATATTAATGTTCACCAGCCGCGATAATCAGCATTATCAGGCGGGCATGGGTACGCTGCTGCTGCAGCATCTGGCGCAAATGTTGCCGGATCTGCTGTCACGCTGGATTGAACGCGCATGAGTCACGTCAGTCCGCTGCTGCCGGCCGTGGATGACTTTCTGCGTTATCTCAAGGTCGAACGCCAGCTGAGTCCGCTGACGCAAAAGAATTACCAACGGCAATTGCAGGCGATTATAGCAATGGCCGATGAGATGAAGCTGACGAGCTGGTCGCAGCTGGAACCGGCGCAGGTGCGCAGCCTGGCGGCACGCAGCCGGCGGGGCGGTTTAGGCGCCAGCAGTCTGGCGCTGCGCATGTCGGCGCTGCGCAGTTTTCTCGACTGGCAAGTGCATCAGGGCATGCTGAGCGCCAATCCTGCCAAAGGCATCGCCACGCCGCGTAATGCGCGCCATCTGCCGAAAAACATGGATGTCGACGAAGTTAACCAACTGCTGGAGATCGATCTCAACGATCCGCTGGCGGTACGCGACCGCGCGATGCTGGAAACCATGTACGGCGGCGGTTTGCGTCTGTCTGAGCTGGTGAATATGGATTGTCGCCACATGGATTTGGAGGCAGGTGAAGTGCGGGTGCTGGGTAAAGGCAGCAAAGAGCGCCGCGTACCGATTGGCGGCACGGCGGTTACCTGGATTCAGCACTGGTTACCGCTGCGTGCTAGCTTTGCGCCGCAGGATGATGCGGTGTTTGTCTCCAGCCGCGGCAGCCGGATTTCGACGCGCAACGTGCAGAAGCGTTTTGCCGAATGGGGCATCAAGCAAGGCGTTGCCAGCCATATTCATCCGCATAAACTGCGCCACTCTTTTGCCACGCATTTGCTGGAATCGAGCGGCGATCTGCGCGCGGTACAGGAACTGCTCGGTCACGCCAATCTGGCGACCACGCAAATCTACACCCATCTGGATTTCCAGCATCTGGCGACGGTTTACGATGCGGCCCATCCGCGTGCCAAACGAGGAAAGTCTTAATGAAGTTTTATCGTCCGCTCGGCCCGATCAAAGCAATCACCTTTGATCTCGACGACACGCTGTATGACAACCATCCCGTCATTCGCAAAACCACTGCCGAATCGCACGCTGCGCTGCAGGCGTATCATCCGGCGCTGCGAGAATTCACCCCGGCGGATTATCAGACGCTGCGCAATGAGTTGCTGGCGCGCGAGCCGGAAATTTATCACGATGTGTCTGAATGGCGTCGTCGCTCGGTGGAGCTGGCGCTGCTCAATGTCGGCTTATCCAAAGCGGAAGCCACCGCCGGTGCCAGCGACGTGATGAGCGTCTTCCATCAGTGGCGTAGTGAAGTTGATATGCCTGAAGAGACGCATCAAACGCTGACGTGGCTGGGCGAGCGTGTGCCGCTGGTGGCGATCACCAACGGCAATGCCTGTCCTGAAAAGCTCGGTATTAATCATCACTTCCAGTTCGCGCTGCGTGCCGGTCCGCACGGTCGCGCCAAGCCGTGGCAGGATATGTATCATCTGGCCGCTGAGCGTTTGAACATCGCACCGCAGCACATTCTGCACGTCGGCGACGATCTCACCACTGATGTGGCCGGTTCGCTGCGTGCCGGCATGCAAGCCTGCTGGATCAATTTGCGTGAAGGCAATCTGATGAAGATTGACGATGCGCGTTTGCTGCCGCATGTTGAAATTGATCGGTTGGCATCTCTGACCTCGCTGCTATAATCCACACATGTAAATATATACAGCTCTATCCGCAGCAGTGTGGATTTGAGTTCATTTTCTTTCGCGAACGGTGCTTATGGACGTTTCTGATCTGCTTGACGGCTTGAATGACAAACAGCGCGAGGCGGTCGCCGCACCGCGCAGCAACCTGCTGGTGCTGGCCGGAGCAGGCAGTGGCAAAACCCGTGTGCTGGTGCATCGCATCGCCTGGCTGCTGTCGGTAGAGAACTGCTCGCCGTATTCAATTATGGCGGTGACCTTTACCAACAAAGCGGCGGCGGAAATGCGCCATCGTATCGATCAGCTGATCGGCACCAGCCAGGGCGGCATGTGGATTGGTACTTTCCACGGCCTGGCGCACCGTTTACTGCGCGCGCATCACCTTGATGCCGGCTTGCCGCAGGATTTCCAGATCCTCGACAGCGACGATCAGCTGCGTCTGCTGAAGCGCCTGATCAAAGCGATGAACCTTGATGAGAAACAGTGGCCTGCGCGTCAGGGCATGTGGTACATCAACGGCAAAAAAGATGAAGGCCTGAGGCCAAAACACATCGAAAGCTACGGCAATCCGGTTGAGCAAACCTGGCTGCGCATCTATCAGGCGTATCAGGAAGCCTGCGATCGCGCCGGATTAGTGGATTTCGCCGAGCTGCTGCTGCGCGCCCACGAACTCTGGCTTAACAAGCCGCATATCCTGAACCATTACCGTGAGCGTTTCAGCAACGTGCTGGTGGATGAGTTCCAGGATACCAACAATATTCAGTACGCATGGATTCGCATGCTGGCGGGTGATAGCGGCCGCGTGATTATTGTTGGCGATGACGATCAGTCGATTTACGGCTGGCGCGGTGCGCAGGTGGAGAACATCCAGCGCTTCCTGCAGGATTTTCCCGGCGCGGAAACCATTCGCCTGGAGCAGAACTATCGCTCGACCAACAACATTCTGAAAGCGGCGAACACGCTGATCGCCAACAACAATGGCCGCCTCGGTAAAGAGCTGTGGACCGACGGCAGCGATGGCGAAAAGATCTCACTCTACTGCGCATTCAACGAGCTGGATGAAGCGCGCTTTGTGGTCAATCGCATCAAAAGCTGGCACGAGAACGGCAATGCGCTGCAGGATTGCGCCATTCTCTACCGCAGCAACGCCCAATCGCGCGTGCTGGAAGAGGCGCTGCTGCAAGGCAGCATGCCGTATCGCATTTATGGCGGCATGCGCTTCTTCGAGCGTCAGGAGATTAAAGATGCGCTGGCCTATCTGCGTTTAATGGCCAATCGCAATGACGATGCAGCCTTTGAGCGTGTGGTGAACACGCCGGTGCGCGGCGTCGGCGATCGTACCCTCGATGTGGTGCGCCAGACCGCGCGCGATCAGCAACTCACCTTGTGGCAGGCTACGCGCGAGCTGTTGCAGAACAAAGCCTTAGCCGGACGCGCCGCGTCGGCGTTACAACGCTTCTGCGAGTTGGTCGATTCACTGGCCAGCGAAACCGCCGAGATGCCGCTGCATGTGCAAACCGATCGCGTAATTAAAGACTCCGGTTTATGGGTGATGTACGAGCAGGAGAAGGGCGAGAAAGGCCAGGCGCGTATAGAAAACCTTGAGGAACTGGTCACGGCAACGCGCCAGTTCAGCTATCAGGACGAAGACGAAGATTTGATGCCGCTGCAGGCGTTCTTGTCACATGCGGCGCTGGAAGCGGGTGAAGGTCAGGCCGACAAATGGCAGGATGCGGTGCAGCTGATGACCATGCACTCGGCGAAAGGGCTGGAGTTCAGCCAGGTATTTATCGTTGGCATGGAAGAGGGCATGTTCCCGAGCCAGATGTCGCTGGATGAAGGCGGTCGTCTGGAAGAGGAGCGCCGTCTGGCTTACGTTGGCGTGACGCGTGCCATGGTCAAGCTGACGCTCACCTATGCCGAAAGCCGTCGTCTTTATGGTAAGGAAGTGTATCACCGTCCATCACGCTTCATCGGCGAGCTACCGGAAGAGTGCGTGGAAGAGGTGCGTTTGCGCGCCAGCGTCAGCCGTCCGGTGAGCCATCAGCGCATGGGCACGCCCATCGCGCAAAATGACAGCGGCTTCACGCTCGGCCAGCGCGTGCGCCATGCCAAGTTCGGCGAGGGCACCATCATCAACCTCGAAGGCAGCGGTGAACACAGCCGTTTGCAAGTGGCGTTTCAGGGCCAGGGCATCAAGTGGCTGGTGGCGGCTTACGCCCGTCTGGAAACGGTGTAGCGCGGTTGCGCTACCTTGACGACTTTTTCGTCTCAGCGTAACATGCGCGCACTATTATCATGAGAGGACAATGCCTTGGACGCGCCCAGTCGATGCTGGCTCAATCACCTGTTTAACAGGAACTCCTAAGGTTACCTCTTTTAGCTGGTAGCCTTAGCGGTTAACAGCGACCTCCCTTTTTTACTCTCGTCGCGTGAGTTAGCACTGATTTACCCTTGAAGCGAAAGTTTCCGTGTTCAGGCTTCGCCGTGCCCGTAATTTACAGTGGTCACCGCCTTGTCCCATTCCGAAAAAATGGGGAGTTATTGCTATGCTGAGCGCATTTAAACTCGATCGTAATCGCCTGACGCGCATCGAGCTGGAAGAAGATAACGACAAACTCAACACGTCTGTTTGGGTCGATCTGATCGAACCTGACGACAGCGAACGCGATCGCGTGCAATGCGAGCTCGGCCAGAGCCTGGCGACGCGTCCGGAGCTGGAAGACATCGAAGCCTCGGCGCGTTTCTTCGAAGACGAAGACGGCCTGCACATTCACTCCTTCTTCTTCTTTGAAGATGCCGAAGACCACGCTGGCAACTCCACCGTGGCATTCACCATCCGCGAAGATCGCCTGTATACGCTGCGCGAACGCGAACTGCCAGCTTTCCGTCTCTATCGCATGCGTGCGCGCAATCAGATGCTGACCGATGGCAACGCCTATGAGCTGCTGCTGGATCTGTTTGAGACCAAAATCGAACAGCTGGCGGATGAGATCGAGAACATCTATAGCGCGCTGGAGAAACTCAGCCGCGTGATCATGGAAGGCCAGCAGGGCGAAGAGTACGATCAGGCGCTGTCACGTCTGGCGGAGCTGGAAGATATCGGCTGGAAAGTGCGGTTATGTCTGATGGATACCCAGCGTGCCCTCAACTTCCTGGTGCGCAAAGCGCGTCTGCCGGGCAACCAGCTGGAGCAGGCGCGTGAAATCCTGCGCGATATCGAATCGCTGTTGCCGCATAACGAATCGCTGTTCCAGAAGGTCAATTTCCTGATGCAGGCGGCAATGGGCTTTATCAACATCGAGCAGAACCGCATCATCAAGATCTTCTCAGTGGTTTCGGTGGTATTCCTGCCGCCCACGCTGGTGGCATCCAGCTACGGCATGAACTTCGAGTTTATGCCGGAGCTGAAATGGAGCTTTGGTTATCCGGGCGCGATTAGCCTGATGATTCTCGCTGGCCTGGCGCCGTACCTCTATTTCAAACGCAAGAACTGGTTGTAACCGTTCTTAAGTCCAGGTCGTCATGAATGACGCCCCTACAAAACCGCTCATGACAAATGTAGGGGCGCCATTTATGGCGACCTGGTAGATAAACTTAAATTTTCTGCGTAACCTGTTGGCTCTGCTCACTATCTGATTCTCTCCTATGGCGCGCTTCTCACTGCGACTTCAGTGGACACTGCTGCTGATTGCTTCGTTAGTGCTGGGGATTATCCTCCAGCTGTTCAATCTTCCTGCGGCCTTGCTGCTTGGCCCGATGATCGTCGGCACCTTTATGGGCTTGTCCGGCGCGACTGTTCGCATCGATAAACGTTTCTTCGTGCTGGCACAAGCGGTGCTTGGTTGCATGATTGGCCAGAGCTTATCGCCGGGCATTCTCACACCGCTGATCCAGGATTGGCCGGTGGTGTTGGCGGTGTTGGTGCTGACGTTGGCGGCCAGCGGCCTGTCCGGTTTTCTTCTGGTACGTTTCAGTAGTTTGCCCGGCCCAACCGGCGCATGGGGATCGTCGCCCGGCGGCGCTTCGGCGATGGTGGCGATGGCCGGTGATTTCGGGGCGGATGTGCGGCTGGTGGCGTTTATGCAGTATCTGCGCGTGCTGTTTGTCGCCACCGCTGCGGCGGTGGTGGCGCGCATTGGCCTCGGCACCCACGGCGGTGCAACTGAACTGGTGTGGTTTCCCGCGCTGCACAGCAGCTTTCTGCTGACGCTGCTGGTGATGGTCGCCGGTGCGTGGCTCGGCCAGAAGCTACGAATTCCTTCTGGTGCCTTGCTGCTACCCGCGCTGATCGGTGCGGTATTGCACGGCACTGATGTGGCGACTTTGCAGGTTCCGGAATGGCTGCTGGCGCTGGCCTATGCACTGATTGGCTGGAGCGTGGGATTGCGTTTCACCCGGCCGATTTTCAAACTTGCGCTGCGAACGCTGCCGCAAATGTTGCTGTCGATTTTTGGTTTGATGCTGCTGTGCGGTGGATTAGCCTGGATGCTAACGCGCGTGCTACACGTTGATCTGATGACCGCCTATCTGGCAACCAGCCCGGGCGGGCTGGATACCGTGGCGATTATTGCGGCCGGCACGCGCGTCGATATGGCTTTTGTCATGGCGCTGCAGACGCTGCGTCTGTTCACCATTCTGCTTACCGGTCCGGCGCTGGCGCGTTTTATTTCACGCTACGCGCATGCGCGCCCGAGCTGAGAACGCAACCGCATCAATAATGAACACGGCGAGCGCCAGCCAGATAAAGCCGAAGGTCACCATTTTATCCGGCGTCAGGCGCTCGCCGTAGAACAGCACCGCCAGCAGGAACATCAGCGTCGGACCCAGATACTGGAAGAAACCGACGGTCGATAAGCGCAGACGCGCGCAGGCGGCAGCAAAAAACATCAGCGGAATGGTGGTGATAATGCCCGCCGCGACCAGCTTGAGATTGAGGCTCATGGCGTTGGCGCTGAGATGGCTGGTGGCGCTATCGGCAAAACCAAACAGGTAAATCGCCGCCAGCGGGAATAGCCACAGCGTTTCGATCAACATGCCACTTTGCGCATCGACCTGAATTTTTTTGCGCACCAAACCGTACAAAGCAAAACTCAACGCCAGGCCAAGGCCGATAATCGGCAGCGATCCAAACTGCCACAGCTGCACCAGCACGCCGGTGGTCGCCAGCAGTACCGCCAGCCACTGCAAGCGGCGGAAGCGTTCGCGCAGGAACAGCATGCCAAACACCACATTAATCAGCGGGTTGATAAAGTAGCCGAGGCTGGCTTCCAGCATGTGCTGATTGTTCACTGCCCAGATAAACAGCAGCCAGTTGCCGCCAATGGTGATGGCGGTCAGCGCCAGCAGCAGCACCTTTTTCGGCTGAGCCAGTACGCTACGTACCTGCGCCCAGCTGCGCGTCAATGTGATCAACAACAGCATAAACAGTGCGGACCAAATCACGCGATGCGTCATGATCTCGGTAGCGGGCACCTCTTTGACCAGTTTGAAGTAGGCGGGGGCAATGCCCCAAATGAAGTAAGCGCCGAGCGCATAGCCAATACCCTGGCGAGTTTGTTGCGAATCCATCATGTCATTCCAAAAATACTGATTAGCCAATCATGTAGGTGGCGGTAGCGGTGGCGATGTAATCGCCTTGCTGGTTATGTAACTCCACGCGCGCCACAGCGACTTTGTTGCCGCCGCGCAGCAGGCTGCTGGTGGCGACAAAGCGCTCGCCACGGCCAGGGCGCAGATAATCCACGCGCATATCGATGGTGCCCATGCGCGACAGGCGCTGACGCAGCTCTTCCTCGGTAATGCTCTCCTGAAGCGTCAGCGCATAGCTGACACACACCAGCCCGGCCGCGACATCGAGCACTGAAGCGATCACGCCGCCGTGCAGAATCTGCTGCGCTGCGTTGCCGACCAGCATGGTTTTATTGGCGAAGCCGAGTTCGGCGTAATCCGCTTCCAGTCGATCCAGCTCTAATCCGAGCGCCTGATTGAAGGGCATGTGATAAACAAAGATTTCGCCAATCAGACGACGCGCTTCCTGCTGTGTCAGCAACGGGGATGACATAATGCCTGCCTTAAAATGTTAACGAGTTGTGTATATTATGCCGCGTTCGAGCCGCTTTCCAGTTTCGGAAATCGGCGCTGATCAACCGCAGGTTTTGCGTGTAGAATGGCCTGCTTTTTGAACCGTCACTTGACGATTACGACACGCAGTTCTCTGGAGAATTCTATGCGTAAGCATTACGCCTTGCTGGCCGCGGCGCTGATCCTTCCTGGCCTGGCGCAGGCTGAAGAAGCCACGATAAAAGAGGTTCATGATGCACCGGCAGTGAAGGGCAGCATTATCGCTAACCTGCTGGAGAAACACGATAACCCGTTCGTGCTTTATCCTTACGAAAATAACTATCTGCTCTACACCTACACCAGCGACATGAACAAAGAGGCGATCTCTTCGTACAACTGGGCAGACAAAGCTAAAAATGATGAAGTAAAATTCCAGCTCAGCCTGGCGTTTCCGCTGTGGCGCGGCATTTTAGGCGATAACTCGGTGCTGGCGGCGTCCTATACTCAGCGCTCGTGGTGGCAGCTCTCGAACCGTGGTGCGTCATCACCGTTCCGTGAAACCGATTATGAGCCACAAATTTTCCTCGGCTGGGCCACCGATTACACCTTCGCAGGCTGGACCTTACGCGATGTGGAAACCGGCTTAGTGCATCAGTCGAACGGCCGCAGCGAGCCGACCTCACGCAGCTGGAACCGCGTTTACGCGCGCTTCATGGCGCAGAACGGCAATCTGCTCGCAGAGATCAAACCCTGGTATCGTCTGCCTGAAAGTGAAAGCAATGACGATAACCCGGACATCACCAAATACATGGGTTACTACCGCGCCAAGCTCGGCTACATGATGGGCGAGAACATTTTCAGCGTGGAAGGTAACTACAACTGGAACAGCGGCTTTGGCGGTGCAACCTTCGCCTGGAGCTACCCGATCTCTGAACACGTGCGCTTTTACACGCAGGTCTTCAGCGGTTATGGTGAATCATTGATCGACTATAACCATCGCCAGACGCGCTTTGGCGTGGGCGTGACGCTCAACGATCTGTTCTAACCCGCAACAAAGACAGGATTACCGTGGCAACATCGGCAGTGCTTAATCAGGAAATGCTGGCGCAGCAGGTATTACAAGATACCTTCGGCTATCAGCAGTTCCGCCCAGGTCAGCAAAACATCATCGAAACCGCCCTGTCAGGACGCGATTGTCTGGTGGTGATGCCGACTGGCGGCGGCAAATCGCTGTGCTATCAAATCCCGGCGCTGGTGCGCGAAGGGCTGACGCTGGTGGTTTCACCGCTGATTTCACTGATGAAAGATCAGGTCGATCAGCTGCTGGCCAACGGCGTGGCTGCAGCGTGCCTCAACTCGACGCAGACGCGTGAGCAGCAGCAGCAGGTGTTTGCGGATTGTCGTACCGGCAAGCTCAAGCTGCTATATATCGCGCCTGAACGTCTGATGATGGACAATTTCCTCGACAGCCTGCACCAGTGGAATCCGGTGATGCTGGCGGTGGATGAAGCGCACTGTATTTCGCAGTGGGGCCACGATTTCCGTCCGGAATATGGCTCGATCGGCCAGCTGCGTCAGCACTTCCCTGATTTGCCGGTCATGGCATTGACCGCCACCGCCGATGAAACCACGCGTAACGATATCGTCCATCTGTTGCAGATGGACGATCCGCTGATTCAAATCAGTAGCTTTGACCGCCCCAATATTCGCTATACGCTGGTGGAGAAATTCAAGCCCACTGAGCAACTTCTGCGTTATGTGCAGGATCAGCGCGGCAAAAGCGGCATCATTTACTGTAACAGCCGCGCCAAAGTGGAAGACACCGCCGCGCGCCTGCAAAGCCGTGGTTTGAGCGTTGGCGCGTATCACGCCGGCATTGATAGCGCGCAGCGTGCCAGCGTGCAGGAAGCCTTCCAGCGTGACGATCTGCAAATTGTGGTCGCTACCGTGGCGTTCGGGATGGGCATTAACAAACCCAACGTGCGCTTTGTGGTGCACTTCGATATTCCGCGCAACATCGAATCCTATTATCAGGAAACCGGCCGCGCCGGGCGTGATGGCCTGCCTGCCGAAGCGATGATGCTTTACGATCCGGCCGACATGGCGTGGTTGCGTAAATGTCTGGAAGAGAAAGTGCCTGGCCCGTTGCAGGATATTGAACGCCACAAACTCAACGCGATGGGCGCATTTGCTGAAGCGCAAACCTGTCGTCGTCTGGTATTGCTGAACTATTTCGGCGAAGGTCGCCAGCAACAATGCGATAACTGCGATATCTGCCTCGATCCGCCGCGTCGCTACGACGGTTTGCTGGAGGCGCAAAAGGCGCTGTCGAGCATCTATCGTACCGGCCAACGCTTTGGAATGGGCTATATTGTTGAAGTTTTGCGCGGCGCCAGCAATCAGCGCATTCGCGACAACGGCCACGACAAACTGCCGGTGTACGGCCTGGGCCGCGAGCACAGCCACGAACACTGGATCAGCGTGCTGCGTCAGCTGATTCACCTCGGGATGGTAACGCAAAACATCGCTATGCATTCGGCGCTGCAACTCACCGAAGCGGCGCGTCCGGTATTACGTGCGGAAGTGCCGCTGATGCTGGCGGTGCCGCGTATCGTGACGGTGAAAACGCGCGGCAGCAGTTCGCCGAAAGTGCACAGCGGCAATTATGATCGCCAGCTGTTTGCCAAGCTGCGTAAGCTGCGCAAAGCAATTGCTGATGAAGAGAATATTCCGCCGTACGTGGTGTTTAACGATGCCACGCTGATTGAAATGGCAGAACAAATGCCGATTAGCGCGTCAGAAATGCTCAGCGTGAACGGCGTCGGTCATCGCAAACTGGAGCGTTTTGGTAAGCCGTTCCTGGTGATGATCAAAGAACATGTTGATGAAGGTTAAAGGAAAAAACTCATGCTGATGTTATTCGCCACCGTCGCGCTGGTGCATCTGGTTGCGCTGATGAGTCCCGGCCCGGACTTCTTCTTTGTGTCGCAAACGGCGGCGAGCCGCTCGCGCAAAGAGGCGATGATGGGCGTTCTGGGCATTACGCTGGGCATTGTGATCTGGGCTGGAGTGGCGCTGATGGGCCTGCATCTGATCCTGGAAAAAATGGCCTGGCTGCATGAAATCATTATGGTCGGCGGCGGATTGTATCTGCTGTGGATGGGCTGGCAGCTGATGCGCTCAGCGCGTCAACGTCACAAGCAGCCACAATCGGAAGCGCCAGTGGTTGAGCTGCCGAAAAAGGGCATGAGCTTCCTGAAAGGTTTCCTGACTAACCTGTCGAACCCAAAAGCGATCATCTACTTCGGTAGCGTATTCTCATTGTTTGTTGGCAACGACGTTGGCGCGATGGAGCGCTGGGGGTTGTTCCTGCTGATTATCGGAGAGACGTTCGCGTGGTTTACGCTGGTGGCGGCGATTTTCGCCATGCCGTGGATGCGTGATAAGTATCAGCGAATGGCGAAGTGGGTGGATGGTATGGCGGGCGTGTTGTTCGCCGGTTTTGGCATTCACCTCATCATTTCACGTTAAGCCTGGTTTACTTGCCATTTCGGTACCGGGCAGTGCTCGCCCTCCTCACGTACGACGTGTACGCTCCGGGGGCTGCGCGCTGGCCGGCACCGAACTGGCTGCGCCACCGACGGCTTTGAAGTGGGTGCGATTTTCTTTTACGCCATTCTGCGTGCGCTGGCTAGCAGCGCGCCTACTACCATAAACAATCCACCAAAGGTGCGGTTCAGCAGCTTCATCTGCTTCGGTCCTTTAATCCAGCCGGCGATACGCGTTGCCAGCGTGGCGTAACCAATCATTACGATGATATCGACCACAATGGTGGTCACGCCCAGCACCAGATATTGCATGAGCTGCGGCTGGTGCGGCTGAATAAACTGCGGGAACAGCGCAGCGAGAAACACGATGCTTTTCGGGTTGGTGAGGTTCACCAACACGGCACGCTTAAACAGGCGGCGACGCGGCATCGCTTTGGCAACGGCGTCGAGGTCGATGCCACCCGCCGAGCGCCACTGCTGAATGCCCAGCCATACCAGATAGGCTGCGCCGGCCCACTTCAGGACTTCAAACGCCAGAATCGATTGGGAAAACAGCGCACCTAAACCGGCGCCGACCAGCACAATATGAATGGCCAGACCCAGCTGCAAGCCGGTAATCGATGCCGCTGCGCCGCGATAGCCGTGACTGATGCCGGTGCTCATGGTGTTGATCGCGCCGGAACCGGGTGAAAGGCTAAGGATGGTTGTGGTCAGCAGATAGGTTAACCACCATTCAATGGTCATGTGTGACATTCCCTGAAGTTAGCGAAGTGTGACACAATACGACAGAAAATCGCCGCACGCTACGCAGCACAGGCGCGCAAATCACGTTTTTTTCAGGGGGACGGATGCAGCAGCATAAACAGAGTTGGCTCGGACGTGAGCGAGGCTTTTCGGCCTTTGCCACCGGTCCGCTGCTCGACTTCTGGCGTCGCCGTGAAGAGTGTGAATTCACTGGCGTCGGCAACCTCAAGATTCGCTACGTCCGTTTCACCTCACCGCAACATCGTCGTGTCATTCTGGTCGTGCCTGGCCGCATTGAGAGCTACATCAAGTATCCCGAACTGGCTTACGACCTGTTCATGTGCGGCTACGATGTGGTGATTCTCGACCATCGCGGTCAGGGACGCTCTGAACGTCTGCTGGAAGATTCGCATCGCGGCCATGTGGTGGAATTTGGCGACTACGTTGACGATCTGGAAACGCTGTATCTGAAAGAGATCGTGAGTCCACATTATCAGCAGCGCTACGTGCTGGCCCACTCGATGGGCGGCGCGATTTTAGCGCTGTTTCTGGCGCGTCAGCCGCAGGCGTTTCATGCTGCGGTGTTCTCCGCGCCGATGTTTGGCATTGTGCTGCCGCTGCCCGACTGGATGGCGCACCGCATTCTGGACTGGACCGAGAAACTTCCGGCGCTGCGTGAAGGTTACGCGCTGGGCACCGGGCGCTGGCGCGCCAATCCGTTTGGCATCAACCGCCTGACGCATAGCCGCGAACGCTATCGCCGTAACCTGCGTTTTTACGCCGACGATCCGGCAATTCGCGTCGGTGGCCCCACTTATCACTGGGTGCGCGAAGGCGTGCAGGCCGGGCGGGACATCTTCAATCAGGTAGCGAACATCACCACGCCGACCTTGCTGCTGCAGGCCAGTGAAGATGATGTGGTGGATAACCGCTCACAAAATCTATTTTGTACGGCGATGGCCGCAGCAGGACATCCCTGCGCGGGCAACGCGCCGTATGTGATCAAAGGAGCGCGTCATGAGATCTTGTTTGAAACAGACGCGATGCGTGCCGAAGCGCTAAACGCGGTGGTCGATTTCTTTGAACGCCACGCTTAATCAATTTTACTTTCCGATATCAACACCCGAGGTTTACATGTATCACATCGTCGCATCCGACCTGGATGGCACGCTGCTCTCTCCGGACCATCGCCTGACGCCGTTCGCGCGCACCACGCTGCAGGAACTGGTGGCGCGTGATATCCACTTTGTCTTTGCCACCGGCCGTCACTATATCGACGTCGGACAGATGCGCGATAAGCTCGGCATTCCGGCTTACATGATCACGTCTAATGGCGCACGCGTGCACAACGCCGCAGGTGAACTGGTGTTCAGCCACAATCTTGACGCCGACATCGCCAGCGATCTGTATGGCCTGCAATATCATGACGAGCATATCCTGACGCACGTCTATCGCGACGATGAGTGGTTCATGAGCCGTCATCGTCCGGATGAGCAGGACTATTTCCGTGAATCGGTGTTTAACTATCAGGTTTACCAACCTGGCATGCTGCCGACTGATGGCATCAGCAAAGTGTTCTTCACCTGCGAAGATCCGGAGCGTTTAATTCCCATGGAGCAGGCGATTGAAGCGCGCTGGGGCGATCGCGTAAATGTCAGCTTCTCGCTGCCAACGTGTCTGGAAGTGATGGCGGGCGGCGTTTCCAAAGGCCACGCGCTGGAAGCTGTAGCGAAACAGCTCGGCCACTCGCTGAAAGCGTGCATCGCCTTCGGCGACGGCATGAATGATGTGGAGATGCTCAGCATGTCGGGCAAAGGCTGCATCATGCGCAATGCGCAGCAGCGTTTGAAAGATACCTTGCCGACGCTGGAAGTGATTGGCAGCAACGCGGATGACGCCGTGCCGCACACGCTGCGTAAACTGTTCCTCGCCTAGAAAAAAGGGCCGGTCATCACCGGCCCTTTTTCGTTATGACAACTGTTTCTTGTGCTTGTGCTCACTGACCATGGTGAGCAGCAGCAGAATCACTGCCAGCACCGATCCGCCAATCATCACAATGAATCCGCCGTCCCAGCCGAAATAATCCACGGTGTAACCGACAATCGCACTCGCCGCAACCGATCCGCCGAGATAGCCAAACAGCCCGGTAAAGCCCGCTGCCGTTCCGGCCGCTTTTTTCGGTGCCAGTTCCAGCGCGTGCAAGCCAATCAGCATCACAGGACCGTAAATCAGGAAGCCGATCACAATCATGCACAGCATGTCGATGCCTGGATTGCCTGGAGGATTCAGCCAGTACACCACGGTGGCGATGGTCACCAGCGTCATAAAGAACACGCCGGTTGCGCCACGGTTGCCGCGGAACACTTTGTCCGACATCCAGCCGCACAACAGCGTGCCGGGAATACCGGCATATTCGTAAAAGAAGTAGGCCCACGAGGATTTATCCAGCGTGAAGTGCTTCACCTCTTTCAGGTAGGTCGGCGACCAGTCGAGAATGCCGTAACGTAGCAGGTACACAAACACGTTCGCCAGTGCGATGTACCACAGTAGCTTGTTGGGCAGAATGTACTGCATGAAAATCTGCTTCGCCGTCAGCTCCTGCTCGTGATCCTCGTTGTAATCCGGCGGATAATCATTTTTCCACGCTTCAATCGGCGGTAAACCGCAAGATTGTGGTGTGTCACGCATCAAGGCGAAGGCAATAATCGCGATGAGGATGGCGCCAAACGCCGGCATATACAGCGCGGCTTTCCAGTCGTTAAACCACGCCATGCCGAGCAGGAACAGCAACGGAGGAATACCGCCGCCGACGTTATGCGCGCAGTTCCATACCGACACAATTCCGCCGCGCTCTTTCTGCGACCACCAGTGCACCATGGTGCGCCCGCACGGCGGCCAGCCCATGCCCTGGAACCAGCCGCACAGGAACAGCAGTACAAACATCACCATGATGCTGGAGGTGGCCCACGGCACGAACCCCATCACCAACATTACCGCTGCGGCAAGGATCAATCCGGCGGGCAAAAACACGCGCGGATTCGAGCGGTCTGAGACCGAGCCCATAATGAATTTCGAGAAGCCGTAAGCGATGGAAATGCCCGATAGCGCAAAGCCGAGATCCCCGCGCGAGAAGCCTTGTTCCACCAGATAAGGCATTGCCAGCGCAAAGTTTTTACGCACCAAATAGTAGGCGGCATAGCCAAAAAATATTCCCAGGAAAATCTGCCAGCGCAGACGACGATAAAGCGGATCAACACGATCATCGGCCACTTGTGGGCGATGCGGTGCAGGTTTGAAAATACTCAACATGAGTGTGGCCCTCCAGGGCGCGATATAGTTATGAGTTCCCAGCAGGTTGGGGCAAAAACAGGCAGTAAAAATGGCAAAGCGAAGTTTCCATTTCGCGCAAAGGATAGTGATGGTCACGCGCAGTTACTGTGACATGTGACACATATGTTACAGTTTTATGACAATTGAGAGCGAAAAAAACCAGGAAATGTTGTATTTCGCGCATTTTTAGCCGGTCGTAAAAATGAGGTTCGAAAATTATTCGTCGTTATTTTATCCACTTGTAAACCAGATAGTTCACCCCGATTTCGACAGTTTGTTTACACTAGCGCCACTGTTCATTTTGAGATCGTTACCGTGCCGTTACTGATCGTTACCACCATTCTGTGGGCCTTTTCCTTCAGTTTGATCGGGGAATACCTCGCAGGTCAGGTGGATTCCTGGTTCTCTGTTTTGATGCGTCTGGCGCTCGCCGCCATCGTTTTCCTGCCGTTCCTGCGCTGGCGCGGTTACCGTGCTTCCACCATCCTGCTGTATATGCTGGTGGGCATGCTGCAGCTTGGCATCATGTATTTATTAAGCTTTGAGGCTTATCTGTATCTCAGCGTGACCGAGTTCCTGCTGTTCACCGTGATGACGCCGCTGTATGTCACGCTGATCTACGATTTGCTCAGCCGACGTCCGCTGCGTATCGGCTATGCCTTCAGCGCGCTACTGGCGGTAATCGGTGCGGCGATTATTCGTTACGACAAAGTCAGCGACCATTTCTGGTTCGGCTTGCTGCTGGTACAGGCGGCAAACATCTGCTTCGCCATCGGCATGGTGGGCTACAAACGCCTGCAGGAAACTCGCCCGATGCCGCAGCACACCGCATTTTCGTGGTTCTATCTGGGCGCGGTGATGATCGCGGTGATCGCCTGGAGCTTGTGGGGCAATCCGAACAAACTGCCGACCACGTCGCTGCAGTGGGGCATTCTGGTGTGGCTAGGCGTGGCGGCTTCAGGTTTGGGCTACTTCATGTGGAACTACGGCGCTACGCAGGTGGATGCTGGCACGCTGGGTATTATGAACAACATGCATGTGCCAGCGGGCTTGCTGGTGAATCTGGCGATCTGGCAGGAGAAACCGCATTGGCCAAGTTTTCTCGCCGGTGCCGCCGTGATTTTCGCATCCCTTTATGTGCACAAACGCTGGGTATTAGGTAAGAAAAGCAACGCATAGGCTAAAAGGGAAGGGATAGCGCGGCAGTGGAGCAAAGCATCCGAGCCATGGATGGCGAGGCTGATCCACAAGGAAGTGGTTTCCCTTTGCGATCTGCTGCGCTATCCCTGACCCGGCTCGAACAAAGAAGCGATTAACCCTTCTTAGCCGGCCCCGGACGATGAATCATCGTCAACCCTTTCAGGAAATTACGCAGAATCTGATCGCCGCATTCGCGGAAATTCTTATGATCTGGGTTGCGGAAAATCGCGCCAACTTCAGCCTGTGAGATCTTAAAGTTCGCTTTCAGCAGCACATCCGGAATATCGGTGGTCTTCAGCTCAAAGGCGATACGCAATTTCTTCATGAAAATGTTGTTATTCATGCGGCGCTCAATCGAAGGCGCGGGCGCATCTTCACTCTTACCGCGACGGTAAAAAATCAGACCGTTAAGGAAATATCCCATCAATACATCTGGCAGCTTGCGAAACGCGGCATCGTCATCTTTCTTCATCCACGCCTGCACGTCTTCCAGCGGCACTTCACTTCCCGCCAGGGCAAAAATCTCCACCACTTTGCTATCGCTCAAATCCAGCATATAGCGCACGCTGCGCAGAACATCGTTACTCATCATGGTGAAACTCTCTTGGTCGCGGGTTGAGGCGGCGCATTATAGAGCAGGCGGGGCAGGGATAACAGCGCGGGCGACCTTCGCCGCCCAACAACATCAGGATGAGGTGATTTGCAGTGAGCCGGGACGCGCGGCATCGCGCACGAAGGGCAGATGTTCACAGGCGTGCTGACGGGCAAACCGCACAAAGGCTTCCATTACCGGCTGACGCTGCTCGCCTTCGCGTACGGCGGCATACAAGCGGCTCCACAAACCATTGCCTAAGGTTTTGGTCACCACCAACCCCTGCTGCTCAAAATTCTCTACCACCCAATGTGGCAGCGCGGCGATGCCCATACGCGCCGACACCATCTGAATCAGCAGCAGCGTGTTATCCACGCTCTTCAAGGCTGGACTGACGCCCGCAGGCTGCAGGAAATGGCGCCACACATCTAAACGCTGACGCTGCACCGGATAGATCATCAGCACTTCATCGGCCATATCTTCCGGAGCAATGTGCTCAAGCTGCGCCAAAGGATGATCCGGCGCCATCACCAAACGCACTTCAAAATCGAACATCGGTGAATAAAACAATCCACTGCGCGGCAAAATATCGGAGGTCAACACCACATCCAGCTCGCCCTGTTGCAACGCGGGTTGCGGATCAAAGGTCACGCCGGATTTGAAATCCATCACCACCTGCGGCCAGCTCTGGCGGAAATTATTTAGCGCGGGCGTCAGCCACTGAATACAGCTGTGACACTCAATGGCGATACGTAACGTGGCCTGATGCGGCTCATGACACGCCTGCAAAGCCTGCTGAATCTGCGGTAAAACCTGCTCAGCCAACTGCAGCAAAATCTCTCCCTGCGGCGTAAAACGCAGCGGCTGGCTTTTACGCACAAACAGGCGAAAACCCAGCCGCTGCTCCAGATCGCTGAACTGGTGGGATAACGCCGATTGCGTCTGATGAAGCTGGGAGGCGGCGGCAGCTAACGAGCCGGTGTTCCGTAACGCCTGCAGCGTCCGCAGGTGTTTGAGTTCGATCATGAGAATCCTTCACATCGAGATTGAACAAATTGCGCTTGAGGAACATACAGTACCCGCAGATTATGGCGGTGTAAACATCTGGACGGCTAAACATCTCTGCCCCCTATTCAGTTAAGAATATCTGGAGAACAGAAAATGACCATTCTGAACCACACTCTCGGTTTCCCTCGCGTTGGATTGCGTCGTGAATTGAAAAAAGCACAGGAAAGCTATTGGGCAGGTAAAAGCTCACAGGAAGAGCTACTGGCGGTGGGGCGCGAACTGCGCGCCCGTCACTGGCAACAGCAGAAAGAGGCGGGCGTGGATCTGCTGCCAGTCGGCGATTTCGCCTGGTACGATCACGTGCTCACCACCAGCCTGCTGCTGGGTAACGTGCCAGCTCGTCACCAAAATCAGGATGGCTCGGTCGATCTCGACACGCTGTTCCGCCTTGGCCGTGGCCGCGCACCAAGCGGTGAACCGGCGGCAGCGGCGGAAATGACCAAATGGTTCAACACCAATTATCACTACATGGTGCCGGAATTCACTCAAGGGCAGCAGTTCAAACTGACCTGGACTCAGTTGCTGGATGAGGTTGATGAAGCGCTGGCGCTCGGGCACAAGATTAAACCGGTGCTGCTGGGTCCGGTTACCTATTTGTGGCTGGGTAAAGTGAAAGGTACGCCGTTCGACCGCCTGTCACTGCTTAAAGACATTCTGCCGGTTTACCAACAGGTGCTGGCTGAACTGAAAAAACGCGGCATCGAATGGGTACAAATCGATGAGCCAGCACTGGCGCTGGAACTGCCGCAAGCGTGGCGCGATGCCTTCAAACCGGCTTACGACGCGCTGCAGGGCGAAAGCAAATTGCTGCTCACCACCTATTTCGACAGCATCGGTCAGAATCTCGACGTGATCAAAGCGCTGCCGGTGCAAGGTCTGCATGTTGACCTGGTCCACGGCAAAGACGACATCCAACAGGTGAACCAGCAGATTCCCGCGGATTGGCTGCTCTCCGTCGGCGTAATCAATGGCCGTAACGTCTGGCGTGCCGATCTCAGCAGCTGGTTTGCACGTCTGCAGCCGCTGGTGGGGCAGCGTCAACAATTGTGGATTGGATCATCCTGCTCGCTGCTGCACAGCCCAATCGACTTAAGCGTGGAAACGCGCCTCGATGAGGAAGTGAAAAGCTGGTTCGCCTTTGCTCTGCAGAAGTGCGCTGAGCTTGCACTGCTGAGTCATGCGCTGAACAACAACGATGCCGCTTCGCTGGTTGAGTGGAGCGCACCGATTCGTGCGCGTGCCAACTCCACGCGCGTTCACAATGCCGCAGTCGGCGAGCGTCTGGCGAAAATTCAGGCCAAAGACGTTGAACGTGCCAGCAGCTATACCGAGCGTGCCAAAGCGCAGCGTCACCGCTTTAACCTGCCAGCGTGGCCGACCACCACCATAGGTTCATTCCCGCAAACCACCGAAATTCGCGGCCTGCGCCTCGACTTTAAAAAAGGCAACATTGATGGTGGAAACTATCGCACTGGCATCGCCGAACACATCAAACAGGCGATTGTGGAGCAGGAACGTTTGGGCCTCGACGTGCTGGTGCATGGCGAAGCAGAACGTAACGACATGGTGGAATACTTCGGCGAAAACCTCGACGGCTTCGTATTCACCCAAAACGGCTGGGTACAGAGCTACGGCTCACGCTGCGTTAAACCACCGATCATCATCGGCGACGTAAGCCGTCCGCAAGCCATCACCGTTGAGTGGGCGAAGTACGCGCAGTCGCTGACCGACAAACCGGTGAAAGGCATGCTGACCGGTCCAGTGACGATTCTCTGCTGGTCGTTCCCGCGTGAAGATGTAAGCCGTGAAACCATCGCTAAACAGATTGCGCTGGCGCTGCGTGACGAAGTGGAAGATCTGGAAAAAGCCGGTATTGGCATTATTCAGATTGATGAACCGGCACTGCGCGAAGGCCTGCCGCTGCATCAGTCCGATTGGGCGGCGTACCTGACCTGGGCGGTGGATGCGTTCCGGCTCAATGCCGCCGTGGCGCAGAATGAAACCCAGATCCATACCCACATGTGTTACTGCGAGTTCAATGACATCATGGACTCGATTGCCGCGCTGGATGCGGACGTTATCACCATCGAAACCTCACGTTCCGATATGGATCTGCTGGATACCTTTAAGGAGTTCGACTATCCCAACGAAATCGGTCCGGGCGTGTATGACATTCACTCACCAAACGTGCCGAGCGTGGAGTGGATGGAAGAGTTGCTGCGTAAAGCGGCGCAGAGCATCCCGGCAGAGCGTCTGTGGGTTAACCCGGATTGTGGCCTAAAAACGCGTGGCTGGACGGAAACCCGTCAGGCGCTGGCGAACATGGTAAAAGCTGCGCAAAACCTGCGAGGTGAAACGGCTTAGTCGCTGTAAATGAGATTGGGGCGCAAATGCGCCCCCTATTACGCGTTTGGCGCCACGCCATACTGCGCGAACCACGCCAGCATGCGTTGCCAGCCATCTTTGGCGGAATCGGCGTGATAACTGGCACGATAATCCGCATTGAAAGCATGTCCTGCATCCGGATACACCACGATTTCCGCCTTGGCATTGGCGGCATGCAGCGCCTGACGCATCTTATCAATGCTCTCCAGCGGGATGCTCTCATCCTGACCACCGTAAAGGCCCAGCACCGGTGCATTGAGATCCACCGCGATATCGATCGGATGCTTCTGCTGCTTCAGCGTCTTCTCACCGTCTAAGCGTCCATACCACGCCACCGCTGCACGCACCTGCGGATTGTGCGCGGCAAACAGCCAGCTAATACGTCCGCCCCAGCAGAAACCGGTAATCGCCAGGCGACGGATATCACCATCGTGGCGCGTGGCCCAGTTGGCCACATGATCGAGATCGGACAACACTTGCGAATCCGGAACTTTACTCACCAGCTCTTTAAACAGCGTGGGAATGTCGTGGTAATCGTTGGGATCGCCCTCGCGGAAATAGAGTTCCGGAGCGATGGCCAGATAACCTTCCAGCGCCAGACGGCGGCAGACATCGCGGATATGCTCGTGCACCCCGAAAATCTCCTGCACTACCAACACCACCGGCAAGGTGCCTTGATACTCTTTTGGTCGGGCGTAATAGGCAGGCAGGTTTTCGCCCTGGCTCGCAACTGAGGTCTCGCCAGCATGAATCGCGTCGCTGCCGGTAATAATGGTGCTGCTTGCGGTGGGCTGAACGGCCGGTGCAAAGCCGCCGGGTGCCGTTTTTTGTGCCATATTGTCTTCGGTTTTCATTGTTCTCTCCGTGCTAGCAAATGCGCAATCACGTAACTATAGCCTGGCGAAGTGAAGCAAGGCTGGCGTAGGGTACAGAGGGATTTTTTCACGTGTGCTGCTTCTCTATTAACATTGCCACCAACACTTACACAGCACCGCTTGTAGCAATTCAGAATTGCACAGCGTGAATGTGTGATTTATGTCACATAATGTTTTTCTGATAATGTAAGTTTCATTATCGATGGTGAATTGAGTCACATATTTATGCCGCCTGCTCACGTAGAGTGGCGCGCTCATCCCCAATTATCAGGAGTCTGTTATGGCCCAGTCTGACGTTTTCCACCTTGGCATTACTAAAGCTGATTTGAAAGGAGCCACGTTGGCCATCGTGCCTGGCGATCCTGAGCGCGTAAAGAAAATCGCCGCGTTGATGGACAATCCACAGCATCTGGCTTCACACCGTGAATTCACTACCTATCTGGCTGAAGTGGATGGCAAACCGGTTGTGGTGTGCTCCACTGGTATCGGCGGACCTTCTACCTCAATTGCGGTTGAAGAGCTGGCGCAACTGGGTGTGCGCACCTTCCTGCGCGTTGGCACCACCGGCGCTATCCAGCCGCATATTAATGTGGGCGATGTGCTGGTCACTACCGCTTCGGTACGCCTCGACGGTGCCAGCCTGCACTTTGCGCCGATGGAGTTCCCGGCCGTGGCTGATTTCACCTGCACCACCGCGCTGGTGGCAGCGGCAGAAGCGTGCGGCGCGAAAACCCACATTGGTATTACCGCCTCATCTGACACCTTCTATCCAGGCCAGGAACGCTACGACACTTTCTCCGGTCGCGTGGTGAATCGCTTCCAGGGCTCAATGGAAGAGTGGCAGCAAATGGGCGTCCTCAACTATGAGATGGAATCCGCTACACTGTTAACCATGTGCGCCAGTCAGGGACTGCGTGCCGGCATGGTGGCTGGCGTCATCGTGAACCGTACGCAAAAAGAGATCCCGGATGCCGCGACCATGAAGCAGACCGAAAGTGATGCGGTGAAAATTGTGGTTGAAGCCGCGCGTCGCTTAATTTAGTGCGCCAGTCAGGGATGAATTCGAGACCAGGCTTATAAGGAATCCCGCTATTTCCTGATTAGAATGCGCGCAATTTCAGCAGCTACTGAGAAATTTCTTATGCGCAAAATGGTTTCTGTCTCACGTCCCAATTTCATGAATAATCCCGCTACTGCACAATCACGCGTTGAAGGTGCAGCAGCGAGATTTCGCCAGGCGATGGCGGCGAATAATTATCCTCTTGCGCGTCAATGCTGTGAAGAAGTGCTGCGCGTCTTGCCCCATCATATGCAGGTGCTCAGCGACTACGCGCTCACCCTGATGCGCGTTGGCGAATACAAAAAATCTTATAAAATTTACCAGAAGATCTACCAGGCTCCGGCCGCGCAGCGTGCACAGGCATCGGAAACCTGGCTGGATGGATTAACCGAAGTGTGCGGCTGGTTGAATAAAGAAGATGAAGCGGCACGTTACGGCCTCGAATCGCTGCAAAAATCTGATGTGACTTTCAGTAAAGGGGCGAAAGTCGCCTTCCCTTCTGAGACACCACCGCCGATCAACCGCAGTAATCCGGCAGAAAATATCATCTCCTTTAGCCTGTATGGCAGTCAGCCACGCTACTGCGAAACCTTGATTAAAAACATCGAAGTGGCGCGCGAGCTTTATCCCGACTGGATCTGCCGCATCTATCTCGACGACAGCGTGCCGCAGCACGTCTGGCAGCGCCTGACGCAGCCAAACACCCAACTGGTGGATATGTCGCATGAGAAAACTATCTTCCCAACGCTGTGGCGTTTCCTGGTGATGGACGATGACAGCGTCAAACGCTACATCGTGCGTGATGCGGATTCGTTGCTGTCCGAGCGCGAAGTCGTGGCGGTAGAAGCCTGGCTGACTTCACCTTACTGGTTCCATCATATGCGCGATTACTTCTCGCATACCGAGCTGCTGCTGGCGGGCATGTGGGGCGGCTGCCACGGCGTGTTCCACAACGTTGAGCAGCAGATGCGTGACTTTATCGCGCAATATGAAGGCAGCGAACGATTTACCGATCAGTACTTCCTCAAAGTGGCGCTGTGGCCGACGGTACGTGAGAGCATCTTGAATCATGACGATATTTTCCGCTTCCATCATGCACAACCGTGGCCGGCGCATCAGCCGATTCGCTGGCAAACCGACAGCTTCCACGTCGGTAGTAACGCCGGTTTTGCCAGCATGGCGGGCCAGGTCGAAAACGCTGAGAACGGCTGGCAGCAGGTTGAGATCACCTACGACGGGAAAAGCTGGACCTATCCGGCCAAAATCCAGGGTGAAACCGAATGGGTGTTGCCGATGCCCTTCTTCCTGATTGATGCGTGGAAAGCGGGCGATCTCACCGTAAAAGCCCTCTAATTAGAGAACGTTTTCCCTAAATAATTCGAGTCGCAGGAAGGCGGCAAGCGGCGAATCCCCGGGAGCTTACATCAGTAAGTGACTGGGGTGAGAACGTGCAGCCAACGCATCTGCGGCTTGAAGTATGAAGGGAAAAAAATCTGGACATTCATACAGTAGAGCTCTACCTTTTCCCTCAGCAAGTCGATCCGCGGGGGGATTATGGATCAGCAACTTATCATTAGCGGCGCGCTGGCGCTGGCCGGTTTGGGCATTGGCTGGATCCTTGCTCAACTGCGCGCCGGCCATCAGCACGCCAGCTTCACCACCGAGCGTCGCCTGCTGGAAGAGGCGCAGCAGCGTCAGCAGCAGCAGCTCGAACAGTTACAGCAGCAAATCCAACAACGCGAACAGGAGATGCGCCAGCTACACGGTGCACTGAGCGGTGCGCAGGAACGTTTGCAGCAGCTTGATTACTGGCGCGGCGAAAGTGAACAACTCAGCCGTGAACTGCGAAATCAGCTTGAAGTGAACAGCGCGCAGGAAGCCGAACTGCGCGAAGTGACCATTCGTCTTGAAGAGACGCGCTACGGTGCAGAAGAGAAGCAGCGACTACTGACCAACAGCGAACAGCGCCTCAGCGCGCAGTTTGAAAATCTCGCCAATCGCATCTTCGAAAACAGCGGGCGGCGCGTCGATGAACAAAACCGTCAAAGCCTGAATAGTCTGATTGGTCCGCTGCGCGAACAGCTGGACGGTTTCCGCCGTCAGGTCACCGACAGCTTTGGCCTGGAAGCGCGTGAACGTCACACGCTGACCCACGAAATTCGCCAGCTACAGCAACTCAACGCACAGATGGCGCAGGAAGCGGTCAATCTTACTAAAGCGCTAAAAGGCGACAATAAAATTCAGGGAAACTGGGGCGAAGTGGTATTGGCCCGCGTGCTGGAAGCATCGGGCCTGCGTGAAGGCTACGAATACCAAACGCAGGTTAGCGTGCAGCTGGAACAGCAGGGCAGGATGCAACCGGATGTGATCGTGCGTTTGCCGCAGGGTAAAGATGTGGTGATTGACGCCAAAATGACGCTGGTGGCCTACGAACGCTACTTCAATGCCGACGATGAAGCCACGCGTGAGCAGGCGATTCAGGAACACATTAGTGCCATGCGCGGACACATTCGCCTGCTGAGCCGTAAAGATTACCAACAATTGCCCGGTTTACGCTCTCTGGATTATGTGTTGATGTTTATCCCGGTGGAACCGGCGTTTCTGCTGGCGATTGATCGTCAGCCCGAGCTGATTAGCGAAGCGTTACAGCAGAACATTATGCTGGTTAGTCCCACCACTTTGCTGGTGGCGCTGCGTACTATCAATAATCTCTGGCGTTATGAGCATCAAAGCCGCAACGCACAGCGCATCGCCGACCGGGCAACGCGGCTGTACGACAAAATGCGGCTGTTTGTCGATGACATGAGTGGCATCGGGCACAATCTCGACAAAGCGCAGCAAAGTTATCATCAGGCGATGAAAAAGCTGTCTGAAGGGCGCGGCAATCTGATCGCACAAAGTGAAGCGTTCCGTTCGCTTGGCGTGGAGATCAAACGTCCGATTAATCCGCAACTGGCTGAACAAGCGCAGCCGGAAGAAGCGGATGAAGATTGGGCAGACGATCGCACCGAGGATGAAAACGTTGCAGAACCAACAACAGACTCGCTGCGCCGCATCAACGAATAGCACGGTGGTCGCGTGCTCGTGTAGCGCGACTCTGATACACTTCGGCAAGAATTGTTTGTGGAACAGGTAAAACCGATGGCAGATGAATCACAGCAGGAAACTACCCATTTTGGCTTCCAGACCGTCGCGAAAAGCGAAAAGGCCGATAAAGTTGCGGACGTGTTTCACTCCGTCGCGGCAAAATATGACCTGATGAACGATTTGATGTCGTTTGGCATCCATCGTGTCTGGAAGCGTTTTACCATTGACAGCAGCGGCGTGCGCCGCGGTCAGCGCGTGTTGGATCTGGCGGGTGGTACCGGCGATCTCACGGCAAAATTCTCACGTCTGGTGGGCGAAACCGGCCAGGTTGTGCTGGCAGACATCAACAGCTCGATGCTGAAGATGGGCCGCGAAAAGCTGCGTAATCTCGGCGTGTCGGGCAATGTCAGCTATGTGCAGGCGAATGCCGAAGCGCTGCCGTTCCCGGATAACTACTTCGATTGCATCACCATCTCATTCGGCTTGCGTAACGTGACCGAAAAAGAGAAAGCGCTGGCATCAATGTTCCGCGTGCTGAAGCCAGGCGGACGTCTGCTGGTGCTGGAGTTCTCGAAGCCGTTGCTGGAGCCGCTCAGCAAAGCCTACGATACCTATTCATTCCACATTCTGCCGCGTATTGGTCAGCTGGTGGCGCAAGACGCTGAAAGCTATCGCTATCTGGCGGAGTCGATTCGTATGCATCCCGATCAGGAAACCCTGAAAGCGATGATGAACGATGCGGGCTTTGAAAATACCACCTACTTCAACATGACTGGCGGTATTGTCGCGCTGCATCGCGGATTTAAATTCTAATCCATCATGACTTTAACTCCTCTCATCACCGGCGGTCTTGAGACCGCCCTGAACCGTGTTCTCTATCGCGATCGCAGCCTGAAAGCCGCACGCCAGCGTTTGGCTGGTAAGGTATTGATGCTGCATCTGCAAGAGCTCGATTTTCCTTTGGTGCTGGTGTTTAGCGAATCGCAACTCGATGTGCTGAGTGATTGGCAAGACAACAGCGACTGCACGGTGAGTTTGCGTGTCAGTACTTTGCCGAAACTGCGCGATCGCCAGCAGCTCACCAGCCTGATTCGTAGCGGTGAACTGGAGGTGAACGGCGATTTGCAGGTGGTACAGCAATTCTCCGCGCTGATGGATCTCGCCGAGCTGGATCCGGCGGAATATCTTGCACCGTGGATTGGCGATATCGCTGCGCAAGGCGTAAGCCAGGCCGCACAGCAGGCGCTGAAATTCGTGCAGCAGCAGTTCATCCGCCGCCAGGATTATCTTGGTCAGGTGCTGACAGAAGAGTGGCGCGTTGCGCCGGGCGCACTGGAACTGGCATGGTTTTGCGAGGAAGTGGAAGCGACAGAACGTTCGCTCAATGCGTTTGAAACGCGTTTGGCACAGCTGGAGGCGAAATGACGCTGGGAGAAATTCGGCGCTTATACTTCATCATCAAGATCTTTCTGACTTACGGCCTTGATGAACTGATTCCCCGCATGCGCTTCACGCTGCTTTTACGCTTGTGGCGGCGTTGCATCTTCTGGATCCCTAACCAACATAAAGACGCTTCCGCCGGCGTGCGCATCCGTTTAGCGATGGAGCAGTTGGGGCCGGTTTGGATCAAATTCGGTCAAATGCTCTCGACGCGTCGCGATCTGTTCCCACCAGCGATTGCCGATGAACTGGCGGTGCTGCAGGACCGCGTTGCGCCATTTGATGGCGTGAAAGCCAAACAGCAGATTGAAAAGTCGATTGGCGGCCCGGTGGAAACCTGGTTTGAAGACTTCGATATCAAACCGCTGGCCTCGGCTTCTATCGCGCAGGTGCATACCGCGACGCTGAAATCCAATGGCCGCGCGGTGGTAATTAAAGTGATTCGTCCCGACATCCTGCCGGTGATCAGAGCCGATATGCGACTGATTTACCGTCTGGCGCGGTGGGTGCCGCGTTTGTTGCCGGATGGTCGTCGTCTGCGTCCGGTAGAAGTGGTGCGCGATTACGAAAAGACCTTAATTGATGAGCTGAATCTGCTGCGTGAAGCGGCGAATGCCATCCAGCTGCGTCGTAACTTTGACCAAAGCCGCATGCTGTATGTGCCGGAAGTGTTTTCTGATTATTGCAGCGAATCGATGATGGTGATGGAGCGCATTTACGGCATTCCGATCTCAGATATCGCCACGCTGGAGCAGCACGGCGTTAACATGAAACTGCTGGCCGAGCGCGGTGTGCAGGTATTCTTCACTCAGGTGTTCCGCGACAGCTTCTTCCATGCCGATATGCATCCTGGCAATATCTTCGTCAGCTACGATCACCCGGAAGATCCGCAATATATCGGCATCGACTGCGGTATCGTCGGTTCGCTGAACAAAGAAGATAAGCGCTATCTGGCCGAGAACTTCATCGCCTTCTTTAACCGCGATTACCGCAAAGTGGCCGAGCTGCATGTGGATTCTGGCTGGGTACCGGCCGATACAAACGTCGAAGACTTTGAGTTTGCCATTCGTACCGTATGTGAGCCGATTTTCGAAAAGCCGCTGGCTGAGATTTCGTTTGGCCACGTGCTGCTGAACCTGTTCAACACCGCGCGTCGCTTTAATATGGAAGTGCAGCCGCAGCTGGTGCTGTTGCAGAAGACGCTGCTGTATATCGAAGGGATTGGCCGCCAGCTCTATCCGCAGCTTGACCTGTGGAAAACGGCTAAGCCGTTCCTTGAAGATTGGATCAAAGATCAGATTGGTATCCCGGCGATTTTGCGGGCGGTGAAAGAGAAAGCGCCGTACTGGGCGGAAAAACTGCCGGAGTTGCCGGAGCTATTTTACGACAGCATGCGCCAGCACAAATTATTGAAGCACAGCGTCGATAAACTCGTCACCGATTTAAACGTACAGCGAACACGCAATCATCAGGCGCGCTATCTGTTTGGTGTAGGCGCTACACTGTTATTAAGTGGCACCGCCGTGCTGTTAAGTCGACCGGATTGGGATTTCTTCCCGGCGCTATTAATGGCCGCTGGCATCGTCACCTGGCTTATTGGCTGGCGCAAGACAAACTGATTGTCTGCCTAGTGCAAATCGCGTAATGTCGCAAGCTAAAGCCCGAAATCATACGGGCTTTCTGTGCGTTACAGTCAACAGTTTTTCACAGAATATTAGAGGCATATCTCATGGGCGGTATCAGTATTTGGCAATTGTTAATCATTGCCGTCATTGTTGTTCTTCTGTTCGGTACCAACAAACTTCGTAACCTGGGTTCGGATTTAGGATCTTCCATTCGTGGCTTCAAAAAAGCTATGGGCGATGAAGACGATAAAAAGGATCAACCGAAAGAGCAGGACGCTGACTTCAACGCCAAAACTCTGGCAGACAAACAGCAAACCACGGCGACTAAAGACGACGCCCGGAACGACAAGCAGGTATAACTGTGTTCGACATTGGTTTTAGTGAACTGGTATTAGTGTTCGTGATCGGGCTGATTGTGCTTGGCCCGCAGCGGTTACCGGTTGCGGTGAAAACCGTCGTCGGCTGGATCAGAGCCATTCGCTCGCTGGCCGCGAATGTACAAAACGAACTGGCGCAAGAGTTGAAACTGCAGGAATTGCAGGACAGCCTGAAAAAGGTGGAAGAAGCGGGCCGTGGCACGTTGTCACCCGAGCTGAAAGAGTCGATGGAAGAACTGCGTAAAACCGCCGACTCCATGAAGCGTTCGGTGCAGCAGAGTATCGATCTCGAAAAAGAGGAAGATGAAGCCAACACTATTCATCAGACTTCGCCAGCCGCCGTGCAGCCCGTGACTTCACCTGCGGTCACGCCCGCAGCAGCAGAACATCAAACCAGTGCGCCTGCACAGACTCCGCAGCCTACTGACGAAACCTCTGCCGCAGAAACCCCTCCCGTCGCCAGTGCTCCTGAAAGCACCGCGAAGACTTCTCTCGTAAAAGATGAACGATAAACATGGCCGTTGAAGATACCCAACCGCTCATTAGCCATTTGATTGAGCTGCGCAAGCGTTTGTTGAATTGCATCATCGCTGTTTTAGTCATCTTTCTGTGTCTGGTCTATTTCGCGAATGATATTTACCATCTGGTCGCGTCGCCGCTGATCAGCCAGATGCCAGCCGGGGCGAGCATGATCGCTACCGACGTCGCATCGCCATTCTTCACGCCGATCAAGCTGACCATCATCGTTTCGGTGTTTCTGGCCGTGCCGGTGATTTTGTATCAGGTGTGGGCCTTTGTGGCGCCCGCGCTCTATCGCCACGAACGCAAACTGGTGATGCCGCTGCTGTTCTCCAGTACGCTGCTGTTTTACGTCGGCGTGGCGTTTGCTTACTTCATCGTGTTCCCGCTGGCGTTTGGCTTCTTCGCCAAAACCGCGCCGCAAGGCGTGACCATCGCAACGGATATCACCAACTACCTCGACTTCGTCATGACGATTTTCATGGCCTTCGGCGTGGCGTTTGAGGTGCCGATTGCAATTGTGCTGCTGTGCTGGACCGGCATAACTTCACCAGAAGATCTGAAAAAGAAACGTCCTTATATGTTGGTTGGCGCGTTCGTGGTTGGGATGTTGCTCACACCGCCGGATGTTTTCTCGCAAACTTTGCTCGCTATTCCGATGTACTGCCTGTTTGAAGTCGGCGTATTCTTCTCCCGCTACTATGTGGGTAAAGGACGTCAGTCTTCGGATGAGGAACACAACACCGAATCCTGATGTCCTTAATGCAGGGCATCCCGCAGCGCGCGGGAAGATGAATCTAAACCGCCCCGTTGGGCGGTTTTTTATTGGGGAGAAGACATGTTTGATATCGGTGTAAACCTGACCAGCACGCAATTCGCAAAAGATCGCGAGCAGGTGGTAAAACGTGCGCGCGAAGCAGGCGTCACCGGCCTGTTAATTACCGGCACCAACGCGCTGGAGAGCCAGCAGGCGCGGCAGCTGGCGGCATTGCACGCGGGCTATTGCTGGTCAACCGCCGGCGTCCATCCGCACCATGCCAGTGAATGGTCGGCGGAAACCGCGAATACCTTGCGTCGCCTGGCGGAAAGTGAGCAGGTGGTCGCGATTGGCGAATGTGGCCTGGATTTCAATCGCAATCTTTCGGCCCACGATCAGCAGGAATACGCTTTCGATGCGCAGCTGGCGTTGGCTGCTGAGCTACAGCTACCGGTGTTTTTGCATTGCCGTGAAGCGCACGATCGTTTTGTTGCAGTACTTGAGCCGTGGCTACCGAAGCTGGTTGGTGCAGTCGTGCACTGCTTTACCGGTACGCGTGACGAGCTGCAAGCGTGTCTGGCGCTGGGATTGTCGGTGGGCATTACCGGTTGGGTGTGCGACGAGCGTCGCGGTATGGAACTGCGTGAATTGCTGCCGCTGATTCCGGCTGAGCGCCTGTTACTGGAAACCGACGCACCGTATTTACTGCCGCGCGATATGCATCCGCGTCCCACTTCGCGCCGCAATGAGCCATGCTTCCTGCCGCATATTGTGCAGCAGGTGGCGAACTGGCGTGGCGAGGAGGCGGAAGCGCTGGGCGCGCAGGTTAATCTCAACGCGCGTCAGCTGTTTAAACTCGCTTAGAGTTTACGGAACTGTTTGTTATCCACGCTGCGCATCACCTGTTTGTTCAGCATGTTGAGCAGCAGAACGGAGCGCGTTTCGCCATCCGGCTCGGCAAAAATGGCGCGCAGCCCTTCGAACGTGCCATCGGTGATGATCACTTCATCACCGCTTTGTGGGGTTTCCGCATCAAGCACGATCTGCGGCACGTCGGTTTGCAGCGCTTCGATCACATCATTTGATACGGTGGCCGGCATGGTGCCAAAGCGCACGAAGTGGCTGACGCCACGCGTGCTGCTGATGGTGGTGGTGTGAATCGCTTCGGGATCGAATTCGATAAACAGATAGTTGGGAAACAGCGGCTCACTCACGGTGGTGCGTTTACCGCGCACAATCTTCTCCAGAGCGATCATCGGGCTGAGGCAATTCACCTCTTGCCGCTCAAGATGCTCTTTCGCGCGCAACAGTTGTCCACGTTTGCAATAGAGTAAGTACCAGGATTCCATAACCGCTCCCAAATAATGGACGCTAAGAATATCAAATCAGTTGTCAGAGTTATAGCGCATCGGCGGGTGGAAACCGGGCGCTGAAAACAATTTCACTACGATTTATCCGATTGATGCGGCTTATTTACGCTTTCTTGCAAGAAAATTGACGGCCGGCGACCATCTGTATCAGACTCCCTCCCCATCTTTCGATTGAAAAGGAGTGGCTGATGGAACTGTTCCTGTTGAGTAACGGTAAAGTGGCTGACGATGCGCCGCTGTTAAGTTACGCCCACCCGCAGCTGCATGCGATGATCGCCCAGCGCGGCATCACTTCGGCGGTGCTGGTACCGTACGCGATTATTCGTGGCGATCACGCGCAGCGCGCGCAGGAGTTATCCGCGTCGTTAGGCATTGACGTGCGCACCGTGCACGAGTTTGCATCGCCCGTTGCGGCGATTGAACAAGCTGAGCTGATTCTGGTGAGCGGCGGAAATACCTGGTTCCTCAATCAAATGCTGCACGAGCACGGCTTGATCGTCGCTATCCAACGCGCGGTGCGCGAGCGTGATGTGCCGTACGTCGGCTGGAGCGCCGGTTGCAATGTGGCAACGCCTTCCATTCGCACCACCAATGATATGCCGGTGCGCAGCAGCGTAGTGTTGCCCGCGCTGGGTTTGTTCCCGGTGCAGATCAATCCGCATTATCTTGATGCGCACGTCAGCGGCCATATGGGCGAAACGCGTGACGAACGACTGGCCGAGTTCTGTGCCGTTAACCCGCATGAATCGGTGATTGCGCTGCGTGAAGCCAGCTTCCTGCACGTGAGCGAAAATCGCCTGCGTTACTACAGCGCACGCGGTGAAGACTTCAAAGTGTTCCGTCACGGCGAGCCGATTACTGCTTATCACGATGTATTGGCGATTCAGTCGCTGGTGCCGTTTTCCTGTCAGCCTGCCTGACGCAAAACCTCAACATGTCAGCGTAAAACGCCTCTATAATGGCGTTTCACTCTGGCCGGAAAGCTAAAGCCGCATGAAATATCAGGATTTACGAGACTTCCTCGCATTGCTGGAACAGCGTGGCGAGTTAAAGCGCATCACTCAGGAGATCGATCCTGAGTTAGAGATGACGGAAATTGCCGACCGCACGCTGCGCGCTGGCGGCCCAGCGCTGCTGTTCGAAAACCCGAAAGGGTACGACATGCCGGTGCTGTGTAATCTGTTTGGCACACCCAAACGCGTGGCGATGGGCATGGGCCAGGAAGAGGTCAGTGCGCTGCGTGAAGTGGGCAAGCTGCTGGCGTTCCTGAAAGAGCCGGAGCCGCCAAAAGGCTTCCGCGATCTGTTCGATAAGATGCCGCAGTTCAAGCAAGTGCTGAACATGCCAACCAAGCGCCTGCGCAATGCGCCGTGCCAGGAAGAGATTTTCAGCGGCGATGACGTCGATCTGTCGCGCATTCCGGTGATGAAATGCTGGCCGGGCGATGCTGCGCCGCTAATTACGTGGGGATTAACCGTCACGCGCGGCCCGCATAAAGAGCGACAAAATCTGGGTATCTATCGTCAGCAGGTGATCGGCAAGAACCGCGTGATTATGCGCTGGCTGTCGCATCGCGGCGGCGCGCTGGATTTCCAGGAGTGGTGTAAAGCGCATCCGGGCGAACGTTTCCCGGTGTCGGTGGCGCTGGGCGCCGATCCTGCCACCATTCTCGGCGCGGTAACGCCGGTGCCGGATACACTCTCCGAATACGCCTTTGCCGGCTTGCTGCGCGGTAACAAAACCGAAGTGGTGAAGTGCGTTTCGAACGAACTCGAAGTGCCGGCCAGCGCGGAAATCGTGCTGGAAGGTTATATCGAGCCGGGCGATGTCGCGCCGGAAGGTCCGTACGGCGACCACACAGGCTACTACAATGAAGTAGATAGCTTCCCGGTGTTTACCGTGACGCATGTAACGCAACGTCGCAACCCGATTTATCATTCAACCTACACCGGACGTCCACCGGATGAACCGGCGGTGCTGGGCGTGGCGCTCAATGAAGTGCTGGTGCCGATTCTGATCAAGCAGTTCCCGGAGATCGTTGATTTCTATCTGCCACCGGAGGGCTGCTCTTATCGCCTCGCGGTAGTAACGATCAAGAAACAGTACGCGGGTCACGCCAAGCGCGTGATGTTCGGCGTGTGGTCGTTCCTGCGTCAGTTCATGTACACCAAGTTCGTGATTGTGTGCGATGACGACGTCAACGCGCGTGACTGGAATGATGTGATTTGGGCGATTACCACCCGCATGGATCCGGCGCGCGATACGGTGCTGGTTGAGAACACGCCCATCGATTATCTCGACTTCGCCTCGCCGGTTTCCGGCTTAGGCTCGAAGATGGGACTTGATGCGACCAATAAGTGGCCGGGTGAAACCACGCGCGAGTGGGGCACGCCGATTGTGAAAGATCCGGCGGTGACCGCGCGCATTGACGCCATTTGGGATGAGTTAGCTATCTTTGCCGAGCCGCCGCAGCGCTAACGGCGGCAGACCAATTAGACCCGAAGAAAAAGGGAACGCATGACAACGTTAAGCTGCAAAGTGACTTCGGTTGAAGCGATTACGGACACGGTTTACCGCGTTCGTTTAATTCCGGCGGCGGATTTTAACTTCCGCGCCGGACAGTATTTGATGGTGGTGATGGATGAGCGCGATAAGCGCCCGTTTTCGCTGGCTTCTACGCCAATGGAAAAGGACATCATTGAACTGCACATCGGCGCGTCGGATCTCAATCTCTACGCGATGGCGGTGATGGACCGCATCAAGAACGATCGCCAGATTACGGTTGATATGCCGCACGGAGATGCCTGGCTGCGTGAAGATAGCGAGCGTCCGATCATTCTGATCGCGGGCGGTACCGGCTTCTCCTATGCGCGTTCTATTCTGCTGACCGCGCTGGCACAGCAACCCGATCGCGAGATTGCGATTTACTGGGGCGGCCGTGAGCTGATGCATCTGTACGATCTGGATGAGCTGAATGCGCTGGCGGTGAAGCATCCGAACCTGAAAGTGATCCCGGTGGTTGAACAACCGGCGGATGACTGGACCGGACGCAGCGGCACGGTGCTGACGGCGGTGATGCAGGATTTCGCGTCGCTCAGCGAGCACGATATCTATATTGCCGGTCGTTTTGAGATGGCGAAGATTGCGCGTGAGCGTTTCTGCGCCGAGCGCGGTGCGCTGGAAGCGCAGATGTTTGGCGATGCGTTTGCCTTTATTTGAGGTCAACAGAACGCGATAAATCGCGCCGCTACGAGAATGTGCACGGATTCGTCGCGGCGCAATGTATTGCGTAAAAAAACCGCCCGAAAGGGCGGTAACACGTGCAACATTAACGTATTAAACCCGTTCGAACACCGTGGCGATGCCCTGGCCTAAACCAATGCACATGGTCGCCAGACCAAATTGCACATCGCGACGTTCCATCAGATTCAGCAGCGTAGTACTGATACGCGCACCGGAACATCCCAGCGGATGACCGAGCGCAATCGCGCCGCCGTTCAAATTCACTTTCTCATCCAGCTGTTCCAACAAGCCCATGTCTTTAATGCATGGCAGCGCCTGTGCGGCAAAAGCCTCGTTGAACTCGAACAGGTCGATATCCTGCACGCTCAATCCGGCGCGCTTAAGCGCCAGCTTGCTGGCGGGAACCGGACCGTAACCCATAATCGACGGATCGCAGCCAACCACCGCCATGCTGCGAATGCGCGCGCGCGCTGTCAGACCGAGTTCGCGTGCGCGGCTTTCACTCATGATCAACATCGCGGCTGCGCCGTCGGAAAGCGCGGATGAGCTGCCTGCGGTCACGGTGCCGTTGACCGGATCGAATGCCGGGCGCAGCGCAGCCAATCCTTCGAGGCTGGTCTCTTCGCGGATCACTTCGTCGCTCTCAAAGCGCTTCAACACGCCGTCGGCGTCGTGGCCGTAGGTCGCCACAATTTCACGCTTGAAGTCGCCGCGCTGGGTTGCTGCCCAGGCGCGCTGGTGCGAACGCAGCGCAAAAGCATCCTGCTGCTCACGCGTAATGTGATGCATGCGCGCCAGCATCTCGGCGGTTAAACCCATCATGCCCGCCGCCTTCGCCACCGTGCGACCCAGGCCCGGATGGAAATCCACGCCGTGGCTCATCGGCACGTGGCCCATATGTTCTACACCGCCAATCAGGCAGCTGTGCGCATCGCCAACCATAATCGCGCGTGCCGCGTCGTGCAGCGCCTGCATCGACGAACCGCACAGGCGGTTGACGGTGCTGGCAGGTACGCGATGCGGGATCTCCGCCAGCAGCGCGGCGTTACGTGCAATGTTGAAGCCTTGCTCCAGCGTCTGCTGCACGCAGCCCCAGATAATGTCGTCCAGCGTGGCGGGATCAACCGCCGGGTTGCGGCTCAGCAGCTCGCGCATCAAATGCGCCGAGAGATCTTCCGCCCGTACCTGACGAAACGCGCCGCCTTTGGAGCGGCCCATCGGCGTGCGGACCGCATCAACAATTACCACTTTTTCCATTTTCATTACCTCAGGCACTTTGCAGCGCCGCTTCGTCAATCGGTTGCACCGCGGGATACCAGCTCTGATGCTGATGGGCTTTTTGCAACAGCAGCTCCGGCAGCGCGTACAGCGGGCCGAGCGCGGTATAACGTTTGGCCTGATCGACCACGTTGCTGTTGCCCAGCGTATCCATGTAGCGGAACGCGCCGCCACGGAACGGCGGGAAGCCTAAACCGTACACCAGCGCCATATCAGCTTCGGCCGGTGAAGCGATGATCTTCTCTTCGAGGCAGCGCACCACTTCGTTGAGCATCGGCAGCATCATGCGGTTGGCGATCTCGTCATCGCTGAACACGCGCTTCGGCTGGCAAATCGGTTCCAGCAGCGCATCGACAGCCGCATCGGCTCTCTTCTGCGCTTTGCCTTTTTTATCCTGCTCCCAGCGGTAAAAGCCCTGACCGTTTTTCTGGCCGTAACGTTTGGCGTCAAACAGCACGTCGATCGCGTCGCGATAATCTTTCTGCATGCGAGACGGGAAACCTTGCGCCATCACCTGCTGAGCGTGATGCGCGGTATCAATGCCGACCACATCCAGCAGCCACGCGGGGCCCATCGGCCAGCCGAACTGTTTTTCCATCACTTTATCGATCTGACGGAAATCCGCGCCGTCGCGCAGCAGCAGGCTGAAGGCGGCGAAGTAGGGGAACAGCACGCGATTCACAAAGAAGCCGGGACAATCATTCACCACAATCGGCGTCTTGCCCATTTTGCTCGCCCAGGCCACCACTTTGCTGAGGGTCGCTTCTGAGGTTTTCTCACCGCGAATCACTTCAACCAGCGGCATACGCGGCACCGGATTGAAGAAGTGCATGCCGCAGAAGTTTTCCGGACGTTTCAGGGCTTGCGCCAGCTGGCTAATCGGAATGGTTGAGGTGTTGGAGGCGAGAATGGCGTCCTCGCGCAGATGCTGTTCGGTCTCTGCCAGCACTTTGGCTTTGATCTGCGGATTCTCTACTACCGCTTCTACCACCACGTCGGTGCGTTCGAATCCGGCGTAATCCAGCGTGGGCTGAATGGTGGTGAGTACGCTCGCCAGTTTCGCGCCGTCAATTTTGCCGCGCTCCAGCTGTTTGTTCAGCAGCTTGCTGGCTTCGGTCATGCCCAGCGTTAATGCCTGCGGATTGATATCTTTCATCATCACCGGCACACCTTTCCATGCCGATTGATAAGCAATGCCGCCGCCCATAATGCCTGCGCCTAATACTGCCGCTTGCTGCGGCGCACCGGCTGCACTGCTGTGCTTTTTCGCCAGGCCTTTGACGTACTGATCGTTCAGGAAGATACCGACCAGCGCGCGCGCCACGTCGCTTTGCGCCAGCGGCACAAACGCGGCGGTTTCCAGCTTCAGCGCATCATCACGTCCGAGGCTGGCGGCAGCTTCAATGGTTTTGATGGCGGTGATCGGTGCCGGATAGTGTTTGCCCGCGGTTTGCAGCACCATGCTTTTGGCGATGGTGAAGCTCATGGCGGCTTCAATCGGGCTGAGTTTCAGCGGTGCCAGCTTCGGCGCGCGGCGTGTCTGCCAGTTGCCCTGCACGATGGCGTCCTGCAATACGGTCAGCGCAGCGGCACGTAGTTTGTCGCTGCTGACTACCGCATCCACCAAACCGAGTTTCAGGGCGCTGCTGCCATCAACATCTTTACCGGCAGCGATAATCTCCATCGCGCTATCGGCGCCAAGCAGGCGTGGCAAGCGCACGCTGCCGCCAAAGCCCGGCATAATGCCCAGTTTGGTTTCCGGCAGGCCGATGTGTGCGGTCGGCGTGGCAATGCGGAAGTCGGTCGCCAGTATGCATTCACAGCCGCCGCCCAGCGCATAGCCGTCGATGGCGGCCACGGTGGGCACTGGCAAATCCTCTAAACGATTGAAGATGCTGTTGGCAAACGCTAGCCACTGGCTCAGCTTCTCTTCTGGCGCATCAAACAGCGACAGGAATTCTGTGATGTCGGCACCAACGATAAATGCCGGTTTGGCCGACGAGAGCAACAGGCCGCGCAGCGCGGGTTGCTGTTCCAATACGCTTAATGCCTCGCCCAACGAGGCAACGGTTTTGGTATCGAGTTTGTTCACCGAACCGGGCGCATCGAAAACTAGCTCGGCGATGCCGTCGTCAAGCCAGTGAACTGAAAGGGTATCGCCTTGGTAGAGCATGTCCGTCTCCTGAAACCGCGAAAGTTGATCTGGTCATACCAGATGAGTTGGAGTGTGAGTGTGATGTTAATTATTTGCAAACCAGAGTTTGATTATTTGATACAACGATCACAGCGCGCGCAGCACGGCATCACTAACACGGCTGTGCTACACTGCGGCCACTTTCGCGACATCGGAGACAAGTCCATGGATTCACTGAAAACCCTGTATCACGCGCACATCAATACGCTGCAGCAGCGAGCGCAGCAGGTGCTGGCTCGCTTTAAGCTTGATGCCATGCTGATTCATTCCGGCGAACTGTTGACCGTTTTTCTCGACGATCACGACTATCCGTTTAAGGTGAATCCCCAGTTCAAAGCGTGGGTGCCGGTGACGCAGGTGCCAAACTGCTGGTTATGGATTGATGGCGTGAATAAACCCAAGCTGTGGTTCTATTCGCCGGTTGATTACTGGCACAACGTTGAGCCGCTGCCAAACAGCTTCTGGACTAACGACGTGGAGGTGATTGGCCTGAAGAGTGCCGATGAGATCGCGCAGCTGCTGCCAGCACAGCGCGAGAAAGTGGCCTATATCGGTCCGGTGCCGTCACGCGCTTCCCAGCTCGGTATTAACAGCGAGCAGGTGAACCCGAAAGGCGTGATCGATTTCCTGCATTATCATCGCAGTATCAAAACCGACTATGAACTGGCGTGTATGCGCGAAGCGCAGAAGCTGGCGGTGGCGGGCCATCGCGCTGCCAAAGAGGCGTTCTTCTCTGGCATGAGCGAGTTCGATATCAATATCGCCTATCTGACCGCAACCGGCCATCGCGATACCGATGTGCCATATGGCAACATCATCGCGCTCAATGAACATGCCGCGGTGCTGCACTACACCAAACTGGATCATCAGCCGCCGGCCAAACGCCACAGCTTCCTGATTGACGCCGGTGCGGAATACCTCGGTTACGCCGCTGACCTGACGCGCAGCTACGCGGCGCAGAGCAAATCGCGCTATGCCGACATGGTTGCGGCGATGAACAAGGAAGAGCTGGCGCTGATCGCCACCTTGAAAGCCGGCGTGCGCTATACCGATTATCATCTGCAGATGCATCAGCGCATTGCGCGTCTGCTGCTGAAGTTCGAGTTGGTGAAAGGCCTGACTGAAGAGACGCTGGTGGCGGAAGATTTAACCGGTCCGTTTATGCCGCACGGCCTTGGACATCCGCTCGGCTTGCAGGTGCACGATGTGGCTGGCTTCATGCAGGATGACAACGGTACGCATCTGGCGGCACCGTCGCAATATCCGTATTTGCGTTGTACGCGCGTGCTGGAACCTGGCATGGTGCTGACTATCGAACCGGGCTTCTATATTATCGATTCGCTGCTGACGAAGCTGCGCGGCGGCAAGTTCAGCCAATACTTTGACTGGGCGGCAATTGATGCACTGAAACCTTACGGCGGTATTCGTATTGAGGATAACGTGGTGGTTCACGCTAATCGCATTGAAAACATGACGCGCGACTTGCACCTTGCCTGATGGATGCTTACGACATTCCCGCTCAGGCCGTAAGTCTCAGCGAGGAAACCATCAAGAAAAGCCGCTTCATCACCTTGCTGGCGCACACGGCCGGCGTGGAAGCGGCGCGCGCGTTTGTGCAGCAGGTGAAGCAGGAACATCCCTCCGCGCGGCATCACTGCTGGGCGTGGGTGGCGGGTGCGCCGGATGATTCGCAGCAGCTGGGTTTCTCCGATGATGGCGAACCTTCTGGCACCGCGGGCAAACCGATGCTGGCCCAACTGATGGGTAGCGGTGTCGGTGAGATCACCGCGGTGGTGGTGCGTTATTATGGCGGCATCATGCTGGGCACCGGCGGACTGGTAAAAGCTTATGGCGGCGGCGTGCAGCAAGGGCTGAAGCAACTGGCGCGTCAGCGTAAAGTGCCGATGGAATCTTTTACTCTGCAGTGCGATTACGCCCAACTCAGCGACATCGAACGCTTGCTGCAACGTTTTGACGGCATTATAGAAGAGAGCCATTATCAGGATCGTATTGCGCTGCGTTTAGCGTTGCCGCATGCGCAGATTGATGGCTTTCGCCAAAACCTCTCTGATTACAGCCGGGGCGCGCTGACGCTCATCCCGCTGACAAACTAAAAGCTTCTGTTTAAAGGAAACGGCTGAATGCATTTTCGCGCCATTACCCGCATCGTGGGCCTGCTGGTGATTCTGTTCTCGGTGACCATGATTTTACCGGGCCTCGTCGCCTTGATTTACCGTGATGGTGCCGGGCGCGCGTTCAGTCAGACCTTTATGATGGCGATCGTTATCGGTTCACTGCTGTGGTGGCCAAACCGCAAGCAGAAAACCGAACTCAAGCCGCGCGAAGGCTTCCTTATCGTGGTGCTGTTCTGGACCGTGTTGGGCAGCGTCGGTGCGATGCCGTTTATCTTCGCCGAGCAGCCGCATCTCTCAATCACTGATGCCTTCTTTGAGTCCTTCTCTGGCCTCACTACCACCGGCGCCACCACGCTGGTGGGACTGGATACGTTGCCTAAAGCGATTTTGTTCTATCGTCAGATGCTGCAGTGGCTCGGCGGGATGGGGATCATTGTGCTGGCGGTGGCGATTCTGCCCATTCTGGGCGTGGGTGGCATGCAGCTCTATCGCGCCGAAATGCCGGGACCGTTGAAAGATAACAAGATGCGCCCGCGTATCGCGGAAACAGCTAAAACGCTGTGGCTGATCTACGTATTGCTCACCGTGGCGTGCGCGGTGGCGCTGTGGCTGGCGGGCATGCCGATGTTTGATGCTATCGGCCATAGCTTCTCGACGATCGCGATTGGCGGGTTCTCAACCCATGATGCCAGCATCGGCTACTTTAATAGCCCAACTATCAACACCATTGTCGCGGTATTTCTGCTGATCTCGGGCTGTAACTATGGCCTGCACTTCTCTTTATTAAGTGGTCGCAACCTGAAAGTGTACTGGCGCGATCCCGAATTCCGCATGTTTATTGGCGTACAACTGACCTTAGTGCTGATCTGTACCATAGTGTTGTGGTTTCACAATGTGTACGCCAGCGGCTGGCAAACGCTGAATCAGGCGTTTTTCCAGGTGGTATCAATGGCGACCACGGCCGGTTTTACCACCGACAGTATTGCGCGCTGGCCGCTGTTCCTGCCGGTGCTGCTACTGTGCTCGGCTTTTATCGGCGGCATGGCGGGTTCAACCGGCGGCGGTTTGAAGGTGATTCGCATTCTTCTGCTGTTCAAACAGGGTTCGCGTGAACTGAAGCGATTGGTGCACCCGAATGCGGTTTACACCATCAAGTTGGGTAATCGCGCGCTGCCGGAACGTATCCTCGAAGCGGTGTGGGGTTTCTTCTCAGCTTATGCGCTGGTGTTCCTGCTCAGCATGTTGGCGATCATCGCCACTGGCGTGGATGACTTCTCGGCTTTTGCTGCCGTGGCCGCGACCCTGAATAACCTCGGGCCCGGTTTGGGTGTGGTAGCAGACAACTTCACTTCAATGAATGATGTCGCGAAGTGGATTTTGATTTTAACCATGCTGTTTGGACGCCTTGAAGTGTTCACGCTGCTGGTGCTGTTCACGCCGACCTTTTGGCGCGAATAATAAAATAGGATTGAGTAATGAAAGCGTTGATTCTGTATTCCAGCCGCGATGGGCAAACCCGTGACATTGCCGCGCGCATTGCACAGACGTTAGTGCCGCATCAACTGTGTGACGTGATCGATTTACTGCAGGCGCAGCAGATTGATTGGTTGCAGTATGATCGCGTGCTGATTGGTGCTTCGATCCGCTATGGCCATTTCAATCCGGCGTTGCTGAAATTTGTCACCCAGCACAGAGCACAGCTGCAGCAGCGGGTGAGCGGCTTCTTTAGTGTCAACCTGACGGCGCGTAAAGCAGATAAGTGTACGCCAGAGACCAATGCGTATACGCGCAAGTTCCTGGAGCAGTCACCGTGGCAACCCGATTGCTGTGCGGTTTTCGCTGGGGCGTTGCGTTATCCGCGTTATCGCTGGTTTGATCGCGTCATGATTCAATTCATTATGCGTATGACCGGCGGGGAAACCGATACATCGAAAGAAGTGGAGTACACCGATTGGAATAAAGTGGCGCTTTTTGCCCAGGGTTTTGCGCAGTTACCAGGCAAATCGTTGTGAAATACAGCGTTGTGGCGAAATTTAGGTCGAACAGTAATTTATTTGCAATTAACCCTTGTCAGCTCCGAATAACTCCCTATAATGCGCCACCACTGAGACGGCAAAGCGGCAACGCAGA
>NZ_JAGXKB010000053.1:0-323 GCF_019091025.1 Pantoea sp. GbtcB22
ATCTCAACGAATTCCTGTTTGAAATTCACGCCTCCGGTGAAGACGCCCAGCTGTATCAGAAATGGTTCGGCAACAAACCGCGTTATCCGCTGAATCCGCAATATTGATCGCACGCGGCGCGGCAACTGCTGCTGCGCCGCCCGAAGGAGCAGAACCATGAGTTATCAATGGCTAACCCTGTGGCACTATGCCGACACTTTTCTTGCCGCCGCGTGCCTCACCTTGCGAGTGACATTGCTGGCGTTTGCGCTGGCGGTGGCGCTCGGTTTGCTCTCCGCGCTGGCGAAAGCGTCAGCGCTGGCCCCGCTGCGCTGGATCAGACA
>NZ_JAGXKB010000499.1:0-251 GCF_019091025.1 Pantoea sp. GbtcB22
CTAATTAGATGACGATCGAAATGAGGCGCTGTAATATGCAATTGAATCGTTTAGTAGCTTTTTATAAAACTATGGGAGACCCCACCAGAATCCGGATTGTATTTCTCCTTGCCAAAGGGCCGCTGCATGGCCAGGCGATAGCCGGAAAGCTTGGCTTAACCCCGCCAACTATTACGCACCATCTAAATAAACTGCGGGAAATAAACCTCGTTTATCAAAGGAGAGACAAAAATACTGTTTATTTTTACCTG
>NZ_JAGXKB010000500.1:0-251 GCF_019091025.1 Pantoea sp. GbtcB22
AGAATATCAGTATCATGAGGGAATAATCATTTCCTTTGAAGTTGAGATCTTCATCAAGACCGTCTGTTTTTGCGTTTGCGAGGTTGCTCTATTTTGGTAAGTATAGACCAGAAACAGAATGATGATGACTTAGACTCACTCTGTCCATACAATCAAAAAAATACATCTGTAACACGTCAGTAGCTAACACTGTAAACGCGTCGAGAGAAGCATTACCAGGCACAACAACGGCAAAACCCAGAAATCGACTT
>NZ_JAGXKB010000501.1:0-251 GCF_019091025.1 Pantoea sp. GbtcB22
TGGGCGGCATCCTCCAGGGTCATCGTGACAACGGCCCGGTCTGGCGACTTGTCGAGTAAGTAACGCTTAACGACTGAACTCATGCCCTTGAGCGGCGTAAAGGTTAGTACAGATGGACCGCGGGCGATGTTTGTTCGCGTCAGAGCTTCAGTGAAGATTGACTCGTCTGGCTCTTCGTCCAGCCAAAGATAGTCAATAGTGGCGCCCTGGAAGCGCTCTCTCCCTTGGGCGTAGGCTTTCAGTGAGATGGT
>NZ_JAGXKB010000502.1:0-251 GCF_019091025.1 Pantoea sp. GbtcB22
TGGTTGATGTCATTGTCGAGGTGTGCTCGGCTGCAGTGGTTGTCGTGGTGGAAGTTTCCAAATCAGTTGTGAAAGACGTGCTTGTAGTTGTTTTCGTGACAGGGATCTCCGGGTCGGGATCAGATATTGATGACGAAGGTGACGTTAAATCGCCAGACTGGTCAGCCACAAAGGTACTACCGGAAACGTGATCGAAATCAATCCAGGCAGTACTAGGGAAGAAATTGCTCAACTCAAACTGGGCTGCTGTA
>NZ_JAGXKB010000503.1:0-251 GCF_019091025.1 Pantoea sp. GbtcB22
TAGCATCTTGATCAAAGTCTTGGCTGGAGCCTTAGTCGTTTCTATGTTCTGAGCTCCTTCTCCGAGGATTCTAAGAAGCTCGGTGACCAGATTGTGTCAGATATCAAGGAGCGATTCGTTTTCACCCTAGATCAGACCTCCTGGATGACTTCTGATGTTCGTAGAGTTGGCTTCAAGAAAGTGGAGAATAAGGTCGAAAAGATCGCTTTTCGCAGCTAAAGTCCGAATGTGTTTGATGGGCAAGATGTTGA
>NZ_JAGXKB010000504.1:0-251 GCF_019091025.1 Pantoea sp. GbtcB22
ACTTGCCTTATCACGCTCCACTTCCAATTCCTTAATAATAATTTTTGACTTGCCTTCGAGAATGCGAATAACATTCTTAATATTGTGGCGATAGATTTTCCGTAATTCAGGCGAATCATTGACAGGGGGACACAAGCATAACCCTAAATGGTTATAAAGACATATTCGCTTGGGATGATTGACTACTGATTGATACGGAAATGCCCGACGAATGAGCTTGAGTACCTGCTTCACCGCCGCTGAACTAGGAT
>NZ_JAGXKB010000054.1:0-323 GCF_019091025.1 Pantoea sp. GbtcB22
CCCTCTCGCCACGTGCCGATTACTCAGTCTTTCTTTGACCTCCCAGCCCGGGGAATGGTGAGATCGTAGGGTAGCTCCTTATGGCCGTGAGGGATGTCGCGGATTCGAAAATTACGAAATGTGACGGAATTTCGGGCTGAGGCATTGAACGACGGTACCGGGGCTCCAAATCCTGCCGTATTTGCTCCTCGCGCCACGTGCCGATTACTCAGTCTTCCTTTGACCTCCCAGCCTGAGGAATGGTGAGATCGTAGGGTTGCTCCTTATGGCCGTGAGGGATGTCGCGGATTCAAAAATTAAGAAATGTGACGGAATTTCGGGCT
>NZ_JAGXKB010000505.1:0-251 GCF_019091025.1 Pantoea sp. GbtcB22
CACGAGGTATTCTGAGCTACTCGCTTTCGGGTTTCAATCAATCGGATATTCATTGGAAAATTACTGGAAATCTTGGAGGAGAAAGCTATCAAGATCGCATCCGAGGTCCATTAAACGAAGGTAAGATCGAGCTTTTTTTATAATCAAAACTTTCGTGGCAGGGATAATCTGACAATGTCGTAGGTGGACTCTTTGCAGAGCGACAAGGCTATCATTTACCTGGTGCTCCAATTTCTTCTTGGCAGAATAGC
>NZ_JAGXKB010000506.1:0-251 GCF_019091025.1 Pantoea sp. GbtcB22
GCCGCTTTCAATTGCGGGATCGAAGTCTTCCAGCTGGGATTGATCCTGATCGTAGTGCCGTTCGTTCGATGGGCAGCGCGCCGGTCCTGGTCCAGGACGGCGCAACAGGCCATCAACGCCGCTATCCTCTGTGCGGGGCTCGGCTGGCTCGCTACACGGCTGTGAAGGGGCCAAAAAACTGACACATGACGTGACACGTGATACGTTCCGGTCGAAAGAGCGGACACGTGACGCATTCGAGGACCAACCTG
>NZ_JAGXKB010000507.1:0-251 GCF_019091025.1 Pantoea sp. GbtcB22
CACCGAAGGTACCCCGGGGGAGGCCGCCCGGCGCGGCGTCGAACGGCTGTGGCGCTTCCCCGGCCCGAAAGGAATCACCACCGCGATCTTCACCCGCGCCCGCACCACCACCGCACCGCTGCGCATGCAGAACACCGCGTTCGTCACCGGCCGCTCCGGCATGGGACACCTGGCCATCACCACCACCCGCCCCGAGCAGCTGCACACCTACTGGAACAACCTGCTGGACCTGCGGCTGTCGGACCGCATCG
>NZ_JAGXKB010000508.1:0-250 GCF_019091025.1 Pantoea sp. GbtcB22
ACACATCTGCTGCGACACGCACTGAAGCGTCGAAGCGGGCCGGGGGCAATTTTGGGCCGGCAATTCGCAGCGCAGAACGAAGCGAGGAAGCCAGGAGAGCCCGCAGGACGCGGGCGAAAGGCGAAGCCGGGACAGGGAAGTCCCGTCTCCGCCGGTCCGTTAGGCTGACGAGCGAAGTGAAGGAACCGCGTTAGCGGCGCGAGGACAGCCGGCCCAAAAGTCCCACCGGCCTGCACACTCGTCGTTGGCC
>NZ_JAGXKB010000509.1:0-250 GCF_019091025.1 Pantoea sp. GbtcB22
CTCCCCTGCGGCGCCTCTTGCGTTTCTTCCGGCAGCTTGCTCATCGCTTTCCCAACGAAATCCACGGTGAAGGCAATAGAACCATCCGGCTGACGCACCAGATTCGACTGCTTCACACCACCGGCAGAGCGCAGCGTGTCTTTTACCCAGGCGATGTCGTCTGAGTGCAGCTGATTCCCGTCACGGGTGAAGTGCAGACGATACTGGAAGTTCATCACTTTGCCCGGCTCTGGCAGTTTTTCCGGCGTCC
>NZ_JAGXKB010000510.1:0-250 GCF_019091025.1 Pantoea sp. GbtcB22
TGGCGCAGCCCGTGGAAGCTCAGTCCGCAAAGTAATCGCATGGGTTATCGCCTGCAGGGACGTCAACTGCAACGCGATGCAACGCGCGATTTGCTGTCGCACGGTTTAGTGCCCGGCGTGGTGCAGGTGCCGCCCAATGGTCAGCCGATTGTGTTGATGGCGGGCGCACAAACCACCGGCGGCTATCCGCGCATTGCCTGCATCATCGAAGCCGATCTCTATCATCTGGCGCAACTTCGTCTCGGCGAGC
>NZ_JAGXKB010000511.1:0-250 GCF_019091025.1 Pantoea sp. GbtcB22
GTTTGGGGGATTTTTTTGGCCTATTTTAACGATCGGCGTCTCATCGGTAAGAACAAAAGCGCCGTCAATCGGCAGCGCTTTCTGCGCCGTTATAAGTCGCAAATCAAGCAATCGATCACCGAGGCCATCAACAAGCGTTCGGTGACCGATGTCGAGAGCGGTGAATCGGTCTCGATTCCAATTGACGATATCACCGAACCGAGCTTCCATCAGGGCCGCGGCGGCAGTCGCCATCGCGTGCATCCTGGGA
>NZ_JAGXKB010000512.1:0-250 GCF_019091025.1 Pantoea sp. GbtcB22
AAGCCGCTCGCGTTGGGCGTGGCGGCGAGTGTCAGTCTATCAAAACCCCGCTGACGCGCTGCATCGATGATTACCTGCATGATGGCGCTGGCATAACCTTTGCCGTTGCAGGCGGGCAGCGTGAAGATCGCTACAACGCTGCCGTTGTGCAAGTCAAGAAATCCGGTCGCGGCCACGCCATATTCAGCATGCTCAACCACATAAAACGGATGGCTTCTGACCGCCTCGAAATAGCCGGACGGTAACGCAT
>NZ_JAGXKB010000513.1:0-250 GCF_019091025.1 Pantoea sp. GbtcB22
TTTGCTGCTGCATCGACTGCGCGGCGGCTGAAACCTGCTTGACGAGCGCGGCGTTCTGCTGAGTGCTGCCGTCCAGCTGGGTAATCGCCACGTTAACCTGTTCGATGCCCATGCTCTGCTCGCGGCTCGCTGACATGATTTCGCTCATCAGCGTAGTCACGCTGCTGTCGCCCTGCATCAGCTCATCCATGGTTTGCCCGGCCTGCTCCACCAGATGGCTGCCGGTATCAATATTCGCCACCGACTCCTC
>NZ_JAGXKB010000514.1:0-250 GCF_019091025.1 Pantoea sp. GbtcB22
GCGCCTGCAGCTCAAAGGTGAATCCGACTGACTGCCCCAAACCGGACACCGACGGCGGCGACAGCTCGAAGATCTGCGCATCACGAATGCTGGCAAGATTGGCCATTGCTCGCGCGGCAATGGCATCGGCACTGTTTTCAGCACCTTTACGCTCGCTGCAGTTCTTCAGCGTGATAAAGCCAATCCCGGCATTCTGGCCGCTGCCGGCAAAACTGAAGCCATTCACCAGCATGCTGTGGTTGTCGTTGTG
>NZ_JAGXKB010000055.1:0-322 GCF_019091025.1 Pantoea sp. GbtcB22
TACGATCGCCTGGTCATCGCGCTGGGCAGCACCTCAATTGACTTCGGCACGCCGGGCGTAAAAGATCTCTGGATCTTTCTCGACAACCCGCATCAGGCGCGTCGTTTCCACAACGAAATGCTCAACCTGCTCCTGCGTTTCTCGGCCAGCGAAGGCAGCCTGGAAAAAGTCAACATCGCCATTGTCGGCGGCGGCGCCACCGGCGTGGAACTCTCTCCAGAGCTGTATAACGCGGTGAAACAGCTGCACAGCTACGCCTCCAAAGGTCCGGATAGCAGCTCGCTGAACGGCACCCTGGTGGAAGCCGGTGAACGCATTCTGC
>NZ_JAGXKB010000515.1:0-250 GCF_019091025.1 Pantoea sp. GbtcB22
CTTTTCGGCGTTTTTATCCCGGAGGTTCTGAACAAGCTGAAGCCCTTCCCTCTCTTTTTTTCTTACTTTACATAATAAGAAATTCAGGTTCGGTTTGAAAAGTTTACTGCGTGAATTGTATGTGAATTACCTGAGCCGGACAGGGAGAGTAGGGGTATAAAATTGAGGCAGGTTATTTTGGGTTCTTGTCGCAATTCAACGCATTTGAATGCATAAACCACATAATAGTGGATGTGATATTTGTACCACT
>NZ_JAGXKB010000516.1:0-250 GCF_019091025.1 Pantoea sp. GbtcB22
CTTCATTATCCTACAAATGGGCAATTTATCTTCTGTGCTTCCAACATAGAAACTAATGATTCATTTTCTTACAGTGAACACCTTACTGCAAACGCAACGAGTGGTGCCAATTTCGCCAACATCTCCCCACCTCCCCGAACCCTCATCGGCGAGATCATCTCAGCAGTTCCAATGACAGTGCTATGGGAATTGATTGACCAAGAATCCCGCCGTTCTCTGGCAAGTGAATTCAGTGCCGGGACCACACCAG
>NZ_JAGXKB010000517.1:0-250 GCF_019091025.1 Pantoea sp. GbtcB22
TTTTCAAAATCATTTAGAGAATAGATTTATACCATAGTACTCTTCCTTATTTTCCTCTCGGCCGATTCAACTAGACATAATATGCCTGTTCAGGATTTGAAAGGTACTTAGTATCATATAGCATGATTTTATACTTGAATAACTAATAGTTACTGAGTTATTATATAGTTCCTACCTATTTAGGCAAATATAAGTCGCTGATAGATTTAGAATCTAAATGTCGTGTTCTTAATTGCACGATGGCCGAATC
>NZ_JAGXKB010000518.1:0-250 GCF_019091025.1 Pantoea sp. GbtcB22
GTTCGCCGGGGTGTTAAGAGGCTTTTCGTAGGGCTCATTCACGATTTTTGCGATACTGCCCCAGGTGTTTTCAGATGTATGAGGGCGACACATTGTGCAAAACATTGCACGACAAGGCTCAAGGGTTGAGAATTTGAGGGTTTGGGCTGACAAGTGTTGCATGACTTCTCGATAGTCCCTGTGTTTAATTGCCTCCTCATCACCATGCAAGCCTCGCCCCCCGGGTAGTGCCCTATGTGTAGGCGGAACC
>NZ_JAGXKB010000519.1:0-250 GCF_019091025.1 Pantoea sp. GbtcB22
AGCTCCCATCGATTATCGAGTTGATCGTTATCACTCTGCAGCCAAGCGCCTCGGGCAGATAGGGGGCTGCGAGAGACTGCGCGCCATTTCCGGCATCGACCACGACTTTGAGTTTCCTCTCAGTAATCAGTCTGGAGTTGACTCTTGAGGCTATCCCGTTGATGTAGGTCCTGATGACCGATGGTTCGGTCCTCGCGGTGCCGACGCCCTTCCAATCGGCTTTGTTCGCTGAGCCATCGTGGAATATCTT
>NZ_JAGXKB010000520.1:0-250 GCF_019091025.1 Pantoea sp. GbtcB22
GGTTGAGATTACTCACCCTGAATAGCCTGCTGGGGGAATAGGTCGCCGGCTAGATCCTCAGATAAGACGCCAACATTACCGCGCAGCTGAGCATCCAGCGCTAGGCGCGCAGCAACTGGAGGCTTGTTACGTTGCCTTCGCTTAGCGACTCTCTTCCGACGTTGTCTGGGCTGGTGAGAGCTTTGCCCGTAGTGCTCGAAGTCCATGGCGGGCGCGGGGGTGCTTTCACCTCCAATTGCCGTCGGGAAAG
>NZ_JAGXKB010000521.1:0-250 GCF_019091025.1 Pantoea sp. GbtcB22
CAGTATCCTGAGTCCTGACTATATCGCTGAGATTGCGCGGTTCTCGGATCAGGACGCCTCGCGGCCGCCTATGATTCTGCCAAGGTGGGCCCCGAGTAACTATGAGTAAGTAAGTATACTACAGATACTCAGTAAAAAGACAGCATCTTACAACTAGTAGTTGACTCTGTCTCTTAAATTTAACATATTCAAATATCTCTTACACAGTTGCCATATACCATATTCTATATAGTTACATCTGTTCTTATGG
>NZ_JAGXKB010000056.1:0-321 GCF_019091025.1 Pantoea sp. GbtcB22
GGAGTGGAGCTGGCAGGGAGCGCTTATGAGCAGCTGACGGCGGACGGCCGCAAGGTGCGCGTGGTGTCTATGCCATCCACCGTCGCCTTCGCCAAGCAGGACGGGGCGTACCGTGAATCCGTGCTGCCAAAAGCCGTTGCCGCACGCGTGGCGATTGAAGCGGGTATCGCGGATTACTGGATCAAATACACCGGCCTGAACGGCGCGATCGTCGGCATGACCACCTTCGGTGAGTCAGCGCCTGCGGATCAGCTGTACAAAGAGTTTGGTTTTACGGTTGAGAACGTGGTTAACCCGGCGAGATCGGTTTTGTGATTTGAG
>NZ_JAGXKB010000522.1:0-250 GCF_019091025.1 Pantoea sp. GbtcB22
CAAGTCGCGCAATTGATCGACTTGATCGTTATGCTGGCGGTGCTCGGCCGCATAACGCCTGCGAAACTCCTGCCAGCGGGTCGGATCGTGTCCGAACCACTTTCTAAGCTCAGTGCTTGGCGCGAGTTCCTTGACCCAATGATCAATTTTTGCTTCCGCCTCCTTGATGCCGCGCGGCCATAGTCGGTCGACGAGCACTCGGGTGCCGCCCGTGGCGGAAGGTCTTTCGTAAGCGCGCTTCAGCTTGACC
>NZ_JAGXKB010000523.1:0-250 GCF_019091025.1 Pantoea sp. GbtcB22
AGCATAGCAGTAGTATGTATAAAGGGCGAGGAGGGAGGAAATGAGTAAGAAGTGACAATTTGCTGGCAGACACCCGGGTGTGTGAGTGGAGGAGACGGATGAAGATTATGGGGCTGCATACTCCGTACTCAGGGGGCACCAAAGTACTTTACTTAACGGTACTTGGTAGTGGTAGTACTTCGTAGTAGTTAGTACCCAACCTCCAACGGTCTCCTCCTCCCCAAGTATGCACAAATTAATTCACAAGGCG
>NZ_JAGXKB010000524.1:0-250 GCF_019091025.1 Pantoea sp. GbtcB22
AAGCGCAAAGTAGAGCTCCGTCGAAAAATGGAGGAATTCAAACGCAAACGCGATGCAGAAGCCAAGGAGAAAGAGCGAAAGCGAGAACGCGAAGCCATGGAAAAGGAGCTTAAGGAGCGCCGAGAGCAATGGGAGCGCGAAATGGCAGCTGCTAGAGACAAAGCAGAGAAGGAAGCTCGCGAGCGGTTGGAGAGAGAGGCTGCTGAGGCTCGCGCCAAGCAAGAAAAGGCAGCCGCTGAGGCAAAGGCCG
>NZ_JAGXKB010000525.1:0-250 GCF_019091025.1 Pantoea sp. GbtcB22
TAGAGGAAGTCATACTAACTTTTCCTATTTCAAAAAAACAATTTCCACCTTTTAAATGGATATTACTCCCTGTACATACTCGGATAAACTGAAACTTTAATCAGTGGGGGTTTTCTTCATCCCCACTGATTATTAGTTGAACCAATCGGGCATTTACGGGCAGTTGTTTCCCACCGACTTTTCCCGTATTCACCGCATTTGGGGGTGGGAGTCTTACTGCCCCTTAATGCGGGATAAAAATTCGTATCAT
>NZ_JAGXKB010000526.1:0-250 GCF_019091025.1 Pantoea sp. GbtcB22
AAATAACATGACGGATACAGTAAGTCCGCTCACCTCTCGTTCAAGACAAGCCTTGTGACAAATTTCGTCGAGATAATCAGTAGTCACGCCCGGTTTCACAGCTGCAGCGGTTATGTCGAGGACTTCCCGACCCAACTTGCAAACCTCCCGCATGGCTTCTTGGCCCTTGGCGTCCAGAAGACCGATTTTAGTCCGACTCAGTCGGGGCTCTCGCTTTGGAATCCCGTCCGCGGCCCAGCCGGGGTGCTTG
>NZ_JAGXKB010000527.1:0-250 GCF_019091025.1 Pantoea sp. GbtcB22
AACATTTATTTTTTATTTTTTTTTTGGCTCGAGGATTTTTTTTTAATCTCTAATTAATTCTCCAACCTCTCCATTTTCACTATTCCATTATTTTTTAATACTTCTCTCTCCCTTATTATTATTTTCTGCTATTACTAAAGGCACTTCGCGTTGACGGTGGTCGCCTTTCTCGCCGCTGAATCCCTGCGAATCACTGGCATAATTTGATCGGCCCCTTCGATCTGATCTTGCCTTTTCCGACAATCCTCCC
>NZ_JAGXKB010000528.1:0-250 GCF_019091025.1 Pantoea sp. GbtcB22
ATCTACCTTTGCAACAATTGTATACCATTAACGGTTCATGGCATAGTTGCCACCCTTTCAGCTTTTACATATATATCTTGAGTGCTCCGTTCGAGTTCCGTTGCCACATAGCCATTGCACATCCAACGGTCATTATATCCCCATTGAACCATGGTGAGCTCTTTTCTGAGATCCAGTACAAACACAGAATGCATGTACATACAGACACATACCATACTCCTGGTCCTATGAGCACCTTCGAAAAACTTAC
>NZ_JAGXKB010000529.1:0-250 GCF_019091025.1 Pantoea sp. GbtcB22
ATTCTCACAGCAGTGAGCAGAGTCTTCACATTTCTGGTCATCTGCTTCGATCGGGGACCTGCTTAAATCCGAACCTTTTTCCGGGCAACGGGTATCCGTTAAAACTTACGGCCAAGATGCACCGTATCTTATCCCTTCATATACAAGGTGGGATACGTTGCTCGTCTACATGTCCATGATCAGCAGCACTGTGCAGCCAAGAACCGTGGTTGTAGATCAGTCATGGATTCAGGAAAGCAATAGACAGACT
>NZ_JAGXKB010000530.1:0-250 GCF_019091025.1 Pantoea sp. GbtcB22
AACTTCAGTTTCCAAATCCACAACCTGACCAATCCTTGTCCAATGTTTACGAAAATTAACACAGGCTATCTGAGCACTATTCCAAAGCTATTCGCAAAAGATCAACTCAAAAAGACCACGGGATTAGCGGGAATTTTAGATCTCGCAAAGGAGGCAATATTTGGGCAAAGAAGAGGAAAACTCAAATCTGACTTGCTCGTGGCAATCCAGCAGGATTGAAATGCACTAGGGCATAATCTCCACGTCCTTG
>NZ_JAGXKB010000531.1:0-250 GCF_019091025.1 Pantoea sp. GbtcB22
CTGGTATACCAGTAATGCTAGTGGCTGTTCTGTTCGCAATTTGATCTTCGCTATATAAATTGTCTTCTTCTTTGTCTATTTTCCTGAGGTGGCAGCTGTACTATAAGCATGAATTAGTGCCAATATACCTTTTCATTTAATTGTATCAGTTTTACTCATTTATCTGTCATGGTTTACAACTTTACAATTACGTTAAGATACCTGTGATGCTTATTGTATTTAAAATACTTTTCTTTTATTAGTTTAACTA
>NZ_JAGXKB010000532.1:0-249 GCF_019091025.1 Pantoea sp. GbtcB22
AACGGCCAGGCAGTCGGTAGGCACCACGTCCCAGCCCACGCCCGGCAGTAGCATACTTCCGGCCACCGCCGCTCTATCTCCCAGTGACTCAGCCAGCCGGTAAACGTTAATTTCCGCTGTGATATCAAGGTAATGAATACCCTGGTCTATGCAGGCTTTCATCAGCGGTTCTGCTGTAGCAGCAAACGGCCCGGCGCAGTTCAGCACAACGCCGACGCCCGCCAGCTGCAGCGCGGTTTCAGCAGCGTC
>NZ_JAGXKB010000533.1:0-249 GCF_019091025.1 Pantoea sp. GbtcB22
AGGCATCTGTAAATTGTGGCACCTGACCACCTTTCCAAATTCGGGAGATGCAGGCATTTCTTTCTGCACCCTGGCAGCTCAAGGCTGCGGCCTTGCTTCCATATCTATACCGACTTAGGAAACCAGGCTTGGGAGTTTGTTGTCATTATGGACAACACGGTTAAAACGAATGGTAGCGCGATTACCGGTTAGCATCCATGAGTGATTTTCGCTATATATCTTGATGCATAACGTTTTTTCACCGCATTT
>NZ_JAGXKB010000534.1:0-249 GCF_019091025.1 Pantoea sp. GbtcB22
GACGTAAAGATCGAGAGCTTGGAAGTATTCTAAATAAAATTCTTGCCGCTATTCAGCCTCGCTCCTATGCAAAAATTCTGAACAAATGGCAGGGGATTCCCGATACTCCTCTGCAAACGTGGCGTCTCTATAGTACGCAATATTTTATAATGTTTGCTCTCGCCCTATTGCTGGCTGCTAGTACGCTGATATGGGCATGGTCGTTGCGTAGGGCAATGAAAGTGGAGCAACAAGCTCCGGCAGAGTTGC
>NZ_JAGXKB010000535.1:0-249 GCF_019091025.1 Pantoea sp. GbtcB22
GTCGCCACCCGCCCCGCTCCCCACCGGGGTTGAATACGTTAAACCTGCTCCTGGTGAGGCCAGTACCGCTTACATGGGCGATCCTGTTATTAAATCCACGACGGCGCTTGTCGGGGACGCGCTGGTGTTAGGCAGCGCTAAAGGCAGCTTTTCCATTGTCTCGGCCGGGACGTATTGTCATGTCAGTGGCGGCGTATACCGTAACTTCGCCAACCCACTGGCTATAGGGCTGGTTAACATCTATGGCAG
>NZ_JAGXKB010000536.1:0-249 GCF_019091025.1 Pantoea sp. GbtcB22
GGCTCATACACCTCTGGATGGCTCGCAACAAGCGGAATCTGTGCAGTGTTTAGTGTCCTCCCTGAAGAAGCCTGCAAAAACAAGTTCATATCATGCAATTTAGGAAAGACAGATTACACACATTTATCTGTTCAAAACGAACGCAACCAATAGTTAGATGAAATGGAATGGTACATGACAATTAGCGCCCCAACGATGAACAGTAAAAGGAGCACTTTAGCTGACTGCTGCTGTGCGGAAAAACATTTG
>NZ_JAGXKB010000537.1:0-249 GCF_019091025.1 Pantoea sp. GbtcB22
AATTTTTATAAACTGTATGTGCAATGTTACAGTTAGGTGTAGTTTTACAGTGTAATTCCAATTGGTCCTCTTACAGTTAGAATGTCATTTTTACAGTGTTACAGTGTAATTTTATTGAGTTAATCTTTCAATTATGTTTTTTCCACCAGCAGGGTGGGGAGACTATTTTGGTAGTCCATTGGTGTTTTCAGGTGTTCTACGAAGCCCATCAAGGCTCAATCATGTCTGATAAATGTGTTCCACCATTTT
>NZ_JAGXKB010000538.1:0-249 GCF_019091025.1 Pantoea sp. GbtcB22
TTCAGTTCATACAGCATGCGGAATTGTCTTTCACTTCCACCGTTATTTTTTCTGGTTTCATTTCTTACCGCTCTACATTACACTTTCATTCATGGGAGAGCTGATTCTGTGCGTGTACCTTGCATCTGGTATTGATTAATTGCGTAACGCAGAACAGAGATATTACAACTCTCCCCGTTTCTCAACAGCTCTGTGCTACCGGAAAGATCTTGTCAGCACTTAACCTAATAAATGTAGCTCCATTTCTCT
>NZ_JAGXKB010000539.1:0-249 GCF_019091025.1 Pantoea sp. GbtcB22
CACTCTGACCAAAGAATATATATAACACCAAGGTGGAATATTAATTTGTGAAGAAGGTACAATATTTCCTATTTTTCTTATAAAAGTAAAATATTTGTTAGTATATTAAATAACAATTTTCTCTGTATTTTTATTTTTGTGAAGGTAGTTTATTCCATTCTTTAAGTTAGAATGTTTCCTATTTTTTTGAGTCCTTATTTTTTTCATTCTTATAGAATATTTTTCTTCTTGAGGCAGAATATTATATCT
>NZ_JAGXKB010000057.1:0-321 GCF_019091025.1 Pantoea sp. GbtcB22
TTTCTGGCTTCAGTATTCCCAACTATCGGGATCGATGCCCATTTCACGCATAATCTGTTTCGCTTCTTCCGCAATCTCATCGCTGCGTTCTTTACGCAAATCGACATCGTTCGGCAGAGGCTGCCCGGTGGAAGCATGCAAAAAGGCTTCACACAGCAGTTCGCTGTTGGTGGCGTGACGCAGGTTGTTCACCTGACGGCGGTTGCGCTCGTCCGTTAAAATCTTCAGCACTTTCAGCGGGATAGAAACTGTGATTTTCTTAAGCTGCTCGCTCTTCTTGCCATGTTCAGCGTAAGGGCTGATATATTCGCCGTTCCATTC
>NZ_JAGXKB010000540.1:0-249 GCF_019091025.1 Pantoea sp. GbtcB22
CGTCAACCAAGAGAGCTAGCATTGGCCCAGTTCCAGGCACAGAGCTATGAAGAGGGACTGGCCCTGTCTTGAATGCTAGTAATTATTAGGCTTATTGTTATTCTGATTTTTGTCCTGTGTTAATTCGATTACCAGCTATCTATTTGTTATAATACCATTCTACTAGAACACAGCAATCTAATACTCTTCATCTATCTTGAACTATACTAATATTAATACTCACTACCTTATTACTACCATTAGGCAGGT
>NZ_JAGXKB010000541.1:0-249 GCF_019091025.1 Pantoea sp. GbtcB22
GTAAATACAAGCAAATGTTCTGGAGGACTATTAATTTAACTATCATGTAAATAAAACAAGCAGACAACATGAAAATTTCTGGATGACTATTAATTCAGTTTATCTGTTTGGCATCAAAATTCTGGTCACATCTTTATCACCCACTCAAGCGTTCTGGTCGACAAGCTCAAAAACCAATAGGAAACTATTGCACAAGCATACGACCATGCTTTGCAACAAAGGAGCATAAATGCCTATTTGACACAAATG
>NZ_JAGXKB010000542.1:0-249 GCF_019091025.1 Pantoea sp. GbtcB22
ATATACAGCCCATTCATACTGCCACGGTGATGTACAAAGAATAAATCTGCAATCTAAATAATGTCAGCTCCTTCTCATATATCCTCTTTCAGGCGATTCTTACGGTTATTTCTGCAATGGCTTCGTTAACTGCCCCTCCAAGACCTTGCAATAGGTTGCAGACATAAAGTTCCGCCAAGCTGTTCAGTTTCGATAACCAGAACGTAGTAGCAAGTAAGACCGCCGTGGATACAATATACACCGGACGCC
>NZ_JAGXKB010000543.1:0-249 GCF_019091025.1 Pantoea sp. GbtcB22
CAGATTCGCAGTCATGCCTATGATCAGCCCACGCAAACGGAATGGCGCGGGCGCACCTATCGCGTTCGTCCGGGAGTGGTCCACGGATACCAGATCGAGATCGATCCCAGTGCGCGCGCCGGGCCGGGCGGGCTGTATGAAGAAGGGCGGCGCGGCTGGCTGCAAAACCACACCAACAATCCGGCTGCCCGAAACGCCTTCAGGCAGAACGAGTGGAACCGGTTCCGCATCGAGGCCATCGCCGACTCG
>NZ_JAGXKB010000544.1:0-248 GCF_019091025.1 Pantoea sp. GbtcB22
TGCATGGTCTGTCGGCGCGTAAAATTGCTCATCAGCGCCAGAAAATGGGCATGGTGTTTCAGCAGTTCAACCTCTATCCGCACATGACGGTGCTGCAAAACATCATTGAGGCGCCGATAGGTGTGCACAAATTTACACGGCAGGATGCACTCAAGCATGCGCGTGAGCTGCTGGCGACCCTGGGATTGAGTGACAAAGCCGATGCCTGGCCGCGTCATCTATCCGGTGGCCAGCAGCAGCGCGTGGCG
>NZ_JAGXKB010000545.1:0-248 GCF_019091025.1 Pantoea sp. GbtcB22
GTTTATTGCGCGGCGACCGGCTGATTAGCCACATCCGCCAGCTGATTCCCAACGTCCTCATCGATGGGTGCGATAAGCCATTTGGCGTCGTCGCGACCAATCTCAGTACCGGACGAGAAGTGTGGTTGACCGAAGGCGGTTTGCATCAAGCTGTGCGTGCGTCCTGTAGTATGCCAGGGTTATTGCCACCCATTGCTTACAATGGATACTGGTTGGTGGATGGCGCGGTGGTGAATCCCGTGCCGATC
>NZ_JAGXKB010000546.1:0-248 GCF_019091025.1 Pantoea sp. GbtcB22
CCTCGGCAACAGCTTGTGGGTGCGCTTTGACTGGGAAAGTTATCGCAGCCGTGTGCGCGGTGGTGAGTATTGAGGAGTGCTATGAAAGCAGCCGGTAAAGGTCCAGCACTACTTCGCCTGAACAACCTGGAGCGGGTGATGATGCAACTGCGCACCACCCGCATCACCTCCCGCCAGGATCTGGCATTAGCGCTCGGGCTGAGCAAAAACACCGTTTCACTGATTGTCGATGATTTGCTGGAAGCCGG
>NZ_JAGXKB010000547.1:0-248 GCF_019091025.1 Pantoea sp. GbtcB22
CGGTTTCCTGACCAAGCGCTGGATTGGTGCACGCGGCGGACTGGGAGCCACCAAAGTGGCTTTTGGCAGCCAATTGGGTGCATCGCTGTTTTTACTGCCGGACTTTGCCTTTAGTGCTCCGCAAACGCCCGCCAGCAGCTGGCAAATCCCGGAAGTGTGGGCTTCTATTTTGGTGATTGGGTTTATCTGTACCGCGCTGGCCTACATTATTTATTTCCGTCTGCTGGCGGGTAATGGCCCCCTGCGCA
>NZ_JAGXKB010000548.1:0-248 GCF_019091025.1 Pantoea sp. GbtcB22
CGTGCGGGGAAGTGATCCGCGTGAACAAACTGAAACGCGCTTATATCCGTCCGCTGGCCTTCGTGGGCGACGTGGGTCTGGGTGTGATCCCGCCAGATGGCTACACCACCGATGTAATCATCGCTGCCTTCCCTTGGGGTGCTTACCTGGGCGCTGCAGCGCTGGAAAACGGTATCGACGCCATGGTTTCTTCGGGGAGCCGCGTTGCCCCTCACACCTTCCCAACCGCCGCGTAACCGGGTGGTAAC
>NZ_JAGXKB010000058.1:0-317 GCF_019091025.1 Pantoea sp. GbtcB22
AATGGCAGATTCCAGGACTTTCTTAACCAACACAGCAGCTTTCTTGTTGGTGGAGGTCACAATATCCAGGGCCTGCGACACTTTCTTACCGCGAATCAGGTCTGCCACCAGGCGAACCTTCTGAGCAGAAGAACGAGCATGGGGATGTTGAGCAATAGTTTCCATCTCTTCCTCCTACTTATTTCTTCTTGGCTTTCTTTTCTGCAGCATGGCCGCGATAAGTACGTGTCGGTGCAAATTCACCCAGTTTGTGGCCGACCATTTCGTCGGGAACAAAGACAGGAACGTGCTGACGACCATTATGGCCAGCCATGGTC
>NZ_JAGXKB010000549.1:0-248 GCF_019091025.1 Pantoea sp. GbtcB22
CTTGATTTATGTAAAGAACCGTTGGTGATTTTGCCAACGCTTCGCCGTGCGTCGAGCCGTTGCGTGTGCAGTACGGATAAATTAGGGTGTTTTTTGACGTCTGCGGGTGATTAGCGGGCTAAGAATCTGTAGCAATCGGCATCAGTTGCACAATCAAAACAGCTTCGGGAAATGAGTGTGATTCCCAACCTGGCAATTCCGGCTCGCCACAGCGAAGCGCGGACGACATACCAAACTCGCTTATTGTA
>NZ_JAGXKB010000550.1:0-248 GCF_019091025.1 Pantoea sp. GbtcB22
TGAAGTACCCGGTGCCCGAGCTCGAGCCGCGCCGCGTCGACCTGGAGTTCAAGGGACCGTTCCGCGCGGACCTCCACCTCGCCGGGGTCGGGGAGGGCGACCGCGACGCCGTGACCGGGACGTACGTCTTTTCCGTCGATTGGCCGCCGGTCGAGAAGGCGGCGTTCGAGGCGATCCGCGCCGCGTGGGTGCAGGACGTGAAGGCGCTCCGCAAGGTCCGGTTCGACATCGAGCCGGTGCGCTTCGCG
>NZ_JAGXKB010000551.1:0-248 GCF_019091025.1 Pantoea sp. GbtcB22
GTACCTAGCGGCGCAGCAGGAAGCTGCCCAAATGGCAAGCTGTGCCCCCGTCAGGAGATCTTCAAACCGACCCAGGAGGCAATCTACTGCCGGCTCAAATGGGAATCATTTTTTAGGTGGAAGTTCGGCCAAGGCCTGACCTCCAGGCTGTGGAAAAAGCTTCGGATACGCCGCAGGCTCTAGGGACTGATATGGAGTAAGATAGGAGTGGCGTCTAAGAAATATCTGCCACGGAACTCTTGAATAGG
>NZ_JAGXKB010000552.1:0-248 GCF_019091025.1 Pantoea sp. GbtcB22
TCTATGATGCTCAATACATGACAAAATCCGAAAACATCACGATTATCACTTTGTGACGTTTTTCAGTGATTTGTGATGAAATATGTTCGTCATGTATTAAGGGGTTTCTTTAGTACACCTCTAATAAGAAGAAGGGCAAGTACAAAGGCGACAAGAAGAAGCGGATGTACTTCAACAAGAGGGAGTTCATGATGCAATACCACAAGCATGCCTAGGAGTGTGATCATGCTTTCCTCGCCAGCTTGACT
>NZ_JAGXKB010000553.1:0-248 GCF_019091025.1 Pantoea sp. GbtcB22
TGTAAACAATGCAGCGGTCAAGCTGAAGAAACATTAAAAGTAGTAAGCTTTGGTGTAATTAAAGATGCTCTAAAAGAGATAACGGATAAATACGGAAGAGAAAAGGTGCGGCAGTTTGATCTAGTAACTGCAGAACAATTTGTAAGAGAAAATAGCATTACTTTAAACATAGAAAAGCGTGGCGGTAAGTTTAACCAGGAAAAACTAGGTGAATTCGTTCCGCTATCTACAGAGGAATTAATTACAGT
>NZ_JAGXKB010000554.1:0-248 GCF_019091025.1 Pantoea sp. GbtcB22
TCCAGAAAGATTTGGTCAGTATAATATATATGGGTAATGGCCATCAGAAAGTAGAATGCCATACTTGCTTATCAGAGTCCATGTTATGGAATCCACCGACGCCTCTTGCCTTCCCGCTTCGTTTGCCACCTCGATGACCTATCTCCGAAAGATCTTCTCGTGGCCGATTAGCAAAGTTGCCAGGGTTGGGGTGCTGCCCCGCCGCTGCCGTGGCGATTCTGCTGCAATTCCCATAGATGATGCACTGG
>NZ_JAGXKB010000555.1:0-248 GCF_019091025.1 Pantoea sp. GbtcB22
GCAATGCGATCCGATGACAGGGGCTGTCGTTAACTTGAATCGAGTTGATACTATGAATATCAGTATCATGAAGAACTCAACTCAACTTAACTTGACCAACTTGACTGAAATCCACATCAATCGATCATCCTTCCTCAAGTTCTTGTTCTTGTTCCTACCTAGATAAAAGGTAAGCAGAATCCCAGCTGTCTAGCTTGCCAGTCAGCCAGCCAGCAAGCCAGCGTGATTTGGCTTAGCTTAGCTCAACT
>NZ_JAGXKB010000556.1:0-248 GCF_019091025.1 Pantoea sp. GbtcB22
CGTTGGCACTAGGACAGCAGGCCATGGTACCGAGGTTTCTATGCTGAAACAGCAAACGCTAGAGCCGGGGATGAGGCGTTGGCCTTATAATTTAGTATTAAAATTCCCCACCTATCAAAATCTTGTTTTCCTGTTCCCATAGTGTGCTCCATTCAGTTATCTTTCCAACGAGCTCAATAGCCGTAGATTATGAGTCCCCTCGAAGAAGTTATGGCCGTTTGACCGTGCTAACCAGACTTTCATGAGTT
>NZ_JAGXKB010000557.1:0-248 GCF_019091025.1 Pantoea sp. GbtcB22
CTAGTGCGGGACAGAATATTTTTTGCTTTGAATTTCAAAAATTGACACTAAATTGTTTGCATGTCTTTCAAGATTTGATAATCTAACCTGTACGTCAATGATTCTCAGTAACCTCACGTAAAAATGATGCGAACTTTAGCAATCGTGTCTTAAATCTCTCGTTTTTCGCGTGTGCACCTGTGGGTCTGAGTGCGCCTGAGTGACTCGATCGACCCACCCCGGTCGCCCACCTACTCCGGAGTCCATCG
>NZ_JAGXKB010000558.1:0-248 GCF_019091025.1 Pantoea sp. GbtcB22
CTCATCTTGCGTCGTTCATCCTCAAGCCGGATATTCTCCGCAGATTTCAGAACATACGATTCCCATAGACACAGATACGAATCCAGCAATTTCAGCGCGGGTGCAGCGAGGTCAGGATTGCAACGCAAGATTTGCCCAAGCTGTGTTGTAGGGAGGTTCGTCACGGCAGAGATCTGTATTGGATATTGAGCTTTTTTGTCAATTGTCGGGGAACGCGCCGGGGGGTCGCTGAGGCCTACCTTAAATGG
>NZ_JAGXKB010000059.1:0-315 GCF_019091025.1 Pantoea sp. GbtcB22
TGTAGATTTCAGTGGAATTGTAGATTTCTTATTAATTTCATAATTTTGAAGCTATCACTACCACCCAATATACCCAAATCTACTAAATTTAATGAATCTTGCATGGCTAAGGCCTGTGAAGCCACTCAAGCCTAAAAAAAGCTAAATATTACTAAGATTGTGTATAAATATGGCGTTCCTTATACAATACTCTATGAATGCGTTAAAAATAATCATTAGCCTCGCATAGCTTATAAACTAGTCAATAAGACCCTTCAGAGGTATTAGGAGGAAGCCTTAATATAGTAGATTATCAAGATATAAGGTTAGAACATG
>NZ_JAGXKB010000559.1:0-248 GCF_019091025.1 Pantoea sp. GbtcB22
AGGAGAAGCCAAAACGAGTCATCCCAGTTCTGCGGAGCTGAATCCAGCAGAAATTGACGAAGCTTTCGGGATACCCAATGATAAATCGCTCCACTAAGCTTTGATCTCTCAGGGAGCCATTGGACCCGGATCTGAAAAGGCGGGGCTAGACATGATCATCCGGGGCGTTTGGATCCTCACTAAACCGGGTAACGAGTAGTATTTCCCTGTTGCCTGAGTTGCTGATTCGATGGATCAACTCAGTCTTC
>NZ_JAGXKB010000560.1:0-248 GCF_019091025.1 Pantoea sp. GbtcB22
TTCATATTTCATGCATAAACTACTTTTTTACATTTAGATTAAATTGCATATTATAGTTGGCTTGGTTGCTAATTAACTTCATGATATGTGTTTTATGTTTATGTTAAATGTTTGATCAAGCATTTTTTTCTTAGCATTTTTATGTAAGCATGGTGCTTAGATTAAGTTGTTAATCATCATGATGAAGTTAATTAATCTTGCTAGTTTTTCATAATTTCATTTGATTAGTTTTATAAGTTTTGCAATGT
>NZ_JAGXKB010000561.1:0-248 GCF_019091025.1 Pantoea sp. GbtcB22
TCTGGATTCCGCATCTTCGGCCCGGACGGGCGGCTCCTGTTCTTCGTGATCTGGAAGCCGCTCAAGACCAAGGAGATGCTGGTCTTCGCGGACGAGGCGTCAACGAAGCCGATGCTCTCGATCATGTTGCGATCGCTCGTCGACACGTCCGCGACGTACGACGTGACCGACGTGGCGACCGGCCAGCGCGTCGGTGTGATGAAGCGCGTTTCCGTCCTCCACAACAGGTGGACCCTCCTCGGCGAGGG
>NZ_JAGXKB010000562.1:0-248 GCF_019091025.1 Pantoea sp. GbtcB22
TGGCGGATTATTCGTCTGGGGCGCTTTCTCAGGAGCATGGTTTTTTAAAGAAACAAACAGTTTTCTATTAGCGATAGCGGGTGCAGTTGCTGTCGGAATGGTCTTGGGCTGGGTATTGGAGAGGTTCCTGATCCGTCCTGTCTATGGTAATCATGTGAGACAGCTGCTGATTACATTAGGCGGGATGCTGGTATTATCGGAAAGCATCAAAATTTTCTGGGGGCCAAACCCGATAAGGGTAAACCTGC
>NZ_JAGXKB010000563.1:0-248 GCF_019091025.1 Pantoea sp. GbtcB22
ACTTCACTAGCACTAGAGCTCTTTTGGTATGATGAGTTAGTATTTGCTTGTGCTAGTTGTACAGATGCTTGTTTGATCATGGTTGGCTAAGCTCACTTGATTCTACTAAATATTAATTGTGTGCTAAGTCCTTTCATTTCTTGAAAATAAAAAACATGATCACCACATGACTTGGCTACCTAGCATGTGTAGGAGAGTTGAATACTGTGCTACCTTTTCATGCCTGGATATGCTAGTTGTATGCCTTT
>NZ_JAGXKB010000564.1:0-248 GCF_019091025.1 Pantoea sp. GbtcB22
TTCTCAGCCAGGAATTGACGATACAGATAACCGGTGATGCCAAGCGCCAGAATGTTGATCACCGTGCCGCTGATGATCTGATCGGCGCGGAATTTGATGGAGACAACTGAATGGAGGGCCTGCAGGATGAGAGCCGAGACGAGGGCCGCGCCCAGCGCGATCCAGCGGCTAACCGATCCGGCCGTCGCCGAGTCCATCGTGTTTTTCAGGGATTGGTACACAAACACATTGACGGCATAGGCAACCAT
>NZ_JAGXKB010000565.1:0-247 GCF_019091025.1 Pantoea sp. GbtcB22
TGGATAAGAAGCGCAAGCGGGAACTGCTGCCGCTGATGATTGGTCGTGATAACTGGCAGCAAGTGCTGGTGTCCACCCGTACCAAACACGGCGCCAATCATCTGGCTGAGCAGCTGAACAAAGACGGCATTCCCGCCGCCGCAATCCACGGCAACAAGAGCCAGGGCGCGCGTACCCGTGCATTGGCTGACTTCAAATGCGGCGGCATTCGCGTGCTGGTCGCGACCGACATCGCGGCGCGTGGTCT
>NZ_JAGXKB010000566.1:0-247 GCF_019091025.1 Pantoea sp. GbtcB22
GCAAAAAAATATCAAAGCCTCACGAGTGAACACATAATGAAATTCATTATGACGTTTTACAGATGAGCAACGCTGAACTGGTTTCTGCAAATCAAACTTAAATTGAAGAGTTTGATCATGGCTCAGATTGAACGCTGGCGGCAGGCCTAACACATCCAAGTCGAACGGTAGCACAGAGAGCTTGCTCTGGGGTGACGAGCGGCGGACGGGTGAGTAATGTCTGGGAAACTGCCCGATGGAGGGGGAT
>NZ_JAGXKB010000567.1:0-247 GCF_019091025.1 Pantoea sp. GbtcB22
GAATAGTTGCTCATTTTTTTTGTTTAAATTGCATTCCACATAAACGGCCACATGTCGGCGCGCATGATGGCCATCCTGGGGGAGATGGTGGCCGGACAGGAAGTGTATTCCATTGCCGAAAGCTTTCTGGACGTTACCGGAATCGGCAGACTGATACCGCTGGAGACGTTCGGGCAACAGATGCCTGCGCGCATCAGGCAGGAAACAGGGCTGGTCATCGGCGTGGGCTTCGGGCCGACCAAGACCT
>NZ_JAGXKB010000568.1:0-247 GCF_019091025.1 Pantoea sp. GbtcB22
CTCGATGAGCAGCATCTCGATTTTTCTCAGCTAAGTATTGATACTGATGAGATCAATCATGTGGAGCTGGATGGACACGGCAATAATACCCTCGCCCTGTCGCTGGGTGACGTTCATTCATTGGGAGGCGACGTCCTGTTCCTCAACGACGGTATGTCGCAGATGATGATCACCGGTAATGCTGGCGACGTGGTGGACCTTTCTGACCTGCTGCCGGATGGCTCGGACGGGGGTGACTGGTACACCG
>NZ_JAGXKB010000569.1:0-247 GCF_019091025.1 Pantoea sp. GbtcB22
TTGAGCAACGCGCCGCTCATGCCGGAATCCGGCACTGGCGTGTTCCAGGTGACTTTGGCGAAGCCAATCGGCTTGTGGGTCTCGGCGATCAGCCAGCTCTCATTGGGTGCCGCGAGGCTGCTATTCAGCTCTGCCAGACCATATTCCTTGTCGATAAAGGCATCCAGTTCGTCTGCGGAAACCCACATATGTTTGTAATGCGCACTGTAGGTCATGCGGCCCAGCAGGTGCAGCAGCTCTGCATCCT
>NZ_JAGXKB010000570.1:0-247 GCF_019091025.1 Pantoea sp. GbtcB22
CCATTATTCAACTAGCGGCTCAAATGAGATCGTTTGATTTTTTCTAAAACTAAGTTCCAATTACTCATCTTATTTAAAAAAAGTTCATATTATTATTTGTTTTATTTTGATTTAGTTTAGCATAACTATGAATCGATTTTTTTTATATTTCCACAAATATGTTGAATAAGACGAGTTGATCAAGTTGTCAAAAATCAAAGGACACGTAGATTGGGATGAAGGGAGCATAATGTGATACGGGAAAAAT
>NZ_JAGXKB010000571.1:0-247 GCF_019091025.1 Pantoea sp. GbtcB22
CTTCTTTACATTCTTGGGCATCTCTGGATGCGGGGCCTGGAGGCGGGGGAGGGTGTACTAGAAAGACAGAAAGTTGTTAGCAAGATAGCTCCAGAACAGTTCAAATTTTGCATGCACCCCAGGATAAATACTCACCGGCACACGCAAGCCAACTTGTTCTGGGACAAAGACATGGTCTGCACGAAGCTTGATAGGACGAGAGTCCAATGTTGCGAGAAAGGATTTGGCGAAGGTCATTTCAGACATG
>NZ_JAGXKB010000572.1:0-247 GCF_019091025.1 Pantoea sp. GbtcB22
GGAAGAGCTGCAAGGCCGCAGTGATCAGGGCTTCCCGCATGGGAAGCGCGGCCGTCCCTGGTGCCGCCCCCTGTCCGTGACTGCGTTCCTCGCTCATGGGGCGAACATAGCACCGCCCTTTGCGACGGGGCCCTGGAGCGAGTTGGTTGGGAATTTGTTTTCAGAGCTTTGAAATGGTGGCACTGAGTGTGCATAATTGAGGGTACTGAGTGCCATCAATAAGTTGATTGGCTTCCGTGGATGGACT
>NZ_JAGXKB010000573.1:0-247 GCF_019091025.1 Pantoea sp. GbtcB22
GGTGACCAATATCGACGATCTCCTCCAGCTTCCGAGGGCCAAGGGCTCGGCCTACTACTCCAAGATCTCCATGACCGACGGACTGCCACGTCGTCCCGGGGTCTACATGTTCCGTGACCGGGACGGGCGGGTCATCTACGTCGGCAAGGCGACCAACCTGAGATCCCGCGTGCGCCAGTACTTCTATGGGGACCAGCGCCGCCGGATCGCCAACCTGATGCGCGAGCTGGATTCCGTCGACCACATC
>NZ_JAGXKB010000574.1:0-247 GCF_019091025.1 Pantoea sp. GbtcB22
GAATCGTTCACCGGACAGATTGCGCTGGCGGGCGCCGATCGCCTCATCGTGCGGCACAAGGTGTCGCTGATCATGACGCTGCCCGTGAGTTACAAGGAGCGAATGGAGCGAATCCAGGGTGTGACGTCCGTTGCGCACATGACGTGGTTCGGCGGAATTTACCAGGACGAGACGAAGAACGCGCTCGCCACTTTCCCCACGGATCCGGAGCCATTCCTCGCGATGTACCCGGAACTGGTGCTACCCG
>NZ_JAGXKB010000060.1:0-314 GCF_019091025.1 Pantoea sp. GbtcB22
CACTGGTCTTCCTCTCATTACAGGGACTCAAGGGAGTGACTGGCGCAAATCCACTGATTCATTGTTCCGGACAAACACCGACGCCGCCGATGGGTCATCCCGCCGATCACGAGATCTCCAGGGCTCTTTGTCAAAGGGTATCGGTGGATTGACAGACCATACATCGCCAGCCTCGACCAAGAGAGGAAGAAGTAATACAGTACGAGACCGGGTCACAATCTGGGAAGACGCCAATCGCAGTGCATCACCGCCAAAGCCCCCTGCTGCCCATTTCCCTGGTCTCTATAGCTACTCGGAAGCCTCACCAACACACA
>NZ_JAGXKB010000575.1:0-247 GCF_019091025.1 Pantoea sp. GbtcB22
CTGGGCCACAGCTCGATCTGATCGCCGGTCGACTGCCGAGACGGTCGGTATGCCACGGCATACGTGGCCGCCTCCGCCGGCAGCAAGAAGGGCTCCCCGCGGCCGAGCAGGCCGATCACCTCGTTGTGCAGGTTGGCTAACCGGTTGGTGACGATGTCCACCACAATCAGGCCGATGCCACGTGTCAAGTAGGCGACACACTTCGCCGCGAAACCCTGGCGAGCTTCGGGACGGTCCTTGTTCCGAG
>NZ_JAGXKB010000576.1:0-247 GCF_019091025.1 Pantoea sp. GbtcB22
TTCCCCAGGGGTTGGTAGGCACCATCAGCCTTCAATCGACCCTCGCCGGGCTCTACAAGAACATCAGCATCAATGGCTTCAACGCGGGGGTTACTGTCGCGAGTGCCGCTGGGGCACCCGTCACTCCAGTATTCGATACCGTTCCTGGCAGCACATGTGAAATCGATGGCCTCTCCATTGAAAACGACTCAGGCGTAGGCATCGTGAATTACAGCACTCTAAGAGGGAGTTTGCAATTGACCTCGCC
>NZ_JAGXKB010000577.1:0-247 GCF_019091025.1 Pantoea sp. GbtcB22
ACCGCTCACCGGGACGGCGGCCGCGCAGCCACCGAACATCTGCTGGGTCTGGGACACCAGGACATCGCCGTCATCGCGCGCACCAGCCATCACACGCTTCGAGGGGACACCGAACGCCTGGCTGGCTACCGGTCGGCCCATGCCGCGGCAGGCCTGCACGTACACCAGCAGTACCTGCGCTACGCCGGCTGCGATCCCGAGCACGCCTACCGCGTGGCGCACGATCTGCTCAGGCTGGAACACCCCC
>NZ_JAGXKB010000578.1:0-247 GCF_019091025.1 Pantoea sp. GbtcB22
GAATCGGCCCAAGTAATCTGCAAAGAATCCTGGGAGCCATCTTCCGGAGAATGAACCAACGTTCAGGATGGCTACAATCTGGTATGATAGTTTTGTAGGGAAGCCATGATCCAGAGCATAGGAGGAGATGTAACTAATGGGAACAAAGAGGCCCCACTCAATGAAGAACACACTAGCGGTAGTCAGTGCAAATCGAGGCTCGCGGAAGATGCGGAAATCTGGGAGAATATTTTCCTTGGAGAAAGGA
>NZ_JAGXKB010000579.1:0-247 GCF_019091025.1 Pantoea sp. GbtcB22
CAGGTTTTGATCTGAGTGACCTCTGCATCGATAACCTTTTGGGGGCCCTCGTTCGCAGCACCGTTTTTCAGGATAAGGTCAGAACAATGGAATCCTCCGGCGATAACATGAAGAGGGGCTGAGGCTGTTGACTGGAGTGGACCGCCCGGGCGATAGCTCGAGGAGACGCCGGACTCCTTCCAAGGATCAAATCCTCTATTCATCTATGTTAGGAAATATGTCCTTGTTTCCTGTGGCAAGGGGACCA
>NZ_JAGXKB010000580.1:0-247 GCF_019091025.1 Pantoea sp. GbtcB22
CGCATAGACTTCGGAAACAGCTTCGTCCCTTTCTCAAACACTTCTCCGGCCGGTTCAGGAGCATGATGTAATAGCAGTTCCGGTCCCCAATCGAAGATGTATGGTTCCGTCTGCTCCATCTGAGCAGCATGCTGGTATTCGTGGACCGCATCGAGAGAGTCACCGAGTTTCTCGTCGATAGAGGCAAGCAGATGATGCAGGCTGGCCGTGTCGTGACCGGCAATTTGCCGACGCACTTCGTTGCGAG
>NZ_JAGXKB010000581.1:0-247 GCF_019091025.1 Pantoea sp. GbtcB22
CCAGTTCAGCACAATTAAGCACTTGTGTTCGTATCTCCTCCCTCTCTTACGCCTGTTTGTGTTTAGACTTCAGAATTCAGAGTGATTGTGGTGAGACCTGGAGTAATAATACCAAGCAATTGCGCAAGTAAGAGATGGCTGTGTCGTTGCCTCCCGGCAGCCATGCTGGTGCCGACACAGACGAGGTCTGTGTTTCCCCTCGTGCCCATGCGATGTTCCTTTATTTGAAGCATACAATCCTCTAGTT
>NZ_JAGXKB010000582.1:0-247 GCF_019091025.1 Pantoea sp. GbtcB22
GTTATACTACTGTCGTATAGGTTTGGGACAAAATTTTAGGCCCTTTGAGTCGTAGAAAGCTTATCGTAAAACCAAGTATCTCAAAGATAGACCACTGAGTTTTGGATGAAAACAATGGCTAGCGTAAACTAGGGATTGAGGCGGCAATGCTAGTAAGGAGAATGGGAATGGGAATCATACACGACTTGTGCATACTCTGTTTTAGGCTTATTTTGTCCCCTTGATTAATTTCTGAGCGCCACCCACT
>NZ_JAGXKB010000583.1:0-247 GCF_019091025.1 Pantoea sp. GbtcB22
ACCCGCTCCTCAAGATGGACAAGGTGATCCTGACCGCGCATGTCGCCTCGGCAACCGCGCGTTTCGACCCGGCGCGCCGCCGCCGGGGCGGCCAGGAATTGTCGCTGGTCCTGTCCGGGAAATGGCCGATGTCCTGCGTCACCCCGTCGGCCTTGGCATCGAGCGGCCCCAAGCGCTGGCAGCCGGTGTCGATGGAACGCGGGCCGAATTCCTGAGCCCGGCGGGGGCACTGATAATGGCGATGGAC
>NZ_JAGXKB010000007.1:0-261508 GCF_019091025.1 Pantoea sp. GbtcB22
CTGACGTCAAGTCCACGGGCAAGTGCGGCCAGCCGCTGCATGTTTCTGCCGGCAATAATAATATTCAGGCCGGCACTTTTAGCCAGGGCGGCGGCCATCCGACCCGTGTAACCGGTGGCGCCATAAATCAGTAATGTTTTCATGGTTGAGGGTGCTGCCATTTTTTATAAACAAATTCCAGGCTGTAGCCATCGGGGACGAAAACGCCGGCGGCGTAGTAGCGGGGATCGTAGTGAAGCCGGGCGCCAGGTGCGCCATTGTCAGACGCGCCGGCACGCATGGCTGAAGCATAGGCTTCGTTCACCATTGTCTGATTTCGTGCGACAAACCCGACATGTACAGAAGCTGGTGCAACAGTTCCTTCGCGTAGCCAGAAAAAAATCCGGCCCTGAGCACCGAACCCTTTCAAATCCGGGTGGCCGGGCGGCCCCTCTTTTCCGTCATAATCATGACGAACCGTGATGCCGAGAGGAGCAAGCGCTTCCGTATAAAAACGGACAGAACGGTCTGTATCGCTGACCGTAAGAAACAGATGATCCAGCATAAAACCTCCGGAAGGATTCAGATTTGGTAGCCGCCGGCAACCTCAATGGATTGTGCGTTGATCCAGACGCCGTCATCACAGACCAGGCCTGCGATAACCCGGCCGACATCATCCGGCTCCCCCACGCGTTCCAGCGCGGTCTGTGAGGCGAGTAGCGCCTCAAATTCATCATTCAGCCCTCCGCCAAGCGACGTACGGATTGCACCCGGAGAGACTGCGTTTCCCCGGATGCGCCGAGGCCCGAACTCTTTGGCCATATAGCGGGTCAGTACTTCAAGGCCGCCTTTAAAGGCAGCGTAGGGCGCAACACCTGCCGTCGCCACGCGCGTGGTGGCGCTGGTAACGTTGATGATGTGTCCTCCATCGCAAATCAGTGGCAGCAGCTTCTGGGTCAGGAAAAAAGGGCCCTTCAGGTGCACGGCAAAAAGAGTGTCGAACTCACTCTCCGTCACCGTTTCAATCGGGTTGAAGAGTCCAAACCCGGCGTTGTTTACCAGCACGTCAATGTGCTCACGTTCCCAGGTGATACTGACTATCTCAAGTAAGGCATCGCGGAAAGTGCCGAAGGTTTCGGTGCGAGCCACATCCAGATGCAGCGCAACGGCATGGCCGCCTGACGCTTCAATCTCCTTCACAACCCTCAGGGCAGATTCAGGATGGCTGTTATAAGTCACAATCACCCCCATCCCTTTAGCCGCGCACTGCTGCGCCACACTGGCGCCAATTCCGCCACTGCCGCCGGTAATCAGTACAATTTTCAAGGTTTCATCCTTTCTGTCTGCGAGAGGAAAAAGGATAAAACCTCCGGGACAGCTCTGCCTCTGCGTTCCTGCTCGATTCTTGCCTTTTTCTGCTTTATGCTCGCTTTAATCATCATACTGAGGAGGCTGACCTTGACACTGGAACCCCTGCTTGACGAACTGCGCCTTCTGGCCGCTCATGCCCGACTCTGGCGAACCGAAACCGGTATACCGCGTGTGGCAATGGTGCAGGGGGACGTTCCCGCGCATGCTCTGGCTGCGGTCTATGAGCCGATGGTTAATCTCATACTGCGGGGAAGTAAATCCATGACGGTAGGTGACCGGGTATTCCACTACAACCCTGCTTCTTACTTTGTCATGTCAGTAGATTTGCCAGCCGTAGGCGAAGTCCTTCCCGAGGCCACCGGTGCTCCTTATCTCGCGGTCAGTCTGACCCTGACACCTGAGCGGATAGCGACGTTGTTGACTGATTTAACTCCCGTGAAGGCTGATCCACAGTCGGGTGCTTTTTCCGTTGCTGCCGTCACGCCCGAGCTGCTGGATGCCTGGGTAAGAATGCTTCGCCTGATGAAGAGCCCTGAAGATATCCCGGCTCTCGCACCGGTATATGAACGTGAAATCCTTTATCATGTTCTGAAAGGCCCACATGGCTGGATGCTGAGGGATATTGCTTCACCGGGAACCATGCTGGCGCGTATAGGTAATGCGATTCGCTGGATTAGACATAATTTTGCTGATGAATTTGTGGTTGAATCACTGGCCGCACAGGAAGCCATGAGCGTATCGGCTTTTCATCGTCATTTTAAGTCCGTGACAAACATGAGTCCGGTCCAGTATCAGAAGCGCGTCCGTCTTCTCCATGCCAGAACCAAATTACTGGCGCGCCAGCAGAGCGTCACGTCTGTTGCCATGGAGGTGGGTTATCGCAGCGTGCCTCAGTTTAATCGCGAGTACGCCCGTTTCTTTGGCCGCACTCCTTTGAAAGACGTTGCAAGTCTAAGGTACGACGCTGATGGTGCAGAAAGCCCGCTGAATCACCACGTTTGATGCGGCAGTAAATTTTGCTGCCGTAACAAAGCAATAACTCACCACACGATATTTCACTTCGCGGGTAGCAGCCAGGCGAAACTAACAGGCCGTAATTCAGATGGGATTCAATTTCGCAAAGTGACGTCCGGCCATCTTACTCATCCTTTCTGACAGACGACTTCGATGTTATTACCGTCAGGGTCTAAGATATAAGCGGCGTAATAGTGAGAGTGGTAATGATTGCGAATTCCCGGTTCGCCATTGTCTCTACCGCCTACCTGTAGAGCGGCACGCCAGAATTCGTCAACTATGGCCCGTTCACTGGCAGCAAAAGCCAGATGTGTTGAGGCGCCTGTTATGTCTTTATCATGAAGCCAGAGCCTCGGGTACCCCTCCGGGCCCAATCCATACCGGGCACCACCAGTTAGAGTCCGATCCGGGGGTACAGAAACAACCAAGCTGAACCCCAGCGGAGCGAGGGCTGCTTCAAAGAATTTGAGCGATACCAGAGCATTTTTTACAGCAATCTCAACATGGTCGATAACAGACATAACTTTTACCTCCTGATTAAACATTTTTTGGCGTCAGGAGAGTGCTGAATGCCTGACCGGCCAGCTGACCCACGGCAGTTAACCTGGCTTTTGACAGTCCCGTTACTGCGGCTGCAGAAAATCCCCGCAACGTTGTCACGACATAATCAGAAAGCTCCCGGTCCCGTGCAGGTTCATACTGCCGGATATAACTTCTGATGAACTGAATTCCTGCCTCACCATAGCGGCTTGCCAGCTCGCGGGCCTGCGGATCATCGGCACGCATACCTTCAGCCACAAGACAGCCTCGCTGGACTGAGGATCGGGCGTATAAACGTGCAGCAGTCATAAAAAGATCTGCAACCGCCTCATTCAGCGGCCTGCCCGGAGTCAGGATTTTGTCCGCCGGTAGGTTTCCCTCTGCAACATAGAGATCCAGGCAGCGTTCAAACAGCCCTGCTTTACTACCGTAAGCGGCATAAAGGCTGGGAGGATTTATATTCAGCATCTTTGTCAGTTCCGTGATACCCACAGCATCATAACCACGCTGATGAAACAGCGCTTTAGCTGTCTGCACGCCGGACTCTCTGTCAAATACCCGCCTGGGTGCTTTAATTGTTTTTTCGGTATCGCTCATAGTTTTTATCCGTTGCATCAGAAGTGTTTCTGTTTGCCATCTTAAAACTTTTTTGTAGTGACCGCTACAAGAAGTTAGTGACAGCCCGCTCAGAATTTCTTATAGTGACCACTACAAAAAAATACATGGTGCAATTATGAATCAGTCATTTAATAGAAAGGTTGCCGTTATCACTGGTGGTGGAAGCGGCATTGGTCTGGCTATAGCGAAAAATCTGAGCGACGAAGGCGCAGACGTCATTATCACTGGCCGGAATGCACAAACCCTTCAGGAGGCGTTAAAGACTCTGGGGGAAAATGTAAAAGGTATCGTTGCTGACGTCAGCAGCAAAGTTAGTCTTGATGAGCTTTATGAACAGGTTAGAGTGGAATTCGGTTGCATCGATATTCTTGTCGCTAATGCTGGCGGTGGGGTGCATGCTCCGCTTGGTGAAATCACTGAAAAACAGATCCACGACCAGTTTGCCACAAATGTTACAGGTGTTGTGCTGACTGTTCAGCAGGCTTTGCCCCTGCTTGGAAAGGGTTCAAGCGTGATTATCATTGGTTCGACGGCGTCAGCAGACCCGGGTCCTACCATGAGTATTTATGGTGCGACCAAAGCCGCAGTCAGAAACATGGTGCGAAGCTGGATTACAGAGCTGCACGGTTCGGGTATACGCATAAACATTGTCAGCCCAGGTCCTGTGAATACAGCGTCGCTCAGAGCCGCATTTGGCGATAATGCCGAAGAGGGGATCGCCTTCCTCACCGCTAAAAGTCCGTTGGGACGTATCGGAGAGCCGGAAGAAATAGCCTCTATTGTTTCTTTCCTAGCCAGTGATGCCTCAAGTTATGTGCATGGTATAGAGCTGTTCGCTGACGGTGGCGCCTCTCAGTACTGACAGAGGGTAGGTATGTTCATTTAACAAAATTACTCTTTTACCCGTTGTGTTAGCCCAGAACGCAGATGTCTGCTTTGGAGATGCGGACATTTTGGTGCTTCTTATCGAATTAGAGCATTGAGCTCAAATGGCCGTTGAAATGATGTTCGCGGACATGGGGACATTACGGATAAACCCTAAAGGATAATTCATATTTGTCATAGCAAAAACGATTCTTGGTGCAGATGAGGGATAGCGAGAATTGACAAAATCTGAGGTTTTATTGACAGGTGTCGCAATCATTGCAATTATTTACGCCAACGAGAAAAGGGCACCAGCACGAACTGGTACCCTTTCTTGAAGATTTTTATGTTCAATCTTGGATGATGCATCTGCAAATGCAGTCACCGTTGCTTTGAACACCATCTTCGTTTAGACACCCGTTAGAGATCTCACTTCTAACCAGTGTGCTTCGATGTATGGTGCCCGGACGCGGAATCGAACCACGGACACGGGGATTTTCAATCCCCTGCTCTACCGACTGAGCTATCCGGGCAACGGGGCGCATTAAACCCTACTCGCGCGGCACCGTCAAACGCTTTTCGGCAAAAATCAGCTGACTGATGCCTTTTACAGCAACCTCCAGACCAACCGGTAAAAATTCATTCGCCTATCGCTGGTATAGGTGAATTTTTAGTCGCTTATGCCGATAACCTTGCTGACAACCGATACCAATAATAAGGTCCACCATGTTCAGCACTATTACATCAGGAATATTGTCACGCCTTGCGTGGCAAAAACGCGGTCACAGCAAGGCAACGCTCAGTTCATTACAAGATGCCATCGCCATGGTCGAATTCACCCCAGAAGGGAAGATCCTTACCGCCAACGAGCTGTTTCTCGAGCGCATGGGCTACACGCTCAAAGAGATTGTTGGTCAGCATCACAGCATGTTCTGCACCACAGATATGCTTAACTCGCCGCAATACCGCGACTTCTGGCGACGCCTGAATCGCGGCGAAGGCTTCAGCGATAAATTCCTGCGCGTGGCAAAACACAGCCGTCCTATCTGGCTGGAGGCGAATTACGTGCCGGTGCAGGATCGCAGCGGCCGCGTGATTAAAATCGTCAAGCTGGCGAGCGATATCACCGCGCGCATCATGGACGCGCAAGAGCAGCGCGCCATGACCACTGCGATTGAGCGTTCGATGGCGGTGATCGCCTTCAATCTCAAAGGCGAAGTGTTGATGACCAACGACAACTTCCTGAAAACCATGGGCTATAACGCGTCAGAAGTGATCGGCGTGCATCACAGCCAGTTCTGCCCGCCGGAGATGCGCAACAGCGACGAATATCGCCGCTTCTGGCACAAGCTGAATCAGGGCGAATTTATCTCCGGCCAGTTCCAGCGCGTGAATAAACGCGGCCAAACGGTGTGGCTGCGCGCCACTTACAATCCTGTGTTTAACGAAACCGGCGAGCTGTACAAAGTGGTGAAGTTCGCTACCGATGTCACCGCGCAGGTGGAGAAGAATCAGCAAGAGCGCGACGCGGCGCAGCAGGCGTATCAAACTGCGCTGCAAACCAGTGAAAGCACGCGCCTTGGCGCCACGGTGATTGAGAACAGCGTGCAGACCATGAATGATTTGGCGGGCGAGCTGCACGGCATTTCTGGTGATATCAACGATCTGAGTCAGTCGTCGGATCGCATTGGCGCCATTGTTGAGAGTATTCGCCGGATTGCCGATCAAACCAACCTGCTGGCGCTGAACGCCGCGGTGGAAGCGGCGCGTGCCGGTCAGCATGGTCGCAGCTTTGCCGTGGTGGCCAATGAAGTGCGCACGCTGGCGGCCAACATCAATCGCGCCACCACCGAAATTGAGAACATGGTGCAGCAGAACCATACGCTGGCGGAGAAAGCGCTGAAAGGTATCGCCTCCAACCTGAAACGCGCCGATCAGGGCGTGGGGTTGGCGAAGGAAGCTGGAGGCATGATGGCGGATATTCGTGACAGTTCCAGCGAAGTGGTACGCGCGATTGGGCATGTTACCGCGACATTGCGAGAGGAGTGATGCGTTGCAGGTTGCAATGCACCGCGCCCCCACAAACTATGCGGCATGACAATAACCTGCCATGGCCGCATGGTTTACTGCGCCGCCGTCGCCACCGGCGGCGGTGTGGCTTCCGGCATAAAGATGTGGTCGAGAATATTACGCATCAGCGGTGCCGCCGTGACGCCTTCGTTGCCGCCGTTTTCCAGTATCAACGCCACCGCCACTTTGGGATCGTTAAACGGCGCAAACGCGGTGTAGAAGATGTGGTCACGCAGACGCATCGGCGTCATTTTGGCGTTATACACCTGATTCTGTTTCAGGCTGAACACCTGCGAGGTGCCCGATTTCGCTGCAATGCCATAAGGCGCAGTGTGAAAGTATTTGTAGCCGGTGCCGTTCGGCGCATTCGCCATACCGAACATGGCGTGGCGCACCAGCGACCAATACGGCGATTTAGCATCGCCAATCTGCGGCTGCGGTAGTTTTGCCTGGTAGAGCTGCACCTCCTTGCCGCGCTGTGATTTCTCCAGCAGATGGGGATTGATCACACGCCCGTTGTTGATGAGCGCCACCATCGCTTTCACCATCTGAATCGGCGTCGCCACCCAATAACCTTGCCCAATGCCCACCGAAACGGTATCGCCCTGATACCACACGTGTTTGTGCACCTTCTGCTTCCATTCGCGGCTCGGCAGCAATCCAGCGTACTCTTCGTTAAGATCGATGCCGGTCGATTTGCCGTAGCCAAACTGGCTCAGCATGGTGTGGATGCGATCGATGCCCATCATAAACGCCACCTGATAGAAGAAGCTGTCCGCCGACTCTTCGATGGCTTTGGTGACGTCCAGCATGCCGTGACCGGTTTTTTTCCAGTCGCGATATTTACGATCGGTGCCCGGCAGCGTCCAGGTCGGCGCGCCAAATAGGGTAAAGCTCGGTGTGATGACTTTGGTCAGCAGCGCCGACATCGCCATATAAGGCTTCACGGTGGACGCCGGTGGATACAAGCCTTGCGTAACGCGGTTGATCAGCGGCAGGTCTTTATCCTGCAGCAGGGCTTTATAGGCTTTGTAGCTGATGCCTTTGACGAACGGATTGGGATCGTAGCTCGGCGCGGAAACCATCGCCAGCACGCTGCCGTCGTGCGGATCTTCAATCAGCGCCGCGGCACGTTGCCCGGCTAGCTGACTCTCGACGTACTGCTGCAGATGCAGATCGAGCGTCAGCGTGATGTTCTGACCGGCCACCGGCGGCACCTCTTTTAGCACGCGCACGATGCGGCCGTGGTTATCCACTTCCACTTCCTGATAGCCGGTTTTGCCGTGCAGCAGCGACTCGTAATAGCCTTCAATGCCCTGCTTACCGATGTTGTGGTCAGCCGCGTAGTTCTCGCCAACGCCTTCTGCGTTCAGGCGTTTGTAGTCGTTATCGTTGATTTTCGAAACATAGCCAAGCACGTGCGCCAGGTCGGCACCGTAAGGATATTCACGGTCCTGATAGGTATCGACGGTGACGCCGCTAAAGCGGAATTGATTGACGGCGAAGCGCGCGACTTCTTCGTCAGTCAGTTGCGCTTTCAGTTCAACCGGCTTGTAGCGGCTGTTCTGTTTGAGCTCGTGCTCGAAGGTTTCAATCTCTTCCGGCGTGAGATCGACAATCGGCGTCAGCGCTTTCAGCGTTTCCTGCATGTTGTCGATTTTGTACGGCGTGATGTGAATGTCATACCAGCTGACGTTGCGCACCAGCGGAATACCGTTGCGATCGAAGATCAATCCACGCGTGGGCGCGATGGGGATCATTTTGATGTCGTTTTCGTTGGAACGCGTCTGGTAATAGCTGTGCTGATCGACCTGCAGGCGATACAGGTTGATGCCTAAGATGGTAAAGCAGATGACAACCAGGGCAAAAGCGACAATCGCACGGCGGGCAAACAGCTTTTCTTCTGCTTCGAAATTACGGAAATTCATCAGGTGGGCTTAGTCTCTTTGTTATCACGCTAATGATAAGCAGAGATTGTTTCAGAGCCAGCACGAAGATGCACAAGCCTGGGTAAAAGTGTGTCAGATGTTTACGGGATGGTGCGGTCTGGTGCTTTCACCCCGGCCCTCTCCCACCGGGAGAGGGAGAAAAAAAGCGCCGACTGGTCCCCTCTCCCGCGTGCGGGAGAGGGTTAGGGTGAGGGAAAAGAGATTAATCGCCCAGCAGCACTGACTCCAGCGCGATCTTAATCATATCGTTAAAGGTGGTCTGACGCTCAGCCGCCGTGGTCTGCTCGTGGGTGCGGATGTGGTCCGACACGGTACAGATGGTCAGCGCTTTCGCACCAAACTCTGCTGCCACGCCGTAAATACCCGCCGCTTCCATCTCCACACCCAGAATGCCGTACTTCTCCATCACGTCGAACATCTGCGGATCTGGCGTATAGAACAGATCGGCGGAGAAGATGTTACCCACGCGCGCATCAACGCCCAGCGCTTTCGCGGCATCAACGGCGTTACGCACCATGTCGAAGTCAGCAATCGCCGCGAAGTCGTGATCCTTGAAGCGCATGCGGTTCACTTTGGAATCGGTGCAGGCACCCATACCAATCACCACGTCGCGCAGTTTCACGTCTGCGCGCACTGCGCCGCAAGAACCGACACGGATAATCTTCTTCACGCCGAAATCGGTGATCAGCTCTTTGGTGTAGATCGAGCAGGATGGAATGCCCATGCCGTGACCCATCACCGAAATCTTGCGGCCTTTATAAGTCCCGGTGTAACCCAGCATGCCGCGCACGTTGTTCACTTCCACCACATCTTCGAGGAAGGTTTCAGCAATGTGCTTTGCGCGCAGCGGATCGCCTGGCATCAGCACGACGTCCGCGAAATCACCCATTTCTGCATTAATATGAGGCGTTGCCATGGTTATTTTCCTTATTAAATTTGGGGCGCTGTTTTACAGCATGCTCTTGCCGTAGTCCATGCTGGACAGGCCAAAATATTTTGCGATGGTCTGGCCGATATCCGCGAAGGTATCGCGGTATCCCAGCGATCCTGGCTTCACATTCGGGCCGTAGATCAGAATCGGAATGTGCTCACGCGTGTGCTCGGTGCCTTTCCAGCTTGGATCGCAGCCATGATCGGCGGTGAGGATCAGAATGTCGCCCTCTTTCACCAATTCCATCAGCTCTGGCAAACGACGATCGAACAACTCCAGTCCGCCCGCATAACCGGCGATATCGCGACGATGTCCCCACGTTGAGTCAAAATCAACGAAGTTAGTGAACACAATCGAAGTATCTGGCGCTTTCTTCATCTGCTCGATGGTAGCGTTGAACAGCGCGTCTAAGCCGGTGGCTTTGACTTTCTGCGTGATGCCCTGCTCGGCGTAGATATCGGCAATTTTACCCACCGAAATCACTTCACCGCCCTTCTCATCGACTAGTTTTTTCAGCATGGTCGCTGAAGGCGGCTCCACCGCCAGATCGTGACGGTTGCCGGTACGCTCGAAGTTACCCGCTTTGTCGCCCACGAACGGACGCGCAATCACGCGACCGATGTTGTAGCCACCATTGGTCAGCTCCTCACGGGCGATTTCACACAGTTCGTACAGACGATCAAGGCCAAAGGTCTCTTCATGGCAGGCAATCTGGAAAACCGAATCCGCCGAGGTGTAGAAAATCGGCTTACCGGTTTTCATGTGCTCTTCGCCGAGCTGGTCGAGGATCACCGTGCCCGATGAGTGACAATTACCGAGATATCCCGGCAGATCGGCACGTTTCACCAGAGTATCCAGCAGCGCCTGCGGGAAGCTGTTCTCTTTATCGCTGAAGTAGCCCCAATCAAACAGCACCGGCACGCCGGCGATTTCCCAGTGGCCCGACGGCGTATCTTTACCGGACGACAATTCGCTGGCGTAAGCATACGCACCGATGATTTCCGCGTTGGGATCGAGGCCTGGCGGGAAACGACCGGTAGAGAGCTCAGCCGCTTTGCCGAGGCCCAGTTTGGTCAGGTTCGGTAAGTGCAGCGGGCCTTCGCGACCTTCATTGGCGCGGCCTTCGAAACAGGCTTCGGCGATATGGCCGAGCGTGTCCGATCCTTCATCACCGAATTTATCGGCGTCTTTGCTGGAGCCGATCCCGAAGGAGTCGAGAACCATAATAAAAGCACGTTTCATGCAAGTCTCCTGCGCAATGCGCGATGACAAGTCAAAAAAAAGCGATCAGATCAGTATACCCGAACGGCCGCTGCCTGGCACGAAGAAGCGCCAGTTATTCGCTAATGCGACGATAAACTACCGGCGTGATCGCTGGCGCAGTATCGCTCAGCGTGATGGCTGCTTTAACGGCGGCGGCGGCCTGCTGCCACTGCGCTTCCGACGCGGCGTGGATAATTGCCAGCGGACGCTGCGCGTCAATCTGCGTGCCGAGCGTGGTCACGTCGCTCAAGCCCACGCTGTAATCAATGCTGTCGCTGGCGCGCTGGCGCCCCCCGCCGAGCGCAACCACCGCCATGCCGAGCGCACGCGTATCCATTGCGCTGACGATACCGGCGCCATCGGCGTATACCGCTTTGCTCAGCGTTGGCGCGGGCAGATAGCTGTCCATGCGCTCGATGAAATCTACCGGACCCTTTTGCGCCGCCACCATGCGGGCAAATACTTCAGCGGCTTTGCCGTTATCCAGCACCTGCTGCAGCTTTTGGCGCGCATCGGCGTCATTCTCAGCCAGTTTGCCGGAGATCAGCATTTCCGCGCACAGCGCCATCGTCACTTCCAGCAGGCGCGGATTGCGCGCCTCGCCGGTCAGGAACTGCACCGCTTCACGCACTTCCAGCGCATTACCGGCGGTAGAAGCCAGCACCTGATTCATGTCGGTGAGCAGCGCGGTGGTTTTACAACCTGCGCCATTGGCGACGCCAACAATCGCCTGCGCCAGATTTTCTGAGGCTTCAAAGGTCGGCATAAAGGCGCCGGAGCCCACTTTCACATCCATCACCAGAGCATCCAATCCTTCCGCCAGTTTTTTGGCGAGGATCGACGCGGTGATCAGCGGGATGGAGTCCACGGTGGCAGTGATATCGCGCGTGGCGTAAAAACGTTTGTCGGCCGGCGCCAGCGAATTGGTCTGGCCAATAATCGCGATGCCGACGTCTTTAATAATCTGGCGGAAACGATCGTCGCTCGGGAAGATATCAAAGCCCGGAATCGCTTCCAGTTTATCCAGCGTGCCGCCGGTGTGGCCGAGGCCGCGCCCGGAGATCATCGGCACATAACCGCCGCACGCCGCTACCATCGGGCCGAGCATCAGCGAAGTGACATCGCCAACGCCGCCGGTGGAGTGTTTATCAACAATCGGGCCGTTGAGATTCAGCGATTTCCAGTTCAGCACCGTGCCGGAGTCGCGCATCGCCATAGTCAGCGCCACGCGCTCGTCGAGCGTCATATCATGGAAATAGATGGTCATCGCCAATGCGGCAATTTGACCTTCCGAAACGCTGTTGTCGCGCACGCCGTTGATGAAGAAGCGAATCTCCGCTTCACTCAGCGCCTGGCCGTCGCGTTTTTTACGAATAATTTCTTGTGGCAGGAACACGGTTGCCTCCCTGAAGGGATAGAAATTGAAATGATACGGCAGCTTGCACCTGCCGTAGCGGCGCGATTTATCGCGCGATGTTAAGTCGGGGCTGAAGCGTAAAAACCAGCGCGATAAATCGCGCCGCTACGAATCGCAGAACCATCAGCGCAAGAGATTAATAACCGGCTTTGCTGGTCGCGGTTTCGTGGCCCAGCGTATTCAGCAGGCTTGCCAGCAGGCTGGAGGCACCAAAGCGGAAATGACGCGCATCCGCCCAGCCTTCACCCAGAATGTCGTCCGCCAGCTGCAGATAAAGCGCCGCGTCTTCTGCAGTGCGCACGCCGCCCGCCGGTTTGAAACCAACCTGCTGCTTCACGCCTTTGTCGCGGATCACTTGCATCATGATCGCCGCCACTTCTGGCGTCGCGTTGACCGGCACTTTACCGGTGGAGGTTTTGATGAAATCGGCACCCGCATCGATAGCGATTTCCGAAGCGGCACGAATCAGCGCTTCGTCTTTCAGCTCGCCGCTTTCGATGATCACTTTCAGCAGCACGTTCGCCGCCGCGCAGGCTTCTTTACAGGCTTTCACCAGCTCGAAACCGATATCGCGGTTGCCGGCAATCAGCGCACGATACGGGAACACCACATCCACTTCGTCAGCGCCGTAGGCGATGGCCGCGCGGGTTTCGGCCAGCGCGATCTCAACGTCATCGTTGCCGTGCGGGAAATTGGTGACGGTGGCGATGCGGATTTCCGGCGTGCCCTGCTCGCGCAGCGCTTTACGTGCTGCCGGGATGAAACGCGGATAGATGCAGATGGCAGCGGTGTTACCGGCTGGGGATTTCGCCTGACGGCACAGCGCGATCACCTTCTCGTCGGTGTCATCTTCGTTCAGGGTGGTTAAATCCATCAGTTGCAATGCGCGCTGTGCTGCTGCTTTCAGGTCGGTCATGATGCTCTCCAAAATTCAGATCGGCGGGCACAACCCACCGGGGAATGTGATAATTCTAACAACTACCGTGACAATGAATTGCGCTTCACGTCACACGAAAAAGAAAACCTGTCATTTAAATACAATTATTTAGTGATGATTATCACAAATAATCGCTAACCAGGCGGGAATGCGTCGTAATGGTCATTGTTATTATTATCACAAAAATGGACGCAAAAGTGTACTCTCAGCTTTATCAATGTAGCTAATCAGGCGTAAGGCAGCGTAAATGCAGAATCTGTCGGGGGGAGAATCAGGCAGGCAAGGCGAACAGCTGCTGGCTGTTATGCCAAAGCGCATCGGCGATCGCTTCAGGGGATTCGCTGCGTAACTGACACAGCACGTCAAACACATTGCGCGCCCGCTCGGGGCGATTGGGCTGCCCCTGAAATCCTTGCAGCGGCATATCGGGCGCGTCGGTTTCCAGTAACAACGCCTTGAGCGGCAGGTTGGCGATGGTGTTGCGGGTTTTACTGGCGCGTTCATAGGTGATAGTGCCGCCAACGCCAATGGCATAGCCAAGCTGAATAAAGCGCTCCGCCTGCTGCTGGCTACCCGCAAAACCGTGTACCACGCCACGACGCGGCAGATCGTGACGACGTAAATGCAGCGCTAATTGATCGTGGGTGCGGCGCGAGTGCAGGATCACCGGCAGATCGTATTGCTTCGCCAGCTTGAGCTGCTTATCGAGCAGCCGCGTCTGTTTGGCAAATTGCGCATCGTCCATATAGAGATCGAGGCCGATCTCGCCGATCGCCACACGCTTGCTATCCGGCTTTTTCAGCCAGCGCGCTAATTCATCAAGGTGCGCATCTTCCTGATGCTCAGCAATATTGATTGGATGCAGACCCAGCGCGGCATACAGCGCCGGATGCTGCTGCGCCAGTTGCGTCACAAGCGCGAAACGGCTGGCATCCACGCTCGGTACAATGATGCGTTCCACGCCGGCTTGCGCAGCGCGTGCAATGCTGGCGTGCGCATCATCAACGAACGGCGGGAAATCGAAGTGGCAATGCGTGTCGATAAACTTCATGCCAGCGAGCCTTTATCAAAATCGGCATCGTTTTCCGCCAGTGCGGGCGTAATCAGCGGGCGATTGTCAGGCGCATTCGCCACGGCGGCCGGCGGCGTAACCGTGGTTGAACGCACCAGCGGCTCAGCATCACTCAACCATTGACCAAGCGTGGCGAGGAAATAGCGCCCGCTGCGGCGACCTAAATGGTAATCCTGATTCAGCGATGACAAGCGGCTGCCAAGCGCCATGCTCGCCAGCGGTTTTGGCGGACAGATTTCGATGATGCGCAGATTATCCGGCGGCTGCTCGATGAACTGCTGAATCTCGCGATAGCTCTCTTCATGCTGATGCAGGATGTTGATCATCGGCTGCAATGCGCTGTCGGACAAAAAGCGCTCCATGCGTTTAAACCACTTCGGCGTGTAGGACACCTGCGACGGCACCGTGCGGATCACCACAATGGTGTCCGCGCCACGGCGCGCAGCTTCGCGTACCGGAATAGCATCGCTGATGCCGCCGTCAAGATAGCTCACGCCGTCCATCTGCACGCCGCTGCGGTAAAAACCGGGGATCGCGCTGGAGGCTTTTAGGATGTCGTGCCAGTTGGTGCTGATCGGGTTGAAGTACTCGGCGCGGTAATCGTCGCTGCGGCAGGCGCACATATAGAATTCGCTGCCTTTGGCAAACAGCCCTTCGGCGGTGTTGAGCGCCAGCGGGAATTCCTGTTTAGTGATATCGATCAGCCAATCGAGATCGATAAGATGCCCGCCGCGCACGAATCGTAGCGGATCAAAGAACAGTTTGCTGGTGGTGTAACGGGAGATCACGCGTCGCGCGTAGCCAGGCTGGCCACAGACAAAAGCCGACAGGTTTTGCGCACCGGCCGAGGTGCCGAGTAACAGTTGAAAAGGATTGAAGCCTGCGCGTTGAAATTCGTCCAGCACGCCTGCGGTAAAGATGCCGCGCTGACCGCCGCCTTCGCACACCAAGGCGATTTTATTTGATTTGAAAGGAGTTAAAGCCAGCGGTTCGAATGAACCTAATGTCAACGGAATACGTGTGCCCAATGGATGTCCCTCAGTGTTGCTTGCTCTGAGGGAGTCGCCGAAGCAGCATCCCGGAGAACCAGTCATTGTCGTTCCCTGACCAATTGCTTCTGCAATCGTTGCGGCTTCGTAGTATGCCGCACAAGACCGGTCTCCGCTTTAGGTGACTCGCGGGTTAGCGTCTATTGAGACGCAAGTAGTCAGGGTCGTTTGCGCCCGGTAAACAGGCTCACGAGGAACAGAATAATACCGACAATGAAGACAATTTTAGCTGCCCATGCTGCCGTACCCGCCAGACCGCCGAAACCTAATGCCGCAGCAATCAGAGCGATGACCAGAAAGATAATACCCCAACGAAACATAAGCCTCTCCTTTACCATTGTGAAAATCGAACTGCTTATTTACACCTTTGTTTTTATTACGAAACGGCACCTGCTGGTGCCGAGTCGCTCGCGTTAAGATTTCACCTTCAGGTCATTCTTCACGCTTTTCACGCCTTCAATGGCTTTGGCGATCTTCTCAGCACGATCGGACTGTGCCTGATTCGCCACTTCCCCTGATAACTGCACCACGCCGTCGGTGGTTTCAACCTTAACGTTGCGTGATGGCACGATATCATCTGCTAAAAGCTTAGCTTTAATTTCGCTGGTGGTTGCGGTATCGCCCGCATAACCTTTCAGAGAAGCATTTTTGCTGTCTTTAACGTGTAGTTTGTCGCTGACGGATTTCACACCTTCGACTTTCTGCACCAGCGCGACGGCTTTTTCAGCCTGATCCTGAGAAGCCACGAAGCCGCTCAGTGTCACCACGCCATCGTGCGTTTTGACGGAGATATCCGTGCTTTTAATTGCGTCATCGTCCACCAGCGCCGCTTTGGCTTTAGCCGTGATGCCGCTGTCATCCATATAACCATCGACTTTTTTCATAGAGCTATCGATCTTCGCACCCGCGCTGTCGGAGGTTTGCTGTGCTTTCTGCGACAGTGATTCATCTGCAAACGCCGCACCGCTCAGCAGAGCAGAACCGGCCAGGGCAGCAATCAGGGTTTTAGCAATCTTAGTCTTATTCATCGATATCATCCTTCTATCAGTTAACTCATCCGTTATCGCGGATGCGCCAGCAACGAACGGCGTTGCTGAGTTACTGGACGTAATGAAACCCGCAAGGTCTCTTTTCTCGTCCGACAGGATAATAGTAGTAGGGATTACAGCTTTTGCTGGCTCTTGTGGTTGATATATCGCCAAAAAGAGAAAAAAACAGCGGAATTAGGAGGAGTCTGTAACAAACAAAACAGGGCCAGTGAAAATCACAGGCCCTGCTGGTAACGGCGATTAGTGCTCGCGCGTTTTGCGGAATCTCACGTCAGGATAGCGTTCCTGAGTGATGTTGAGGTTCACCATGGTTGGCGCGATATACGTGAGGTTATCACCGCCATCGAGCGCCAGGTTTACTTCGTTTTTACGCTGGAAATCGTCGAATTTCTTCGCATCATCACACTCAACCCAGCGAGCGGTTGAGACGTTGATGGCTTCGTAGATCGCTTCAACGTTGTATTCGCTTTTCAGGCGCGCGACCACCACTTCGAACTGCAGCACACCGACCGCGCCCACAATCAGATCGTTGTTGTGTACCGGGCGGAACACCTGCACCGCGCCCTCTTCCGACAGCTGAACCAGCCCTTTCAGCAGCTGTTTCTGCTTCAGCGGATCGCGCAGACGGATACGGCGGAACAGCTCTGGCGCGAAGTTCGGAATGCCGGTGAACTTCATGTTTTCACCCTGCGTAAAGGTGTCGCCAATCTGAATGGTGCCGTGGTTGTGCAGACCAATGATGTCGCCCGGATAGGCTTCTTCTACGTGCGAACGATCGCCGGCCATAAAGGTCAGTGCATCGGAAATCACCACATCTTTACCGGTACGCACCTGGCGCAGCTTCATGCCTTTTTCGTACTTGCCGGATACCACACGCATAAAGGCGACGCGGTCGCGGTGCTTCGGGTCCATGTTTGCCTGGATCTTAAACACGAAGCCGCTGAATTTCTCTTCCTTTGCTTCCACCAAACGCGCGTCGGTGTTGCGCGGCATTGGACGCGGCGCCCAGCTAACCAGGCCATCCAGCATATGATCAACGCCGAAGTTACCCAGCGCGGTGCCGAAGAACACCGGCGTGATTTCGCCACTCAGGAACAGCTCCTGATCGAACTCGTGCGAAGCGCCCTGCACCAGCTCCAGCTCATCGCGCAGCTGCTGTGCCAGATCTTCGCCTACTGCGGCATCCAGTTCTGGATTCGCCAGCCCCTTAACAATGCGCACTTCCTGAATGGTGTGGCCTTTACCGGTTTGATACAGGTAAGTTTCGTCGTTGTAGAGGTGATAAACCCCTTTGAACAACTTGCCGCAGCCAATCGGCCAGGTAATTGGTGCGCAGGCGATCTTCAGCTCACTCTCCACTTCATCCAGCAGCTCCATGGGATCGCGGATGTCACGGTCGAGTTTGTTCATAAAGGTGATGATTGGCGTATCGCGCAGGCGCGTCACTTCCATCAGCTTACGGGTGCGATCCTCAACACCTTTCGCGGCGTCGATTACCATCAAACAGCAGTCAACCGCCGTCAGCGTACGGTAAGTATCTTCAGAGAAGTCTTCGTGTCCTGGCGTATCCAGCAGGTTCACGAGGCTGTCGCGATACGGGAACTGCATCACCGAGGTGGTGATGGAGATACCACGTTGTTTCTCCATCTCCATCCAGTCCGATTTCGCGTGCTGGTTGGAGCCGCGGCCTTTGACGGTACCGGCGGTTTGAATCGCCTGTCCGAACAGCAGCACTTTTTCGGTGATTGTGGTTTTACCGGCGTCCGGATGCGAGATGATCGCAAAGGTACGGCGGCGCGCCACTTCTTCTAAAAAGGAGGCATTAGACATTGAGTGAATTCTTCTTCCAGGGCAACACGCGGACAGCGCGCTGCGAATAAATCGTTTCGAGGTCATTCCGCAGGGTAACGCGGCCAATGGCGACGCAGTGGCGTCGGTTCACAGCAAGAGGTGTGCGATCTACATTGGCGGCAGTCCTGAATCCCGTCAGCATTGAGGCGGCATAGCATACAATATTTCGCCGAAAGGGGGAATCGGTGCCCTAATAGCCCTCACCCTAACCCTCTAATCACCCCAACACCCGCACCACTGCCGCCTTGAAGATCTTCACGCCAATCTCCAGCGAGCTCAGCTCAAAGCGCATCTCAGGATGATGTAAACCCGGCACCAGATTGGTTCCCAATCCCCAGAAACCGGCTTTCACCTGCGGTTTTTTCACCGGGTAATAGAAGAAATCTTCGCTGCCCGGCGTGGTTTTGGTATCCAGCAAACCGGCTTCGCCCAGCACGTCGACAATCGCCGCGCGAATCACCGCCGTAGCTTCCTCATGAATTTCTGCCGCCGGCATCTCTTTTAGCACCACCACGTCCGCCGTGGCACCCAGCGCCGCCACGCTGTGCTGAATCGCCAGCGTGACTTTCTCTTTCAGCACCGCCATTGGCGCGTTTTCCTGCGAACGTAGATCCCACACCACGCGCGCCTCATCCGGCACCGAGTTGGTCACGCCCGCATCACACAGAAAGCGTGTAGCTTTCACGCTCCAGGTCAAACCCGGCGGCAGATGGATGGCGTTGACGGCCTGTACCGCTTGCACCGCCGCATCCAGCGCGTTGACGCCCAAATGCGGACGCGCCGCATGCGCCGGTGCACCTTTGATGGTGGCTTCCAGCGTGCTGCAGGCAGAGTAAATCACCGCTGGCGTCGCCTGTCCCACATGACACTCTTCCAGCGGACGCACATGGAAGCCGAGAATCATCTCCACATCCTCCAGCGCGCCGCCCTCAATCATCGCCAACGCACCCGCACCGAGCTCTTCCGCCGGCTGGAACAGCAGCTTGAGCCGCCCTTTCTTGATCGCGCCCTCTTTCATCAGCTCTTGCGCTGCCGTCAGCACCACCGACGAATGGCCATCGTGGCCGCAGGTGTGACGCGCACAGGCTACGCCATCAATGATGTGGCCGAGCGCATCCATATCCGCACGCAGCGCCAGCACCGGACCGGGCACGCCGCTGTCGATTTCCGCCACCATGCCGGTGGTGTTATTGATGCCGCGCGTCACCTTAATTCCGGCGCTCTCCAGCTGATCGGCAATATAAGCAGAGGTTTTAAATTCCTGAAAACCCAGTTCGGGAATTTCATGCAGAAAATGGTAATGCTCTAAGACGTTCGACACCGCTAAGCTCCTGACAAGTAAAGGCAAGCCTCAGCATCGCCCGATGCGCAGCTATAATCAATCCAGCGTGAATGAAAATTAGTCAAAAATGAGAACTCCTCGCATTCAACATGTGGAATAATTCCATTTACAATCAATAAGATAAATTCAACCTTTTTGCGAAAAACCCTTCACAAAAAAGTATAGATTGATGCATAATTCGCCGTACTTCACCTGACAAATTAAAAAGGACTCAGCCATGTTAACTGCTGAAATGACCTCGCGTTTAAACGACCAACTGAACCTCGAATTCTTCTCTGCCAACCTCTATCTGCAGATGAGCGCCTGGTGCTGCGATAAAGGCTATGAAGGTGCCGCCTCATTCCTGAAAATGCATTCTCGCGAAGAGATGCAGCACATGCAGAAGCTGTTCGATTACGTCAGCGATGCCGGCGCTTTGCCGGTACTGGGCAGCATTGCGGCGCCGGCGATTAGCTGGAATTCACTCAACGACGTGCTGGAAGAAGCGCTGAAACATGAGCAGCTGATTACCAAAAAAATCAACGAGCTGGTGCACACCGCCTTAACCACCCAGGATTACTCAACGTTCAACTTCCTGCAGTGGTACGTTGCCGAGCAGCATGAAGAAGAGAAGCTGTTCAAAACCGTGCTGGATAAACTGGCGATGGTCGGCAACAAAGGCGAAGGCCTGTTCCTGGTGGACAAAGATCTCGGCCACATGTCCGTCGACGGCCACGGCGCATAATAATAAAGATTACACACAGCAAAAATTGAGAACGCCCGACATGTCGGGCGTTTTTTTATGCCTATTCCAACTCTTTCAACCGCAACTCCGACGGCTGCGGACGGCCAAAGAAATAGCCCTGGAATAGCGTACACCCCTCTTCGCGCAGCTTCGCAAACTGCTCGCCGTTCTCCACGCCTTCAGCGGTAATTTGAATATCGAGGCTGCGGCTCATGCCGGTAATGGCGCGGATAATCGCCAGCGCCTCGCGGCTGTCGCCCATATCGTTGATGAACGACTTATCGATTTTGATTTTGTCGAACGGGAACGAACGCAAATAGCTGAGCGACGAGTAGCCGGTGCCGAAATCATCCAGCGCAATCTGCACGCCAAGCGTTTTCAAACTCTGCAAGGTGCGGATATTACCGAGCGTATCGTCCAGCAGCACCGATTCGGTGATCTCCACTTCCAGCCGATGCGGCGCCAGCCCGGATTCCCGCAGCGCACCTTCCACCACCGACACCAGCGAGCTGTTCTTAAACTGCAGCGGCGACAGGTTCACCGACACCGATTGTTCGGTGTTCCAGCTCTGCGCTTCGCGGCAGGCTTCATACAGCGCATAAGCGCCGAGCATGTGAATCAAACCGGTCTCTTCAGCGATCGGGATGAAATCGTTCGGCATGATCAGCCCTTTGATCGGGTGATGCCAGCGCATTAGCGCTTCATAGCCGATGATGCCCTGCTCGTTGGTAATCGGCTGATAGTAAAGCTTGAGCTGACGACCAGAAATCGCATCACGCAGATCGTTCTCAATCACGCGACGGCTGCGCGCCTGATTGTCCATCTCAATGGTGAAGTGTTCGAAGCGATTGCGGCCATTACGTTTGGCTTCGTACAGCGCCATATCGGCGCAGCGCAGCATATGCTCCGGCGTGTTGGTGGCCTGCGAGGTGAGCGCGATGCCAACGCTCAAGCCCACCGACAGATTATGCCCTTCAACGTTGATCGGCGGACGAATCGCCTCGATCAGCCGCTGCGCCACCACCGCTGCTTCATCGGCAGCACGAACATTGGGTAACACGATGGCAAACTCATCGCCGCCAATGCGCGCCAGCGTATCGTGATCGCGCAGCGCGCTGCGCAGGCGTTTCGCGACCACGCGCAGCAGGTCATCACCAATCTGGTGGCCGAGCGCATCGTTGACGTTTTTGAAGTTATCAAGATCGAGACACAGCGTGGCGCTGACCTGGTGGTTCTGACTATCGACGCGCAGCGCTTCACTCAGCTTCTGGCGGAACAGCACGCGATTCGGCAGGCTGGTGAGATTGTCGTGATGCGCCATATGACGAATACGCGCATCGGCTTCGCGCTGATCGGTCACGTCCTCGACAATCAGCATCACGTAGTTCTGACGCATATCTTTGCCGCTGATGGTGGTGGCACGCGTATGCAGAATGCGCTCGCCGCCCGCCGTCAGCAGCAGCTGTTCGCGCGAGTGGATGCCTTCGCTGCGCAGCGCCACATCCGCCAGGCTGTTGAAGTAATCACCCAGCTCCGCCGACATACATTCGTGCGGGCGCTTGTGCATGATCAGCGCTTTGTTAATGCCAAACAGCTGCTCAGCTTTGTCATTCACCATCAGGATTTCACGGCTGATGGCATCTTCAACGATCACGCACGAGGGAATATTGCTGATGATGGTGTCGAGAAAACCCGACAGCTCCGACATTTTCGCGCTCTGCGACTGCGCCAGATCCCGTGCGCGCAGCAGCTGCTGCTCGTTCTCACGCCGTTCGGTGATATCGCGGGTAATTTTGGCGAAACCGATCAGTTTGCCGCTTTCATCATGAATCGCTTCGATAACAACGTGGGCCCAAAATGCCGAGCCATCTTTGCGGTAGCGCCAGCCTTCATCTTCAAAACGCCCGGTTTTCAACGCAATGCCGAGGTTAGCTTCGGGCGCATTGGCATGACGTTCCGCTGAACTGTAAAACACCGAGAAGTGCTGACCGACAATCTCGTCAGCCAGATAACCTTTAGCGCGCTGTGCACCGTTGTTCCAGTTCACCACGCGGCCCTGCACATCCAGCATATAGATGGCGTAATCGCGCACGCCTTCCACCAGCAGACGGAAGTTCTTCTCCTGCTCGTGTTGTTTACGCAGCAGCGCCTGTTGTTCGGTGCAGTCGCGGGTGATTTTGGCGTAGCCAATCAGCTTGCCGGCATCATCACGGATTGCGTCAATGATGACATGTGCCCAAAACGCGCTGCCATCTTTGCGGTACCGGTAGCCTTCGTCTTCGAAACGACCGGTTTTGAAGGCGGTGGTGAGGTTTTTTTCCGGGATATGGTTTTTACGATCCTGGGCGCTGTAGAAGCGTGAGAAGTGCTGTCCAACAATCTCTTCGGCAACGTAGCCTTTCGCGCGCTGTGCGCCTACGTTCCAGTTTTCCACGTTGCCGTCCAAATCGAGCATATAGATGGCGTAATCACTGACGCCTTCCACCAGCATGCGAAAGCGCTGTTCCTGCTCGCGCTGTTTGCGCTGCTGCTCTTGCTGCTCGGTGCAGTCACGGGTGATTTTGGCAAAACCCAGCAGCTCACCAAACTCATCGCGGATAGCGTCGATCACCACATGCGCCCAAAACGCGCTGCCATCTTTACGGTAACGCCAGCCTTCGGTTTCAAAGCGCCCGTTTGCTGTCGCGGTCGCCAGTCCGCGCTGTGGCGCGCCGTTTTTACGATCGTCTTCGCTGTAGAACAGCGCAAAATTCTTCCCTACGATTTCATCGGGCGTGTAACCTTTGGCGCGCTGCGCGCCGCTATTCCAGTTCGCCACCGTGCCATCGGGTTTGAGCATGTAAATGGCGTAATCCACCACGCTCTGTACCAAAAGTCGGTACATGACGTCAGAGTTATTATTCATTGTTATTCGCCTATTGCTGGGCTGGTATCGTCGAAACTTAAGAAAATTCTTAATTATCAAGCAGACTTAAGCGCAAATACGCAGCGCTGACAAGCGCTATTCATCCGCAGACAAATGTTGGTAGGTAAGTTATCGGCAGTGGCGAGAAAATGTTCAGTAGGATACTTCACAAATCATCATACGTTGACGGCAGGCTGGCGTTACGCTTGCCACGGTAAAATGCCGTGCGGCAAGCGTCGCGTCAGGCGTGTGGCAACCGCCATTAATAAGCAAACCACCACAATCATCAGGCAGCCCACCGCCGCCGCCAGCGACGCGGATCCGCCTTCATCAAGGAATACGATGGTCGGTCCGATGGTTTGCGTTTGCGAGGTGACCAGCAGCACCGAAACCTGGATTTCATTCAGCGCGGTGAGAAACACCAGCACGCTGCCCGCCAGCGCCGAAGGTGCCGCCAGTGGCAATAAGATGTCGCGCATGCGGCGCAGAAAACCGGCGCCGCACAAACGTGCCGCTTCATCTAATGCCGGTTCCAACTGGGCGAATCCGGCCAGCGTTGGGCGCAGCACCAGCGCGAGGAAGTTCGCCAGATAGGCGGCAAGGATGATCCACACAGTGCCATACAGCGAGACATTGACGATCGGCAGCGGACGCAGGAAGAACAGCATCGCCGCTACGCCGGTGACAATGCCCGGCAGCGCGTAAGTCAGTTCACTCGCCAGCCACAAACCGCGCACTAATTTGGTTCGCCGCCAGCTGAGGAAATAGGCGAGAAACAGCGCGCAAACCGTTAAAATCAGCGCCGCCAGCGTGGTCAATCCGAGGCTGGTGAGAAACGCCTGTCGCACCGCCGGATAACCCCACAACGCGGCGCAGAAGTTCTCCAGCGTCAGCGTTTGCCAGCTCAGCGCCTGGCCAAAACCGCTGGTGAGCGCGGTGATCAACAGCGCGCTGAGCGGCAACAGTAAGGTCAGCGCCATCCACAGCCAGGCGACGCCCTCAACCGCCATACGCCCGCGCCCCAGCGATTGCTGCCACAGGCGCGGTGCACCGTTGACGCGCACATCATGGCGTCCGCCCAACCAGGCGCTGGCCGCCATGCCCGCTAGCGTAATTACCGCAATCAATAACGCATACACCGCGGTGTTTGGCAGCGCGCTCGGACCAATGCCATTCAACTGCTGATACACCAGCGTGATCAGCGTTGGCACGCGCGCCGGAATCCCCAGCATCGCCTGAATACCGAAGTTGCCCGCCGCCGCAACGAAGGTCAGCGCGGCACCGGCAAAAATTGCCGGGCGCGCCAGCGGCAGCACAATGGTGAACAGGATGCGCGCGCGTGACGCACCGCTGGCCTGGGCCGCTTCCACCAAGTCGGCGGGCAAGCGGCGCAAACCGGCGCGCACGGTGAGGAACACCAACGGCGCATTGTGCGTGCCGAGCAGCAGCACAATGCCGGTTAAGGAGTAGAGCGGCTGCTCGCCGGGCGCAAACCACGGCAACTCAAGCGTGGCGAACAGCAGCGCCAGCGGACTGCTCGGAGCCAGCGCCTGCAGCCAGGCCAGCGCCGTCACCTGCGGCGGAATCATCAGCGGCAGGATAAACGCAAACACCCACGCGGTTTTGGCGCGCAGATCGCTAAGCGCCACCAGCCACGCAGCGGCAGTGCCGAGCACCACGGAAATCAGAGTAGAACTGAGCGCGATGAGCAACGTATTGCCGCTGGCGATCAACACGCGATCGCTCGCCAGCAGGCGCGTTAAGCGTGCGATATCCGGCACGCCGCTGGGCGCAATGGCGGTCCACACCAGCCGCATCAGCGGCGCCACCGACAGCAAACCAATCAGCAGCACCAGCAGCGCCAGAATCAGCCGTTCGCTGTTAACGCGCGGCGCTTTGCGCGTCACATTGCGCCATTCGTTGCTCAACACGCTCATGCTTAGCCACCAAACAGCGCGCTGAACCGATCGCGCACTGCCGCATCTTCTTTGATCGCTTTCGCCACGTCCGGCGACAGCAGCTTGATTTTATTGATCGGCGTGAAACCTGCCGGTGCTGAGACACGATCATCCACCGGACGGTTGCCCTGCTCGACCACCAGCTTCTGGCCTGGCTCGGAAAGCATAAAGTTAACGAAGGCTTTGGCGGCCGGCAGGTTGTGCGCGGTTTTCATGATGGCAACCGGTTCGGTGACATACGACACGCCCTCTTTGGGATAGACCAGATCCACCGGTGAACCCTTTTTCTTCGCCAGAATCACGTCGGCGTCGGTGATGATGCCGTACTTATCCAGCCCGCTGGCGACCGCCTTCAGCGCCGGGCCGTTGCCGCCCTGCGGCGCGATGCCGATGGCCGCCAACTTTTTATAGAAGCTCCAGCCAATCGACGGCGTGTTGATATCGGTGTGCAGCTTGTAGAGCGCCGCGCCGGAGTAAAGCGGGCTTGGTACCGCAATCTGCCCTTTGTTGGCTTCCACCGCCAGCGCGTTCCAGCTATCAATCGGCTGCGCATGCTGGGTGTTGTAGGCAATTACCGTGGCGATGATTTTGGTGCCGAAGAAGGTTTTGTCTTTGTCGTAAAACGATGGATTGATGTGGCTAAGCGGCGCATCGCTGTAGCTGTAGAGATGGTTTTCGTTTTTCAGCGCGCCGAGGTTGATGGCGTCGGCAATCAGCAGCACATCCGGCTTGGCTTCGCCGCTCATCATTTCGGTGCGCAGCACGTTCATTAACTGCGTGGTGCCGTTGCGCGTCCACTCGACCTGCACATTGGGATAGGCGGCTTTAAACGCATCCATGGTTTGCTGGGCAATTTCGGGTGCCTGCGAGGTATAAACCACCAATTTCCCTGCTGGCGCCTCGTCGGCAAAGCTGGCGGCAGAGATCACGAATCCACTGGCTAACATCAACACGTTTAACGTCGTACGCATAGCATTTCCCTGAAGGTTGAAGAGGTTAATAAGGAAGAATCCAGCCGTCACGCAGCGCCACCCCCACAGTGGCGTCGACAACGGGTAAAGGCTGATCGGCCAGCAGCAGCGTGATGCTGCATTCGGGCGCGGCCAGCGGCGTCACGTTGAGCTGATGGTGGCCGCCGCGGTAGATCACCCGCTGCACGCGCGCGGCAAACTGTGGTTCGCCCGGCGCGGCTAAGTGGAAATCGACTGCGTGAAAACTGGCTTGCGCCTGCGGCTGCGGACGCTGATGCGGCGCGCAGCGTAACGACACGCGCATACCGCACAGCGTGGCATAAGCGCGGCCCTCGCCGAGCGGTTCGATATCGCTGATCGGCAGCACTTTGCCGTCGTCAATAAAGCGCGCGACCATGGCGTTCGCCGGTTCGCGCCACAGCGTTTGCGGCGTGGCGAACTGCATCACACGGCCGGCATCCATCACCACGATGCGATCGGCCAGCGCCATCGCTTCATGCTGATCGTGGGTAATGTAGAGCAAGGTGGCGTGACTGTGATGATGGAAGCGGCGGAACTCCTCTTCCATGGTGGCGCGCAGGTGGACATCGAGGTTGGCGAGCGGCTCATCGAGCAGAACTAAGGTCGGTTGCGCCACTAAACAGCGCGCCAGCGCCACGCGCTGACGCTGACCGCCGGAGAGATCGGCGGGACGACGGGCGGCGAACGCTTCCAATCCCACCAGCTCCAGCGCCTGCTGCGTGCGGCGCTCGCGCTCGGCACGCGCGACGCCGTTCACTTTCAGACTGTAGGAAACATTTTCCGCCACCGTCATATGCGGCCATAGTGCGTAGCTCTGGAACACCACGCCAAGCTGACGATCTTCCGGCGGCAGATGCACGCCCGGCGCAGCGAAGCAGCGTTCGCCCACGTGGATCTCTCCGGCATCGGCGGTTTCAAAACCGGCCAGCAGGCGCAGCAAGGTGGTTTTGCCGCAGCCTGACGGGCCCAATACGGCGATAAATTCTCCCTGCGCAATCTGCAGCGAGATGTCTTGCAATACCGGCTGCGCCGCAAAGGATTTGCGCAGCCCGCGCAGTGTGATTGATGCCATGTTTCTGGCCTTTCGCTAACCGTCCGGCTAAGACCCTACGACACTGTGATGACGATTCCATGACATTGAGGCTGGTCGCCATTCATCGCGACCGATTCACAGATGCATGCCGATATAACGCTCATAACGCGCGGGCTTCACCCGCGTGAGATCCACCAGCACTAAGCCATCAATACAGTTATTGAAATCGGGATCGCTGCCGAAATCGATAAACTGCACGCCACCCGGCTCGCACACCTCGGAATATTGCTTGTAGAGCGTGGGAATGGCGGTGCCGAGATTCGCCAGCAGATGTTTCAACCGGCGTAAATCTTCGCTGTAATTATCGCCGCTGAACTGCGCCAGCACTTCCGGTAACGAGGCTGGATAAGGGCGGCGTGAAGTCGCCAGCGGCAGTTCGGTAGGGAAATAGAGACGATAGAACGCCACCAGCAGATCGCGCGCCGCCAGCGGCATGCCGCCCGAGATCGAGACCGGACCAAATAAGTAGCGGGTTTCGGGATATTTAGCGATGTAGGCACCAATGCCCATCCACAGATAATCGAGGCCGCGTTTGCCCCAATAGGCGGGCTGAATAAAACTGCGGCCCAGCTCCAGACCTTGGTTGATGATCGGCAACATGCGCTCGTCGTAGTGGAACAGGCTGTCGCTGTAGATGCCTTCCAGCCCACGACGCTCCAGCTGCTCGGCGCCCGGAATAAAGCGATAGGCGCCGACGATCTCCAGCGCATCGTCGTCCCACAGAATCAGGTGATAGTAATCGTCATCGTATTTATCGAGGTCGCGACGACGCCCGCTGCCCTCACCCACCGCGCGGAATGCCACTTCCCGTAAGCGCCCGAGCTCACGCAGCAGCGGCACCCAGCTGACACCGTTGCGTCGCCACAGGTAGATCTGCTTGCCATCCGGCAGCGTGCCGAGTCGCTCGCTCTCCATCAGCGCTTTTTTCAGTTCGGCGCGATCTTCCGGCCGCGCAATCGCCGCTTCGGTCTGAAACAAGCCGCGTCGTCCCTGACCAATGCGATACAGATGTTTGCGCAGCCGCTTCGCCAGCTCTTTGCCCGGCGTGTGGCCATCATGCCAGTTGGCAAACGGGATCTGTTCGCCGATGTGCAACTTAATGCGCGAACCGCGCTGACGAAACATTTCGCGTACCAGCATCAGTAACGCGAGCGGCGAGGCAATTTTTGCGGCGGCGTAAAATGCCAGGCTGTTGCGCCCCACCACGTGCACCGGCACGATGGGCGCGCGAGCGCGGGCCGCGAGGCGTAAGAAGCTGTGATGCCAGTGACGATCGCGCACGCCTCGGCTGGAAAGGCGCGACACTTCACCCGCCGGGAAGATAATCAGCACGCCCTGATTATCGAGATGCTGCTGCATGCGCGTTAGCTGTTCGCGGCTGGTACGGTTGCCCATGTTATCCACCGGCAACATCATGTTGTTGATCGGCTCCAGCATCATCAACATGCGGTTGGCAACAATTTTCACATCGCGTCGCACCTGCGAAACCGCCGCCAGCAATGCTAAACCATCCAGCGCACCGAGTGGATGGTTGGCAACTATCACCACCGGGCCACGCGTGGGTATCTGCTCCAAATCGCGCTCGCTCAGTTCACAGCGCACATCAAGATGCTCCAGTACCTGCTCCACCATATCCACGCCTTTCAGATGACGATAGCGGGCGGCAAACGCCTGGAATTCATGTTCGCGAACGGCCCATTTCAGGGCGCTTTTCTGCCAGTTTGCCGGTTGATGACCTGGCCAGTAGGTATCGAGAAGCTGATCAACGGAAAACATCATTCACCTTTTACACGCAGCGGTTTATCGCTTCGACGTTAAAACGGCTTGTTTTCAGATTTATGACTGCAGCGTCGTGAGAGCCTAAAAAGCAGCCACTTGCATTGTTCTTGCGCATAAAAAACAAAAACTCACCTTAAAACCCCAAATTCAAGACATGACTTAAAGCTTATTGTTAAGCAGCGTGAATTAATCTGGTCACACCAGTTAAATTGTTTGTTAAAGGGTGTTTTAACTTTGCGTTTATTTTTTATTTTTTCCTCTGGGCTACACATATGATTCATTCGGTATTTATTGTTGATGACCATCCGTTAATCTGTACGGGCATTCAGGCATTACTGCAGTCATATCACTACGCCATCGCTGGCACTGCTAATAAAAGCGATCTGTTAATTACCGAGCTGCATAGGACACGTCCGGACGTTTTACTGCTCGATCTCACCATGCCTGGACGCGCTGGCATTCCGTTGATTACGGACATCAAGCGCGCGTTGCCAGACCTCAAAATCATTATTTATACCGCTTCAGAAAGCCTTTTTTATCAACGATGTTGCTTGCAATTAGGCGTGGAAGGCTATGTGTGTAAACGCGGCAATTTAGACACTCTCCTTACCGCAATAAAAGAGGTGGAATGTGGTAAGCGTTTTTATCCGGTAACGGAGGAAGCGGCCGAGGTAAACGAGTTAATTGAGAGTGAAAAATTGATGAGCCTGACGCGCCGGGAACTGATGGTATTGGTGAAACTGGCGTCGGGAATGACAAATAAAGAGATCGCCTCACAATTACAACTCAGTAGTAAAACGGTGAGTACCTATAAAATAAAAATCCTGCGTAAATTAGGTTTAAAAGGGATTAGTGGCATTAATATGACAGCAAAATTGAATGAGTTGGTGTGAAAGATCGGGTCGCCATTCATGGCGACCCCACTCAATTAGAGTTTTAACGGTGGCAGCTGCGAAAACACGCTCAACAATCCTTTGCTCCACAGCTGACGAATTTGTGAAAAATAGGGATGCTGTTCGGTGATGTGATATTGCTCGCTATCGCTGAAACTGTCGGTGCGATAGACCATCACATCGAGCGGTAATCCCACCGAAATATTACTCGCTAACGTGGAATCCATTGAAATCAACGCACACTGCATCGCCTGACTGAGCGGCGTTTCATAGCGCAGCACGCGATCAATAATCGGTTTGCCGTACTTGCTCTCACCAATCTGGAAATAAGGCGTATCAACGCTGGCTTCGATGAAATTGCCCTGCGGATAGATCTGGAACAGACGCGGCTCCTCGCCACGAATCTGTCCCCCCAGCAGCAGCGTGCCGCCAAACTCCTCGCCATCGCGCTTGATCACCTCGCGCAGCGTTTCACCTACCATCAGCGCAATGTCATACAGCGATCGTCCATTCAGCAAATTAGGTTGATCGTTATCGCCGTTATGCCGTCGCAGCAGGCTCAGCACGCTCTGCGTGGTAGCCAGATTGCCAGCGCTTTGCAGCACCAGCGTGCGTTCATCATCGACCTGAAACACATGCAATTTACGGAACGAGGAAATATGATCGACGCCCGCATTGGTCCGCGAATCAGAGACAAAAATCATCCCTGACGATAAACGCATTGCCACACAATAAGTCATAGTTACGCCTGTTCTGATTACTGCTGCGCATGCACCTGAAGCACCGCAGCCACCGCCAGCATATCTTCACCGCCGCCGCCCAGCCGCATACCGCGCACCGGACAGGCATCGAGATAATCCACACCAACCGCCAGACGTAAATGCTGGCGTGTGCTGCGAGTATTATTGGTGATATCAAAGCTGTGCCAACTGCCATCCAGCCAGGCTTCAACCCAGGCGTGAGTGGCGACGTGCTCAACGTTTTCAGTATAGAGATAGCCGCTTACATAGCGCGCCGGAATCCCCAGAGTGCGACAGCAGGCGAGAAACACGTGGCTGTGATCCTGGCAAACGCCGCTGCCGGCGGCAAATACTTTCGCGGCGGTATCAGTTACCTGGGTGCTGCCGGGACGATACGGCATCTTCAGCAGCAATTCATCCATCAACTTTTCCAGGCTGGCAAGCGGCTTTTCCGGCCGCCAGTAGCGCTGGGCAAATTCGCGGATCTCAGGATTGGGCAGCGTCAGCGGCGTGGCACGCAGAAACACCAGCGGCGACAAGGCACACTCCGGATCGGGTGCCCACTCGCCGGCATCAAGGATCTCCACCACACCGCGCGCGGCGATATCAAGCTGCTGATGCGGCGTATCCAGCGTTAGCACATGCATCACGTTGCCGTAAGCATCCTGCGTGCAGGTGGCTGCGCAGGGCAGCTCCAAATCCCACGAGATAATTTGCTGATGCACCGAATTCTGCGGCGTCAAACGCAGATACTGGGTGCTGAGTGTCACCTGCTGCTCGTAGGCGTAACGGGTTTTGTGCTCGATGTTCAGTCTCATTTCGCCTCCAGATAGGTGTGATTGATGCTGTCTGCCAGCGCGTTCAGGCGCGTCAGGAATGCATTGAGCCAGTGCGTTAACCCTTCCTGGGTCAGGCTTTCCCAGGTACTAAACCTGATTTCCGCCAGCAGCACGGTGATCAGATAACGCGGACGATCTTCGCCGCTGCTGCCGATCTGCTCGAGCTGGGTAGCGATCTCATCAATACAGGAGTGCAGCGATCGCGGACTTTCACTGCGCAGGATCAGCATCTCATTCACCAGATCCGGCAACAGCTGCTGCTTAAAGATGGCGTTGTAGGCTTCACGCGCCGACACCGCGCGCAGCAAGGTGTCGAGGCGATAATATTCGCGCACCGAATCGGACTGTTGTTCCAGCAGTTGCTGATTGACGCTCAGCAAACGCGCGGTGCCGTCGCTGCGCTCCATTAGCGTGCCGATGCGGATAAAACTCATGGCATCACCGCGCAGCAAGGTGCCGAACATCGCGCCACGAAACAGGTGCGAGCGCTCTTTCACCCAATCGAAAAAGCTATCGGCGTTGGCGCTGGTAATACCGCGCCGCCGCGTATTGCGCATCTCAATCCACGTCGAGTTGATGCTCTCCCACACTTCCGACGACAAACTGCCGCGCACCGCATGCGCGTTGTTCCACGCCTCCTGCCAGCAGCTGAAAATGCTGCACGGATTGCGATCGTCGAGGGCGAAAAAGTTGAACAGCTGCGGCATGGTGAAGCGGCCGTTGAGGGTTTCAAACAGTTCACGCGTGCCGGTGAGATTAAGCGGCAGCAGCAGATCGTCGCCCTGGTCACCGCGCACCGGCATTAACGACAAACGGTTGGTCACGTCTAACACGCGAGCAAGTTGTTCTGCGCGCTCAAGATAGCGCGCCATCCAATAGAGGCCACTGGCCGTGCGGCTTAGCATGATGCGTCATCCTCCAGAACCCACGTGTCCTTGGTGCCACCGCCCTGCGACGAGTTCACCACCAGCGAACCTTCGTTCAGCGCCACGCGGGTTAAGCCGCCGGGCACCAGACGAATATCCGCGCCGCACAGCGCAAACGGGCGCAGATCGATGTGGCGCGGCGCGAGGCCGTTATCGATAAAGGTTGGACACGTGGAGAGCGATAGCGTGTCCTGCGCGATGTAGTTTTCCGGGCGCGCTTTGAGGCGATCACGGAAATCACTCAGCTCCTGCTGGCTCGCCACCGGGCCAATCAACATGCCGTAACCGCCTGCGCCGTGCACCTCTTTCACCACCATTTTCGCCAGGTTGGCCAGCACGTAGGTGAGATCCTGCGGTTTGCGGCATTGCCAGGTGGGTACGTTATTGAGGATCGGATCCTCATCGAGATAGAAACGGATCATGTCCGGGACGTAGGGATAGATCGATTTATCATCGGCGACGCCGGTGCCGATCGCGTTCGCCAGCACCACGTTGCCGGATCGATACACCGACAACAAGCCCGGCACGCCGAGCATCGAATCCGGGCGGAACGCCAGAGGATCGAGGAAGGCATCATCAACGCGACGATAGATCACATCGACTTTGCACGGCCCGGCGGTGGTACGCATCATCACCGCGCCATCTTTGACGAACAGATCGGCGCTCTCCACCAGCTCAACGCCCATCTGCTGCGCGAGGAAGCTGTGCTCGAAGTAGGCGCTGTTAAAGCGGCCCGGCGTCAGCACCACCACCACCGGATCGTTGACCGGCGAGCTTTCCCGCAGGGTTTGCAGCAGATGCGAAGGATAACGCTCTACCGGCGCGATGTGCTGCCCGGCGAACAGTTCCGGATAGAGGCGCATCATCATCTTGCGGTTCTCCAGCATATAGGAGACGCCAGACGGCGTGCGCAGATTGTCCTCGAGAACGTAATATTCGCCGTCGTTATTGCGCACCATGTCTACCCCAACAATGTGTGCGTAGATGTGGCGATGCAGATCGACGCCTTGCATGCAGGGCTGATATTGATCGTTCACCAGCACCTGTTCAGCGGGCACGATGCCGGCTTTGAGGATCAGTTGCTGATGGTAGATGTCGTGCAGGAAGGCGTTAAGGGCTTGTACCCGTTGGCGAATGCCGCGATCGAGCATCGCCCACTCGCTGGCAGGAATGATGCGCGGCACGCTGTCGAAAGGAATTAAACGTTCCGCGCCGCCGTCATCACCGTAGACGTTAAAGGTGATGCCGACGCGATGAAACAGCAGTTCCGCTTCTTCACGTTTGCGCGCCACTGCCTCTTTGTCCGCCTGTTGTAACCATTCCCAGTATTGCTGGTAGTGAGCGCGGTGTTGGCCATCGCTCAGCCACATCTCATCATAGAATTGTGATGCTATCTGGTAGCTTTCTTTCATGATTTACCCGGCGCTTGTCAGAGGACCTCACACTCTCCTGCACAAACTGTGCCAGAGGCTTGCCCCGGTAAGGCACACGCGCCGCGTCAACATAAATGGCTGTTTTGCACTTTACTGGTGCATTAGCTGCTGCGCGATTGGCAGCCAGATCTCCGTCATCGCGCCTTCGCCACCGGTAAAAGGATCGCGGGATGGCAGCGGCACCTGCTGGATCTTCTCCTTCGACGTACGTAAACGCGACGGCTCATCACGCACGGTTTCCGGGGACATGCCTTCAGGATAGGCGCCAACGGTGAAAAAATCCTCTGAGGCAAACACCTGTTTGTGGCCGACGCCCGCCGGGATCAGTACCGCATCGCCTTCACGCAGCGTCACCATGCGACCGCTGTCGCCGCCGAATAGCACTTCCGCCCAGCCAGCCGCAACACCCAGCACTTCATGGGTGTTCGGATGGTAATGCGTATAGGGAAAGATCGGCGCGCGCCATGCGGCGGGCCAGCCGTTGCGGGTAAAGGTTTTTTCAAACCAGGCGGCGCTATCTTCCGTAGGGTTTTCATCGTCATACGGCACAATGCCGGGCCAGATGATCAGCGGCAGCGGGCTGTTGGGCACGCCACCCGACGGCAGCGACAACATCAGATGTTGCGGATTGCTGGAGGATCCAGCGGAAAAGGTGCCGGCGGCGAAAGACATCAGTAACAGCAGGCTGGAGTGGTTGGCAGTCATACTCTTTCTCCGGTTAATCACGATGCTTAATTGTGGCTTACCAAAGTGGCATTGCAATGTGCGCCCACCAACAAAATTCACAAAAAAGAATGATTTAGCTAACTAAAGCCAAATTTATTAGCAACATAATTAACATCTCGTGCGGGTGAATGAGGGTCGCCCTAACTGGCGCGCATTTATGCGCACCAGGCCGCAAAGCGGCATGAATTTAATGCAAAAAAAACCGGTGGATTTCGCCACCGGCCGAATCAAAAAAAGCGATTCAAAGGCACTGACAGGTTATCGCAGGCGCTCAGCGATAGGTTTCACAACATTCTCCCCTTCGCGGCCATAAAACTGGAACAGGGTTTCTGCAGCGGCATCGGTTAACACCAGAATTTCAATGCGGCGATTACGCGCACTCATGGGATCGTCATGATCGCGCGGCATGCGTGACGCCATGGCATTAACCTGCAATACGCGCGCACTCTCCAGCCCGCCACGCTCCAGCGCGCGGCGTGCCGCCAGCGCACGATCGCCCGACAGATTCCAGTTGTTGTAGGCGGCGTTGCCGCTGTACTGCGCGGCATCGGTGTGGCCGCTGATCATGATTTTGTTGTCGATGCGGTTAAACACCGGGCCGAGCTCGGTCAGCAGTTTCTGGAAGAATGGCGTTAGCACCGCGCTACCACGTGGGAACATCATGCGATCTTGATCGTCCTGAATCAGAATACGCAGCCCTTGTGGCAAGGTTTCCAGCATCAGGTAATTTTGCGCGTTATAGCTGCTGATCATCCGTTGCAGCTGGTTATGTAGCAGCACCAACTCCGCATCCGAGCGTGACAGCACGCTGTCTAAATCTTCCTGTGGCTTGCTGCCGGCGTTCAAACTGATGTCAGCTTTACCTGGGCTGACAGTCGCTGTTTGCGTCGGCGGGGAAATTGCCATGGTTTCGCCGATAATCGCCGATCCGCCGGAGTTCTCAACGTCAAAAGGATTGAAATTGGTGCCATCAAAAACCGACGTGCCGTTCAATTGCGCGACGATCTCTTTACGCTCCTCTTCACTCACCGCGCCCATGATCAACTTTGTGGTGGTCACCAAAGGTGCCGAACGTATATCTGAAGTCTCGGCGCGCTTTACGCTTGATGCGTTGCCAGGCAAACAGATGGCGATCGATGCCGATCTCAATGCCGGGTTAATCAATCAGGAACAGGCGCGCACGCGTCGCCAGGATGTGGCAAACGAAGCCGACTTTTACGGTGCAATGGATGGCGCGTCCAAATTCGTACGCGGCGACGCCATCGCCGGCATCATGATCCTGCTGATTAACGTGGTTGGCGGTATTTTGATTGGCGTATTCAAATACGGTTTACCGGCAGGACAAGCGTTTGAACAATATGTCCTGCTGACCATCGGTGATGGCTTAGTCGGACAAATTCCTTCACTGCTGCTCTCAACGGCGGCGGCGATTATCGTGACGCGCATCAGCGATGGTGCGGACATGGGCGATGACATCAAGTCTCAGCTGCTGGCTAAGCCAGGTACGCTGTATACCGCTGCGGCCGTGATGTTTGTGCTGGCGGTGGTGCCGGGCATGCCGCATCTGGTGTTCCTGGTATTTACCGGCCTGCTGCTGTTCGCTGCGTGGCGTCAAAGCCAGAAAATCAAAGCGCCGACGCAAGATCATCACGCTATGGAAGCGATCAGCCAGGCGCTGACGCAGCCGGACGATCAGCCCGCCATCGGTTGGGACACTATCCCGATGGTTGAGCCGATCGGGCTGAATCTTGGCTACAAGCTGGTGACGCTGGTGGATAAAGGCAAAGGTGCGCCGCTGACGCTGCGTATGCGTGGCGTGCGGCAAGTGGTGTCGGAAACCAGCGGCGTGCTGCTGCCGGAGATTGCGCTGCGCGAAGATTTCCATCTCAAGCCGGCGCAGTACGCAATCAAGATCAATGGCGTGCGCACCGCCGTCGGCGAAGTGCATGCCGATCGTCTGATGGCGATCCCGACGCCGGAACAGTACGGCGAAATCGATGGCGTGTTGGATACCGATCCGGCCTACGGCATGGCGGTGACGTGGATTCTGCCCGAGCAGAAAGCCAAAGCGCTGAACCTGGGTTATCAGGTGGTGGATTGCGCCAGCGTGGTGGCCACCCATGTGAATAAAGTGGTGCGCGAGAATCTGCCGGAGCTGTTTAACTACGATGACATCACTCAGCTGCATCAGCGTCTGGCGAATGTGGCGCCTAAGCTGTCGGAAGATGTGAACGCAGCGGTGAACTACAGCTTGCAGCTGAAAGTGTATCGTCTGCTGCTGAACGATCAGGTGTCGCTGAAAGACATCACCACCATCGCGACGACGTTGCTGGAGAGCGCGGCGATCACCAAAGATCCGATCCTGCTGACTTCCGATGTGCGCTATGCCCTGCGTCGCGCCATGGTGGCGGCGATTGCGCCGGACAACAAACCGCTGTCGGCTTATACGCTGGAAAACAGCCTGGAGAATCTGCTGCTGGCGGCGCTGAATCAGGCACAGCAAGCCGGCAAAGTGGCGCTGGATAGCTTCCCGGTTGATCCGAATATCCTGACGCAGCTGCAGAGCACGCTGCCGGTGATGGTGGAGCAGTTGAAAGCGCAGAACCTGACGCAGGTGCTGCTGGTAACACCGCAATTGCGCCCGCTGATTGCGCGCTACGCCCGTCTGTTTGCCAATGGATTGAATGTGTTGTCGTACAACGAAGTGCCCGATGATGCGAATTTGCAGATTGTGGGTCAGGTGAGTTAGATCGTGCTGGCTGTCTCCGGATCGTGCTGGCTGTATGGAGATCGTGCGGGCTGTCCCCAGATTGTGCTGGCTGTCCCCCATCCCGGCCTTCCCCCGCAAGCGGGGGAAGGAGACGCTGCCACATGCAGCTTCAGAACTCACATATGGCAGCGTCTTCCTCCCCCATTTATGGGGGAGGACCGAGGAGGGGGACAGCAAGCACCAACCGAGGAGGGGGACAGCAAGCACGAGCGAAATCTAACAGCGAGCACGATCCAGGCACCACTAGCACTAACCCTCCCGCGCCGCCATAATCACCGCAAAAACCGCGTCCGGCTGCAGCATCACCTCATGATTCCAAAATCTCAGCACCCGCCAGCCATGTCTATTTAACCGTTGCGTACGTTCATCGTCATATCTGATAGTTTCACCATGTTGCGATCCATCGAGTTCAATCGTTAGCCGCTTCTCCAGGCAGGCGAAATCCAAAATATACGGGCCGAAAGGGTACTGTCGGCGAAATCGCATACCGCCACATTGTCTGGCACGCAGCACAGACCATAGCTTTCGCTCTGCTGGCGTCATGTTATTTCTCAGTTCCTTCGCGCGCAGCACATGATGTCGCATGTTATTCATCCTGAAAAAGCGCATCTTGTTTCCGCAATGGCTCAATCTCAACGCATGCAGTGCAATCTTGAGCAACACATCGCAACTGTTATAAAAAAACACAGCGAATCTGTCTCTAATTCGCTTCACTGTTATGTGCTTTACTGGCAGGCAGTGATAATTAGAGGTGAACAATGGACGCGATCAAACAAATCCTGCTCGACGAAATCGCCACGCTGAACCGCGAAGGACAGCGTGATAATTTGCCGCGCTTTAGCTTTTCCTTCCTCAAAACCCATCCGGGGCTCTGGGCCATTATGTATCTGTGCTACGCGCTGTGCGTGGCGCTGATCTTTTCAACCGACATGCTCGGCTGGCCAGCGTTCTGGTTTGCCACGGTGTTTGTGGTGGTGATGAGCGTGCTGATGCTGATGGATATCAACCCGAAGTATCGCTTCGAAGATATCGACACGCTGGATTTGCGCGTTTGTTATAACGGCGAATGGTATTACGTGCAGCCGGTTTCTCAACAAGCACTGGATAAGATCCTCGATAACCCCCAGACGCCGGAGCGCGTACGCAGCGGCATTGATCGCCTGATGAAGCAGAAAGGTGAAGTGGATTTCTACGACGTTTACTATCTCACCTGGGGCCACCAGCAGGCGGCCCAGGTTTAACCGTTTAGCGTGCCAATCAGTTTTCCCAACGTCTCTACCGCCGCCTCGGCCCGTGCATCCCACGGCCAGGCGGTGTTGAAGCGGAAACAGTGGCTGAAGCCCTCGCGGCTGGAAAACAGCTGGCCGGGCGCGATGCTGATGCCCTGCTGCAAGGCCAAATGATACAGCTCAGTGGTATTGATCTGCACTGGCAGCGCAACCCAGAGAAAATAACCGCCCGGCGTATCGCTGATACTGGCATCGGCCGGCAACACACGGCGCAGCGCCTGTTGCGCCAGCTGCTTACGTTTAGCCAGCGTCTGCCTTAGCTTTTTTAAATGCGTATCGTAGCTGCGCGTGCTGAGGAAATCGGCCAGTGCCAGCTGCATCGGCGCGCTGGTCGAAAGCGTGCTCATCAACTGAATACGCTGCACGCGCTGCGCATGACGTCCGGCCGCGACCCAACCGACACGAAATCCCGCCACCAGATTCTTCGAGAAACTGCCGCAGTGCAGCACGTTGCCATCAAGATCAAAAGCTTTAGCCGGCAGCGGTTTGTCATGGCCTTCATACAGATCGCCATACACATCGTCTTCAATCATCGCCACGTTGTAGCGCGCCAGCAGTTCTACCAATTGCTGCTTGCGCTCGGCGCTCAGGGTAAAGCCGAGCGGATTTTGCCGGTTGGTCATCAGCCAGCAGGCTTTCACCGGCCAGCGCTGCAAGGCCTGCTCCAGCTCCTGCAAATCCATACCGTGTTCGACATCGCTGGCGATGGCAATCGCGTTCAGCTTCAGGCGTTCAATCGCCTGGAGCGCACCATAAAACGACGGGTTTTCGAGGATCACCCAATCACCGGGTTCGGTGACGGCTTGCAGGCTGAGGTTGAGCGCTTCCATTGCGCCATTGGTGATGACGATGTCATCCGGCGACAGCGTGATGCCCTGCTGTGCGTAGCGCTGGGCGAGAATTTTGCGCAGCGCTTCATTGCCTGGCGGCAGGTTGTTGAGCGCATCGGTGGGCTTTAAGTTGTGTGAGACTTTTACCAGCGAGCGCATCAGCTGGCGCTGCGGGAAGAGTTCGGGATCGGGAAAGGCTGAGCCAAACGGCATGATGGCAGGATTGCGCGTGGCTTGCAGCACGTCGAACACGAAGCTGTTGGTATCCGCCTGATCGGTTTTGCCGATCTCTTGCGTGGGCAGTCGCGGACGGCTTTCGGCGGCGCGCGGCGCCACGTAATAGCCGGATTGCGGCTTTGAGACGATCCAGCCCTGACTCTCCAGCACTTCATAGGCGTGCATCACCGTCATCAGGCTCAACCCGCTCTGCTCCGCCTGCTGACGTAGCGACGGCAGTTTTTCGCCCGGCGGCCAGATGCGCGCCTCGATTTGCATGCGAAGCTGCTCGACCAACTGCTGATATTTCGCCACCCGAACTCCGATGTAGAGGATTTGGCGGCTAGTTTCCCTCACCCTAACCCTCTCCCGCAAGCGGGAGAGGGAATGAAGGCGTTAAGGCACCTGCTCCAGCGCTAACTCTTCTTGATAAAAATTCGGCAACTCGCCAATGCGTTCCGGCGGCACCGGTTTACCCAGTAAATAGCCCTGCAACGTATCGCAGCCTAAACCGGTGAGGAACGCCTGTTGATCCTGGGTTTCTACCCCTTCGGCGACCACTTTCAGATGCAACGACTGCGCCAGCGCGACAATGGCGGAGACGATGGTGGCATCTTCCGAATGCGCCTGCAGTTCATTAACAAAAGCGCGATCGATTTTCAGCTCGCTGGCCGGTAACCGCTTGAGATACAACAAGCTGGAGTAGCCGGTGCCGAAATCATCAATCGAGGCTTTTACGCCCATGTTGGTGAGTTCGGTGAGGATACGCACGCTCTCTTCCGGATCGCGCATCGCCGTGGTTTCGGTCACTTCCAGCGTCAAAAGTTCAGCCGGAATCTGGTGCTGCGTCAGCGCCTCGGTGACGGTTTCCACCAGATTGCTTTGCTCAAATTGTACAGCCGACAAATTGACCGCCACCGACCAGTGCGGGTGGCCCTGCAGATGCCAGGCACGCAGCTGGCGACAGGCTTCGTTGATCACCCAGTTGCCGATGTTAATGATCATGCCGGTCTTTTCCGCCATCGGCAGAAAGGCGTCCGGCGCCAGCAGACCGCGTGAAGGATGCTGCCAGCGCAGCAGCGCTTCAAAGCCAAGGATCGGGCCGCTCGGCGCGCAGTATTTGGGCTGATAGAACAGGCGTAACTCTTCGTTATCCAGCGCTTGCCACAGATCGTTGTTCAGCTGCAATTGCGACTGCGCCAGCGTGTTCATTGACGGCTGGAAGAAGGTGTAACCGTTGCGGCCGTTGTTCTTGGTGTGATACATGGCGGCATCGGCGTTGAACATCAGCTCGCGATCATCTTTGCCGTCACCAGGGTAAACCGCAATTCCAATACTCAGCGACACCACCAGCTCGTAGCGCGAGATATCGAATGGGCGATCCACCGCTTTCACCAGCGTATCAGCAACCGCTGCGGCATCATTGGGTTCATCAATTTCCAGCAGCAGCACAAACTCGTCGCCGCCCATGCGCGCCAGCGTGTAGTGCCCTTTCATCTGTTCGGTCATGCGCTCGGTCACGCCAATCAGCAGGTTGTCGCCCACGTGATGGCCAAAAGCGTCATTTACCGCTTTGAAGCCATCCAGATCCATAAACATCAGCGCAAACTGCGTTTTCTCACGGTTGGCTTTATTGAGGGCTTGCTCCAGACGATCTTCCAACAAAATACGGTTGGGCAGACGCGTCAGGTTATCGTGTAGCGCCAGCTGTGCCAGCTCACGGTTGGCTTCCGCCAGCGAGTGGGCAAGGATCGAGGTGCGCGCTTGCAGACGTGCATCGAGCATTGAGACCAGCAAAGTAATGCCGAGGATCGCTAGCGTCACCACCGTCACCACCACCGCCAGCCAGTTGCTGTTTACGCCCATGTGCGTCGCATGGCTGTGCATCGGGAAATTGGCCGCCGCCATGCCGGTGTAGTGCATGCCGGCAATCGCACAGCCCATCACCACGGAGGCGCCTAACCGCAGCGCGGTGACGCGGCCGTGACCTTCGCGCAGGTTAAACGCCAGCCAGAGCGCGGCGCCTGAGGCCACCAGCGCAATCGCCACCGATGCCGCCACCCAACCCCAATTCCAGGTGATGCCGGGCGTAAACATCAGCGCCGCCATGCCGGTGTAGTGCATTGCTACAACGCCGGAACCCAGCACCACAGCACCGCCACACAGTCGCAGCCACGGCAAGGTCGGCGTTGAGCACACCAGCCACAGCGCAAAAACCGAGGCTAATACCGCCACCACCATGGAGGTGACGGTGAGCGTAGGATCATAGCTCATGACCATATCGAGGCTCATCGACAGCATGCCAATGAAGTGCATCGCCCAGATGCCCACGCCCATAGCGAATCCACCGCCGAATAACCAAACCAGCGCCACCTTGCCAGTTGAGGAAGCCACGCGCCCTGCCATATCAAGCGCAGTAAACGAGGCCAGCATCGCTACCAGAATCGAGACGATGACGGTAAACGAATCGTACGAAGTCACTAACATAGTGATTTCCCAAGTAAAAGCCGGTGTAAGTCAGCTGTGGTGTTGTTGTTAAAAAAGTGCGGTCTATTGGTTTTATTGTAGGAATTATCGGCAGCGTAACTGCCGATATGAATTTTTGAACGATGAAACCTTCCGATGGGGAAGAAACTAAAAATTGTTTATTGCGCGCCCGCCAGCGGCACCACGTTATCGCTAAAGGCCAGCGGCACCGCAAGCGCAGCGGTAAATTCACCGATGCGATCGGCTGGCGTGGGCTTGCCGAGCAGATAACCTTGCAGCGTGTCGAAGCCTAACCCGGTGAGCAAACGCTGTTGCTCCTCGGTTTCGACCCCTTCCGCCACCATGCGCAGGTTAAGCGTTTGTGCCAGCGTCAACATCGCAGTGACCACCGTGGCGTCTTCGCTGCCGGCGCGCAAACTGTTGATAAAGGCGCGGTCGATTTTCAACTCGCTGGCTTCGAGGTGTTTCAAGTGCAGCAAGTTGGCGTAGCCGATGCCGAAGTTATCAATCGCCACTTTCACCCCAAGACGATGCAGTTCGGCAATGCGCTGCTGGCTGAACTGCGGATCGCGCATCGCAATGTTCTCGGTAATTTCCAGCATCAACGCCCCGTCAGGAATTTGATGGCGCTGCAATGCCTGGCGCACGCTCTCAATCAAATCACGCTGCTGAAACTGCAGAGCCGAGAGATTGACCGATACCGTCCAGTCGCCGTTACCTTCATCGTGCCACTGCTTCAGCTGGCGGCAGGCTTCATTGATCACCCAGTTACCCAGCGCGACAATTTGCCCGGTTTTCTCGGCGCGCGCCAGAAACATATCGGGCATCAGCAGGCCGCGACGCGGATGCTGCCAGCGCAGCAGCGCCTCGAAGCCCATCAATACGGTGCCGCCCGCGCGGAATTTTGGCTGATAGAACAGGCGCATCTCCTGATACTCCAGCGCGTTCCACAGATCGTTAGCCAGCGCCAACTGATGCTGCGCCACCGCGCTCATCGCCGGTTCAAACAGGCACCAGCCGTTACGCCCGCTGTGTTTGGTGTGATACATGGCGGAGTCGGCGTTGAACATCAGCTCCTGCTGGCTGCGACCATGCAGCGGGAAGATAACGATACCGACGCTGAGCGAGACGCGCAGCGAATAGCGATCGAGTTCGAAAGGCGCATCAATGATTTGAACCAAACGCTGCGCCAGTTTGCTGGCCTGATGCAGATGAAATTGCGGGCACAGTATGACGAATTCATCGCCGCCCAGACGCGCCAAAAGAATCTCCTCACTCAGTTCATCGCGCAAACGATCGGCTACCGCGATCAGCAAGCGGTCGCCAACGTGATGGCCCCATGTGTCGTTAATGGCTTTGAAACCATCGAGATCCATGAACATCAGCGCGAAGTTTTCATCCTGCAGCGTCGCCTGCTTGATCGCCGTGGTGAGTTGCTGCTCTAGCATCACGCGATTTGGCAACGCGGTGAGGTTGTCATGCATCGCCAGCTGGCGCAGCTCGCTGTTGGCGCGCTTGAGTTTGGCAGCGAGACGCGCGGCACGCAGTTGTGCATCCAGCATCGAGATCAGCAACATCAGCCCCAGAATGCTCAGCGTGATAATCGTGACCCACACCGCCATTCCCTCTTCGCTGGCGCCGTGATGTTGCATGCTCACCGGCATAACGAATTCTGCTGCCGCCATGCCGGTGTAATGCATGCCGGCAATCGCAATGCCCATCACCAGTGCTGCACAGGCGCGCAGCAGCAGCAGGCTTTCGCCCTGGCGCAGATGAAAGGCCAGCCATAACGCCGCACCTGATGCTGCGTAGGCAATCAGCACCGAGAGCGCCACCAGCGGCAGATTCCAGTAAATCGGGGTGGCAATCATCAGCGCGTTCATGCCGAGGTAGTGCATGACAATGATGCCGCTTCCCATGATAAGGGTGCCGCGAATTAAGCGGCGTCGGGTGAGATGACTGCCCTGCACGCCCTGCGCAAAGGCGAAGATGGCGCTGATAATCGCCACCAGCAATGAGATGGCGGTCAGCTCGACGTTGTAGCGCATGGTCATTGGCATCATCATCGCCAGCATGCCAATAAAGTGCATTGCCCACACGCCGATGCCCATCGCGGTGCCCCCGCCGATCAACCACAGTGTTGCCAGATAACCGCGTGAAACGGCCACGCGCCCGGCGGTATCTAAGGCGGTGAACGCGGCAATGAAGGCCACGATCAGTGAAACGGTAACCAGAACGCTATCCCAGGTAACCAGCAGCATGTGCGCTCCTAAACTCCACCCGCTGCGGAGCGGGTGCGGTGTCGTCAAAACAAAACAAGAATGATAAAGCGCCGATCAAGGGCGATTAATGTCCCCCTGCGGCGCAGTTCAATACAGAACTGGTCCAGAAAAATCTGGAGTTGTCGTGCGGATTTTTTTTATTTTCATCGTCAGTCGTTAAGCAAAAAATTAATAATATCTGATTAATGCACGAACATAACATTGAACCGAAGCGCGCGGTAGAGGGTGAAATCATCGTCTATTTGGTTTTTTTAACCGCTCGCTACCCCTTGTGATTACTGAGTTATCGGCGAAAAGTGTGAATTGATTAGGGAAAAATTGAACCATCTGCATACAGGGGCCAATTTGCTGATCTATAGTAAAGAAAACTGATATAAATCATTAATCCGCCATCCAGGAATTTTCTTAGGCGGCAGGCGCTTACGCTGTCGAGTCCCTTGCGGCTCTTGTTTGATTTCGGATGTATTTCCATAAATGTATGACCAGGTGAAAAAGCACTGACCTTGGATAATCAGTAAGGAATGATTATGAAACTCAAGCTTTTTCTTGTGGCGTCTAGCCTAAGCGCCGCACTGGCACCTCATGCTGTTTTTGCCGCCACCACAACGGGAACCATCAATGCGACGTTGACGCTGACCACCGGTTGTTTGGTGAACGGTCAATCGGCCACGGCGGGAGTGAACTTCGGTACCCTGAACTTTGGTAGCAGCGCAGCCACTTTTGATACGCTCAACGCCACCCTGGTTGGCGCAGCAGGTAACGGCATCTTTGTTCGCTGCACCACCGGACAAACTTTCAACGTGCAGGTCACCAGCAGCAACGCTGCACCGGCGACCGTTTACGGCACGGTGAGTGGCCAGCCACGCTACCTGATCCTCGGCTCCAACAATACGCAAGGCATTGCCTATACGCTGTATAGCGACGCCGCATTCACTACCGCCATCGCCAACAACACCAATATCGCTGCCAGTGGTACCACCGATCCCACACTCGGGACCAACTACGCCATTTACGGTCAGGTTGTGGGCGGCGGGTTTAACCCCTTGATTCCGGCAGGGACCTACACCGACACCATCAACGTGGCGGTGAATTACTGAGGGAAAGGATAATCAGGGAGGCCGTGGTGCAGCGGTGGGTGCACAGTGCAGGCGGCCTTGCCCTGCTGATAGGGAGCGTCTCCGCCTGGGGGTTGCCGACCGCAACGTTTCAGGTTTCAGCATCAGTAGTGGCAGGCTGTGTTGTCTCCGGAACCAATACCGGGGTATTCGGCACGCTTAATTTTGGTACCCAATCTGGCGTGGCCGCAAGCAGCGTCAGCGCCAGCTATGTGCAAAGCACCACCATCACGCTCGCCTGCACGCCAGGCACCGCCGTGAGTATGAGCATCAACGGCGGCAGTCATTACACCTCCACGCGCAATCTCAAACACACCAGTAACACCAATACCGTGGCGTACAGCCTGTATACCAATGCGGCACACACCACGGCTATTCCGGTGAATAGCCCGATGGCGCTGAGCTACAGCAATGCCAACAACATCACGTTGCCGATTTACGGCTTATTAACGCTGCCCGGCCCCACACGCGCCGGGACCTATACCGACACTTTAACCGTCACGCTGAGTTGGTGATGGCGTCACTTAAAAGGAGGAAAGATGATGAACCTGCGCGCCCTGATCCTGTTGTTATTTGTGGCCCTAACGCCTGCGGTGCATGCCGCCAATTCGCTGATGGTGTGGCCGATCGATCCGGCGATTGATCCGGAAGATAAAGCCAGCGAGCTGTGGCTGGAGAATCGCGGCAATGCCACCACCATGATGCAGGTGCGCATCTTCAGCTGGCAGCAGGTTAACGGCCAGGAGCAGTATCAAACCCAGCAGCAAGTGGTGGCGAGCCCGCCGATGGTGCGCCTCGAGCCAGGACAGAAGCAGCTGGTGCGTTTAATTAAGCAAACGCCACCTGAAGCCGGACGTGAAGTGGCCTTTCGCGTGGTGCTGGATGAGATCCCTACGCCGCGCACGCCAGGCGAAAATCAGGCCGGACTCACTTTCCAGATGCGCTATTCGGTGCCGCTGTTCATCTACGGCAGCGGCGTGACGCGCGACACGGCAAAACCGCAGCTGAGCTGGCAGGAAGTGAACAGCGGCGGCAAACGCTGGCTGGAGCTGACTAATCGCGGTAATGGCCACGCGCGCTTAAGTAACGTCACCATTGGCGGACGCAAAATGGGCAACGGCTTGTTTGGCTATGTGCTGGCCAACAGCAGCCATCGCTGGCCGTTAACCCGCAGCGTGAGCGGTGAGCTGTCGGCCGAAATGAATAAAGGTCACTGGAGCAGCGCGGCCGCGCGTTGATGAAGTTTACGCCGCATCCCTGCGCGCTGGCCGTCGCCAGCGTGCTTTGTATCAGTCCGATGAGTAGCAGCGCGGAGACCTTCTCCGAACTGCCACCGCCGCCTGCGCTGGAGAATAACGCCAGCGGTCAGCAATACATGCTGGAACTGGTGGTGAATCAGGGCGAACGTGGCGACATCGTGCCGGTTGAACGTAAGAATGGTGATTTCTGGTTGCGACGCGGCGATTTGCAACGCGCCGGTATTCCGGCCGAGAAACTGCAAGGCCAGCAGATCGATGTCAATCAACTCAGCGGAGCGAAAGTGGAGTATGACGAACGACGCCAGCGCCTGTTATTGACGGTGCCACCTGCCTGGCTGCCGGGTCAAACCATTGGCCAGTTACAGAATGCACCGCGCTTTCCCGGTCGCGCCAGCAATGGCGCGCTGCTCAACTATGACTTTTACGCCACCCGTACCGATAACGCCGGTTCGCGCCTCTCCAGCTGGAACGAACTGCGCTTGTTTGGCCCGGCTGGTCAGTTTTCTACCAACGGCGTTTACGTGCAGCAACTGGAAGGTGGCGTTGCCGGTCAGCAGGAAGGCTATATCCGCTACGATACGTGGTTCAGTAATGAAAACGAGAACGCAGCGATCAGTTGGCGCGCCGGGGATTTGGTTACTGATGCGCTGAGCTGGAGCAACAGCGTGCGGCTGGGTGGCGTGCAGATTGGCCGCGACTTCAGCGTACGGCCGGATCTGGTGACCTATCCGCTGCCCGCCTTTTCCGGCCAGGCGGCGGTGCCCTCTTCGGTCGATCTGTTTATCAACGGCTATCGCAGCACACAGGCCGACGTGCAACCGGGCCCGTGGTCGCTCACCAATGTCCCTTTCGTTAACGGTGCCGGCGATGCAGTGATCACCACCACCGATGCGGTCGGCCGACAAGTCACCACCACGCTGCCGTTTTACGTCTCCAGCAGCTTGCTGAAAACCGGGTTATCCGATTATTCGTTCTCCGCCGGTGCCATTCGCGAAAACTACGGCATCAACAATTTTGATTACGGCGCAGCGGCGGCCAGCGGCTCCTATCGCTACGGGCTGAACGACTGGCTGACGCTGGAGAGCCATGCGGAAGGCAGCGACAGCGTGGCGATGGGCGGCGCGGGTGGATTGGTGAAGCTCGGCAGTTTTGGCGTGGTGAATGGCGCGCTGGCGCAGAGCCAGATGGACGGTAATCCCGGCACGCAATACAGCTGGGGCTATCAGTACAACAATAGTTGGTTCAGCCTGGGAACCCAGCACATCATTCGCAGCGTCGATTTCGGGAATCTCGCGTTGGTCGGCAGCCGTGGTGACAGCGCGAACACCAGTGACTCGCTGGCACGACGCAGCGCGCAATACACCGCCAGCGTGTCGCTAAGTGACTACGGCAGCCTTGGCCTGGCTTATTTTGATATCTCCGGCGGCAACGGTGACCGCACCCGTTTATTAAATCTGTCGTGGAGTAAAAATCTGTGGGGCAACAGCAGCCTGTATATCTCCGCCAGCCGCGATCAGGATCAGGGCAACTGGAGCGGCGCCATTTCGCTGATCATCCCTTTCGGCGAACAGAGCAGCGCCTCGGTAAGTACGGAACGCGATCAGGAGGGCAATAACAGCCAGCGTCTGTATGTGTCGCGCGCGATGCCCACCGACGGTGGCTTCTCCTGGGATGCGGCCTGGGCTAATCAGGGCAGCGACAGTGGCGATTATCGTCAGGCCAGTCTGCGTTATCGCAATCACAAAATTGATACCTCAGCCGGTTTCTACGGCGATAACGACAACACCACGCAATGGGCCGATTTTACCGGCTCGGTGGTATTGATGGATAACCGCGTGTTCGCTGCCAACGACATTAACGATGCCTTCGTAGTAGTGAAAACCGATTATCCGGATGTCACGGTGCGTTATGAGAACCAGACCATGGGCCGCACCGATAAACAAGGCTATCTGCTGGTGCCATCGATCAGCAGCTATTACGGCGCCAAATACGACATCGATACGCTGGACCTGCCCGCCGATCGCACAGCGCCGAAGGTTGAACAACGCTTTGCGGTGAAGCGCAAAAGTGGCTACCTGCTCAATTTCCCGGTGGAGCGTCTGCGCGCCGCCAGCGTGGTACTGCATGACAGTCATCATCAGCCGCTGCCGATTTCCAGCCAGGTGTTACGCCCGAATCAGGCCACCGAATATGTCGGCTGGGACGGCATAGTGTGGATGGAAGATCTCGGTGCTAATAACCCGATTCACGTGGTGACGCCGGATGGACGCAGCTGCGATACGCAACTGGCTATCGCCGACGGCCAGCCCAAAGCGCTGGAAACTTACGGACCGCTTACCTGCCCGCTGCCACCGCCGCCGCAAGGCTCTGCGGTGAGCAGCGTGGATAATTCACCGTCAGGGATTTCACCATGAGAAAGCTTCTGCTCCTGCTGGCGCTGTTTTTACTGCCGGGCACCAGTTATGCGCTGTGCAGCTTATCAGCCCCCACCGCCACGTTCGGATCGGTTACCACGTTTTCCGTCGCGTCGACGGTGAATAACACCTCAAGCACCACTAACGTCAACTGCGGTTCGGGTACGCTTTCGCTGCTGGGCTCCGATAACATCACCTATGCCTTTACCACCGCCTCAAACCTCAGCGGCACGCGCGCCGTGTTGAAAACCGCCAGCGGCGGCACCGATAACATTCCGATTCAGCTGTGTATCGACAGCGCCTGCGCCACCGAATTACAGCAGGGCGGCAGCTATCGCTGGAGTTCCGCCTCGCTGCTGGCGTTAGGAAACACCCTTAACTTCAATATTCCGCTCTACTTCCGCACCGTACCCGGCCAGGTGATCGCCGCCGGCACCTATACCACCACCATTACCATTACCGTGAGTTATACGGTGTGCGCCGGGTTAAACGTGGGAGGATTGTGTGTGGGAACGGTGCAAACCAGCACCGGCACGGCGATGCCGATTACCGTGAATCTGGTGGTGACCAACGATTGCACCACCATCACTGCGCCCAACGTCAGTTTTGGCAGCGCGCCTTTGGTGGGCAGTTTCTCAACGGTGCAGCAGACGATTAACGTGGTGTGTTCGAAGGGCAGCACTTATACCGTGGGCTTGAGCAACGGCAGTTACTACAGCGGCACCACGCGGCAGATGGCGAGCGGAACTAACCGGCTGGCGTATGACATCTACAAAGGCACCACCACCACATCGCGCTGGGGACCGACCGGCACCAATCGCTGGAGCAGCACCACCTCGACATCGTTGAATGCGGATACCGTGACGCGCAACTTTACCTATACGGCGCAGATTTTGACCACGCAGAATACGCCCGCGGCGGGGAATTATACCGATAGCGTGGTGGTGGATGTGTCGTTTTAGCGGGGTGCGCGCTGTCCCTCATCCCAGCCTTCTCCCGCAGGCGGGAGAAGGAGCTGATCGCGCCGTTACCTAAACATTCCCTCTCCCGCTTGCGGGAGAGGGTTAGGGTGAGGGGAACGATGTTGCGCTTGATACTGCTTCACCATGCGGCCAATCAGCAGCGTACCGACCAATCCGCACACCGCCGCAAAAGAGAGCCACACGCCCGGCATCGCTTTATCGCCTGTCGCATGAATCAGATAGCTCGACACCGCTGGCGTAAAACCGCCAAATAGCGCGGTTGCCAGGCTGTAGGCCAGTGAGAAACCCGAAGCGCGCACTTCTGCCGGCATGATCTCAGCCAGATACACCACCATCGCGCCGTTATAACTGGCATACAGGAACGACAGCCACAGCTCGGCCTCAACCAGATGGGAGAAGGTCGGCGCTCCCACCAGCCAATGCAGCACCGGCCAGGTAGTTAAAATCATCAAGAGGGTGCAGACAATCAGCAGCGGACGACGACCGATGCGATCCGACAGCGAACCCATCACCGGCAGCCAAAACAGGTTGGAGATGCCGACAAACAGCGTCACAAGGAAGCTCTGTTTGTCACTCATCATCAGCACGGTTTTGCCGAACGTCGGGGTAAAGGCGGTGATCATGTAGAACATTACGGTGGTGGTCACCACCATCAACATCCCTGCCAGCACCAGCGCCCAGTTCTGCCCGACCGAACGCATAATCTGACGCATTGAGGGATGATGTTTACGCTGGCTGAAGGCTTCGGTCTCTTCCAGCATGCGGCGGATATAGAACAGGAACGGCACGATCATACATCCCACCACGAACGGAATACGCCAGCCCCATTCGGTGACGGCGTCTTTCGCCAGCAGATGGTTCAGGCCCAAACCGAGCAGCGCGGCGAAGATCACCGCAACCTGCTGGCTGCCCGATTGCCAACTGACATAGAAGCCTTTGCGCCCTTTCGGCGCCACTTCCGCCAGATACACCGAGACGCCGCCCAGCTCAACGCCCGCCGAGAAGCCCTGCAATAAACGACCGAGCAGAATCAGGATCGGTGCGGCGGCACCGAGCGTGGCGTATCCGGGCACCAGCGCGATGGTTAAGGTACCAATCGCCATTAAACCGAGCGTTAACAGCAAGCCTTTACGACGGCCATGATGGTCGATGTAAGCACCAAGAATAATCGCGCCGAGCGGGCGCATCAGGAAGCCTGCGCCGAAGGTCATCAGCGTCAGCATGAGAGAGGCAAAGGGATCATCGCCGGGGAAAAAGGTTTTGGCGATTGCCGTGGCGTAATAGCCAAACACCATGAAATCGTACATCTCAAGGAAGTTACCGCTGGTAACGCTAAAGATGGTTTTGGCACCGCTTTGCGGCGACTTTTGTAAAGAGTGACTCGCGCTCATATTGTCCTTCCTGGTTTTTCTTCCGTTGTAGCGTGCCGGGCCAGGAATAAACGTGATCTTCTTCACCATTGCAGTTTACAAAAATACGACCAATAGTAACAATAAATTAACAAATTGCGTGCAGGCATTAAAAAAGGCCGCTGCGGGAGCGACCTTTACGGCAAGGCTAAGTGGAGTGACGTTACTTCTTCACCGTTTCCATGCCCATCAAACCAATCTTCAGATAACCGGCTTCACGCAGCTGATCCATCACTTCCATTAGTGTGGCGTAATCCACCGATTTATCCGCCTGGAAGAAGATGGTGGTGTCTTTCTTGCCTTCGGTTTGTGCCGTCAGCGCATTCACCAGCGTCTCTTTGGTGACCGCATCGTTTCCGATGAAGATCTGCTTATCTTCCTTGATGGAGAGATAAACCGGTTTTTCCGGACGCGGCTGCGGCGCGCTGGTCGATGCTGGCAGGTTAACGCGCACATCGACGGTAGCTAATGGCGCGGCGACCATAAAGATGATCAGCAGAACTAACATGACGTCGATAAACGGCGTCACGTTGATTTCGTGCATTTCGCCATCGCCGACCGAGTCATCGTTTAAACGCATCGCCATAATACTTATCCTACGCGCAGTTTCTGTGCCGCCGCTGGACGGTTGGCTTCTTTCGCGGTATCCACGTTGCCGAGATCCAGATCGCGGCTCTGCAGCAACATCACCTGCGCGGCGACATCGCCCAGCGACGCTTTGTAGCTGGCAATCATACGCGCGAAGACGTTGTAGATAACCACGGCGGGGATTGCCGCCACCAAACCAATCGCGGTAGCCAGCAGCGCTTCGGCGATGCCCGGCGCGACGACTGCGAGGTTAGTGGTTTGCGTTTTCGCTATGCCGATGAAGCTGTTCATGATGCCCCAAACGGTACCGAACAGACCGATAAACGGCGCAACGGAACCGATGGTGGCGAGGAATCCATTACCGCGACCGGCATGACGGCTAAATGCAGCCACGCGGCGTTCGAGACGGAAGCTGGTGCGCTCTTTGATGCCATCCAGATCTTCAGTACCAGCGGAGAGCTCCAGCTCATTCTGCGCGTCGTTTAGCAGCACAGCGCTGTGGCTGTTGCTTTTGAAGTTTTCAGCAGCACGGTAAGCATCGTTTAATGAGCGGGCTTCGCCCAGCGCTTGCTGCTCGCGTTTCAGGCGACGTTTCGCCCCGCTCAGCTCAGCAAACTTACCGAAGAAAATTGCCCAGGTGACAACCGAAGCCAGTAACAGGCCAATCATCACAATCTTTACCACGATATCGGCATGCTGATACATGCCCCAAACGGAAAGATCCGTTTGCATCAAATCACTGGCTACCACGCTGCATCTCCAACTTCTGTTGCACAGTTCACGATTGAAGCGCGGATCATAGCAAAAAATACCACCGAAGTGATAGTGGTTCTCATTACTATTTACAAAGCGAAGATGCCCGCGATTTCCACAAGTTAGCGGATGTTATGCGCAATACTGGCCTCACTCTGATAATCCGCAATCAGGCTCAACCCGCTACACTGATTCGTGGTAACGTGAATGTTTTGTGGGAAATGTCAGGAAAGGCAGTGATGGCAACGAAAAAAATAGACACCACGCTTGTCAGCGCGGGACGCAGTAAACGTTACACGCAAGGCTCAGTTAACAGCGTAATTCAACGCGCTTCATCCCTGGTTTTTGACACGGTCGCCGACAAGAAACGTGCTACCGCTGGCCGCGCGTCAGGCGAGCTGTTTTATGGTCGTCGCGGCACCCTCACCCATTTCTCGCTGCAAGACGCCATGACCGAGCTGGAAGGCGGCGCAGGTTGCGCGCTCTATCCGTGCGGCGCGGCGGCGGTCTCTAATGCCATTTTGTCCTTTGTCGCAGCCGGCGACCATATTCTGGTGAGCGGCGCGGTCTACGAACCGACGCAGGATTTCTGCTCGAAAATTCTCAGTAAGCTGAACGTCACCACCACCTATTTCGATCACTGCATCGGCAGCGAAATTGGCGAACTGGTGCAGCCGAATACGCGCGTGGTGTTCCTGGAATCACCGGCGTCGATCACCATGGAAGTGCAGGATATTCCCGCGATTGTTGCCGCCGTGCGCGCCAAAGCGCCGGAGGCGATCATCATGATCGATAACACCTGGGCGGCGGGCGTGTTGTTTAACGCGCTGGAGCATGGCATCGATATTTCGATTCAGGCCGGCACCAAATACATTATTGGTCACAGCGACGCGATGATTGGCACGGCGGTAGCAAATGAGCGTTGCTGGCCGCAGCTGCGCGAGAACTCCTATCTGATGGGCCAAATGGTCGATGCCGATACCGCTTATATGGCGAGCCGCGGCATTCGTACGCTGGGCACACGTCTGCGTCAGCACGAAGAGAGCGGATTGCAGGTGGCCGAATGGCTGGCCACGCAGCCGGAAGTGGCGCGCGTTAATCATCCGGCGCTGGCGCAGTGTAAAGGCCACGCATTCTGGCAGCGCGATTTCAGCGGCAGCAGCGGTTTGTTCTCGTTCATCCTGCATGAAAAACTGAGCCGTGAGCAGCTGGCAAATTACCTCGATCACTTTCACCATTTCAGCATGGCGTATTCGTGGGGCGGCTATGAATCCCTGATTCTGGCGAACCAGCCTGAAGAGCTGGCGGCGATTCGTCCGGCGGGCGGCGTGGATTTTGACGGCACGCTGGTGCGTCTGCATATCGGCCTCGAACATGTCGATGACTTGCTGGATGATCTTAAAGCCGGTTTTGCACGTTTAAGAAGTTAAACAGAAGATAAACCACGCTGTGGCGGCGATGAGAGATCAACGTATGCGATGCCACAGAAGGTTAAAATTAGACTCCTTGTGACTCGATGGAATAGCTGATGGGTGTTTTACATGAGATTGTCCAGGCGCTTTGGCATCAGGATTTTGCCGCGCTTGGCAATCCGGATGTGGTTTGGATTGTCTACGGCGTGATGTTTTTAACGCTGTTTCTGGAAAACGGTTTGCTGCCCGCGTCATTCCTGCCGGGCGATAGCCTGCTGTTACTGGCGGGCGCGATGGTCGCCAAAGGTGTGATGGACTTCGTGCCGACCATTGTGATTCTGACCACGGCGGCCAGTCTCGGCTGCTGGCTCAGCTATCTGCAAGGACGCTGGCTCGGCAATACCAAACTGGTGAAAAGCTGGTTGCTGCATCTGCCCGCGCAATATCATCAGCGCGCGTGGAATATGTTTAACCGCCACGGTTTGATGGCGCTGCTGGTTGGCCGCTTCCTGGCCTTTGTGCGCACCTTACTGCCGACCATGGCCGGGATTTCCGGCTTAAACAATGGCCGCTTCCAGCTGTTTAACTGGCTGAGCGGCTTGTTGTGGGTTGGGATTGTGGTGACGCTGGGCTACGGCATCAGCCATGTGCCCTTTATCAAGCGCCATGAAGATCAGGTGATGGCGATCCTGATGATTCTGCCGATCGCGCTACTGTTTATCGGCCTGGCCGGCAGCATTGTGGTGATCTGGAAAAAACGCCGCCAGAAACTCTCCTGATTACGACGCGGCGTCAAACGGTAAGGTTTGACGCACGCGGCTCGCCTCTTCTCCCGGCGTCACGCCGAAATAGCGCTTAAACTCACGCGAAAACTGCGATGGGCTTTCATAACCGACGCGCACCGCCGCCGCGCTGGCTTTCATGCCATCCTGCAGCATCATCAGGCGCGCCTGATGCAGGCGATAGCGCTTAAGGTATTGCAGCGGCGAGGTTTGCGTCACCGCTTTGAAGTTATGATGAAACGCCGAAACGCTCATGTTCACTTCAGCGGCCAGCATGTCGACGCTCAAACTCTCCGCGAAGTGGTTTTCGATGCGACGCAGCGCACGCGCAATCTGACTGAACTGCGTCTGCCGATTGACCAGCGACAGCAGCGCGCCGCCAATCGGTCCGGTTAACACGTAATAGATGATCTCGCGCACCAGCTGCGGCCCCAGCACGCGGGCGTCGCGCGGGTTATTCATCACATCCAGCAAGCGTTCGGCCGCACACAGCATCTCCTCGCTCATGAACGCCGAATGGATGCCGGAAGTTTGTGCCTGCGGCTGGAACTGCTCGTCATCACCGATATCCATCAGCAAATCCTGCAGGCTGGCGACATCCACGCTCAAACACATGCCGGCCAGCGGCTCCGCCAGCGTGGCTTCGGTTTCGCACTCCACCGGCAGCGGTACGGTGAGCATCAGATATTTGGTGGCGTCGTAGTGGAAAACGGTGCTGCCGAGATAGCCGGTTTTACGCCCCTGAAACAGAATCACGATGCCGGGTTGATACATCATCGGCGTACGCGGCAAGGTTTCGCAGGCATAGATCAATTTGACATTTTCTACCGCGCACAGCGGCTTATGCAGGTCACTCATCAGCGCAACTACGCGCTGCGCTAGCTGGCGGCAAAGGGCGTCGTTTGGCATGCATCTCTCTCAGGCAGCTAAAAATTCAGTTTGCCGTAAGGCTGTGCAAAGCTCCATCATTCTGGAGAATCAGGCAAGATTCTTGCAGAAATCCATCAGGCAAAAGTGCCGCCCGCTTGCCACAATGATCCTGAGGTGAGGTTTGTTGACTAGACTTAAGCACATCTTTTCTACGGTAAGTCCCTGCAACAGATAAGGAGCAATTATGGCAGATCAACCCATTATTAAATTGCGCGACGGCAACATGATGCCGCAGCTTGGCCTCGGCGTGTGGCAAGCGAGCATTGAGGATGCGCGCAACGCCATCCTGGAAGCCCTGAAAGTCGGCTATCGCTCCATCGATACCGCCGCCATTTACAAAAATGAGGAAGCGGTTGGGCAAGCGCTGCAAGAGACCGACGTGGCGCGCGATGACATTTTTATCACCACCAAGCTGTGGAACGACGACCAAACCAACTGGCAACAGGCAATGGAAACCAGCCTGAAGAAGTTGCAGTTAGAGCAGGTGGATTTGTATCTCATGCACTGGCCGTGCCCGGAAAAAGATAACTACGTTGAAGCCTGGAAAGGTTTGATTGAGCTGCAGCAACAGGGCTTAACCAAGAGCATCGGCGTATGTAACTTCCACGAGGCGCATCTGAAGCGTTTGATCGATGAAACCGGCGTGTCGCCGGTGGTGAACCAGATTGAGCTGCATCCGATGCTGCAACAGCGCACGCTGCATGCGTGGAATGCGCTGCACCAGATTCAAACCGAATCCTGGAGCCCGCTGGCGCAAGGCGGTAAAGGCGTGTTTGATCAGGAGATTATCCGCGAGCTGGCGAAAAAATATAGCAAGACGCCGGCACAAATCGTGATTCGCTGGCATCTGGATAGCGGTTTGGTGGTGATTCCGAAGTCGATTACCCCGGAACGTATTCGTGAGAATTTCCAGGTGTTTGATTTTAGGTTGGATAAAACTGAAGTGAGTGAAATTAGTAAGCTGGATAGCGGCAACCGTTTGGGTCCGGATCCGGAGGCGTTTAACGGGTAGGATGGCGCGCGTTTCCCCTCACCCTAACCCTCTCCCGCTAGCGGGAGAGGGAACCGTAAGGTGCGTTTTGCTCAATCTGCTCCCTCGCCCGCTTGCGGGAGAGGGAACCGTAAGGTGCGTTTTGCTCGATCTGCTCCCTCGCCCGCTTGCAGGAGAGGGCTGGAGTGAGGGCATTAAGACGCTGAATTCACCAATAACTGCCCCGCCGTCCCGCGATCCGCCATCTCTAACGTCTGGCTGTAATAGACAAATGGGAAGTGATCCGACGAACTCTGCGGGAAGCTCACCAGCAGCTCCACGCTGCCATCAACCCAAACGGTATCTTTCCAGCCGCGATCTTCGCCCATCGGCTGCGCGCCATTGACGTTCTTAATCAGGAACATCACGCCCTGAATATGCAGCGATTGCGGGCGATCCGCGTGGATAATCCAGCGCTCGAAGGTGCCCTGCTGCACGGTGGTATCGATGCGGTTCATGTCCCACAACACGCCGTTAATGCCCGGCTCGCTATCGCCAATGCGGAATTCGCGCGTGCGCACCGCCACACCATCAAGAATTTGATCCGCCAGCAAACGCATCGGCAGATTGTCAGTCACCAGCGGCAATAAACCGGTTGGGCGTAAGCTCAGCACCAGCGTATTGGTCAGAATCGATGACGGCTCAAACAATCCGCGCAGGCGATCCATCAAACCCGCCGCCGTTCCGGCCATGATCGAAACTTCATCGCCCTGCGACATATCCACCAGCACTTCACGACGTTCGCCGGGAGCCAGCGTCAGCAGCTGCACCGCCACCGGCGCAGGCAGGAAGCCCTGATCGCTGGCGATCACCGTAAAGGGACGATTATCGGAGAAGGTGAGATCGAAGCGGCGCGCGTTCGAGCCGTTCAGCAAACGCAAACGCACCCAGCCGCGCGACACTTCGACATAGGGATTTTGCACGCCGTTCACCAGCAGCACGTCGCCCATAAAACCGCCGCTGGAGGGCGGGTTATAAACCGGCGTGGCGAAGTTATCGAGGCGCTTGTCCTGAATAATCAGCGGGAAATCATCGACGCCATAATGCTTCGGTAGCGGCAGCGATTTACTGACGTCATCTTCCACCAGCCACATGCCGGCGAGTCCGTTGTAGACGTGCGGCGCCATGCGATTTGGCGTATTGGCGTGATACCACAATGTGCCCGCGCCCTGACGAATCGGCAGCACCGGCGCCCAATCAGCTCCGGCCGACATCATGCGCGGCGCACCGCCCATTAACGCGCCCGGCACCTGCAAACCGCTGACGGTCATCGATACCGGTTCGTTGAGGCGGTTGCTGTAAATCAGCTTCACATCGTCGCCGCTATACACGCGCACCGTTGGGCCGAGATACATGCCGTTAAAGCCCCACACCGGCACTTTGTTGCTGTTGCCGCTGAACGACCAATGACTACGCTGCAAGGTGAGAAACAGCGGCTGACCGCGACGTGATTCAATCAGCGGTGGAATAGGAAGTGGCGTATCGCCCAATGGCGCGGCGGCGCGGGCGGCGAAAGGCATAGCACCGGAAGCCAGTGCGACACCGGCAGAAAGCTGAATAAACTGACGTCTGCTGCAAGACATAAAACTTCAGACCTTTTGAGCGTGGCGTGAGGACGCCGTGTCCATGTTGTTCTAATTAATGATGAGTTGCTGTGTGGCTTGAGAACGGGGCAGATGATCACCTGCCCCATTTTGGCTGCTCAGAGTTTACCGTTTTTTTCGCGTTCGGCGACTTCGGCGTTCAATTCTTCCAGTTTAGTCGACATTAATTCACGGCAGTGCGTGGCGAGCTTACGCACCGAGGTGGTGGCAAACTGCGAGGTATCGACCGGCGGCAACATCTCCACAATTACCAAACCGTTGTTCCAGCGGTTCAGCTTGATCTTGTCGTGGGTGTTGGAAACCACTATCGGGATGATTGGCACACCGGCGGCTACCGCTGCATGAAACGCACCGGTTTTGAACGGCAGCAAACCACGACCGCGGCTGCGCGTCCCTTCCGGGAACATCCAGAACGAAATGCGCTTTTTGTTGAACTGTTCCACCAACTCACCGATGGTGCCGTGCGCTTTGGAGCGGTTATCACGGTCAATCAGCAGGTTACCGGTCAGCCAGTAGAGCTGGCCAAAGAACGGAATCCACAGCAGGCTTTTCTTGCCCACGGTCACGGTGGTCGGCTGCACGATTTTAGCCGCCGTGATCATGTCGTAGTTGTTCTGGTGGTTAGCGATATAGATCGCGTTGCCATAATGCGCGGCTTCCGCCGGTTTACGCAGTTCCACTTTGAGACCAAACACCGTCGACAGACGACCGAGCAGATGGCCGAAGGTTGCGACGTGACGCGGATTACGCGGTGAAAACAGACACCAGATACAGCCAACAATACTGACCAGAATCGAATAAACAATAACAATAATTGCTCGTAAAATTAGTAACATAGATTCCTCAAATGGGGCATTCCATCGCCTGAATTACAGCGTTACTCTTCACTCGCGTCGGCTTTCGGACGCGCTGGTGCATTCACTTCTACGCTATCGATGCGTTGCAGGCCACGCGCCACGCTGCCGCGACGACCGCGCTCGGCACGCACTTTCTGCAGATCTTCATCACGCATGATCAGCTTACGTTTACCGACATATACGGTGATTGACGCGCCCGGCGGCAGAATCAGCAACCATTGTAGTTTGTCGGTGCCCGCCGCGGCTTCCGCTGCAGGAATCGAAATGATCTTGTTGCCTTTGCCTTTCGACATCTGCGGCAGATCGCCAACCGGGAACATCAACATGCGTCCGGCCTGGGTAATTGCCAGCAGCATATCATCGCCGGAATGCACCGCCATTGGCGTCATCACTTTGGCGTTTTCCGGCAGCGTCAGCAGCGCTTTACCGGCACGGTTGCGCGACACCAGATCGGCAAAGGTACAGATGAAACCGTAACCGGCGTCAGAGGCCATCAACAGCTTCTGATCGTCGGGCTCCATCAGCACCTGCTCAATCACCGCGCCCGGCGGTGGCGTCAGTTTGCCGGTGAGCGGCTCGCCCTGTCCGCGCGCGGACGGCAATGAGGTCGGATCCAGCGTGTAGCTGCGTCCGGTGGAGTCGATAAAGGCCACCGGCTGATTGCTCTTGCCGCGTGCGGCGGCCAGATAGCTGTCGCCCGCTTTGTAGCTTAAGCCCGCCGGATCGATATCGTGGCCTTTGGCGCTGCGCACCCAGCCCATCTGCGACAGCACGATGGTCACCGGCTCAGCGCTCACCAGCTCGGTTTCGCTCAGCGCTTTGGCTTCTTCGCGCTCGTGCAGCGGCGAACGGCGATCGTCGCCGTAGGTTTGGCTATCGGCCAGCAGCTCTTTCTTCAGCAAATTGCTCATCTTGCGCTCGGACGCCAGAATCGCCTGCAGCTGATCGCGCTCTTTTTCCAGCTCCGCCTGCTCACCGCGAATCTTCATCTCTTCCAGTTTGGCGAGATGGCGCAGTTTCAGTTCGAGAATCGCTTCGGCCTGGGTTTCGCTGATGTCAAAACGCGACATCAGCACCGGCTTCGGCTCATCCTCGGTACGGATGATGTGGATCACTTCATCAATATTGAGGAACGCCACCAGCATACCTTCAAGAATATGCAGGCGACGCAGCACGCGATCTAAACGATAGTTGAGGCGGCGCGTCACGGTATCGCGGCGATACACCAGCCATTCAGAGAGGATTTCCAGCAGGTTTTTCACCGCCGGACGGTTATCCAGTCCGATCATATTCAGGTTAACGCGGTAGCTTTTTTCCAGATCGGTGGTGGCAAACAGGTGATTCATCACTTGCTCGAGATCCACGCGATTGGAGCGCGGCACAATCACTAAACGCGTCGGGTTTTCGTGGTTGGACTCATCACGCAGATCTTCCACCATCGGCAGCTTTTTATTGCGCATCTGGTTAGCGATCTGCTCCAGCACGCGTGCGCCCGACACCTGATGCGGCAACGCGGTGATCACCACATCGCCATCTTCTTTTTTCCACACCGCACGCTGGCGAATCGAACCGCGACCGCTCTGATAAATCTTACGGATTTCGCTGCGTGGCGTGATGATCTCCGCTTCGGTCGGGTAATCCGGACCTTGCACAATATCCAGCAGCTCATTCAGCGTGGTTTTCGGGTTGTCGATCAGCTTGACCGCTGCTTCCGCTACTTCGCGCAGGTTATGCGGCGGAATGTCGGTCGCCATCCCCACGGCGATGCCGGTGGTGCCGTTGAGCAGAATGTTGGGCAGACGCGCCGGCAACATCTTCGGCTCCTGCAGGGTGCCGTCGAAGTTCGGGATGTAATCGGACGTGCCCTGACCGAGTTCACCCAGCAGGATTTCAGCGTATTTAGACAGGCGCGATTCGGTGTAACGCATCGCGGCGAAGGATTTCGGATCGTCCGGCGCACCCCAGTTTCCCTGGCCATCCACCAGCGGATAGCGGTAGGAGAACGGCTGCGCCATCAACACCATCGCTTCATAACAGGCGCTGTCGCCGTGCGGATGGTATTTACCCAGCACGTCACCAACGGTACGCGCCGATTTTTTGAATTTAGCATTGGAATTGAGACCCAATTCCGACATGGCATACACAATACGGCGCTGCACTGGCTTGAGGCCATCGCCGATGTACGGCAGCGCGCGGTCCATGATCACGTACATGGAGTAGTTCAGGTACGCGTTTTCGGTAAACGTGTGCAGGGCAAGACGCTCTGCACCATCCTGCGTCAATTCGCTCATTCAGCTCGCATCCTCACTTCGTGGCCCGCAACGGCGGGACATCCGGCGGTCATTTGGCGAGGATATTACCTTATTCGTGCGGTTTAGTCACAGAGAAGCCCGTTCAGCAAACAGAATCGTCTTGCATTAAATAGCGTGATATTGGTTGGAAAATTAAAACGGAATGGGAGCCATGTCACAGTGAATATCGGCAATAATCTGTGAGCAACTTCGCAATTAATATCGCGAGGCAATTAGCGTATTAATGGTGTCCGCAAGCCAGGACAACATTTAGTATTGTTGCTTAGTGATTACTCTCCTAAATTCATACTCCACAAGCCCCACATTTTTGCGCGTCTGATTTCTGGCATGGAATAAATATAACCACCAATTAGCCATAAACGTTTTGCCAAAATAAGGGTGAACGAATGCAAATACTGACTTCGCGACAACACCGATTAGTAAAATTGCTGCTGCATCATGCCGCACCGCAGCCGACAAAAGAATTAGCTTTACAGCTTGGCGTGTCGGAGAAAACCATCCAGCGCGATTTGCAATGGCTGGAGAGTTGGCTTCGCGACTGGTCGCTGCAGCTGGAAAAAATGCCGGGACGCGGCATACGTCTGCGGGTAGACGATCTGCAGCAGCGTCTGCAACTGGAGCAGCAGCTTAACGGCGACGAAAGCAGTTCGGATGCGCTGAGCCACAACAGCCGACGGGTGAAGATTGCCTCGCAGCTGCTGAGTGATGCGCCACGCGCGACTTCAATCAGTAAATTGTCGGAACGCTACTTTATCAGTCATGCGTCGATCGTGAATGACCTGAAGGTGATCGAGGAGTGGCTGCAGCCGCTGGGTTTGGTGCTGCAGCGCGGCCCCGGCGGCACCCACATAGAAGGCAATGAGCAGACGTTGCGCCAGGCGATGGTGTCGCTAATTAATGATGTGATGCAGCAGAACGTCGCCGGCACGCCGCTGCTACCACGCCTCGACCCCGGCAGCCAGCAAGCGCTGGTGCACTATTTTGGCGACGAGGATGTGGCTTTTGTGCAGGCGCTGCTGCAGCAAATGGAGCAGCAGCTGAGTTATCCGTTGGGCGACGCGTGGTACCTCAATCTCTGCACCCATATTCTGATCATGATGCATCGCATGGCGCAAGGTAACGCGCTGGCGCTGGAAACCCTGACCAGCGCGCAGGATCTTGACCAGCGCATTCTGAAGATTGCCCAAAACATGGTGGTGCAGATTGAACAGCGCATGTGCTGCGCATTGCCAGCCGATGAAGTGGGTTTTATTTATCAATATATTGTCTCGTCCGGCATTGTGGTGGAAGAACGTGGAGATAATGCCCCGCTGCATAATCAATTTTCCACCGCTGAATCAGTGAAAATAACCTGTGAATTAATCGATCGCTTCGCGTCATTTATTCAGCAGGACTTAGCGCAGGACCGATTATTATTTGAAGGGTTATTAGTTCATATAAAGCCATTATTAAATCGACTCAAATATCATATTCATATTCGTAATCCGCTGCTGGAGGATATTCAGCAGGAGATGAAGGAAATATTTTCATTAACGCAACAGGCGATGCAATTAACCGCGCGCAGCCAGGGACTTTCATCAGTGGCGGATGACGAAATAGGTTATCTGTGCGTGCATTTCCAGGCAGCGCTGGAGCGACAAATCGCCCACAAACGCATTCTGGTGGTGTGCTCCAGCGGCGTGGGAACCTCGCATCTTTTGAAGAGTCGCATTCTGCGCGCCTTCCCGGATTGGGAGATTGTCGGCGTGGTTTCCGCCAGTAATCACGCGGAGTTTTGCCAGCGAGAGACGGTGGATTTGGTGATTACCACTATTCACCTCAACGCCGGAGCGGTTCCGGCGGTGTATGTCAGTGCCTTTTTTAACGATGACGATATTCGGCGGGTGACTGACGCCATGATTGGCAGCCAGCTGCCCGACGGCGCCTCCTGCGCTTTGGCTGAACATTAATTGAATGAGGATTGATCATGGATATTTCGCGCATTCTGACGCCACGCCGCGTTAACCTGGCGCTGACCGCCACCACCAAAGAGCAAGCGATTCATGAGCTCACCGATTTGCTCTACCACGACGGCGCCATCAGCGACCGCGCTGCCTTTATTGAAGACGTCTGGCTGCGGGAAGCTGAAGGTTCCACCGGCTTCGAAAATCATATCGCCATCCCGCACGGTAAATCCGCCGCGGTGAAACAAACCACGCTCGCCATCGGCCGCACCCAACACGACATTCCGTGGGAAACGCTCGATGGCAGCCAGGTGCGCTGCATCATCCTGTTCGCGGTGCGACTGGAAGATCAGAACACCACCCATATTCGCCTGTTGTCGCAGGTGGCCAGTGCGCTGGCCGATGATGAGGTGATAGCCCAACTGCTGGTGGAAAACGATGCCAGCAATATCATCCGGCTGTTTAGTCAGTACGCCGAAACCGACCTCTGTTAACACCCTAACTCTTTGAGGTGACACATGAATATCGTCTGTGTAGCGGCCTGCACGGCAGGCATCGCGCATACCTACATTGCGCGCGAAAAACTGATTAAAGGGGCCCACGCGCTGGGCCACACCATCCACGTTGAAACTCAGGGCACCATCGGCACCGAAACGGCGCTGACGCAGCAAGATATCGCCGCTGCGGACGTGGTGATCCTCGCCGTTGACGTGAAGATCAAAGGCGAGGAGCGCTTTCAGGGCAAACCCATTGTGCGAGTGAAAACCGAAGTAGTGATCAAATCACCGGTGAAATTCCTCGAAAAAGTGGCGGATTCACTGGCGCGCGCCTGAGGAGATCCATCATGAGTGACAACAAACGTCAGTACGGCCAGGAGATCAAAGGGCATTTGCTTACCGGGATCTCGTGGATGATCCCGCTGATCGTCGCCGCCGGGATCTGCATCGCGCTCGGCCAGGTGATCGGCGGGCCGGATGTCGGTAAACAGACCGGCACCCTCGCGTGGATGTTGAATCAGATCGGCGGTTGGGGCATGGGGCTGATTGTGCCGTTGATCAGCGCGGCGATTGCTTACTCGATTGCCGATCGTCCCGGCTTCGCGCCTGGCCTGATCGTCGGTTTTATCTGCGGGCAGATCGGTACCGGCTTTATCGGCGGCATCTTCGGTGGCTTCCTGGTCGGTTACACCGTGCTGCTGCTGCGCCGCACCATTAAGTTGCCGAAATCGATGCAGGGCTTGATGCCGATTATGGTGCTGCCGGTGCTGAGCACCATTATCGCCGGGCTGCTGATGATGACCTTCATCGGCCAGCCGATTGTCTGGCTGCAGAAGGCGCTGATTGCCCTGCTGGAGTCGATGCAAGGCGGTTCGAAATTTGTGATGGGCGCGATCCTCGGCGCGATGGCCACCTTCGACTTCGGCGGTCCGGTGAATAAAACCATGTCGCTGTTCGCCGACGGCATGCTGGTTGATGGCATTTACGGACCGGAAGCGGTGAAGTTTGTCGGCTCAATGATTCCGCCGTTCGGCATCACGCTCTCTTATCTGCTGAGCCGCAACAAATATACCAAAGCGGAAAAAGAGGCGCTAAAAGCCGCCTTCCCGATGGGCATCTGCATGATTACCGAAGGCGTGATTCCGATTGCAGCGCGCGACCTGTTCCGCGTGGTCGGCAGTTGCGTGGTGGCCTCCGCCATCGCCGGTGGGCTGATTATGGTGTGGGGCGTCGGCGCACCGGTGCCGCACGGCGGCATGTTTGTGGTGCCGCTGTTCACCAAACCCTGGCTGTTCTGTTTGGCACTCGGTATCGGCACCACGGTGTGCGGCGTGATGCTGTCGGTACTGAAAAAGCCGGTGACGCAGGCGGATGAAGAGTTCGATGACGTGGAAGCCCCCGGCGTCCGCGATGAAGAGATCAAATTCACTCTGGAATAAGGAGCCACCATGTTTGCCATGATGAACGACCTGATTCAGGCCGCCGCCCAACAGCGCTATGCGGTGTTAGCGATCAACTGCTTCAACCTTGAAACCGCGCGCGCCGCCATTCAGGCCGCCGAGCAGCAGCGTGCTCCGCTGATCCTCAACGTTTATCAGGGACACAGCGCGCACTTCCCGCCTGCTGTCGCGGTGCCGTTAGTGCGTGCGCTGGCCGAGACCGCCAGCGTGCCGGTGGCGCTGGCACTCGATCACGGCAAAGCCTTTCCGCTGATTGGTCAGGCGTTTCGCGCCGGTTTTACCGGCTTAATGATTGACGCCTCCTCGGAGCCGCTGGCCGAGAACATTCGCCAGACCGCCGCCGTGGTGAAAATGGCGCATACCGCCGGCGTGTGCGTCGAGGGCGAGCTAGGACATATCGCCGATGCGCCAACCTACGAACTGGCTGATGCCTCAGTGAAGATGACGCAGGTGGCCGATGTGCTGCCGTTTATCGAACAGACCGATATCGACCTGCTGGCGATCTCGGTTGGCACCGCGCACGGGCTTTATCCGGCAGGTGTGAAGCCAAAGATCGACTTTCAGCGCTTGCAGGAGTTGCAGGCGGTTTCTTCGCGACCGCTGGCGCTGCACGGCGGATCGGGCACGCCCGCTGAGGATATTCGCCGCGTCAGTGAGTTTGGCGTTGCCAAGATCAACGTCGGCGCGGCGGTGTTTGATGCCGGAAAAATGGCGGTGGAACAGGCCTTGAAGCAGCATCCTCACGCTGAGTTAGCCGATGTGCTTGGGCTGATGGAGTCCGCCTGCCGCGAAGTGGTGGCGGAGTACCTAAGCTGGTCGGGATCGGCGGGCAAGGTTTAGCCATCAGGTTGGTTGGCTGGTGTTCGCCATGAATGGCGACACAAGGTCGCATTATCAATTTCACATTCATATCCACTATCGGGTCGGCGCATGCGTCGGCTCCGGTAAACATCACGCTGAGGAAATATTAACATGTTGATTTCAATGAAAGAGATGTTGGCACCGACTCGTGAACACCACTACGCGATTGGCGCTTTTAACGTGGCCGACAGCTGCTTTATCCGCGCGGTAGTTGAAGAAGCTGAAGCTACCCATACGCCGGCGATCATTTCCATACATCCAAGCGAGCTGGAGTTTGTCACTGATGAGTTCTTTGGCTATGTGCGCGAGCGCACACTGAAAAGCAAAGTGCCGTTCACCATCCACCTCGATCACGGTGCGTCCATTGCTCAGGTGCTGCGCGCTATTCAATGCGGCTTTACCTCAGTGATGATCGATGGTTCATTGCTGCCTTATGAAGAGAACGTGGCGCTGACCAGAGAAGTGGTGAAACTGGCGCATGCGGTGGGCGTTTCGGTGGAAGGTGAACTCGGCACCATCGGCGATACCGGCACTTCAGTGGAAGGCGGCGTGAGTAAAGTGATCTACACCGAACCGGCGCAGGCAGAGGATTTCGTGCAGCGCACCGGTGTGGATACGCTGGCGGTAGCGATTGGCACCGCGCACGGCATCTACCCGAAAGATATGAAGCCTGAGCTGCAGATGCATATCCTCAGAGACATTGCGCAGCGCACCACTATTCCGCTGGTGCTGCACGGCGGTTCAGCAAATCCGGATGCCGAGATCGCGGAAGCGGTGACGCTGGGCGTGGGCAAAATCAATATTTCCAGCGACATGAAGTTCGCCTATTTCGCTAAGCTGCGCGAGATTCTGGCACGCGAAACCTGGTGGGATCCGAATGTGATTTATCCCGATGCCATTGCGGCGGCGAAGGAAGTCATTCGCTACAAAATGAATCTGTTTGGCGGGTTGGGTAAGGCGAGTTTGTATCGCTGAGTTAAGTAGTAAGCCTGGCATCTTCAACGTGCTCGGCAATGCGCAATAAATTGCGCCGCTACGGTATGTGCAGATATTAAGTATGGTAATCAGCCACGCGCACATATTTGTAGCGGCGCGATTTATCGCGCTCTTTTGTTATTTAGTCGCACCCAACCATTGTTTAGCAATCTGCGCGTATTCGCCGGTGGCGGTGCTGAGATGCAGCCACTGATCGACATACAACTTCCAGCTCATATCATCGCGCGGGATCATGTAGGCCTTCTCGCCGTACTGCATCGGTTTGTCCGGATTGATGGCGCACAGCGCGGGATAATGCTGCTGCTGGAACAGCGCTTCAGACGCATCGGTGATCATTACGTCCGCTTTGTTATCCACCAACTGCTGGAAAATCCCCACATTGTCAGCCAGCTGCAGCGTTGCCTGCGGCAGATGGCTGTGCACGAAGGCTTCGTTAGTGCCGCCCGCCGGTTCGATCACGCGCACGCTCGCCTTGTTAATCTGTTCAACCGTCTGATATTTCGCTTTATCAGCACAGCGCACCAGTGGAATTTTTCCATCGACACCGAGCGGCTGAGCAAACCAGGCGATCTGCTGACGCTTGAGGGTGACTGATACGCCGCCCAATGCGATATCACACTGCTTGGCCACAAAATCATCGCTCAGGGTTTTCCATGTGGTTGGCACCCACTGCACTTTTGCGCCCAGGCTTGCCGCCAGCGATTGCGCCATGCTGATATCCAATCCTTCGTATTGGCCATCGCTGCGCAAATAGCTATATGGCTTGTAATCACCGGTGGTACAGACTTTTAAGGTTTTGCTTGCGCGGATGTCATCGAGGTGGGATTGCGCCTGAGCAGCGCCCGTCACCATAAGTAATACACTCAGTATCGCGGTTTTCATGTTTTCTTCTTTTATGGGAGTTGATGTTGGTTTGCTCACGGATTGTTTCATAACCCTGCGTATTATTGCTTTATTAGCAAAAGTGTTGTGATCGATCACGCATTTTTCTCGCTGCTGCGCGCGCGTAGAGTGTGCGGCATCAATGAGAAACGGAGCGGATTACATGAACTTTTTAATTATCGATGGTGGCAAAACCTTCGCCCATTCGAAAGGCGAACTGAACCATACCTTAACTGATGTAGCAGCCAGCCAGTTGCGCGATCTTGGTCATCAGGTACAGGTAACGATTGCCGATAGCGACTACAACGTGGCAGAAGAAGTGCAGAAATACCTCGACAGCGATGTGGTGATCTATCAAATGCCCGGCTGGTGGATGGGCGAGCCGTGGACAGTAAAAAAGTATATCGATGATGTCTTCACCGAAGGTCACGGTTCACTGTATGCCAGCGATGGCCGCACACGCAGCGATGCCGGTAAAAAATACGGCTCCGGCGGCCTGATTCAGGGTAAGAAATACATGCTGTCATTGACCTGGAACGCGCCGCTGGAAGCCTTTAACGATCCCGAGCAGTTTTTTGAAGGCGTGGGCGTGGACGGTTTGTATCTGCACTTCCACAAGGCCAACCAGTTCCTCGGTATGGAAGGTTTGCCGACCTTTATCTGTAACGACGTGATTAAAATGCCGGACGTACCGCGCGATATCGAACGTTATCGGACTCATCTCAGCCAGATCTTTGCTTAACTGTAAGCACCCAGGGAAAAGAGGAAGCACTATGTTAACCGTCGTTGCAGAGATTTGTGTCAAACCGGGCCGTCGCCAGGTGGTTTTGGATGCGATTAATCAGCTGATTCCTACCGTGCTGGAAGAAGATGGCTGCCATCAATATGACGCATTAGTTGATCATCAGGCGCAAGTGCCGTGGAAACAGAATTCACCCGATTCCATTTTCATGCTGGAGCTGTGGGAATCACTGCGTCATCTGGAGCAGCATCAGCAGATGCCACACATGGATGCGCATCGCGCGTTGATTAAAGATGAAGTGGTCGATGTGAAGATCCTGGTGCTGGAAGCGGCTAAGTAAGTCAATTTACTGTGTTGTTACATATCGTGCATAAAAAAAGCCCCGATCTTTTGATCGGGGCTTTTGTTTCGCAGCTAATCAGAAATTAGTGCTGTTGTTCCTGCAGCAGGTGCTGTGGAACCATCACTTCAGCATCGCCACCGTTGTTCTGGTAAACGTTATATTCAACGCCTGCCACGGTTACGGTGCCATTTGCCTGGCTCCAGTTATTCACGTCTTCACCTTCCGGCAGGATGTCTTGCAAGGTCACTTCCTGCGCAGAATCCGAAATCATCAACTGCGTTTTACCGTTGTCGATGAATAACGAGTCATCGCTCATGGACAGAATATCCGTCAGTGACATGCTCATCAGCGCTTCGTTGAATGAGTCTGGGAACAGGTCGCCTGGATCGATAGGCTCTGGTGGAGTAACGTCGACGTTCACATCGAACGATTCTTCACCGGCCACTTCATTACCCGCCGCGTCACGGTAACCGAAGGAGATATGGTAGCTACCTTCAGCCAGTTCTTTGGTATCCAGTGTCCATTTGCCGTTGGTCACCACCGCGCTGCCGATGATTTCGGTACGCGCCGCATCGCCATAGACCACTACCACGGTGCCATCTTCTTTACCGGTACCGTTCAGCTTCATGACCTGACCGTTGATATCAGGAACAATTGGACGAGGATAGCCATCAACGTCAATGAACGTACCACCGGTGTATGTACCAGCCTGAGGCGCGGTCAGATCCACATCAAAGTTGATGCCGTCATTGATAGGGCCTTTCACACCTGAAGCGCTGACAGGTTGAACGCGGATATTGTGCGCACCTTCCGTCAGAGCAGGCAGATCAAAACTCCATTTCCCATCAACCACGGTTGCTGAACCGATCTGCTTATCGCCATCATAGATAATGACTTTAGACCCGTTTTCACCGGTACCGCGCACGGTTGGCGATTTATCATCAGTTACGCCGCCATCGAGGATCTGACCGGTAATTGCACCTACGTCATCCCACAATTCGAAGTCCTTGATTTCGACCGGAATTTTGGTATCGATAATCAGTTCAATTGGATCGGAACGATCGGAGGTGTTGCCCGCCGGATCGGTAATTTCAACCACCACGTCGTACTCACCATCACCGATTGGATCGGTTGGAGTGACGGTCCAATCACCTTTCTCGTCGACCACGCCGCTACCAATGACCTGCTCTTTTCCGTCTTTATCAATGATGATGATTTCCACAACGTCGCCCGGTGTAGCACCGCCACCGGTGAACTCCGGCTGGGTTTCGTCGGTTGGCGTGCCTGGCTGGATGATGCCCTGCTCATCACCGGTGTTATCGACAATGCCCGGAGCAACCGGTTTTTCAGGTGCAGTCAAATCCACCACGATGGTGACCGGATCTGAGAAGTCTGAACTTTTGCCGGTTTTTGGATCTTCGATTTTGATCTTCAGCTCATGCGAACCTTCTTCCAGTGGATCAAGCTCGATTTCCCATTTGCCATCTTTGCCTACGGTAGCAGAACCAATGACTTTATCTTTATCGTAAACATAAACAATTTCACCCTCTTCACCTGAACCGCGCAGCACTGGGGTATCATCGTTGGTAGCATCACCGCTCACCAGCGGACGCTCTTCTGCACCGTTGTTGGCAACGATCTCTTCGATCTGTGCCGGAGGCAGCGTTTGGGTATCAACAATCACAATGAACTCTTCTGATGGAGCAGAAGCAGCACCACCTTTGGAGACGGAATCTACGCGCAGCGCATGTTTGCCCTCGGCGACATCCAGTTCGTAAGACCATTCACCACGTGAGTTGGCAATAACGGTTGCAACTACTTTTTCACCATCCCAGATACGTACAATGGAACCGGCATCCGCTTTACCCGACAGCGACAGGGTGGTGTCGTCAGTGGTGTCGCCTGATTTCAGCTCACCGGTTACGCGGCCTACGTCATCGTAAACACCTTCCAGTGAAGGCGCTTCAGGTGCAGTTGCATCCAGTTTCAGGATGAAGTTCTCTGATTTTGGACTCATACGACCGTAGCGATCCTGATACGCCACGTTGAAGATATAGGTGTCATCCGTGGTCAGTTCCGGTGTGAAGGTCCAACGACCATCGCCACCTGCTGTCACGCTGCCGATCGGTGCTGAATCCGCACCGTAAATGAAGACCAGCGAGCCTGGTTTAGCCACGCCAGACAGCGTTGGGTTTTTATCGTCGGTGTATTGACCCGAAGTTAAGTGGTCAATATTCCCTTCATCGTCAATGACGCGCAGGATTTGCGGCGCTTCAGGTGCTTCGGCTTCAACATGCAGAATGACTTGAGTTGGAGCACCCCAGTTATGAGCTTTGTCACGAACGCGATGCTGATAGAAATAGGTGCCATCTGGCAACTCATCAGATTTGAATTTCCATTCACCTTTATCATTAGCACGAATGACATACACTTCATTGTTCAAGGTAATTTGAATTTCCGCATTCGCTTCACCTGTACCGGATTGCTCAATGTAGTTCTTTTTGGTATATCCCTCCCAGCCATTTTTGAATGTGCCGAAATCTTGCGTGCCAACTACTGGCTCTTCGGATTGCTGCAACTCAGTAGTTGGGCCTTCGGCTTTCACCACCGCACCCGCTTCAACCACGACCACGAATGGCTCAGAGGCTGGGCTTTCATGTTTGCCGGCATCTTTTGCCACTACGGTCAGGCTATGTTCGCCATCAGCCAATTCTGGAGTGATGGTCCATGCACCCATGCTATTGGTTTTGACTGACGCAATCGGATCTTTTCCGCCGTTGTCATACAGGTAAACGATCGAGTTTGGCTCCGCAACACCTGAAATGACAGGTTTGTGTTCATCGGTGATTTCGCCCGGGTTCAAATTACCTTTATTGCTGCCAGTGTTGTCTACCACACGCCAGATTTCCGGCGCTTCTGGGGCTTGGGTATCCAGATTAACAATATAGGAATTTGAATTTGCTGGTGAGCGGTTACCCGCTTTATCGATGGTGATCAACTGCACGGTATGTAAGCCTTCGTCCCAGCCCGCTGGCGGTGTGAAAGACCACTTACCATTTTCATCGATAGGTGCTTTGTAAACCACACCATCAATAAGAATTTCAACACGACCACCGGCATCTTTGAGATCGACTTGTATATCTTTCCAACCAAAATTTCTGTCGGTAATAGTACTGATTTTCATTTCTTTAATTTCATTAATACTGTTATTCGCCATGAATATATTCCTTTAAATATTTAGATTCGTGTTCCGGTTCCCTCCCGGAACGCAAGCATTCTCGACCAGTTAGTGAAATAACCAACACAGGACATATCTTAATTAATGGTCTTTTAACGAAATCACTAATAAAAGCCGGTGGCCGAAAAAAATGGTCTAAATTTTAAAAAATCAGACCATTGGTTAATTTTCAGAAAGTGATAAAACTATTTATTCTCCACACTGATAATTACACGACGTTCGCCTTGATAGCATGCTTTTTGCTGCTTCAGCGAGCCGGTGCACTGCGCCGTGACCTGACTTTCACCCATACTTTGCGAATGAATATGCTCGCTCGCGAGCCCGTTATTAACCAATAATTTCTTGATTGCATCCGCGCGGCGTTGGCCTAACTTGATGTTGCTTTCCTCCTCCCCAATCGGATCGGTAAAGCCGGTGACTATAATGCGCTGTTCGGCTTTATTTTTGCTTTTCAACAAGGTCGCAAATTGTTGAATGGCGCTGTGACCCTGAGCGGAGATATCGGCACTGCTCGCACTACCAAAATTAAACAACAAATCCGATGAAAACTCATAATTATCATAAGACTGTGTCGTTCCAGGCTGGCACGGCACCACCGCTGACGCGCGGGAAAGCAAGTGAGTTTGCTGACGTGTTCCTACTAATTGCTGCTGAGCCTGTTCGCTATCCATCACCAGAGGACGGCCAGAACCGTCAAGGCTGGCAATGATATAATAGGTTTTGCCCGCCGCCAGATTATCGCGCCATGGCTGTTGCTGCTTGCCCTGATAACCCGGCGCATCATCGATATAGCTCCCCAATGAATGTACACCCGGTTTCAGGCAAAACACCGTGTAGCCACCGGTTAATAATGCCGTTTGGAATTCGCCATCAACATAGATGTGTGCTGCTTTGTTATTATTATCGTCTGTAGCACGATAATAAACGATGCGGGTTTGCTCTGAGGCCGCTGCAGGCATGGATTGCCAGGCTTTGCCAAAATTAGATTGCGCTTGGATAGTTGCGCTGATGGACAATGACGCAAGCACCGTGGCAATAGCATATTTTTTAAGTTTCATTATAACTCCAGAAAACAGGCGCCAGACGACGCCTGTTTTTATTCTATTAATCGCAATGATGTGATAATTATTCAGATAAATAATGAATATCTAAATCCTTCAAAGCTGTAATATCGAGAGACATTACGCCGTCCACTGCAGAACTCTTAATATCCGCATCAAAAACCATATTACTCAAAATGCTTTCATCAATATTATTGAGTAATGCAGATTCTTCCTGCACTTCATTGAATAACGTGTCACCGTTTGCCGAGAGCAGCTCAGATAATTCAACATGGCTGAGTAGATCAGGGAAGAGATCGCCCGGATCGATGGGTTCTGGTGGAATCGTATCGATCTCAACTTCAAATGCTTCGGTTTTGGCTGTTACTACGCCCTCAGCATTTTTAAATGCCGCTTCAATCTTGTAAACATCATCAGATAACTCTGGCGTGGCGATACTCCACTTCCCGTTCTCATCTACGACAGAGGAGAGGTAATAATGGTTATTGCTTCCACTGAGCCAAATATAAACGATATCGCCCGCGTTGCCGGATCCACCCACAAAAATCGTTGAATCATTCACCGCATCGCCGTTAGCAATAGGCTGTTTACCGATGAAATACTTTTCGCCGTTATCCAACATTTCATCACGATACACGTCGTCAACCGCGCCAGTTACCGGTACATCGGGATTCGGAATCACTTCCTTGCCGGGATCAATAGGGTTATTCGGATCGTTGATTTCGATAATGACTTTTTCTGAAGGCGCAGATTCATTACCTGCTGGATCCACTTCAATAATCTGGAATTCGTGATCGCCATTACCAATGGCTTTTTCTGGGGTGAATTGCCACTTTCCTTCGTCGTCGACAACGGTGCTGCCGATAACCTGTCCGTTATCAATGATTTTAATGATGTCGCCTTTTTCACCGACGCCAGAGAAGGTTGGCGTGCTGTCTTGCGTTTCGCCACCATTTTCAATCAACTTACCTTCATCATCAGCGATGGCACCAATGCCTTTATTTTCTGGTGCTACGGTATCAACGTCGATAATCCAGGCTTCGGAAGGTAGCGATTTATTCCCGACTTCATCCACGACGACGATGCTGAAATCATGTTTACCCTCTGACAGCGTCGGGCTGGTGTAGGTCCAGTTACCCTCGCTGTCTACTTTGGCAGTGCCCAGCAACTGGCCATCTTTCCAGATTTCAACGGTAGCGCCCGCTTCGGCCTTACCCGCCAGCGTCGGTGTGTTGTCTTTGGTGATGCCATCTTTCACGATCTCTTTCGGCGGATTCACGCTGTCGTCCACCATGCTACCAATGGTGCCCTTGGCAGGGGCGGTCAGATCGATAACGAAGCTCCAGGCCTCGCTTGAATCGCCTACTACGCCACTTTCATTGCGTTCACGTGTGGTGATGCTGTGGCTACCGGCGCCCAATGCTTTACCAGGTGTAAAGGACCATGTGCCGTTTTCACCAACCGTGGTTTCACCAATTTTTGTGCTGCCATCCCAAATTTCAATGACATTCCCTTTGGTGCCCGTGCCGTTCAGTGTCGGCGTGGTGTCATCGGTACGGCCGCCTTTCGCGATCAATCCGGTAATGCTGCCCACGTCGTCATACAGGCCGTTAACTACCGGGACGTTTACATTGCCGCCGCCGCTGTCGCCGCCACCTTTACCGCCGCCATCACCGCCGCCATCACCGCCCTTCCCGTTGTCCTCACCATTTTGATCGCTGCTGCCGTTTTCGTGAGCGTTTTTATCCTGATACTGCTCTTTGGCTGCCACGTAGCCCAGGCCGGCGGCCGCAGCGATAGCCGCCAATCCGCCTAAAGCGATCAACGCCGGGGACCATTCAAATCCTGAGGCCAGCATGAAACCAGAATCGGTATCAACCGTGCTCTCTCCAAGCGCTAATGCGGTGGTTTCGCCATCAGCCAATGCGGCAGCATCGTGATCGGCATCACCATCGGTAGCGACGTATTCATGCATGGCGCCATCTTCAGCTTTACCAACTAAAGCACCTGATTTAGCAAAAAAGTCTTCGATAATCAGATCTGGTTCGCTGGCGTCGGATCCTTCCAGCATCACCAGCAAATCTTTCCCGACACGCTTAACGGTAATGTTTTCTGGTGCAACGCCGTCATTACCCTGGGTCAGCAAATATTTGCCGTTGGTAATAGCCTGAACTTTTGCAGCTTTACCGTCTTTACCTACACGCAATGCTTCCGCTTTCGTTATTGTTTTTTTATCAATAACCGCAACACTCACGGGCGAAACGTTCATGTTTAATCCCTTCCGTACATTAGATTTTGATTGTGCGATTGTGTACAAGCGCAACAATCTCCCTGGCTTAACCCACCTGTGCGGGCTCAAAGTGAGCGACATAATCGGGAAAGAGAGATTTCCGAGACATAAGAAACGTCCCGTTAGGAAAGAAAAAATTTCCCAACATTGACAGAAAAGTTATTAGTTAATTAACTATATGAATTAAAGCGTTTTTATGAATAAAGATATGAAGATGAAGGGTAAATAATCGAGCAGGAACAAGACTATAACAGATGATTTTCCTGAATTTTTTCGCGTAAAAAACTCAGAAAACAGGTAATGCGCGAGGTAAGGGATTGATTGCGATAATAGACCGCGTGGATGGGTAAACGCTGTTCACGGGTTTCCGTTGCTAAAACCTGTACCAGACGCCCACTTTTGCGATCTTCACGGCTGACAAAATCGGATAAACGTACGATACCTTGCCCAGCTAAAGCCAGTTGACGCAATGTTTCACCACTGGAGGCGGACAGCGTAGGTTTGATGCGCAGGAACTCGCCTTCGCGCTGCCAAACCGGCCAGACGTTGTGTACATCAAGCTGACTGAACCCCAACAGCTGATGGTTCGCCAGTGCATCAACGTTTTCCGGTACACCAAACTTTTCAAGATAATCCGGGCTGGCTAACAGGCGTATAGCGCTGCTTCCGAGCACACGCGCACGCAGCGTCGAATCGCGCAGCTCACCGATGCGAATGGCGATGTCCGTTTGCTGCTCCAGCAGATCGATCACAATATCGTCGGTGTTTAATTCCAACTGAATCAGCGGGTAGCGCTGACGAAACTCCGCCACCAGCGGCACAATGACGTGCAGGGTAAAAGGCGTATTGGCATTGACGCGTAAGCGTCCAGAAGGAATGTCCCGGCGCTGCGCGATCAGTTCTTCCGCCTGTTCAACCGACGCCAGAATCTGCCGCGCATGATCGAGAAAAATCAGCCCCTCTTCGGTCAATGCCAGGCGACGCGTGGTGCGATGCATTAAGGTGGTTTGCAGCTTACCTTCCAGCCGGCTAAGCGCACGGCTTACGCCAGAGCTGGTTTGATCTAACTGCTCCGCGGCTGATGTGATTGATCCGGTATCGACCACCGCAACCCAGGCACGTAACTCTTCCAGTGTTATTTTCAAATTCCCATCCTCAAAGATCGAGACCTGTCTTAGCGCGGTTTCTGAAACTTTTGGCTTAAATTACGCCACTTTATTAGCGGCAGGATATCACAATGCGCCATAAACCTCGGATGGCTAACGATTTACGTCAGCAACAAGCGGTAACCCAGTTGCTGAAGCAAGGGCGACAGGAAGAAGCCAGGCGTAAGATTCGGGCGCACCTGACGCTTGCTCCCTACGATGGATGGTTCCTTCATGAAGCCGCACGGCTTGCACGGCGCAACGGCGATCTGGATACGGCGCAGCGCTATTATCAGCGGGCGCTAAAACTTGCGCCAACAGATGCGGGATTACTCAACGGTCTTGGCCTAACCCATTATGACGCCGGATGCTGGAGCGAGGCGGAAGCCTGTTATCAGGCTGCGCTGCAATCACATATGGGCTATGCCGCCTGTCACAATAACTACGCTATTTTGCTGCATAAACAGCAGCGCTATCACCTTGCTTTAAATCAGTATCGATTGGCGCTGCAAAGCCAGCCAGATTATACCGAAGCCCGCTATGGCATAAGTACGTTGCTAGCGCACATGGGCCAGCTACAAGAAGCAGAAAGTCAGATGCAGCAAGTGCTGCAAGTGCGTGACGCCGATCAACGTTGCCGAAATTCGCTCGGCATGGTTCAGCTACAACAAGGCAACTTCGCTGCTGGCTGGTCTAACTATCAGGCGCGTTATGCGCCCGATAATCCCGATCGCTTCTTTACCTTACCGAAACTCCCTATTCGCTACTGGCAAGGAGAGGATCTGCGCGGCAAAACGCTGTTGGTAAGGACCGAGCAAGGCATGGGGGACGAAATTCAGTTTTGTCGTTATCTCACACGCGTTAAAACTGAAAAACATGCGGTAAAAGTAATCATGCTGGGTAACAAGTCCTTAAAATCATTGATGGTTACGCTGCCGCACCTCGATAATTATCTGACACGGGAAGATGTACAACACACGTTGCCGCCGGCAGATTACTGGTGCTCTCTACTGGATTTACCGCAGCACTTCCTCAACTCAACACAGCCCTTTAGCGCGCATCATCCCTATCTGTTTAGCTCTGCAGAACAACAGGCGAGGTGGCCGATTAAGGGGAACGGGAAAAAAATTGGTATCGTATGGAAAGGCGCCAGCGGGCATAAGAATGATAGCCAACGATCGCTTGCGCACCTTTCACAGTTTGCACCTTTATTTGACCTGCCTGATATCAACTGGATTAGCTTGCAAAAAGGTGCAGGTGAAGAGGAAATCGCTGACTTCCCACACATACAGCCGCTTGGTGCCCAATTCACTGATTATCAGGATACCGCCGCGGTCATTTCACAACTGGATTTGGTGATTGGGGTAGATACGTCGGTGATCCACTTAGCAGGGGCGATGGGGATACCTTGCTGGGTATTACTTCCCGCCTGGGCGCGAGACTGGCGCTGGCTGGAAAATCGCGATGAATCGCCGTGGTATCCGCAAATGAGATTGTTTGGGCGCGGGCAGGATGAAGCGTGGAACACGGTTATTACGCGGATTAAACAGGCATTACAGCAGCAATAAAACAGGGACGCCGCGGCGTCCCTGTTTTTTTACACTTCGAGGTCGGCTAAATCGCCTTTTTCTTGCAGCCAGTTGCGGCGGTCTTCCGAGCGTTTCTTCGCCAGCAGCATGTCCATCACGCGTAGGGTTTGATCGACATCCTCATCGCTGATCGTCAATTGCACCAGACGACGCGTATTCGGATCAAGCGTGGTTTCGCGCAGCTGCAGCGGGTTCATTTCACCCAAGCCCTTAAAACGCTGCACATTCGGCTTACCTTTCTTGCGCTTCAACTGGTCCAGCACGCCCTCTTTCTCATCTTCATCCAGGGCATAATAGACTTCTTTGCCGAGATCGATGCGATACAGCGGCGGCATCGCCACGTACACATGGCCGTGTTGCACCAACGTACGGAAATGCTTCACAAACAGCGCGCACAGCAGCGTGGCAATGTGCAGACCATCGGAGTCCGCATCCGCGAGGATACAGATTTTGCCGTAACGCAGTTGGCTCAGATCTTCGCTGTCAGGATCGATACCGATCGCCACTGAAATATCATGCACTTCCTGTGAGGCCAACACTTCGTCCGAAGAGACTTCCCAGGTATTGAGGATCTTACCTTTCAGCGGCATGATCGCCTGATAATCACGATCGCGCGCTTGCTTGGCGGATCCGCCCGCAGAATCCCCTTCGACGAGGAACAGCTCGGTTTTGTTCAAATCTTGTGCGGTGCAGTCAGCCAGTTTGCCCGGCAGCGCCGGGCCGCTGGTGAGTTTTTTACGCACTACTTTCTTCGCGGCGCGCATGCGGCGCTGCGCGCTGGAGATTGCCAGCTCGGCCAGCATTTCAGCCGCCTGCACGTTTTGATTCAGCCACAGGCTGAAGGCATCTTTGACCACCGCTGAGACGAATGCCGCACACTGACGCGACGACAGGCGCTCTTTAGTCTGCCCGGCAAACTGTGGATCCTGCATCTTCACCGACAGCACGTACGCGCAGCGATCCCAGATATCTTCTGCCGACAGCTTCACGCCGCGCGGCAAAATATTGCGGTATTCGCAAAACTCGCGCATGGCATCCAGCAAGCCCTGACGCAAGCCGTTAACGTGCGTACCGCCTTGCATGGTTGGGATCAGGTTAACGTAGCTTTCTGTTAGCAGCTCTCCGCCTTCCGGCAGCCATAGCAGCGCCCAATCCACCGCTTCCACATCGCCAGCAAAACTGCCCACAAAGGGTTTTTCCGGCAGCGTGGGTAAGCCGTCAACCGCTTCACACAGGTAATCGGTCAGGCCATCCTGATACATCCAGGTTTGTTCGGTGTCATTGACCTTGTCTTTAAAAACAATTTCAACGCCCGGACACAGCACGGCTTTGGCTTTTAACAGATGTGATAAACGAGAAACCGAGAAACGCGGGCTATCAAAGAAGCTTTCATCTGGCCAGAAGTGCACGCTGGTACCGGTATTGCGTTTACCGACGGTGCCGGTAACCGTAAGATCCTGCACCTTGTCGCCATTTTCGAAGGCAATCTGGTAGATTTCGCCGTTACGTCGCACGGTAACTTCCACACGCTTCGACAAGGCGTTAACCACCGAGATCCCGACGCCGTGCAAGCCGCCTGAGAACTGATAGTTTTTGTTGGAGAATTTGCCGCCCGCATGCAGGCGACAAAGAATCAGCTCAACCGCTGGCACGCCTTCTTCCGGATGGATATCCACTGGCATGCCACGACCATCATCAATAACTTCCAGCGACTGGTCGGCATGAAGAATGACTTCCACGCGTTTAGCGTGACCGGCCAGCGCCTCATCGACGCTGTTATCGATCACCTCCTGGCCCAGGTGGTTCGGGCGCGTGGTATCGGTGTACATCCCCGGACGACGACGCACCGGTTCAAGGCCGGTCAGGACCTCAATGGCATCGGCATTATAGCTTGATTGGCTCATCGTAAATGTCTGATTAGCAATAGGAAAATGGCCCCACTTCGCAAGGTCACTGGGCGTTTAATCCCAGAAAATCAACGATCTGTGCGAAATGGCGTTCGAATCCGATATAGGCATGATTGCCGCCCTCTTCAACCGTCTGGCGGCATGCGCTGTAATACTCCAGCGCCTGGCGATAATCGAGTATTTCATCGCCGGTTTGTTGCAGCAGCCAGAGTAAATCGGGCGCTTCAAGAGGGTCAATCTGCATTACTTTCAGATCGTAAATGTGGCGAGACTCTAACACATATTGCTGGCCGGTGTAGGGATTACGGTTTTCGCCGAGGTAATCCACTAACAGCTCAAACGGCCGTACGGCGGGATTAACCACCACCGCTGGCAACATAAAACACTGCGACAGCCAGGTAGCAAAATAGCCGCCCAGCGACGATCCCACCAATCCCAGCGGTTCACCGGCATATTGCATCACCAGATCTTCCAGCATGCTGGCGGCTTCAGACGGAAACGTCGGTAGTTGCGGCACCATCACATTAATATGCGGATGCTGTTCGTTGAGCCACTGCTGCAGCTGCGTGGCTTTCGCCGATTGCGGTGAACTGTTGAAGCCATGCAGATAAATCAGCGCCGCCATTGCTTAGTAGCCCTCGGAATCAAGATCGGGGCGGAACATGTCACTTTGCAGGCGGTTCACTTCGGTCTGCAGCGTGCCGTCGGGCTGCAAGGTTAACCAACGCCAGCCCGGCGCCAGCGTATCAATGGTGAAGTTAGTGCAATGCGGTTTGAACTGGACGCAGGTTGATGGTGAAGCCATCACGCGGCGCCCATGCCAGTCGAGATCGAGTTCCTGATGAATATGGCCGCATACCAGATTACGTGCGCGCGGGAAGTGCTGCAGTACCGCTTCCAGCTGATGCGGATTGCGCAAGCTGTGCTGATCTAACCAGGTACATCCGGAAGCCAGCGGGTGATGATGCAGAAGTACCAAAGTGTGGCGTTCTGGGTACTTGCTAAGTGCGGTGTGTAGCCACTCCAGCTGGTATTCGCTCAACATGCCGTGTGGCACACCAAATACCTGGCTATCGAGCAGCACCAGTTGCCAGTGATCGCCCAAAAGAACGTGCTTGTCAGATTTGATGCCCGCGTCGGCCAGCGTATCCACCATTGCCGGCTGAAAATCGTGATTCCCCGGCAGCCAGACGCAAGGTTTTGGCAGACGATTAATGCCTGCTACAAAGTGTTGGTAAGCTTCGACGGTGTGATCCTGAGCGAGATCGCCAGTGGCGATAATCAGATCATACTGGCGCTGTTGTACTTCAATAGCATCCAGTACCGCATCAAAACTCGACCAGGTATTTACCCCAAGCAGCGATTGATGTTTTCCGGCGAAAAGATGGGTATCCGTGATTTGTAAAATCCTGATATCAGACCCATCTTGCGCAGGAAGAGTTAGCAGGCTATCCAAAGCGTTTCCTTAATCTCCACGCCATCGTTGCGTTTTTTACGCTATCAGCAAACCGGTACTGCCACAGCGCCGTGCGCTAAGCAGTAACGCAACCAATCCGCAAGGAACTGGTTAATCTGATGTTTTTCATCGCGCTGATGCAGTTTTTTATTAGGATAATCATAGCGCGCTTTAAATCGGTAGATCTGTTTAGTGGAACACACTTCAGCGACCATCGCATCATGGTAGAGCCGCACCGACATAGAAGGCAGGCTCCAGTAACTCACGGCGGGCGCCACCTGACGCACTTCCACCAGCGTGGTGTAACGCGTCGATTCTTCGATGGTGAGCTGATAGCTGGCGCCATTCACCTGATAAATCACCGATGCGCCTGCCTCGTCATTACGCGGCAGCAGGCGACGCAGCTGGGCGAAATTGGTTTCGCACAGGCGCATCATTTCGGGAAAGTCAGGGGTATAGCGCTGTTTCATTTTAGCTTCCACTCTTGTCGTAGTTTTTCATGGTGCAACGCCAGCCATTGCAAGGCGATGACAGATGCCGCGTTATCAATAATCCCCTCTTCCACCCAGCGATAAGCTTGTTCGCGGCTCACCACATGGACAAGAATATCCTCATTCTCTTCCTCCAGCCCGTGATTTCCCTCTGCCAGGCTGGCATCCACTTCGCCCACCAGCACCGATAAACGTTCAGACGTTCCGCCGGGGCTGGCTAAGTAATTCACTATCGGTTTGACGCGGCCAACCTTAAGGCCCGCCTCTTCTACCGCCTCACGTCGTGCGACATCTTCTGGTGTTTCGCCAGGTTCGATGATGCCAGCCACCATTTCCAGCAGCCAGGGCGTTGGGCTGGAATCAAAAGCGGGAATGCGGATCTGTTCGATCAGTACCACTTCATCACGCAAGGGATCATAGGGTAGCAGCACGGCGGCGTGTCCGCGCTCAAAAACTTCGCGCACCACTTCACCACTCATTTCGCCATTAAAACGACGGTGGCGGAAACGGTAGCTGACGATGGAAAAAAAACCATCGTAACGCGTTTCGCGTGCAATAATTTCTACATCGTTTTTTGTGAAAGTCACAGGGGATTTTTTTTCACTCGCCATCGTCTGATTCCTTATGCAGATTGGGATGGAGCAAAGAAAAGCCAAGTCTACCGCTCCGTCCGAGTGGTTCTTTTTGAATTATTTACGTAAATTAGGGGAAGAAGGCACGTTCAGCCAACTTATCTCTGACGCCGCCTCTGTAGAATCGGCGATTATTTTTTTGGCTTACCTGCAGCACTACCAGTGCATTTTGCTGCAACAAAAGGAATGCAAATGAAAAAACTGCTCCCACTTTTTATTGGGCTGACTCTGGGCGGATTCAGCCTTGCCAGCCAGGCAGAAAACCTGTTGCAGGTCTATCAGCAGGCGCGCCTTAGCAACCCCGATCTGCGATCTTCTGCCGCTAACCGCGACGCTGCATTTGAGAAAATCAATGAAGCGCGTAGTCCTTTATTGCCACAGTTAGGCTTGGGCGCAGATTACACTTATAACAATGGCTACCGTGACAGCAGCGGACTTCATTCCAACACGACCAGCGCCTCTCTGCAATTAACTCAAACTATTTTCGATATGTCGAAATGGCGTGCGCTGTCGCTGCAGGAAAAACAGGCTGGTATTCAAGATGTTACCTATCAGGTTGCTCAGCAAGACCTGATTCTTAACACGGCGACTGCCTATTTTAACGTGTTAAAGGCAATCGACACGCTTTCTTACACCGAAGCACAGAAACAATCTATCTACCGCGAACTGGATCAAACCACGCAGCGCTTTAACGTGGGTTTGGTCGCGATTACTGACGTGCAAAACGCCCGTGCACAGTATGACACCGTGCTGGCTAACGAAGTGACCGCACGTAACAACCTCGATAATGCGGTGGAATCGCTGCGTCAGATTACCGGCATGGATTATCTGTCGCTGGCTTCATTGAATATCGATCGTTTCAAAACCGCGCGTCCAGATGCTGTGGCCAGCCTGCTGAAAGAAGCGGAAAGCCGCAACCTGACCTTGCTGTCTGCGCGTCTGAGCCAGGATCTGGCGCGTGAACAGATTCGTTCAGCCGAAACCGGCCACATGCCAACGCTGGATTTGACCGCCTCAACCGGTATGTCAAACAGCAAATATGGCGGCAGTCGCGCCAATCAGAGCGCTGGCAGCACCGATTCCATCACCGGTTCTAACCAGGTTGGCTTGAGCTTCACCATGCCACTTTACAGCGGCGGCTCGGTCACCTCGCAGGTGAAACAAGCGCAGTACAACTATGTCGCGGCCAGCGAACAGCTGGAAGGCGCACATCGTAGTGCGGTTCAGACGGTACGTTCATCATTCAATAACGTGAATGCCTCTATCAGCAGCATTGATGCTTATAAGCAAGCCGTTGTCTCTGCACAAAGCTCACTGGATGCGATGGAAGCCGGGTATCAGGTCGGTACGCGTACCATCGTCGATGTGCTGGATGCGACCACCACGCTGTTCAATGCTAAACAGCAGCTTTCTGATGCGCGTTATAGCTATCTGATCAACCAGCTGAATATCAAATATGCGCTGGGTACGCTGAACGAGCAGGATCTGCAGCAGCTGAACAGCACGCTGGGCAAAGAGATCACCACGACACCTGAAGTGGTGGCGCCGGAGAATAACCAGCAGGCCGCGCGTGTGGATAACGGTCCGAAAGCTTCATCGCCTTCAGCCGCCGCACAAGCCCGTCCAGCTGCCGCACGCAGCAGCGGAAATCCATTCGGTAATTAATTCCCCAGGGGGCCGTATGCGGCCCCTTTCGCATTCAATCGTATAGCTACGTAAAGATCCTTTCCCCATCTGGCTTCGCGCTTCATTTTCCACCGCTCATCCCCTATCCTTACCCCACCTTTGGGCACAGGATGAAAATAATGAAACGGACGAAAAATATTCGCCATGCCGCTTTTCGTAAAAGCTGGCAGGCACGCCACTTAACGCCAGTCGCCTTTGCCGTTAGCGCAGTGTTTATGCTGGCAGGCTGCGAGCAGAGTGACGAAACGGTGTCGCTCTATCAAAACGCGGATGATTGCGCCAAAGCCAATCCAGGCCAGAGCGCGCAATGTACCACTGCGTATAACAACGCACAGAAAGAAGCCGAACGTACCGCGCCAAAATACGCTACGCGCGAAGATTGTGTGGCTGAGTTTGGTGAAAACCAATGCCAGCAAACGCCTGCACAAGCGGGTGTAGGCACCACCGCAAACAATGCTGAAGCTCAGCAAAGCGGTAGCTTCTGGATGCCGTTGATGGCCGGTTACATGATGGGACGTATGATGAGCGGCGGTGCAGGGTTTGCCCAGCAGCCCCTATTCTCGCCAAAAAATCCGAACAGCCCGGCAAACGGTAAATTTGTTGATGCTGCGGGTAAAAACTACGGTAATGCCACATCGGGCCGCACCATCAACGTGCCGAAAACAGCAATGGCGCCGAAACCCGCGACCACTTCCACCATTACGCGTGGCGGCTTTGGTGACAGCGTGGCAAAACAAAACACCATGCAGCGCAGCAGTGCTTCTGGCACCGGCAGCCGCTCGCTGGGAGGCTAAGCCGCAGCATGCAACGTATTGCAATCCCCGAACGTCCAGACTGGCGTGAAAAAGCCGCGGAGTATGGTTTCCAGTTTCACACCATGTATGGCGAACCTTACTGGTGTGAAGATGCGTACTACCAATTCACGCTAGCGCAGGTTGAACAGCTTGAGGATACCACCGCCGAACTGCACCAGATGTGTTTGCAGGCGGTGGAAAAAGTGGTGAACAGTGACGAGCTGCTCACCCGTTTCTGTATTCCTAAGCACACCTGGGACTTTGTGCGTGATTCCTGGAAATTGCGCCAGCCTTCGCTCTATTCGCGCCTCGATCTGGCATGGGATGGCAAAGGTGACGCTAAGCTGCTGGAAAACAACGCGGATACACCAACCTCACTGTATGAAGCCGCCTTCTTTCAGTGGATTTGGCTGGAAGACCAGGTCAAAGCGGGCAATCTGCCGCAGGGCAGCGACCAGTTCAACAGCCTGCAAGAGAAGCTGATTGAGCGCTTCGCCACGCTGCATCAGCAGTTCGGTTTCAACTGGCTGCACTTCTCCTGCTGCCGTGATACCGAGGAAGATCGCGCCACGGTGCAATATCTGCAGGACTGCGCCACTGAAGCCGGCTTGCCGAGCGAGTTTCTCTATATTGACGAGATTGGATTGGGTGAAAGAGGCCAGTTTACCGACGTAAACGATCAGGTCATCAGCAATCTGTTTAAGCTCTATCCGTGGGAATTCATGCTGCGCGAAGTGTTTTCCACCAAGCTGGCGGATGCGGGCGTGCGTTGGCTGGAGCCGGCCTGGAAAAGCATCATTTCCAATAAAGCGTTGTTACCGCTGCTGTGGGAAATGTTCCCTAATCATCCCAATTTGCTGCCCGCTTACTTTGCCGATGATAAGAACGCGCCGCAGATGGATAAGTACGTGGTGAAACCGCTGTTTTCACGCGAAGGTGCCAATATTCGTATCATTGAAAACGGTCAGGAGATCGCCCGCGCCGATGGTCCGTATGGCGAAGAAGGCATGATTATCCAGCAGTTCTATCAGCTACCGAAATTCGGTGATAGCTATACCTTGATCGGCAGTTGGCTAATTGACGATCAACCTGCGGGCATCGGCTTACGCGAAGATCGTGCCTTGATCACGCAGGATCTGTCGCGCTTCTATCCGCATACCTTCATCGAATAAAAGCTGTGCCGCCCGCACTCTTCGGGCGGCCTTGCGCATTAGCCAATCTGCACTGACATCATGCTGATCGCGCCCATCTCCATCCCTTCCACAGGAATACTGATCGCTTCATCAGCGGCACGCGCGCCAAGAATATAGAGCAGCGGTAGATAGTGTTCAGGCGTTGGGTTCGAAAGCTGTGCATCCGGATGCTGCATAAAGTTCACCAATGGGTGATCTGCTGCCTCACCGTGGAAATCCAGATTCTCACGTACAAACTGATTGAAGCTCTCCGCCCACGGATACGCAGTTTCTGCGCCTTGCCAGCGCAGCATACGCAGATTGTGCACCACGTTACCGCTGGCCACGATCATCACATCCTCATCTCGTAATGACGCCAGCTTTTGCCCCAATGCGTAGTGCCATTCAGCAGGTTTAGTGCCGTCGATACTCAGTTGCACCACTGGGATGTCGGCATCGGGATACATTTTTGCAAGCACACCCCAGGAACCATGATCAAAACCCCACTCCTGATCGGCATGAACGGCGATCGGAGCCAGTAAATTCATCACTTGCTGAGCCAGTTCTGGCGATCCCGGCGCGGGATAGCGCACATCAAATAGCGCCTGCGGGAAACCACCAAAATCATGGATAGTGCGCGGATTATTCATCGCCGTCACCGCCGTGCCGCGTGTGTACCAGTGCGCCGAAACCGCGAGAATCGCACGTGGACGCGGCAAGGTTGCACCCAATTGCTGCCAGGCTTGGGTATAACGATTATCTTCCAGTACGTTCATCGGGCTGCCGTGACCAAGGAACAGCGCAGGCATGCGTGTAGTGCTCATGATTAATCCTCTGACGGAGTGTCGCTTTGTTAACCGCTACGATACGCGCTTTCGCTGGGGGATTAACGCTGATAAGTATGATGGTCTCTGTCAGAGAATTTGAATGATATAGGGCGGATAAATTCGACACAGGTTAGGTCTTAATATTGCACGCGAGCCTTTTAGATATCAGTGATATAGCCCGCACCTAAGACCGAGCGAGACCAGTCTTGTTACATCCAATCAATCTACTTCTTAAACTCCCCTCGGTTTTAGAAAGATGAGTTGGAATTTATGTTAATACAGGGAGCAATATTGTGCCTGGCGATGAATATCTACCATGAAGCGCGAGGCGAACCGATTAAAGGACAAATAGCCGTTGGTACGGTGACCATGAACCGTGCCAATTGGGATGTCAAAGAGATCTGTCCTGTGGTGTATGCACCTAAGCAGTTCTCCTGGACGTCTCTCAAAAAGCATCCTTATCGTTATCCACCAAATGAAGATAAAAGCTGGCAACGCGCCAGAAAGCTGGCACAGAAGATTGTTGAAGGGGAATTACAGGACGTAACGAAAGGCGCGACCTTTTTCCATGCACATCATGCTAAACCGGCCTGGCGTCATACCTTTCAGCGTACAGTAGTAATTGGCAATCACGTGTTTTACGCCAATCGTTAAAACAAAAAAAAGAGGCCAGATAGATATCTATCCGGCCTCTTTCTTCTGTATTAATTCAGTTAACTGGCGTGACGCGTTTCTCGCTGACGGCGATATGCCACCAAATCTTCAATGGTGACGACCGGCATATCGTGTTGCTTTGCAAACACGATCGCTTCTGGCGCGTGCGCCATGCTGCCATCATCATTGGTCAATTCGCACAATACCCCTGCAGGTTTAAATCCCGCCAGCGTCACCAGATCGATAGTCGCTTCGGTGTGTCCACCACGCGACAGAACGCCGCCTTCACGCGCACGCAGCGGAAACACATGGCCCGGACGGTTAAGGTCTGAAGGCTTCGCGCCATCAGCCACCGCAGCGCGAATCGTGGTGATGCGATCGGCAGCAGAAACGCCGGTGGTCACACCGCTTGCAGCTTCAATTGTCACCGTGAAACCGGTGCCGTAAGCGCTGGTGTTAGTTTCCACCATCATTGGCAGCTCAAGCTGCTGACGGCGCTCTTCGGTGATGCAGAGGCACACAATACCGCTGCCGTGACGGATGGTTAATGCCATCTGTTCAACGGTCATGGTTTCTGCCGGGAAGATCATGTCACCTTCGTTTTCACGATTTTCATCGTCGAGCACCATTACACCGCGGCCGTTGCGCAGCGCATCAATGGCGCGCTCTACACGCTGTTCAGGCGTGCCAAATTCAGAAAGAAGCGTCTGATTCATGGTAAAAAAACCTTATAAAATATGAGTTACCAGAACCAGGGCGTGCTTAGGAGTGCGTACAAAACACATGGCAAAAACGTGACGCGGGCAAAGCCCGGCTGATGTCGTTACCCTCTCCCATCCGGACTCTAACCGTCGGCTCCGGAATTACACCGGATCTGCTGACCTCTCACATTACTGTGAGAGCGCTCGCGGGCTTTCAGCAAGAGCTGATTTACCGCCGGTGGGGAATTTCGCCCCGCCCTGAGAATAAGCGAACAAACTATAACGCCAATCATCTGGTCGGGCAATCGACAAAAGTGCAAATGCTTTTGCATTTCCTGCGTTGCGGATTTCAGGTTTAACCTTTTCGTTTCAGGCATTACACTTAATAGCTATTGAGTCCGAACACGCGCAGCTATCGGCCACCGTAACCAGGAAATAATCATGATCGACACGAAAAAAATTGAACAACTGGCTCGCCAGGTACATGAAGCGATGCCGAAAGGGATTCGCGATTTTGGCGATGATGTCGAAAAGAAAATCCGTCAGGTATTGCAGGCGCAGTTGACGCGCATGGACCTGGTTAATCGTGAAGAGTTTGATGTGCAGACGCAGGTTCTGCTGCGCACGCGCGAGAAATTAGCTGCGCTGGAACAGCGCCTGGCGAAGTTAGAAAGTGAAAGTCCAGCGGCACCCGCGCCGGCGATCATCACGCCAGATCCCGCTGGGAAAATTGATACTCCGCAGTAAGCTAATGGGCGGGAGTTTTCCTCCCGCCCATTCACACTTAATGACTGCGAATCGTTTTGATGATGTTGCTGGTTGAGATGCCATCTTCGAAGTTTAATACGCGCACGTCACCACCGTTTGCCCACACTTCTTTGCTACCCGCGATATCTTCCGGCTTGTAGTCGCCGCCTTTTACCAGCAGATCTGGCAGCACTCCCGCAATCAGACGCTGTGGCGTATCCTCTTCAAACAGCACCACCCAATCCACCGCTTCCAGCGCACCCAGCACAATCATACGGTTTTCTTGCGGATTGACCGGACGCGTTTCGCCTTTCAGACGCTTCGTCGAGGCATCACTATTAACGGCCACAATCAGGCGATCGCCCAGCTTGCGCGCATTCGCCAGATAAGAAACGTGGCCAGCGTGCAGGATGTCAAACACGCCGTTGGTCATTACCACTTTCTCACCACGCTGACGCGCCAGCGCAACAGCGGCTTTCAGCTCCGCTTCGGTCATCACACCAAATCCCGTTTCCGGACGGGCGTGAATGGCATTTTCCAGCTCAACAGTGCTGACAGTGGAAGTACCGAGCTTCCCGACGACGACGCCAGCCGCAGCATTCGCCAGGAAACAGGCTTCTTCCAGGCTGTCGCCAGCCGCCAGCACTGCGGCTAGCACGCCAATCACCGTATCGCCCGCACCGGTCACGTCATACACTTCCTGCGCCTGCGTAGGCAGATGCAGCGGCGCTTTGCCCGGCTGCAGCAGCGTCATTCCGTTTTCAGAACGGGTTACCAGCAGCGCGGAAAGCTCATAATCAGCGATTAACTGCATGCCACGACTGACAATCTCTTCCACGCTTTTGCATTTACCCACAACCGCTTCGAATTCAGACAAATTCGGCGTCAGCAGCGTTGCACCGCGATAACGTTCAAAATCCGTGCCTTTAGGATCAATCAACACCGGCACTTTAGCTTCACGCGCTAATTGAATCATGGTCTGCACGCTGTTCAGCGCGCCTTTGGCGTAGTCAGACAGCACCAGCGCACCCGCTTGCGTCAGCGATTGACGCATACGATCGTGAATCGGCTGCGGATCAATCTCCTCAAAACCCTCTTCGAAATCGAGGCGAATCAGCTGCTGATTGCGCGAAAGCACGCGCAATTTGGTGATGGTTGGATGGCTTTGTACCGCCACAAAATCACAGTCGACGTTGACCTTTTGCAGGGTTTCGCTCAACACGCGCGCGGCATCATCGGCGCCGGTCAAGCCAATCAGCCGTGATGCTGCACCGAGCGCAGCAATGTTCATGGCGACGTTTGCCGCGCCGCCTGGACGCTCTTCAATGGTATCCACTTTCACCACCGGCACCGGCGCTTCCGGGGAAATACGGCTGGTTGGGCCATACCAATAGCGATCTAACATCACATCGCCGACGACCAGCACAGTGGCCTTGCCAAAAGTGGGCAGTGTTACTTTCATTCAGAGACTCCAACACGGTCAAAATAATGCGCGGGATATTACCACATAAGCCATCAGGCTCACTGTTCCGCGCTGTCAGATTGGGTACCGCTTAACCAACGCTGCCAACTGTTGTTGACCACCGCGCGTTCAGCGACAAAGGCTTCAGGCGCCACATGGCCCGGTAATTCCTGCAATGCCAGATGGTGCAGTGCATCACGCAGCGTGACGTACGCATGCGTCAAAGCCTGCGCCTCTTCATCCGGCATAATGCCATGACGCGCCATCAATTCGAAAATGCGGACATTATCCGACCAACGCGTCAACGCTGGCTGATCGGCCGCGTAGCTTAAGACAAGGTATTGCGCGATGAATTCAATGTCGGTGATACCGCCCTCATCGGTCTTAATTTCCCAGCGACCTTTCTGTTTGTTGCTGAGATGCGCCCGCATTTTTTCGCGCATTTCACGCACTTCTTTTTGCAACGTCTCAACGTCTCGCGGCAGGCAAAGAACGTTACGGCGGATTTCATCAAAGCGTTCACAGAGCGCAGGTTCGCCAAACACGATGCGCGCGCGCACCAGCGCCTGATGTTCCCAGGTCCATGCTTCGCTGCGCTGGTATTCGTTGAAAGCGGAAAAAGTACTGACCAGCATACCCGCCGCGCCAGAAGGACGCAGACGCGCATCCACTTCATACAAAATGCCGGACGACGTGCGCGTGCTAAACAGATGCATTACACGCTGCGCCAGGCGCAGATAGAACTGGCGACCATCAATGACGCGCTCGCCATCGGTTTCCGCATCATCTGGACAATCATGCAGGAACACCAAATCAAGGTCAGAGCTGTAACCCAGCTCCCAACCACCCAGCTTGCCATAACCGACAACCGCAAAACCGCGCTCACTGTCGCTAGTCAAATGCGATGGACGACCATATCGCTGCACCATCATCTGCCAGGCTTGCTGCACCACGGATTCAATAATCGCTTCTGCCAGCCAGGTTAAGTGATCGCTCACTTTCATTACGGGTAGCGTTTCAGCAATATCGGCAGCGGCGATGCGCAGATGCTGCGCCTGTTTAAACTGGCGCAATGCTTCCAACTGCTGCTCTTCGTCATCGGTGGGAATACGCAGCAGATATTGGCGCAGTTCGTCGCGGTAAGCGTCGGTTGCGGTAGGTTGATACAGCGTTGCGGGATCGAGTAACTCATCCAGCAGCAGCGGATAGCGCGCCAATTGGCTGGCAACCATTGGTGACGCGGCACACAGACGAATCAGATGACGCAGCGCGCCATGATATTCGGTGAGTAATTCCAGATAAGTGCTGCGCGTCAGCACGCCCAGCAACAACGGCGTCAGACGATTCAGCAGCACATCGGCATCTTCGCGCGGACAAACTTCACTGAGCAGACGCGGCATTAACTGGTCGAGCGCCAGACGACCGCGCGGACCAATAGTACGGCGACTCACATCCTGGCGGAAATTGTTCAACGCGTTGTAAAGCGCGTGACGCTGCGCATCGTCCAATTGCGGTACCACCGGGATGAGATCGCTCTCTTCCAGCGCGTCCTGCCACAGCCCGGCAAACTCAGCCAACTGCGGCTGATCGTCGACATCCGGTGCATCGTCGCCAATCAGCTCGTCAAAGATGGCGCGTACACCGGCCATTTGCAGCTCAAGCTGCGCCATCAGTGCGTTCCAGTCTGCCGCGCCCATCGCCCAGGCTAAGCGCTGGCGGTCGAGCTCGTTCTCTGGCAGCGTTTGCGTTTGCTCGTCATTAATGCTTTGCAGCAGGTTTTCCAGCCGACGCAGGAACAAATAGGCTTCACGTAGATGATCGACCTGTTTCTGACTTAACAAAGCCAGCTGACCAATCGCTTTGAGCGTAGGGAGCAAGGAGCGCAGTTGTAGTGAGCGCTCACGTCCGCCGCGAATCAGCTGGAACACCTGCACAATGAATTCCGTTTCACGAATGCCGCCGGCGCCGAGCTTAATGTTGTCTTTCAAGCCGCGTCGACGCACCTCGCGCGCAATCATGCCCTTCATGTTACGCAGCGATTGAATCACGCTGAAATCGATATAGCGGCGATAGACGAACGGCCGCAGCATTTGCTGCAATTCCTGGCTCCAGTGGCCGTGATCGTCGCCCATCAGCCGGGCTTTGACCATTGCATAGCGTTCCCAGTCGCGGCCCTGCTCCTGATAATAATCTTCCAGTGCCGCGAAACTCAGCACCAGCGGACCGCTATCACCAAACGGACGCAGGCGCATGTCCACGCGATAGACAAATCCATCCACCGTTGGTTGATCGAGCACTTTGATCAGCCGCTGCCCCATGCGCGTGAAGAATTGCGCATTGTCGAGCTCGCGCCGTCCACCTTGGGTTACGCCGTTTTCCGGCCAGGCAAAAATCAGATCGATATCAGAAGAGAAGTTGAGTTCACAGCCGCCGAGTTTACCCATGCCGAGAATCAGCATCGGCTGGGCTTCACCCGCTTCATTGCATGGCGTACCAAAGTCGCGGCTGCAATCCTGCCAAACCCAGTCGCGCGCGGCAGCGATGAGGATTTCCGCCAGCGTGCTGAGTTGCTGCAAACTTTGTTCGGTAGTGGCGTGTTGCAGCGCCTGCATCCAGGCGATGCGCACCAGCATATGACGACGGAACAAACGCAGTTCACGCATCAGGGAGGTTTCATTTTCAACCGAGTGCAGCACGTCATTTAGCCAGCGGGCATAGTGCTGCCACTCATCTGGCGCAGGCGCTTGCTGTTGCAGATGCTGCCACCATTCGGGATGCTGCTGCAGGTTATCGAGGATAAAGTCACTAAAGGTCAGCGCGCCCGCCTGTTCTGGCGTGAACGCTGAGGATGGCAAATTAAGTCGCTCTGCCACATTAGCCAACTGCGCCTGCATGAGCGCCGGTAACGGTAACAACATCTTCTCTCCCTGATTGGATTTTTCGTTAGCGTTTGATTCCGCTATTGAGCCAGAAAGGTGCGGGGCGCACGGCCAGGTTAACCAGATGCATTAAGCCACGTTCCTGCTTCTCTCGAATCGCATGCTGTAACTCCAGCCAACCGTCCAGCCAAACATTCACCTCTTCGGCCGGATAAGCACCCGCCAGCAGGTTCACCGCCAACAGCTGGCGATTCAGGCGCGTCGCTTTATCCTGGAACTCATTAAACAGTTGAACATCAACGAATGTTTCTCTGAGATCGGCGGCAATACGACTTAGCATAATATCGCTGAAGCGCTTGAACGATCCCTGCAGCTTGCTTTTGCTCTTGTCGTCGAGCCATTTTTGCCACTGCGACTCGACCAGCCAGTGAGTAAGTGCTAACTGAGCCTCAACCGAAGTTAACGAAAAGCAGGTAGCTTCAGCATTGTTCTCATCATCGGCCAGCAACTCTTCCTGACGGGTTAATTTCTGGCGCAGATCGCTGCTGGCTTTGCGTGGCACCAACGCACCAAACAGTGAGAACGCCTGACGCAGCGTTTCCAGCGCATCAATTACCGCTGCTTTGGCATCTTTATTACCACGCAGCCACACTTCTTCGTGATATTGCCAATGATTCAGTGCCGCAGTCATTGCGTTGATCATGCCCTGCTCAACCGACGCTTTCGCGGCGATTTTCTGCAGTGGCAACGTACGGATGGGGCGCGGTAAGTTACCCTGCGCCAACTGATAGCCGCGCGCGGCTTTGCTCAGGCTGCCGAGACGTAAGCCGCCCATCGTAATCAGCGCTTCAGCGAACTTCAGCATGTCATCGCGTTGACCACTTTTGAGCTCCAGCTCGACTTCATAAAGCGGTTCGCTGAATTCACCGGCAGCGACTTCGCCGCGGTCAAACGCCACTTCAATTTCGCTGTCGCCAAATTGCACCAGCCAGGCTTCGCGCTGGAAATGAGTGCTGAACAGCGGCTGCAGGCGCGATTGCAGTGCAGCAATATCGGTGCCCTGCGGCCAAATCTCGGCTGGCAGGCGCGCGATATCCAGCTGCGGCTCCGTGAGATCAACATTGTATTCCGGACGCTGGTGCAGACCGCCAACGGTTTTACCGGCCGCTTTCAGCGTCATTTCATAGCGTTGGTCAACGCCACGAATGCGCAGGCCCATGTCCCAGCGACGCAGTTGGTTGTCGTCGGTTTCATAATAGATATTGGTCAGCTCGCGTGCGGCGAAGTGCTGATGTGGCCACGCGGCAAGCTTTTCCGCCAGTTTTTCGGCGGCTTGCGGTGTAGCAATGAACTTTAATTCGATTTCGATGGTCATAATTTTTTATTCAATACGCTGCTGGCACTTACGAGTTTAATCTGGCGAAGAGTAATGCACCGGAAGCCCGCTGTCTCCGCTTTCTTGTGCTTTTACGACCCTTTTCGCACCGGATTGAGACCAGGATAGTTCTCATTCAGATTTTTGAGAAGCGTCTCCAGACTGTGCCGGTAATTTTACGCCATTAAGAAAAAACGACATCGAATGAAAAAAATCACACTTGCTGCCCTTTCTTTGCTGGCTTTCAGCGCCATCACACCTGCTCATGCTGCTGACGAAAAACGCTACATCTCCGATGAATTATCCACTTGGGTGCGCAGCGGTCCGGGCGATCAATATCGCCTGATCGGTAAGCTGAACGCCGGAGAGGAAGTGACCTTGCTGCAGACCAATAACGACTCTCAATATGGTCAGATTCGTGATGCAGAAGGCAAAACTAACTGGATTCCACTGTCGCAACTGAGCGCCAGTCCTAGCCTGCGTACTCGCGTACCACAGCTGGAGCAGCAGGTTAAAGATCTGACGGCCAAGCTAGCGAATATTGACAACAGCTGGAATCAGCGCACTTCTGAGATGCAGAACAAAGTCGCCAACAGCGACGGCACCATTGATGGCCTGAAAGCAGAAAATCAGAAGCTGAAAAATGAGCTGATTGTCGCGCAGAAGAAAGTCAGCGCCGCCAATGTGCAGCTGGATGACAAGCAGCGCACCATCATCATGCAGTGGTTTATGTATGGCGGCGGCGTGCTGGGCGTTGGTCTGCTGTTGGGTCTGTTGCTGCCGCATATGGTGCCGCGTCGTAAGAAAAACGATCGCTGGATGAACTAACGCGCCACGCAGATTTGTTCTTTTATTTAAGGGGATCGTAAGATGCCCTTTTTGGCGTGCCCGATATTTAGCCAAAGTATGCAACAATAAAGTAACAAGCGTGTTCAGCACGCAATTTTTGATCTGCCTCTGGAGTGGTTGAGTGAAGACGTTTCTGGTCGGTGGCGCAGTGCGCGATGCCTTACTGCGTTTGCCGGTAAAAGATAGAGATTGGGTTGTAGTAGGCGCGACGCCAGATGCGATGCTGGCGGAAGGTTATCAGCAGGTTGGCCGGGATTTTCCGGTTTTTTTGCATCCGCGAAGCCGTGAAGAGTATGCGCTGGCGCGTACTGAACGCAAAAGCGGCAACGGTTACACCGGCTTTGTGACGCAGTTCGCGCCGGATGTCACGCTCGAGCAAGATTTGCAGCGCCGCGATCTCACCATCAATGCCATCGCCCAAAGCGACAGCGGTGAGCTGATTGATCCGTATGGCGGTCAGCGCGATCTGGCGAAACGCCAGCTGCGCCATGTTTCCGCCGCCTTTAACGAAGATCCGCTGCGTGTACTGCGCGTGGCGCGTTTCGCCGCCCGCTTTGCCCATCTGAATTTCCGGATTGCTGATGAAACCCAGGCGCTGATGCGCGAAATGGCGGTCAGCGGCGAACTGGCGCATCTCACCGCAGAACGAGTGTGGAGAGAGACGGAAAAAGCGTTGCTGACGCGCAATCCACAGGTCTATTTCCAGGTATTACGTGATTGCGGCGCGCTGCAGGTGCTGTTCCCGGAAATCGATAATCTTTATGGCATTCCGGCCCCGATCAAATGGCATCCCGAGATTGATACCGGCATCCATGCGCTGATGACGCTGGCGATGTCCGCTGCGCTCTCGGATCAGCTTGATGTGCGTTTCGCTACGCTGTTCCACGATGTCGGTAAGGCGCTGACGCCAGCAGAAAAATGGCCGAGCCATCATGGTCATGGCCTCGCGGGCGTGCCGATTGTTGAAGCGCTGTGCCAGCGCCTGCGCGTGCCGAATCAGGTGCGTGATTTGGCATTAGTGGTGACCGAATTCCATGACGTGGTGCACACCATTGAGCGCCAGCCAGCTGACGCGTTAATCGCGCTTTTTGATCGAATTGATGCCTGGCGCAAGCCCGATCGCGTGGAGAAGATGGCGCTGACCAGCGAAGCGGATGCGCGCGGGCGTGCGGGTCTGGAAAGCATGACTTATCCGCAAGGCGACTATTTGCGTCAGGCGTTTGCGCTGGCGCAAGCGGTGCCAACCAAAGATGTGGTGGCAGCAGGTTTTAAAGGGGCGGAAGTGCGGGAAGAGTTGACGCGTCGGCGTGTGGCGGTGCTGCAGGCGCAATTGATTAACGCGCGGCCAGTGTAACCAGCCGCGCGGGGCAACTTACATAAAGATGGCGTAAACCACGGCCGCAACAATGAAGCGGTAGATAGCGAAAGAGACGAACGAGATACGCTTGATCAGCTCAAGGAACACCTTGATCGCCAGCAGCGCCACGACGAAAGCCGTTACAAAACCGACGGCAAACATTGGTAAATCCTGCATCGTCAGGAAGCCGAGGCTCTTGTAGAGATCCAGTCCGGTGGCGCCAATCATCATCGGCACCGCCAGAATGAACGAGAACTCTGACGCCGCATAACGGCTCACGCCCATCAGCATACCGCCAGAAATCGTCGCACCTGAGCGCGAGAAGCCCGGCCACAGCGCCAGACACTGGAAGCAGCCAATCATAAATGCCTGACGGTAGGTGATATCGTCAACGCCAACCGCTTTCGGCTGCTTCGGCTTGAAGTATTCCGCCACCAGCAGCAGCACACCGCCGACCACCAGCGCATACATCACGTTGATCGGGTTAAACAGCGTTTTAATTTGGTCGTGCAGCAGCAAACCAATCACCACCGCAGGCACCATACCCAACAGAATATGAATCAGGGTTAATTTGCCCGTACCCACGCCTTCATGTTTGACCTCACCGAAGTGAATGCCGATCAAACCAAACAGGCGGCGCCAGAACATCACAACCACAGCCAGAATCGAACCGAGCTGAATCACCACTTCGAAGGTTTCAGCGGTCTGGCCTTCAAAACCCAACAGATGGCCAACAATAATCATGTGGCCCGTGGAAGAGACCGGCAGGAATTCCGTGAGGCCTTCTACAACCCCCAGGATTGCAGCTACCCAAAGCTGGTGAATGTCTGCCATCAAAATATTTCCTCTATCCGTTTTAAACAGTAAAAAGGCGGTCGCAAAGGGCTACCGCCTGAAATTATGCCTGCGTCACGCTGAAGGAAACCTTAAGAAATTCGGTCACTTCCTGCTGGTTAGCGCAACGGCCTCAAGTGAGACACACCATAATTTGGTTTGGTTTCATTGTGATGGCAATCACGGAAGATTTATTTCGGAATAGTCCCGCGCTCAATACGTACGCCAACGCTGGCCGCCTGCGCGACAGCGCCCGGTTTGCCTACCTTTATGCGCACGCCGGGGGTTTTGAAACGATTCATCAACAGATCGGCGATTTCTTCTGCTACCCTTTCGACCAGGGCGAAACGCTGGCCATGCAGATGATTGAGGATCACTTCCGTGACATCGGCGTAGCTCAGACAATCATTCACATCGTCGCTGGCGGCGGCGTGACGGTTGTCCCACGCCATTTCGACATCGAGCACCAGCTTCTGCTGCATGCCTTGTTCCCAGTCGTAAACGCCAATAGTTGTGAACACGGTAAGCTGCTCGATAAATACGATATCCATGATGTCAGTCTCTGTTTTTGGCTAAGCCGGATACCACTTCCGGCGGATTATGCGTATTATCCACGCTTATCGAGAACAAAACGACCCAAAAGGAACGGTACGACGCTATGAGTGCTATCGCGCTTGGTATGATTATTTTCGCGTATCTTTGCGGCTCGATTTCCAGTGCGATACTGGTCTGTAAACTGGCTGGTTTACCCGATCCGCGCTCGCAAGGCTCAGGCAATCCTGGCGCGACCAACGTTTTGCGCATTGGTGGCAAAGCCGCCGCTGCGGCGGTGCTGATTTTCGACGTGGCAAAAGGCATGCTGCCGGTGTGGATTGCTTATCTGCTGCACGTTGCCCCGCTCTATCTTGGCCTCACGGCGATTGCCGCCTGTCTGGGCCACATCTATCCGGTGTTCTTTCGTTTTCGCGGCGGTAAAGGCGTGGCGACGGCCTTTGGTGCGATTGCGCCGATTGGCTGGGATTTGACGGGATTGATGACCGGCACCTGGCTGCTGACGGTGCTGCTAAGCGGCTATTCGTCACTTGGCGCGATTGTCAGCGCGCTGATCGCACCGTTTTACGTGTGGTGGTTCAAACCGCAATTTACTTTCCCCGTTTCGATGCTCTCGTGTCTGATTCTGTTGCGGCACCACGACAACATCCAGCGCCTGTGGCGCGGCCAGGAAAATAAGATCTGGAAGCGGAATAAGAAGAAATAAAAAAACCGGCGCAAGGCCGGTTTTTTATTTTAGATGGCGGGCAATTCTGCCAGCGGCCAGCGCGGCCGCACGCTGACGCTGAGTCCACCGCTGGTGCCGCCTTTGAGGCGCACCATGCCCGCGTAAGCAATCATCGCGCCGTTATCGGTGCAAAACTCAGGGCGCGCGTAAAACACTTCGCCGCCACGCTTTTGCATCATCTCGGCCATGCGCTCACGCAACGTGCGGTTCGCGCTGACGCCACCCGCAATCACCAAACGTTTAAAGCCAGTTTGCTCAAGCGCGCGTTTGCACTTAATCATTAAGGTATCAACCACCGCATCTTCAAATGCGCGGGCGATATCCGCGCGAGCTTGCTCGTCGCCCTGATGCTCGCGAATGGTATTCGCCGCAAAGGTTTTCAGGCCGGAGAAGCTGAAATCCAGCCCCGGACGATCGGTCATTGGCCGCGGGAAGCGGAAACGGTTTGGCGTGCCTTGCTGCGCCATACGCGACAGCATCGGTCCGCCGGGATAATCCAGCCCCAGCAGCTTGGCGGTTTTATCGAACGCTTCGCCAGCCGCATCGTCAATCGATTCGCCCAATAAGGTGTATTCACCAATGCCGGTCACGCTGATCAATTGCGTATGCCCGCCGGAAACCAGCAGCGCGACAAACGGGAATTCTGGCGGATTCTCTTCCAGCATCGGCGCCAGAAGATGCCCTTCCATATGATGCACCGGCACCGCCGGCACATTCCAGGCGAATGCCAACGCTCGGCCAATGGTGGCGCCAACCAGCAGCGCCCCCACCAATCCGGGCCCGACGGTGTAGGCGACGCCGTCAATCTGTTGTGGCTCAAGGCCCGCTTCTTTCAGTGCCGCCTGAATCAGCGGCACGGTTTTACGGACGTGGTCACGCGATGCCAGTTCCGGCACCACGCCGCCGTAATCGGCATGCAGTTTCACCTGGCTATATAGTTGATTTGCCAGCAGACCGGACGCATCGTCGTAAATCGCGATGCCGGTTTCATCGCAGGACGTTTCAATACCCAGAACTCGCATAGCTTTTATCACCCTCTTCGTGCGGCGCGCAGTGTAACACAGGCAATTCTCACGCCAGAGACTTTGCCCCTGAAAAAGTGTTTTTCTGTCGCACAAAGAGTGCGCTATACTCCACGGCCTGAAAAAACCGGCAGCCGCGATGGCATATGCCCCTGTTGGTTCTAAATTATACATGGTGCTTTACAAGTCGGCCGCGGCTGGAGTAAAATGCTGCACCATTTTGAAATGTGCTGGCGCCGCAGTCAGCAGCAAAAACCGAATTTTATCGAGGTAAGAGTTACATGCCGGTAATTAAAGTACGTGAAAACGAGCCGTTCGACGTAGCACTGCGTCGCTTTAAGCGTTCATGCGAGAAAGCAGGTGTTTTGGCAGAAGTTCGTAGCCGTGAGTTCTACGAGAAGCCTACCACTGAGCGTAAGCGCGCTAAAGCATCTGCAGTTAAGCGTCATGCCAAGAAACTGGCTCGCGAAAACGCACGCCGCACTCGTCTGTACTAATTTCTTGCGGAAGCTTGCTTCCGCCGCGTGATAAACGCAGACAGAGTCAAGTAAAAGGCCGTGCTTTCCGAAAGGAAGCGCGGCTTGTTGTCGTTTATGAGCTGAAAAATCGGGGCTTATGGCTGGACGAATTCCACGCATATTTATCAACGACTTACTTGCCCGCACGGACATCGTGGATATTATCGATGCCCGCGTTAAGCTGAAAAAGCAGGGTAAGAACTATCACGCGTGCTGTCCTTTTCATAACGAGAAAACCCCCTCTTTCACCGTAAGCGGTGAGAAGCAGTTCTATTACTGCTTCGGCTGTGGCGCCAAAGGCAACGCCATCGACTTCCTGATGAATCACGATCGTCTGGAATTTGTTGAGAGTGTTGAGGAGCTCGCCACGCTTCATGGCTTAGAAGTGCCGTATGAAGCGGGCAACGGTCCTAGCCAGATGGAGCGCCATCAACGTCAAAGTCTTTATCAGTTGCTGGATGGCCTGAACGGCTTCTATCAACAGAGCCTGCGTAATCCACAAGCGCAATCTGCACAGAACTATCTCGCCACGCGCGGTCTTAGTCAGGAAGTGATCGATCACTTCGCTATCGGCTATGCGCCTGCGGGTTGGGATAATGCTCTGAAGCGCTTTGGGCAGCAGAAAGACGATCGCGAATCGCTGATGGAAGCGGGCATGTTGGTCAGCAATGACTCTGGCCGCACCTACGATCGTTTCCGCGATCGTGTGATGTTCCCTATTCGTGATAAGCGTGGCCGCGTGATTGGTTTTGGTGGCCGCGTGCTGGGCAACGATACGCCGAAGTATCTGAACTCACCGGAAACACCGATTTTCCATAAAGGCCGCCAGTTATACGGGCTTTATGAAGCGCAGAAAAATCATCCGCAACCCGCGCGTTTGCTGGTTGTCGAAGGTTATATGGACGTGGTGGCGCTGGCGCAGTTTGGCATCGATTATGCCGTAGCTTCGTTGGGCACGTCGACCACCGCTGAACACGTTCAGCTGCTTTATCGCTCAACGGATACCGTGATTTGCTGTTACGACGGTGACCGCGCCGGACGTGAAGCAGCATGGCGTACGCTCGAAACTGCATTGCCTTACATGAATGATGGTCGTCAGCTACGCTTTATGTTTTTGCCCGATGGCGAGGATCCGGACACGCTGGTACGCAAAGAGGGCAAAGCAGCCTTTGAAGCGCGGATGGAGCAGGCGACACCGCTCTCCACGTTTTTGTTCGACAGCTTGATGCCGCAAGTGGATTTGAGTACACGCGATGGCAAGACCAAGCTGGCGACTCTGGCGTTACCGCTGATTAGTCAAATTCCCGGTGAAACGCTGCGCATTTATATGCGTCAAACCTTGGGTAATAAACTCGGGATTCTTGACGATAACCAGTTAGACAAGCTGATGCCGAAGCTGGCAGAAAGCGGAGTGCTGCCAACTGCCCCACCGTTGAAGCGCACCACCATGCGCGTATTGATCGCGTTATTAGTGCAGAATCCGCAATTTGCCTCCATCGTGCCTACACTGGATGGACTGGAGCAGTCAAAAATGGCGGGTTTACCGCTATTTGTGGAGTTAGTCAGCCGTTGTACAGAGAATCCTGGCCTGACCACCGGACAGCTACTAGAGTTATATCGCGGAACAAATTTTAGCCAGCCCCTTGAAACACTGGCCACCTGGAACCACATGATAGTGGATGAAGAGGCGGAAGAAGTGTTCCAGGATTCACTGGCGAGCATTTACGATTCCGCACTCGAACAGCGCCTTGAAGCGCTGATCGCACGCGAGCGAACTGAAGGCCTAAGCGCCGTCGAACGCCGTGAATTCTGGGCTTTAAGCCAGGCATTAGCGAAAAAATAAGATTTTAACGGGATCAGAACTGCAAGTACGTTAAAAACAGCATTCTGGTTCAGTGATTTCCGGAATGATAGACGCGATAAGCGAAGCCGGAAACACACAGCACAAATTTAGAGGCGTCAACGTCGCAGCCAGTTTCAGTGCTGCCAGCGCACAGCAACCGGAGCGTACTGAAGTACGTGAGGATTGCGAGCACTGCCAGCACTGAAAATGGCAAGTAAGTTAGCCCCGGAAAGAACACAAGCGGCTTAAGTGCCGATTATAGATGGGCTTCAGCCCTGGCCGCGATGTAGGCAGCGGCAAAAACACAACGCCTTCACTGTTATAGTTGGCTCGCGCCGACCGACACCAATCTAATTAACAGAAGTGTGGATACCGTCTTATGGAGCAAAACCCGCAGTCACAGCTTAAGCTACTTGTCACCCGTGGTAAGGAGCAAGGCTATTTGACCTATGCTGAGGTCAATGACCATCTGCCGGAAGATATCGTCGACTCCGATCAGATCGAAGACATCATCCAGATGATTAATGACATGGGTATTCAGGTTGTTGAAGAAGCGCCTGATGCTGATGATCTGATACTGAATGAAAACAGCTCCGATACTGACGAAGATGCCGCAGAAGCCGCCGCTCAGGTTTTATCCAGTGTTGAATCTGAAATTGGCCGTACCACCGACCCGGTGCGCATGTACATGCGCGAAATGGGTACCGTTGAACTGCTGACGCGCGAAGGCGAAATTGACATCGCTAAGCGCATCGAAGACGGTATCAACCAGGTCCAATGCTCTGTAGCCGAATATCCGGAAGCGATCACCTATCTACTCGATCAGTATGATCGCGTTGAAGCGGGCGACTATCGCCTGTCTGACTTGATCATCGGCTTCATCGATCCTAACGCGGAAGAAGATATCGCGCCGACCGCCACGCACGTGGGTTCTGAGTTATCTCAGGAAGATCGTAACGACGATGAAGAAGAAGATGAAGAGGATGACGACAGCTCTGACGACGATAATTCTATCGATCCAGAACTGGCTCGCGAGAAGTTTGGCGACCTGCGTACGCAGTATGAAACCACGCGTACCGTCATCAAAGCGAAAGGTCGCAGCCATGCTGACGCCGTAGCCGAAATCCAGAATCTCTCTGAAGTGTTCAAGCAGTTCCGCCTGGTACCGAAGCAGTTCGACTACCTGGTAAACAATATGCGTGAAATGATGGAGCGCGTGCGTACGCAAGAGCGCCTGATCATGAAGCTGTGTATTGAACTGTGCAAGATGCCGAAGAAAAACTTCATCACGCTGTTCACCGGCAACGAAACCAACCCAAGCTGGTTCAAAGCCGCGCTGGCGATGAACAAGCCTTGGTCTGAGAAGCTGCTGGAAGTTGAAGATGATGTGAATCGTTCGCTGTACAAACTGCAGCAGATCGAAGAAGAAACCGGCTTGACCATCGAGCAGGTGAAGGACATTAACCGTCGCATGTCTATCGGCGAAGCGAAAGCGCGCCGTGCGAAGAAAGAGATGGTTGAAGCAAACTTACGTCTGGTTATCTCTATCGCCAAGAAATACACCAACCGTGGTCTGCAGTTCCTCGATCTGATTCAGGAAGGCAACATCGGTCTGATGAAAGCCGTTGATAAGTTTGAATATCGTCGTGGTTATAAGTTCTCAACTTACGCCACATGGTGGATCCGTCAGGCTATCACCCGCTCTATCGCTGACCAGGCGCGCACCATCCGTATTCCGGTGCATATGATTGAGACCATCAACAAACTCAACCGTATTTCGCGTCAGATGCTGCAGGAGATGGGTCGCGAACCGACGCCGGAAGAGCTGGCTGAACGTATGCTGATGCCTGAAGATAAGATCCGCAAAGTGCTGAAAATCGCTAAAGAGCCGATCTCTATGGAGACGCCGATTGGTGATGATGAAGATTCGCATCTGGGCGATTTTATCGAAGACACCACGCTGGAGCTGCCGCTGGATTCCGCAACCTCGGAAAGCCTGCGCTCAGCGACCCACGACGTGTTGGCTGGCCTGACCGCGCGCGAAGCGAAAGTGCTGCGTATGCGTTTCGGTATCGATATGAACACCGACCACACGCTGGAAGAGGTTGGAAAACAGTTTGATGTAACGCGTGAGCGTATTCGTCAGATCGAAGCCAAGGCGCTGCGTAAACTGCGTCACCCAAGCCGCTCAGAAGTACTGCGTAGCTTCCTCGACGATTAATCGTTGTCTAGACGAAAAAACCCTGGCTTGCCGGGGTTTTTTATTGCCTGAAGAATAGCTCTTTCACGCGTTGTTCTGCAGCCAATCATGCAGTTGGCGATAGGATGCGGCCATCTCTTCCAGCGTCGCACGATTTAACCCGCTCGGATTAGGCAGCACCCACAAACGCGTTTCACCCAGCGTTTGCGGCTGCTCGCCCCACTCAACTTTGCGCTGACGAAACGCTTTCTGAAAAGCATCCTTGCCCAACACCGCCAACGCACGCGGCTGATAGTGCAGAATCTTTTGTTGCAGGCGTGAACCACCGTCGCGTAATTCATCGCCGTCCAACTCGTTAGCCTGCACCGTTGGACGCTCCACCAGCATGGTGATGCCACAGCCAGTTTCCAGCAGCCGCTGCTCCTGCTCGGGCTTAAGTAACTCGCGCGTAAAGCCGGCCTGGTAAATCACCTTCCAAAAGCGATTACCGGGATGCGCAAAGTGAAATCCGGTGTGCGCCGACGATTTGCCCGGATTGATGCCACAAAACAGCACCTGTAAATCAGGTGCAATAATGTCGCGGATATCGTGCTCGCTCATGCCATCTCCAGTCCGGCGCGTTGTTTTACCGACCGACGACTGCTCGCCAGCATCGTACGTGCTTCCTCGTCGTCCGGACAAGCGCGTGCCATTGCCACCGCGCCAACCATTTCAGCCAACATGGTGGTCGCGGCGTCATCCGCATGCGGATGGTTAAGTTCCTGTAGCGTCAATGCTAAACGCTGCCGCATCGCTTCACGCCGCTGAGAAAACAGCGTGCGTGCCTCAACCGGTAAATGTGCCATTTCACTCACCAGCGCAGGCAGCGGACAGCCTTCACCCGGCGTGTTGCAATGATGCTCGGATAAATAGCTATCGATTAACTGACTCAGTCGTTCAGCGGGATCGTTAATTGAGGTGATATCCGCAAAGCGGCGCGCAGAATCGGCAAACATCTCAGCGATCACCGCTTGCACTAAATCTTCGCGCGAGGCGAAGTGGGCATAAAAGCCGCCGTGCGTTAAGCCCACGCGCTTCATCAGCGCCGCGACACCGATGCTTTCAGTGCCGTTCTCGCGCATTACCACAGAGGCTTCATCCAGAATGCGCTGTCGCGTACGCGCTTTATGGCTCAGCTTTTCCATCTTCATTGACTCCGATATCGTTGATAGCAATCAGTGTAATTATTACAACCATCATATTCTAGCTTGACGACAAATATTATGATCGTCATATTAAACCTCGTAAATATGATAACCATCATTTAAAGGAATACACCATGTCACAACACCTGGCTTTAATCACCGGCGCATCAAGCGGAATTGGCGCAACCTATGCAAAACAGCTGGCAGCACGCGGCACAAACTTGATTCTGGTGGCGCGCGATGCAGCCAGGCTCAATCTGTTGGCGCAATCTTTGCGTGAATCACATGGCGTTGAAGTCAGCGTGTTAGCGGCCGATCTCACCAACCATGATGATTTGCAAAGAGTCGATCACGAAATCCAGCAAAATAAAGCGATAACTCTGCTGGTAAACAATGCGGGCATGACGGTTGAAGGTAAATTCATCGACGGTGACATCGCGAAAATTCAAACAATGCTGACATTAAATATCGTGGCGCTGACACAGCTGGCCCACACTGCTGCGCAGGCGTTTCGTGCACGTCGCAATGGTACGATAGTGAATATTGCTTCAGTGCTAGCGCTAGTGAGCGAATCGGCGAATGGCGCGTACAACGCCAGCAAAGCGTATGTGCTTTCCCTGACCCGTAATTTGCATCGTGAATTAGCCGAAAGCGGTGTGCGTATGCAGGCGGTGTTGCCAGGCTTAACGCGTACCGAGATCTTCGAGCGCGCAGGAAAATCCATTAACGAAATTCCCGCTGAGATGCTGATGGAAGTGGATGATTTAGTCTCGGCTGCGCTACGTGGACTTGATGCCGGCGAGTTGGTGACCATCCCATCCGTTGAAGATGTGCAGCTTTGGCAGAGCTATGAAGAAGCACGCATCGCCATATTGCCGTTCATCTCGCTTAACAAGCCTGCATCACGCTATTTGTAGCATAAGCAAACTTTCGAATGAGCCTGGTCTCAAAAACCAATGCTGGTTGGGCGCTTAATAAGCGTAGAGCGTGGGACGATAGAATTTTCTTTTGAGATCAATGAGTCAGCTATTGCTGTAATTTTCACCATCCAAATGGCGAACTCTGGATCACCCTAACAAGATACTCTATAATCCCCGCTCCGCTGGCCCCTTAGCTCAGTGGTTAGAGCAGGCGACTCATAATCGCTTGGTCGCTGGTTCAAACCCAGCAGGGGCCACCAAATTTAGTGATTTAAATCATGCTCTTAAGCCACCTTCCTTGAGGTGGCTTTTTCGTATTTGGCTTTCATTGCCCCCTTTTTGTCCACCGAGATCCAAAAGCTAGACAGCAGCATCTATCATTTGTGAACATAAGACGCTGGAACTAACTCAATGCGTAAGGAATACCTAATGATTTATGATTGTTTTTTATACTACGACGAAGATATGCTACTTGATATAAGATTAAATACTTTGGACGATGCCGTAGATTATTTTGTCATTGTAGAATCTACTCATACATTCACTGGGAAACCTAAGAAATTAAATTTCGATATAGATAAATATGAAAGATTCAAAGATAAGATTATCTATGTTGTCTTTGATGAGTTACCAATTCTAAAAAATGGTAAAGCAGGGAACTATGATGCCTGGGCAAACGAGGCTGCAACAAGAAACGCTATAATGCGAGGATTAAAAAAGGCTAAGGATGAAGATTTGATATTAATTTCCGATGTTGATGAAATTTTTAACTCAGAAATTATAAAAAAAATAAACCCCAAGAAATTATGTACGATATTGTATATGCCTTTTTATAATTATCAATTTAATCTTCAAGTATTCAATGCTGACGGATCAGAGCGTCAATGCCGATTACCACGGGCTACTAATATGCATAATCTCAAACATTATTTTGACGGTAAGCCAGAGTTGTTCCGAAACATAAAGAAATCAGAATTATACAGTCATTTTATTTCAAGAAACTGGTTTAAGTTACGCAGCAAGGTCATAAAAAATGCAGGCTGGCATTTCTCATGGATTATGAATCCAGAACGGATATCAGAAAAAATGTCTTCAATTTCTCATACCGAATATGATTTACCTCATTTAAATAATAAAGAGCACATTATTGATGCGCTGAAAAATGGTAAAGATTTATGGAATAGGGAAAGAAAACTTGTCAGGCAAGAGTTAACTAATGATAAATTCCCATCTTACCTTGTTGCGAACAGAGAAAAATTTAAACAATTCGTCTTGTGATAATTTTAGGTTGATAATAAACGGTTAATTCTTAGCGTCATTTAAACTTTTGGAAAGCACAACCACCTATAATCGTGCTAATTTTTGATGACGCCTGACACTGTTTTTACTCCTCTGTTTTACAGTCCATTCGAATCAGTCAATTTTACCGCAGCCCCTAACCAATCATGGCCAAATGGACATTGCTTACGCTCAAGGAGCAGATCCATTCAAGATCCAATAATCTCCAAAAAGACAATCTTGTCTTTTTCTCATTGAGCTGTGCAATTACCAAGATCCAATGTTGATCCTTCAAACTGAAAAGCACTCAAAATATTTTCAAGATTTTAATTTGCCGAATTACATCAGAAAGCCAGTAGCCGCGTGCACTGGCGCATCGGTTTGCATAAAAATAAAACTGAAAAATTTTTATGATGTAAAACCCACAGGCGGGTGCGATGTAGCGCCGTTTTCGTCATTGTGGGGCTGTTGCTGCGCCTGTGCCCTACTGTGCGGGTGATCCATGTGAGAGTGATTAGTCGAGTGGCTGTTCTGATGCGTGCGGCTACGTGCGTTCTGTGTGGTGTGATAGCAGGCATAAAAAAACGCTGTGTTAGCAGGTCTGGTGAAGTGGATAATTTACCGATAACTTGAGAATATTTCGCGGCGAGTGCAGTGACATGTATGGCACTTTTCCCGATGGCGACACTGTTGGTTGGCTGCCCGGTAGACGGGTGCGTATGACTTGCCATTCACTGCATAAGCGCAACACTGTCAAGCATCAACTGCGCCACGTTGATTTGCTCTGAACCAATCCAAACCACTGGCGCGATAGTCTCCTGACGTGTAGCCGCGACGCTTTGCCTGATTTCGTAAAAGATTAGGCTCAACATAAGCCTTGGCTGGGAGATAAAGCGGATAAGCGAGAAGATCACCCGCTCCAGCCGAGTGAAGACGGTTACGCCGCGCACTGTTAATTTAGAGCTGGCATATTTTAGGGCAATGTTTAACGAGCTACGCCGGTTAGATTAATGAACCGCTCCGAACTCGCTTGAAAACGTGCGCGAGTTTAAAATCAGTGAATCGGAGATGGCGTTTCTCACCATTGAGGAAATTAAAACACTCCTCGCTGAATGTGGGAACAGCCGTTCTAAAGATTTAACTACTATTATGAAGATCTGCCTGGCAACTGGCGCACGTTGGAGTGAAGCCGAAGGCTTAAAGGGCAACCAAATCCGCGCCGGTCAGTTCATCTATGTGAAAACTAAAGGCAAGGAAAAACCGCGAGGTGCCGATAACTTAAAAAATTACAAGCTGATCTGCCAGCCTGCAGGAAAGCACAGGTGCTCTTTAAACCTTGTTACTTAGCCTTTAGGAAGGCCATGCAACGTGCCGGTATCGAAACACCTGCTGGGCAGTTTTTGCACGTTTTGCGCCACACGTTCGCGTCTCATTTCATGACGAACGGCGGCAATATTCTCGTACTTCAGCGGATACTAGGGCATACAGATATTAAGGTAACAATGAGATATGCGCATTTTGCGCCAGATAACTTGTCTGAAGCTATTTTACTTAACCCTCTCAGCAAAATGGAATCGTGATGGAGAAGGAAATTCAGTGTGATGATTTAGAACTCGAAGAACTCCTATGCGTTAGGGTTTTCAGTAATACATTTCATGTAATTGGCTTGGATAGGTATTACAAAGCGATAACAGAATGGGCTGAAAGAAAAGTCTTAACAGGCGAAGAGTCTGATACTCTCCTTATTCTGGCATCTCTGAATTTAGAGCCGATACCTGATCGTAATGAAGTAGAGCAATATCTAAAAATTTACCAGCGAGAGATGAACATACAAAATCCACATCCTCATTACAGCGCATTAGTATGGCTACGGATGCAAATAGGATATTTGATTGCTTCTAAATCCGGTGAAGATGTTGAGGGCAAGCTTGCATTATTTACTCATTATTTCTTAGATTTTCCGCCAAGAGCTTTCGCCAGATCAGCGAATATTCTATCCAATTTTTATTGGGAACTGTTTGACGAAGCAATACCTATCTTTTATTCAAAAGCTTCTGAAATGAGTGAAAACGAACTCATTTTGCATGTTAAAGAGCGTCTAACCCCCCTCTACAGGAAGTTAGACAACTCTGACTGGATGGGAATTCTAGCTAGAGAAATTTTTGTGTAGAAATGGCAGCTGAGTGGCAGCAGAGCTCAACGCTATGTGCCACTTTTCATCACTATTCGGCCTAAAGAAAACATTAAATTCAGTAAATTACTGATTCCACTCGCTATAAATTTTAACTTGTTACCGCTTGGTCGCTGGTTCAAATCCAGCAGCGCCACTAATTTTAGTAATGTAAATCATACTGTTAACCCACCTTTTTCAAGGTGGCTTTTTTGTTTGTCATTCATAGTGGCGATCAAATGGCGATACGTTTTCTAAAGCACATCTAAATATCAATCACGCTCCAACTCATTCACCTGCCACCGCACCGAACTTACGCCCTTTTCCAGACTGATGCGGCTCACCAGGCTTTCCAGCTGATCGGTTAACGTGGGATTGCCAATCACCTCAGCATTCACCTCCATGCGATGCGGCGGATCCAAATCCTCACTGTGCAGTGATTGCAGACGCAATCCGCTGCCGCCCAGCGTGTGCAGCATTAGGCTGCGAACCTGAACCTCATCCTGCGCGAGGCAGATGATTTGTACTTTGTAGTGTTGCATCGCTTCGGCTGCTGAGACGATGGTTTGGCGGTTGATACCCAAGGCCAGTTCACGCAGCAGTATATTCGCGCACAGGATCACCATGCAGCCGAGGGCCGCCTCCAGCAGCAATCCCATGCTGCACAGCACGCCAATGGCGGCGGTGCACCACAAGGTGGCGGCGGTATTCAATCCGCGGATGTTCAAGCCATCGCGCATGATCACTCCGCCGCCGAGGAAACCGATACCGGAAACCACATAAGCCGCAACGCGTGACGCATCCGTAGCGATGCCGGGCACGCTTTGTGTCATCAGAACGAAGAGACAAGCGCCGGTGCTCACCAACGCATTGGTGCGTAATCCGGTCATGCGTTGACGTAGTTGGCGCTCACTGCCGATCAGCGCACCCAAAACCAGCGCGACGGTGACGCGCAGTAAAAAGATTTTCCAATCCATGATAGACCTCAATCCGCAGCTTTCTGTTTGCGGAACAAAAGATTAATAAATGGATTACAGACAGTGCGAATACCGCTGGGAACCAGCCGCATTGTGCTTATGAAAAGGGGTGATTCTGGAAGGAAATTCACCGTCTTAACGCGCAGTTAAGACAGCGTGAAGGCTATCTTACCGCGAGGTCCTGCTGTAATCGTTTGGGACTTGTGTCCAATGCCGTTCTCCTCTTGGGTAAAAATTCGCCGCGATTCTAAAGTGACTTACGCAGCATTGCCAACTCAAATAGCCCGTTCGTTTACGTTGGGTTAAAACAAAAAACCCGCCGAAGCGGGTGTATGGAATTGTTATCGCCCCGTCGTTAGCCAACGACTTAGCGTGCCCGAGTTAGCATATCCGCTGATAATGGCGGCATAGCTATCGAAACGGTTGCTGACTTCACTGACCTGGTTGTTGTACAGATCGCTTTCTGCGCTCAATACATCCAGCAATGAACGGCGGCCTAAGTGATACCACTGATCAAAGAAGTCCTTACGAATCCGATCGGATTCCACAATCAGGTTTTTATACAGCACGGCGCGTTCCGCTGTTGAGTGTGCATTCTGGTTGGCAGCACGCACACGATTTTCCAGATCGCGGCGTTGCTCCTGCACTTGCTGACGACTCGCTTCGGCACGTTTAATCGCCGCAATTTCCTGGGCGTTGGTTGAACCGCCGCGGAATAAGCCCCAGCTAACGTTCAGGCCGGTTTGCCATGCCTGTTGGCGTCCGAGCTGATCTTCACGGGTGTTTTTGCTTACCGTCCAGTTGAGCTTTGGCAGGCCAGAAGCTTTGATTGCCTCCGCCTCTTTAAAGGCTGCTCGCTCCTCAGCGCTGGCGCGCAAGATCAGAGGATGGGCATCCAAACTCGTCAGTTGGCGGTTTAAATCACCAAAGGAAAGCGCCCACTTATCGCTGGCTGGTAACGTCACGCGGTTGTTGCCCATCAGGCGATTCAGAGTAATTTCAACATCCCGCGCGCGAGACTCGGCATTTTCCAGGTAGCTTTGCGCTTGCAGTAAGCGCCCTTTTGCCTGCGTCAGTTCACTGCGACGTCCAGTATCTGACTGAACAATACCGCTGAGCATTTTGGTCAGCTCCGCCATACGCGCCAAATACTGTTTACTGATGGCGATGACGTGCTGCTGTTTATTCCACTCAATCAAGGCGTTACTTACCTGCATCGCCAAATCTTCTCGCTGTGCCTGCACCGACTGTAAGGCTGACTTAACGCGCTCTTCGCGACTTTCAATGGTGCGACTGGTTTGGCCAAAGTCGATTAGATTAGTCGCTACTGAAACACCTAAAGACGGCATATTCCCTTGGTATTCATAATTTTTAGTTCCACCACCAAACTCTTTGGTTGCCGAAGCGGCGCTTACATCAACTTGTGGCCAGCGCTGACCTTTCGCTTCATCCACGCTGGCTTCAGCCGCATCACCCTGAGCAATATAGGACTTCAGCGCCGGGCTGATTCGCCAGGTGATACGCGCAGCTGAGAGAAACTTTTGCCGTATTTCACTCTCGGCAACTGTTTCATTAACTCCGCCGCTTAACGTAACGGGTGAAGTCGTTTCTGCCGCTGTAGTCGCTGCTGGAGGGCTAACATAACTAAAATCTGCCTTAGCGCTTTCAGCTGGAGCATAGGTTTTCGTTGCTGCCGCCTGCTGCTGACCCACATTTCGCGACGGTTGCATCGGGTTAAACGGCTGTGGTTCAGGTCGACGCTGATCCTCCGTCAGGAAACCTCCGCCCTGAATTTCAGCATGCTGGCTGGTTTTCGCGCTGATCTGTGCAGGACGTTCGGCGGCTTCGCGCTGGTGCGGCGCTTCTGCTATTGGGGCCGGTACGATTGGCGCAACTGGCGGCTGAACTCGTGGAGTAATCGCGACCTCCGGTATCTGTCTTTCAACAAACAGCGGCGCGGGCGCAGTGAACGTTGGTTGCACAACCTTTGCCGCAGGTGTCGTTGGAGCAGATGCAGGCGCCATTGAACCTTGCAAACGTTGCGTTCGCACCGGCGCTGCCGCAGGAGCGACAGGACGCTGGCCGCTCATTTCCGCAAACATCATCAACTCACTGGTGGAATCCGCCATCACGTTGACCGCTGGCGCCATCACAACGGCAATACAAACGGCAAGCAGAGAGAGATGACGCGCCTGTGCATGGCGCATCTTGTTATTATTTTTCATGATTATTAACGCTCGCGGAATGCTTCTTTAGCTTTCAGGACCGGCTTCAGCAGGTAATCGAGAATGGTTTTCTCACCCGTGCGCACCTCGACGGTAGCGATCATGCCGGGAATGATAGGCAGATCTTTGTTACCTGCGTGCAGCGTGCTTTTATCCGTCAGGATCAGTACGCGATAGTAGGTATCATCCGGGCGTCCACTGGCGGCTTTTTGATCGTCTTTTAAGGTATCCGGACTGATATACTCCACGTGCCCATCAAGCCCGCCGTAAATGGCAAAGTCATAGGCGGTGATTTTCACCTTGGCCGGTAAGCCTGGACGCAGGAAGGCGACATCCGACGGACGGATTTTCCCCTCCACCAGCAACTGCTCTTCCAGCGGAACGATTTCAAGGATGTGCTCACCCGGCTGAATAACCCCGCCAATGGTGTTAACGCGTACGTTTTTCACCGTGCCACGCACCGGTGCGACGATCGTGGTGCGATCAACAATATCGGCACGGCCAATCAGGTTTTCGCTAACCTGGCTCAGTTCTAATTCCAGGCGTCCCAGCTCAGTGTGGGCATCTGATTGATAGCGGTTACGACGTTCGACGATTTGCGCCTGAATGTCATTGGCCTGACGCTGCATACGCAGTAGTTCGACTTCCGACAAGAGACCTTTGGCCGCTAACGGCTCAGCCAGATGAATCTCGCGCATCGAAAGTGCGTAACTGCGTTGCAATGAGTTGATGCTGTCACTTAGCGCACGTTTGCGCGATTCATAAGCTTTAGTTTCCTGCGCCACAACGGCGGGATCGCTCTGTACCTGCTCATCAAACGCCAGTGGCAATGAATAAGCTTCAGCACGTAAGCGTGCAATGCTGCCCTTCAGACCCACCACTTTACTCAGTACTTCGCGATAGCTGGATTGCGCACGCGTTGGGTCAATTTTCAGTAGCACATCACCGCGATCTACAACCGTACCTTCACGCACATTCATCTCTGCCAGAATGCCGCCTTCCAGGCTTTGAATAACCTGCTCACGGCTGCGTGAGATGACCTTGCCATCGCCTTTAGTGATCTCTTCGACTCGTGCGTAATTGGCCCAGGTAAGGCCACCAACTAACACCGCAATGATGATCCACATCACTAGCTTGGAACCCGGCGTGGTTTGCGACAGCAGAGAAGCCTGCACGTCATTCATAAATTCGGCATCAGCAGCAGACATACCTTTCTCGCTCTTACGCCATGACATTAACTTGCTCATACTGCGGCCTCCTCTGCTGCTGCTTGCTTCGGCGCTGAATCGTTAGCGGGAGCTGGCGCACGTACCGCCGGTTCAACCGCCTGACGCGGCTGTTTGCGGGCTTTATTTTTTCCTTCTAAAGCGGCAAGCACCTGATCTTTCGGGCCATCCGCCACCACTTTGCCTTCTTCCACCACGATGATGCGATCGACCAATGCCAGAATGGATGGACGATGCGTCACCACAATCAGCGTGTGTCCTTCACTGGCGCGACGTAAATGCGCGAGGAATTGGTTTTCCGTCATGCTATCCATGGCGCTGGTTGGCTCATCCATCAGCAGCACTTTAGGACGGGTGAGCAGCGTTCGCGCCAGAGAAACCAGCTGACGCTGACCGCCAGACAAGCCTTCGCCGCCCTCGCCAACCGTTAAATTGATACCACTTGGATGGCGTGCCGCAACGTGGTCCAAACCGGTCAGATTTAGCACGCGCAGCAGCTCATTGGCGGTGGCGTCCGGGCGCCCAATCATTACGTTTTCGCGCAGCGTGCCGTAGAACAGACGCGCATCTTGACCGACAAAGCCAACAGCCTTGCGCCAGTCCGCCGGATCAATCTGGTTAACATCCAGACCATCGGCCGAAAGCTGACCTTTCACCGGTTGGTAAAGGCGCGCCATCACACGTAATAAGGTGGATTTACCGCTACCGATGCGGCCAAGAATCGCGACGCGTTCCCCGGCTTTAATGCTCAACGAGATATCTTTGAGGATTTCCGGGTTGGGCTTCATTGGCGGTGCCGGATAGGAGAAGTTGACGTTGGTCAGCGTGATCTCACCACTCAACGGCGGATCGGTGAGATAGGTTTTGCTGCTGTCACGATCAATAGGCATCTCCATCAGCTTGTTGAGTGACGTTAGCGCCGCTTTTGCCTGCTGATAACGTACAGCCAGGCCAATAACCTGACCGAGCGGGCCAGTCGCGCGGCTGGCAAGCATCACGGTGGCGATCATCGCACCCATGGTGAACGTGCCTTCATTGATCAGATAAACACCGGCCACCACCAACATCACCGTCTGAAACTGCTGCAGGAACGTCACCACGCCGGTTGCCAGCGTTGAGTAGCGTTTTGATTTCATCGAGTTAGCGGATTGCAGTGCGCTGAAGTTTTCCCAGCGACGCTGCATGTGTGCTTCACCGCCCACTGCTTTCAGCGTTTCCATACCTTCAACTGATTCAATCAGCACGCCTTGTTTGAGTGAGGCGTCACGCAAGTTCTCTTTCATAATGCGCGCCAGCGGCCACTGGATCGCGGCACTGACGATGATGATCAATGGGATCATCATCAGTGGAATGATCGCCAGCGGACCGCTGATAAAGAAGATCACACCCACAAACATCAGAATGAAAGGAAGATCGGAAATCGCCGCCAGCGTGGCAGATGCCACGAAGTCACGTACCGATTCATACTCACGAATCTGGTTGGCGAAGGTACCGGAGGAAGCGGGTTTGTGTTCCATCTGGATAGAAAGTGCCTGACGGAACAGCATACTGCCGAGCACTAAATCGGCCTTTTTACCCGCCATATCCAGCAGATGCGCGCGTACGAAGCGGGTAACGGCTTCGAAGATCATCGCAATGGTCACGCCAATCGCCAGTGACCACAGCGTCACGAATGCCTGGTTCGGCACCACACGGTCATAGACGTTCATGGTGAAGAAGATGCTGGAAAGACCGAGAACGTTGATCAATACCGCCGCAATCGCGGCACTGCGGTAATAGCGGCGATAGCGCCACAGTGTGGTGAACAGCCAATGGCCTTTGACTTCCGGCAGCATTTCACTGGCGCGCTCATCGACCACAGCAGTGGGTTTCGCCATGACGGCGAAGCCCGCGTAGATCTCATTGAGCTCGGCCAGATTCATCTCAACGGCTGAAGCGCTGACTTCTGGCATCACCAGTTGGAAGCGCAATTCGCGTTGATTTTCCTCATTAGTGTGAATGCGGCGCGACAGCACAATGCAACCGCCGCCCCCTTTGCGCAGCAGAATCATCGGCATCAACTGCTCCGGCAGATCCTGCAGACGACGCTCAACCATGCCGCCGGTAATGCCGGCGTTTTCGAGCGCTGTCATGGCCTGTGATGGTGAGAGCAATGTCGCTTTTGGCAAACCTGCCACCAGCGCTTCTTCACTTTTCTCGCGTTTGTAGTGTTTGCAGATCCAAGCCACGCTTTTTAACAGCGTGTCATCTACCGTGGTTTCAATACGAGCAACAGAACGCGCATCCTGCTCCACAGCATCCTGCTTCTGGTCGACCATTTCCCGACTCCTGTAAACCTGACAAAAAACGGTGAGCACATTGCCCACCGTTGCACCTGTTTGAATTGGGAAAATTCTGACAGAAGGCAGGTTTTGAGCAGTCCAAGACTTGTCTCAAACGGTTAGGAATAATTGTTTAAAGTCGTGATTGCAGGCACGGAGGCGGGCTTTTTGCACTGCCTGGCGCAGAAAAATGCAAGGCTGTTGATGCTCGTCCTGGGCGTGTTATCTTACTGGCTCGCTTTATCGCAATCGGACAAATAGCAATGGTAAAACAGCGCGTAGGGATCGTGTTTGGCGGCAAATCGGCCGAGCATGAAGTGTCATTACAATCAGCCAAAAACATCCTCGAAGCCATCGATAAGAGCAAGTACGAGGTGGTGTTGCTGGGAATTGATAAACAGGGTGAATGGCATCTCAATGATGCTTCGGGATTCTTGCTCAACGCAGAGAACCCGAAGCTGATTGCGCTTAATCGTTCAGGTGAAAATGTCGCGCTGGTTCCGGGCAGTTCTTCCCAGCAGCTGATTACCCGTCAGCAAGCGCAGCCTTTGTCACAGCTGGAAGTCATTTTCCCCATCGTGCACGGCACGCTGGGTGAAGATGGCTCGCTACAGGGCTTATTGCGTATGGCGAATCTGCCGTTTGTCGGCTCTGACGTGCTCGGGTCTGCCGTCAGCATGGACAAAGATTTTACCAAGCGGCTGCTGCGTGATGCCGGACTGAACGTTGCCCCCTGGCTGAGCGTGACGCAGGCACAGCGAGCGAACATTGATGCTGAGGCCGTGATTGCACGCTTTGGCCTGCCGCTGTTTATTAAACCGGCTAACCAGGGATCGTCCGTTGGCGTGAGCAAAGTCGACAGCCCTGAAGCGTTCGTTGCCGCGCTGGATCTCGCCTTTACGTTTGATCGCAAAGTCTTGATCGAGCAAGGGATTAAGGGCCGCGAGATTGAATGTGCCGTGCTGGGCAACGATGCGCCAGAAGCCAGCCCGTGCGGCGAAGTGGTGGTGCATGATGCCTTCTACTCATACGACACCAAATACATCAGCGAAAGCGGTGCGCAAGTGGTGGTGCCAGCGGCAATCAGCGATGAAGCCAGCGAGGCGATTCGTCAGGTGGCAATTACTGCGTTTCAGGCGCTGGAGTGTTTTGGCATGGCGCGTGTTGACGTGTTCCTGACGGAAAGCGGCGAGATCATTGTCAATGAAGTGAATACTTTGCCAGGTTTTACCAATATCAGCATGTATCCGAAGTTATGGCAGGCAGCGGGTTTGAGCTACAGCGATTTGATTTCCCGTCTGATTGAGCTGGCTCAGCAGCGTCACCAGCAAACCAGCCAACTGAAAAGTAGCGTTTGAATCGCCATGACGTGGCTCAGGCCACGTCATTCATCATGCTGCGCGGCTCCATCGCCGGTGAGGTTTGATTACGGCCATTGCGTTTGGAAAGATAAAGATTCTTATCCGCCGCTGACACTAAGCGATTGATCACGCTTGGCCATTCACGTTCATTCTGCGCACTGCCGCGCGCCAGACCTAAACTGGCAGTTACCGTCACCGTGTTGCCCTGAATCCAGAACTTCTCTTTGACCATCGCCTGACGTACCGTTTCGGCGAGTTGGTAAAGCTGGCTATGGCTACAATCGAACATCACCATCACAAACTCTTCGCCACCAAAGCGACACACCATGCCACTATTGCCAACCACGCGCTGAATGCGCCGCGCAATCTCTTCCAGCACGCAATCACCGGCATCGTGGCCAAAATTGTCGTTAATGGCTTTGAAATAGTCGACATCAAGCATAATAACGCCTGCTTCCCGTTGTAGCGAGAAAGGTTCATTTCTCAAGCTTTCATACAGGCCGGAGCGGGACAGCAGTTGGGTGAGAAAATCAAAATTAGCGCGAAGTGCAAGCCGATGATTTAATTGGCGAATGGCATCCATGCTCACCGCCACCAGCAGCGGGCTGAGCGCAACGGTGGCGACGCCAAGCCGTGCCGAGGTGAGATGGCTAATCGGCAGCAGTGCATCGTCACCCTGGATGTTCATAACACCATGCGACACCAGCACAATCTCCGTGATACCGGTTATCAGGATCACTAAACTAGTCAATGGAATCGGTAACACAATGGCGCACCAGATCAGCGCAGGAACCGGGAATGTCAGGCTACCGGCCCCGCCAATTAGTGCCCCAACAGTCAGCGATAGAATCACCGCCGCCAGCGGCAGCAGTTTGCCGGGATGCAGCAAGGTGTGCGGTGAAACCGTTCGCAACGGGCGTGCCAGCATCACCGGCAGCAGCATCAGCGAAGTAGAGAACTGTTCGCTGAACCAGTCGCTCCACGCCACAATAAAGCGCGCATTGAAATCAATATCCTGTGCCCACGCGCCCCAGGTTGCACAAGCCGCCGCGCCAAGAAAACAGGCGGGAAAAATGCGCATGGCATTGAACACCTGGCTGTGGGCGGAAGGACGTTGCAGATGTTTGATCAGCATGCTGACCGCGACGAGAATAAACAGAATGTTGGCAAAATTGACGGTAAACGCTGGCAGCGCCCAGCCGGAAAATACCGTGTCGTTAAAAATCATCGCACTGAAGCACACCAGATAGCTGGAGGTAGTGTGTAAAAACGGATTCCTCACTATTAATCCCGCCACCAGCGCATTCACCGGCCAGAATAGTGAGAACTCTTCGGGGATGCGTAAATGGCTGCCGATAAAGCAGAAAAACAGCGTAATGAAGAACAGCGTGAGGGCATTCTTTTTAAAATTATTCTCTTCAAACAGCATAACGCGCATACGTCTGAACCCTGTAACCTGGAAAGTGCCGGCATCAACCCTAAGCATCAGCAAGCATTAAACCGGAAATACCCGTGCGATGATTCGGTAATTAAGCAAGTGTTCGTCATCCTACTCTGCGGCTGGGCGGCGCTCACCTGCCATAAAAAACAGCGTCGCGCCTAATGGCATTGTAGAAACGCCAGAGACAAAGGATAAAGCTTTTGGCAATTATGCCCTGTAAATAAAAAAATCGGCTATCCGAGATATCCGATTTTTTAGTTTTAAAACGGTTGTTCCAGCACAGACTTATGGCTATTTCACCGCAACAGGCCATTGACTCAGACGAATGCCACGTTGGCGTGCGTTTTCACCAAAGTCTTTTAGCACCGCTTTAACGTCGGGATCCATATATTGGGCATTGCCGTGCTCAGCAATCACCACGCTGTTTTCCGGGATCTCCGCCAGCAATCCCTGCAGCTTTGGATTGTGCATAAAGGTCAGATTTTGCTGCAGGCGTAAAACGTAGTGATCGTCATGTCGCGTAAGCTGCAAGGCGTTGCGATGGCTTTTATAGATGCTGTAGAGGATTTGCGTAGCGATGCCAATTCCGATGCCGGCCAGCATGCCAAACACAATAATGCCGCCGATAGTGGCAAGGAATGGCACATATTGCTGCGGTCCCATGCGCATCTGCTCAATGAACAGGCGCGGCGTGGCCAGCTTATAGCCGGTATAAAGCAGCACCGCCGCAAGGCTGGCAAGGGGAATCGCGTTAAGCAGATTACTGAACCACAGGCCGCAGATTAACAGCAGCACACCATGAATCAGAATCGACAGTTTGGTTTGCGCGCCAACGCTGACGTTCACCGAACTGCGCACAATCACTGCAGTAATCGGCATCGCGCCAAGGAAACCGGCGGTCAGGTTACCAATGCCCTGCGCAAACATCTCTTTGTTGGGTGAAGGTGCAGGATGTTGCGGACGCAGTTTCTTCAGCGCTTCCTGGCTGAGCAGCGTTTCAAGGCTCGCGACCAGCGCCAGCGTGATCGCCACCATCCACACTGCAGGATTCTGCCACGCTTGCCAGTCTGGCGTTTCCAGTTCAGCCACCAGCGCCGACATGCTGTCGAACGCGGGCAGCACGATACGCGGCAAGCCATCAGCTAACGCTGGAAACAGGCGATCGCCAAACACCGTCGCCGCACAGCCTACCAGCACCGCTACCAGCGGACCGGGCATCCAGCTCAGCACTTTAACTGACTTGATCAGCGGCGTGGTCCACAGCCATAAAATAGCCAATCCCACGCCAGCAACCAGCATCGCGCTGCTGGAAAAATGAAATTCCCCGTTTACCAGCGACAACAGCTCAACATCGCCCGCCGCGCCGAATGCTACCGGAATTTGCTGCATAATCAGTAAAATACCAATCGCCGCCAGCATACCTTTAATCACGCTGCTCGGTACTAAGGCGATAAAACGTCCTGCACGCAGTAAGCCAAACAGGCACTGCAACGCACCCGCCAGAATCAGCGCGGTGAGAAAGGCGGAAAAGCTGCCTAGCGTGGCGATCGACGCGACCACAATCGTTACCAATCCCGCCGCCGGACCACTAACCGCAAAACGCGAGGGGCTCAGCGCAGTCACCAGCAACCCACCAATCACGCCGGTGAGCAGACCCGCAAAGGGCGGCAATCCACTCGCCTGCGCGATGCCAAGACAGAGCGGCAGCGCGACCAGAAACACCACCAAACCAGCCGGAATATCCTGACGAAGCGTGCTTAAATTCATGGCATTGATTCCTCTGCAGATAGCTGAATTAACCGCGCGCGGCGCCGCAAAGCCAGAGTACGATTTATCACTAATAAGGGTTTCAGGGTCATCACAATAATCTTCTCTCAACATTTAAAAAGATCGCTTTCAGGCAGATAGCGACGTCATTAAACGCGGCTATGGAGAACCATTGAGGATGAAAGCAGAACTTCCTCACAAAAATAGTTTATAGACGCTTAAGCATTACCTTGCATCATGAATATTTCTGACGTCGGCAAAACGAATCTTTTTGTAAACCAAACTTCAATAAACGTATGAATCAGGTAAGTTTATGCAAGGAGCGGAATGATGAGCAGGCTCGATAAAAAGTATTATTAACAATTAAATAAGAGCGATTTTAAATGTGATATTTTCGGTGCAATTACAAAACAATACACGCAAAAATTATATGCCATTTTAGCGACGCTATAATTTAATCCTTATGAGCTGGGAGAATTCCTAATTAAAAAATTTATGATTAGTGCGATTCACTGCCATTCAACAAATAAGACGAGATATTTCGCTATTCAGTTGCCATGAATTTAGTAAGAGATCAGGAAAACAGTGAGGGGAATAATAGTTACGGAGTTATGTAAATATTGATGGACCTGAAAAGGACATGAATGCGCCTGCCTAAGCAGACGCTATTTTACCTGACGAATTATTTACCGTTCCACGCTTTCATACGCGCTTCACGCACCTGCAGTTGCTGCTCAGGCGTGAGTTTGTTGTAGTTTTCCGCCATGCCACTTTCCCAGTCGCCATACAGCGGGTTCGGTAACACGATGAATTGGGTGCCAAAACGCTGATGATTAAGGCTAACGAACTGCTGACGCTGCGCATTTCCCTGATGCCAGGTTGAACCGCCAAAGTCATTCAAGTTGTCGCCCACATACAGCACCACGTTGTAACCGGCATTCTTAACTGCGTCGAAGCGCTCTTGCTTGTTAGAATTACCGGTACTCAAGCGCACCGTCTTCTCGCTCACGCCGCTGAAGCCCAGCTTATTCAGGTTCTCAACCGTTGCGGCAAAATCTTTTTGGTCGCGGTTGGAGATATAGAACATAGTGCCGCCGTGGCTGTTGACGTAGTTGGCAAACTCCACTGCGCCCGGAACGGCCGTTGCCTGACGCGCCTGCGTCCACGCTGACCAGGTTTTACCCGAGAAGGGCTGGCCGTTTTTCGCCTGCCACGCGCTGTAGGCGCTGTTATCAATCATCGTTTCATCTAAATCGACGATAACCGCTTTCGGTTTACCCGCCAGCGATGGCGCCTGATCGAAGGCCATGCGCGCGCTGTTAAATGCCTGCCAACTCAATGCCTGATATTCGCCGGATTGCTGGAACCAGTTTACTGCCAGCACCGATTGCTGGCCGAGCTGCTGCTGAGCCTGCTGTTTAGAAGGCTGCGCACAACCGGTTAATGCCAGCGCCATTAAGCCGGATGCCGCCAGCAAGGTGGTTTTCTTCATCATTTCATCCTTAAGTGATTAGGGTCAGTTTTTGTAAAGCTACAAAAATGTAGCAGTTAACGTAAGCTGTGGGCAGCAGAAAGCAGCGGTTTGGTGAGAGGAGACACTTATGGTACAGCACCCCCACAGCGGTCCACGATCAAGACTATTGGATGACTTTTCCTGGCTGGAATACGCCTTTCAGCCGGCTGGCCAGCCCGTTCCGGCAGAGGCGGCTTATGGTCAACAGCGTCACAGCGCCAATGTGTTGCTGGCAAGCCAAAACATCCCGCCTAAGCGTTGCGAATCGGATGGCTTGATTGGCGAAGATCATCTGCCGGTCGCGGTGTATACCGCCGATTGTCTGCCGGTGTTATTTGCCGATCCGCAACAACAGCAGGTTGCGGCGGTGCACGCCGGATTAAAAGGCACGCTCGGTGGTGTATTGAACAACGCGATTGATCGTCTGCTAGAGCGCGGCGCCAGCCGTGAAACGCTGCGTGTGGTAATCGGTCCAGCGATCGGGCCGTGCTGCTATGAACTGGGTAACGATCTGGTGACACATATGCAGGATCGTCACGATCTTCCGCCGTTACCCTACTCCACCCAGCAGCCGCACAACGCACAAGCGATCCGTCCGCAGGCGCGGGCCCAGCAGGATGGAATCTGGTTTGATCTGCCTAACCTGGCGCGAGGCTTGTTGTTACAGCGGGGAGTGGTGGCGGAACATATTGAAGTGCTGAACGTCTGTACCTACTGCATGGCGGAAGCGGGTTCCAGCTATCGCTACAACACCCATTTTGACAGCGGCTATCAGTCACGTTTCTCGTGGATCCGCACGCGCGGTTAAGAGCTTCACGTCCTTGTGAAGCTTTATCGATCAGTGAATTATGGCATTGAGCGCCAACACGCCGGCTAAACCGAGAATCGAGATTAACGTTTCCATCACCGTCCAGGTTTTCAGGGTTTCCACCACGCTCAGGTTGAAGTAGCCCTTAAATAGCCAGAAGCCGGGATCGTTCACGTGTGAAGCGATCACGCTGCCGGAACCCACCGCCAGTACCATCAAGGCCGGATCGGCATGCGTGGCCGCGATAATTGGCGTCACAATACCGGCGGTGGTGATCGCCGCCACCGTGGCTGAACCCAGCGCCACGCGCAGCATTGCCGCAACCGTCCAGCACATCAGCAGCGGTGACAGTGACGATCCCTTCATCATATCGGCGATGTAGTTACCTACGCCGCTATCCACCAGCACCTGTTTAAATGCACCGCCGCCCGCGATGATAAAGATGATCATGGCGATGGCGGCAATCGACTCGCCGCACATATCCATCACTTCTTCCATCTTACGGCCATTGCGCAGCCCCAACGTCAGCACCGCTATCACCACCGCGATAAACAGCGCCACTGCCGGATTACCGATGAATTCGAAGAACTGACGCAGCGCGTTCTCTTTCGGCGTGGTCAACTCGAAGACGGCGGCAATCGCCATCAGCACCACCGGAATCACTGCGGCAAAAATACTGATGCCGAAGCCTGGCATCTCCTCTTCCGTGAAGATTTTTGGGTTGTAGAGCCCTTCCGGCGGTGACTTCTCAAAGCTTTTAAGGAACTTCGAGAAAACCGGTCCGGCAATAATCACCGTTGGAATGGTGATGATCATGCCGTAGAGCAACGTGGTACCGAGATTGGCGCCAAAGATAGTGGCAATCGCCGTTGGGCCAGGATGCGGCGGCAGGAAGCAGTGAGTGACCGAGAGCGCGGCGACCATCGGCACGCCGACGTACAGCAGCGGCAAACCGGCAGCCGCCACGATAGTGAACACCAGCGGCAGCAACAGTACGAAGCCAACTTCATAGAACATCGCCAGGCCGACGATCAGTCCGGTCACCACCAGCGCCCATTGCAGCCGCTCTTTACCAAAAGCGGCGATCAGCGTGGTAGCCACGCGTTGTGCGGCACCGGTATCGGAAACCAGCCGCCCGAGCATGGCGCCGAAGCCGAGGATCATGGCTAATCCGCCCAGCGTCGAGCCGATACCTTTCTGGATCGAGGCCATAACATTCAGTGGCGTCATGCCTTCGGCAATACCGACCACCGCCGAGACAAACACCAAGGCAATGAAGCCATTGACCTTAAATACAATCATCAACACCAGCAGCAGTATCACACCCAGCACAATGATGGTTATTGGCATTTTTATTATCCTTAGGAATACAGAGGGGTGATTAAGGTTTAGGCGCGGCCTGATGATAATGCCAGCCGCGCCCGGTCATCACACGGCGACGCGCATGCCACCGTCAACGAACAGCAGATGCCCGTTAACGAAGTTCGACGCACCGGAAGCAAGGAACACTGCCGCGCCAATCAGCTCTTCCGGTTTGCCCCAGCGAGCGGCTGGCGTGCGCTTGGTTAGCCAGCCGGTAAAGGCAGGATCGTCAGCCAGCGCCTGAGTCATCTCCGTGACGAAATAGCCCGGCGCAATGGCGTTCACCTGAATGTTGTGACGCGCCAGCTCCACGCACATGCCGCGCGTCAACATAGTCACCGCGCCTTTGGAGGCCGCGTAAGGCGTGATGGTGTCGCGCCCTAATTCGCTCTGCATCGAACCGATATTGATGATTTTACCCTGCTGACGCTCGACCATTTTTTTCGCCACGGTTTGCGAAACCAGGAATACGGCGGTCTGGTTGACCGCGATAACGTCATTCCAGTCCTGCTCCGGGAATTCAAGGAACGGCCGACGGCGCTGGATGCCAGCATTATTCACCAGCACATCAATCGCGCCCCACTCCGCTTCGATCTCATCTACCGCCTGTTTCACCTGCGCCGATTGCGTGACATCAAACGCTTTGGCGTGCGCGCGTAAGCCCAACTCACGCAGCTGCGCCGCGCCCTTCTCTGCGCCTTCGTGCGTGGTGGCGTTGACGATCACGTCAGCACCGGCTTCCGCCAGGCCGCGCGCCAGCAGATATCCAATGCCGCGCGCCGAACCGGTCAACAGCACACGCTTGCCTTCGAGGGAAAATAACTGGCTCATCACTGCTCCTTAAAAGGTTAACTGGACTTTAGCGGCACGGGTTTTATCGCCGGCAAACTTCAGCGCGGCATCGATATCCTGCAAGGCATACTCACCGCTGAACAGCGGCAACGGGTTTACCACGCCGGTAGCCAGCCATTCGACGGCGGTGTTGAATTCATGAGTAAAGCGGAAGGAACCAACCAGATTAATCTCTTTGGCAATCAGCGCCATGATCGGGAAATTGGGAATGGTGCCGCCCATGCCAACCTGCACCAGCGTACCTTTGGCGCACACCACATCGAGGCAGCGCTGCAGCGAAGAGGGATGGCCGGAGGCTTCAAACGCCACATCGAAATAGCCTTTGTCGGCAAGATAGGGCGCGAAATCGCCGTCGGCGGCATGAATCACCTCGCTTGCGCCCATCTGCTGCGCCATCTCCAGTGAACGCTCGCTGATATCGCTGCACACAATGGAGGCCGCGCCGCGCGCTTTGGCCGCCGCCGCAATCAGGCAGCCAATCGGACCCACGCCTGAGATAAACACGTGCTTACCGGTGAGATCACCTGCCTGCTGCGTGGCGTGAATACACACCGCCAGCGGCTCAGCGAACACCATGACCGTTTCATCAGCATCCTGCGGGAACGGCACGCATTGCGCGCTATCCACCACTTTGTATTGGGTAAAACCGCCGTCAACGTGCGGCACATACATGGCGCTGCCGAAGAAGCGCATGGTGGTGCACTGGTTTTCCTGATCGCGCTGGCAATATTTGCACGCGCCGCAAGGCTTAGAGGGATTTACCGCGACTTTTTGTTGGGGTTTAAGTGCTGGATTGTCGCTCTCCACCACATAACCAATCACTTCGTGGCCCAGGATCATCGGCATTTTGATCTCAAAACTACCGACCTTGCCTTCCTGATAGTAATGCAGATCGGATCCACAAATGCCGCCACGCGTGATACGCACCAGCGTACCTTTGCCGTCCCATTTCACCTGCTGCTGCGCAACGCTGACTTGTTTTTTTCCAGTGATTACGCCGGATTGCGTTTCGATATTCATAACGTCCCCATAAGAGCTGTAGCAATGGGGGCCATCAGACCGGGTTATGCGGCTTAAAACTGTGATGAACATCACCTAAAAACATGTTACGGAAAGCTGTTACCTGGAACGTGAAGTCTGCGATGCCGAAGAGGAAACAGGCGGCCGTAAGTGGCCGCCCGTGAAGAGAATTAATAGCCTGACATCAGGTCGTGGCTGTATTTGAACAGCTCAGAATCCGAACGTAAACCGAGCTTTTTCAGCGCCGATTGTTTCTGCCCGCTCACGGTTTTACGACTGCGCTTAAACTTCACGGCAATTTGTGACACGCTCAAACCATCGAGAAAACAACGCACCACTTCAACTTCACGCGGGCTGAGGGTTTTCACCTTCTCATACATATTGCCTTTGCTGCTAAAATCGAGGCTGTCATCCAGCGACTCTTCGCTCATGACATAGAGATTTTCAACCTCGTAGGCGACTTCTTTAGACAAGAACAAACGGCCCTGCGCCACCTGACGAATCGCATGGGTAATTTCCTGCATATTGTGGCTTTTGCCAATAAAGCCTTTCACGCCTGCACTTAGCACCATTTTGACGATGGCCGGACTCTCCATTGAAGAAGAGATCAGAATTTTTTGCTGGGGATGGTGATTACGCAGTTGCTTCACCAGCGCCAAACCATCCAGTTCACGTTCACCCAGCAGGAAATCCAGTACCAGCACATCGACTACGGTACTTCTCAGCTGATTAAATAATTCATTACTTGAAGCCCAGGTACCCACCAAATGAATATCGGGCTCATGTTTCAAACACAACTCGAAAACGGTACGGACCATGGGGTGATCATCAAGGACAGCCACACGCACTTGTTTATTGTGTGCATATACCATTTGTTTATTCCTTTATTACAGCATTAACTTTGTCCAATTCTGACTGTCACACCCGCTTCAATAAATAAATGGTGTCGATTACAACAGCTGTGAAAAAATAGCCTTCACAACATCAGAATTCTAAATCGATAGCGTCACCCTAATAGCGGTCATTTTTATATACCCCTTTTAGGTTTATATTTTTCCGTGATAGATTCTTACTTGCCTGCTCACGTAAAAGTGGGAAAAGTCTGACTTAACTCCTTAACAAGACCACATAAGAATTGTCTTGAAAGAAAAGGAGCAATCTAACTAACTGAATAAGCTAAGAAATGAACATCATATAGTGACATCGTCATCACCCTCTCTCTTTCGCTAAAAATCAAATATTTGAGAATGGTCGCAAAATTTTAACAGTAAAAGAATAGAACGAGCGAAAGATAATAATATCTTTATAATCCCTGGTCCTAATAGATATTAATGGATACCTTAAGAAGGCAGCGTGCTAATTAATCTTAATACTTTTCGCTTGTTGGCATTATTTTTTCTGGCTTTAGTTTCATGTTCATTAATAGCATCAGAGAAAAAACTGCAATTACTGGCGCGATATGATGTAGCTCAACCTGCTTTACAACTGGCTGAACCAATCTCTTCGGAGTTTCGTCATCACGTTCTCAAAGTTGCTGTCGCTGGGCAACCACAACCGCCCCTTTTTATGGATATAGATACGCGACGATTCGAAGGCGTGAGTGCGGATTATCTCTCTCTGATTCAGAATATGCTGGATACCACAATAGAAATCCATTATTACGCCAGTCATAGCGCGGCCCAGGAAGCGGTAACCAGCGGAGAAATGCAACTATTAGCGATCTATGTGGAACCCCCCTCAGTATCAAAGCCGCAAACCTTGATCGCCAGCGACCCCTGGATGCTGGATTATGCAGCGATCGGTTTTAAGTCTGAGCAGAACGCTCCATTAAAAATTGATGAACCCAATCGCATGGCCTGGTCTGGTTCAGCGTTGATGCGTGCACATTTAGAAGAGACTTTTAAGAGCGACCTTTTAGTTCGCTTTCCTGGTTACTACGATGCTGTCGCAGCAACAGTATTTGGCCAAACAGAGCGTGTATGGGGCAATGCCGCCACACTTACACACCTTAATCGCTTCATGTTCGCAAATGCGCTGGAAATAACCAAAGATGACCACGCTATTCCGATGAATTTCAGCTTTGGCATTAGCCCGCGTTATCCACAACTTGCCGAAGCGATTAATTTTGCCTTAACACAAATTCCTCTCTCTATTCGCATGCAGATAGCGAAGCGCTGGCAACTGGATACGTACCATGTGCTGCAGCGTAATCCGCTTGCACTCAAGCATGAAGAGGAGAAATGGCTGCAGGCACACCCGCGTATTAACACCGCACTACCGCAAACCCTCGCTCCACTCAGCAGTCGCAACGGAAGCATGCCGTTTCGCGGCATGATCATTGATGTTTTAGATCTGATAGCCAACCAAAGTGGCATTACATTTAATTCAGAAGTTCAGGAAGAAAGTGGACGTAACCAAACCGATAAGCATTTTCCACATCTGTATGCGCTTGAGATGCTTACCCCGGATATTCCACATCAGTTAATAACCCGCCCATGGCTGGTTTCACACTGGGTCATTATTCGCCATAAACGCCCTCGGAATATTATGGCTCGGGATCCTTTTCCCTTTGGCTCGGCTCTCATGCTGAACAATCGGCAGATGAAGGATTGGATGCTTCTGCATTATCCCCATCTGAACCTCGCCTATATCAACGATCCTTTGCAGGCCTTGCGTGAATTGCAGGCGCATGAAATCGATGCGGTAGTGCTGCCAAAGATTTTTGTGGATTATCTGCTCCACAACCATTACGCAGATGACCTGATTATTGAAACCACGTTGGGTGCAGACCCGGTACGTTTTGTCATGCGTGTTGAACCCGGTAATGAAACGCTGATTAGCATTCTCAATAAAGCCTTGATCGCGATTCCTCCCGAAACCATGTTCAAGTTGCTGGCACATTGGCGTCAGTCAGAGATGCCGTTCCTCAGTGCTTCATGGCAGAGTTACAAACAAATTATCTTGCTGATCGTGTCCGTCTCGGCCGGATTGATAGCCCTTATTTTGCTGTGGAACCGTCATCTGCGGAAGGTTATTCAGCAGCGTATTCAGGCTGAAAATGCATTGAAAAATCAGCTTAATTTCACCCATACACTCTTCAATGACTCTCCCGTTGCCATGTATATCCGCGATAAACAAACCCGATTAGTGGATTGCAACAATGCCTACCTACGTTTTATGGATTTCCAGCGAGAAGATGTCATCGGTAAACGACTGTCGGACGTTCTCACTGGCAATAACGCCAGTATTCACAGTATTGAAGATGGCTATCAAAAAACCTTACTGGATGGCGAAGCCGTCATGCGCGATATACACATGGATTTTGAACAGCGGACATTCCAGCTTTATCACTGGATACTGCCGTTTCGCGATCGGCACGGTGATGTCGCAGGTGTTATTGGGGGCTGGCTGGATGTCACTGAACGCAATGCGCTGCTGCAGGAGTTACAACTCGCCAAAGATGTGGCTGATAAAGCCAACCGCTCCAAAAGTGAATTTCTTGCCAGCATGAGCCATGAAATCCGCACGCCACTGCATGCCATGATTGGCTTACTGGAGCTCGAAACTCGCTTGCAACCGGCTGATTCACTCTCAGAGAACATCCGTGTTGCGTACCATTCGGCACGCGCGTTGCTGTCATTGATTGGCGATATTCTCGATTTGTCGAAAATCGAGTCCGGCCTTTATCAACCAACGTTAGAAACGGTCTACCTTCCTGATGTTCTCGATCAAGCGGTTACGCTATTTCGTAATAAAGCAGAGATTAAGGGACTTGAACTGCGGGTAGAGATGGATATTGCTGCTTACTGGGTGAAGACAGACCCATTGATGCTGAATCAAATTCTCTCCAACCTATTGAGCAACGCCATTAAGTTTTCCGATTACGGTACTGTCACTGTCGTGCTCATGCAGGGCATTGCGCAGGAGGAGGACGGTTGTGAATTCGTGATCGAAGTTAGCGATCAAGGTTGTGGCATGACGGAGGACCAACAGCACGCCATCTTCGAACCTTTTGTGCAGGTGGGCGATCGTCAGCAGCAGCAAATTGGCACCGGATTAGGATTAAGCATTTGTCGTAATCTGGCGCATTTACTGGATGGTGAGCTGATTGTGGAAAGTGCGCCAGGGGAAGGCGCGGTGTTCTCTTTTTATTTCCGTGCCTTGCCCGGTGAACCGCAGGATCAAACACAGCCTCATTTGTCGCAGCCGCTGATCTCCGACAAGCTCTCCGTGATGATCATCGATGATCACGCACCCAACCGATTACTGCTTGGGAAACAGCTTGAACTGGCCGGCCATCAAGTCATGGTGAGTGAAAGTGCGGCAGAAGCACTGACGTTATGGCAGCAGGATCCATTACGTTTCGACCTCATCATCACAGACTGTAATATGCCGGGCATGAACGGCTTTGAGTTCGCTGAAGCGCTGCGTCTATACGAGCATGAGCATCAGTTAACACCGATCATGCTATTCGGCCTGACTGCATCGGCTGAGCAGCATATTATGCAACGCTGCCTTCAGGCGGGAATGAACGATTGTCTTTTCAAGCCGCTGGATTTAGAGAGCTTACTTGCTCAGGTTGCACGTTGTACCCGGCGCAGCGCCATAAAACCAGAAATCCAGGCCCCGCCGGCAGCAAGTATCTCCTCTTTCCCACAGCTGTTAACACAACTGGCCGAACAGGATAGTGAAGGTTGTCTGGTGTTACTCAACAGCATACGAACCAGCCACGATGAGTTGTTGGTATCACTTCAGCAAACCGATGATGTCAGAGCCCTGTCACAGCTGGGTCACAAATTAAAAGGAGGAGCAGCAATGCTAAATGCTCCAACCTTGACTGAACTGGGCCGCAAGTTGGAGAAACACCGCGAGGAAGCCCTCGATCCGCAAGTGTTAATTCAGCAGATTGTCGAGGAAATGAAACGTGTTAATGAGTCCTTGCAAGAATTTGAGAAACATCGCCTGAAAAAACATCAAGATTTATAGAATCATAATCTTATCGAGACATTTCTCGGTTCGCCCTATTAATCTGCCGGACATAATGGCCGTCAACGTCATCATTACGGTGCCGTTAAAGGGAGAGATATGTTTAATGCAAAAATTCTCATCGTTGATGAGCATCGTTTGGTTGCCGCCGGCGTGCAGGCTTTATTATTAATGAATGGCTTTAATTGTGTCACTACTGCGCACACAATTAACGATGGTATTGATGATATCATTCATCAACACATCGACATACTAATATTAGACCCTGACTTTAAAGAAAAAAATGGCATCGCATTTCTACGCGATATCGTCAAATCAAAGACGTGGATGAAAGTCATATTGATTAGTCGGGATAGCAACAACCATCTTTCAATACAGTCACTTAGCCAAGGCGCGAACGGGTTCGTGTCAACTTACGATCCCATTCAAACACTGATCGCCGCCATTGGCTGCGTTTCTAATAATGTGAATTATCTACCGGGCGACATTCTGGACAAACGTCAGCGTTATGCAAATGAGCAAGATATGCTTTCTCGCCTGACTGACCGTGAAAATTTAATTTTGCGACAGCTCGCACAGGGGAAGTCGAATAAAACCATCGCTTGCGAATTGGGATTAAATAATAAAACAATCAGCACTTATAAAACAAAGATATTCCAAAAACTTGAGTCAAAAAACCTGGTTGATATCATCGAACTTGCACGTCGCAATGGGGCTTGTTGAAAGAAAAATCAAGACTAGTCTTGCTGATTAATAACGTTATGGCGTGGCATGATATGCCTTGTCCTAACCCCGGACAGTTTTTAAAAAGATTGAGTTATAAAGGAATTAATAACCACAGAGCTAATTTATTAGCCCCTTCTTCATGCTATTACAGGGCGAGTAGGTTTCTTCCCGTGCCTGCCGAAAGAAGTCCGATACTTTCGTCTGCGACTTACCGCCCTGCTTTTTTTTGATACTTCTCACAGGCTGAACGCCACACACTTCCTTCCCTGCAAAATCCCGCTAGAGTTCACTCATCCGACCACTCTCTGAGTATGTGATTATGTCTGAGCATTATGCCCACCTGTTCGCCCCGCTGGATCTGGGTTTCACCCAGCTTAAAAATCGTTTTCTGATGGGTTCGATGCATACCGGACTGGAAGAACACGCCGAGGGCGCAGAGCGCCTGGCCGCTTTTTACGCTGAGCGCGCGCGTGAAGGCGTGGCGCTGATTGTCACTGGCGGTATCGCGCCCAATCCGCAAGGCGTGGTGGCACAAGGCGGAGCGATCCTCAACCAGGAAAGTCAGTGCAACTGGCACCGTATCATCACCGATGCGGTGCATGCAGAAGGCGGGAAAATCGCGCTGCAAATTCTGCATGCCGGGCGCTACAGCTATCAGCGTGACCTGGTTGCCCCATCGGCATTACAGGCGCCGATCAATCCTTTTACGCCACAAGCGCTCAGCGATGCGGATATTCAGCAAACCATTCAGGACTTCGCGCACTGCGCCAAACTGGCGCAACAGGCCGGCTATGACGGCGTGGAGATCATGGGCTCGGAAGGTTATCTGATTAACCAGTTTCTGGTGGCGCACACCAATCAGCGTGAGGATGACTGGGGCGGCGATGTGACGCGACGCCAGCGCTTTGCGTTAGCGGTGACGCAAGCGGTGCGTGATGCCGTCGGCAGCGACTTCATCATTATCTTCCGCTTGTCGATGCTCGATTTGGTCAATAACGGCAGCTCGCTGGAAGAGACGCTTTCACTGGCGCAAGCGTTGGAGCAGTGCGGCGTTACGCTGTTTAACAGCGGCATTGGCTGGCATGAAGCGCGCATTCCCACCATCGCCACCTGCGTGCCGCGTGCTGGTTTTGCCTGGGTCACGCAGCACCTGCGCGAGCGCGTATCGGTGCCGGTCATCGCCACCAATCGCATCAACCATCCCGATGTAGCTGAACAGCTTTTGCGTGATGGCATCGCTGATATGGTCTCGATGGCGCGCCCTTTCCTCGCCGATGCGGCTTTCGTCCGTAAAGCAGAAACCGGCCAACCCGAAGCCATCAACACCTGCATTGCCTGTAATCAGGCCTGCCTCGATCAAATCTTTGTTGGCAAAATCACCTCTTGTCTGGTGAATCCGCGCGCCTGCCACGAAACGCTGATGCCGGTGATCGCCACCAAGCAGCCGAAACAGCTGGCGGTGGTGGGCGCGGGGCCCGCGGGTATGGCGTTCGCGCTGCAGGCGGCGCAGCGCGGCCATCAGGTCACGCTTTACGAAGCCGATGCGCAAATTGGCGGACAATTTAATATCGCCCGGCAGATTCCCGGCAAAGCCGAATTCAGTGAAACGCTGCGCTATTTCCGTCACCAACTTGCTGCCGCAGGCGTAACGATTAAAACGGAACATCACGTCAGCGCTGACGAACTGGCAGCCGCTGACGAAGTGATCATCGCAACCGGTATCTTGCCGCGCCAGCTGACGATTCCTGGCATCGATCATCCCAGCGTGCTGAGCTACCTTGATGTGATACGCGATAAAAAACCGGTGGGAAAACGCGTGGCGATTATTGGCGCGGGCGGCATTGGTTTTGATACCGCCGAGTTTCTGCTGCATCAAACCAACCATGACGATTTCTACCAAAGCTGGGGCATCGATCGCAGCCTGCAGGCGCGAGGCGGTTTGATTGCGCCACAGCCACAGCCCGCCGATCGGCAAATCTGGCTGCTGCAGCGCAAATCCGGCAAGCCGGGCGCAGGCTTAGCGAAAACCACCGGCTGGATCCACCGCGCCAGCTTGCAGGCGCACGGCGTGCAGATGTGGGGCGACGTCGAATATTTGCAGATTGATGACGCCGGATTACATCTGCGTCATCAGGGCGAAGCGATGACGCTGCCGATAGATAACGTGGTGATTTGTGCCGGACAGGAACCGCTGCGCCTGCTGGCGGATCAGCTCAGCGCGCGTGGCAAATCCGTACGTGTGATTGGGGGTGCGGATGTGGCGCAGGAGCTGGATGCTCGCCGCGCCATCGCTCAGGCGACCGAACTGGCGCTGAGTGTGTAATTAGCGCAGTTTGACCGAACGCAGTACCACGAACTTGGCGTTGGACGCCACCAGCTCGCAGTTGCCAAACAGCTTTTTCATTTTGACGTGATAACCGAGGTGGCGGTTGCCGACGATGCGCAACTCGCCGCCATACTGCAGGCAGCGTTTCGCATCACGCAGCATTTGCCATGCCAGATGATCGGTCACCGCGTGCTGCTGATGGAATGGCGGATTGCACAGCACCGCGTGCAGGCGATCGGACGGGAAGCCACTCAGCACGTTGTTAACGCGAAACTGACAGCGCGCCATATCCTGCGGACGGTTCACTTCCACGTTCAGTTTGCTTGATGCCACCGCCATGTAGGATTCATCATAAAACAGCACGTCCGCGTTTGGGTTCTGTTCCAGTGCCAGCAAGCCAATCACGCCGTTGCCACAACCCAGGTCGAGAATCTCACCTTCAATGTCAAAAGGCAGATGCTGCATAAAGAAGCGTGCGCCCACATCCAGCGACGCGCGGGAAAACACGTTGGCGTGATTGTGGATCTGGTACTCAGAATCATCCAGCGGCCAAACGGTGGTGGCGGGCTGATCCGCTAATTGCGGCTCAGTGAAGCGGCTGTAAATCAGACGCGCTTTTTTCCACGCCAGCGAGGTTTTGCTCTCGCCGAGGATGCGCTCGAACAGTTGCAGCGTGGAGTTGTGAATATCTTTGGCCTTCGCCGCCGCCAGAATCAGCGTGTCCGGCGTGACCACTTCGCGCAGTGCACGCAGTTGATGCTCGAGCAGCGCCAGCGCTTTGGGGATTTTGATCATCACCACCGCCGGTGCGGCCGGCAATGGCGCCAGGCTATCGAGAAAATGCACCTGATCTTCATCCATCTCATTGAGTCGCAGGTTCTGTTTTGCCGCCTGTTCGCTCAGCAGTGAATCGCTGACGTGCCACACCGGACGTGCACCCAACCCGCAAGTCAGCGCGCCAAAGCTGTCGTTGAACACCAAAACCGGTCCCTCAGGCAGCGCTTGCTGCAACAGGTATTCATCGGCGGAATCCCACGCCTGTAGCGGGCTTTCCTCACGCATTGGCGGGAAGCGGTGCAGCGTCAGCGTGCGATTGGTCAGTTCAAGTTGGCTCATGGAATCTCCGGCGTGGTACACTTTGCGCGATTTTCGCCCTAAAAAGGGGGCGCAGTATACTGTCTTTCGCCGGGAATCCCAATGTCATTAATCTATCTGCAGGGCTACCCTGAAAACATCCTCGAGCAGGTTCAGACGCTGATCGAACATGAGCGCTTAGGTGCCTTTCTCCAGCAACGCTATCCCGATACGCACAATATCGTCAGCGACCGCGCGCTCTATGATTACACGCAGGCGCTGAAAAACCGCTATATGCGAAGCGCACCGCCGGTGAGCAAAGTGATTTGGGACAATAAAATCAAGGTGATGAAGCACGCGTTGGGGCTGCATACGGCGATTTCGCGCGTGCAAGGCGGCAATCTTAAAGCCAAAGCGGAGATTCGCATCTCCACTTTCTTCCGCCTCGCACCGGAAGCGTTTTTGCGCATGATCGTGGTGCACGAGCTGGCGCACCTGAAAGAGAAAGAGCACGACAAAGCGTTTTACCAACTCTGCTGCCACATGGAACCGGATTATCATCAGCTCGAATTTGACGCACGCTTGTGGATGACCGATCAGGCGATGCGCGGCAACGCGGCTTAAAGAAACTCCTGCGCTTTTTGGATCAGGCTGGTTTTGGTCAGTGCGCCCATAAAACGGCGCTCCTGCGGATTATTTAGCACCGGCAGGCGTTCAAGCGTGACGCGGGCAAAGGCTTCCCAGCCTTCGCGCATGCTTTGATTCTGATAAATGCAGGGAAAGTTATTGTCCATCACGCTACTGACTGGCGAATGCAGCGTGATCTCCTGCGACAACACCTTGCGTGAGATATCGTGTATCGACACCACGCCGAGAAATTGCCCTTCACTATTAATCACATAGACATAACGTTCCCGCTTGAGCGAGCTCACCGCCAGCGCCTGCCCTACTGACTCTTCTGGCTGCAACGCCGCGCCGGGAATGATCAACTGATCGACACGCATGTTATCGAAATCATACTTGGCTTCGGAACGACTGAAATGGCTGCTCACCACTGGATAAGTGCTGGACGATTGCAGGCGATACACCACCATCGAGGCCAGCACTGACGCGATCATAATCGGGAACAACAGGCTGCTATTCAGCGTCATCTCAAGCACCATCAGCATCGCCATTAACGGTGCCTGGCTGACCGCCGCCAGCACCGCCGCCATGCCAATGGCCGCATACAGCAAGGTATTGCCGACCGGTAAATGCAGCATCACGCCCATCTGCGCCAGCGCCACGCCGAGCAGTGCGCCGATCAACAAGGAAGGGGTAAACAGCCCGCCCACCGCGTTGGAACCCACCGAAAGCGTGGTCGCCAGCGTTTTGAGCACCAGCAATCCCAGTAATCCCATCAGTAGATATTGGCCATCAATGATTTTCACAATCACTTCGTAACCGTTACCGAGAATATCGGTGGAGATCAGCGCCAGAAAGCCCACCGCTAATCCACCGGCGCCGAGCCGCAGCGGCAGCGAACGCACGCGGCCAAACAGCGCCTTGCTGCGCGCAATCAGTTTGATCAGCAGCCAGCCGGCGATACCGGCGACAAAACCAATCAGCAACGTCATCAGCAAACTGCTGATATCCATCTGGAATAGCGCTTCGGATAACGGATATAGCGCGCTGCGAAAACCCAGCGACCACATGGTCATCACCGCCACCGCCGACGAGACAATTAGCGGAATCAAGCGTTGTAGCGCCGAGATGCCAAAAGCGATCTCCGCGACAAATATCGCCGACGCCAAAGGGGCGTGATACACCGATGAAAGCCCGGCAGCAGCGGCCATCGCCACGATATCGCTGTTGCGCAGATTCAGCGATTTCGGCAGCCAGCGCCCGATTAAACTGCCGCTCAGCGCCGATAGCTGCACCATCGGCCCCTCTTTACCTATCGACGCGCCGCTGCCGATGCTGGCCATCGATGACAGCGCACGGAACAGCGAGGTTTTGGTTGGTACCGCATCGAGCCGCGCGTTGATCACCTCCAGATAATCGGTCTGCACCGTTTCCTGTTTCTCAATCGCCACCGCATAGCGCAGGAAAAAACCGGCCAATACGCCGCCCGCGCCCACCAGCAGCGGCCAGAAGATCCACGGCCAGACATGCATCGCCACGGTGATTTCACTGTCACTGTTGAACAGCAGATGGTTGATCAATTCAATTACGCCGCGAAAGGCCAGCGTCACCAGCGAGGCCACACATCCAACGGGGATGGCAATCAGTAATGTGGTCCAGTTCAGAGCATGTTTACTTCCACTCACCCGCGCGTCCCCGCTAAGTCGGTTAAAAAGTTGTGCGGCATCATCATATTGGAATGCGGATCTCAGGATCAAATTTCGCCTGCCTGGCGCTCAGATGAACATGTTACTCTGCCGTTTTACTTTAGCAGGAGAGCAGCACGTGATTCGTTTCGCCATCGTGGGAACCAACTGGATTACCCGCCAGTTTATCGACGCCGCGCATGAAACCGGCAAAATGAAGCTGAGCGGCGTCTATTCGCGTAATCAGCAGCAGGCCGACACGTTTGTGGTGGATTATCCCTGTAAGCTGACCTTCACCTCTCTGGATGAGCTTGCCGCCAGCAGTGAGATCGATGCGGTGTATATCGCCAGTCCGAATGCGCTGCACAGTGAACAGGCGATACTGTTTATGTCACATGGCAAGCATGTGATTTGCGAGAAGCCGATGGCTTCTAACCTGCGTGAAGCCGAGGCGATGATTGCCTGCGCGCGCCAGCATCAGGTGGTGCTGTTCGAAGCCTTTAAAACCGCCAGCCTGCCCACCTTCCTGCAACTGCAAAAAACGCTGCCGCAATTGGGCAAACTGCGTAAAGCCTTGATCAACTATTGCCAGTATTCCTCGCGTTATCAGCGCTATCTGGATGGTGAGAACCCGAATACCTTTAATCCTCGCTGGTCGAATGGCTCGATGATGGATATCGGTTTTTACTGCCTTGCCGCCGCTGTCACCTTGTGGGGTGCGCCACAGCAGGTCAAGGCGCAAGCTTCCCTGCTGGAAAGTGGCGTTGATGCGCATGGCGTGGTGGTGCTGGGCTACGGCGATTTTGATGTCACGCTGCTGCACTCAAAGGTCAGCGATTCACTGATCCCGAGTGAAATTCAGGGCGAAGCGGGATCGCTGGTGATTGAAAAGATCTCCGAGTGCCAGCAACTGCGCTTTATCCCGCGCGGTGGCGAGAGCCAAAACCTGACGCAGCCGCAGCACATCAATACCATGCTGTATGAAGCCGAAACCTTCGCCAAATTGGTGGAAGCCGGTGAAGTTGAGCATGCGGCCTTAGAAAACTCGCGCATCACGGCACAGTTGCTCACGGAAATCCGTCGCCAGACCGGCGTGGTATTCCCGGCGGATCAGACTGAAGTGTAAATATTGCAAAACATTTCCAAAGCCCTCTTGAAAGCGATTATCGAACTCCGTATGTTTAGCGCTGCAAAGGGGAGTAACTTCTACGCTGATTGATCGTCATTACGATGCGCCACGCAATATGCGTTACGCATCCGGTCGTCAGGCAACCCGGAATCTATTCTGAGTTGTAAGTGAGACCTTGCCGGAAGGCGAGGTTTGCTTGCAGCACGATCAAAGCGGCTGACGTCTTCTGACTTCAGCCGCTTTTTTATTTCTGGAAAAGGATACGACTATGCACTCAGTTGGCACACCGTTACTTTGGGGCAGCTTCGCTGTCGTAGTGCTCATCATGCTGGCGATCGATCTGCTATTACAGGGCCGACGCGGCGCACAAACCATGTCATTCAAACAAGCAGCGGTCTGGTCGCTGATTTGGGTGTCAGTTTCACTGCTGTTCAGCGCCGCCTTCTGGTGGTATCTCGACGGTACCGCCGGACGTGAAGTCGCCACCGCGCAAACCCTCGCTTTCCTCACTGGCTACGTTTTAGAGAAAGCGCTGGCGGTGGATAACGTTTTTGTCTGGCTGATGCTGTTTAGTTACTTCGCTGTACCGGCCAACCTACAGCGCCGCGTGCTGATTTATGGCGTATTGGGCGCGATTGTGCTGCGTACCATCATGATCTTCGCTGGCAGCTATTTGGTTACTCAGTTCAGCTGGATCCTCTACGTGTTCGGCGCCTTCCTGCTGTTTACCGGCCTGAAAATGGCGCTAGCGAAAGAGGAAGATGACAGCACGGTGGGTGACAAGCCGGTGGTACGCTGGCTGCGCAAGCATCTGCGCATGACCGATAGCCTGGACGGCGAGAAGTTCTTCACCCGCAAAAACGGTGTGCTGTTTGCTACGCCGCTGCTGCTGGTGCTGATCATGGTTGAACTGAGCGATGTGATTTTCGCCGTGGACAGCATTCCCGCGATCTTCGCGGTGACCACCGATCCGTTCATTGTGCTGACTTCCAACCTGTTTGCGATTCTCGGCCTGCGCGCCATGTACTTCCTGCTGGCTAACGTCGCGGAGCGTTTCTCGATGCTGAAATATGGCCTGGCGATTGTGCTGGTGTTTATCGGTATCAAAATGCTGATTGTCGAGTTCTATCACATTCCCGTCGGCATCTCGCTGACGGTGGTGGGTGTAATTCTCGGCGGTACGCTGCTGATCAACGCCTGGGTAAACCACAGAAACGACCAGAAGAAGATCTCACCATAATCTTCTGCAGGGGCGCTAATCGCCCCTGCTTTGTTTCGCCAGTGGCAACCTTCACCTTTTATATATCTGTCACACTTCCCATCATCAGCAGATCAAAAAACCGATCTGCTGCGCATGCACAGAATTATCTCTTTCCTCATAAGCTCTTTTCCTTATACTCCGCCGGGCAAACCGTTGTGCGTGGTGGAACCGCGCACAATACTCATGACCGCGAATATAAAAAGACTGTGATATGCAAAACAACTTTATTGGACGTCTGGGCGCACTGTTCGCAGGAAGCCTGGTAAAACAAATCATGATCGGCCTGGTGGCGGGCGTGGCGCTGGCGTGGTTCTCACGCGATGCCGCACTGGCCGTTGGCTTGCTGGGTGAGCTGTTCGTGCGTGCGCTAAAAGCCGTCGCGCCGCTACTGGTTTTGGTGCTGGTAATCTCTTCGATCGCTAACCATCAGCAGGGACAAAAAACCAATATCCGCCCGATTATCATGCTGTATCTGCTCAGCACGTTCTTTGCTGCGGTTGTGGCGGTGATCTTCAGCCATCTGTTCCCTCAGACGCTGTCGATGAACGTCGGCGCCACGCAAATTACGCCGCCGTCGGGTATTACCGAAGTGCTGCACGGCTTGCTGATGAGCATGGTGTCGAACCCGATTGAAGCGCTGATGAATGCCAACTACATCGGTATTTTGGTGTGGGCGCTGGGATTGGGGCTGGCGTTTCGTCATGCCAGCCCAAGCAGCAAAGCGTTTCTTAATGACGCGTCCAATGCCGCGACCTGGGTCGTGCGCTGTGTGATCCGCTGTGCGCCGCTGGGAATTTTTGGGCTGGTGGCCTCCATTCTCGCCTCAACCGGTTTCGATGCGCTGTGGGAATACGCCAATCTGCTGGCGCTGCTGCTCGGCTGCATGCTGATTATGGCGCTGGTAATCAACCCAATGCTGGTGTTCCAGAAGATTCGCCGCAACCCGTATCCGCTGGTGTTTACCTGCATGCGTGAAAGTGGCGTCACCGCGTTCTTCACCCGCAGTTCAGCGGCCAACATTCCGGTCAATATGGCGCTGGCGAAACGTCTCAATCTGGATGAAGACACGTATTCCGTGTCGATCCCGCTGGGTGCCACCATCAGCATGGCTGGCGCATCCATCACCATCACGGTGTTGACGCTGGCGGCAGTACATACGCTGGGTATTGCGGTGGATGTTCCAACCGCCATTCTGTTGAGTCTGGTGGCGTCACTGTGTGCTTGTGGCGCATCCGGTGTGGCCGGCGGTTCGCTGCTGCTGATCCCGGTAGCCTGCAACATGTTTGGTATTCCGAATGATTTGGCGATGCAGGTAGTAGCGGTGGGCTTTATTATTGGCGTGCTGCAGGATTCCGCCGAGACCGCGCTGAACTCCTCGACGGATATTCTGTTTACCGCGGCCGTATGCCAGGCCGAAGCCGAGCGCCAGCCGCGTCGTACGGTGTCAGAATCGGAGTAAGGTAAGGTTTTTGAATAGGTCGCCATTCATGGCGACCTGGTTTTACAAGGTCACACCGCTTTTAAAGATGGCTAACTCGCGAAAATCATTAGTTTCGTTGCGCGCGGGTTGGCCATTGGCAATCGCCACAATCATATCGACGAAGTCCTCCAGCATCTCCGCCATACTCATTCCTTCAAGCAAACGCCCGGCATTAAAATCGATCCAGTGCGGCTTCTTCTCGGCGAGCTGCGTATTGGTGGCGATTTTCACCGTCGGCACAAAACCGCCGTACGGCGTGCCGCGTCCGGTGGTAAACAGCACCATATGACAGCCGGCGCCCGCCAGCGCGCTGGTTGCAACCGCATCGTTGCCCGGCGCACTTAACAGATTCAGTCCCGGTGTATGCAGGCGCTCACCGTACTTCAGCACATCCACCACCTGACTTTGTCCGGCCTTCTGCGTACAGCCGAGCGACTTCTCCTCCAGCGTGGTGATGCCGCCCGCTTTGTTGCCGGGTGATGGATTTTCATAGATCGGCTGCTGGTGATCGATAAAGTAGCGCTTGAAGTCATTTATCATCGCCACGGTTTTTTCAAAGGTGGCTTCATCGCGGCAGCGACTCATCAAAATGCGCTCTGCGCCAAACATCTCCGGCACTTCGGTCAGCACCGTGGTACCGCCGTTTGCAATCATCTGGTCGGAGAAACAGCCCAGCATAGGATTGGCGGTGATGCCGGAAAAACCATCCGAACCACCGCACTCCAGACCAAACTTTAGCTCGCTGAGTTTGCCCGGCTGACGCTGATCCGCGCGCATGGCACGATAGAGTTCGTGCAGACGTTCCAGCCCCGCTTCCACTTCGTCATCCTGCTTCTGGCACTCCATGAACTGCACGCGATCGCTATCGAAGCCACCAAGCGTTTCACGAAACACATCAACCTGATTGTTCTCGCAGCCAAGCCCAATCACCAGCACCGCGCCGGCATTGGGATGGCGCACCATGTTCTGCAACATGGTGCGGGTGTTCTCGTGATCCTGCCCAAGCTGCGAACAGCCAAACGGATGGCTGAACAGATGCACGCCGTCAATGCCTTCGGCGTCATTGGTCTCTTTCATAAAGCGCGTCAGGATTTGCCGCGCGATGCCGTTGACGCAGCCCACGGTGGGCAGGATCCATAACTCATTACGGATGCCCACTTCCCCGCTGGCGCGGCGATAGATCTGCACGTCGCGGTCGCCAGCTTGCGGCGGCAGATCGAGAAAATCGGGTTGATAGTCGTACTCATCCACGTCGCTTAGGTTGGTGCGCGCATTGCTGGAGTGAATGATCTCGCCAGCCGCAATCGGCTGAGTGGCGTGCGCGATCGGCAAACCGTATTTGATCACCAGCGCGTCGGTGGCTAAAGGCTGCAGCGCAAACTTATGGCCGCGTCCAACCTCCTGCTGCAAGGTGATCACCTGTTGATTGATTTCGACCTGGGTATTGGCTGGCAAATCGCGCAACGCCACAGCAACGTTGTCGCGTGAATGGATTCTAATGGCATCTTGCATAGCGTTATCTCAGTTGTGTCAACGCCGTCCGCATCCCGTGGACGATGATGTTTTGCAGGTGTTGGCTGACCGCAGCCACTAATCCGGGCTGCTGAGTGAGATCTTCGCCCCAGTGATTGGCGTCGCTGAGTACCGCACGCACCAACTGTTCTGGAGTCTGTTTATCGTTATTTACTGCTGACCACAGTTCAGCGAAACGCTGCAGCCACTGTTCGTCGTCCTGCAGCGGCCAGTGACGTTTGCCCTCTGCACCACGATAAAAGGCCAGCAGCGCGGCAAAGGCGAAGGTCAGCCGCACAGGCCATTGCCCGTTTTGCTGCTGCGACAACAACAATTGCGGCAGCAAACGGGTGCGGAATTTGGTCATGCCGTTAAGGGCGATGGAGAGCAACGCATGGCGGATAAAGGGATTGCGGAAGCGACGCTGCACCGCGTCGGCAAAGGCGTGCAGCTCGTCGCGCGGCAGGTCCAGCGTGGGGATGACCTCATCGCGCAGCAGCGCATCGACAAAGCCGGCCATCTGCGCATCATCCATCGCCTCTCCCACGCTCTCCAGCCCGGCCTGAAATGCCACCGGCACCAGCGCGGTATGCGCGCCGTTAAGGATCGCCACCTTTTGCGCTTTGTACGGTGTGATGTCCTCCACCAGCTTCACTTCCGGTGCCAGCGCGTGCAGCTGCAGCTCCTGCGCCAGTGCATTTGGTCCCTGAATCACAAACTGGTAATAGACTTCGCCCGCCACCAGATAGCGATCTTCGTAGCCTAATGACGCTTCGATCGTCGCGCTATCCGCGGGATAACCGGTGACAATGCGATCCACCAGCGTGTTGTAGAACGCGCAGTGATCCTCCACCCAGCGGGCAAACGCCGGCGGCAGCTGCCAATGCTGGCTGTAGCGCAGCACCAGCTCACGCAGCGTGTCGCCGTTGTAATCGATCAGTTCACAGGGCACCACCAGCCAACCTTTATCGCTGGCACCGGCAAAATGGTTGAAGCGCGCCCACAGCAGCTGCGTCAGCTTGCCGGGGAAGGATGAGGCGGGTGTGTCGTCCAGCCGATCCTGCTCCGCAAAGGCAATGCCGGCTTCTGTGGTATTGGAGAAGACAAAGCGCATCTGCGGTGCGCGTGCCAGCGCGAGAAACGCATCAAACTGCTGATACGGCTGGATTTCACGATTCACGCTGCGGATCAGGCGGGCTTCACTCACCTGCTCACCCGCCGCATTGAGTCCGCGAATCAGCGTGGTGTATAAGCCATCTTGCTGATTCAGTGTCTCTTCCACCACGCGGTTGCGCGGCCGCACCACCACCACGCCCGCATCGGTATTGTGATGCTGATTAAGCCAGTCGAGCTGCCAGTCGATAAAGGCGCGCAGGAAGTTGCCTTCACCAAACTGGATAACGCGCTCGCTGTAGTGCGCGCCAGGAAAATCGTGACGGTTGAGTCGCTGCATTATCAGGCTCCCAGCTCAATACCGAAGTAATCGCGCGCATTGTTGAAACTGATGTTCTGTACCATCTGCCCTAACAACGCCTCGTCTTCAGGCGCTTCGCCCCGCGCCACCCAATTGCCTATCATCTGGCACAGCAGACGACGGAAATATTCATGACGCGTGTAAGAGAGGAAGCTGCGGCTGTCGGTTAGCATGCCGACGAAGCGGCTCAGCAGGCCGATTTGGGCCAGTTGCGTCATCTGCCGCTGCATGCCATCCAGCTGATCGTTAAACCACCACGCCGAACCAAACTGCATCTTGCCGGGTTCGCCTTCACCCTGGAAATTGCCTGCCATGGTCGCCAGCACTTCGTTGTCGCGCGGGTTGAGGCAGTAAAGAATGGTTTTGGGCAGCGCGTTATTGCGGTTCTGCGCATCCAGCAGACGCGCCAGAGGAATCGCCAACGGCGCATCGTTAATCGAATCGAAGCCCACATCCGGCCCGAGGATATCGAACTGGCGGCGATTGGCGTTGCGCAGCGCGCCAATGTGATACTGCTGCGCCCAGCCGCGACGCGCATATTCGCTGCCGAGCCACACCAGCACGGCGGTTTTAAACTGGGCCGTCTCTTCAGCGGAAGGCGCTGCACCTTGCAGTCGGCGCGCCAGAATGCCGTCCAGCGTGGCGTCATCCGCTTCCGCAAACACCACCACATCCAGCGCGTGATCGGAAATTTTGCAGCCATGCGCGGCGAAGTGATCGAGTCGCTGGCTTAAGGCGCGGCGCAGATCGTCAAAGCGCTGCACGTTAACATCCGCGACCTGCGCTAAGCGCTGAATCCACGGCAGGAAACTCTCCAGCTCAATGTTAAAGGCTTTGTCTGGACGCCAGCTCGGCAGCACTTTGACGTCAAAGCTGCTGTCCTGCGCCAGCTTGCGGTGATGCTGTAAGTCGTCGAGCGGATCGTCGGTGGTGCCGACCATTTTCACCTTCATCTGCTGCATGATGCCGCGCGCGCTGAAGGCGTCCTGCGCCAGCAGTTCATTGCACTGCTGCCAGATGCGATCTGCGCTCTGCTCATTCAGCAGCACATCGGTGATGCCAAAAGGCCGGCGCAATTCGAGGTGCGTCCAGTGATAGAGCGGATTGCCGATGGTATGCGGCACGGTACGCGCCCAGGCGTTAAATTTCTCACGATCGCTGGCATCGCCGGTGCATAACGCTTCCGGCACGCCGTTAGCGCGCATCGCACGCCATTTGTAGTGATCGCCTTTCAGCCAGATGTCATAGAGGTTGGTGAAGCGGTAATTATCGGCAATCTGCTGCGGCGGTAAGTGACAGTGATAGTCGAAAATCGGCTGGTCTTTAGCGTAGTCGTGGTACAGACGACGGGCGAACTCGGTGTCGAGTAGAAAATCCTCACTCATAAAACGCGACATACCTGCTTCCTCATTTTGTAGCCAGATGGCTTTTAACTAAAAGTTATCATACCAATTTAAACGGGCGGCAAAATTATTTGCGATCCGACTCACAATAATGACAGTTTCACTGTGGGTATATGGACGATTATGTTGCGGATAATGCGTTAAATGGCTGTTTTAACGATCTTTAGCCCTAACACCCACTGGCCGCAAGGTTTATGTGATGGCATTCAACTTTTAAAGAGGTATAACAAGTTAACCTCTCGCTCCGTTGCTAACGGGATTAATGGCACAGGCAAGGAACTGCGGGAGTGAACAGCACTGTTCACGTCTTCCCGCTCCAGATAACTAAAGCGGTAAACCGCAACGACAGACTGGACGAGGTTAATAATGCGTAAGATCAAAGGGCTACGCTGGTACATGATTGGGCTGGTGACGCTGGGCACCGTGCTCGGTTACCTGACGCGCAATACCATTGCCGTCGCTGCGCCCACGCTGGAAACGCAGTTGGGTATCACCACGCAACAATATTCTTATATCGTCGCCGCCTACTCGGCGTGCTACACCATCATGCAGCCGGTAGCCGGTTATGTGCTGGACATGCTCGGCACCAAAATAGGCTATGCAGTGTTTGCCGTGCTGTGGGCAATCTTCTGTGCGGCAACCGCGATGGCGGGCAGCTGGGGCGGCTTTGCGCTGGCACGCGGCGCGGTGGGTGCCGCCGAAGCAGCAATGATTCCCGCAGGCCTGAAAGCCAGTAGCGAATGGTTCCCTGCCAAAGAGCGTTCGGTGGCGGTGGGCTATTTCAACGTGGGCTCGTCGATTGGCGCAATGCTGGCGCCACCGCTGGTGGTGTGGGCGATCATGGCGCACAGCTGGCAAATGGCGTTCATTATTACTGGCGTGCTGAGCATGGTGTGGGCCCTCTGCTGGCTGGTGTTTTATAAGCATCCTAAACAACAAACCAAGCTGAGCGATGAGGAGCGTCACTACATCATTGCCGGCCAGGAGTTGCAGCATCAAACCGGTAATAATAAGAAGATGTCGGCACGCCAGATCCTGCGCAATCGCCAGTTCTGGGGTATTGCGCTGCCGCGTTTCCTCGCCGAACCCGCGTGGGGAACGTTTAACGCGTGGATCCCGTTGTTTATGTTTAAAGTGTACGGCTTCAACCTGAAAGAGATCGCCATGTTTGCCTGGATGCCGATGTTGTTCGCCGATCTCGGCTGCATCGTCGGTGGCTACTTGCCGCCGCTGTTTCAGCGCTGGTTTGGCGTCAATCTCATCGTCTCACGCAAACTGGTGGTGACCATGGGCGCGGTGTTAATGATTGCGCCAGGCACCATCGGGTTGTTCACCAGCCCGTATGTGGCGATTGGGTTGTTGTGCGTCGGTGGTTTTGCCCATCAGGCGCTTTCAGGCGCGCTGATCACGCTCTCTTCGGATGTATTTGGCCGTAACGAAGTGGCTACCGCCAACGGCTTAACCGGCATGGCGGCCTGGACGGCGAGCACCCTGTTTGCGTTGGTGGTCGGTGCGCTAGCCGATACGCTGGGCTTCAGCCCGCTGTTTGCGGCGCTGGCGGTGTTTGATCTGTTAGGCGCGGTGGTTATCTGGACGGTGCTGAAAAACCAGCCGGTTTCTGAACTCGACGATCAGCCTGCGGTGCAGTCCGCTGCAGTGCGCACCTAACCTTTCCGGGCTGGCATCGGCCAGCCCATTTCCTCCGTGCGGCTGAAGTGGTATAACAACTCAACTTTCTCCCACAGCGGACCGCGCAATGGACCTGACCGAATCACGACGCCTTTATCAACAGCTCGCCAGCGAACTCAAACGCCGCATTGAAGCAGCCGAGTATCGGGTCGGCGACAAACTGCCTGCCGAGCGTCTGATTGCGGAGGAGATGCAGGTGAGCCGTACCGTGGTGCGTGAAGCGATCATCATGCTGGAAGTGGAAGGTTACGTGGAGGTGCGGAAAGGTTCCGGCATTCACGTCATCAGCAGCCAGCAACAGAACCGCGTGGTAACGTCCAGCCAGCTGGAGTTCGCTAATTTCGGCCCCTTCGAGTTATTGCAGGCGCGCCAGTTGATTGAAAGCAACGTGGCTGAGTTTGCCGCCACGCAGGTGACACGCCAGGATATCGTGGCATTGATGGCAATTCAGGAGAAAGCGCGTCAGGAAGATCATTCGCGCGATTCGGCGTGGGATATGGAGTTTCACGTGCGCATTGCGCAATCGACGCAGAACAGCGCCTTAGCAGCGATTGTCGAGAAGATGTGGCTGCACCGTCTGCACAATCCTTACTGGTTAAAGCTGCACGAACATATTGATGCCAAAAATATCACCAGCTGGTGTGACGATCACGACCAGATTCTCAAAGCCCTGATCCGCAAAGATCCCGCCGCCAGTAAGCTGGCAATGTGGCAACATCTGGAAAATACTAAGCAGATGCTGTTTAACGCCACCACCGATGATTTCGAATTTAACGTTGATCGTTACATGTTTGCTGAAAATCCGGTCATCCTGCCTGAAGGTAGCGAAAACCCACGCTGATCCTGCTTATTTTTCAGGCGTTTTGTTGCTGAAAAAGTCAGTTAGTCTGCAATAGTGTCAGCTCATGTAAAGCTCCTTTTGACCACCTGCGTCTAAAGGTAAAACTCCTGTGCGGCAGGCACTTTCCCCTGTCTGGATAACGTTATTTTTGTTACAGTTATCGCCCTTTTATTACCCTTTGCGACAGGGCTTTAAAAAGTCGCTGATTTAACAATCAATTCTGGAAGGATCCGGAAACTCCTGCTCAGGCTGCTTATCTAAAATGTATAACCAACGCCAGTCTGCGCCTAAGCCCCTCACGGGCACGTTTAACAATGATGTTCAGGAATGATTGATGGATATTTTGCAAGCATTGCTGCATGCCTTGTGGCAGCAGGATTACGAAATGCTCTCCGACCCGACGTTGGTTTGGGCCATTTACGGCGTGTTGTTCATGATTCTGTTTCTGGAAAATGGACTGCTGCCCGCCGCCTTTCTGCCGGGCGATAGTTTACTGATTTTGGTCGGCGTTTTGATTGCCAAAGGCACCATGGGTTTCCCGCTGACGCTGCTGATTCTGACCACAGGCGCCAGCCTCGGCTGCTGGGTGAGCTACATTCAGGGCCGCTGGCTCGGTAATACGCCTACCGTACAAAAATGGCTTTCACACTTGCCCGCGCAATATCATCAACGCGCCCACCGATTGTTCCATCGCCATGGCTTGTCTGCACTGCTGGTGGGTCGCTTTATTGCCTTCGTTCGCACCTTGCTCCCTACCATCGCCGGGCTTTCTGGCCTGAGTAATGCGCGCTTCCAGTTCTTCAACTGGGTAAGTGGCTTCCTGTGGGTGCTGATCCTTACCGTGCTGGGCTTCGCGCTGGGTAAAACGCCGATTTTCCGTCGTTACGAAGATGAGCTGATGTTGTGCCTGATGCTGCTGCCGCTGGTGCTGCTGGTGGTTGGCCTGGTCGGTTCTTTAGTGGTTATTTGGCGTAAACGTCAGTCTGCGCGTAGCGGGAATTCACAGTCATGATCACATTCCGTGGATTCCCAAGGCGTTTCCTGCCTTGGGCGCTGGGTGGCGCGTTGGCGCTGCTGGCGATCTGTTTCGTTCCGACCTTGATGCAGCATGAAACCGTGGTGCAGATCCGCGTCGCCAACAGCGGCACCAATCTGCCCGATGGTTTTTATCTTTATCAGCAACTTTCTGCGCAGGGCGTGCGTATCAAAAGTATTACGCCCTCCGGCGATGCGCTGGTGATTCATTTTGAGAATGAAGAACAGAGCCTGGCGGCGCAAAAAGTGTTGAAGCGCCTGTTGCCACAAGGCTTTGTCGTCGCCGCTGGCCCGCAGGCTTCGCAGCAATATCCTGACGCCAGTCGCCCAATTTTTAGCTAAATTTCACCGCCTGACGTTAAGCCAGGCGGTGAGCTAATCCTCGCTATCCCCGCGTCTTCTTTGAATTTTTTCGTCTGCTGTCTATCCTTAGAGATAGCGTAAGCCTAAGACATGCTGGGAAGCTTCTCCTGTCTGCTCTCGGGCAGGTCATCAACAATGGAAGGTCACAACCTGATGAAACATCAATTACTGCTAGGTGCTATTCTTTTTTCACTCTCGGGTTCGCTGCTGGCGGCTGAATCGCTCTGCCAACAAAAAGAGCAGGATATTCAACGCGAGATCGATATGGCAAAACAGCACGACAACCAGCGCCGCGTTACCGGGCTGGAGCGCGCGTTGACCGAAGTCCGCGCAGGCTGCACCGATGAGAAGCTGAAATCTGCACATAGCGAACGCATCGCTGAGCAGAAGCACAAAATCGCCGAACGTGAGCGTGAGCTGAAAGAAGAGCGTCAGGATGGCGACAAGGACAAAATTGAGAAGCGCGAACGTAAGCTGCTCGATGCGCAGCACGAACTGAAAAAGCTTGAAGCTGAACCTTATTAATCGGACTTAACTCAATGCTGTAAAAGGAGATTTCCATGGCTAAAGAAACAACATCTGAACATCTGCGCGCTGAATTGAAAAATCTGGCTGATACCCTGGAAGAAGTGCTGAGCAGCTCAGCAGATAAATCCAAAGGTGAGCTGGATAAACTGCGTCATAAAGCGCGCGGCGCTATTGAAAGCTCCCGTGAACGTCTTGGCGACTCCGGCGAACGTATTGCACAAACCACGCGTGAAGCAGCGGAAAAAGCGGACGAATACGTGCGCGACAATCCGTGGCACGGCGTGGGTATCGGTGCAGCGGTAGGTATTCTCATCGGCATTTTAATCTCACGGCGTTAATGATGAGTGATAGTCAGCAAAGCCACGGCCCCGGCAAAGGGGTCTTTAACATCGGTCAACGGGTAGTTACCACGCTGGTTAGCATGGTCGAGACGCGCGTCAGACTGGCAATTGTGGAACTGGAAGAGGAAAAGGCCAACCTGATTCAGATGCTGATGATGGTGGGCCTTACTATGCTGTTTACCGCTTTCGGTCTCATGAGCCTGATGGTGTTGATCATCTGGGCGGTGGACGCACAATATCGCTTGATGGCGATTGCCATCACTACGGCGGTGCTATTTGCTCTGGCGCTCATCTTCGGTTTGTGGACGTTATACAAATCGCGTCAGTCAACGTTGTTGCGCCATACGCGTAAAGAGCTGGATACCGATCGTAAACTGCTGGAGGAGCATCGCTCATGAGCCGCCGCGAACGTGAAGCACGCATTCACGAACTGCTCAATCAGGTGCAGCAGCAGCGGCTTGACCTCAGCGCCGACAGCCGCGACTGGCTGACCAGCACCGCACAGTATGATCGCGGCTGGTTAACCATCATTGGTATGCGTCGTTATCTGGCGATTGGCAGCAGTGCATTGGCCATTTGGTCGATTCGCAGCCCCAATCGTCTGCTGCGCTGGGCCAAGCGCGGTTTCGGCGTCTGGAGCACCTGGCGCATGATCAAATCGACTTTAAATACCCGCTAGCTTCTCTCTCTAAAACCGGATCGAATTGATTCGGTTTTACTCCCCCTCAAATTTACTGAACAACATTGACAGTTTATCTCGCTTACAACTCTTTCAACCTGCGATTATCATCTTCCTCCATCAGCCCAGTGAACTGAAACAACCGGTTCAAGGGGATTCAAAACCCGCAGGCCAACAACCTGCAACAAAAACCTTGTTGGAGTAGATGATGAAAAAATTCGAAGACTCAGGCCTGCTGGTAGCACGCGTATTAATGACCATTCTGTTTATCACCGCAGGCTGGGGCAAAATCACCGGTTACGCCGGTACCGCACAATACATGCAGGCAATGGGCGTCCCAGGCTTCCTGCTGCCGCTGGTTATTCTGCTGGAGTTCGGTGGCGGCCTGGCGATTCTGTTCGGTTTCCTGACGCGCTTTACCGCCCTGTTCACCGCTGGCTTTACTCTGCTGACCGCGTTCCTGTTCCACAGCAACTTCGCGGAAGGTGTTAACCAGCTGATGTTCATGAAAAACCTCTCCATCGCCGGTGGCTTCCTGGTGTTGGGTCTGGTAGGTCCAGGCGCTTACAGCATTGACCGACTGATTCGTCAGCGCGTTCAGCCAGCGACCGCACGCTAAGCAGCACAAGCGTTAGAGAACACATATACTGAATTGCAGGGGCGGGGATTTTCCTCGCCCCTTTTTATTATGGAGGGCTTATGGGACAGCTGATTGACGGTGTCTGGCATGATACCTGGTACGATACGAAGTCAACCGGTGGCCGCTTCAAGCGCACAGAAGCCGTCTGGCGTAACTGGGTTACCGCCGATGGCAGCGCCGGTCCAACCGGCAAAGCGGGCTTCGCCGCTGAGCGTGGTCGCTATCATCTTTACGTCTCGCTTGCCTGTCCGTGGGCGCATCGCACGCTGTTAATGCTTAAACTCAAGGGATTGGAGGAGATGATTTCAGTTTCGGTGGTGCATCCGCTGATGCTGGAGAACGGCTGGACCTTTGACGCCAGCTTCCCTGACGCCACCGGCGATGCGTTGTATCAAAAAGAGTTTCTCTATCAAATCTATCTGCACGCCGATGCGCACTATTCCGGCCGTGTGACCGTGCCAGTGCTGTGGGATAAAACCCAGCAAACCATCGTTAGTAATGAATCCGCCGATATCATGCGCATGCTCAACAGCGCTTTTGATGCGCAAGGTGCCCGCGCGGGTGACTATTATCCGACGGAGCTGCGCGACAAAATTGATGAAGTGAACAGCTGGGTTTACGACACTGTTAACAATGGCGTGTATAAAAGCGGTTTTGCCACTTCGCAGGCGGCGTACGATGAATCGGTAACGGCGCTGTTCCATTCGTTAGCGCGTCTCGAACAGATTCTTGGCCAACACCGCTATCTCACTGGCAACCAACTTACCGAAGCCGATTTGCGCTTGTGGACCACACTGGTGCGCTTCGACCCGGTCTACGTCACCCACTTTAAGTGCGATCGTCACCGCATCAGTGATTACCGTAATCTGAGCGGCTTCCTGCGCGACATCTATCAGATGCCAGGCATCGCTGACACGGTTAATTTGCCGCACATTCGCCATCACTACTACTGCAGCCACAAAACCATCAACCCAAGCGGCGTGATCTCGCTGGGTCCAGCCTTTGACTGGGATGAGCCACACGGCCGGGGTTGATGTTCTTACCCTCTCCCAACGTGGAGAGGGAACTTTAGGCAAACTTAATCAGCACCATACCGATCAACAACAATCCCACGCCCAGCCAGCCAACCCGACTCAGACGCTGGCCAAACAGAATCCAGCCTGCCGCCACGGTGGCGACCAATCCCAGCCCGCCCCATAACGCGTAGGCGACCGTCAAATCGATGCCTTTCACCGCCTGCGCCAGCGCACTGAACGCCGCCAGCACCGCCACCAGCGATAACACGCCAAACAGTGGACGGCGGAAACCGTTGGAGTATTTCAGGAAGATATTGGCGACGATCTCCAGGCCAATGGCCAGCGCCAGCCATGCGATATGTATCCAGTTAAACGTTGCCATGGCGCAGCTCCTTGCGGCTCAGCGTGCCGGATTTGATCAGGACAATGCCGAGGATCAGCGTCAGCAGGCCGGCTACTTTGATGGCGGATAAGGCTTCATCGAACAACAGCACGCTAAACAGCGTAATAAACAGAATGCCAATGCCTTCCCACATGGCATACGCCACGCCAAGGGCAATACGTTTAATGGCGAAGGATAAACAAATATAAGAAAGTGCGATCATCACCAGCATAAAAATATAACCGGCGTTGCCACCGTTTACGCTGGCCCATTTCATTGAGACGGTGCCAATAATTTCCGCGGCGATCGCCAGCGCTAATAAAATCCAATACAGCATGATTTCTCTCCTGAACGAGAAATAAACGCCACCCACGCGAAAATAGGCGTGTTAGCAAAGTTAAATTAAAAAGTCAGAATAGGAGAGAACGGAACTAAAGCGCGAAGCGCCAGTGCTGATCGCAGATTGAGCAGTTTGATTCAGAGAGAGAGGAGGAGAGTGAAGCCTTATTTGACGCAAACATTTTGTCCATAAAATTACAACTTATCCACGTTGTTGCTTCTCGTCAGTGTGGATTAAATTTGTCCTCAGTAGTTAAACACGCGCTTATTCTGGCATAGCGGCAGTAATGTTTTCAGGGATTTTCATTTCTTTACGTGGAGGCGTTTAATTAAAAGTGTGTGTATTCCCTCTCCCAGAGGGAGAGGGAACTGTTTATTGCGGTTTGAAAGATCGCTCGATCGGTCCCTTCTCCCGCCTGCGGGAGAAGGTTAGGATGAGGACCAGCACGCACAAGCCTCAGAAAACACAAAACCCGCCGAAGCGGGTTTTGTGTTTAAAAAAGTCGAAACTGACCGATAAGCCGGGTTCTGTCGTGGACAGTCATTCATCTAGGCCAGCAATCGCTCACTGGCTCAAGCAGCCTACCCGGGTTCAGTACGGGCCGTACCTTGTGAACCCCTATTTGGCCTTGCTCCGGGTGGAGTTTACCGTGCCACGAACTGTTGCCAGCCGCGCGGTGCGCTCTTACCGCACCCTTTCACCCTTACCTGATCCCATTACTGGGCCATCGGCGGTTTGCTCTCTGTTGCACTGGTCGTAGGCTTGCGCCCCCCAGGCGTTACCTGGCACCCTGCCCTATGGAGCCCGGACTTTCCTCCCCTTTGCCCGTCTCCCCCCGAAAGAGGACGACGACAAAGCGGCGACTGTCTGGTCAGCTTCGGCGCGGGATAATAGGCGATTTGCCAGCGTTTGTCACGCCTCTTGCTGCTCCAGCGCGTACTTATAAAGCGCGTTCTTCTTCACCCCATGAATTTCCGCCGTCAGCGCAGCGGCTTTCTTCAATGGCAGCTCTTTTTGCAGCAGCGCCAGCGTGCGCAACGCCTCCGCCGGCAGCGCTTCTTCATCCGCTTTATGGCCTTCAACAATCAGCACCATCTCGCCTTTACGACGATTTTCATCTTCCTGCACCCACGCCAGCAACTCGCCGACCGGTGCGCCCTGAATAGATTCCCACGTTTTGGTGATCTCACGCGCCAGCACCACGTAGCGCTCGCCGCCCCACACGCTGACCATATCCCGCAGGCTATCGATCAGGCGATGGGTCGATTCGTAGAAAATCAGCGTACGCGGCTCTTCACCCAGCGCGCGCAGCACATCGCAACGTCCTTTGCTTTTGGCCGGTAGAAACCCTTCGTAACAGAAACGATCGGACGGTAACCCCGCCGCGCTTAATGCTGTAATCGCCGCGCAGGCACCTGGCAACGGCACCACGCGCACACCAGCCTCACGGCAGCGACGTACTAAATGGTAGCCGGGATCGTTGATTAACGGCGTGCCGGCATCGGAGACCAGCGCGATGCTCTGGCCCTCTTGCAGCTTAGCTAACAGCACCTCAGCTTTCTGCTGTTCGTTGTGGTCGTGAAGTGCGAAGAGTCGCGCATTGATGGCGAAATGTTGTAGCAACAGCCCGGTATGACGTGTATCTTCCGCTGCGACTAGATCGACGCTTGAGAGCACCGTCAACGCTCGTTGAGTGATATCACCCAGGTTACCGATCGGGGTAGGAACGATATAGAGCGTGCTGGCAGAAATCTCTGCCCGATCGAGTTGTTTCATTGTTTCATCCGAATTGCCGATTTAATATTGAGCATCTTGAAAAAAACATCACTGGATACAGTATGCTTCCTTCAAAAGTCGTACGTCATAAAGCAGGACGCTTAGTACCTGTTCTTCTCGCTGGGCTGATTTTAGCCGCCTGTAGTGGTCAGGGACCGCAACAAACCTCTAACGTCAATATTCAGGGTCCTGCGACTGGCCGGTCTGACTATTATCTGCAGCAGGTGCAGCAAAGCAGCGATGATAGCAAGACCGACTGGCAATTACTTGCCATCCGTGCCCTGTTGAAGGAAGGAAAGTATCCGCAGGCGGCGAATCAGCTCAATCAATTGCCGCAGCAGTTAAGCGAAGTGCAACAGCAAGAACTGCTGCTGCTGCGCGCGCAGATGCAGATTGGGCAGCAGGATTACACCGGTGCGCAACAGCTGCTGGGCCAGGTGAAAAGCGGCGGCCTGTCGCAGGACCAGCAGGTGCGTTACTACGCGCTGCAAATCGCGGCGGCACAGAATCGCCCTTCACTCTCGCTGCTGCGTGCCTATATAGCGCTGGAGCCGCTGCTGAAAGGTGCCGATCACCAAAGCAATATCGATGCAACCTGGCAAGCGCTGACGCAGATGACCCAGGATCAGATCAACAGCCTGGTGATCAATGCTGATGAAAATACCCTGCAGGGCTGGCTCGATCTGCTGAATACCTGGCGCGCAAACAGCCAGGACCCACAAATGTTGAAAGCGGCGATTCAGGACTGGCAGACGCGTTATCCGCAGAACCCAGGCGCGAAGACACTGCCAACCCAGCTCAGCCAGGTGCAGAACTTCACCAAAGCGTCGACCAATACCATCGCGCTGCTGCTGCCGCTTAACGGCCAGGCGCAGGTGTTTGCCAATGCGATTCAGAAAGGCTTCACCGATGCGCGCAATGGCGTGCTCAATGCACCGGCACCGCAAGCCGCTCCTGAGGCTAATACAGCCGATGCCAGCGCACAGCCGCCAGCGGACGCCAATAGCGTGGTCAGCCCCGCCGTTGCAGGTAACACACCGCCGCAAACCGAGCAGTCACAGCCAGCCGCACAACCCGCCGCCCCACAGGGCAACAGCAATGCGCAGGTGAAAGTGTATGACACCAGTAGCCAGCCGATTGCGCAGGTGATGCAGCAGGCGCAGCAAGATGGCGCCACGCTGGTGGTCGGCCCGCTTCTAAAAAATGACGTTGAAACCGTCGCCAATAGCAACACGCCGCTTAACGTGTTGGCCCTGAACGAGCCAGAACAGATCCAGAACCATCCGAATATTTGTTACTTTGCGCTTTCTCCTGAAGACGAAGCACGCGATGCCGCGCACCATATCTACGAGCAAGGCAAACGCCAGCCATTATTGCTGGTGCCGCGCAGCAGTTATGGCGACCGTATCAGCAAAGCGTTCGCGCAAGAGTGGCAAACGCTGGGTGGCTCAACCGTACTGCAGCAGCGTTTTGGCGGCGTCGGCGAACTCAAGCAAGGCATCAACAGCGGTGCGGGTATCGCGTTAAGCGGCACGCCGCTCAACGTTGAGCCTGCACAATCGCAGAGCGTGGCGATTGCTGGCCTGACGATTCCTGCACCGCAAACCAGCGCACCGGCGCCAACGGCCGATGCCAGCAGCGGTAGCGTTGATGCGGTGTACATCGTCGCCAGCCAGGATGAGCTGCAGCTGATCAAGCCGATGATTGCGATGCGCACCAGCAGCCGCAACAATACCGCGCTGTACGCCAGCTCACGCAGTGCGCAGGCGGGTGCAGGCCCGGACTTCCGTCTGGAGATGGATGGCCTGCAGTTCAGCGATATTCCGCTGCTGTCCGGTAGCAATCCGAGCTTAATGCAGCAGGCGGCGAAGTCGTTTAACAACGATTATTCGCTGGTTCGCCTCTACGCGATGGGCATTGATGCCTGGACGCTGGCGAATAACTTTAACCAGATGCGTCAGGTGCCTGGCTTTGCCATTGATGGCAACACCGGCAAGCTGAACGCCGACACGGATTGCGTGATCAACAGGAAGTTGGCATGGAACCAGTATCGTCAGGGACAGATCGTTCCGGTGCAGTAAACCGCCAGCGCATTGGCGCTGAGCAGGAACAACTGGCGCGTCGCTATCTGGAGCGCGCCGGGCTGCAGTGGTTTGCCAGCAATGTACGCTGTCGCAGCGGGGAAATTGACCTGATTATGCGCGACGCCGATTGCTGGGTATTTGTTGAAGTGCGCTATCGACGCGATGCGCGCTACGGCGGTGCCGCCGCCAGCGTAACGCGCCAGAAACAACAAAAGCTGCTGCGTGCCGCTGCGCTCTGGTTGCTGGCGCGTGGCGGCAGTTTTGATACGGTGAATTGCCGTTTTGACATCATTGCCATTACCGGGCGTGAGCTGGAGTGGCTGCCCGATGCCTTTAATGCCGATGGATAGAACCAGGTGGTCTTGTGCAGGACAGAATTAAAGCGTGTTTTACCGAAAGTATTCAGACCCAAATCGCCGCAGCCGAAGCGCTGCCCGATGCGATTTCCCGCGCCGCGATGACGCTGGTGCAGTCGCTGCTGAACGGTAACAAAATCCTTAGCTGCGGTAACGGTGCGTCGTCGGCGAATGCCCAGCATTTTGCCGCCAGCATGATTAACCGTTTCGAGACAGAGCGCCCTAGCCTGCCTGCGCTGGCGCTGAGCGCTGATAATGTGATGCTGACGGCGATTGGTAACGATCGTCTGCACGATGAAATCTACGCCAAGCAGGTTCGAGCGCTTGGTCAGGCTGGTGATGTGCTGCTGGCCATTTCCACCCGTGGCAACACCCGCGATATCGTCAAAGCGGTTGAAGCTGCGGTTACCCGCGATATGACCATCGTTGCGTTAACCGGCCACGACGGCGGTGAGCTGGCGGGCCTGCTCGGTCCGCATGATGTGGAAATTCGCATTCCATCACATCGCAGTGCGCGCATTCAGGAAATGCATATGCTGACGCTGAACTGCCTGTGCGATTTGATTGATAACACTTTATTCCCACACCAGGAATGACTGAAGGAGCTCAAATGAAAGCATTGAACGCTGTCGCCATTCTCTTAACCGCCATGCTGCTGCAAGGTTGTGTTGCCGTGGTTGCCGGCGGCGCTGCCGTCGCCACCAAAACCGCCACTGATCCGCGCACCGTGGGCACGCAGGTCGATGACGGTACGCTGGAGCTGCGCGTCTCGAACGCACTGGCAAAAGATGAACAGATCAAAAACCAGGCGCGCGTGGTTGTCACCGCTTATCAGGGCAAAGTACTGCTAACCGGCCAGTCGCCAACCCCGGATCTGGCAAGCCGTGCCAAACAGATCGCCATGGGCGTTGATGGAGCCACCGAGGTGTATAACGAAATCCGTAATGGACAGAAAGTCAGCCTCGGCACCTCGTCATCGGATACCTGGATCACCACCAAAATCCGCTCGCAGCTGCTGGGCAGCGATCAGGTGAAATCCTCCAACGTCAAAGTGACCACCGAAAACGGTGAAGTGTTCCTGTTGGGACTGGTTACTGCAGAAGAAGCGAAGGCGGCGGCCGATGTTGCCAGCCGGGTGAGCGGCGTGAAGCACGTGACTACGGCCTTCACCATTCTCAAATAAGCATTAAAGCAAAGCATCAGGGCGACTTCGGTCGCCCTTTTTTGTGCGTGAGGGTTAGGCGGGAAGGTCAATCACCAGCGCGCGCAGCGGCGTTCTGGCCTGCAGGCTAATCTGGTTCTCATCGCTGAGAAACGCGCCGTCGCCGCAGCCTAGCGGCTGCTGGTTGGCGCTGCTGGCCTGCACATCCAGCGAACCATGGATCGATTGCAGGTAAGCGCGCGGTCCGTGCAATTTCACCGTGTACTGCTCGCCCGGCGCTAGCGTCACCTGATGCACCCAAACCTGCTGGCGCATCTGCAGGCTGCCCTGCGCGCCATCGGGCGAGGCGATCAGTACGCTGGTTTGTTGCGGCAGGTCAAGCTTCTGCAACAGCGGGTTTTCACGTTCCGGACAGGCCGCCAGCCACAGTTGCATGCGGGTTAACGGGCGATCTTTGCTGATGTTAATTTCACTGTAATTCACGCCCTGACGCGCAGAGAGCAGCATCGCCTCGCCTTCACGCGCCACCAGATGATTGCCTTCGCTGTCGCGATACTCGGCTTCACCTTGCAGCACCAGATTCAGCACATCGACCTGCGGATAACTGCGCGGCTGGAATGCGGCGCCCGGTGCCAGAATTTCCTGGTTGAGTACGCGCAGCGACGCGTAGCCCATTAATTTTGGATCGAAATAGTGGCCAAATGAGAAGCTGTAGCGCGCCTGCAACCAACCGAAATCGGCCTGGCCACATGCGGACGCGCAGCGGGTTGTCATCATGATAATCCTCCGACGCGCTGCGGTGAGAACCGACCGCAGGCTTGATGGGATTATGGTAAAAGTCTGGACGCCGGATTGTAAGCCAGTTAATCTGCCTGGCATGTTCAAATTTACTGACAGAGAATCGGCATGGCAAAAGACCGCGCGTTAACCCTTGAAGCTTTACGTGTGATGGATGCTATTGACCGTCGTGGCAGCTTTGCCGCTGCGGCCGATGAACTGGGTCGCGTCCCTTCCGCGCTGAGTTACACCATGCAGAAGCTGGAAGAAGAGCTGGATGTGGTGCTGTTTGACCGTTCCGGCCACCGCACCAAGTTCACCAACGTGGGCCGCATGCTGCTGGAACGGGGCCGCGTGCTGCTGGAAGCCGCCGACAAGCTCACCACCGATGCCGAAGCGCTGGCGCGCGGTTGGGAAACGCATCTCACCATTGTTGCCGAGGCGCTGGTGCCTTCCGAGCGTTTATTCCCGCTGGTTGAGAAGCTGTCAGAAAAAGCCAATACGCAAATTTCTCTCATCACGGAAGTATTAGCCGGTGCCTGGGAAAGGCTGGAACAGGGCCGCGCCGATATCGTGATTGCCCCGGATATGCACTTCCGCGCCTCAACCGAAATCAACACCCGCAAGCTGTACAGCACGATGAGCGTCTACGTTGCCAGCCCGGATCATCCAATTCATCAGGAAGCTGAGCCGCTGTCAGAAGTGACGCGCGTGAAGTATCGCGGTATCGCGGTGGCGGACACCGCGCGCGAGCGCCCGGTGTTGACGGTGCAGTTGCTGGATAAGCAGCAGCGTCTGACGGTAAGCAGCATGGATGATAAACGCCGCGCGCTGCTGGCCGGTTTGGGTGTGGCGACCATGCCGTATCCGATGGTGGAGCAGGATATCGCCGAAGGTCGTTTACGCGTGGTGAGCGCCGAGTATACGCGCGAAGTGGACATTATTATGGCGTGGCGCCGCGACAGCATGGGCGAAGCCAAAGCCTGGTGTTTGCGTGAGATTCCGAGGTTGCTGGCGAAGCGCGGGTAGATTGTGCACGCAGTCCCCCTCCTCGGTCCTCCCCCATAAATGGGGGAGGAAGATGCTGCCACATGTTAGTGATGAAGCTGCATCTCCTTCCCCCGCTTGCGGGGGAAGGCCGGGATGGGGGACAGCATGCACAACCCTTACATCCGACTCAAACAATCGATCGCCACCGCTTTAAAACTGACAAAATCCGCGCAATCACGTAGCCGCGTCATCGCCCTTTCGCGCAGGAAGGTGACGAACAGATCGTAAATCGCCATCGCCTCTTCGTATTCACTCTTACTGATCGCCAGCAGGAAAATCACCGACGCCGTCTCCTCGCCCCAGCTCACTCCATGCGGCGCCAGCACCGTGTAGACCACGGTTTTCTGCGCCAGCAGTCCGAGTGAATGCGGCAGCGCGATGCCTTCGCCGAGCAGGGTGCTGACAATCGCTTCGCGCTCCTCAACCGACGGATAAAAATCCGCATCGACAAAACCTTCGCTCTCCAACTGATCGCACAGCAGGCGGAACAACTCTGACTGCGCCATCGGCTTATCCAGCACCATAAAGTGCTGCGCGTCGAAGTACTTCTCCAGCATGTACGGGCGCGTGCGATCCACCAGCACCAACTTGCCGAGCTGCTCCAGCTGGAACTCGGTTGGGAATGGCGACATCACCGCAATCGGCTTGTTCTTCTCGCTGAGCCGCGCGGTGGAGATCACGAAGTCTTCATCGATATGCTCGCGCAGTTCATAGTCGCGCTGTGACAGCCGCGCCGTCACCACCAATTGCGGGTATTTGCGCAGCAGCAGCGCCTCAATCATGCGCAGCGTGGAGTTGCCGCTGTCGCACACCAGCAGCACCTGTGGATGGCGCTGATAGCCGACGTCGTAATGCCTCTCCAGCCCAACACCAATGTGCAGCACCAGGAAACCGATCTCGTTCTCACTGATAGTGTAAGGCGTGTATTTACCCCAGTTAGTCACCGCCGCCAGCGTCACATCGTAGGCCATTGGATAGTGCTGTTTGATGTTGCTCAGCAGCGGATTAGGGATATGGATTTGGTAGCGCACCCGCGTGATCATGGTTTTGATATGGGTGAGCAGATCGGCGCGCAGCTGCTCATCATGCTGCAGCCGATAGTTGTAATGGGTGTTGATGTAATTCAGCAGGTAATCGACCAGCGCATCGGCGTCGTCAGCGTTAATGGTGCTCGGTGCCAGCGCCTGAATCTGGCGGGCGGCGATGTTGACCCGCAGCCAGTTCTCTTCCGCCTGTGAAATCGGTTTGCCGACCAGCGGACGCATCAGGTTAATCAGATCGTGCGCCGCCTCGCGCACTTCCTCGCCCACATCTTCCGCACCCGGATCGTTGAGCGGGAAACCTTCGCTGATGCGTCGTACCGCCACCGCGCAGTAGATTTGCAGATAGCGGTCGCCTTCATCGCTGAGGCGAATGGCGTGCTGGGCGAAGCACTGTTGCAGCAAAGGTTGGAGCTGCGCCAGAATGCCGCTGTGCAGCGCTTCCACCGTCAGCAGCGGGCTGTCCGGCGTCTCCTGATCGATCTGCCACAGCAGGTCGGTTAAGCAGGTGCGGATCGCCGCCTCGCTGCCAAACAGCTTCATGCCGTAATGCGGTTTGGTTTCGATATTAAGGTGATAGCGGCCCAACCATTCGCGCACTTCTGCCATATCGCTTTGCAGCGTGGCGCGGCTGACAAACCACTCTTCGGACAGATCTTCCAGCTTGATCGAATACGCCGCAGTCAGAAAGCGCGTCAGCAGATAGCGCACGCGCTCCTGCGAGGTACGCGGCACGCGCAGTGGCGTCGCGCTCTCTTGCTGTAAGCGGCCAAAGCGCGCCGCATCGTCAATTTTGAGTTGATATCCCGCGCCGCGCGCCAGCACAAACTGCGCGCCATGCTGTTCCAGCAGCGCGTTCAGCGCGGTGATATCGGTGCGCACCGTGCGCGTTGAAACGGAAAAGCGACGTGCCAGCTCATCCTGCGGCAGCGTTTCATTTTGCAGCGCAGCGAAAAGCTGAGTCAGACGCTGATTGGGAAATCTCACGGAGCCTCACCTGTTACTCATTTGTTACAGCAGTTTCTTGCACGTTGCCAGAAGCTGACGCACATCGTCAATGCGCGTGTCGCCGCTTGCGCTATCGATAATCGAACTGTAAACGTGCGGGATCACTTTGCTGACGCCCGCATCGAGCGCAATACGCACAATCTCTTCGAAGTTGTTGAGATCGATGCCGCCGGTGGGTTCCAGCCAGAAGTCGTGACGCGCGCAGGCTTCCGCCACCGCGCGATACTCATTCACCGCTTTCAGGCCGCCCATCGGGAAGTATTTCACCGAGCTGCCGCCCATGTCCTGCAACATGGCGATGGCGCTGTCGATCGGTACAATCGCGTCGGCGTTCTTCGAGCTGCGCGGTCCGGTGGAGATTTTCACCAGGCCCGGCGTGCCGGTCGGTGAAATCAAACCGTTTACCACGGTTTGATTCTGGCCGAGCAGCGCACGGCTGGTCGCCACGCCGGTGAAGACCTGATTGACGTGCTGCGGTTGCAGCACCGCCGAGATCTCACTCACCATCGCCGACTGGTTCGGATCGCCCGCGCCCAAACCCACGGACAGCGCATTGTCGATCAGCGCCGCATACTCACGCATATCGGCAATGGCTTCTTCGTTGCTGGCGTAGTTTTTTGACAGCACGCCCACCAGCACATGGCCTTCAGCCGCCTGCCAGATCGCTTTGGCGTTCTGCTTCGAACCGGCCAGCACGTTAAGGCACAGGCGATCCTGATAGAAATTCGGGTTCAGACTCATGCGCGTTTTCCTCCGCTGATCAACGCCTGAATAGCGCTAAAGATGATGTGCAGCTGATCGGCGCTAACGCTGCGCACATCGGCTTCGATAATGCCTTCGCTGGCTTTGTAGCCACGGAAATAGATGGCGATGTCGCCAGTTTTCAGCGCCTGCACCAGTTCGCCAGTCGGCCAGCCGGTGACCGCTTCATCAAACTTGATCTCGGCACGCGCAATATCGCGTCCGGCGGCATCCCACACCACGCGGGCGGTGACGCCGTTCAGCGTGTTGAGGTTGTCGATAAACGGCGTCATGTTGGCCACCATCTCGGCGCCGGTGGTTTTTGGCTGCACCAGATAGTTTTCAATCGCCTGCGTCAGGCCGAGAATGCCCTCTTTGCCGACTTTCATCGCGCGGCCAATGCCGTTGCTCTGACGCTTCACCCACTCAACGTATTGCGTGCGACCAATCACTAAGCCGCTGGTCGGCCCTTCAATCGCCTTGGCGCCGCTGTAAATCACCAGATCCGCGCCCATTTGGTAGTAGCACTGCAAATCTTCTTCCGCTGCCGCATCAACGATCAGTGGAATGCCGTGCTTGCGCGCCACTACCGCTGCCTGCTCCACGCTAAGATGGCTTTTCTGCACGCAGTGGTGCGATTTGATGTACATCAGCGCCGCCGTGGTCGGCGTGATTGCCGCCGCCAACTGCTCTGGCGAACATTCGTTGCTGTAACCGGCTTCGATCAAACGCCCGCCGCCCAGCGCCACCATCGTGCCAACCGGCGCGCCGAAGTTCACGTTGTGCCCTTTTGGCACCACGATATCGTGCGGCACGCTGAGCGGCGCGGCGTGCAGGTTCTCCAGCAGCCAGTCGTTATCTTTAACAATCACCGCCGCCACGCTCTGCGCAATGCCCGCTGAGGCGCACGACACCACCACCGCGCTCTCCACGTCCAGCAGTTTGGCGATGTAAGCGCCGGTCTTGTTGACCAGATCTTTCATCTCGAAATAGTGATTCAGACCGTAGCTGATGGTCTCCACCACATCCGCAGACGGCGTGGAGACGCCGAGAATGGTCATGCGGCCCGAGGCGTTGATGACCTGTTTCAGGTCATATTTTTCATAGATCGAAGACATGATTCGCTTTCCCTTCATCAGTCAGATGCCAGTGACCGGCGATAACCACGGCCAGCGGCAGAATATGTTGTTCACCTAATACCCGTTCGCCTTCAGCATCAACGAACGGGCAGGCTTCCTCTTTGACGGTAAAAATGGTCAGGTCGGCGTCATAACCGGCGGTTAAGCGCCCTTTGCCCGCCAGACGCAGGCCAGCAGCGGCATTAACGGTGACGCACTCGATGATTTGCGGCAGCGTCATGCCAATGCTAAAGAATTTCGACATCACGTGCGCCAGGCTATGCACCGGGCCGTTGATGCGGTTACGACAGTAAATGTCGGAGCTGATGGTGTCGGGCAGAATGCCCTGCGCAATCGCCTGACGCGCCACCTCAAAACTGAAGCTGGCGCCGCCGTGGCCGATATCCAGCTTCACGCCGCGCGCGATGGCATTTTTCACCGCTGCTTTCAGTTCGCCCTGCGATGACAAGATACGGTTCGGCTTGCCGTTAAAGCAATGGGTAATGATGTCGCCGGAGGTCAGCAGATCGGCGATCTCTTCCAGCACCGGCGGATTGTTGCCAATGTGCACCATCAGCGGCAAATTGCCGGCTGCCTGCTGAATCGCCTTGGCCCGCACCAGCGGCTGAATGCCGTTCTCGCCCACCACGCTGCTGCTCATGCGCGCTTTCAGGCCAACGATAAAGTCGGGACGGCGTTTCACCGCCTGCACCACCGCATCGCCATCAATCTGCGCCATATCGGCCAGCTCGTTTTGCGTCACAATGCCGGTGCGTGAAATGTTGATCAGCGCGCGTACTTCGGTGGTAGCCGAACGCGTGAGCTGATAAAAGTCGTCGATGTCATCAGCGCCGGTGCTGCCGGCATCCACCACCGTGGTGACGCCTTGCGCCATGCCAATGGTGTCGGCATCGTCGTGATAAATCGGGGATTGGGGATAACAGTGCACGTGGCTATCAATCCAGCCAGCGCTGACATAGTAACGTCCGGCAAGATCGCGCTCCTGCTGTGCCGGGCCGCTCACGTCGCCGACGGCGGCAATTTTGCCGTGCTGGATGGCAATATCCACCAGCAGTTCGTCACACAGACGTGCGCGGCGCAAAATCAGATCAAACATGCTTACTCCTCACGTACAAACGCTCATTTCGTAGCGGCGCGATTTATCGCGCAATAAATGGCGCCGCTACGGATATGTGCAGCCATATGGCCGCACATCAGTATCAGAGTGAGATTGGGAACATCGCACCCAACACCATCGCGCCCAAAATCGCGCCGCCGGTAATAGGCTTATTCCACAGGTAGAACAGCAGCGCCCCCACCAGCGAACCGAGACCAATGGGAATCGACGCCGCCATGGCAGAAAGGATAATCAGCGGCCCGAGGAAACGGCCCGATGCGTTACCCGCGCCCATCATCACGTCTGCGCCGTAGGTTGAGTCGCTCTGGTTGATGGTGAACTTACGCGCCAGGATGATCAGATAACCTATCGCTAAGCCCACCACCAAACCCGTGGCCAGCGATGCGGCAAAGTTGGCGACCGGGAACACAATGCCGGCACCGAGCAGCAGCGCAGGCACGCCGAGGCCGACGCCGGTCTGGATCGCGCCGCCAATATCGAGAATCCCCACTAGCGAACCTTCGATAATGCGTGCAAACAGGAAGCTGGCACCAAACGCCGCCACCGCACCATACACGCCGGTTTCCATACCGGAGCGCAGCATCGAGACAAACGCCACTTCGTTAAAAGCACCAATGCCGTACAGGTAATACATGTGCGTACCGGCAAATACGCCGGAGGAGAGCAGGCCAACAAAAATCGGGAAAGACCAGTCGGCGTACCAGAACCCTTTGTTTTCGTTCTCGTTCATGCTGATGGCTCCTTATTTGCCGCTGACGCTGTTGTGGATCATATCCAGCCAGCCCGGAATACCCAGCTGGAAGGATTGCAGCAGTTTCAGATCGAAACCGCGGAAGAAGCCGCTCAAGGCAAACAGCAGCACGATGGCAAACATCATCACCTTGGTGACTTTGTTCCAGCCGCTCTCTTCCACACCCTTACCGATCAGGATGCCCAGCACCAAACCCGGTACGGCGTTACCCATGATCAGCTGCGCCAGACCGCCAAAAATGGTGGCCCAGAAGCCAGATTTCTTACCGGCATCAATCGCTGCCAGCCAGAAGATCACTGGCATCACGGTATTCACCAGCAGGTTAGCCGCCGGCACCAGCACTTTTACTGCGGTAACCTGCAGCGCCGCCGGAACCGCAGACGCCGTGCTGTTAAGGAAGGCCACCACAATCATGCCGATGATGCCGCAGGCAATCGCCATGCGTTTCGGGTTGTGCAGCGTTTCCGCCACGTTGCGGTTTTTCACCATCAGTGCCGCCGCGCCCCAGTTCGGCAAAATGCGGTGATCGACGTCCTGCGTGAAGGAACCCGCTGCCACGGATGATGCCCAGGCGTTAAAGAAGAAGCCGAGACCAAAGGAGAAGTGCGATGCCGGATCGCCTTCACAGGAATTGAGTTCTCCCAAGGTACGGAACGCGCCCATACCTTGTGTGGTCGGTGCGTGGAACATGCGCGCTGCGCCCGCTCCCACCCCGACGCCAACCAATCCGCCAATGATTAACGACTTAAACAAAATGATTAAAAACATGTCGTCGTACCCTTGTTGTCGTTTTTATTAAGTCGCTATGAAGTCCACCTTGTCGGTGTCGATCACAGTGACGCTAACGGTAATGTCCAGCTCAACGCTGTAATTCCGTCGCTCACGCGCGAGGAAGAAGAACAAAAATTTTTCCTTGCGCACGCTCTCCTGCGCGCGCAGCACCCGCACATCTATGGGTTCAATGCGCAACAGAATCTTTTGGCTGGTGCGCAGCACTTGCTGCTGCACCTTGCTGAGCGCATCGGCAAAGGCTTTTGCTTTACTGTCGCCTTTGCCCTGCACCGTTACCTGCGTCTCGTATTGCTGTTTCATACTTAGCTGCCGTGTTTTTTAGTCCAGGCCTGCACCAGACGCTCACCCAGCTCTTCTTTATCCATAAAGCCGAAGCCCAGCACGGTGGCACCTTCATTGATGGCGGTAACGCCTTCGTCAATCGAACGCATCCCGTGTTTGGCTTTGTAGCCATATTTGTTCTGCGCGGTAATTGCACCGGCGCCGCCGCTGCCGCAGAAGGAGATACCGAAGTCGGCGTTTTCCGCTTTCATCACGTCGCCCAGCTTCATGTCGGCTGCCACGCCTGGCACCACCACCGCACGACCACCGGCTTTCTCGATGCCCGCTGCTACTTTCTGACCTTTACCCAGACGATCGCCAATCACTACAGTTACCATGTTCAATTCCTCGCAATTTATGCTTCGTTCGATTTCGCCACTTCGATATGGACGGACAACAACCAGGCTTCCTCTTTGGGCAGATTGCCAAACAGATCCACCACCTGCTGCGCCAGCGCCATGGTTTCCGGCGAGATATCTTCAAACAGCTCAGCTTCTACTTCCGGTAGCGCTTCACCCGTTAAAGAGCGCGATGCCATCGCCCGGACATGCGAAGCCAGCATCTGATGCTGCACGGCGTTGGCTTCGATATGATGTGCGGCGTAGATCGCTGCAATTTGGCTTAACACCTTATCCGCCAGCGCCTGGATCGCTTCCGGCGTGCTCTGTTTCAGCGGGACAGCTTCACTCCTCACCTTGTTACTCCTGTTTACAGCGGACAATTACAGATATTTCTCGTTGATAAGAAAGTACGCTTTCCCCTTGAGGCTGTTGAGTCGCAACTTTTCCACCTCAAAGTGGAAATCCCGCGGGCGAGTGTGCGCCAGATCTCAGGACGCACGAAGTGTGTGAAAGCGGTCACAAAATGCGAGAAGTGATGGATTTAGGCGGATTAAAACGGAGAGAAAGCAAAGAGGAATAAGGCCAGCCACGGGGCTGGCCGGGTTATCAGCGGAATTTCTTATGGTTGGCATTGCGAATATCTTCCAGTTTCTTCGCTTCGGCCTTGGCTTCGTCCAGCTTGTTGGCTTGCGCCAACTGATCAACCACATCGATCTGGGCAATCAGCGAATCCAGACCGGCGTGATAATCCTTGATCTGCGCGCTATCGGCCGCCTGACCTTCCAGTTTTTCCGGCGTGGATTGCTTAGCATCCGTTGCCGCCTGGCGCATCTTACCCAACGCGGTATGCATCTCCTGCGCGTCAGAGGTTTTCTTCACTACGCTCAGACCATCCTTGAGCGTATCCATATCTTTTTCTAAATCGGCTGCAAACACGCTAGCCGAGGAGAACAACAGCGATAACGACAACACTGCAATCACATGCTTATTACGCATTGGTATGTCCTTTTATTATTGTCGGGCCAAAAAAAAAGCAGCCTTGCGGGCTGCTTTCAAAAAGCGATGACTCTTATTGTCCGGCGATTTTCATCTCCGGCAGCAGCACCGAACCGCATTGTATATTGCTGCGGGTTTCAATGTCGTTACCGACGGTTACCATATTGAGCCACATCTCCTTGAGGTTGCCGGCGATTGTGATCTCGCTCACAGGATATTGAATCTCACCGTTTTCCACCCAGAATCCGGATGCGCCGCGTGAATAGTCGCCGGTCATGCCGTTGATGCTGGAGCCCATCATCTCGGTTACCACTAAACCGGTGCCCATCTGCTTCAGCAGGTCGTCAAAGCTGTGGCCCTGACCGGCAATACGCCAGTTATGGATGCCGCCTGCGTGGCCGGTGCTCTGCAAGCCGAGCTTGCGCGCCGAGTAGCTGGTCAACAGCCAGTTCTGCAGCACGCCATCTTTAATGATGTCACGCGATTGGGTGCGCACGCCTTCGCTGTCGAACGGCGTGGATGCCAGGCCTTTCAGCAGGTGCGGATGCTCTTTAATGGTCAGCCACTCGGGCAGAATCTGCTTACCGAGCGAATCAAGCAGGAAGGTCGATTTGCGGTATACGCTGCTGCCGCTGATCATGCCCACCAGATGACCAAACAAACCGGTCGCCACTTCTGGCGCGAAGATCACCGGCGCTTTCATGGTCGAAAGCTTGCGCGGTGCCAGACGCGACAGCGTGCGGCGGGCGCACTCGGCGCCAACCCATTCCGGGCTTTTCAGATCGTCAAAAGCGCGGCCAATGGTATACGCGTAATCGCGCTCCATATTGCCGTCCTGCTCGGCAATCACACAGCTGGAGAGCGAATGGCGGCTGGAGCAGTAGCTCTGCAACATGCCGTGGCTGTTACCAAAGACTTTGATACCAACGTGGCTGTTGAAGCTGCCGCCTTCGGTGTTGGTGATGCGCTTGTCCGCCTGCAACGACGCTTGTTCCGCCTGAGCGGCCAGTTCGATAGCGCGATCGGCATCGATCTCCCACGGATGGTAGAGATCGAGATCCGGCGCGTCAAACGCCAGCAGATCGGGATCGGCCGGTGCGCCAAATGGATCCACCGAGGTGTAGCGCGCAATGTCGATCGCCGCCTGCACGGTGCGTTTGATCGCATCCGGGCTGAGATCGGTGGAGGAAGCGCTGCCTTTACGGTTTTGATGGTAGACGGTGATGCCGAGCGCACCATCGCTGTTGAATTCGACGTTTTCCACTTCGCCATAGCGGGTACTGACGCCGATGCCGGTGGTTTTCGTGACCGCCACTTCAGCGCCATCGGTGCTGGCTTTAGCCAGTTCCAACGCCTGCGCGACAGCCTGTTCCAACACTTTACGTTGTTCTGCAACCTGAGTAGATACGTTCATCGACCTGCCGTCTAATCTTAAGTATGAATTGTTTGAGTCTATCAGACTCAGAGAACAATTTCGCAGTCGCCCGATAAACTGGTAGGATTAGCCTCTTTTTTTTGGGAGCCAAGAGATGACCAAGCAGCCCGAAGACTGGCTCGACGATGTGCCGGATAATAATGACGAAGAAGATGAAGAGATTATCTGGGTCAGCAAAAGCGAAATTAAACGCGATGCCGAAGAGCTAAAACGCCTGGGTGCCGAGCTGGTTGAGCTGGGGAAAAATTCCCTCGACAAGATCCCACTCGACGAACAACTGCGCGACGCGATTGAACTGGCGCAGCGCATCAAGAAAGAAGGCCGTCGCCGTCAGCTGCAGCTGATCGGTAAGATGTTGCGTTCACGCGATGAAGATCCGATTCGCCAGGCACTGGATAAGCTGAAGAACCGCCACAACCAGCAGGTTGCGCTGTTCCATAAGCTGGAGATTTTGCGCGATCGTTTGATCGAGCAAGGTGATGACGCGGTCGCTGAAGTGTTTAACCTCTATCCGCACGCCGATCGTCAGCAACTGCGCAGCATGATCCGTAACGCGCAGAAAGAGAAAGCCGCGAATAAGCCGCCAAAATCTGCCCGCCTGATTTTCCAGTATCTGCGCGAGTTGGCAGAAGCGTAAGTTTTCTGCGATTTTCCCCTTATCCCAACCTTCTCCCGCAAGCGGGAGAAGGGGCTGACCGAGCTCCACCTAAATATTCCCTCGCCCGCTTGCGGGAGAGGGCCAGGGTGAGGGGAAAACCCGCACCATCACCGCCCTAACCGCTCCAGCAGTTTCTGGTGAATACCACCAAATCCGCCGTTACTCATCACCAGGATCGAATCGCCTGGCTGGGCTTTCTTCGCCACCATTTCCACCAGCGTATCGATATCCGCGCTCCACTGCGCTGGCTGAATGCACGCCTCGGCCACATCGGAAACCTGCCACGGAATATGGTGCGGCTGGAACAGGAACACTTCGTCTGCGCGGCCCAGCGATGGCGCTAATTCGTTCTTGCTCACGCCCATCTTCATGGTATTTGAGCGTGGCTCCAGCACCGCCAGAATGCGTGCGGTGCCGCCCACTTTGCTGCGCAGCGCCGCCAGCGTGGCGAGAATCGCGGTAGGATGGTGAGCGAAATCGTCGTACACCTTGATGGCGTTCACTTCACCGCGCAGTTCGAGACGACGACGCGCATTGATAAAGCTGCTCAGCGCTTCACCGGCATCCACCGGTTTCACCCCAACATGACGCGCCGCTGCAATCGCCATCAGGCCATTGTGCATGTTGTGCTCGCCCACCAGCGCCCAGTTCACTTCGCCGACTTTCTCGCCGTCGAGCCAGATCTCCCAATGTGAAGAGTCGGGCGTCAACTTTTTCGCCTGCCAGTGACCGTTATCGCCCACCGTTTCCTGCTCGCTCCAGCAGCCCATCGCCATCACTTGCTTGATGTTGTTGTCGTGCTCCGGCAGCAGGATCTTGCCCTGGCCCGGCACGATACGGATCAAATGATGGAACTGCTTCTGGATGGCGCGCAGATCGTCAAAGATATCCGCGTGATCGAATTCGAGGTTGTTGAGGATCAGCGTGCGCGGGCAGTAATGCACAAACTTGGAACGCTTGTCGAAGAACGCGCTGTCGTACTCATCCGCTTCGATGACGAAGAATGGACTTTTTCCTAATTTTGCCGAAACCTCGAAGTTTCCTGGCACACCACCGATGATAAAGCCCGGTTCCAGGCCGCAGGCCTCGAGAATCCACGCTGCCATGCCGGCTGTGGTGGTTTTGCCGTGGGTTCCCGCCACCGCCAGCACCCAACGATCGCGCAGGACGAAATCGTGTAGCCATTGCGGGCCGGAGAGGTAAGGAATGTTGCGTTCCAGTACCGCTTCGACACAAGGATTGCCGCGCGTCATCGCGTTACCAATGATCACCAGATCCGGTTGCGGATCGAGCTGGCTGGCATCGTAACCTTCAGTCAATTCAATGCCTTGCTGTTCCAGCAACGTGCTCATCGGCGGATAGACATTGGCGTCTGAGCCGGTCACTTCGTGTCCCAGCGAGCGCGCCAGCATCGCCAGTCCGCCCATGAAAGTGCCACAAATCCCGAGGATGTGAATACGCATAAAGAGATCCATTACTCAAAAGTTCGGCGCACAGTGTAACGCCGAGTTGAGAGGGAAGAAACGGATTAGGACTATGGTTTTTAAAGTTCAATCGGCTAAACTGCGCTCATACGTTGGTAGCTTGTTACAGCTGCTGCCACTCCATCGTAGATGCAGGGAATGTGTTATGAAAACGTTAGGCGAATTCATCGTCGAGAAGCAACACGACTTTCCACACGCCACAGGTGAACTGACGGCGCTGATTTCTTCCATTAAGCTTGGCGCTAAAATTATCCACCGCGACATCAACAAAGCGGGTCTGGTGGATATTCTGGGTGCCAGCGGCGTGGAAAACGTGCAGGGTGAGCAGCAGATGAAGCTTGATCTGTTTGCCAACGAAAAGCTGAAAGCCGCCCTGAAAGCACGCGGCGTGGTGGCCGGTATCGCGTCGGAAGAAGAAGACGAGTTCGTCATCTTTGAAGGCTCTGAGAATGGCAAATACGTTGTATTAATGGATCCGCTGGACGGTTCTTCAAACATCGACGTTAACGTTTCCGTCGGCACCATTTTCTCTATCTACCATCGCATCAGCGAGCCGGGCACGCCAATCACCGAAGCCGACTTCATGCAGCCGGGCAACAAGCAGGTTGCCGCGGGTTACGTGGTTTACGGTTCTTCGACCATGATGGTTTACACCACCGGCGTGGGCGTGCATGCGTTTACTTACGATCCGTCGCTCGGCGTATTCTGCCTGAGCCACGAGCGCATGACCTTCCCGGAGAAGGGTTACACCTACTCGATCAACGAAGGTAACTACATTCGCTTCCCGCAGGGTGTGAAGAAATACCTGAAGTTCTGTCAGGAAGAAGATATCGCCACCAAGCGCCCGTATACCTCGCGCTACATTGGTTCACTGGTGGCCGATTTCCACCGTAACCTGCTGAAAGGCGGCATCTATCTCTATCCAAGCACCGCCAGCCACCCGAAAGGCAAGCTGCGTCTGCTGTACGAATGCAACCCAATGGCCTTCCTGGCGGAGCAAGCGGGCGGTAAAGCCAGCGATGGTGCCAATCGCATCCTCGACATCCAGCCAGAAACGCTGCATCAGCGCTGCCCGTTCTTCTGCGGCAACGACGCAATGGTAGGCGACGTTGAACGCTTTATCCGTGAATATCCGGACGACCATTCAGCCTAAGTCTTTTCCCGCTGTGCAAAGCCCGCCTCCGTGCGGGCTTTTTGTTGCTGCCTACGAAAGCAGAGACGCGACTACACGGAATTGCGCCATCGAATCCTGCAACTGCTGCGACTGCGCTTCCAGCGATTGGGTGGCAGCGCTGGCTTCTTCGACTAACGCGGCGTTCTGCTGCGCGGCTTCATCCATCTGCGTCACCGCCTGATTCACCTGCTCGATACCGCGACTCTGCTCTTCCGAAGCAATGGAGATCTCTTTCATCAGCGTAGTCACGCGCATCACTTCGCTGGAGATCTCATCCATGGTTTCACCGGCGCGCGTGGCCATATCGCTGCCTTCTTGCACCCGCGTCTGCGATTCTGCGATGAGCTCGCGGATCTCTTTGGCGGCGGTGGCGCTACGACCAGCCAACGTGCGCACTTCATTAGCGACCACAGCAAAACCGCGCCCTTGTTCACCGGCACGCGCGGCTTCAACCGCAGCGTTCAGTGCCAGGATGTTGGTCTGGAAGGCAATGCCATCAATCACGCTGAGGATGTCGCCAATGCGATTGGCGCTTTGGGTGATCTCCTGCATCTTCTCCATCACGTAGCCAACCACTTCGGCACCGCGATCGGCACTGTCGGAGACATTGCTGGCGAGCTGATTGGCCTCTTTGGCGTTGCTGGCATTGAGACGCACGGTGGCGGTGAGCTGTTCCATGCTGGCCGCGGTTTGCTCCAGCGAAGCGGCGGACTCTTCGGTACGCTGCGAGAGATGCACGGTGCCCGCCGCTAACTCGCGGCTTCCCACGTCAATCTGCAAGCTGGCTTCGCGCACCTGACTGACCGAACTGCTGAGCGCCAGCTGCATATTCGCCAGCGCCTGATTGAGACGGCCTAATTCACTCTTTCCGGCTGCGGGCAGCGGCTGGGATAAATCGCCGGCCGCAATTTGCTCCAGATGCACAATCGCGCCATCAAGTGGACGCAGCAGCAGACGACGCAGCAGTTGCCAGGCAATGACGATCAGCAATAGCGTCAACGCCATCGCCACGCCAATCATGATTTTCATCTGCCACTCATTGTGTGCAGCTTGCGCCAGACGTGTAGCTGAGACTTCATCAGCATAAACGGCAAAATCATGCACGGCTTTCGCGTAGTTGCTTGCCAGCGTTGAGAGGTTGCCTTCCAAAACCTGGTAATATTCGTCGGTATACTGCTTTTGTAACGCATCCATCATCGGCACGATAGCGCCCTTATGATAGGCAGCGAACGAAGTAGCCACGGCATCGGCGAGGATTTTACCCTGAGCCGTTACCGTTCCGGCATCAATAAAGGCTTTCAGATGACGCTGGGAGCTGGTGACATCCTCCTCAGCTTGTTTGGTGACGCTGGCGCCATCCTCCAGTAATCCGATTTCGATTTTGCGCACGGCCAATGCGGCGCTGCCACGCGCGCGCATGAGATCGGCGTTGCTTTGGTACAAACTGTTCAGTTCGATTCCCTGAATGCGGTTAATAGCATCCAGTGATTGATTGCCTGCGTTGATGGCAGAGATGCCCATCGCGCTGACTGCCAGCAGCAGCAGCGTCATAAAAGCCAAAAGCGTGAGTAATGCAGTACGAATTGATAGCTGTTTGAACATGATTATCCCCGTTTGCAAGAAAAGGCAGAAATCCGCTGGCCCTAAAACGGAAAGATTATCGGCAGTTGATCGCGGAAACTTTATCCATTGTTGATGGTCAACTGGCTGACGATCATCCAGACTTCACTTTTACTGAACTCTGCCCCCGCAAAATTTAAGGAATGAAACGATGAAAAAATGGCTCCCGATGGCGTGTTTGTTGGTCAGTGGTTTTGCGGCAGCGCAACAAAACCCTATCGATCAGCAGCTCGATCAGTGTCTGAATAAGGAATCCAGCACCGCCGGCATGTCTCAATGCTACGGCACCGCTAATAAAGCCTGGGATAAAGAGATGAACGCGCAGTACACCCAAGCAATGAAAAAATTAACCGGCGCGCCTAAAGACAAATTGCGCAGCGCCCAGCGCGCGTGGCTGACCTATCGAGACAGTTGGCTGGATGCCAGCCGCAGCTATTTTGTTAGCAGCCAGGGCACGATGGCCGCGCTGTCAGTTGGTGCGCAGGGCGTCAGTCTGGTGCGTAATCAGGCGCTGATGTTGCAATCAATTAACAAAGGCAGTTGCGCCAACCCCGACGATTGTTGATTAATGTAAGCGTTTAATACGCTTAGCGCTGGCATCGGCCAGCGCGCCCATTAATCTGCAGGGAGAAACCATGGCTGCTTATGCCTCCACCATCATTCTTGTTTGCCTCGCCGTCCTCAGCTATTTCGTTCATAACAGCGCCGTTACCATCTCGATTCTGATCCTGCTGGCGATCAAGCTCACCCCGCTGTCGCAATTCTTTCCCTATGTGGAAAAACAGGGCATTCAGATTGGCATCATCATCCTCACCGTTGCGGTGATGGCGCCGCTGGCCAGCGGTACGCTGCCGGCTTCTTCGCTGTTGAAATCGTTCGCCAACTGGCAATCGATTATCGCGATTGTGGTGGGGATTTTCGTTGCCTGGCTGGGCGGACGCGGCGTGAACTTTATGAGCGTGCAGCCGTCGGTGATTGGTGGGCTGTTGATTGGTACGGTGATTGGCGTGGCCTTCTTCCGTGGTGTGCCGGTTGGGCCACTGATTGCGGCGGGGATCGTCTCGCTGTTTGTCACGGCGAAGTAGCGGGTTGGAGCATTCCGAAACGCCAAAAAGGGGGCATACTTTCAGAGTCAGTTGGCTATAATAGCCGTCACTCAACATATGACTAATGAAGGAAAGCCAGATGAGTTTGAACCAGGTGCCTGCAGGTAAAGAGTTGCCAGAAGATATCTACGTTGTCATTGAGATCCCGGCTAACGCCGATCCGATCAAATATGAAGTCGACAAAGAGTCTGGCGCCCTGTTTGTAGACCGTTTCATGTCTACCGCCATGTTCTATCCGTGCAACTACGGCTACATCAACCATACCCTGTCTCTGGATGGTGACCCGGTTGACGTGCTGGTGCCAACCCCTTATCCGCTGGTGCCGGGCTCAGTGATCCGCTGCCGTCCCGTTGGCGTGCTGAAAATGACCGACGAGTCTGGCGAAGATGCCAAACTGGTTGCGGTGCCGCACACCAAGCTGAGCAAAGAGTACGATCACATCAAAGATGTGAACGACCTGCCAGAACTGCTGAAAGCGCAGATCACCCACTTCTTCGAGCACTACAAAGATCTGGAAAAAGGCAAATGGGTGAAGGTTGATGGCTGGGACAACGCAGAAGCGGCCAAAGCTGAAATCATCGCCTCTTACGAGCGTGCGCAGAAGAAATAAGATTCTTTTCTGCCACGCATAAAAAAACACCGTCCAATGGACGGTGTTTTTATTTATGCCTCTGTTTCGCCATCTCGCCTTAACCAGTCACCGCTCGCGATATGCGTGCGACCCGCGACTGAACGCTGATAGACATACAGCCAGGCACTGCCGTAAGGCGTCTGAATAAGCTGGCGTTTGTATTCGCCATTTTTGGTGCGCAAGGCATCCAGTTCGCCGAGCGTGCTGGCGTCAATGCGATACACCTCGCAATAAACGCTGCCTTCTCCTTCCACCACGCCCGGATAGTGACCCAGATTGTAGAGATCAAACCCCACAATCTGATGGTCGCCGAGCCACTGCGCATTCGTCATCCAATGACTGTTTCCCTGTTTGCGCCGTAAACTGCCATAGACAATTATTCGCATTGCTAAAACTCAAACTGATAGAGCAGATCCAGTGCCTGATCGAGACCCGACACGGCTTCTAAATAGAGTTTGGGCATCAGGCGATAACGCAAGGTTAAGGTCGCCAGTGAATCAAATATGCCAACACCGTATTTTACTTGTAGACCCGGCAACACGTAACCACTCACCTGCACCTGCTGGCTATCGCCTACGCCAGCGGTATCAACCGCGAGATTACTGACACCGAAGGTCTCGCCGATTTTACCCACAACCTGACCACTTTGCGCAACCCCCAATCCCACCAGCGCGGAAGTTAATGCGTTGCTGTCGCCATCGCTGTTGAGTCCCTGACCACGTAACAGGTAAGAAAGCGCCTCTTGCTGTGACATCGCCGGATCGGAGAACACTTCCACTTTCGGCTCATCCGCCAGCCCGGTTACCCGTAATCCGGCGGTGACATCATCTTCAGTGGCCTCAGGATTACGGATCGCCTCGAGATTGACGTAAGGCTGGTCCGGCGGTCCGGCGAATTGCAGCTCACCTTTACGCACCAGCAGATCCTGACCATAAGCGTGGAAGCGGCCGGATGGGATGTTGATCTGGCCATTCAAGCCGAGGCCGTTTTTATCCTGCACCAGTTTGAGATCGCCATTCAGCCTGGCTTTTAGGCCAAATGCCGAGAGCCGCACATCATTACCGACGTGGATCACCAGATTGCTGTTGATCGGAATCGCCGCCGTTTTCGGCTGAATCGGCTTGAGATTTTGATCCAGCATCACTTCATCAGAGGAGACGCCGGTGGCGCTTTCCGGCACTTCCTGCACGGTAATGCGCGCCCACGGAATATCCACTTTGCCGTCAAGGCTGAACGCGGCCGGCGTGGCTGCAAACACCAGATCCGGCGAGACATCCATGCGCACCATTGGCGGCACGGTAACGCGGATACGGCTACCTTGCGCCGCCACGCGCGCGCGCCAGTTATCCAGCTGGCTCCAGTCGGCGTTGCCGCTCAGGTTAAGATTGCCCTGCGCCGTCTGAATCATGCCGTTGAGCGTTGAGCTCATGCCGTTGAACACCATGTTAAGGTTGGCGGCGGTGAGATCGACCGGCATAAAGCTGCCGTCGACATCCACATCGCTCAGCCCCAACTGACCAAACACCTGCGGCTGCTGCAACGTGCCGCCAAGGCGCAGGTTGCTGTTCAGGTTGCCTTTAATCTTCTCGCCCTGCATCAGCGCCGGATTCAGCATCGCCAGCGAAATATTGCTGATGCCGATGTTGCCCGACAGCTGACGCCGATTCTCAGGATCGGCGATCTGCACATTGCCGCTCAGTTGGCCGTTGTTGACGATATGGATCAACCAATCAAGCTGTGCGCGACCGTTACGCAGCGCCGCATTCAGGTTCAGCGTGTCGAAGGCGATAGGCAAACTGTTGCCCTGCACGTCTTGCTCCACTTTCACGCCGCTGCCTTTCAGCGCTAAGGTGCCGGTTGGCAGCGCGCCGTCGGCGGTCCAGTTAACGCGCGCATCACCACTGAACACGCCGTTCAGTTTGGTGGCATCGGTGAGGAACGGTTTGATCATCGCCAAATCGAAGCGATTGAGCACCACATGCGCATGTCCGCTGGCACCGGCTTCAATCGGTTCCGGTACGCACAGCTGCGCGTTCGGGTTCTGCCAGCAGTGCGGCCCAATGGTGGCGGTCTGCTTGCTGTTGAGGTAATCAATCGCCATCGCCCGCGTCAGTCGCCATTCGCCTACCGGCGTGTCGAAACGCGTGTTGTTGAGATTGCCCTGCCAGCGCTCGGTTTTGCGATCAAAGCTGCCGTTCAGCGCCAGCTGACCGGAAACCGGTTCGCCCTGTACCTCGAGCCTCAGCTGATGCTGCTTTTCGTTGCCGTCGGCGTTCAGCGTTAACAGGTTCACTTTCAGCGCGTCCTGCTGCAGCTGTTCCACGCGCAGTTGCAGCTTACCGGCGATCTGATCGCTGGATTTCACATCGCCCTGTAACGCCACGCGACGGATCTGCAACTGCTGCCAGCGCAAACCGGTAGCCGTGAGATCGGCCAGCAGCTGCGGCGCTTGTAAGGTGCCGCGTGCTTTGATGGTGCCTTTGGCGACGCCGCCCAGGCCCGGCAGCGCGTTATCCAGCTTTGGCGCATCAATGCTGGCGTCGAGATTGAGCGTGTCGCCCAGCTCGCCCTTCACGTCCAGATGGTTGCGACCCAGCGCAATGTTAAGGCCGGGCACTTTCCACTGGTTATAGCTGTTGCCAGTCAACGTACCTTTGGCGCTCACCGCGTTCTGCTTAACATTTCCTTTCAGCTCCAGCTGCGGCACGCTGAGCTGCCAGGTTCCGCCGTACAAGCTGCCGCGCGTGGCAATTTTGCCCTCCAGCTTCGCTGGCCAATCCGGATACTGTTTGGCGGTGTTGATGCCGGACAGCGTCAATTCGCTGCGCCAGCTGATGGCTTTGCTCCAGTCCACCAGCGCCGTCAGATCGATATTGCCCTGCAGTACCGCCACGCGCAGCTTATCAAGATTGAACTGCTGCTCGTTGCCTTTGCCGTCCAGCGCAATACTGGCAGGCGGCACGCCTTCGCCTTTCACCGCAGTGCGCAGCGACATCACGTAATCGGTGGCTTTGCCTTTGAACTGATAATCGAGATTATCCGCCTGATACTGCACCGCGCCGGTGAGCGGCCAGCGCAGCTGCGGGCTGTTGAGTTTTAGCGCCAGCGGCAAACCAGCGACCGCAGGCTGCGTGGTCGCATCCAGCTGCGCACGCACCGGACCGGAAAGATTCAGCCCGAGCTTCAGCTCGTCACGCATCGCGCCTGCAAGGTTCATTTTGATCTTCTCGCCCTTAATTGGGTCGAGATTGAGCGTGCCGTTCAGCGCAAAATTCACCGGCCAGTTATCGGCCAACGTTGCTTCACCGCTGGCGTTCACCTGCCCTTGCGGCGAATCGACATCGAAGGTTTCTAACTGCAGATGACGATCGGCGGTTTTGGCTTTTAACAGCAGACGCGTGATTGAGATGTCGGTATCGCCGGTGATGCGCAGCTGTTCGCCCAACAGTTCCTGCACGGTGATATCCAGCGGCAGCTGGAAGTCCGGCATCTCTGGTAATAGCGGCTTAGCGAACATCGCCTGCAGCGTTTCGCCCAGCGGCTGTTCATCCGGCTGCGGCTGCTGCACTTTTGGCTGCACCACCTGCTCATCCACCACTTTGGCCGCTTTCGGCAGCGCGATCAGCAGGCTTTGGATATGGGTTGGCGTCAGCGTCAGTGCGCGATCCTGCCACTGCAGGCCGCTGGTAAAGTCGAGCAGGGAAATTGCGGTGTCATCCACTTTTACGTTGATGTTATGCAGGCCGACTTTGCTGAGCGTGATTGGATACGGCGTGCTGAGATTGGTGCTGCCGCTCTCCTCTTCCGGCGGCGGGGCGCTGGCCGGTGCCATTTTTTTGCTATCGACCACCACGCTGACATCCTGCAGCGCGATGTCATTGACACACACCGACGAATGCAGCAGGCAGTTGAGATTCAGCGCCAGGTGGAAACGTCCGGCATCCACACTGACGCCCGGCATTTCATACTTCACGCCGCTTAGCGTTAGATCGCGCCAGCCACCTTCCACCTGTTTGATCGACAAACCTGGCACCCAGCGATCGGCGCCTTTCAGCAGCAGATGCAAACCCGGCGTGGTGCCCACCAGAAACGCGATGCTGCCCAACAGCAGCACCAGAAAAATACCGATGCCAATCAGGACCTTTTTCCACAGCTTCATAGTTCAGGCCCCAATCCTACATAAAATTGCAATCCATGCTCCTTGTCGTCGCCAATCGGCCGCGCGATATCAAACTTGATCGGCCCGACCGGAGAAGACCAGCGCACGCCGAAGCCGGCGCCGGTTTTCAGGTTGCTCTGCTTGATGTCGTTGACCGCTTCACCGGAATCGACGAACACCGCGCCCCACCATTTGCCGGTCACGTTGTATTGATATTCAAGCGAGCCGGTGGCCATTTTCGAGGCGCCGGTCAGCTTGCCGTTATCATCACGTGGCGATACGTCTTTATATTTGTAGCCGCGAATACTGCGATCGCCACCGGCGAAGAAGCGCAGATCCGGCGGCACTTTGTCGAAGTCGTTGGTTTCGATCCAGCCCACATTGCCGCGCGCCACAAAGCGATGCTTATCGGCGAGCGTGCGAATCCAGACGTTTTGCGCCTGCATGATGACGAAATCAACGTCCGAACCCCATGTGGTATCCGACACGTCCACCGAGTAGCGCTGCGAATCACCCCACGTCGGCATCAGACCGCCGCGCGAACGGGTGCGGTTCAGGCTAACGCCCGGATAGAGCAGCATAGTGGTGTTGGTCACGCTGGCCTGGGTAAAGTGATCGAGGCTCCAGCGCAGGTTGATTGCCTTCTGCCAGCCGCTGCTGCTGTCCCAGTTTCGCGACATCGCCAGCGTGGTGGTATCGGCTTTGGTGTCGTTGAGATCGGTACGCTTCACACCGCCGGAGAAGGTGTAATACTGCTCCAGCGGACTTTTCAGCAGCGGGACTTTGTAGCTGAGATCGAGCTGCTGCTCCGGCGCAGAAACGTAGGCGCTGGCGGCCAGGCTGTGGCCGCTGCTGTTAATCCACGGTTTTTTCCACGTGCCTTTAATGCGCGGCCCGACATCGGTGGAGTAACCGACGCCGGTTTCAATGGTGTTCTCCACGCGTGGCGATACCACCGCATTCAGCGGCAGCACTTTGCTTTGACGGCCTTTATCAAACTCAGGCGCGACCACCACCGAGTTGAACCAGCCGGTCGCCGACAAGCGGCGGTTAAGTTCGGCCAGATCGCGCGAGCTGTAGTAATCGCCCTTTTTGAACGGCACCAGATTTTGCAGATAGGCTTCGTCGATTTGCGAGCCCTGGAAACCGACATCACCGAAACGGTAGCGCGGGCCGCTATCGTAATTGATGTCCCAGAAGGCTTCGCGCCGTTCAACCGAAACGCCAAGCTGGCTTTGCTTAAAGTCACCGTCGAAGTAACCATTACGCAATGCCAGGCTGGAGAAGCCGTTTTTAAATTTGTCATAGGCGCCGTGATTCAGCTGTGTACCGACTTTCGGCGTGCCCTGTTTGACCCAGGCTTGGTAATCCTTGTCGGTGCGGGCTTCACCTTCGATCACAATGGTGCTGCCGCCGATCTTGACCGGTTCGCCGGGCTTAACGTGTGCGATCAATACCGGACGACCACCTTGCGGCGGTGCCGGGCGCGATTCAAAATCGATCTCCGGTTCGTAATAACCCAGTGCCCGCAGGCCTTCTTTGATCGCTTCCGCAACGCGCGCGCGGAAACGGCCGTCGTTCGACACCTCGTCACTGCCGATGGTGGACAAGCGTGCCCTGACGTTCTTTTGCAAATCCCCGCTAAGACCGTCCAGCTGCAAGCGCACTTTGGCTGCCTCAACGGCAGGTGCAGCAAGCAACAGGCTGGCCAACCAATAAATATGAAATCGTGGCACACGTACTCCTGTTAATAATGCCGGCCCCTATTCCGCAGGGGCATTTATTCTCTGGAAGGGTATCACCAGCGCGCGTTTACCCATCAGCATAGCCGCTCTTTTCCCCCTACTGGCGCAAATTTAGCGACTAAGCCAAATTGTGACCTATTGTGGGTAAATGTGCTAAACGATACAACAACCAAGGCGATTCTTGAGCTCGCGAATGACGCTCACTCAGATTAATCCGACCCCCTGATGCGCGCCTATAGCGGCATGATAAGCGCTGCTGCTATAATCAGCGACCAGCAGGCCTCGCCTGCACCCTTTCTGCCCCGACGTTAACCTTATCTTGTCGAAATGGCGCAGACATTTTTGGCACGGATAGCCTGTTTGACTGGCAAGTACCGGACGTACGCCCATTCCCGCGCTGCCCAGGCCAAAAATGACAAGTGATTAACCCAACGGACCTTTTATGCTCGATAGCTTGCTTGTCATTCTTTTACTGATCGTCATCAGTTCATTTTTCTCCCTTTCGGAGATCTCGCTGGCCGCCGCCCGTAAGATCAAACTGAAGCTGCTGGCTGACGAAGGCAATATCAATGCCCAGCGCGTGCTGAAGATGCAGGAACAACCTGGCATGTTCTTCACCGTAGTGCAGATTGGCCTGAATGCCGTGGCGATCCTCGGCGGTATCGTCGGCGATGCGGCGTTTTCGCCCGCCTTTAATAGCTTATTCAGCCGCATCATGGCACCCGAATTGGCTGAACAGCTCAGTTTTATCTGCTCCTTCACCATCGTGACCAGCCTGTTCATTCTGTTTGCTGACCTGACGCCAAAACGCGTCGGCATGATTGCACCGGAAGCCGTAGCGCTGCGCATTATCAACCCGATGCGCTTCTGCCTGGTGGTGCTGCGTCCGCTGGTGTGGCTGTTCAACGGCCTGGCGAACGTCTTCTTCCGTCTGTTCAAACTGCCGATGGTGCGTAAAGACGACATCACCTCCGACGATATCTATGCGGTGGTGGAAGCCGGTGCGCTGGCGGGTGTGCTGCGTAAGCAGGAACATGAGCTGATTGAGAACGTGTTTGAGCTGGAATCGCGTACCGTGCCGTCATCAATGACCTCGCGCGAGAACGTGGTGTGGTTCGATTTGCACGAAGATGAAACCACGCTGAAAACCAAAATCGCCCAGCATCCGCACTCGAAATTCATCGTCTGCGATGGCGATATCGACCACATCGTCGGCTATGTCGATTCCAAAGAGCTGCTGCTGCGTGTACTCGGCAATCAAAGCCTGACGCTGAACAGCGGCGTACAGATTCGTTCAGCGCTGATTGTGCCGGATACGCTGACGCTTTCTGAAGCGTTGGAAAGCTTCAAAACCGCTGGTGAAGACTTCGCGGTGATCATGAACGAATACGCACTGGTGGTGGGCATCATTACGCTGAATGATGTGATGACCACGTTGATGGGCGATTTGGTGGGTCAAGGTCAGGAAGAGCAGATTGTCGCGCGCGATGAGAACTCATGGCTGGTCGAAGGCGGCACGCCAATTGATGACGTGATGCGCGTGCTGGATATCGATGATTTCCCGCAGTCTGGCAATTATGAAACCATCGGCGGCTTCATGATGTACATGCTGCGCAAGATTCCGAAGCGTACCGACTTTGTGAAGTTTTCCGGCTACAAGTTTGAAGTGGTGGATATTGATAGCTACCGTATCGACCAACTGCTGGTTACGCGTATTGATGAACGCCCGCCGGTGCTGAATGTGAACAAAAATACGGTGGATGAATCTGAGTCGTCCCAGGATCGCAATTGATGGCGACAAGCCAACAACCGCACTAAAAACTGAGGGCGCCATCGGCGCCCTTTCTTATGCTTACTTAGTTGTACTCGGCTTGCAGCCGCAGCACCTGGCGATTGATTTCTGACATCACGCTGAGATGCTGTTTATCTTTGACACGCGGCAACATCACTTTGCCCTTATCAAACTCGAACGCGCCCACGTCCTTGATGTACAACCTTCCTCTAAATAGCGTTTTGACATATTTCGCAATTTGCAGCGGATTATAGCGCTGGAAGATCTTCATGCTGTTTAACTCCTAAAATGTTTAATACGCTCCGTCGTCACCAAATTTGGTACGAACCCGTGAAGCGCAAATGAGGCATAACTATAGAGCATCCTTTCTTAGCCGTGTTCCGAAAAGGTGAATTATTTACTGAATTGACACATCATTACAGAATACTCTGTTATCAGCCTCACTAAACCCAGTATAAACCTTCACTCATTATGGAATTGTGGCATAGGTTGCAAACCTGTTAACTCATTGCGACAGACGCATCATCCACGCCTAATATTGCAGGAACATGAACAACTGGTCGGATCACCAAGGAGAGTAATAAATGCGTTTGAGACACACTGTGATAGCACTGGCACTCTTGCTGCCGGGCCTGGCTGCGGCACATGCCTTCAAACTGGGTGAACGCGTGCCAGCCGTTGGCGTTAACGACAAAGGAGAGCTGGTTTATCAACAAGATGAAGATAAGTTTAGCTACAAATCCTGGAATAGCGCGCAGCTAAGCGGAAAAGTTCGCGTTATCCTGCATATTGCCGGGCGCTCTTCTGCTAAAGAGCAGAATGCGGCGTTAATTGAAGCCATCAAAGCTGCGCATCTGCCGCACGATCGTTATCAAACCACCACTATCGTCAATACCGACGATGCGATTCCGGGCACCGGCATGTTCGTGCGCAGCAGCCTTGAGAGCAACAAGCAGCAGTTTCCATGGTCGCAGTTTATCGTCGATAGCAACGGCAGCGCGCGTCAGGCCTGGCAGTTGGAGAAAGGCGGATCCGCGATTGTGGTGCTGGATAACACCGCACATGTGCGCTACGTCAAAGATGGTCCGCTAACGCAGGACGAAGTGCAGCAGGCGATGAAGTTAATTCATGAGTTGTTGCAGAAGTAAACGGAAGTTGCCGTGGACGGCCAATACGAATGCATCCAGGCATTGCACATTCTTTAGCGGCGCGATTTATTGCGTACTAAATTGCGCCGCTGAAAGCTTAAAACAATGAAACGCGGAAACCGGGATTGAGGAAAGATTCGCGTGGGGTGTAATCGAGGGTTTTCCCCTGCCAGTCATGCACATGCGCACCAGCCGCAATCGCCACCGCATGGCCTGCGCCGGTATCCCAGATGTTAGTGGGCCCGAAGCGCGGATAGAGTTGCGCGCTGCCTTCGGCTACCAGACAGAACTTCAGCGATGAACCAATCGCGGTGGTTTGATGCTCGCCGAGCTGGTGCAAATACTCCTGCAACTCGGTATCGCTCTCAAAATGCGAACGGCTAACCACCACTAACGGTGGACGCGCTTCACGCGCATGAATCTGCGTCTGCTGGCCGTTCTCTTCCTTCCAGGCTTTACCTTCAGCCGCCGAGTACATCACGCCTAGCACGGGCGCATACACCACACCCAATACCGGTTTGCCATTTTCGATCAGCGCAATGTTGACCGTGAACTCGCCGTTGCGCTTGATGAACTCTTTGGTGCCATCCAGCGGATCGACCAGCCAGTATTTCTGCCAGTGCTGACGCACATCCCAGCTCGGGGGATCCTCTTCAGATAGCACCGGCACCCCCGGCGAAAGCGCCGTCAGACCTTGCACAATCACGCGATGCGCCGCGAGATCGGCCGCGGTAACGGGAGAATCATCCGACTTGCGGGTCACGTCAACCGGCTCTGCGCCGTTATAAATCTGCATAATGGCATCGCCCGCATCACGCGCCAGCTGACAAATTTTATCTAACATTCTTTACCTCTTTTCCGCTGATTCTGCCTGTCAGACACCAACCGCCAATCTGTCCTTATTCTAGCAGTTGTCATTCAACAGCCTGCGACTGTGCTGTCTGCTACGGCAATCTATTTGAATATCAATACCATAGTTCATCATCGGCGGCTATGGCGGGATGCTGAATGCGCTTTTAGCGCGGCCCGGCGGGAGATATTGGATGAAAGTCCGAGCTTCATCACAAATTGAAATGATAATTCGTCATGGTTTTACATTATTTTGAGAGGCCCATTGGACCGAACAAGGAGCAAGCGATGTTCAAAGCGAGCATGTCGTTATTGGCACTCTGTATAACTGCCGCCACGGTACAGGCTGCTACCGTGGATCTGCGCATTCTGGAAACCACCGATCTGCACAGCAACATGATGGATTTCGATTATTACAAAGATACGCCGACGGAGAAATTTGGCCTGGTACGCACCGCCACCTTAATTCAGCAGGCCCGCGCGCAAGCGAAGAACAGCGTGTTGGTCGATAACGGCGATATTATTCAGGGCAGTCCGCTGGGCGATTACATGGCGGCGAAAGGGCTAAAACCGGGCGAAGTTCATCCGGTATATAAGGCGATGAATACGCTGGATTACGCGGTCGGAAACCTCGGTAATCATGAGTTCAATTACGGTTTACCTTATCTGCAAAAAGCGCTGGCCGGCGCGCGTTTCCCTTACGTCAACGCCAACATAATCGATGAAAAGAGCGGAAAACCGCTGTTTACGCCCTACTTAATCAAGGAAACCACCGTTACAGACCGTGACGGTAAGCCGCATACGCTGAAAATTGGTTACATCGGCTTCGTTCCCCCGCAGATTATGGTTTGGGATCGCAACAATCTGCAGGGAAAAGTGCGGGTTGATGACATCACTGAAACAGCGAAGCGCTATGTGCCGGAAATGCGCGCAAAAGGTGCTGAAATAATCATCGCTATTCCGCACTCCGGTTTGAGCAGTGAACCCTATCATGCCATGGCCGAAAATTCGGTCTATTACCTCAGCCAGGTTGCTGGCATCAACGCCATCATGTTCGGTCACGCTCACGCGGTGTTCCCGAGCAAAGAGTTTGCGGCAATTAAAGGCGCTGATATCGCCCAAGGCACACTTAACGGTATTCCGGCGGTGATGCCCGGTATGTGGGGCGATCATCTGGGTGTGGTCGATCTGGTGCTGAATAACGAGGGCGGAAAATGGCAGGTTGCGCAGGGCAAAGCCGAGGCACGTCCAATTTATGACAGCGCGGCGAAAAAATCGCTGGCTGCCGAAGATGCCGATCTGGTGAAAGTGCTGGAGCAGGATCACCGCGCCACACGCGATTTTGTTGCCAAACCGATCGGTAAATCCGCCGACGTGATGTACAGCTACTTGTCGCTGGTGCAGGACGATCCCACGGTGCAGATCGTTAACAACGCGCAGCGCGCTTACGTCGAGCACTTTATTCAGGGCGATCCTGATCTTGGCCGCTTGCCGGTGCTCTCCGCCGCCGCGCCGTTTAAAGCTGGCGGCCGCAAAAACGATCCCGCCAGCTATGTCGAAGTGGAGAAAGGTAACCTCACTTTCCGTAACGCCGCCGATCTCTATCTCTATCCCAATACGCTGGTGGTGATGAAAGTCAGCGGCGCACAGGTGAAAGAGTGGCTGGAGTGTTCAGCCGCGCAGTTTAATCAAATCGATCCGCACAGCAGCAAACCGCAAGCGCTGATTAACTGGGATTTCCGTACCTATAACTTTGATGTGATCGATGGCGTGCAGTATCAAATCGATGTCACGCAGCCGGCGCGCTATGACGCAGAGTGCTCGCTGATTAACAAGGGGGCTTCGCGCATTAAGGATCTCAGCTGGCAAGGCAAACCTATTGATCCTCAGGCCAGTTTCCTGGTCGCCACCAATAACTATCGCGCTTATGGCGGCAAGTTTGCCGGCACCGGCGATAAGTATGTCGCCTTCGCGTCGCCGGATGAGAATCGCTCGGTGGTTGCCGCTTATATCAGCAGCGAAACCAAAGCGCATGGCGAAGTGAAACCGCAGGCCGATCACAACTGGCGTTTAGCGCCGATTAACAGCAGCACGCCGCTGGATATCCGTTTTGAGACCGCGCCCGGCGCGAAAGCAACGAAGTTTATCGAGCAGCACGCCGATTACCCGATGAAAGCAGTGGGCAGCGATGAGATAGGTTTTGCGTTGTGGCAGGTGGATTTGCAGAAGAAATAGTTGTTATAAGCGGGTTGCCAGATGCGTAGCTGGCACCCTGCTCTGATGTAATACCGCCAAAATAATAATGCCTTTCTGGCCTGGCTGGTAATAAACCATGTGGCTGACATAGGGAAAGCTGAGCACACCTTCTGCAACATCCAGCGCTCTGCTTTTTCCCAATGCCGGCATTTCTGCCAGCGTGCGTAACGTCTCCTGCAAACGCCTTAAATAGATTTTTGATTGCGCATCACCCCAGTTCTGCATAGTGAACCGGCGAATATCGACAAGATCCTGTCGCGCTTCATCCGTAAGCTGATAATTAGCCATTTAATCCAGCAGTTGGTCGAAAAAGGTTTCACCATCGGTCAGTTGTCCGTTGGCAATATCATTTCTGGCTCGGGCAATTTTTTCCTGCAAAAATTGCTGCTTCATGGCCTCTATCGCCTGATACTCCTCAGCGGAGATGACCACTGCTACCGGCTTTCCATTACGGCTAATCTGGACCGGCTCACGCTGCGCTTTCAGCAGCATATCGCCAAATTGGGTTTTGGCTTCGTTGGCGGAAAGTGAATGCATACCGCACCTTTCGTGTGAATCGTTCGATTCGCACATTATATACGCTGATTAATTTAAAATCAGCTTGTTCTACAGATATAAAAAAACCGGCACGATCGTGTGCCGGTTTTGAGAATCAACTTGGCGACTTACAGGATTTCCAGCAGCTCAACTTCGAAGATCAGGGTGCTGAATGGCGGGATGGAGGCGCCAGCACCGCGTTCGCCGTAAGCGAGGTTGTGTGGAATCGCCAGTTCCCACTTGGAACCGACTGGCATCAGCGTCAGCGCTTCGATCCAGCCGGCGATTACGCCGCTAACCGGGAATTCTGCGGGTTCGCCACGCGCGACTGAGCTGTCGAATACCGTGCCATCGATCAGTTTGCCGGTGTAATGCACGCGCACACGATCCTGACGTGAAGGAATTGGACCTTCGCCCTGCGTGATGACGCTGAACTGCAGACCGGTTTCGGTGCTGCTTACGCCTTCGCGTTGTGCGTTCTGCTCAAGGAAAGTCTGACCTTCAGCCGCCATCGCTTCTACACGCTCACGACGCACGCCTTCAGCGCGCTCGTGCACTTCACGCAGTGCGCGATGTACCACGTCAACCGGGACGGCCGGTGAGTTCCCTTCCAGCGCGTCGCGCAGGCCGGCGAGCAGTGCTTCTGGCTGCAGACCCTGCAGTCCAGACTCTTGCAGCTGCTGGCCTACCTGTAAACCGATACCGTAACTTGCTTGTGATTCGACGCTGTCGAATGAAGGGGTCGTCATCTTGATTCCTTAATCCCGGAGAAAAATAGAACCGGCAGCATACCAGCGCGGGCGGCTGGCGTAAAATCTCACGCGCCGCAGATGACATTTCCCGGCGAAACGGAAACAATACAGCGGTCAAATTTTTCAATGCTGCCAGGCACTTCCTGTCAGCATTGCTCATACTATAGCTGTGGCGTGGTTTTCACCCGCCACCGTCGGAACAAGAGAGAATACATGGGCCAGATCGCCCCACGACGTCGCAGGACGCGCGCACCGCGTACTTTATTACCTTGGTTGCAACGTTGGCTGCCGCGCATTCCGCGCCAGGCCGCCAGCGAGGAGGATTCACGAATGGCTTCCGATCACCCTTCCCGCGTTCCCGCCGCACTACAGCGCGTCTGGCATTTGCTGGATGATGTGCGCTGGATGGATCCGCTACCCGCTTTGCATCGTCGCGGCATCGTCATTGCCCTGCTGGTGCTGCTGCTGGCGTTTCTCTGGCCGAGCAGCACGCCGCAATATCCGGTTGAGCGTCCGGCGGACACTGGCGCTAAAGAAGTGCCGATGCAGGCGGAGATCTACGACAATAATCAACAGCAAAACACGCCGGCGAAAACCGATTCGCAGGGCGAGTGGCGCACCTATAATGTGGCATCAGGCCAGACGCTGGCGCAGCTGTTCCGCGACAATAATTTACCGGTGAATGATGTGTTTGCCATGGCGCGAGTCGAAGGTGATGGGCAGCCGCTGAGTGCGTTACAGAATGGTCAGCAGGTGAAGATTCGTCAGAACGCGCAAGGCGTAGTGACCGGTTTAACGGTCGATGGCAGCAACGGTCCGGTGCTGTTTACGCGTCAGCCGGATGGCAGCTTTATCCGCGCTCAGTAAAACGCAGAAACAAAAACGCCGGCACATGGCCGGCGTTTTCGCATTACTGAGTGAACTTACTCAGCAACTACATTCACAACCAGTTTAGCGAAGACTTCGCTATGGATCTGGAAGTCAACTTCGTGCTCACCGGTGGTGCGCAGTACGCCTTCTGGAAGACGAACTTCGCTTTTAGCCACTTCAACGCCAGCTGCAGTTACTGCATCAGCGATGTCACGGGTACCGATGGAACCGAACAGCTTACCAGCGTCGCCTGATTTAGACGCGATGGTTACGTTGCCCAGTGCGTTGATTTTCTCTGCACGTGCGTTAGCAGCAGCCAGAACGTCAGCCAGTTTGGCTTCCAGTTCAGCGCGACGTGTTTCGAAGAACTCAACGTTTTTCTTGGTAGCAGGAACAGCTTTACCCTGTGGAACCAGGAAGTTACGAGCGTAGCCCGCTTTAACGTTAACCTGATCACCCAGGCTGCCCAGGTTTGCTACTTTATCAAGCAGAATAACTTGCATTACCTTATCCTCTTAAAGTCGTTAATGGACAACTACCGATTACTGATGACGATCAGTGTACGGAAGCAGGGACAGGTAGCGAGCGCGCTTGATGCAACGAGCGAGCTGGCGCTGGTATTTTGCACGAGTACCGGTAATACGGCTCGGGACAATTTTACCGCTTTCGGTAATGTAGTTTTTCAGTGTAGCGATATCTTTGTAATCAATCTCTACAACGCCTTCCGCGGTGAAACGGCAGAACTTGCGACGACGGAAATAACGTGCCATTTGGCTAGTCTCCAGAATCTATCAAATCAATCTGCTCGGCATGTAACACCATTCTGCTCTGACCATTGCGTGCCTGATGGCAGCTAATAAAGCCTTCGAGAGTGAGTTGCGTGCCGACCGTTATATGTTGAGTAATCACCTGATGGGTGCTGCCGCTGATAATCACCGGCATTTGACACCAGGCTTGCCGGTGGAAACCGGCTTCCTCTTGCACAGAACGATGCTCAAGCACGAACTGGCAATGAGGAATCCCTGACGGACTGACTTTTCGAACCGGCGTCTTGCACACAGTGCCAGACAGGCGCAGTCGATTTGCCGTCATGTCGGATTACTCTTCAGAATCCCCAGCATCTGAGTCATCAGCCGATTCGTTAGCAAAGTCTTCGCGGCGATCACGACGCTCATCTTTAGCTTTAACCATCGGAGATGCTTCAGTTACCGCGTGCTTAACGCGCATAACCATGCTGCGGATAACGGCGTCGTTGAAGCGGAAGTTAGTTTCCAGCTCGTCAATCACTTCCTGCGGCGCTTCTACGTTCATCAGAACATAGTGAGCTTTGTGCAGTTTGTTGATTGGGTAAGCCAGCTGACGGCGGCCCCAGTCTTCCAGACGGTGAATCGTGCCCTGTGCACCGGTGATAGCACCAGTGTAACGCTCGATCATACCTGGAACCTGTTCGCTCTGGTCAGGATGGACCATAAATACGATTTCGTAATGACGCATCGATAGCTCCTTACGGATTATTCAGCCTCCTGTCAGGGTCAGCTGCGGCCCACGGAAGCAAGGAACGTTATAGGTTGCGAATCATTTAAAAAATGAAACACACCTCTGAATGCAGCTGAAAAATTGACGCGTAATCATACTGGCGTCCTTGCGGAAACTCAAGCGCACAATTCATCAAATGGCGACTATCGTGCCAGCTGATGCGGCTTTTTGTGCTAAGTGAAATGCATCAGTGAGTTAGAGAAGGTTTTATCAAATTCTCTGAAGAAGGCGTTCAAAGGGACGATCTGGCGGCAAATTGGTTAAGAACTACACTGTTTACAGGCGCAACGAATTCCGCTTTTCGCCGCGTCTGAGAGTGCAATCCCTGGAGTGAGGAGTCGATAATGAAAACGATCATTTTCGCCACTTTACTGGGTCTCTTCCTGTCTACACCCGCTCTTGCCAGCTCCGCTGACTTCGCGCAGCAGATGAGAAGTCACAGCAGCAACGCGGCATCAGGCTATGTCTACGTCAATCGGCTGGATGCGCCTGCAAGCAGTAACCCAGTCAGTGCCAATACCAGCGCCGCCGAACGGTTGTCATCACAACTCTGATTCGGCAACCTAAACGGGCTGGCGCCAATCACGCCAACCCGCATTTTTATAAATGATGTTTAAAGAAACTGACCAGCGCCGTCAGGGCCGCTGGCGTGATTTTATGGCCGATGTTTTTTTCAGATAGCGTGGTCACATGGTGATCGAGTTCTGCCTCGCCTAAGGCTTTCTGCAAACGCGCCGTTTCAGCAAAGGGCACCACTTCATCCGCTTCGCCGTGCCACAACAGCAAAGGTCGATTCGCCAGTTTCTCCAGCTGTTCGCTGGGATCGTAAGGCGCCAGCGGTGCTAAACGCGCGGCAAAAGCCTCTTTCTGCTCTGGCGTGCGCGCCACCAGCGGCGGAAACAGCGTATGACTCAGCTGCATGAAATAGCCGGAACCCATCAAACACGCCACGCTGTGAATCTGTGGATAGCGTGCCATCGCGCCCAGCGCGGTCATGCCGCCCATTGAGGCGCCTGCCACGGCAAAACGCTCATCCGCAATCCAGTCGTTATCGCGCAGCGCCTTTTCCAGCAACGGCACTTCATCGATGTTCTGTTTAAGGATCTCCCAGAAGTGGGTCATCCTCGCGTCGGTATCACCGTTGTAACGTGCGCCGTGCATGTCCGCATCGGGCATGATCACGCGGAAACCAGCCTGCGCCAGCGCCACGGCAAAGTAGCTGTAAACCTCTTTCGATGAGGTAAAACCGTGATAGAACAACACCGTCGGCAAGCGCGCCTGGCGCTGCCCGGCCGGTGATGCGTGGATACATTCAATGCCTGCCAGATGCTCCGTTGCCAACTCAATCATACCGCCTCCATTGAGAATGATTATCACTGGACTCAGTGTAAGCGCTGCCTGACAAAATGCGAGCCACTTCACATTAAGTTTGAATAATTTCTGCCCTAAACATTTAGCCCACTTTGCCGTTGATCTTGTACCCCTTCAATAATCTCAAAAGGTACTTTATGAAGCGTCTTTCTCTCAGCGCCATGGGTCTCGGAATCAAGCTGTCTGTATTGACGTCTTTGAGCGTGGCAATTGTGCTATTTACGCTGACCTTGACCCTGAGCCATAACGCGGCACGTCAGCTGGAGCAGCTGGCAACCGACGATATGCAGAATCAGGTGCAAGGCATTAATGAAATGGCCACCATGTTCAACGCCACGCTGTCGGAAGAGGTGGCAAATTACACCAAACTGTTCCAAAGCTTCCTGCCAAAACGTTTTAGTCGTGACGACAGCGAACGTGTGCAGGTAGGTGAATTCAGCACGCCAACGCTGCGAGCGGGATTGAAAACCCTCAACCTCGATCAGATCGCGGTAGATGATTTTCTCGATCGTACTGGTGCGGTATCCACCATCTTCGTGCGTGACGGCGAAGATTACATCCGCATCGCCACCTCGCTGAAAAAAGAGGATGGCAGCCGCGCGGTGGGCACCAAACTGGATCGCAGCAGCGCCGCCTGGCGCAGCGTCAATCAGGGCACGGTCTATCGCGGCCTGGCGACGCTGTTCGGCCATCGTTACATTACGCAATATCAGCCGGTGCAGGATAGCAGCGGCGCGGTGATCGCTATTCTGTTCGTCGGGGTACAGATCGACGCGCAGTACGCGCTGATGCGTGACAAAGTGCTGGCGCGCCATCTTGGTGACAGCGGCACCTTCTCGGTGTTGAATGGGACGCCGGGCAGCAGCCAGGGCCAATATCTGTTTGATCGTCACGCTGAAGGCAAACTGCCGCGCTGGGATAACGCCACGCAGCAGCAATTGCTTAGCCAGCCGAGGGGATTAGTGGCGATTGAACTGGATGGCGAAACCAAACTGCTGGCGTGGCAGCAGCTGCCGGGCTGGAACTGGATCATCGCCGGAGAAGTGAGCCGTGCCAGCCTGCTGGCGCCAATCACGCACAGCCGTAACCTGTTTATGGCGATTGGCCTGGCGCTGGTGATCGCGTTTGCCATTGGCTTTATGTGGTACAGCCGCCGCGCCATCACGCGTCCGCTGCAGCAGGTGATCCATCTGGCAGAACAGTACGCCGCTGGTAATCTACAGGCACATCTCGACTCTTCACGTCGTGATGAGATTGGTCAGCTGGTCAGCGCGATCAACGGCATTGGCGATGGACTGGAGAAAGTCGTTAGTCAGGTACGTTCGGCGGCGCGGGAAATCAGCAGCGGCACCGATACCATCGCCGCCAGCAGCTCCAGCATCAGCGAGCAGATTGGCCGTCAGGCCAGCAGCGTGGAGGAAACCTCGGCCAGCATGGAGCAGTTTGGTGCCACCGTGGCACAAACCGCTGCCAACGTGCGGCAGGCGATGGCGCTGGTCGGTGAAGCGGCTAATACCGTGAATCACGGCGGCAGCACCGTGGCACGTTCGGTGGAAACCATGTCGGAGATTCGCGTGGCGTCGCAGAGCATCGCCGATATCACCCATGTGATTGAGTCGATCGCCTTCCAGACCAACATTCTGGCGCTTAATGCCGCGGTTGAAGCCGCTCGCGCCGGTGAACACGGTAAAGGCTTTGCCGTGGTCGCGGCGGAAGTGCGCGCGCTGGCACAGCGCAGTGCTACGGCAGCCAAAGAGATTGATGGGTTGATTGCCAGCTCCATCGATAAAGTGGCGGCCGGCCATACGTTATCTGAGCAGACGCGCGATGCAATGAGCCATATCGTCAATCACATCGAGCAGGTTAAAACGCTGATGGGTGAGATCAATATTGCCGCGCAGGAACAGGCGGCGGGCATTGGTCAGGTGAACCTGGCGATGAATCACATCAGCCAGGCCACGCATCAAAGCAGCGATATGATTAACCAGTCAGAAACCACCGCCAATCATCTGAGTAAGAAAGGGCATCATCTGACGCAGCTGGTGAGCATTTTTCATCTGAAGGACTAAAAGCCACAGGAAGATGGCTTACACTTGAGCCATCTTCCTGCTTCAGGAGTTGCTATGCGTACTCTCTATTTGGCCTTAATGCTGCTGCTCAGCGGCTGCGCCGCTTTCACCACCACGCCACAAGCTCCGCCGCCGCCCACGCAGCACGCGCAGGAGATTTCACGCGCGCAAAGTGTTGGTCTGCCAAAGCTCGGCACTATCACCGCCACCACACGCGGATCGCCGGATGATGCGCAGCGCGCTATTGCCGCTAAAGCCAATCAGGCGGGTGCGGTTTACTATCAAATTCTGATGCTGGATGAAACCACCCTTCCCAGCTTCTGGTACGCCACTGCCATTCTGTATGGCGCGCCTTCAACCGGCGCTGCAGCGCAACAGTAAGCGCGCGCAGAGATCGTCGCTTAATGCCCGTGTGCCGCGCAGATCAAGCTGCTGCTGACACCAGCCATCGGCCAGCGGCGGCTCTGCCACTTTCAGCAGAATCGCGGCACTTGCCAGCTGCAGTAACTCGCGCGTGATTTCTCGCGCCTGCCCTTCACGCGGGTTCGCGAGCTGCAAGCGTAATTGCCGCCAGCGGCGATCAAAGTGACGATTACTGCCCTTCACCGCCTCAAACTCATCGTGCAGCATGGTCATCACCTCGGCGTGACGACCGAGCACCCGCATGACATCCAGGCACATCACATTGCCGGCGCCTTCCCAGATACTATTCACTGGCATCTCACGATAAAGACGCGGCAGCTCGCTCTCTTCGCAATAGCCAATGCCGCCCAACACTTCCATCGCTTCTGCCACAAAAGGCATGCCCGCCTGGCAGATCACAAATTTGGCGGCGGGTGTGAACAGACGTGCGTATAAGCGCTCATGTTCGCTGGCCGGTGTTGACCAGGCGCGCGCCAGCCGCAGCAGCAGTGCGGTTTGCCCTTCCAGCTGTAGTGCCTGTTGCGCCAGCACCGCGCGCATCAACGGTTGATCGATAAGGTTCTTGCCCATCACCTGACGCTGCTGCGCATGATGCACGGCAATCGACAGCGCACGGCGCATCTGTCCGTGACTGCCCAGCGCGCAGTCGAAGCGCGTCATGCCGCCCATTTTGAGGATCAGCCGTACACCTTCGCCCTCTTCGCCCATCAGCCAGCCGATAGCATCCTGAAATTCCACTTCAGCGCTGGCGTTGGAGCGATTGCCGAGCTTGTCTTTAAGGCGTTCGATGCGAATGGCGTTGCGCGTGCCGTCCGGCAGCAAGCGTGGCAGGAAGAAGCAACTCAATCCCTGTGACGTTTGTGCCAGAATCAGATGCGCATCGCTTTGCGGGACCGAGAAAAACCATTTATGGCCGGTGATGCGATACGCTTCGCCCGCCCCGCGCACGCCGAGCGTTTCGGCGCGTGTGGTGTTGCTCAACACATCGGTGCCGCCCTGTTTTTCCGTCATGCCCATGCCAATCAACAGACCGCGTTTCTTGTTGCCAGGCAGATGATGCGCATCGTAACGATCGCTGAGCAGCGCTTCGCGCCAGTCCGCGTAGGGTTCAGGCAGATGATTCTGTAGCAGCGGAATGGCGGCGTGCGTCATCGTCACCGGACAGAGCGAGCCGGCTTCCACTTGGGCATGCAGGATAAATCGTGCGGCACGCGCCACCATCGCCTGTGGCTGAACGTCGGGCTGCCAGCTGAGATTGTGAAGCCGACTGGCGCATAATCCCTGCATCAGCAGATGCCAGGCGGGATGAAAACGCACTTCGTCGAGGCGTTCACCGCGCGCGTTGTAGCGCAGCAGTTCAGGCGCTTCGACGTTAGCTAAGCGGCCTAGTTCAAGGGATTCGGCGCTGCCAAGTTGCAAGCCGACGGAAGCCAGCCATTCGCGATCCCAGCTGGCACCTTCGCGTGCAACGGCCTCGCACAGGGCGATATCGCGCGTGAACAGATTGCTGTTACTGAGTGGATGGGGCTGATTAAATACGGTGTGAGTGGTCCAAATCATATAACGTCCTCCTCATACTCATTTTTCAAGTATGAAGAGGATGTGCAGTTATGCCTGGCCTGGAAAATTTTTTGCGGCGGGGATCACGCCTGACGCTGACGAACGGCTTCGAACAAGCACACGCCGGTGGCAACTGACACGTTGAGTGACGAGACGCTGCCTGCCATTGGGATGCTGATCAGCTCATCGCAATGCTCACGCGTTAAACGACGCATGCCTTCACCTTCCGCGCCCATCACCAGCGCCATTGGGCCGGTCATTTTGCTTTGGTAAACGGTGTGATCGGCTTCGCCTGCGGTGCCCACCACCCAGATGTTGTATTCCTGCAGCAAGCGCAAGGTACGCGCCAGGTTGGTGACGCGAATCAACGGCACGTTTTCCGCTGCGCCGCTGGCCACTTTCTTCGCGGTGGCATTCAACGGTGCTGCGCGGTCTTTTGGCACGATGACCGCATGCACGCCCGCAGCATCCGCGCTGCGCAGGCAAGCACCGAGATTATGCGGATCGGTAACGCCATCCAGCACCAGCAGGAACGGCTTCTCAAGGCTCTGCAGCAGATCCGGTAAATCACCTTCCTGATACTGCTTGCCCGGCTTCACGCGCGCCACGATGCCCTGATGCACGCCGCCTTCAACCTGGCTATCGAGCCATTGACGGTTCGCCACCTGCACCGGGATTCCCTGAGCTTCCAGTGCGAGGATCAGCGGCTGCAGGCGACGATCGTCGCGGCCTTTAAGGATAAAGACTTCCTGAAAACGCTGAGGATCACGCTCCAGCAGCGCCTGCACGCTATGAATACCAAAAATTATTTCACTCATTACTTTGCTCAAGGTTGGATTTAGATCGTTGAATTCGGAGATTCAGGTGCGCATGAATGCGCACCCTACAACGGTTTCGTCAGGTCGCCCTGCAAGGCGACCAAACTATCAGGCTTCGTCAGGCTGCTTCTTCGACGCGCGCTTAGACTTGGTGGCGGCGGCGATTTTACGGGTTTTCTCGGAGACTTTTTTGCCTTTTTTCTCGGTTTTAGCCGGTTTTTCAGCAACCGCAGGCTTTTTCTTCTCGCTGCGGAACGCTGAATCAGGTTCGAAAGTGCCCTTCTTGCCGGCATCACGACGACGCTTGGCTGGCGGTTTGCCACCGCGTTTCTCACGCTCACGTTCGGTTTTGCCTTCGCCGCGCGGTACACGCTTGCTGGAAATCAGCGCGAAGTCGATTTTACGCTCGTCCATATGCACGGCTTCAACGCGCACTTCCACCGCATCGCCCAGACGATAAGTACGGCCGCCGGATTCACCAATCAGACGCTGACCCACCGCATCGAAGCGATAATAGTCGTTATCCAGCGAGGAAACGTGCACCAAACCATCGATAAACAGTTCGTTAAGACGCACGAAGAAACCAAAGCCGGTCACACTGGAGATCACGCCGTTGAACACGTTGCCGACCTGATCCTGCATGAAGTCACACTTCAGCCAATCGGCAACATCGCGCGTGGCTTCATCAGCACGGCGCTCGGTCAGTGAACAGTGCTGGCCCAGCTGCAGCATCTGCTGCATGTCGTAGTGATAGCCGCCGGTCGGCGTGGTGATGCCATCCACTTCGCCGCGCTCTTTTGCCAGCAGATATTTGATGGCGCGATGCAGCAGCAAATCCGGGTAGCGGCGAATCGGCGAGGTGAAGTGCGCGTACGACGCCAGCGCCAGGCCGAAGTGACCCCGGTTTTCAGGATCGTAAACCGCCTGTTTCATCGAACGCAGCAGCATGGTTTGCAGCATTTCTGCGTCTGGCCGATCGGCCACTTGCTTCAGCAAGGCGGCATAATCGGTCGGGTGTGGCTTAGTGCCACCCGGCAGGCTTAAGCCCAGCTCGTTCAATACGGTACGGAAGCTTTTGATGCTGTCTTCGCTTGGACGATCGTGATCGCGGAACAGCGCAGGCTCTTCATTTTTCTCAACAAAACGCGCTGAGGCGATATTGGCGAGAATCATACACTCTTCAATCAGCTTATGCGCATCATTGCGTGACGTGCGCTCAACGCGCTCAATGCGACGCTCGGCGTTGAAGATGAACTTGGGTTCATCGGTCTCAAACGAAATGCCGCCACGCTGCTCGCGCGCGGTTTCCAGCACCTGATACATGTTGTGCAACTCGTGCAGATGAGGAACCTGAGCCGCGTATTGTTCACGCAGATCGGCATCACCTTGCAGAATGTTCCACACTTTGTTGTAGGTCAGTCGCGCATGGGAATTCATCACCGCTTCATAGTGTTTGAAACCGGTAAGTTTGCCGCTGGAGGAGATGGTCATCTCACACACCATGCACAAACGATCAACCTGCGGATTCAGCGAGCACAAGCCGTTGGAGAGAATCTCCGGCAGCATCGGGATAACCTGCGACGGGAAATAGACCGAGGTGCCGCGCTGATGCGCTTCATCGTCCAGCGGCGTGCCCGGACGTACGTAATAGCTGACGTCGGCAATGGCCACCCATAAACGCCAGCCACCGCCGCGCTTCTTCTCGCAGAAAACCGCATCATCAAAGTCACGCGCATCTTCACCATCAATGGTGACCAGCGGCAACTTACGTAAATCAACACGTCCCAGCTTCGCTTCTTCCGGTACTTCTTCTTTCAGCTTAGCGATCTGCTTCTCAACTTCTTCCGGCCATGTGTGCGGGATTTCATGGGTGCGCACCGCCATATCGACCGCAAGGCTGGTGCCCATATCGTCACCCAGCAGCTCGGTCACTTTACCGATCGCTTTGGTGCGACGCGTCGCACGTTGGGTGATTTCAACCACCACCACTGAACCCATACGCGCGTTAAGCGTTTCTTCTTGCGGGATCAGGATGTCGAAACTCAGGCGGCTGTCATCCGGCACCACAAAACCGGTACCTGCATCGGTAAAGTAGCGGCCGACGATCTGGCTGTTACGTGGCTCAAGCACGCGCACCACGCGCGCTTCACGACGACCTTTACGATCGGCGCTGCCTGGCTGCGCCAGAATCACGTCGCCGTGCAGGCAGAATTTCATCTGCTCAGCAGAGAGATAGAAATCATCTTTCTGACCTTCTACGCGCAGGAAGCCATAGCCATCGCGATGGCCAATCACTTTACCGCGAAGCAGATCAAGACGTTCTGGCAGGGCGTAACATTGACGGCGAGTAAACACCAACTGGCCATCGCGCTCCATGGCGCGCAGACGACGACGCAGCGCTTCCAGCTGCTCTTCGCTGGTGATATTCAATTCCTGCGCGATGTCATCGCGGCTGGTCGGCTTTTCGCGTTTTTCCAGCAGTGCCAGAATAAATTCGCGGCTTGGAATTGGGTTTTCGTATTTTTCAGCTTCTCTATCCTGATAAGGATCTTTTGACATTACGGTTCCTCCGATGTCATTTAATTTGGATTGCCACCGGCGGTTCGGACAATAAAAGTTGGTACAGCGAATCGTTATCTTTGACCAAATCGGCCAGCGTATACTTGTCCAGTTCCTTGAGGAATAGCTGGACCGCATCGTGCAATGCTTTACGCAAACGACAGGCTGGCGTGATCACACACTCGTCGCAGTTCACGAGCTGCAATGGCTCCATTCTTCGCACCACATCGCCAATGACGATTTTTTCCGGGTCCATGCCTAAACGAATTCCGCCGTTTTTACCGCGTGTTGCGGCGACAAAGCCAGCCCGGCTAAGTTGATTGATGATTTTAACCATATGGTTACGCGACACCCCGTAGGTATCGGTGACTTCGGTAATGTTGGTCTGCTTACCTTCCGGTAACGTCGCCATGTAAATCAAGGCACGCAGACCATAATCGGTAAAACTTGTTAGCTGCACATATACCTCAGTGAATCATCGAACGTTATGGTTATGCGCCGGTCGGCGTGATGTTTAAATATGATGATAAACCAGAGCGTGGTGGCCGGTGCGTTTTTTTCCGGCAAGTATCGATATTTGCAAGAAAAAATAGAGTGAGTGGAGTCAAAGATTAGAAATACAAAGGCCGGACAGAGTCCGGCCTGAGGAGATTATGCGTCGAACGGGTCGCGCAGAATCATGGTCTCACTGCGGTCTGGGCCGGTAGAAATAATATCAATCGGCACACCGGTCACTTCTTCTACACGTTTGATGTAGTCACGTGCAGCTTGCGGCAGACCTTCCAGCGTCTTGACGCCGAATGTGGTCTCGCTCCAGCCTGGCATGGTTTCGTAAATCGGCTCAATGCCTTCCCAGCCTTCAGCTGCCAGCGGCGTGGTGGTCATTTCGCGGCCATCTGGCATGCGATAAGCCACACAGATTTTCACTTCTTTCAGGCCATCCAGCACGTCCAGTTTGGTCATGCAGAAACCTGACAGGGAGTTGATCTGTACGGCACGGCGAACGGCAACCGCATCCAGCCAGCCGGTACGACGACGACGACCGGTGGTCGCGCCGAACTCGTTACCTTGTGCACACAGGAACTCACCGGTTTCATCGAACAGTTCGGTCGGGAATGGACCGGCACCCACGCGCGTTGAGTAGGCTTTCACGATACCCAGCACGTAATCAACATAGCGTGGACCAATACCTGAACCCGTCGCTACGCCACCTGCGGTGGTGTTTGAGGAGGTCACGTATGGATAGGTACCGTGGTCGATATCCAGCAGCGTACCCTGCGCACCTTCAAACATGATCAGGTCGCCACGCTTGCGCGCGCCGTCCAGCAGATCGGACACATCAACCACCATGCTGGTAATGATATCGGCCACCGCCAGCGTATCACTCAGCACTTTTTCGTAGTCAACTGCGTCGGTTTTGTAATAGTTAACCAGCTGGAAGTTGTAGAAATCGACGATCTCTTTCAGCTTCACCGCAAAGGTTTCTTTGTTGAAGAGATCGCTCACGCGCAGACCGCGACGTGCCACTTTATCTTCATAGGCAGGACCGATACCGCGACCGGTGGTGCCGATAGCTTTAGCGCCACGCGCTTTTTCGCGCGCCACATCCATTGCTACGTGGTACTGCAGAATCAATGGGCAGGCTTCAGAGATCAACAGACGTTCACGTACCGGCACACCGCGCTCTTCCAAACCTTTCATCTCTTTCATCAGCGCTTCAGGCGACAGGACAACGCCGTTACCAATGATGCTGGTGACGTTTTCACGCAGGATGCCAGATGGAATTAAGTGGAGGACGGTTTTTTCACCGTTGATGACAAGTGTGTGGCCTGCATTATGGCCACCTTGGTAACGCACGACGTAATTCGCGCGCTCTGTCAGAAGGTCTACGATCTTACCTTTACCCTCGTCACCCCATTGGGTGCCCAGTACGACGACGTTCTTACCCATTTTTTCAAAATCACCGATTGCTTAAAAATGGATTCTACCACCTGACTTTTACTCTTTCAGCACTTTTAGCATACGATTGCGCTGTTTTTTGCCTGAGTTTTGCTCAGCTCACAACATGTTGGGGGAACAGCGGCCAACAGACACAATTGAGTCGGGCGGCCTCACATAATTTCAGGCTGATTAACGCGCATGCATGCTGATCATGGCGTAAATCACCACGCCGGCCACCACTAAACCGCCACCAAAACGATGTAAGAGACGATCGGGCAACTGCGTCATCGCCAGAATCATCCGCCGCCACACGCGTGGCATTAACATCGGTCCAAGTCCTTCCAGCACCAAAACCAAAGCCAGCGCCATCCAGATGGTTGAGTTCATGATTTTTTCCCAAAAAAAAGGCCGACAACATTGTCGGCCTGGACTTTATATCAGTTCTTAACGCGTGGCGTTAGAGGGCGCTTTCATATAGCGGAAGAAATCGCTATCCGGGCTCAGCACCAGCACATCCTGGTTGTCTGAGAAGCTATTCTCATAGGCGCGCAGGCTGCGGATAAAGGCATAGAAATCCGGATCCTGGCTGAAGGCATCAGCAAACAGTTTTGCCGCTTCACCATCACCTTCACCGCGCGAAATCAGCGCTTCACGCTGTGCTTCTGCCAGCGTGCGCGTAACCTGATAATCGGCCTGTGCACGCAGTTTCTCTGCCTCTTCCTGACCTTGTGAACGCTGACTACGCGCTACCGCTTCACGCTCGGCGCGCATACGGTTGTAGATCGCGTCAGACACTTCAGTCGGCAGGTTGATCTGCTTGATGCGCACGTCGACAACTTCAATACCTAACGCAGCCATGCTGTTCGGGTTTGGTGCCGGCTCACTGCTGTTGGTTTCACGTTCTACACGTGCTGCAGCACTCGCAATCGCATCATCCGCTGCTGGCGTCTGAACGTCATCATCATTGCCAGCGCTGCCGGTGTTCAGGGCATCACGCACGTCGGTGGTTAAACGGCCACGTGAATCAGTCACGATGTCTTTCACATCCAGACGACCCATTTCAGAACGCAGACGGTCACTGAACTTACGTTTCAGCAGCACTTCTGCCTGAGAAACGTCGCCACCACCGGTTGCCAGGTAGTAACGGCTGAAGTCACTGATGCGCCACTTGATGTAAGAATCAACGATCAGGTCTTTCTTCTCTTTGGTAACAAAGCGGTCAGCCTGGTTATCCATGGTCTGAATGCGCGCATCCAGTGATTTCATGGTTTCGATAAACGGAATTTTGAAATGCAGACCCGGTGCGTACACCAGCGGTTTGTTTTCGTCATCACGCAGAACCTTACCAAAGCGCAGCACGATGCCGCGTTGGCCTTCCTGCACCACGAACAGTGACGCGTAAAGCACCACCAGCACTACAATAATTACGGCGATGATTGGCTTACGCATCGATTACTCCCTCCCCTGGCGCTGGGTATCGTTGCGCAGCGCATTGGCGCGACGCTGATCCATGATGCTGTCTGGACTGTAAGATGAAGAATCTCCACGGCTCGCATTACTATCGGACGACGAAGGAGACTTCATTAGATTCGTCATTTTCTGACCGCCCTGGCCAGATGCCTGACCACCGCGCATCAGTTGATCCAATGGCAGGACCGTCAAATTATTACCACGATCGCTGATCAATACCTTGCGGGTATGACTCAGCACACGTTCCATGGTTTCAATATAGAGACGCTCTTTCGTGATTTCTGGTGCAGCTTTATATTCAGGCAGCAAGCGAGCAAAACGCGCCACTTCACCCTGCGCTTCTAACACCGTACGTTCTTTGTAAGCACGACCCTCTTCGAGGATACGTTGCGCCTGACCATTAGCACGCGGCTGAACTTCGTTCGAATAAGCTTCAGCTTCACGAACATACTGTTCACGGTTTTCACGCGCGGCAATCGCATCATCAAACGCGGCTTTTACTTCTTCTGGTGGACGCGCCGCCTGGAAGTTTACGTCCAGCAGGGTAATACCCATATTGTACGGACGGATAGTTTCGTCAAGCTCACGCTGAGTTTCGCTACGTACCACGGTACGACCTTCCGTCAGGATGCGGTCCATGGTTGAGCGACCAATCACGCCACGCAAGGCGCTGTCGGTGGCCTGACGCAGGCTGTCGTCGGCGCTGGTCACGGCATACAGATAACGCTCAGGATCCGTCACGCGATACTGCACGTTCATCTCAACGCGCACTACGTTTTCATCCGACGTCAACATCACGCCAGACGCGGCCAGTTCACGTACGGCTTCTACGTTTACGGCGCGAACCTGATCGACGAAAGTCGGTTTCCAGTTGAGGCCTGGCTCAACCAGATGGCTAAATTTGCCAAAGCGTGTGACGACGCCACGTTCCGCTTCTTTGATGGTGTAGAAACCGCTAGCCGCCCAGATAACGACTGCCGCTACGGCAACAATGCCAACCACTTTGCCACCGCTACCGCCGCTGCGCTGGCCATTGTCATTCTGTTTGCCACCGCCCAGTCCGCCGAGTTTTTTACTCAACTTTCGGAAGATATCATCCAGATCAGGTGGTCCCTGATCGCGACCTCCTTTATTTCCCCCAGAGTTGCCGCCTTGATTATTGCTGCTTCCCCACGGGTCGCGGTCCTGTCCGTTATTTCCGGGCTGATTCCACGCCATGTTTCTACTCCATTTATTGTATTTACGTTTTTTACCCTTCATCTTTCGGATTGCAGCTTCGTTGGCTGCCTTCGTTCACCCCAGTCACTTACTGATGTAAGCTCCTGGGGATTCACTCAGTTGCCGCCTTGCTGGAATCCGAAATATTCGGGTAAATCCTGCACATACGGCCTGCAACGATAATGACGACAATCTAAAAGATATTGAGTAAAGGCGTTTGGGCAATTTCAAACAATATAACTGGCTAGCGACGGCTCTTGTTTACACAGACGACGCCAATCAACTATCGGCATACGCACGTGCAAACTCACACAGCCATCATCTTCATTCCATTCTTTTTCTATAGCATGCAACTGATAAAAACGACTGCGCAAACGGCCCGCTTCCGGCGGCAGACGTAAATCGTACTGCGCGATTTCACCGGCTAAACGCTCAGAGAGCGCCTGCCACAGCAACGGCAGACCCACGCCGCTCTGTGCAGATAACCACACACGAATCGGCTGGTTCTCTTCGTTGCGATCGATACGCGGCACAAAGTCCTCCAGCATATCGATTTTGTTCATGATCAACAGCGCCGGAATTTCGTCAGCTTCAATCTCTTCCAGAACTTCATTTACCGCATCAATGTTGTCATTCACGCGCAAATCGGCAGCGTCAATCACATGCAGCAGCAATGTCGCCTGACGCGTTTCCTGCAGCGTGGCTTTAAACGCCGCGACTAAGTCGTGCGGCAAATGACGGATAAAACCAACGGTGTCTGCTAAAACCACTTCACCCACATCCGCCACATTCAGACGGCGCAATGTTGGATCAAGTGTCGCGAACAGTTGATCCGCTACGTACACATCCGCAGAGGTAATCGCGTTGAACAGGGTGGATTTACCGGCGTTGGTGTAACCCACCAGCGAAACGGTTGGCACGTCAGCTTTGGCACGCGCTTGTCTGCCCTGATCGCGCTGTTTTTCGACGCGTTCAAGACGGGAGAGAATCTGACTGATACGGCCACGCAGCAAGCGTCGGTCCGTTTCCAGCTGAGTTTCACCCGGACCACGTAAACCGATACCGCCTTTCTGGCGTTCAAGGTGTGTCCATCCGCGAACCAAACGGGTTGCTAAATGGCGTAGTTGTGCCAGCTCGACCTGCAATTTACCCTCATGGGTGCGGGCGCGCTGGGCGAATATATCGAGAATTAAGCCGGTGCGATCGATTACGCGACATTCGCACAGCCGTTCAAGATTACGTTCCTGAGCAGGAGTTAAGGCATGATCGAATAAAACGACCGATGCTCCACTCGCTTTTACCGCATCGGCAATTTCAACTGCCTTTCCTTCACCGACAAAATATTTGGGATGTGGCGCTTTACGGCTGCCCGTAATGACTTGCAGCGCTTCAACGCCCGCAGAAGAGACAAGAGTTTCAAACTCCTGCAAATCTTCCAGCTCTTTGTCTTGGGAGAACCAGATGTGTACCAGTACGGCCTGCTCACCGGCATCATAACGGTCAAACAAGCTATAACCTCGCTAAAATAAAATAACCAGGACAGGAAAACGTGCTCGTTCTCCAGCCCTGGCTTTACGGCAGCGCAAAATTATTCTGCGTTATCGCCGTCTTGTTGTGGCTGCGACTGAGCGCTTTGATTGCTTCCGCTGTGATGATAGTTGCTGCTACCACCGCTGCCGCCCGCGTTATTGCTATGGTGCGACACTGGACGAGAAGGAACCACTGTAGAGATGGCGTGTTTATACACCATCTGGCTGACCGTGTTTTTTAACAGAATGACGAACTGATCAAAGGATTCAATTTGCCCTTGCAGCTTAATACCATTCACCAAATAGATCGAAACCGGTACACGTTCACGACGCAATGCGTTCAAAAACGGGTCTTGTAAAGATTGCCCCTTAGCCATTCTATCTTTTCCTTATATGCTTGTTGTTTGTTGCTTTAAGAACCGTGGTTCAGAAAAACTGCGTAAAAATTTGCGCACGATAACGGACCAATTGTACACAATCATCCCTGCTACGCACTAACTACCTTAAGCACCGCATTACGCGCTAACTCTGGCTCATCACTGTTTAACCAGTGTACTTCAGGCCAGCCACGTAACCAGGTCATCTGGCGTTTAGCGAGCTGCCGAGTGGCGCAAATTCCCCGATAAACCATTTCGTCGTAATCGATTTCACCTGACAAATAAGACCACATCTGGCGATAACCAACACAACGAATGGAAGGCATGTCCGTATGCAAATCACCTCGCGCAAACAGTGCACGAGCCTCCGCTTCAAATCCTGACGCTAGCATCTGGTCGTAACGCAACGCAATGCGTTGATGTATCAGTTCACGACTCGCAGGTGCGATAGCAAACTGGTACACGTCGTAGGGTAACGCTTCGCCGGAGGTTTTTGTCAGTTCCGTTAAAGTTTTACCCGAAATAAAAAAAACTTCCAGTGCTCGCGAAAGTCTCTGCGGATCATTCGGATGAATACGACTACCGGCGACCGGATCGATTTCACACAGCTGACGGTGCAAGGCTTCCCACCCTTTCTCCGCCGCCATTTGCTCTATTCGCTGACGCACCTCGGGATCGGCCGAGGGCAACGGCGACAATCCTTCAAGTAATGCCTTGAAGTAGAGCATGGTTCCACCAACAAGCAACGGAATCTTCCCCTTCCGGGTGATATCCGTCATTTCTGCCAACGCATCGCGACGAAATTCTGCGGCGGAATACGCTTCCGCCGGATCGCGAATGTCCAGCAAACGATGGGGCGCCAGTGCTAACTCTTCTGCCGACGGTTTCGCCGTGCCAATATCCATCCCGCGATAGATTAAGGCAGAGTCAACGCTAATAAGTTCCACCGGAAGTTGCTGACGCAGCGAAATCGCTAATGCCGTCTTACCGGAGGCGGTAGGCCCCATCAAAAAAATTGCCTTTGGCCGGCTAGCCTGGTTTAGTTCACTCATGCTTCAACGCGTTTAGCGCGCTCTCAATCTCAATGGTCTGTAACAGACCTGAAGGCGGCGACTTCAGCAGTTGCGGACAAAGCCTTTCCAGCTCTGCCAGCAGTGCAATCGCCTGCGAGTGATTCCAGTGAGCGTCTTCTGCATCATCTCGACGCGCCAGCCATTGGGCCAACGTGGATGCAGAAACCTCTTGCTGCCGGGCCAGGTAGCCTAACAGTTCTGGAATCAAGATTTGTAAATTTTGTGTTCGTAACGGTAAAGGCACCGCGCGCAACGTCACGTGTTGCCCTTCTCGTTGTAAATCAATGCCCATCTGGCTCAGCAGCGCGGCATGATCGGCTATGGCGGCCAGCTCGGGCGCAGCAATTTTCAGGCGCACCGGGATCAGGAGCGGCTGCGGTTTTAAACCCTCTTCCCCTGGTTCAAGCTGGGCCTGTTTTAGCCAGCGCGCCGCCACGGCCAGCGATAACAATTGCAATGCGCTACCACGTTCCAGCAGCGCATAACGATCCTTCAAAACGCTTAACACGCGGCCGAAACTTTGCGCATGAGCGGCCAGCGGCGCTTCATGCTTTTCCGGCAAACGCACCGGAGCCACGGCAGGAACTGGCGCCGCGCGCGGCGTTTCTACCATCGGCGTTTTCATCAACTGCTTATAGGCATTACCCTCACGCGCACTGTAAACCGGCTCTTTGTTCTGCCAGTTCGCACTCGCGGCCGCAGAAGCGCCGCCGCTGCGTGGCGTGTTGCTGGGTTGTGTAAAGTGGTTCGCGCCTGCCGCCTGACGGTTTTCTGGCTGCCACTTCGGCGCAGGTTCTTCGGCGTGGGCGATGGGCAATTCCGGCGCGCGTCTGGCTTGCAGCGCACTCATCACGCCTTGCCAGATAAAATCATGTACCAGACGCGACTGATGAAAACGCACCTCGTGCTTAGCCGGATGGACGTTGACATCCACCTGATGCGGGTCGATCTCCAGATAGAGCACGTAAGCTGGCTGCTGATCGTCACCAAGCTGCGTTTGATAAGCCTGACGAATCGCGTGATTGATGAGCTTGTCGCGCATCATGCGTCCGTTGACGTAGCAATATTGCAGATCGGTAACCTGGCGCGAACCGTGAGGATCGGCGACCCAACCGCGCAGCGCTAAATCATCGTGCTGCCACTCAATGCGTAAAGCGTGCTGCATAAACGTGGTGCCGCAAATGGCCCCTAAACGCCGCTCCCGCTGCGCATCTTCACTGACCGCGCGATACTGACGCATTAACTTACCGTTGTGGCTAAGCGAAATAGCGACGTCAAAGCGTGCCAGCGCAATACGACGAATCACCTCATCGATATGGGTAAACTCGGTCTTTTCAGTGCGCATGAATTTGCGGCGAGCGGGCGTGTTATAGAACAGGTCGAGCACTTCCAGCGAGGTACCTACCGGATGCGCAGCCGGTTTCACCGTCACATCCATGTCGCGCCCTTCCGCGTAGGCTTGCCAGGCTTCGCTTTGGTCGGCGGTGCGTGAAGTCAGCGTTAAACGAGAAACGGAACTGATACTAGCGAGCGCTTCGCCACGAAAGCCGAGGCTCATGATCGCCTCAAGGTCATCAAGCGAAGCAATTTTGCTGGTCGCATGCCGCGCCAATGCCATTGCAAGCTCGGCTTTGGCGATGCCGCAGCCGTTGTCGCGAATGCGGATGAGCTTCGCGCCACCTTTCTCAATATCGACATCAATGCGCGTGGCACCGGCATCAAGGCTGTTTTCCACCAGCTCTTTTACGACCGACGCCGGGCGCTCAACCACTTCGCCTGCGGCAATCTGGTTCGCCAGCTGCGGCGGTAAAATCTGTATTGGCATGGTGGTGATCCTTCTGGCTGGTTGGCTCACGTGGAGCCAACAATCAGGATTGCGGAATTTTTAAGTTTTGCCCCAGCATCACATTGCTCGACTTCATATTATTCGCCTGCATGATGGCTTTTGAGCTCACGCCATAGTGCGCGGCAATCGCCGTGAGGGAATCACCGCGCACCACTTTATGCCGGGTTGGACGACTCGCCGCCACGCTGACGCTGGATTTCGCGGGCACCTTCAGGCGCTGTCCCACCCAAACCACATCGCGCTTCAGGCTATTCATCTCACGTAACGTCGCCATGCTCACGCCATATTTTGCCGCGATGCCCGACAGCGTTTCGCCACGCGTGACGGTATGACGCTGCGTTGCGCCGGTATATTGCACCGTACCGGTCGCCGGGTTGCTGGCGACGCTAACCGCTGGTGCGCTGTCCAGCGGCCGGTTTTCCTCCTTTGGGATCGATTGCAGCGGATGCGTAAGGAAATAATTGCGCAGGCCTTTATAAATCGACTGAGCAATCTTCTCCTGATACGCGCTGCTGCCAAGCAGCCGCTCCTCCGCGGCATTACTAATAAAGCCGGTTTCGACCAGTAAAGAGGGAATATCCGGGGAACGTAAAACGCCAAGGCTGGCATGTTCCGGCAGACGCTTATGCAGCGGCGTAATACCGCGCAACTGCTGCAGGACTTTGACGGCGACGTCATAACCTACACGCTGTGAATGACCAAACTGCAAATCCAGCACTGCCTGGCTAAGATAGGGATCGGCCTGGCTGTTCGCCAGCAGATCCCCTGCGCCGCCCAGCAGCTCAGATTGTTTTTCTTTCTGTTCCAGCCAGTTCGCCATTTCGTTATTGGCGCGGCGGTTAGACAGCACCCAAACCGATGCGCCGGTGGCTGAGTGATTTGGCGCGGCGTCGGCGTGAATGGATACCAGCAGGTTCGCGTTCTCTTTACGCGCCACTTCTGAGCGGCCCATTACCGAGATGAAATAGTCGCCGTTACGCGTCAGCACCGGTTTGAACATCGGATCCTGATCCATCAGCGCTTTCAACTTACGCGCAATTGAGATGGTGACATTTTTCTCGTGCAAACCGTGCTGGCCGGATGCGCCGGGATCCTGACCGCCGTGCCCGGCATCAATCGCCACAATTACCACATCGTTGCGACTAACCGAGTTGCCGGGACGCACGGTGGTATTGCTGCTGGTCACCGCTGTCACCTGATTGGCGTTGAACGGATTGCCCTGGCTGCTGCTGCTCGGCTGGCTTTCACGCGCGGTGGTAACAGGCGCGGCTGCGGCCGGGCGCTTCGCTGGCTGCGTCCCACGAATGGTGAACACCACGCGATAATTATTGCCATCGCGCTGCGTGCTGGCGCGCGTCTGCGCGGGCTGCGTCAGTTCGAACACCAAACGCAGGCTTTGCTTATCCTTCGGCTGGCTATGGCGAATGCGCTGCACAATATTTTCGCCACTAAAATTGAGCGGCAAACCTTTAATCGCGCCGCTTTGACGAATATCCAGCACCACACGATTGGGATTGTGCAGCGGAAAAAAGCCATATACGGGCTGACCGTTAAAGCTCAGCGTGACGGTGGCCTGGCTATCGCCATTTTCGACTTTGATATCCGATAACGTGGCAGACAACGCCGAGGCAGAAAACAGGCACAGCAAGCCCAGTACAATGATTTTCATCCGTGACATCATGCCGGATCCCTGCCTTGCTGGAATTGGGTTAACAGCGCTTCGCCCGTGGCGGAAACCGCGCTTATTTCGGCTTCACGCGCCGCATCCACGTAGCGCAACGTCAGCGCTAAATCGGGCTCAGGCAGCACGCCGGTGCCCCTCTGCGGCCACTCCACCAGACAGAGCGCATCGCCGGCGAAATAGTCGCGGATGCCCATGAACTCTAGCTCTTCGGGATCGGCAAGACGATAGAGATCGAAATGGTACAGCGTGCGAGAGCCGAGCTCGTAGGGCTCGACCAGCGTATACGTTGGGCTTTTTACATTGCCTTGATGGCCGAGCGCCTGCAGAAAACCACGGCTAAAGGTGGTCTTACCGGCACCCAAATCGCCATAAAGATAGATCACCAGCGCGCTGTTGCAGACGCGCGCCAATTGCGCACCCAGATTCAGGGTTGCCGCCTCATCGGGCAAAGGGATAACACAGGTCTTCATGCTTTATTGTTGGATCATCTCTGGATTAACAAACTGCCACAGCAGCTCGAATAAATCAGTGGCTAACATGCCGCGAGTACCGCGCTGATGCGCGACGGCATCGGCTGTTGCCCCATGCGCGACACAGCCTGCGCAGGCTGCATCAAGTAATGTCAGTTTCTGGCCGAGCAGAGCGGCAATAATCCCGCTCAGCACATCGCCCATGCCGCCAGACGCCATGCCCGCGTTGCCCACATCGGCAATGGCGATGTCACCCGCCGCGCTGGCAATCACCGTGCCCGCGCCTTTCAGAACCACCACGCCGCCGTAGCGTTTCGCCAAGGCGCGCGCAGCGTGTAAGCGGTCACTCTCAATCTCGCTGGTTTTCACCCCTAGCAAGCGCGCAGCTTCGCCGGGATGCGGCGTAATGATGCGATTCTGACGGTTATCCTGCTTGATTGCCAGCAGGTTAAGCGCATCCGCATCCCAAAGCATCGGCTTTTCACTGACCGCGATCTTTTTCAGTGCCTTCTGAGCCCAATCGCGCTGGCCGAGCCCCGGTCCAACGGCGATCACATCCGCCCACTCCAGCGCCTGATCCAGCCGTTCATCGCTCAGCGCATCAACCATTAACTCCGGTCGCGCGGTGAGAATCGGACCAATATTATCTTCATGTGTCAGCACGCGCACAAGTCCGGCGCCGGTTCGCAGGGCGGCTTCACCGGTCATGCGAATCGCGCCCGCCGTGCCGCTGTCGCCGCCGACCACCAATAGCCGCCCCTGATCACCTTTATGAGAGGTAGCGCGACGTGGTTTCAGCCAGCACGTTAAATCCCCGGCGTCATAGCGTGAAATCGGTGCCTGCTCAGCGGCAAGATATGCCGACAAGCCCAACTCATGGTTGTGCAGAACGCCAACGTAATCGCGCGCCTTGCCGGTCAGTTGGCCGGGTTTCAGCGTAATCATGCTCAACGTGTGATCGGCGATGACCGTTTTGCCCGGCGCCGTGCCATTAGCCGCCAGCAAACCAGAGGGAATATCGATCGCCAGCACCGGTGCGGCATGCGCGTTGATGAGTGTGATCAGGCGATCGTAAGGATCGGCGGGCGCGCGATTCAGGCCGGTGCCGAGCAGCGCATCGACGATCACCTCAACCTGCTCCGGCCAGGGCGCATCCGCCGCATGAATCACACCGCCCGCCGCCAGCCATGCGTCTTGCGCCTGCTGCGCCTCTTCTGGCAAGGCTTTGCTGCCTGCGCACGCCAGCAGCGTCACGTTCAATCCTGCTGCCTGCGCCAGTCGCGCCACCACATAACCATCGCCGCCATTGTTGCCGTGCCCGCACAGGATCAACCAATGCTGCGCCTGCGGCCACAGCTGGCAGCCTAATTCATAGCTGGCTTGGCCAGCACGTTGCATCAGCTCAAACAGCGTTAAGCCCAGGCTATCGGCGGCATCGCGTTCCAGTTGCGCCATCGCCTGCGCAGGCCAGACAGAGTGTGTTAAACTGCGCGCGTTTGCTTCAATTGCCTGGTTTCTCATGTCATATCCTCTCGATCTTCAACAGCTCGCTGAACAAATTAAACAGTGGGGACGCGACCTCGGCTTCCAACAGGTCGGTATTTGCGATACCGATCTGAGCGCCGAAGAGCCCAAACTGCAGGCGTGGCTGGATAAGCAATATCATGGCGAGATGGATTGGATGGCGCGCCACGGCATGATGCGTGCGCGGCCGCATGAGCTGCTGCCTGGCACGCTGCGCGTGATTAGCGTACGCATGAATTACCTTCCAGCTAAAGCCGCCTTTGCCAGCACCTTAAAAAATCCGCAGCTGGGCTATGTAAGCCGCTATGCGCTGGGCCGCGACTATCACAAAGTATTGCGCAATCGACTGAAAAAGCTCGGAGAAATGATTCAGGCGCACTGTGGCGAACGCAATTTTCGTCCGTTCGTCGATTCCGCACCGATTCTGGAACGCCCGATTGCCGCTAAAGCCGGTTTAGGCTGGACCGGCAAACATTCGCTGATCCTCAACCGTGAAGCGGGTTCGTGGTTCTTCCTCGGCGAACTGCTGATTGATCTGCCGTTACCGGTCGATCAGCCCCAGGAAGAGCAGTGTGGACGCTGTGTCGCCTGTATCACTATCTGCCCCACTTCCGCTATCGTCGAACCTTACGTGGTCGATGCGCGTCGCTGCATCTCCTATCTCACCATCGAGTTGGAAGGCGCAATTCCTGAAGAGTTCCGTCCGCTGATTGGTAATCGAATTTATGGCTGCGATGATTGCCAGCTGATCTGCCCGTGGAATCGTTACGGCCAGTTAACCGATGAAGATGATTTCTCGCCGCGCGCGGTGCTGCATGCGCCGCCGCTCACCGATCTGTTCAAATGGGATGAAGCCAAATTTCTGCGTATCACCGAAGGTTCAGCGATTCGGCGTATTGGGCATTTGCGCTGGTTGCGAAATATTGCGGTGGCATTGGGCAATGCGCCCTGGGCAGAAGAAAATATGGCGGCATTAGCATTGCGCAGCGGCGAACATCCCCTGCTTGATGAGCATATTGAATGGGCGATTGCACAGCAGTTGCAGAAACGCGCGGCGCAAGCGATAGAAGTGCAGCCAGCGAAGAAACAGCGGCTGGTGCGCGCGGTCGAAAAAGGCCTGCAACGTGATGCGTGATTGAGCAGCCGCACAGGATAAAACGCTTTTCCACATGCTGTGAATAAAATTATCCCACTTAATCGTGACGGAGATCGTAATTTCGTCTTAAGGGCAAGATCACAGTCTGAAATAGTTATAACTACTTACAAATCAATCAATTAAGCGATTATTGTAAATATTCACATCGTATTTAGCGCGCAGGGGTTTGTCCAGAGCTTGTGGATAACTCTGTTCAAAACAGTTTTAAACAACGGGGAAAACGCCGTCAGAAGCTTGCAGGCGCATTGTGGATAACCTGTAAGATAACTGCATCAGACAACAAGCATTATCGCTGCTAGCGAGGCGTGCAAAATTTCCAGAAAAAAACGGTATCGCATACGATCAAAAAGATCTGCAGCAGTTTTAATTCTGATTGCGCCTAAGGGCAAATAACATTAGTGAATATGAAAATCTGGAGCGGGAAACGAGACTCGAACTCGCGACCCCGACCTTGGCAAGGTCGTGCTCTACCAACTGAGCTATTCCCGCATAATCTTCGTATTTTAGTCTGCTACTGCGTTGGCTGCCTTCACTCACCCAGGTCACTTAGTCATGTAAGCTCCCAGGGATTCGTTCAGTTGCCGCCTTGTTGCAAACTAAAATACTCGATTCTGACTCTTCGTATTTTTGTCACAACAATCACGCTAACGACTAAATCCGTGATTTGGATGGTTTACTACAAACTCTGGAGCGGGAAACGAGACTCGAACTCGCGACCCCGACCTTGGCAAGGTCGTGCTCTACCAACTGAGCTATTCCCGCATTAGAGGTTTACTACTCAACGAAAGTTTGGAGCGGGAAACGAGACTCGAACTCGCGACCCCGACCTTGGCAAGGTCGTGCTCTACCAACTGAGCTATTCCCGCATAATCATCGCCTGTTTATCTGCTGCTGCGTTGGCTGCCTTCACTCGCACAGGTCACTCACTAATGTAAGCTCGCTGTGAATCGTTCAGTTGCCGCCTTGCATCAAATAAACATGCTCGATTCTGAACTTCGCCGTTACTGCTTTTACTTTCTCGTTCCGAATTCCGAATCAAATTCTTCACCGGTACGGGGTGCGCATTATACGAGAAATCCTTTCAGTCGCAAGAGTCTAAAAGCAAAATTTTGCGCTTTCCGCGCGTTCGCTGCTTTTATCGACAACCTGATGATTTCCTGCGCACCCGCGGCGGTTAAAGCTGCAGGAAGTGCTCGCGATAGTACGCCAACTCGGCGACGGACTCGCGAATATCATCCAGCGCCTGATGGCTACCGGACTTTTTAAAACCTGGCAAGATATCTGGTTTCCAGCGGCGCGCCAGCTCTTTCAGCGTGCTGACATCAAGATAGCGATAGTGGAAATAGGCTTCCAGTTCAGGCATGTACTTAAACAGGAAGCGACGATCCTGACCAATACTGTTGCCGCAAATCGGAGAGGTGTTCGCCGGCACCCACTGTTTCAGGAACTCGATGGTGGCCAGTTCCGCCGCACGGTCATCGTGCTCGCTGGCTTTGACGCGCGCCACCAATCCGCTATTGGTGTGCGTGCGCACGTTCCAGTCATCCATCAACGCCAACTGATCGTCAGATTGATGCACCGCGAACACCGGGCCTTCTGCCAGGATGTTAAGGTTGGCATCGGTCACGATGGTAGCGATCTCAATTATGCGATCGCGTTCCGGATCCAATCCGGTCATTTCGAGGTCGATCCAAATCAGGTTGTTTTCATTTCCAGCTGTCATGCGTTTCCCGCCTGTTGCCAAAGTCGTCATTAAACTCATTTCAGGTGTATCATAGACGTTTTGCCCAGCAGGGCGAAACCTGGCGAAAGCCGTGAGAGGATGCGTGAGTAAAAACAAACTGTCGAAAGGTCAACAACGTCGCGTAAGCGCCAACCATCAGCGTCGTCTGCAGCAACGGAGCGATAAGCCGGAGCCGGATGATAGTCTGTTTGGAGAAGCGGCTGATGGCGTGGTGATCAGCCGTTTCGGCATGCACGCAGACGTGGAAGATAGCGAAGGCGTTGTGCATCGCTGTAACATCCGCCGCACTATTCGCTCGCTGGTCACTGGCGATCGCGTTTTATGGCGCGCTGCCATTGGCGGCGGCAAAGGGATCGTCGAAGCGGTACACGAACGTAAGACGGTGCTTACGCGCCCAGACTTCTATGACGGCGTGAAGCCGATCGCCGCCAACATCGATCAGATCATTATCGTTTCGGCGATCCTGCCAGAGCTGTCACTCAACATCATCGATCGTTACCTGGTCGCCAGCGAAACCCTTGGCGTGGAACCGCTGCTGGTGCTCAACAAAACCGACCTTTTAGATGCCGAAGGCCGCGCGTTTGTTGATGAGCAGATGGAGATCTATCGCAACATTGGTTATCGCGTCTTGATGGTTTCCAGCCACGCCAAAGATGGCCTGGTTGAACTGGAAAGCGCCTTAACCGGCCGCGTCAGCATCTTTGCCGGCCAATCTGGCGTGGGTAAATCGAGCCTGCTGAATAACCTGCTTGGCCTGGAGGTAGCAGCTGAAATTCTGACCAACGATGTGTCGAACGTTTCTGGTCTGGGTCAGCACACCACCACCGCGTCACGCCTCTATCACTTCCCGGCGGGCGGCGATGTGATCGATTCGCCGGGCGTGCGTGAGTTTGGTTTATGGCATCTGGAGCCGGAACAAGTGACGCGCGGATTTGTCGAATTCCGTGAATTCCTTGGCGGTTGTCGTTTCCGCGACTGTAAGCACGATACCGATCCTGGCTGCGCCATTCGCGAAGCGGTAGAAGAGGGCAAGATTGATATCTCCCGCTTCGATAACTACCACCGAATTCTGGAAAGTATGGCGCAGGTAAAGACGCGTAAAAACTTTTCCTCCGACGCAGATTAAGCAGTACAACGGCACATTCGCCAACGCGCTGGGGCGCTGCTACAATCCGCCCCCTTTTTTGTTAACGACACGTAATTAAGCCAGGAGGCAACGGTGTTTGATCGTTTTAAACTCGGCCTGAATCATATTTTGCCTAAAAAAGGGCTCACCGAGCTCGCCGGTTGGGGTGCCAGCCGCCGTGGTGGCTGGCTCACTAAAGCGGTCATCGACCTATTTGTCTGGTACTACAAAGTGGATATGGCGGAAGCCAGCAAGCCACATACCGGCAGCTACCGCACCTTCAATGATTTCTTCGTGCGTCCGTTAAAAGAGGGCGCGCGTCCGATCGATACTGATGCCTCTTTACTGGCGCTGCCCGCCGATGGCGCGATCAGCCAGCTGGGCCGCATTGCCGGCGATCAGATCTTCCAGGCCAAAGGCCACACTTACAGCCTGCAGGCGCTGCTGGCCGGTAACGACGATCTGGCGGATCAGTTTCATGACGGCGAGTTTGTTACCACTTATCTCGCCCCGCGCGATTATCACCGCGTGCATATGCCGTGTAACGGCATCCTGCGCGAAATGATCTATGTGCCGGGCGATCTCTACTCCGTCAACCCGCTGACCGCACGTAACATCCCGAATCTGTTTGCGCGTAACGAGCGCGTGATCTGCGTATTCGATACCGATCATGGCCCGATGGTGCAGATCCTTGTCGGTGCCACCATTGTGGGTAGCATCGAAACCGTGTGGGCGGGCACCATTACGCCACCGCGCGAAGGTGTGATTAAACGCTGGCGCTATCCGTCTGCCGATCATGATGGTGCGGTGGTGCTGCTGAAAGGCCAGGAAATGGGTCGCTTCAAGTTGGGTTCAACGGTGATCAACCTGTTCGCGCCGAATCGCGTGAAGCTGGCAGAAAGCCTTGAAGCCGAAAGCAAAACCCGCCTCGGTCAGCCGCTGGCCATCGCCCTGCCTCAGCCTGGCGACAGCGTCTCACTTAGCAAATAACCCGGAATCTCTCCCGTGCGTGTTTTCCTCTCCTTGCTGCTGAGCCTTGTGCTCAGCAGTTCTGTATTTGCAGCCACCGTTCCGCAATCCAGCCAGCTAAAGCAGGAACTGGATGCGGCTAAATCGGCGAAAAGCTCACCCGCGCAAACCGAGCAGGTGCAGGCGCTCGAATCGGCGATCAATTTCCTCAACGAGCGCGATGAGTCGCTGGAGCGCGCGAAGCAGTATCAGCAGGTGATTGATGATTTCCCGCGGCTGGCGCGCGAATTACGTCAGCAGATCGCCACGCTGACGGACAGCAGCAAGGCGGTGCGCAGCAATATGAGCAGCGCCGAGCTGGATCAGGAGCTGTTGCAGGTTAGCAGCCAGCTGCTGGAGGAAGGCCGCCAGGCGCAGCAGGAGCAGGATCGCGCGCGCGAGATCAGCGATTCACTGTCGCAGCTGCCGCAGCAGCAAACCGATGCACGCCGGGCGATGACCGAAAGCGATCGTCGCGCGCAGAGCGCTTCGACGGCGACTACGCCGCTGGCGCAGGTGCAGATTTACGCGCGTCAGGCGGAAAACGCCGCCAACAAAGCGCGCGTGGACGAGTTAGAGCTGGCGCAGCTTTCGGCGAATAACCGTCAGGAACTGGCGCGTATGCGCGCTGAGGTGCATCAGCGTAAAGCGACTCAACTGGATAACTATCTGCAGGCGCTGCGCAATCAGCTCAACAATCAGCGCCAGCGCGAAGCTGAACTGGCGCTTGAGCGCACCGAGCAGCTGGCGGAAAACAGCGGCGATCTGCCGAGTTCGATCAGCGATCAGTTCCGCGTTAACCGCGAACTCTCCGCCGACCTTAATCAACAAGCGCAGCGCATGGATTTAGTCGCTTCGCAGCAGCGTCTGGCCACCAATCAGACCTTGCAGGTGCGTCAGGCGCTGAGCACGCTGCGTGAGCAGTCGCAATGGCTGGGGGCGTCCAATCTGTTGGGCGAAGCCTTGCGTGCGCAGGTTGCCCGTCTGCCAGAGATGCCGAAATCTCAGCAGATTGACAGCGAAATGGGCCAGCTGCGCGTGCAGCGTCTGCATTATGAGGATCTGCTGGAGCGCCAGCAGGAACTGCGCAAAGCCAAGCAGGATGACGGCACGCCGTTCAGCAGCGATCAGGTACGTATCCTCGAAGCGCAACTTAAAACCCAGCGCGAACTGCTGAACTCACTGATTTCCGGTTGCGATACGCTGATTCTGGAAATCACTAAGCTCAAAGTTTCCAATACGCAGCTGCAGGATGCCTTAGCCGAAGTTAAAGATGCGACGCATCGCTATCTGTTCTGGACCGCTGACGTTAATACCATCGGCCTGAATTTCCCGGTGGAGATGGCGCAGGATCTCAAGCGTCTGTTGTCGCTGGATACCGCCGGCCAGCTCGGCAAAGCGCTGGCGATGATGTTTACCAATCGCGAAACCGTGTTACCGATTATTGGTGCGATTCTGCTGGTTGGCTTCAGCATCAGCTCTCGTCGTCACTACAACGCCTTTATGGAGCGCTCCGCCAGCCGCGTCGGTAAAGTGACGCAGGATCGCTTCAGCCTGACGCTGCGCACAGTATTTTGGTCGATTCTGGTGGCGGTGCCGCTACCGGTATTGTGGGCCGCGCTCGGTTACGGTTTACAGCATGCCTGGCCTTATCCGTTCGCCGTGGCGATTGGCGATGGCATCACCGCCACGCTGCCGCTGCTGTGGGCCTTTATGATCAGCGCGGCGTTTGCGCGTCCCGATGGCTTGTTTGTGGTGCATTTCCGCTGGCCGCAAGCGCGCGTGGCGCGTGCCATGCGCTATTACTCGCTGTCGGTGGGGCTGATTGTGCCGCTGATCATGCTGCTGATCGCCTTTGCCAATCTCGACGATCCGCAATTCTCCGGCACGCTGGGACGCGTGTGCTTCATCCTGATTTGTGGCGCGCTGAGTATCGTTACCGTTAGCCTGAAACGCGCCGGTATTCCGCTCTATCTGGATAAAGAGGGCAACGGCGATAACTTCGTAAACCGCATTTTGTGGAACCTGATGATTGCCCTGCCGCTGGTGGCTGCCCTCGCCTCCTGCATCGGTTATCTCGCCACCGCGCAGGCGCTGCTGGCGCGTCTGGAAACCTCGGTGGGCATCTGGTTCTTCCTGCTGGTGGTGTATCACATCATCCGCCGCTGGATGCTGATTCAGCGCCGCCGCATCGCCTTTGACCGTGCACGTCAGCGTCGTGCCGATATGCTGGCCAACCGCGCGCGCAGCGAAGAAGAGAAAGAGCAATCAACGCCAGCGAATGCCGACACCATCGAAATCGATGAGCCAAGCATTGATCTTGATGAGATCAGCGCACAGTCGCTGCGTCTGGTGCGTTCAATCCTGACGCTGATTGCGCTGGTTTCGGTGATTGTGCTGTGGTCAGAAATCCACTCGGCGTTTAGCTTCCTTGATAACATTCCGCTGTGGAATGCCAGCACTACCATTCAGGGCGTGGACAGCGTGCAGGCGATTACGCTGGGTGCGGTGTTGATTGCGATTCTGGTGCTGATCATCACCACGCAGCTGGTGCGTAACATGCCCGCGCTGCTGGAGCTGGCGCTGTTGCAGCATCTCAGTTTGGCGCCGGGCACCGGTTACGCCATTACCACTTTGACCAAGTATGCTTTGATGCTGATTGGCGGCTTGATTGGCTTCTCAATGATGGGCATTGAGTGGTCGAAGCTGCAGTGGCTGGTTGCTGCGTTGGGTCTGGGGTTGGGCTTCGGGATGCAGGAGATTTTCGCTAACTTTATCTCCGGCCTGATTATCCTGTTTGAGAAACCGATCCGTATTGGCGATACCGTGACCATTCGCGACCTGACTGGCAGCATTACGCGCATCAACACGCGTGCCACCACCATCACCGATTGGGACCGCAAAGAGATCATCGTGCCGAACAAGGCTTTCATTACTGAGCAGTTCGTGAACTGGTCGCTGTCGGATTCAGTGACGCGTGTGGTGTTGACGATTCCAGCGCCCGCCAGAGTCAACAGTGATGAAGTGACCAACATTCTTAAGCAGGCAGCCGATCGCTGCACCTACGTGCTAGATATGCCAGCGCCGGATGTGTTCCTGGTCGATCTGCAGCAAGGTATTCAGCTGTTTGAACTGCGCGTGCATGCGGCGGAGATGGGGCATCGCATGCCGCTGCGCCATGAACTGCATCAACTGATTCTGCGCGGCTTTGAGGAGCACGGCATTGAAATGCCGTTCCCACCATTCCAGGTACGCATGGAGACGCTCGGAAAGCAAAACCCCGCGACTAACGGTGCGCCCGCTAATAAGACCTTCAAATCTGGCGGATTATAAAAACAAAACGCCCGGCAGATGCCGGGCGTTTTGTTTTGCCGCTTAGAGTTCATCACTTCACAAACTCTTCGCCCTGCGAGATATCTTTCTTCAGCGTTTCCAGCATGCCGTTTAGCGCCTGCTGTTCAAAGGCACTCAGCGTGCCCAGCGGACGGCGTTCAACGATGCCGTTTTTGCCCAGCAGCAGCGGCTGCGAGAAGAAGCGGGCATATTCGCCATCGCCTTCCACATACGCGCACTCCACCACGTTGGCTTCGCCTTGCAGGGCACGAATCAATGACAGGCCAAAACGGGCCGCCGCCTGTCCCATCGACAGCGTCGCCGATCCGCCACCGGCTTTGGCTTCCACCACTTCGGTGCCCGCGTTCTGAATACGTTTGGTGAGATCCGCCACTTCCTGCTCGCTGAAGCTCACGCCTTCCACCTGCGACAGCAGCGGCAGAATCGTTACGCCGGAATGCCCGCCCACCACCGGCACTTCAATCTCGTTAGGCTGCTTGCCTTTTAGCGCCGCGACAAAGGTATTGGCACGGATGATATCGAGGGTGGAAACGCCAAACAGGCGATTCTTGTCATACACGCCGGCTTTTTTTAGCACTTCGGCCGCAATCGCCACCGTCGTATTCACCGGATTGGTGATGACGCCAATCAGCGCTTTTGGCGCGGTACTGGCAACCTGTTCGATCAGGTTACGCACGATACCGGCGTTGACGTTAAACAGGTCGGCGCGATCCATGCCCGGCTTACGTGCCACACCCGCGGAGATCAGCACCACATCAGCACCATGCAGCGCAGGCGTAGCATCTTCACCGCTAAACCCTTCCACGGTGACTGCCGTTGGGATATGACTGAGATCGACCGCCACACCGGGCGTTACCGGGGCGATATCGTAAAGTGAGAGAGCTGAGCCTGCGGGTAATTGCGTTTTGAGCAGCAGTGCGAGCGCCTGGCCAATACCACCAGCGGCACCGAGAACGGCAACTTTCATCCTGAACTCCTTATTAAGGTGGGGCAGAGATATGCCGAAAATCCATCAGGTTACGAGTTTAATCAACTTCTCAGGCGATAGCGACTAAACCTGTCGCGCACTAAACACTACGCCGCAATCGGCTCCCGAGACATCTCCACTTCAGAAGTCGCCTGAATGATTCATTCGCAGCCAGAAGACAATGGACGGCAATGATCATCGATATTGTTGTTACCACTTCAATAATATAACAACTTTGCAACCTTCGCTTTGCGCGTCCACCCGCGATTTTGGTGCAACATCATATTCTGTTATGATGCCCGCCCCGCAGGTCATTACCGCGATTCTCTTGCCAGACTTATTGCATAAAAATTCATCTAAATGCATAATAATTTATCTGCCGTTGGCCTGTTGCCCTCTGCAACCCCTTTTTAATTGGTAGCTTATGCGAAACCCATCGAAACAAGACGACTTGATTAAGGCGTTTAAAGCCTTATTGAAGGAAGAGAAATTCAGCTCCCAGGGCGAAATCGTGCAGGCGCTGCAGGAAGACGGCTTCGAGAATATTAATCAGTCCAAAGTTTCTCGCATGCTGACCAAGTTTGGCGCGGTGCGCACGCGCAACGCCAAGATGGAGATGGTTTACTGCCTGCCTGCTGAACTCGGCGTGCCCACCACCACCAGCCCGCTGAAGAATCTGGTGCTGGATATCGATTACAACGATGCGTTAGTGGTGATTCACACTAGTCCGGGCGCGGCGCAGCTGATTGCGCGCCTGCTGGATTCGCTGGGCAAAGCGGAAGGCATTCTCGGCACCATTGCCGGTGATGACACCATCTTTATTACTCCCGCGCGCACCTTCTCGGTAAAACAGTTGTACGACGCGATCCTGGTTTTATTCGAACAAGAGCTATAAAACCCTGCTGCATACCGGCAGTTCCTCTGCCGGTAATCTTGCCCTTTGCGCTTCATTCGTAACCATTCTGTTACAAATCCCTTTGTAAATAATAAGTTATCCATATGCCTGTCGGTTCTTTTCAGCCGCTATCATTGGTACGACCTTTGTGCCCGTTTAACCTTATGCGCTATTTTACGCTGCTTTACACATTGTGCTCAGTGTCTTTCCCTTCTCTAGCTGTATCAGCCAGCGAGATCAACCACGATCTTTCGCACTAAAAGATAATTTTATGTAGATCATTGTTTTTACGGTGAAATAACCACCTCAGGTTAAGATCCAGGCGTTTTTTATAACTTCAGGTTCTAAAAAAGTGCCATAAGGATAAAGAATTACAACCAAACATTATTAGCTCGGTATTAATTTCATGGGTGATTAGATCTATACTTGTTTTCGTGATGCAAATCACACGAAAGAAAAAGATAAAAACAGACGACGAGGAAAATTATCATGAACGTTAAAACTACTATCGCGACTTTAAGTGTTCTCTCTGCCCTGTCATTTGGTGCTTTTGCAGCAGATTCTATTAATGCCGAACAGGCAGCGAATCTGCAACCTGCGGGCACCATCAGCGTCAGCGGCGTGGGCGGTTCTCCAATGGATATCCGTCAGCAGTTAAACGATAAAGCCGACCAGCAAGGTGCTAAAGCCTATCGCGTGGTTGAGGCGAATACCGGTGACAGCTACCACGCAACCGCTGAGCTGTACAAATAAGTTATTGACTTAAAAAACAATGTGAACGGCGACCCGTTTGAGACGCTCTTGCCTCTCAGGTTGCCGGCCCCCATTTCAGGAGAGTGAATCATGAAAACCAAATTAGCTATCGCAGTACTGGGCCTGGCTTCTGTTCTTTCTTTTGGCGCGAGTGCCGCCAGCCTGGTTTCAAACCAACAAGCTGAACAGCTGCAATCTCTGAACCAAACCATCAGCGTGAGCGGTGTTGACGGCGACCAAACCAACGTGCGTCAGGAACTGTCACAGAAAGCCGATGCGCAGGGTGCCAGCCATTACCGCATCATCGAAAGCAACCGTGGCGATACTTTCCACGTAACTGCTGAACTGTACAAATAATCACTAATTGAACGTCCGGTGCCTTGATGGCGCCAGGCAATAGATCGACGACCCGCCCCCCCTTTTCTGCCGCAGGTTGTTGATTAAACGAGGAGAAAATTATGAAAATCAAAACAACCATCGCAACTGCTACCCTGCTTTCCCTGTTCGCCTTTGGTGCTTCTGCAGCACAACTGGTCACCGAACAACAGGCGCAGAATCTGCAACCTACCGGCAGCACCATTTCAATCAGCGGAACCGGCGGTTCGCCAATGGACTATCGTGCCGAGCTTTCTCAGAAAGCGGATGAGCAAGGTGCCAGCGCTTACAAAGTGATTGAAGCGAAAACCGGCGACAGCTACCACGTGACAGCTGAGCTGTATAAGTAATTCCTCGTCAATTAAGACGAACCCTTTGGCCCCGCTCGCCGGGGCCCTTTTTACTTTATATTGAAGCGGAGCTGGCCTTCCAGCTCCTCTTCTGCTTCATCAAATAGCAGGATCAATGCGCCATACCGGCGTTTCTGCCCTTTCCCCAGATTTACAAATTCAATCTCCAGCGGCAACGGCAGTTGCTCACCTATAATCGCATCCCAAAGATCGTCAAGATCGTTGATGGCGAGATCGGCTAACGCAAAACGATCGCTAAACTGTCGATAAAAATGGGCTTGATCGACAATCTCGTCGAAATCGAAACGCTCGGTTCTCATCATGACGCCCTCTTGGTTGTTGCGGCTAGCTGAGTCCGCCGAGGTGCAACGCTTTAACTTCCAGATACTCTTCCATCCCCAACACCGATCCTTCGCGTCCCAGTCCAGACTCTTTCACGCCGCCAAACGGTGCCAGCTCAGTGGATACCGCGCATTCGTTAATGCCGATCATGCCTGCTTCCAGCGCCGCTGAGACGCGGAATACCCGCTGCAGATTCTGCGTGTAGAAGTAAGCCGCCAGGCCAAATTCGGTATTGTTAGCGCGCGCAATCACCTCGGCTTCATCGTCAAAGCGGAAGCAAGCCGCAACCGGACCAAACGTCTCTTCCTGCGCCAGCTTCATCTCTTCATGCGCTTCGCCAATCACCGTTGGTTGCCAGAAGTTGCCACCAAGAGGATGACGTTCGCCGCCGACCAGCAATTTGCCGCCTTTACTCAATGCATCTTTGACGTGCTCTTCCACTTTCTCCAGCGCGGACGGCTCAATCAGCGGGCCAACGATCACCCCTTCTTCCACGCCATTTCCGACTTTTAGTTTGCCCACCGCATCGGCCAGTTGATTAACGAAGCGATCGTAGACCGCGTTATGCACATAGAAGCGGTTGACGCTGACGCACACCTGTCCGGCGTTGCGGAATTTGTTGGCAATCGCGCCCTGCACCGCCGCATCAATATCGGCATCATCAAACACGATGTAAGGCGCGTTGCCGCCTAACTCCATTGAGACTTTTTTCATGGTTTCAGCCGCATTACGCATCAGCGTTTTGCCCACCGCGGTGGAACCGGTAAAGGAAATTTTGCGCACCGCCTTGCTGGCCATAATCGCGTCGCTGATGGCATGCGTATCGCCCGCCACCGCATTGAGTACGCCATCAGGCACACCGGCTTTCTGCGCCAGCGCCAGCAACGCGAAGGCGCTCAGCGGTGTGTTGTTAGCGGGTTTGATTATGCCGGTACAGCCCGCGGCCAATGCGGGGCCAAGTTTGCGCGTCAGCATCGCCATCGGGAAATTCCACGGCGTGATCGCCGCGACCACACCAATTGGTTCGCGCGTCGCCAGAATGCGCGAGCCCGGTTTAGCCGGCGGGATGATTTCACCGTTGGCGCGTTTCGCCTGCTCGGCAAACCACTGAATAAAGCTGGCGGCGTATTCCACTTCACCTTCGGCTTCTTTAAGCGGTTTACCCTGCTCGGCCGTCATCAACTGGCCGAGCCAGCTTTTATTCTCGATGATCAGCTGATACCAGCGATAGAGGATTTCGGCACGCGCCTTGGCGGTTTTATCGCGCCAGGCGGGAAACGCACGCTGCGCGGCGGCAATCGCCTGTTCGGTTTCTTGCTGGCCGGCTTTCGCCACGTTAGCGATAACTTCGCCGGTGGCAGGATTGGTCACCTCAAAGGTGGCGCTGGCGTTATGCCACTGACCATCAGCGAAATAGCCGGTCTTGAAAAATTCGTGTTGTTGCAGGGAAGTGGACATCGGTTTTCTCCTGTCAGTTTGCGTCCTGTCAGGAAAGTATAGATGCCAATATCAGAGGTTTTTGTGTCAGCGTGGGATCTAAAAGGCCGCTGCAGGTTGCAGCGGCCAGTTTCAGATTTGTATTAAGGTGTTCTGATACTTATCCAGCATCAGCGCCAGCCGTTTCACCGGCTCGGTGACGTTATCAGGCGCAGCATAGTGCTGCAGCTTCTCCTGATACACATCCAGCTCCTTGAGCAGCCGCTCGAAGTAATAGCGCCGCTTATCATCGCTGGTTGCAGAGATGATGCGATCGGCGGTGTAGCGCAGCTGGCGGTGATAGGTCGAGAGATCTGCATTCACCGGCACTTCGGCATTGCGCAGGCGTTGATGGCCGATAATCAGCGTCAGCGCGATACGGTACTTATCGATATCGCCGGGGAACAGGTTGAGCAGCAAAAACAGTTGCTGATACAGCGCCGGCAAGTGGTTTTCACGACGACGCGCCTGATTAGTGGTCAGCGCAGCCACCGCGGCATACATAAAGCGATTCAGCAGTTTACGTCCGGTACGCTCTTTGGATTTATCGCGAATCAGCAGAATCACCATCATCGCTACAAAGCAGCCAATCACCTGGCCCAGCACGTTATCAAGGAATACGTTGAACTCGAACTTCATCGGGTTATCCAGCACCAGCACGTTGATGGTACCAATCAACGCACCCAGCGTACCCAACTGACGACGCTGCACGAAGATGCCGCCGATAAAACCCAGCGCGCCGATGGAGATACACAACAGCAGCGCACTTTGCTGGGTCGCGGGCAGAATAAAGATGAAGTAGAGCGCGCCGAGCGGCACCGCAACCGTCATGCCGTAAAGGAAGTCTTTCGCCATCATCAACGGATTCGGCATACGCATCGCCAGCGCGGTAATTACCGCCAGCATCACCATGCAGCCGCTGCCTGATGTCCAGCCGGTATATAGCCAAAACAGCGATCCCAGCGCGGTGGCGACAAAGGTACGTATACCGTTGATCATCGCGTGATGGGTTTCCGCAGAGCGCGCCTGAATCACTACCTCACGCTGCAGAATGCTCTCTTCCAGCGTGGTGATGCGGCTATTACTTTTAATGCCGTTAATCAGCAGCAGATATTCAGTGGCCGCGCCGACCCAACTCGCCAGCGTCACCGGCACGGTTTTGCTGCTCACGCCAATCAGGCGACGCATCACCTTCATGCGCTTATGCACATCGTTGACGCTGTTGACCTCTTTTTCGATCAGCAAACGATAGTGCGGTGGAATGTATTCCGGACGCGAGTTTTGAATCAGGAAAGTTTCGGCGGCCTGCGTGATCAGCGTCAGCGATAAGGTGTTGAGCATTTGCAGGCGGCGGCTGGAGTTTTTCCAGCGTGAGGATTCCATCATCAGCTGGCCGCGCATGCCGTTGAGTGCCGTGGTGCGACGCACTAACGCGCTCCAGGCTTTATCCACTTCCTCTTTGTCTTCATGCGCGACGCACAGCTGCAGCAATTTGTAGTGCGCCACCAGCAGCGCGTCCACTTCCTGCTCAATCACTTTCTTGATCGAACGCGGCGAGAACAGCATGTCGGCGAGGATGGCACACAGAATACCGATGACGATTTCACTGCAGCGCTCAACCGCGTACTGCGGAGCCAGCGTTAAGCCGCCGCTGGCATCCGCCGTCACCACGATGATCAGCGCGGTGTAACCGGCAAGACCCAACGCATAGGAGTTTTCGACTTTGATCAGCGAAGAGAGCCACACGCACATGCCGGCCCACATACAGCACAGCAGCAGCATCACCACCGGCGCGCGCACCGTGGCAATCATGATGGTGAGCGCGGCGATACAGCCAATAAAAGTACCGATGATGCGCAGAATGCCGCGATAGCGCAGCGCGCCAGAATAGGGATCGCCCCCCGCAGCAAAGGCGGTACCACCGGCCACGATGCCGGCGGTCATTACCGCCCAACGCGGCGTTTCCAGATTGAAGTGAAAGCCAATCATCAACGCCGCAACCAGCGCGAAGGTGAGCTTCACCGGGAAACGCAAAAACTCAATCATATCGCCCTCGCTTAACCAAACTCACGCAGGCGATTGAACAACTGTGCCAGCGGCGAGACTTTGGTTTCGCGATCCTGCGCACCGGTGATCACCACCGTCGCCGTGGTCCCCGCCGGGAAGCGGTTGCCCGGTTGCTCGTCGAGACGAATACGCACCGGCACACGCTGCGCCAGACGCACCCACTCCAGATTCGAGTCGATGGTCGCCATGCCTTTGCTGTCGCTGGTGCTGCTGCTGTTGGTTACGCCCGCCGCGATGCTGTCAACGGTGCCACGCAGTACCGCGTTGCTCCCCAACGGGGTAATTTGTGCGCGGAAGCCCGGACGCACGCCATCCAGCTTGGTCTCTTCCATATAGGCCAGCACATAGAAGGAGTGCTGTTGCACCAACGCCACGGCTACCGAGCCGCGCGTGATGAATTCGCCCTGATAGACATTGAGGTTGGTGACCCAGCCGTCAGATGGCGCTTTGATAGTGGTGCGATCGAGGTCAATCACCGCCAGGTCGCGCGTGGCCACAGACTTCGCCAGCTGGTGCTCGCTGGTTTGCAGATCGTTATTGGATTGCTCAATCGCTTCACGCGACATGGCGCTGGTCCCCAACTGATTGCGGCGACTGGCTTCACGGCGTTTTTCACTCACTAACGCCTGGTAATACTCGACATCCGCCTGGGCTTCGTCCAGCGCTTTTTGGTAGCGCGGACGGTCAACCACAAACAGCGTGTCGCCTTTTTTCACCAGCTGGTTGTCGTGCACCGGCACGTCAGTGATGATGCCGGTGACGTCAGGCGAGATCGCCACCACATCGGCAGAGAATTTGGCATCACGCGTCCACGGTGATTCGGTGTAGAACACCCAGGCGCGGAAGATGATCACGATGGCGATGACAACCAGCAGAAGTGTAATCGCGTATCGCGCGATTTTTCTTATTAGCGCTTTCACTTAAAAAACCTCAGACGAATAAACGGGATACAAGGTAAAACACGCAGCAATACAGCGCAGTGTTAAACAGTGCCGGATGCCAAACCAGATCGTAGATCCCGCTAGGCGTTAGCACGCGTTTCACCAGCCAGAACAGCGCCAGTGAAACCAGTAGTTCAATGAAGATGGGCGGAAAACTCAGCCCGAATACGACAAATACCGGAAGCACACTCATTTCGGATCCTTAGTTCGACCTTGCCGGATTGCACCGATACCTGCCCACGTGCCGTATAGCACGTTGGGTTTACGATCAGGGGATGACGGATAAACTGATGGCAACATTCAGGCCGCGTTGAGCTAATCATAGCGTATCATCGGGCTAACACAGCCGTGTTCAGGTGCAGTGAAGAGACCCAGCGCGCGTATAGTAACGCGCTTGACTATACGTTTTCTACATATTGTGAGCTAAATCACTTTTTAGCCAGAGTAAACAATGGATCGACTTAAAAGCATGTCCATTTTCGCCAAAGTGGTTGAATTGGGTTCATTTACCGCCGCGGCGCGCCAGCTACAGCTTAGCGTTTCGTCTATCAGCCAGATTGTCGCCAAACTGGAAGATGAGTTACAGGTTAAATTGCTTAATCGCAGCACCCGCAGCATTGGCCTGACTGAAGCCGGAAAGATCTATTTTCAGGGCTGTCGCCGCATGCTGGCGGAAGCGTCGCAGGTACACGAGCAGCTGTACGCCTTTAACAACACGCCGATCGGTATTCTACGGATCGGCTGCTCATCGACGATGGCGCAGAATGTGTTATCGGCGATGACCAGCGAAATGTTACGCGAATATCCGGGTTTGGGGGTCAATCTGGTGACGGGCATTCCTGCTCCCGATTTGATTGCCAACGGTTTGGATTTGGTGGTGCGCGTGGGCGCGCTGCAGGATTCGAACTTGTTCTCGCGTCGGCTGGGTGCAATGCCGATGGTGGTGTGCGCGGCGAAGAGCTATCTGGCGCAGCATGGCACGCCGGAAAAACCCAGCGAGATCGATAATTTTTCGTGGCTGGAATATAGCGTGCGGCCGGATAACACTTTTGAACTGGTTGCGCCGGAAGGATTGGTTACCCGCCTTACGCCGCAGGGCCGTTTCGTGACCAACGATTCGCAGACGCTGATTCGCTGGCTGAAAGCAGGTTGCGGTATCGCCTATGTGCCGTTGATGTGGGTGATTGATGAGATCAATGCGGGGGAGATCGATATTCTGTTCCCGCAATATCACTCGGAGCCGCGCCCGGTCTATGCGCTCTATACCGAGAAAGACAAGCTGCCGCTGAAAGTGCAGGTGTGCATTGATTATCTGACCGAGTATTTCAGGCAGGTAGCGCAGCAGTATCAGCAGCATCGGAAAGGTTGAGGGCAGATGTTCAGGTCGCCATACATGGCGACCTGACAACGTTAGGCGGTACCACCTACGGTGATTTTATCCAGCTTCAGCGTTGGCTGACCCACGCCAACCGGTACGCTTTGTCCCTCTTTACCGCATACGCCGACGCCTTTATCCAGCGCCAGATCGTTGCCGACCATCGAGATCTGCTGCATCGCTTCGATGCCGGAGCCAATCAGCGTGGCGCCTTTTACGGGCGTCGTTACTTTGCCGTTCTCGATCAGATAAGCTTCTGAGGTGGAGAACACGAACTTGCCGGACGTAATATCAACCTGGCCGCCGCCGAAGTTTGGCGCGTAAATGCCGTACTCCACGCTTTCGATGATATCTTGCGGCGTCGATTTGCCCGCCAGCATGTAAGTGTTGGTCATGCGCGGCATTGGCAGGTGCGCGTAAGATTCACGGCGACCATTGCCAGTTGGGTTGACGCCCATCAGGCGCGCATTCAGCTTGTCCTGCATGTAGCCTTTCAGCACGCCATTTTCGATCAGCATGTTGTACTGGCCCGGCACGCCTTCATCATCGACCGCCAGCGAACCGCGCAGACCTTCAATGGTGCCATCGTCAACCACGGTACACAGCTCTGAAGCCACCAGCTGGCCCATTTTGCCGCTGAATACCGATGTCGCACGACGGTTGAAGTCACCTTCCAGACCGTGTCCAACTGCTTCGTGCAGCAGCACACCCGGCCAACCTGCGCCCAGCACCACCGGCAACATGCCAGCGGGTGCCGCCACGGCGGAGAGATTGACCAGCGCCATGCGCACCGCTTCGCGCGCCCAGACATCGGCACGCACATCACCGCTCTCATCAGCGAGGAAGAATTCATAACCGGTACGCGCGCCGCCGCCGCTTGAGCCACGTTCGCGTTTACCCTGATCTTCCACGTGCACGCTGATGGAAAGACGCACCAGCGGACGAATATCTGCGGCCAGCGTGCCGTCAGTTGCGGCGACCAGCACTTGTTCGTAAACGCCACTCAGGCTGGCATTCACTTCCTGCACACGTGGATCGGCAGCACGCGCCACTTTATCAACACGGTGCAGCAGGGCAATTTTGTCTTCGCGCGTCAGGCTATCCAGCGGATTAACGGGCGCATACAACGAACGGTTCAGCACCGCCGATAAGGTATGCGCTTTGCCGTTGCCTTGTTCACGCACGATGCTGCGCGCCGCTTCAGACGACTGACGCAGTGCATTCAGGGAAATCTGGTCAGCGTAGGCGAAACCGGTTTTCTCGCCGCTCACGGCGCGGACGCCCACGCCCTGATCGATATGGTAAGAACCATCTTTGATAATTTTGTCTTCCAGCACCCAGGATTCGTGGAAACTGGACTGGAAATAGAGATCGGCATAATCCAGACGACGTTCTGAAAGCTGCCCTAACAGGGAATAAAGGTCCTGCTGATTAATGCTGTTCGCAGTTAGCAACTGCTCACTTACCAGATTCAGAGTCATCGTTTCTCACTCATTATGTGCTCGGATAGTCATAGCCTGCGGCAATTACCCGACGGCGTCAAATTCACTTCTTCTCGTCTTCGCGCGGTTCGCGCAGTACTTCATTGATTTCCGGCTTATCCAGCGGTCCGCTGATGTGGTAGCGCAACAGTGAAATCTTATTCCACAGCGGTCCCAGCACTTTGCTGGCGGCGAAGACCGCAGCACCGACCACCGGATTGATGACGAATGCAGTGGCAACGCCGACCGACGCGGAGATTTCCGGGGCGACCACCGCTTCCATGTCGATCTGACGCTTCACCAAATCGATGTTGCCCTTCATGGCGATATCCGCTTCCAGGCCATCCACCAGCAGGTTATCGGTACGCATCACACCGTTTTCAATCCACGCGGTGCCGTTGATCGAATCGAAATAGAAACCGTCACTAAAGGTGTCGCTGAAATCGAAGCGCATCTTGCGTAGCAAGGCATCAAAGCTAAACAGACGCAGCAACTGCCCGGCGCGGCCGGTGTTCACATCGGCGATCTGGCCTTTACCAAAGTGGGTTTTCAGCGTACCGCTTAGCGTCTCTTCCGATGGCTGCCACGGCGCAGAACGCCAGTGCAGATCGTAATCGAGTTTAAACGGTGCATCGCGCAGCGGCGTATTCATGCCAAACCAGTTAGCCGCGTCATTGATGTTGTCGCCGCTCAGGCTGCCCTTCAGCGAAGTGCGCTGATCGCCGGGTTTATTCACCCATTCACCCGTCACGTTCAATTTTGAGCTGCCAGAATCAATCGAGGCGTTAGTAAGTGCTAACGTATCGCCTTGCGGCTGTAGCTTCGCCTGCATATGGCCAAACTTCTGTCCGCGAATCCAGCACTCATCGCAGTTGAGCTGCAACGCTGGCCAGCTGCTGAAGTTGATGTTGCTGCTGTTGCCGCCAAACGGCGATGATTTTCCATCGCTTTTCTCAGCCCATTCAGGATTGTAGTAAAGATAGCTCAGGTTGATCTGCCATGGAGAGCGCTGCGCCGTCTGCAAACTGCCACGTGCTTCACGGCTCTCCAGCTGCAAGTGGGTGTTGCCGGCTGGCCCCTGCGTAACAGTAGCGTTAACGTCGTGCCATTGCTGACCACCAAGCGTCAGCGCCGGTGTGCGCAGAATAAAGTCGCCCGGCAGCGCCGCGCCGCCCACTTCCGGCTCGCCCTGAGCGTTACGCGCACTGCCCGCGCCAGCCATCATCCCCATCCAGGCTTCGCCGTTTAGCGGCGGGAGATTCAGCTCCATGCCGCGCTTTTCCGGCAGCTTCGGTGTGCTTTTCGCATCATTCAGCCAGATCCCGCGATCAACGCGCAGCTGCGGCTCCAGAATCCAGCGGCTATTGAAACGATGGCGCTCGCGCACGCTGCCGCTCAAGGTAAAGCCTTTCAGATCACCATCCGCGTTGATGGTAATCGGCATCGCTTCACCAGCCGCTTTATCCAGCGGTGCTGGTAAGTGACTGCTTACTGCTTTGCCCTCGCCTTGCAGTGCCACTTTGTAGGTTGCGCCGCCTTTATGCGGCAGCGTGATATCCACATTGCCCTGCCACGGTAAAGAACCGTCTAACTGACGCGTGATGGCATCCGGCAGCACCTTGAGTTTACCTGGCTGCCAATCGCCCAGCAGTTTGACGTTCACGCCAAAATCGTTGGGATTCTCTTTCGTGCTGAAACTCACGCCGGTTGGCTGCCCGAACCAGTTGGCCTGCAGCTCTTCACTCTCCAGATTGCCGTTGTTGTAACGGAAGCGGCCGGTGAGATTGTTTAGCGTGGTATTTAACGGCTTGATATGCAGGCTGTTGTTGTTCAGCACCACATTGCCGCTGGCGTGCACCTGCTCGCCATCCAGTGGAATATCAAGATTCAACGTGCCGCGCACATTGCCGCCAATCTGTAGCTCCTGCAGCGCCGCGCCGAGCGTCGGTTTCAGCGGTGTTTGCTCGAAATAGTCAGCGATTTTTTTGCCTTCGCCGCTGATATCGCCATCGATGATCAACTTCTCTTTCAGGTAATCCGGGATCACCGCGCTGACGTTGCGCGTATCAACCTCGCCGAGCCTGGTTTTATCGGCTTTCATCCACAAACCGTTGTTGAGGAAGTCGAGATTGATGTCGAGGTTTTCCAGCGCAGGCCAGCCGGGCTGGAACTGGAAGGTGGCATTGCGCAGCGGAACCCAAACCTCAAACATGCCGTCATTGTGTTTGAACGGAAACAGCGAGGGATCGCCAGCAAACAGCAGCGTGGCGTTATCCACCTGCCCGCCTTTAATCGCGTCACTGAGATAGTGAGTAAGATCGTGACCCATCAGCTGCTGCGGGAAATAACGCCACGCATCGCCAGCATCGGTAACGCGAATTCCGGCGAGAATATCGAGGCGCGGCGCGCTACCCAAATTCTGTTGGTAGCGGAAATCGCCGCGTGCCCACAGCGAACGGGCCTGCACATCCAGCTGATGTCCATCCAGCGTTAAGCCGTTAGCATCGCGCAGCCAGTTGAGCTGGCCAGTGATCTGTTTAATCTGCAGCGGAGCCTGGAACATATCGCCGTACGGTACTTCCGCCTGGCCCATCGCCACATCCAGCAAGCCGTTGTTTAAGCTGCCGCTGGCGCTCCCGCTGAGATTGCTGATACCCGGCAGTAATTCCCACTGTTGCCAGGCGAGATCGCGCCATTTCACCTGCAAACGCGTTTGCTCAGGCTGCTGCAGCGGAATATCCAGCGCCAGCGCATCAATGTGGCCGCGCGGCTGCAGCGCACGCCAGTTATCCAGCAAGGTTGGAGAAAGCGGTGCAAACAGCGGAACGATGGGCGCGAGACGTTCTAAATCCAGCTGTGTGGCACGCACGCGCATCTCCGACGCACTGTTGGCGCCGAGCATCTGCTTATCTTCTGGCTTCCACAGCAGGGAAAAATGTCCTGGCGCCCATGCGATGCCATCCGTTCTCAAGCGGGTTTGCGGTACCGAAAGGCTCCAGCCATTCTGGTAGCGCGACAAGTGCGCGGTTAAGCCATCAACCTCTAATTGATGATCGCCCTGCTCGCCGCGCCAGCGCGCGCCACCTTTGCTCAACAGCAAATCACCAGCGTAGAGATCGCCATCACGCAAATTTGCCCACGCGGCCAGACTGAAGCGCGCGCTCTCAAGGCTGGTGTTATCACGCAGCCACGGACCAATCCACGGTCGCACATCAACATCATCGGCCTGCATCCAGATGCGGCCATCGCTGAGTAAACCGTTGCTGTCGTTGAGATCAAGTCGCACCTGCACCACGCCATGCTGGCCGGTAAAACTGGAGAGGCTCACTTCGCCCTCGGCGCGGTGACGGGTATTTTCGTTCAGCCAGGTAAGGCGCGGAATCGCCAGTTCAGCATGCTGGCCGGACGGCGTCAGAAAACGGATGCTGCTGTCGCGCAGATCGAAGTGGTCGAACTGACGCAAAAACAGATCGTTGATTTGCGCCGGTTTGAAGCTGTTCTTCTGTTCGTCACTGGTGAACAGCGGATGATTGGTTTCGAGATGCAGCTGCCAGAAGGTGAGATCGCGGAATTGCCAGCGCCAGTGCAGCAGCGATTGCCACACATTGAGCGCCAGATTGACGCGGCCGATGGTCAGTTGCCCATCTTCCTGCATCGCGACGTTGAGATTGCGCATCTGCAGCGTCGGGCCAAAATTCTCCCATTTGCCCTGCAGTTCGCTGGCCGTCACCGTGACGCCGCTGACGCGTGAGATCGTCTGCAGAATATCGCTGCGATAACTGTTGAGGTGCGGCATCACGAGGCGCAACCCGCTGACCAGCAGCGCCACAATTACGATGATTGCGGCGAGCAGCAGTAACAAAATCCTCGGCAACCGCCTCACACACCTCTCCTTGCTGTCCGTTGGCTTGCGGAACTCAACCTCAAAATCACATCATGACGACATCAAACTGCTCTTGGGTATAGAGCGGTTCAACATGAACTTTGACCTGTTTACCGACGAAGATCTCCACTTCCGCCAGCGCGTGTGACTCTTCGCCCTTCAGCGCGTCGCCCACCGCCGGGGAAACGTACACCAGGAAACGGTCGGAATCGTAGGCGTGATGCACGCGCACAATTTCACGCATGATCTCATAGCAGACGGTTTCCACCGTTTTCAAAGTGCCGCGCCCTTTACACACCGGGCAATCGGCGCACAGCACATGTTCAATACTTTCACGCGTGCGTTTACGCGTCATCTCCACCAAACCGAGCGCCGAGAAACCATTGATGCCGGTTTTCACCCGATCTTTGCTCAGCGCGCTCTCCAGCGAATGCAGTACGCGGCGGCGATGCTCGTCGTTACTCATGTCGATGAAATCGATAATGATGATGCCGCCGAGGTTGCGCAGTCGCAGCTGACGCGCGATCGCTTGCGTCGCTTCAATGTTGGTGTTGAAGATGGTCTCGTCGAGATTGCGGTGTCCGACAAACGCGCCGGTGTTGATATCCACCGTGGTCATGGCTTCGGTTTGATCGATAATCAGATAGCCGCCGGATTTTAGCTCGACCTTACGCTCCAGCGAACGCTGGATTTCGTTCTCAACGTCGAACAGATCAAAAATCGGCTGTTTGCCGCTGTAAAGCTCCAGCTTGCTGGCCATTTCCGGAATATATTCGCTGGTAAATTCCACCAGCAAATCACAGGTCAAACGTGAGTCCACGCGAATGCGATCCAGCGCGGCACCGGCGAAATCACGCAGCACGCGCTGCGCTAATGCCAGTTCACCGTAGAGCAGGCAGCGCGTCTGATTACGCTTTTTACGCTCGCTGACTTTGGTCCACAAACGTTTCAGGAAAGCGGCATCCTGCGACAACTCTTCCGAACCAATGCCTTCCGCAGCGGTACGAATAATAAAGCCGCCGAGATCGTCACAGTGCGCAGCAACCACCGTTTTCAGTCGTTCGCGCTCGGCTTCGCTCTCAATACGCTGCGAGACGCCGACGTGTGACGCGCCAGGCATAAACACCAGATAGCGCGAGGGCAAAGTAATGTCGGTGGTGAGGCGCGCGCCTTTAGTGCCCAGCGGATCTTTCACCACCTGCACCATCAGATCCTGGCCGGGACGCACCAGCTCGCCAATGTCGCGCACCACAAAATTTTTCTTCTCATCACCCGCCACGCATTCGGTGTGCGGCATGATGTCGGAAGCGTGCAGAAAGGCGGCTTTTTCCATGCCGATATCGACAAAGGCCGCCTGCATACCAGGTAAGACGCGACTGACGCGTCCTTTATAGATGTTGCCCACGATGCCACGTCGTGCTTCACGCTCAATGTGGATTTCCTGCAGAATGCCGCCATCAATGTAGGCAACACGGGTTTCCGAAGGTGTCACATTTACCAGCAGTTCAGCCGTCATCTTGTCCCCTTAACGCCCGCAGTGACTGAAAATGACTCAGCAGCTCACCGGTCTCAACCAGCGGTAATCCCACTACGGCGTGATAACTTCCATTAATCTTGCGGACAAAATTGCCGCCAAGGCCCTGAATTCCGTACGCGCCGGCTTTATCCATCGGCTCGCCACTGGCGATATAGTGCGAAATTTCCTCCGCCGTCATCGTGCGGAAGGTCACGTCCGTGGTCACCAGACAATCCAGCTCACGCTGCGTATCGGCCAGCGCCACCGCGGTCATCACCTGATGAGTTTGTCCCGACAGCTTGCTCAGCATCGCGGCGGCGTGCGCGGCATCCTGCGGTTTTTCCAGTACTTCACCGTTCAGCACCACGATGGTATCAGCACCCAGCACCGGCAGATCCTGCGGTGCCACCGCGACGCCCGCGCGCGCCTTATCCGACGCCAGACGACGCACGTAAGCGTCAGCCGCTTCTTCAGGCTGACGCTGCTCTTCTACGTGGGTAATAAGGCGTTCAAATTGCAGACCAAGCTGCGTTAACAGCTCACGTCGACGCGGTGAACCGGATGCGAGGTACAGGCTTATCATAGTATTCCTTACTGAACAGCGAATTGACGGCGAATCTTTCTCATCAATAAGAATAGCCAGGGCCACAGGACGCCGTCGACCACGCTACTCCAGAAGATTTCCGGACGGAAAGAAACGTTGATCACCAGGAATTCTGCCCAGAAAACAATCACATCCACCGCAAGGGACAGCACCATAACCATTAATGCCTGCTGCCACAACGCTAAGTTTCGGAATAACTGAAATTTAAAGGCCACCAGATACGCGATGATGCTAAAGGCTAATGCGCGCACGCCCAGCGTTGAACCCGCCACCAGATCCATAATGGCACCAAGACAAAAACCGGTACCAACATTCACCCGATGCGGCAGCGCCAGCACCCAATAAATGAGGATCAGCAATAGCCATGATGGCCGGAACATATAGATCTGTTCCGGCCACGGCATGATTTGCAGGATGAGGGCAATCAGAAAGGACAGCCAGATAACCCATCGGCCCTGGCTGCGATATCGACTCAAGGCTGGCCTCCGCGTGTGTTCGCAGAATTCCCTTGCGAACGACTGCTGTTAGCGGGTTGCGGTGGCCCCATTTGCTGCGAAGACTGCAAAGTATCAGGTGCCGGTGGGCCCATTTCGCCTGCTGGCGGCAGGACCTGCGGCATCATCTGCATTAAACGTTCGTTGGCCACGCGGTGCACTTCGTCCGGTGCCATCGGTGCGACGCCGTTGCGATCCGCGCCCCACAGCAGCAGCAGATAGCGCAAACGCTGCAAGCCAGCGGCTGGACGCGCCTGAATCACCGTGTAAGCGCGCTGCGTATCGACTTTCACCGAAGAGACCACGCCAACCGGATAACCTTCCGGGAAGCGGCCGCCCAGGCCAGACGTGACTAACACATCGCCCACGCGAATATCGGTGTTGCCCGGTAGATGCTCCAGCTGCAGATCTTCGCTGCAGCCATTACCGGCGGCTATAACACGAATATCATTACGCAGCACCTGAATCGGCAACGCATGCGACGCGTCGCAAATCAGCAGTACGCGACTGGTCACCTGACCGACCGCGACCACCTGACCGACTACCCCTTTATCACTGATCACCGGCTGGCCTTCGTAAACGCCGTTTACGCTGCCTTTGTCGATAACCACCTGATCGGTATAAGGATCGGTGCCGGTGGAGATCACCTGCGTTACCATCTTGTGCTCATCCTGGCGCAGCGGCGAGCCAAGCAGTTCGCGCAGACGCGCGTTTTCCTGCTTATATTGCCCCAGCATCAGCAAGTCACTGTTTTTCAGGAAGAGCTCACGGCGCAGTGCTTTATTTTCCAGTTCCAATTGCTGACGTGACGCCAGGGTTTCGGAAACGCCATCAAGAAGTTGTCTTGGCCCGTTGGCCAAAAAATAAAATGGACTGACCGATGTGTCCAGGTAGTTGCGGATCTGGGAAAAGGAGCTCACGCGGCTATCGGCGATAATAATCGCGATAGCCACAATGACTGCCAGAAAGAGGCGCAACTGCAGAGAAGGTCCCCTGCTAAAAATCGGCTTCATAAATTCTGCGTGTTCCTCGACATCAGGGAAGAAGCGTTAGCCTAAATCACCAACGCCTCAGGGCTGGACGCATTTCGCCTTCGTGCGTTGCAGCAGCAGCGTCAGCATAGGCGCTATTCCCTGCGCAATTTGACCAGGGCCTCAGCCGTTGAGGAATTACTCCTCGCTGAACAAATCGCCGCCATGCATGTCGATCATTTCCAACGCTTTACCACCGCCGCGTGCTACGCAGGTCAGCGGATCTTCTGCCACGACCACCGGAATACCGGTCTCTTCCATCAGCAGGCGATCGAGGTTACGCAGCAATGCGCCACCACCGGTCAGCACCATACCGCGCTCGGAGATGTCAGAAGCCAGCTCTGGCGGGCACTGTTCCAGTGCAACCATCACCGCGCTCACGATGCCGGTCAGCGGTTCCTGCAGCGCTTCAAGAATCTCGTTCGAGTTCAGGGTAAAGCCACGTGGCACACCTTCTGCCAGGTTACGGCCGCGAACTTCAATCTCGTGTACTTCATCGCCCGGATAAGCAGAACCGATACCATGCTTGATACGCTCTGCAGTCGCTTCACCAATCAGTGAACCGTAGTTGCGGCGAACATAATTAATGATAGCTTCATCGAAGCGGTCACCACCAATACGCACAGAAGAGGAGTAAACCACGCCGTTCAGCGAGATCACTGCTACTTCAGTGGTACCACCACCGATATCCACCACCATAGAACCGGTTGCTTCAGAAACCGGCAGACCTGCACCAATCGCCGCAGCCATTGGCTCTTCAATCAGGAACACTTCGCGTGCGCCTGCACCCTGTGCAGATTCACGGATGGCGCGACGCTCAACCTGGGTCGCACCCACCGGTACGCAGACCAGCACACGCGGGCTTGGACGCATAAAGCTATTGCTATGCACTTGCTTAATGAAGTGCTGCAGCATTTTTTCGGTAACGAAGAAGTCGGCGATCACGCCATCTTTCATAGGACGGATAGCAGCGATGTTGCCCGGCGTACGGCCCAGCATCTGCTTAGCGTCATGACCGACAGCCGCTACGCTCTTTGGGGAGCCGGCACGATCCTGACGAATGGCAACCACAGAAGGCTCGTTTAACACGATGCCTTGTCCTTTCACGTAAATCAGGGTATTCGCGGTACCCAGGTCAATGGACAAGTCATTGGAAAACATGCCACGAAATTTTTTAAACATACTAAGGGATAATCCTGCAAGCTGGGGGCGGAAAATAAAATCCGCCTACTTTACCAACCACGCGAAGCCGCTACAAGGCGCAAAAACGTTCGGCTTCGGTGAAAAAATACGCTGAATACTTTTTTGGCCTGATCGTAGGGTCTTTTGCCGCAGTTAAATGGCGTTAACTCGCCGTTTTAACCTAAATTGCCCCGGCGCTAGCCGGCGAATTTCGACATAAAATCTAACATTTCCAGCCGCCAGCATCGCGCGCTCCGGCACTAATAAGCGATAAAAACAGCCATCAGCCTGCACTTCGCGCGCTGAAGGTCTAAATTCGATAACGTTGCGAGTGTTTCTTTACATTACTGTTGACCGGCAACGAAGGCGCAAAGAAATCGCCCTGCCCGCCCGAAACACCTAATCCCGACAGCGTTTGCCACTCCGCGCGTGTTCGCACACCCGCGGCGAAAACTTGAGTTGGCGATGACTTACACACTTCCAGCAAGCTCTGCACAAACAGCTGGTTCTCGGTGCGTCGTTCAATATTGCGTACCAAACCCGGCGCAAGTTTAATCACTTCTATCGGGAATTGTTTGATATAAGCGCTGCTCACCACCGTCAAACCAGCCTGATCCACCGCAATGCGACAGCCAAATGCGGTTAACATGTGAAAAACCGGCACTAAACGGCTGATGTGTTGACAAACGTCGGCCTCAGCAAGTTCAAATAAAAAACGTTTTCTTTGCGATTTGCTGCACTGTAGCAGCAGTTTTTGCAGCCAGCGCTGAAAAGGCCGCTGCAACAGCGAATCAATATTCACGGGAAGTGCCAGAGTTTCGTCCGGCCACACTTCCGAAAGCGCCGCGATGCGCGTCACCAGTTGACGATCCCAGCTGTCAGTCATACCCAGCTGCAATACCAGCGGCATAAACTCAGCCGACACCACTTCTTTGTCGCCATCAAACACACGCGTCAGTAATTCACGATGATGGACTTTTCCATCCAGCAACACCGCCGGCTTTTGGTACAGTCGCGGACCACCACGATTGAGCGTGTTCTCCAGCAAGGTCCGCCAGCGCACACTGCCGCGCCCCATATCCAGCGTATTGCCTTCGCCAACCGACCAGCTATTACCGCCCTGCAATGCCGCACGCCGCGTAGCCATCTCCACATTTTCCATCACCTGCGACACGCTCTGACCGCTGCGCCACGCGCTGATGCCGATGTGGATCAAATCATCACGATCGACCATGCGCATCGGCGGCAGTGAATCGACGGCATTAATCAGTTGATCGGCAATGCTATTGGCTTCTTTTAAAGTGCGATGCGGCAGCAAGACGGCGAAGTCACTGCGGAAATATCGCGCCAGCAGCGCGCCCGGATAGCGCAGCACAAAGGTCGACAGCATATTAATCAAATCAAACAGATACTCTTCCACCAGAGTTGGGCCGAGGGTTTCGTGCAGCATATCGAGGTCCGGCAGACGCACCATCATCACCACGCCGTGCGTGCCGACATCTTCCTGATCTTCCAGCAACGTCGCCAATTGGTTATCAAAGAACAACCGATTGTTCAGGCCGGTACGCGGATCTTGCGCCGCAAAGGTGCGAATTAAGGTATCGATGCGTAAACGCTGCTCGCCCGCTTCCTGCAAATCGCCCAGAAGCGCATCGATGGCGCGACTGGCTTTCGGCGGCCATTCCGCCGCATGGTCACCCTGCGAATGACGTTCACCGGTCAGAATGCGATCGGCGCGCGCTTCTAACTGTTCCATATCCTGCCAGCGCCGCTTGAGCCAACGGTTGGTCATGACCAGCAGCACGCACATGATGGCGACGACCGTAAACAGGACCACCAGCGTATAAGTGCCGGTAAAGGAGCGAAACAGCGTTTTGGCCGGATCCAGCACCACCACGCGCAGTTCGAGGCCCGGCGAATGCGTCAGGGGCAAATCGAACTGCACAAAGCGATTAGGCTCATCTTCTAACATCGGATTTTCATGGCGGGCTAAACTGAACACTAACGTATCGCCGTTCAGCAGTTGCACCTGTTCGGCATTGACCACCGGCATCATGCGCGTCAGCCACTGCGTGATTTCCTGCGGCGATTGTGAAGCCAGTGCTTTATCCACTTCAGTCGCCAGCGTTTGCATCCGCGTTTCTACGCGCTGCTGCGATAGCCAGATAAAACTAAAAGCGCAGCCCACCAGCATCAATATCATCGCCAGTAAACTTAATAAGGTAATAAACGCAGAAAATTTAGTTGTTAATCGCATCCCTGTGCCTGCATCACTGCGGTTATGAACGGTGTTAATCCGTCGGCGCCACGCTTACCCCTGGCGCAAACCTGAGCAAAATAGCACAAATCAAGGTGTGATTCAGCGCCAGACTGGCATCAAAATCGCACATAACACAGCATGATAAGCGCTACGGCGCGAGTATAGCGTTAAACCGTGATGGCCTGACTTTGCTATGGGCTTTTTCGTCCTATTCTCAAAGAGGGCGATGCGCCAGGAAATTTCACATTTTTCCCCGCAAGTTCACGCCCGACACTGAAGTTGAGCATGCTGGTCATAATTTACTATTCACAGGAGAGCGTCATGAACCTGAAGCACTTGCTCACAGAAGCCGACGTCACGCCAGAAAGCGTCTTTAATATGCGCCGCCGTCAGGTGCTGAAAGCGTTGGGATTAGGCGCAGCAGCAGCCAGTTTACCCGGCACCGCGCAAGCCGATGTGCTGAGCTGGTTTAAAGGCAATGATCGCCCGCCCGCGCCCGCTGGCCGTGATTTAGATTTTACTAAACCGGCTGAATGGCAGGCCGATTTGCCGCTCACGCCGTTTGATAAGGTGTCAGGTTATAACAACTTCTATGAATTTGGCCTTGATAAAGCCGATCCTGCTGCCAACGCTGGCACGCTGAAAACCGATCCGTGGAAGCTGCGTATCGAAGGCGAAGTTGCCAAACCGATCACGCTGGATATGGATGACATCTTCAAGCGTTTTGCCATGGAGCAGCGCATCTACCGCATGCGCTGTGTCGAAGCCTGGTCGATGGTGATTCCGTGGGTCGGTTTTGAACTCAACAAGCTGCTCAAACTGGCTGAACCCACCAGCAATGCGCGCTTTGTGGCGTTTGAAACGCTGTACGCACCTGACCAAATGCCGGGTCAGAAAGATCGCTTTATCGGCGGCGGGCTGGATTATCCCTATGTGGAAGGCTTGCGGCTTGATGAAGCGATGCATCCGCTGACGCTGCTGAGTACCGGCGTGTATGGCAAAGCGCTGCCGCCGCAGAATGGCGCACCGATTCGCCTGACGGTGCCGTGGAAATATGGTTTCAAAGGGATTAAATCGATTGTGAAGATTACGCTGACGCACGATCGCCCGCCAACGACCTGGAGCCAGATCGCCGCCAATGAGTATGGTTTCTACGCCAATGTGAACCCGCATGTGAATCATCCGCGCTGGTCGCAGGCAACCGAGCGCTTTATCGGCGCGGGCGGCATTCTGAAGGTTGATCGCCAACCTACGCTGCTGTTCAACGGCTACGCGAAAGAGGTGGCGTCGCTGTATCGCGGCCTGGATTTACGGGAGAACTATTGAGTGCGCCTCTCTTTACGTCACATCACTGCGTTGAAAGTCGTGCTGCATCTGGCGGCTTTTCTGCCGTTTGTGTATCTGTTTATGGCAGCGAGTCAGGGCTGGCTGAGCGCTGATCCGGCCAAAGATATCCAGCATTTTACTGGCAGAATGGCGCTTAAGTTGCTGCTCGCCACGCTGCTGGTTAGCCCGCTGACACGCTACCTGAAACAGCCGCTGCTGATTCGCACTCGCCGCCTGCTCGGCGTGTGGTGTTTCGCCTGGGCCAGTTTGCACCTTACCAGCTACTACCTGCTGGAACTTGGCTACGATCATCTGCGTTTACTCGGCAGCGAGCTGGTTTCGCGTCCTTATTTGTTACTGGGGATGATCAGCTGGATTATTCTCTTCGCCCTCGCCATCACCTCATTCCAGCGCATGCAGCGCAAACTGGGTCGTCGCTGGCAAACGCTGCATAACGGCGTCTATCTGGTGGCGATCCTCGTGCCGATACACTATATCTGGTCAGTGAAAGTGCTCTCCCCTCAGCCGGTGATCTACACCGTGCTGGCCATTGCGCTGTTAGCGTGGCGTTACAATAAGTTGCGTAAACTTCTCCCCAGATAATCCCCGCACGGTTGTGTTCCTCCCGCGAGATCTGTTAAAAAGTGTGGCCTTCGGGCCGCATTCGATCAACTTCGCAGATAAGACCAGTATTTTGCTGCGAATGTCGACGAAACGGATATAATGCCCGGCTTTATTGCAAGCGAAGTCTGGTTTTTCATCCGCAAGGGTGACAAACGCAAGATGTCGCGGTATTTTACGCGATGCCTTACTGATTGCAGGAGATAGCAGCAAGATGGCGCACAAATTTCACATACTGCTTTTGAACGGTCCCAACCTGAATTTACTGGGAACGCGCGAGCCTGATAAGTATGGTCACACCACGCTGGCGCAAATCGTCGGCGATCTGACGCAACAGGCCGATCAGCACCATGTGAAATTGAGTCATTTGCAATCGAACGCAGAGTTTCAGTTGATTGACCGTATTCACGAAGCCCGCGGCAACGTGGACTACATCATCATCAATCCTGCTGCGTTCACGCATACCAGCGTTGCACTGCGTGATGCCCTGTTGGCGGTTAGCATTCCTTTTATTGAGGTGCATCTCTCGAACGTGCATGCACGCGAACCGTTCCGACATCACTCCTATCTTTCCGATGTATCTGCCGGCGTCATCTGTGGACTTGGCGCTGATGGATACGCGTGGGCTTTACAAACGGCAGTAAAACGCCTGTCACATTCCAATTAAACAGAGTACGGAACCACACTCATGGATATTCGTAAAATTAAGAAACTGATCGAACTGGTTGAAGAGTCTGGCATCTCCGAGCTGGAAATCTCCGAGGGCGAAGAGTCCGTTCGTATCAGCCGTTCACCTGCAAATGCCGGCTACCCAATGATGCAGCAGGCTTATGCTGCGCCAATGATGCAGCAGCAGCCTGCGTTGTCTACCGCGGTGGCGCCTGCCGCACCGGTTGCAGCAGAAGCCGCTAAACCAGAAATCAGTGGCCACATCGTGCGTTCACCAATGGTCGGCACTTTCTATCGCACGCCAAGCCCAGACGCGAAAGCTTTCGTTGAAGTTGGCCAGAAAGTGAATGCCGGCGACACCCTGTGCATCGTTGAAGCGATGAAAATGATGAACCAGATCGAAGCCGACAAATCCGGCGTTGTGAAGGCGATTCTGGTCGAAAGCGGCCAACCGGTTGAATTTGACGAGCCGCTGGTCATCATCGAATAACGAGGCGAAGCATGCTGGATAAAATTGTCATTGCTAACCGTGGTGAGATCGCGCTGCGCATTCTGCGTGCCTGCAAAGAGCTGGGCATTAAGACTGTTGCCGTGCACTCCACCGCGGACCGTGACCTGAAGCACGTGCTGCTGGCAGACGAAACCGTCTGCATCGGCCCGCCACCTTCAGTCAAAAGCTACCTGAACATCCCGGCACTGATCTCCGCCGCTGAAATTACCGGCGCGGTCGCGATCCACCCGGGTTACGGCTTCCTCTCTGAGAACGCCGATTTCGCCGAGCAGGTTGAGCGTTCAGGCTTTATCTTCATTGGCCCAAAAGCCGACACCATTCGCCTGATGGGCGACAAAGTGTCTGCCATCACCGCCATGAAGAAAGCAGGCGTACCAACAGTGCCAGGTTCTGATGGCTCGCTGACCGACGACATGGAAAAAAACCGTGCCTTCGCTAAGCGCATCGGTTATCCGGTGATCATCAAAGCCTCCGGCGGCGGCGGCGGTCGCGGTATGCGCGTAGTGCGCAGCGACAAGGATCTTGAGCAATCCATCAACATGACAAAAGCGGAAGCCAAAGCGGCTTTCAACAACGACATGGTTTACATGGAGAAGTACCTCGAAAATCCACGCCACATCGAAATTCAGGTGCTGGCCGACGGCCAGGGTAACGCTATCTATCTGGCGGAACGTGACTGCTCAATGCAGCGTCGTCACCAGAAAGTCGTCGAAGAAGCGCCAGCGCCAGGCATCACGCCGGAACTGCGTCGCTACATCGGTGAGCGCTGCTCTAAAGCCTGTATCGATATCGGCTATCGCGGTGCAGGTACCTTCGAGTTCCTGTACGAAAACGGTGAGTTCTACTTCATCGAGATGAACACCCGTATTCAGGTGGAGCATCCGGTGACTGAGATGATCACCGGCGTCGATCTGATCAAAGAGCAGCTGCGTATTGCTGCTGGTCAGCCGCTGTCGATCAAACAGGAAGACGTGGTGATTCGCGGTCATGCGGTTGAATGCCGTATCAACGCCGAAGATCCCAACACCTTCCTGCCAAGCCCAGGCAAGATCACCCGTTTCCACGCGCCGGGCGGCTTTGGTGTACGTTGGGAATCGCATATCTATGCCGGTTACAGCGTGCCACCGTACTACGATTCCATGATTGGTAAGCTGATTACCTACGGTGAAAACCGTGACGTGGCAATCTCGCGCATGAAGAATGCGCTGGCGGAACTGATCATCGACGGCATCAAGACCAACATTGAGCTGCAGATGAAAATCATGTCCGACGAAAACTTCCAGCAGGGTGGCACCAACATCCACTACCTGGAGAAAAAACTCGGCCTGCAAGAGAAGTAATTGCAGCGCAGAGCAAAGCAGAGGCCGGTTAACTCCGGCCTTTTTCATTTTTGTCGCCTTTGAGGTTACATAATGGATTGGCGTTTTTTACAAGCAAACAAAGAGGCGCGCTGGTCACTTTATCTGACGCTGGCCTACCTTGCCGTTTGGGGACTTTCTGCCTGGCTGGGCGGCAATGAGATCGGCTTGTTTGGCTTACCAAGGTGGTTCGAGCTTTCGTGTCTGTTCGCTCCGCTGCTGTTTATTGTGTTGTGCTGGCTGATGGTGCGAGTGCTGTTCCGCGACATGTCGCTGGAGGATAACGATGGACTCTGAAATCATTCTTCCGCTGCTGGCCTATCTGGTGCTGATCGCCGCGCTGTCGGTGTTTGCCATGCGCAAGCAGCGTCAGGGCAACTTCCTGAGCGAATACTTCCTCGGCAGCCGTTCGATGGGCGGTTTTGTGCTGGCCATGACCATCACCACCACATATATCAGCGCCAGCTCGTTCATTGGCGGCCCCGGCGCAGCCTATAAATATGGCCTTGGCTGGGTGCTGCTGGCGATGATTCAGGTGCCTGCCGTCTGGCTTTCGCTTGGCGTGTTAGGCAAGAAATTCGCCATTCTGGCGCGTCGCTACAACGCCGTGACGCTCAACGACATGTTGTATGGCCGCTACGGCAGCACGCTGCTGATTTGGCTCTCCAGCATTAGTTTGTTGGTGGCGTTTATCGGCGCAATGACCGTGCAGTTCATCGGCGGTGCGCGCCTGCTGGAAACAGCGGCCGGCATTCCTTATGACACCGGCCTGCTGATCTTCGGCGGCACCATCGCGCTCTACACCGCTTTCGGTGGCTTCCGCGCCAGCGTGCTGAACGATGCGATGCAAGGTTTGGTAATGCTGATCGGCACCTTCCTGCTGCTATTCGCAGTGATTCACCACGCTGGCGGATTAGCCTCCGCAGTGACCAAACTGCATGATATCGATCCGCAGCTGACCTCACCAGAAGGCGTGGGCAATGTCATCAACCCAACCTTCCTCAGCTCGTTTGCCGTGCTGGTGTGTTTCGGGGTGATTGGTCTGCCCCACACCGCGGTGCGCTGTATTTCGTATAAAGACAGCAAAGCCATGCATCGTGGCATTGTACTCGGCACCATTGTAGTGGTGATCCTGATGCTTGGTATGCATCTGGCCGGCGCGCTGGGGCGCGTAATTTTGCCCGATCTCACCATTCCCGATCGAGTGATTCCTACGCTGATGATTACCGTATTACCGCCCATGGCGGCGGGCGTATTTCTTGCGGCGCCGATGGCGGCCATTATGTCGACCATCAACGCGCAGCTGCTGCAATCCTCCGCTACGCTGATCAAAGATCTCTATTTGCGCATTGCCCCGCAGCACAGTGAAAATGAAGCGCGCCTGCGCATGCTGTCAGGCACCATCACTTTTGTGCTCGGTGTGCTGCTATTGCTGGCAGCGTGGAATCCGCCCGATATGATTATCTGGCTGAATCTGCTGGCATTTGGTGGCCTTGAAGCGGTATTTCTATGGCCGCTGGTGCTGGGTTTGTACTGGGAGCGCGCCAACTCCACCGGTGCGATCAGCGGCATGCTGGTCGGCGCGGGATGCTATACGCTGCTTGCCAGCCTGAATATTGAGTGGTGGGGCTTCCACCCCATCGTTCCGTCATTGACCTTAAGCCTGCTGGCCTTCCTGGTGGGCAATCTGTTTGGCCGCACGCCTGCAACGCATGCCGCGGCACTGGAATAAAGAGAAACGCTATGCCTTGGATTCAAATCAAAATTAACAGCACCGGCGAAAACGCCGAAACCCTGAGCGATGCGCTGATGGAGGTTGGCGCGGTGTCGGTCACTTTCCAGGACACGCACGACAATCCAGTGTACGAGCCGCTGCCGGGCGAAACGCTGCTGTGGGGCGATACCGATGTCATCGGCCTGTTCGACGCTGAAACCGAGATGAGCGATGTGGTGGCCGAGTTAAGCCAGCATCCGCTGCTGGGATCCGCGTTTCGCCATAAGATCGAGCAGATCGAAGACAAGGACTGGGAGCGCGAATGGATGGATAACTTCCACCCGATGCGTTTCGGTGAGCGTCTGTGGATCTGCCCAAGCTGGCGCGATGTGCCGGATCCAAATGCCGTCAATGTGATGCTGGATCCGGGCCTCGCCTTTGGTACCGGCACGCATCCTACCACATCGATGTGTTTGACCTGGCTTGATGGCCTGGATCTGCAGGGCAAAACGGTGATCGACTTTGGCTGTGGCTCCGGCATTCTCGCTATCGCTGCACTGAAATTGGGCGCGGCGCAGGCGATCGGCATTGATATCGATCCGCAGGCGATTCAGGCCAGCCATGATAACGCCGAGCGTAATGGCGTCTCTGAGCGTCTGGCGCTCTATCTGCCCCACCAGCAGCCGGAAAACTTGCAGGCTGACGTGGTGGTCGCCAACATCCTCGCGGGTCCGCTGCGTGAGCTGGCACCGCTGATTAGCGTGCTGCCGAAAGCCAGCGGTCATCTTGGATTGTCCGGCGTGTTAGCGAGCCAGGCTGAAAGCGTGTGTGAAGCCTACGCTGAGCGTTTTGAGCTCGACGCGGTTGCAGAGAAAGAAGAGTGGTGCCGCATCACCGGCGTACGCCGCTAACCTGCCCGCTTGCCAGTCGGGCTAACTGACTGGCAAGCCGTACTATTTTTCTGAGACCCGTCTCAAAGCGCCAGCCCTTCTCATCCGTTGCCGTTTCTTTACATTTCAGTCATTACAATCCTGCTCCAGGCGATAGCGCTATCCCTGCTGGCAATGCCTTTGATGGCATTTCACTTCGATAAATCGCTGAAAGTAATGGATGATGAAAAAGAAACTTTGTTTATTCGCTCTGCTGACAAGCATGGCATCGTATGCGCACGCTCACAGCTCAAACTGGTCTTATGAAGCGCCGGATGAATGGGGCAATCTGCACGCCGATTATCACACCTGTAAAAGCGGTGTGAACCAGTCGCCTGTCGATATCCGCAAGGTGGTGAATGGACAATTGCCGCCGCTAACGTTGAGCTATCAAGCCAAACAAAAATCCATCATCAATAACGGTCACACCATCCAGATCAACGTCAAAGATGGCGATGCGCTGGCGCTGGATGGCGAAGCTTATACGCTGCGTCAGTTCCACTTCCATACGCCGAGCGAAAATCTGATTGATGGCAAACGCTTTCCGCTGGCCGCGCATTTCGTCCATGCCAGCGAAGAGGGACATCTGGCGGTGGTTGGCGTGATGTTTGAAGCCGGGGCGGAAAACCCTGCGCTGGCGGAGATCCTGCGTGAACTGCCACCTGAAGTTAACAAAGAGGCGGCGCTGCAACAGCCACTCAATCTCAGCGCTTTGATTCCGGGTCAAAAGAACTACTATCGCTTTAGCGGTTCGTTGACGACGCCACCTTGTACCGAAGGTGTGCGCTGGTTAGTGATGAAGCAAACTGTTTCGGCATCAACTGAACAGCTTAAAACGTTCGCCAAACTGTTAGGTGAGCACGGCAACAGTCGCCCAGTACAGCCGCTGAATGGTCGCGTGGTTATTGAATAGTTGCCTGATGTCTGAGGTTATATCTGTCACTCCTCCACGACGTAGGTTTTTGGGGAGTGACGCTAACCCTACGTGACTAAGTAGTTCAATTAATAATCATAATGGCGTCATTTCTTTCGCTAATTACCGGAAGAAGCGGTTTTTATGTTGTGATTTCGGTCATGTTTTGAGAAAAATTTTTGTACACAATTTCACCATATTTTTTTAATCTCATGAATTATAAAGATTAATAACTTATCCCTTACTGGATAACGCTATTTCCGTGCTCTGTGAGAGCGAATTGTTCAAAGTTTGGCCTTTCATCTTCTCTAAAAAATGCGTAATATACGCCGCCTTGCGAACAGTTAGGGTCACTTCTTTTTTCATGCGCATTGGACAACATCAGCTACGTAATCGACTCATTGCTGCGCCTATGGCCGGAGTATCCGATAAGCCATTTCGCACCCTGTGTTACGAGAACGGCGCCGGAATGACTGTCTCCGAGATGCTGTCGTCGAACCCGGAAGTTTGGGCCAGTGACAAATCCCGTTTGCGCATGGTGCATAGTGACGAGCCTGGTATCCGCGCCGTGCAAATTGCTGGTTGCGATCCTGATGAGATGGCTGCTGCCGCGCGCATTAATGTGGCGTCTGGCGCGCAGATTATCGATATCAACATGGGCTGCCCGGCCAAAAAAGTGAATCGTAAGATGGCAGGTTCAGCGCTGCTGCAACATCCGCAACTGGTGGAGTCGATTCTCACCGCGGTGGTTAATGCAGTGGATGTACCGGTTACGCTGAAAATTCGTACCGGCTGGGACAAAGAAAATCGTAATTGTGTAGAGATTGCCCAATTGGCTGAACGCTGTGGCATTCAGGCTCTCACCATTCATGGCCGCACGCGCGCCTGTTTGTTTGAGGGATTTGCTGAATACGACAGCATTCGGACAGTTAAGCAGAGCGTTTCCATTCCGATTATTGCGAATGGCGACATTACTGACCCGCATAAAGCCAGAGCGGTGCTCGACTATACCGGAGCCGATGCTCTTATGGTTGGCCGTGCCGCTCAGGGAAGACCGTGGATCTTCCGGGAAATCCAGCATTATCTGGACACAGGGGAGCTGCTGGCACCGAAGCCGCTGGCTGAAGTGAAGCAAATGCTGATTGGACATATACGGGAGCTGCACGACTTTTACGGTCAGCGCAAAGGATACCGTATTGCCCGAAAACACGTTTCCTGGTATTTGCAGGAAAGTGCTCCTGATGACCAGTTTCGGCGCACATTCAACGCCATAGAGGATGCCAGCGAACAGCTGGAGGCGTTGGAGGCATACTTCGAAAATCTTGCGTAAACGAAATAAAGAGCTGAAAGAACTATGTTCGAACAACGCGTAAATTCTGACGTACTCACCGTTTCTACCGTTAACTCTCAGGATCAGGTGACCCAAAAGCCACTGCGTGATTCGGTTAAACAGTCACTGAAGAACTATTTTGCTCAACTGAACGGTCAGGATGTGAGTGATCTGTATGAGCTGGTATTGGCAGAAGTCGAGCAGCCTCTGTTGGACATGGTGATGCAGTACACCCGTGGCAACCAGACCCGTGCAGCTCTGATGATGGGTATCAACCGCGGTACCCTGCGTAAGAAGCTGAAAAAATACGGCATGAACTAATCTGTTCGTTGCTGCGATAACGCCAGCCTTGCGGCTGGCGTTTTTGTTTCTGCTGCCGGTAATTTCCTGAGGTTAAAAACGCATGAAACAATTGGCGCGATAATGGTAACGATAGTTGCAATTGCAGCAGTGATATCCTATCCCTCTTAGCAACGCATTTCCCCTCACTTTATTACGCGCTCACTTATCCTTTCATCACCCTTCAGCCCGCTTTCTCTGTGATCCTCAACCGCTTCGGCCGTAAGCGTGCAAACTCATACATCCACTCCTGAGCGTTAGCTCACACTGCTTCCATATAGTGAAACTTTTTGCACTATTTGTGATCGTGTCGTCTCGTCATGCTGCCTTTTGGTGCGCCATATTAGCCAGAATCTTCTGAGTGCTTCAGTTTATTAAAAGATCTTTCCAGAGAATTCAGGATTCTGCAAACCTGGCATCAGGTTTGCAGAGTTGTGGATGGCTAACCACCACAGACAGAAAACAGCGCACATTAAAGTGCGCGCAAACATAACAACACACGATATCGCCACACAGGATGCTTTATGAAAAAGATGATGCTTTCCACTCTGGTCGCTGCAGCCTCGCTGTTAGCTGTTGCTCAACAAGCGCACGCTGGCACCACGCTGGATGCCATTAAGAAGAAAGGTTTTATACAGTGCGGCATCAGTGACGGCCTGCCAGGCTTCTCTTATGCTGACTCTAACGGCAAATTCACCGGTATTGACGTGGATGTATGCCGTGCAGCCGCTGCCGCAGTATTTGGCGACGCAACTAAAGTGAAATACACCCCGCTGACCGCAAAAGAACGCTTCACCGCGCTGCAGTCTGGCGAAGTAGACATCTTATCTCGTAACACCACATGGACCTCATCACGCGATGGCGGCATGGGCTTCCTGTTTGCAGGCGTGAACTATTACGACGGTATCGGCTTCCTGACGCACCAGAAAGCCGGTCTGAAAAGTGCTAAAGAGTTGGATGGCGCCACCGTGTGTATCCAGGCCGGTACTGATACCGAGCTGAACGTGGCTGACTACTTCAAAACCCATAAAATGCAGTACACCCCAGTGACCTTCGACCGCTCTGACGAATCCGCTAAAGCGCTCGACAGCGGCCGTTGCGACACCCTCGCGTCTGACCAATCTCAGCTGTATGCGCTGCGTATCAAACTTGGCAAGCCAGACGAGTTCATTGTACTGCCAGAAGTGATCTCGAAAGAGCCGCTGGGGCCCGTGGTACGTCGCGGTGATGACGATTGGTTCACCATCGTCAAATGGTCGCTGTATGCCATGCTGAACGCGGAAGAGATGGGTATCAGCTCTAAAAATGTCGATGACATGGTAGCGAAACCGACTACGCCGGATATGGCACATCTGCTGGGCGCGGAAGGTGACTTCGGTAAAGACCTGAAGCTCGATAACAAGTGGGCTTACAACATCATCAAACAAGTGGGTAACTATCAGGAAGTGTTCGACCGTAACGTCGGTAAAGACAGCGCACTGAAAATTAAGCGCGGCCAGAATGCGCTGTGGAATGCGGGCGGCATCCAGTACGCTCCGCCAGTTCGTTAATTCCATTCTGCCAGTCGGGCACCGCATCCTGCGGTGCCCACGCGTAATCTTCACTGAGGTTTTAACATGTCGCAACGCCCAACCGTAAAAAGGGATTTTTCGTTCGGTAATCCTACGGTTCGCGCCTGGCTTTACCAGATCGTCGCGATTGTTGCCGTGCTTGCTGTGGTGGGATATTTAATCCACAACACCGTAATCAATCTGGCCAATCGTGGCATCACTTCCGGATTCGGGTTTCTGGATCGCAGTGCCGGCTTCGGCATCGTCCAGCACCTGATCGATTACACCGAAGGCGACACCTACGCGCGCGTGTTTATGGTGGGGTTGACCAACACCCTGCTGGTTTCCGCGCTCTGTATTGTTTTCGCTTCGATCCTTGGCTTTGCCGTGGGCCTGGCTCGCTTGTCTGAGAACTGGCTGCTGCGCAAGCTTTCAACCATTTATATCGAGACCTTCCGTAATATCCCGCCGCTGCTGCAGATCTTTTTCTGGTACTTCGCGGTACTGCGTAACCTGCCCGGCCCACGTCAGGCACTCAACGCTTTTGATTTGGCATTCGTCAGCAATCGCGGTTTGTATATTCCGTGGCCCGAGTACGCACCTGGCACATGGCCATTCCTGATCGCGCTGGCGTTAGCGGTGCTGGGTTGCGTGGCGCTGTTCCGCTACAACCGTAAGCATCAGTTAAAAACCGGCCAACTGCGTCGCACCTGGCCGGCTGCGGTTGGGTTGCTGATTCTGCTGCCGCTGATTGCTCATACCTTGTTTGGCGTTGCCATGCATTGGGATGTGCCGGAACTGCGTGGATTTAACTTCCGCGGCGGTTTCGTGATGATCCCTGAGCTCGCCGCGTTGACTCTCGCGCTGTCGGTTTATACCTCGTCGTTCATCGCCGAAGTGATTCGTTCCGGTATTCAGTCGGTGCCACATGGTCAAAGCGAAGCCGCACGTTCGCTCGGTTTACCTAATCCAGTGACCATGCGACAGGTGATCATTCCGCAGGCAATGCGTGTGATTATCCCGCCACTCACCAGCCAGTACCTCAACATCGTGAAAAACTCATCGCTGGCGGCCGCTATCGGCTATCCAGATATGGTTTCGCTGTTTGCCGGTACCGTGCTGAACCAAACCGGTCAGGCGATAGAAACCATCGCGATTACCATGGCGGTTTACCTGATTATCAGCCTGATCATTTCACTGCTGATGAACCTCTACAATCGCAAAATTGCGCTGGTTGAGCGTTAAGAGAACGGGATCATTATGTCTGTTACTACACATGAAACACCGCCGATTCCGACCAATCCACTTAGCAAGGCTTGGCTCTGGGCACGCAAAAATCTGTTCTCCAGCTGGCTGAATACATTGCTGACGTTGTTCAGCATCTGGCTTATCTGGAACGTGATTCCTCCGGCACTGAACTGGCTGGTATTTCAGGCTAACTGGATTGGTGAGACGCGCGCAGACTGTACCAAAGAAGGCGCATGTTGGGTGTTTATCCATGCACGCTTTGGCCAGTTTATGTATGGGCTCTATCCGCATGAACTGCGCTGGCGCATCAACCTGTCGCTGGTCATCGGCTTGCTCTCGATTATTCCGATGTTCATCAAATCAATGCCGCGTCGCGGTCGCTACATCGCTTGTTGGGCGGTGGTCTATCCGATTGTGGTTTGGTTCCTGATGTACGGTGGTTATTTCGGTTTAGAGCGCGTAGAGACTCGCCAGTGGGGCGGCCTGACATTAACGCTGATTATCGCTTCAGTGGGGATTGCCGGCGCGCTGCCGTTGGGGATTTTACTGGCGCTGGGACGCCGCTCTGAAATGCCGGTGGTGCGTACACTTTCGATCATCTTCATTGAGTTCTGGCGTGGTGTACCGCTGATCACCGTACTGTTTATGTCGTCGGTGATGCTGCCACTATTTATGGCGGAAGGTACCACCATCGACAAACTGGTGCGTGCGTTGGTTGGCGTGATTTTGTTCCAGTCTGCGTATGTCGCGGAAGTGGTGCGCGGCGGTTTGCAGGCGCTACCAAAAGGCCAATATGAAGCCGCTGAATCTCTGTCGCTGGGCTACTGGAAAACCCAGATGCTGGTGATTTTACCGCAGGCGCTCAAGATGACCATTCCCGGCCTGGTGAATACCATCATTGCGCTGTTTAAAGATACCAGCCTGGTGATCATCATCGGCTTATTCGATCTCTTCAGTAGCGTGCAGCAAGCCACCGTTGATCCAACCTGGTTGGGTATGTCGACGGAAGGCTATGTATTTGCTGCCATGGTTTACTGGATTTTCTGTTTTAGCATGTCGCGCTATAGCCAGTATCTGGAGAAGCGTTTTCACACCGGGCGTGCATCGCACTGAGGTTTAACATGACACAAACTATGACTAATGCGGCTGATGCCATGATGATTACACTCGAAAACGTTAACAAATGGTACGGTCAGTTCCATGTATTGAAAGACATCAATTTAAAAGTAAAACCACGCGAACGTATCGTACTGTGCGGACCGTCCGGTTCGGGTAAATCGACCACTATTCGTTGTATCAATCACCTCGAAGAACATCAGCAAGGACGCATTGTGGTGGATGGCATCCATCTCAATCACGATGTGCGTAATATTGAACGAGTTCGAACCGAAGTCGGCATGGTTTTCCAGCACTTTAATCTTTTCCCGCATCTTACCGTTTTGCAAAACTGTACGCTGGCACCGATTTGGGTACGCAAAATGCCGAAGAAAGAAGCAGAAGAGCTGGCCATGCATTACCTTCAGCGTGTACGCATTGCTGAGCATGCGCATAAATTTCCTGGCCAGCTTTCAGGTGGTCAGCAACAGCGTGTGGCGATCGCCCGTTCACTCTGTATGAAGCCGAAAATTATGCTGTTTGATGAGCCAACCTCCGCGCTCGATCCCGAGATGGTTAAAGAAGTACTCGATACGATGATTGGCCTGGCAGAAGATGGCATGACCATGTTGTGCGTTACCCATGAGATGGGATTTGCGCGTACGGTGGCGGATCGTGTGATCTTCATGGATCGGGGTGAAATTGTCGAAGAAGCCCCGCCTCAGGAGTTCTTTGCCAATCCGAAATCAGAACGTACACGTGCGTTTCTGTCACAGGTTATTCATTGATATCCAGTGAGTTAGATTAAGAAACACCTCTGCTGAAAAGCAGGGGCTTTTTTTATAACTGCAATTTGAATTGGGTTAGGTTTGTGAGTGACAGCTGAAGGTTTCTGATGCATACAAAAAAGCCCTGAACTTTCGTTCAGGGCTTTTGTGTTTGATGCCTGGCAGTTCCCTACTCTCGCATGGGGAGACCCCACACTACCATCGGCGCTACGGCGTTTCACTTCTGAGTTCGGCATGGGGTCAGGTGGGACCACCGCGCTAAAGC
>NZ_JAGXKB010000061.1:0-314 GCF_019091025.1 Pantoea sp. GbtcB22
CCAGTCTGGTGCGCTGGCTGACGCAGTTTTTGCAGGGAGCAGGCAAAGTGGCGGTGCTGGTCAACACCGACCGCTCAGATAACAGCGTTTCGGCGGCGCTGCAGCAGGCGATTAATTTCCGCGCCGATGCCCCAATCTTTCTCTCCGGCATGCCGGATCGCACCATCACGCGCCAATGCTATAAACACGGCCAGCGCATCATTTTGATCACCCGCGATGAAGCGTTGCCGGGCTCTCTTAGCACCAATCTCGATGCCGAACGCGCCGCGCAAACGGCGGTAATGGCGTTTCAGCGCGCTGGTTGTCAGCATCTG
>NZ_JAGXKB010000584.1:0-247 GCF_019091025.1 Pantoea sp. GbtcB22
GCCATGCTAATTTGATGGTAACCTGAATAGCAGTCAAGGAAAGAGAGGAGGGCGCAATCGGCCGTTGAGTCTATGACCTGGTCTATTCGAGGTAGACCGAACGGATCCTTAGGACAGTGCTTATTGAGATCAGTATAATCAACACACATCTGCCAGTCCTTTTTATTCTTTTTGAGAACGAGTACAGGATGTGCAAGCCACTCGGGATGCATGACTTCTCTGATAAAACTGGCAGTCTTCAACCTGG
>NZ_JAGXKB010000585.1:0-247 GCF_019091025.1 Pantoea sp. GbtcB22
TTCATCATGCCATACCCACATTCTCACTTATCTCTCCCTTCGCGGTCCTCCGAACCCGGCGGGCTATGCGCTTCTTCGCCGCTCCTCACTCCGAACTCTGGGCTGTGGAGTCCTCCCCCGCGGTCTATCCTCCGGCCCTCTTTGTTTTGGCGACTCTGTCGCTGGCTACACAATTGCATACATATTCCGCCTTCCGGACCCCATGGCGCGTGGCAAGCGACGCAGCTATGCCCTGGTAGCTCTGGCC
>NZ_JAGXKB010000586.1:0-247 GCF_019091025.1 Pantoea sp. GbtcB22
CGCGCAGCATCGGCGCCACCAGCGCTGCCTTGAAACCATGGCGGCGACCGAATTCATGGGCTGCTGCGAATTCGACAGGATCGGGTGCTGCGGTATCGGGGAAGTGCGTGGTGAGCCCGTCCAGCATGGCCCTGCCGGGTGCGGTCGGGGGGCTGAGCGGCTGGCGGGCGCCGACCTCGCCCGCCATCGGGCCTTCGTGGCCGGCGATCAGCCACTGATCGCCTTCGCGCAGGAGGATGACGGCATC
>NZ_JAGXKB010000587.1:0-247 GCF_019091025.1 Pantoea sp. GbtcB22
TTTATGGGTGTTGCTATTATGTTAGCGCCTGTTTGGTTCTCTGGTGCTATAAAAATGGCTAAATTTTAGTCCTACAACTTTAGAACACCTATTTGGTTTCTAGGACTACACCATGGATACTAGGAAAAAAGACCTCAGCGGCATCTACGTGCTGCTCCCTCCACCGCGCCGGATCGGCCGCCGCCTTGTCACCGCAGCCGAGAGGAGGAGGTGGCGCGCGGGCGGGCGGCGCCGCGGCGGGAGGAGG
>NZ_JAGXKB010000588.1:0-246 GCF_019091025.1 Pantoea sp. GbtcB22
GCGCCACCGGTTCTTTCGCCAGCAACGTGACGATCAGGCCCGGCACCATCAGCAACGCCATTAGCCAGTATGGGGCTTGCCAGCCGAGGTAGCGATCCGCAATCCACAGCGCCAGTCCGCCTGAAACCAACATCGCCAGACGATAGCCCAGCACGGTGATTGCCGCGCCGCTGCCGCGCTCCTCCGGCGGCAGCACATCGGTCTTCCAGGCAACAAACACGATATCCTGTGAAGCCGAACAGAAGG
>NZ_JAGXKB010000589.1:0-246 GCF_019091025.1 Pantoea sp. GbtcB22
CCATTGCGTTGCTGATTGCGCTGGGACTGGCGGCATGGCTGCTCGGCGCGCGTCGTGGCTGGAGCAAAGAGAAACTGGAAGATCTCACCGGACGTGCGTTTCCCAGCTCCGCCAGCGTGATTCTGGTTGCGGGCGCGGGCGGCGCGTTTGGTAAGGTGCTGGTGGGATCGGGCGTGGGCAAAGCGCTGGCGTTGACGCTGGAAGCCTTGCATCTGCCATTAGTTCCGGCTGCGTTCATTCTGTCGC
>NZ_JAGXKB010000590.1:0-246 GCF_019091025.1 Pantoea sp. GbtcB22
TACGTGAGCGCGACGCCGCGCGCGCAGCGAACGCCCAGGCGCAGGCACAGGTGCGTCAGGCGGATGCGCAGGTGGCCGTTTCACAACAGAATCTGCAAACTGTGGTGGTGTATCGCGCGTCACTGCAGGGCGATGTTGCCAGTGCGCAGGCGGCGCTGGAGTTGGCAAATATCGGCCTGGCGAATACGCGCATCATCGCGCCAGACAGCGGCCAGCTCGGTCAGCTGTCGGTGCGTAAAGGCAGCT
>NZ_JAGXKB010000591.1:0-246 GCF_019091025.1 Pantoea sp. GbtcB22
CAACGCATTCTTCTTGCTCACGCCCGCCAGCGAGAAGGGCTGACAAGGTAAACCGGCCAGCAGCACCTGATGATCGGGAATGGTGCGATCGATATGCTGATAAATTGCCTGCTCATCGCTGGTGCCCGCGGGCTGCGTTACCAGACGAATATCACTGTTGAAGTGATGCAACTGTGGATCGCTATACAGGTTGGCTTTATAGGTGCGCACCGCTTCTTTATTCCATTCGCTGGAGAACACGCATTG
>NZ_JAGXKB010000062.1:0-313 GCF_019091025.1 Pantoea sp. GbtcB22
TGAACTTGCTGAGGCCGACGTTTGTCAACACATCAGCCGTCTAGTGCCGGTTTTTCACATGTTAACCGCATTTGGCTGTCGCATTGCGGTGGATCAGGCTGGTTTGACGGTGGTGGGCAGCGCTTATATCAAACAATTCCCGATAGAAGTGATTAAACTTGCGCCGGGTTTGGTACGCAATATTGAACGCCGCACCGAGAACCAGCTGTTTGTGCAGAGCTTGCTGGAAGTGTGTAAGGCATCGCCAACTCAAGTTTTCGCCGCGGGTGTGCGAACACGCGCGGAGTGGCAAACGCTGTCGGGATTAGGTGTT
>NZ_JAGXKB010000592.1:0-246 GCF_019091025.1 Pantoea sp. GbtcB22
ATTTCCTTGATCTCAGTGGAGGCGAAGCCGGTCAGATGTGGCAAAATAGATGAAATTTTCTGCAGGGAATGACGATGATGTTTGCGCGCTTACGCGGTCTGATTGTTGTAAAAGGGCCAGAATTCCTTGCTTTACCTGTTTCCATTACCCCTTTCCCCCTAAAAAAAGCTATTCTGCAACAACTCCTAAACTGGCAATTTCGTCATGCTTTGTCTGAAGGTGAGATAGACTTTCTGGAAGGGCGTT
>NZ_JAGXKB010000593.1:0-246 GCF_019091025.1 Pantoea sp. GbtcB22
TACAACAACGGGCCCACCGATCAGGGCATCGGGTGGACCGTGGTCGCCTCGCTGCAGCGGGTGGCAATCGGCTTTGGTCTGGCGGCGCTGGTGGGCGTACCCGCCGGATTCCTGATTGGCCGTTTTACCTTTATCGCGCACATGCCCAACCCGATCATCGCGTTGCTGCGTCCGGTCAGTCCACTTGCCTGGTTGCCGATTGGCCTGCTGCTGTGCCAGCGCGCTGAACCGGCATCAAGCTGGACC
>NZ_JAGXKB010000594.1:0-246 GCF_019091025.1 Pantoea sp. GbtcB22
GTACCTGGGGGTCGTTTAAATTTTGGAGTCTTTTCTCCCCAACCCCGGCCCTCTCCGGTAAACGGGAGAGAGAGACGCCGCCATATGTTAGCACGATCAATTCCCTCTCCCGCCTGCGGGAGAGGGTTAGGGTGAGGGACAGCGAGCACCCATCAACCCGCCGCTGGTCCAACCCCTGCGAACACACATAAAGATCCCGTCAGAAAAGCCGATAACAGAGGCGATCCGCCAATCAATGAGGTGTTT
>NZ_JAGXKB010000595.1:0-246 GCF_019091025.1 Pantoea sp. GbtcB22
AATAATTCACATTTCATTATCACGAAGATCACTTTTTTGCGTGTATTTACCCAACCAAATAATCACTGGTGAAAATATAACTTTGCAATAAATTGACGTACGTAATATCAGTTTTGCGTTTTTATTGCAGCGCATGATGTCAATAGAGTGTTTTTCTGGAAAATCGTAGCGCAACAGTTAAATAATAAAATTAGGACTCTGATTTATAAGTGCTTAATACAATGTAGAAATCGTATAAATCTTGTC
>NZ_JAGXKB010000596.1:0-246 GCF_019091025.1 Pantoea sp. GbtcB22
CCGACGCAACCGTCGATGATTACAACCAGTTTAAAGAGAGGTTGGGGCATTCTCGTCATGTGTTAGTGCAACCCTCTTCTTATGAAACAGATAATCGTTGTCTCACGGATGCGCTGGCTGCTTTCGGTTCCAATGCGCGGGGCGAAGCTGTGGTGGATGACACCGTTAGTGATGCTGGGCTTGATGGATTGCAATTAGCGGGTGTTACTGGCGTTCGCTTCAATCTCGGCGCGGGCAATGCAACCA
>NZ_JAGXKB010000597.1:0-246 GCF_019091025.1 Pantoea sp. GbtcB22
GGTTGCGGCATCGAGCAGCTTGAAGGCGGTGCGATTTGCTTCGCGCACGGCCACCGCGACCTGGCGGCTATCGGCACTGAAGGCCACGGCGAAGCCTGACGAATCGAAAGAATAGCGCCATTCCTGCCCGGTCCGCAGTTCGCGGACAAGCAAGATCGCCTGCCTGTCCTTGTCCCCGGGCAAGTACGCGGCAAGACGTTTGCCATCCGGGCTGTACTCGATGTACATGGCGCGCGTTGGCAGGGG
>NZ_JAGXKB010000063.1:0-312 GCF_019091025.1 Pantoea sp. GbtcB22
GTACGAATTGCATCGAGAACTTACATGGCCTGCGCCATCACTTCGGGACCAATTCCGTCGCCTGGCAATACCGCGATATGAGAAGACTTAGACATAGTTACACGGTTTCCTTCTGATCTTTAAATTTACGCTGCAGTTCTTTTTCCACCTGCTTAGCACGCCAAATATTGTTCAACGCGTTCACCATCGTTTTCGCCGATGATTAGACGATATCGGTCGACAGGCCAACGCCGTGGAATTTACGAGCGTTGTAGTTGACCACGACATCGACCTGACCCAGCGTATTCTCGCCGTGGCCTTTCGCCGTCAACT
>NZ_JAGXKB010000598.1:0-246 GCF_019091025.1 Pantoea sp. GbtcB22
ATGGATTATTCGCTAGCATTTTGTCGATATGGTGAGAGATTCTGTTCCCATCGTTTAGATGCTCTGTTCTCAGTCTCGCCAATGCCGCGAGAGGAGCTTGAGGTGGTTTGTTCAAAAATCCCGTAGTTTCGATCTTATTTCCAACTTGTTTACCGAGATCGTGCTGTATCACACCTCCAGAATGACGGGTAGGACTGCAGACAACTACATCTCCTAGTCGAATGTCGTTCTTCTTTGAGGGCACAC
>NZ_JAGXKB010000599.1:0-246 GCF_019091025.1 Pantoea sp. GbtcB22
TCGCGAACGGTCCCGCACCCCCTGTTTTTCTGCCCCCACAGTTTCCGGACGGGGCCGCGGCAACGGACCCGCCCGGCTTTCGGAGGACACTCCCTCTCACCAAGGAGCGTCGCAATGAAGCGCCGCAGATCAACCTCAAGTCCGGCCAGTCGAACAGCCCGCGTGCTGACTCTTCTGGCCACCCTCGCCGGCGCCCTGCTCGTGCCGGCCACCGCCGCGCACGCCGCCGGCACGGCCTACTACGTC
>NZ_JAGXKB010000600.1:0-245 GCF_019091025.1 Pantoea sp. GbtcB22
GTGATTCGTCCGCAGTATTCGCCGCTGCGCGGCCAGGAGCTGGACGTGGACAAGCCCGATATCGACCGCGCGCTGCGTATCAACTTCAGCGGTGATAGCGTCGGCTTGCTGCGCGAAGGCCCGCGGCTGATGCCGATCATGCTGCAGACTTCCGAGCTGGAGCGGCAGAATATCGACCATCTTGGCAATATTCAGGAGTGGAGTCAGACGCAGCAGCGCTATGTGCCGCTGGCCAATCTGGTGAA
>NZ_JAGXKB010000601.1:0-245 GCF_019091025.1 Pantoea sp. GbtcB22
CCTACACCGTGGGTGTGGTTTCAGAGATCACAGAATCTAACGGTTCTTCTTCGATGGCTTCCGTGTGCGGTGCACCTCTGGCACTGATGGACGCTGGCGTACCGATCAAAGCTGCCGTAGCCGGTATTGCGATGGGCCTGGTTAAAGAAGCCGACAACTTTGTGGTTCTGTCTGACATCCTGGGTGACGAAGATCACCCCGGCGATATGGACTTTAAAGTAGCGGGTAGCCGCGATGGTATCACT
>NZ_JAGXKB010000602.1:0-245 GCF_019091025.1 Pantoea sp. GbtcB22
TGCTCATCAAACACCTGCGGCGACATGCGCGACGCGCCGTAAGGCAGACGTCTAATGGTGGTTTGCCAGATGGCTTTATCCAGGCCGGTTGATTTCGTCAGAATCGCTGCCGCATCATCCGGATTCTTGTTGGCCCAATCGCTGAGCTTGCTCAACTCATCGTCAACCTGTTTCGCAGTATCAGGATGACCTTCCGCGGAAGGACGGCTGGCGAGATAGAAAGTGTAATGTGGCACTAATCCTTC
>NZ_JAGXKB010000603.1:0-245 GCF_019091025.1 Pantoea sp. GbtcB22
AGAAAATCCACGCCGTAACCGAGATGCCCGAGCAGCGCCAGCTCAACGCGGCGCAGCGCCGGTTCAGGCGAGCCGTTGCCTGCCGCCAGCGTTTGGGTGCAATTCAGGTAATCAAAGAACATATCAGAGAAGGGAATTTGCTGCTCCAGCACGCGCGACAGCAGCTCGTTGTCGTAGAGCCCGCAATAGAGCGTAATGCCGCTGAGCGGCAATGCCAGCGAAACGGCTTCGGCATTGCGCAGCGT
>NZ_JAGXKB010000604.1:0-245 GCF_019091025.1 Pantoea sp. GbtcB22
TTAAGGTGATTATCATATTGTCAATAACATCAGATGAATTGAGAGAAGATGCGCCAATGCCATCGGTGATACCTGAAAAAACAGAACCATCTGGCAGGGTAATGCTATAGGCTTTGCCTGGTAGTGGTTCTTTCGTTAACGCATTCCTGATAATAAACTTCTCATCAAAACTTCCCGGCTCAAACAACTTCATCACGCTCTGCATATTTGCTGCCCCCGCCTTACTGATGCCCGCGTTTTTAACC
>NZ_JAGXKB010000605.1:0-245 GCF_019091025.1 Pantoea sp. GbtcB22
TGCGTTGCGTCACTTCCTGTTGATCCGGGCCGCTCCACGGCAGCGCTTCAAACCACATGCGCACGGTTTGATCGTTGCGCAGACCCAGCGTATCGGGCAACTCGTGGCGGCGGGGGATATCCACGCCAAGGCTGGGGAAAATATCCAGTTCCGCGCGATCCCACAGCGGTTCTGAGTCGATCAACAATCCCTCCATATCAAAGATGGCGGCCAATACAGGAGGTCGATATGACATATAACTGCTC
>NZ_JAGXKB010000064.1:0-311 GCF_019091025.1 Pantoea sp. GbtcB22
TGTTGTAAAGCGGGTCGATGGGTGACGTGATGCCCCACGCGCGGGTGCGTCCGCCGCGATACACCGACTTCAGCAGCGGATCGATATCCAACCCTTTTAGTAATGCCTGACGCACTTTCACATCCTTGGTCGGGCCATATTCCACGTTGAGGAACAGAGAATATGGCGTACCGGTGTTCAACGCATGCTGATAGGTAAAGTGGGGATTGTCTTTGAACTCACCGGCATCGTTACCGGAAATGCCTGCAATGGCACCAACCTGACCAGAAAGCAGCGCGCCGGTGCGCCCCGAAGATTCCGGCAGGAAGCGA
>NZ_JAGXKB010000606.1:0-245 GCF_019091025.1 Pantoea sp. GbtcB22
CCAGCCACATTTGCCACCACGCCATCCGTCCAATCCGCTATGCAGGTATCGCGCGCCTGATGTTGTGCGGCCACCGCCAAAAATTCTATCAGCGTTTCGGCATGCACTACGGGGTAAGCCAGTAGCAGAACGCGTTCGCCACCGAGAATAAAAGCGTTGCCTTCACTCGGTTTAGTTACGGTAATGCCGCGCGCGCCGCGCATGTGCTGCTGCTCAGCAATCCAGAGAGTTTTATGGGTTTTGGT
>NZ_JAGXKB010000607.1:0-245 GCF_019091025.1 Pantoea sp. GbtcB22
TGCCGTGGCTGCATCTGTCGATTGAAGCGATGAAGATGGCGCTGGCCGATCTGGATCGCTATGTCAGGGATTACGATCACCTCGAGTTCCCGGGAGAATTGCTTCTCAGTGATGAGTATTTAAAACAGCGCGCGCAGTTGAATAATCCCGATCGGGCCGGAGATTTTTCCTTTGGCTCCCCGCAGCAGAGCGGCTCGGTTTAACTAACTATCGCAGATGCCAGCGGCATGATGGTTTTCTTTATA
>NZ_JAGXKB010000608.1:0-245 GCF_019091025.1 Pantoea sp. GbtcB22
TATTAGACGCTTATGGCAATACGGCCACGAGCTACACCGGCACCGTGCACTTCACCAGCACTGATCCGTTGGCCCAGTTGCCCGCGGATTACACCTTCACGGCCTCTGACCAGGGTGTGCACTTCTTTAGAGTCACCTTTGGGACCAGCGGTTCCGAACAGCTCATGGTTAGTGATGGGGTCTTCTCGGATAGGAACACCTATGTGGCTCAGGGTCACTCTGTCCCAAGCGTGAGCTATATCCCC
>NZ_JAGXKB010000609.1:0-245 GCF_019091025.1 Pantoea sp. GbtcB22
ATCCGTTAGTGAAATACGCGCGGGCATAGCTTTTAAGGTCGCATCCACCTCATCGACCAATTTCTGGTTCTCTGAGGTCGCCAGATCGTGTGCGTTCTCAAGCTTCAGCAGCGCCATATCTGGGTAAGGATTGTCACCCTCAGCATCACGGGTCATCAGACCAGCGCACTGAATCACACGCGGCATGCTGAAAATTTGAGGTCTGCCGCGCTCGCGCAAATCGTCAGGCTGGCGTCGACGACCTT
>NZ_JAGXKB010000610.1:0-245 GCF_019091025.1 Pantoea sp. GbtcB22
CCGCCTTGCTTCGCCTCTGTGGAGGTGTTGGCCACCAGCTGATTAGCTTCCCGCGCGTTTTGGGCGTTGTGCTTGACGGTGGCGGACATCTGTTCCATCGCCGATGCGGTCTCTTCCAGCGAGCAGGCCTGCTGTTCGGTGCGTGATGAGAGATCGATGTTACCGCTGGAGATGTGATTCGAGGCGACAGCAATGGTATCGGAACCGGCGAGGACATCGGGAACGATAGTGAGCAGATTGACGTT
>NZ_JAGXKB010000611.1:0-245 GCF_019091025.1 Pantoea sp. GbtcB22
ATGGCCAATCACAGTTCTCTAAAGGGGACCACTGCGGTCAATCCCTTCCTTTTTGTAGAAGGAACCGCGAATTTCCTGCAAGGCTGTGTACAGACAGTACCAACAGATACAGAACACTCTCTCATTGCACTCAATCCAAAGCTGGCAGAGCTAGGAGGCAGTGAAACGAACCTGCGGCGAATCTCTTCAGGAGATGATCATATGAGATCCAGCTTCCAGTGGCTGGCTTGGCCTCCTGAGCTCTT
>NZ_JAGXKB010000612.1:0-245 GCF_019091025.1 Pantoea sp. GbtcB22
ACCTAACAGAGAGGGAGCGCTGACCGATTATCAGGAACGCAGGACTATTCCTCTGGGTAGATCTTCGGCATTTATTTGTCTCCAAATCGGCAGTCCGCCATTCAGATTATGATGCATTAAGGATAACATCCCCCGATGCACAGTCCAATCTCGCACTCGAACTGAAGATTACAGAGGTTTGCATGCAAAATGGCGTTATGATTGCACCGGGTCATGTTTACATGGCGGAGGAATATGGGTGGTTT
>NZ_JAGXKB010000065.1:0-311 GCF_019091025.1 Pantoea sp. GbtcB22
AATCTGCGCCATCTCTGCGAGGAGCTTTTCCACGCGTTCGTCACTGTAACGGGATGATTAGGGCCTGCGGGCGTGCCGTGTAGGGTCAAAGGGCGGTAGATTACCGTAACAACGCATTTTTTTCCGCAATTTTATCGCAAGCAGAGCGATCACTTTGTGCTGGCAGTTGAAAGCGGCTGCGGGCGGTGTTTGAATACGCGGCTGAGCTAAAAGGAGAGTCTACCATGAGTCTGGATATCGTCCAGATTGCCCTGCATCAGTTAGTTAAACGTGATGAAAACCAGCTTGAACTGGTACTGCGCGACACCTTG
>NZ_JAGXKB010000613.1:0-245 GCF_019091025.1 Pantoea sp. GbtcB22
GTGTTAGATGTGTGTCCAGAAGCCTGAAGCCTCCCCAGCCCCCCTTCTAGGTATCCCTCTCCTCCCTTTTATAGTTCAAGGGAGGTGTAGGTTGTACAAGGCTGTCATGCCATGCTACAGTGGTGGTTTCAATAATCATATAGTGACAACATGTCTTGTACTGCTTCTACTGTGCAAAGGTATGGTTTGTGCACGTTCTCATTCGCTCCGTACACCACGTTGGAGTCACGTTCGTCTTGCTGCTG
>NZ_JAGXKB010000614.1:0-245 GCF_019091025.1 Pantoea sp. GbtcB22
GCCTGCCCCAATAAGTCTTTTACCAGGAAGTCGATGACACTATTCATGATTAGCGACCTTTAAGTTACGTTCTTTCATAAACGCCACCATTTTCTCTTCAATTTCTGCTTTGTCGGTCAGCTTATTGAGTATAATCACCCGTTTGATCTGTTCCGGGCTGGCATCGGCATTTAACACATCTGCAAAGACTTTCTGAGTTAAAATCATGTCGCATTTAAAGGCGTTGGCTTCAGATATGGTGGTGT
>NZ_JAGXKB010000615.1:0-245 GCF_019091025.1 Pantoea sp. GbtcB22
ACGCTCCTGCCTTACTTCCGGGCGAGCGCATCGTACTGCGTCAATGTGCTTGCGAACCATCAGAGGATCCTCTCTGAGCGGTTCTCGGAGCGCATCCCAGATCGGTTTGAAGGCTTGATCTGGACCCCCGGGGAGTTGGGGGCGCCGGTACTTGCGGATTGTTTAGCGTCCATGGAATGTTCGGTGGCACAAACTGTCGAGGCCGGGGATCATGCAGTCTTTATCGCCGAGGTAATTCGGGCGAA
>NZ_JAGXKB010000616.1:0-245 GCF_019091025.1 Pantoea sp. GbtcB22
GCGGTGCTGACGGGGACGTTGCGTACCAAATGACTGACCATCTTACGGAGCTCCTCCGCCAGCTGCTGGGTTTCTTTTCCAGTGCCCAAAGGGGCGATCCCTGCGCGCTAACGTCGGTCCATTATAGGAAACCCTTTGCCTAATGCCTCAGTTAAGCTCCCTATCAAATCATCGCACTTTTCGTAACGGCGCTATTTATCACGTAATGAATTGTTTCGCTACAATGTGTGATCTCAGTGATTAAG
>NZ_JAGXKB010000617.1:0-245 GCF_019091025.1 Pantoea sp. GbtcB22
GGCGGTGGCCTCGGGCTTCATCACCACGACCATGGTCTCTCCGTTTTTGGGCTGGGGACGGCACGGCCGACATCCGTGCGACGGGGATTGTTGACAGTACGCGGGTGCACCCCCTCGTGGAAGAAATGTCCGGCGTGTCTGCGGGGTTGTTGGCCAAGCGATACGCAACTGTGACCGATTCAACGCTGAGCGTGCTGTCTGTGTGCTGACCAGCGCCTTTGCCCGGTTGGACCGGCGACGCACCT
>NZ_JAGXKB010000618.1:0-245 GCF_019091025.1 Pantoea sp. GbtcB22
CCTTTTTCGACGCTTTTTATTACCTGTTTGTGCAATTCGTTGCGCAGATCTTCGCGCGCCTGGGGGCCGAGATCCATGCCTTCCTGCAATGGATCACCCATATTCTTGGTGGCCATCTTTGCGACGAAGCGCCGCTCGAATTCTTTGCGCACGGGTTCGACCACTATGAACCGCTTTGCTGCGATGCAACTCTGTCCGCCATTGATCAGCCGCGATGCAACGCACGTGTCGACCGCGAGATCGAG
>NZ_JAGXKB010000619.1:0-245 GCF_019091025.1 Pantoea sp. GbtcB22
GTGAGCCAAGGAGTTGTGCGTGCTTGTTGTCTTCCTAAGACCGCCTGGCTCATTATCCATCGCTTTGGCGTCCTCGGGCCCGGCGTTCCCATCGTTCTCGTAATCACGCTTTCAGCGCACCGCGCTGAGGCCATTTCGGCGGCCGAATTCCTAATGGATTATCTCAAGACCAAGGCCCCTTTTTGGAAGAACGAACGAACTAGCGACGGCGAGACCTGGGTGGACGCAAAAACAAGCGACGATAC
>NZ_JAGXKB010000620.1:0-245 GCF_019091025.1 Pantoea sp. GbtcB22
ACTACTGCCACGAGTGGCCCGGATGTGCCTATCAGGGGAGGACCCAATCATGACGCGATGAAAGAGGCGTGTAAAAATGGAATTGACCCTGATGGGTGGGAAGACTTCAACATGGATGAAATGCTTGACGAGTAGTGAGTGGTGTTCCTTTCCTTCTCTAGGCTCAATCATACTAAGGAAATTTAGTATCGAAATGTACCGAGATGGTTTTGGCGTCTCTGTGGATGAGGGTAGCAGTTTCCCTG
>NZ_JAGXKB010000066.1:0-310 GCF_019091025.1 Pantoea sp. GbtcB22
TGGAGGATTTCTTGATGGCCTCGTCTAGCTCGACAATGGAGGGGGAATCGAGTTCGGTAATTTCACCTGTAGCCTATCGATATGTCAATGATTGAGATCCCTCTGCGCGAGGAGAACATCATGACTTACCATGGAGTAGATCAGAGCGCCGATGAAGGGAATACCGATGGCAAGTCGCAAGTAAGGTCGCCAGACAGTAAATTGCTGCTTGGGGCGAGAACCCTGCTCAGTCGCATACCGACGGAGAGAGCTACCCGCATGACGAGTAGGCAGATGGGTATTGCGCGCTGACAGTTGAGCCAGGGACCTC
>NZ_JAGXKB010000621.1:0-245 GCF_019091025.1 Pantoea sp. GbtcB22
TGGAACCCACATATCAGCTTCGTCTCGGGCTGCCGGGCAAATCGGCGGGCCTGGAAATCGCCACACGCCTCGGAATGCCCGAAGATATCATGCGCCGCGCGCGCGACTCGATGAGCAACCGCGAGCGCGACGTGACGCGGTTCTTGAGTGAGCTGGATCGCCGCATCGAACAAACGCAGGCGCTCGAGCGGGAGTTGCGGGAAAAACAGGCGGTGCTGGAGAGACGAGAGAAAGACCTGGCACGG
>NZ_JAGXKB010000622.1:0-245 GCF_019091025.1 Pantoea sp. GbtcB22
CGAGGGGCTCCAAACGAGGAGTAGGGGGTAGAGACCGTGTGTCTCCCCGAACCTCGGGATAAAAATTCCTTGTGTCTCTTTAATTTCCGCCTTTACATTCCTAGAATTGCATGCTTGGCTCTAGGTCGCAAACCTTTTTGTGCGTGTAGTTCTTTAGGATCACTTGTTTAGGCACTAGGGTGAATTGGGACTTGTGCGATAGGGTTTAATTTTGAGTTTTGAAATTAGAAGTCCACTTCACCCCC
>NZ_JAGXKB010000623.1:0-245 GCF_019091025.1 Pantoea sp. GbtcB22
ACCAGTAGCCAACCTGATCATGCACACCCGCACACAGTTTTCACAAGTAAATCCGAAGATATCTACCTCTCAGTGTGGTTGAGTGTTTGTAGAGAATTGATTTTTAAAGTACGCAGGAGGCGATACAGTTCAGAAGCCTCGTGCTCTTATATATAGACAATTCGATGATTCTGACATACATGGCTTTAAATCTACCTAGATTTAAAGCCATTTTGCTCAAAGCTTTCCATTTTCCATTATCTACT
>NZ_JAGXKB010000624.1:0-244 GCF_019091025.1 Pantoea sp. GbtcB22
AGCGCGCAGTAACAGAATTTGCGCACACCGTAGCGTGGCAATTTATTGCGCGTTGTTCGTCGGTGCTTGCGGTTCGAATGTTGAAAAGCAAAGACGCGCGAGAAATCGCGCCGCTACGCATACGTGCACGCAATGTCGTTTTGGGGGATTGGATGAATGCAAATAATCGTCGTCTGACAGGCGCGCTGCTCATCGGCGCAGTGGCGTTGCTGCTGCTGCCGTGGGGCAGCCTGGAAGCCGGTTT
>NZ_JAGXKB010000625.1:0-244 GCF_019091025.1 Pantoea sp. GbtcB22
CCGCCCCAGGCCAGCGGCCCATTCCGACGCTGCTCTTCCGTCGCGTGCGCCAGATGGCGCTGCGTGACGTGCGAGATTTCGTGCGCCATCACCGACGCCAGCTGGCTTCCGTTATCGGTATAGCGGAACAGCGATGAATGCAGCACCACGTTGCCGCCAAAGAAGGCGAAGGCGTTGAGTTCGTTGTTCTGGATCAAAAAGAAGTGGAACGGCGTCCGCACCGAGTTGGCATGCGCCACCAGTC
>NZ_JAGXKB010000626.1:0-244 GCF_019091025.1 Pantoea sp. GbtcB22
TCGCCGATGAGCGCGTCAGTGCCCTTCTCGACCACGGTGGATTCGCCCGCCAGAATCGCTTCTTCAACGCGCAGGTTATGCGCCCCAATGACGCGCAGATCCGCCGGGATGCGGACGCCGGCGCGGATCACCACCACATCACCTGGCACCAACGCGGTGGTGGGCAGCGTCTCGTGATTTCCCTCGCGGATCACCACCGTTTCGCTGGAGAGCATATTGCGGATACTTTGCAGGGATTTTTCCG
>NZ_JAGXKB010000627.1:0-244 GCF_019091025.1 Pantoea sp. GbtcB22
GTCAACGTGTTAGTAGAACACTTCAGCTTTAATCACCATTAAGTGAAAGTAACGAATTTTGCTTTGAGGTCTTATGGACTTGTTGGGGTTGATCAGTACCTATATCCGTGTAGTGGAGAACGGCAGTATTGCAGCGGTTGCACGCGCTAAAGGAATGAGCCCTGCAGCAGTCAGTCAGAGCCTTTCCCGTCTGGTAGCGTATCTGGGGGTACGTCTGCTATCACGCACAACCCGAAGTATGACC
>NZ_JAGXKB010000628.1:0-244 GCF_019091025.1 Pantoea sp. GbtcB22
TTACGTGCATTCCAATAGGGCGGGCCCCCATCCTACCCTTCTCCCGCCAGCGGGAGAAGGGACCGATCGAGCAAGCCGCACCATCCCGTTCGCTCTCCCGGTGGGAGAGGGTTAGGGTGAGGGCATCAGCGCGCACTCAACTATCCCAACAGCTCACGCTCAATCAGTACGCGGGTTTCCACCGCCTGATACCTCATCTTCTCCGGATAACCGAACAGCGCCGCTGAGATAATCGACTCGCCGC
>NZ_JAGXKB010000629.1:0-244 GCF_019091025.1 Pantoea sp. GbtcB22
CCATTTCCAGATCGGTACCGGTCAAGCGCAGCGAGCCTTCGCTTACTTGCAGCAGTAAATTTCCGAGGATTGGCTGCGTCGGGCGTCCGCCAAGTGGACCGCTAACCTGTTGCAGTGGCTTCAGTAACTGCTCACGATCTACAATAAATTTCATATGCGTCAGGAAGATAGTGTTCGAATGAGGTTAGAGAAATATTCTTTAATGTCGTGGCTCTCTTCACGCAGCTGCTCAATTTTACGGCAA
>NZ_JAGXKB010000630.1:0-244 GCF_019091025.1 Pantoea sp. GbtcB22
TGATTGACGGCATCTTCCAGCGTCTCGCGGCGCAGCACGTTAACGTTCAGGTGCTGACCACCTTCGATGCGCACCTGCGGTTTCTGCCCAAGTGGAATTTCACGGTAAGCGATTTCGCCGAGATCGCTGATAGCAACAACCTGACCTTCTGCGAAATCCCCTTTGGCGCACAGGCAGCGCGCCTCGGCTTTATCATCGTCCAGCAGCCAGAATGAGTTCAACAGCTGTGGATTATTTGCCTGAG
>NZ_JAGXKB010000067.1:0-310 GCF_019091025.1 Pantoea sp. GbtcB22
GTCGCTGCGGGCATGAACCCGATGGATCTGAAGCGCGGTATCGATATAGCCGTTATCGCCGCCGTTGAAGAACTGAAAACCCTGTCTGTGCCTTGCCAGGATTCACGCGCGATTGCACAGGATGGTACCATCTCTGCTAACTCTGATGAAACCGTGGGCAAACTGATTGCAGACGCGATGGACAAAGTGGGCAAAGAAGGCGTTATCACCGTTGAAGAAGGCACCGGCCTGCAAGAGGAGCTGGACGTGGTTGAAGGTATGCAGTTTGACCGCGGCTACCTGTCTCCGTACTTCATCAACAAGCCAGAAA
>NZ_JAGXKB010000631.1:0-244 GCF_019091025.1 Pantoea sp. GbtcB22
GCTCCCGGCCGATTTATTTGATGAGAAGGTGTAAGGTAATATTTACGGGCCCATGATGAATCGGACTACCGCCGTCCTGGAAAAAAGGATGGCTGAACTGGAAGGAGGGACCGCCGCACTGGCGTTCAGCTCAGGCGCGGCGGCAATCACTTATGCCATTCTGAATATCACGCAGGCGGGCGATCATATCGTGGCGCTACGCAATTTATACGGCGCGACCTATACGCTGCTGAACGGGATCCTC
>NZ_JAGXKB010000632.1:0-244 GCF_019091025.1 Pantoea sp. GbtcB22
GACAACGCCACGCGCGCGCCACCCTGAGACAAATCTGCACCCAGCACCAGCTCCGCATCGTAGCCCCCAATTTCGCGCAGTGATGGCGTGTAGATGCCGCCGTCCTGCAGGACTTACAGCATCAGCTCAACGCGAGCCTGCTCACCGGCTGGCATACCGGTTGAGAAGTTTTCTGCGCCAACCAGCACACGCAACGCGAAGTTGCTTTCAATGCTGGCGCGCGGAGAACCGATACCAATGACTT
>NZ_JAGXKB010000633.1:0-244 GCF_019091025.1 Pantoea sp. GbtcB22
TCTACGATTTTCAGGCTTCGGGCAGCGTGACCCCCGATCCCAACGCCGCTACTTTCACGTTGTATGCGGCTCCTGATGCTCCGGTGATTGATCCCGTTTACGACAATATTGGCCTGATCAAGGGCACCATTGCGAACAGTGGCCGTACCGTCGACCTGAAGCCAACCCTGAAAGGCAGTGCCCCTGCTAACGACACCGTCTACGTTTATGCTAAGCATGAAAATGGCACAAGGTGGAAAAGTGG
>NZ_JAGXKB010000634.1:0-244 GCF_019091025.1 Pantoea sp. GbtcB22
AGCCTGCTGTTTAGAAGGCAGCGCACAACCGGTTAATGCCAGGGCCATTAAGCCGGATGCCCCCAGCAAGGTGGTTTTCTTCATCATTTCATCCTTAAGTGATTAGGCTCAGTTTTTGTAAAGCTACAAAAATGTAGCAGTTAACGTAAGCTGTGGACAGCAGGAAGCAGCCGTTTGGTGAGGGGAGACCATTATGGTACAGCACCCCCACAGCGGTCCACGATCAAGACTAGTGGGTGACTTT
>NZ_JAGXKB010000635.1:0-244 GCF_019091025.1 Pantoea sp. GbtcB22
GTGAAAAATTGGAATCATCTCCTTGATCGCTGGAAACACTTCTTCCGGGTAGCCAGGCGTGCCCGAGAACTTATCTTTGTTGAGCAGATAATTCTCCATCACGAGCCCTGCCTGCGGATCGAGCCACAGGCCTTTCTGCACCATTAACTTCAGATCGTCGTCAGTTGCGAGTGGCCCATGCTCGATCTGTGTGCAGCCGGCGACGACGGCCGCACGAACGGCGTCTTTGTACGCGTGTACGAGC
>NZ_JAGXKB010000636.1:0-244 GCF_019091025.1 Pantoea sp. GbtcB22
CCCCGGTTGGTCAAGCGAGGTAAAAGTGGCAGCTTCAGACGATGATGTGTAGACGAAATTCTTGACCTCTGTCTTCGCTGCAGCGGGTGCCAGAAGATTGCAGTTCATAATCACAACGGAAGAGATGAACTTATCTGGACAGTCTGGGCTGCCCAAGACAGTTGCCACATGCATCACAGCTGAAACGCTTGATGGCTCCAATGATGTTTGGTCTGCTTACATCTCCCGAGGGTTGCACCTGTCT
>NZ_JAGXKB010000637.1:0-244 GCF_019091025.1 Pantoea sp. GbtcB22
GATCGCAAAGCAAGACTTACGATCAGCTCCGCAGATATTGCTGATATGACTTTATCGAAGGATGGTGATAAATTATTTTATCTCGCCAAATTTGAAAAGGGCTATGACCTGTGGGTTACTGAACTACGTACCAGAGACACCAAACTTTTTGCAAAGCTTGGTGCAAAAAATGCAAACATGGAATTATCAAAAGACGGCAAATCACTTTTTGTGCTAAATAACGGCAGCATTGTAAAGATTGATC
>NZ_JAGXKB010000638.1:0-244 GCF_019091025.1 Pantoea sp. GbtcB22
GAATGGTCAGCGTTTCACCTTCTGGCGTAACCACATCGGCTAAAAAGCGTCTGTAACGGGCGGTCAAACGGGTGGGTTTAAGCGGCGGATCGGATTCCATTTACTCTCCTGTGGGTGATAGTAGCGGCCAGCGGGCCAGCGCCTGATAACGTGTGCGGCCCCGCGTCACGTTCGAAGCCAACAGCGCAAGATGGCGGATATCGGTGCGGCAGTGAAAACCGCGCGGCGGCACCGCGATCTGTGT
>NZ_JAGXKB010000639.1:0-244 GCF_019091025.1 Pantoea sp. GbtcB22
CGGTACAGGTAGAGAAGGCAACCACCTGATAACCTTCGTCAATCATCACCTTAATCACGCGGCAAAAGTCAGTTTCATACTCTTTCTGCGTTACGCCGAGACGTTTGTCGAACGGCGCCAGTTCACGCACTGTAAACGCAATGGTTTTGCGTGAGCTGATAATCGCCTGCCAGTGCAACAGGTTATGGCTTGGATTGGCCACTTCACGCGCTTCAGCCAAAAATGCGGTATCAACACCCTTCTT
>NZ_JAGXKB010000068.1:0-310 GCF_019091025.1 Pantoea sp. GbtcB22
GTTATTGGGAGGTCAATCTATGAAATGCGATTAAGCTTTTTCTAATTCACATAAGCGTGCAGGTTTAAAGTACATAAAAAATATAATGAAAAAAAGCATCATTATACTAACGTTATACCAACATTATACTCTCATTATACTAATTGCTTATTCCAATTTCCTATTGGTTGGAACCAACAGGCGTTAGTGTGTTGTTGAGGTGGTACTTTCATGGGATTAATCCCATGAAACCCCCAACCAACTCGCCAAAGCTTTGGCTAACACAAACGCCATTCCAACCAAGAGGATTCTCGGGATAAAGGCATGCTCT
>NZ_JAGXKB010000640.1:0-244 GCF_019091025.1 Pantoea sp. GbtcB22
GTCTGCGTCCCCCGTCGCAGACAGCGAACCCTTCGCCCCCTCCGACGAAGCCGGGGCCAGCAATGCGCCATAGCACCACCGCCCGACACAAAGGGCACGAGTGGATGGACCGGGAGCGCGCCTTCCGTGAGGAACTTCATCCCGACGAGATCCGCGTCGAGGCAGCACCTCTCGTCCGGCTATTGCACGCCCGTGTCAGCGTCCTCGACCACCGTCTATCGCTGCTTCGGGAATTGGGCCGGAT
>NZ_JAGXKB010000641.1:0-244 GCF_019091025.1 Pantoea sp. GbtcB22
TCCAGCTTGTCTGTCTTGGCAATCTGCCCGGTCGCTTTTGCAAAGTCTCTGATCCGCTTGCCGTTTACGACTGCCACCGGCAAGCCTGCCTGGCTCAACTCGGCTACCACCAGCATCTCAAATCCACCGGTCGGTTCCAACACGATGAGCTTCGGTTTGAGCTTTTTCAACACTTTCACCAAACTGGCTATTCCAACCTCATCGTTGCTGAAGCGATTTACTTCCTTTTGCCCATGCACACCTT
>NZ_JAGXKB010000642.1:0-244 GCF_019091025.1 Pantoea sp. GbtcB22
CCTCGACTTCGTCAACGCCCCACTAGGCAAGGGTTTGCCGGTAGACAAGCCGCTGCTTCCGTTAGTCGCCGTGCCCACAACAGCAGGTACAGGCTCCGAAACCACAGGAACAGCAATCTTCGACCTCGTCTCCAAGAAGGCAAAGACAGGAATTGCGCATCGCAACTTGAAGCCTACCCTCGGAATCTGTGACCCGCTCAACACGCGTACTATGCCATCCGCCGTCCACGCCGCATCGGGTCTG
>NZ_JAGXKB010000643.1:0-244 GCF_019091025.1 Pantoea sp. GbtcB22
TCGCGTGGGTTCGCCGACCGGATGGGCATAGCCCGGCAGTTGCTGCGGGTGATCCGCCATCACGCGGTGCAGCGCCCGTCGCCACTGAACCAGCGGGAAATGTGCTAACGAAGGACCGCCGGGCCGCAGCGCCATCTCCTGACTCAATGTGGGATGGCTGGATCGCACCTGAGCGATGCGCGGTGACAAGGCAATTTCGCTGCAGGCGGGCGGCTGAGTTTCCTGCGGTAGCTGCGCCATATTG
>NZ_JAGXKB010000644.1:0-244 GCF_019091025.1 Pantoea sp. GbtcB22
CTATAAAATAAATTTTATCTAATATTATTACTTATCTAAAGTTTTTACATGTATTTACATAAGTTGCCACATTGTCTCTATATAAATTGATATTGGGCAAATATCTATACGAGATGAAACATTGTCTTTTCGTATAAATTGGTATACTATCTCCATATAGATCATCTCTTAGTTTGCAAGTTTGATATATAACTTGCTGCATTTTTGCAACTATCATAAGTTACTAAACAAATCAACACAAGAT
>NZ_JAGXKB010000645.1:0-244 GCF_019091025.1 Pantoea sp. GbtcB22
GTTTCAAGCTACTTATTGCGGGGGCTTCAGGTAAGAGCTTGACTTCTGCCAGCATTCAGCTTCCACCTTCAGCACTTAGCATTCGTTTTTCAGTCTTCCTTGAAAGTATCCTCCGCTTACACAATTATAGGATCCGGCAAAACATCTCTCATCAAATCAATCGTTCAAACCTGCGATGATATCGTGCATGTTGATTCTTTGTCTCCACTCGAGCGGCGCCGGTTATCGCGTCCCCACTCTGGAT
>NZ_JAGXKB010000646.1:0-244 GCF_019091025.1 Pantoea sp. GbtcB22
GACTTGGCCTTCCTTGTCGGCCGCGGAGCGCGTGCGGGCTCTAGCGGAGGCAGCTGCCGCCACGGGAGCAGAGGGCATGATACCTGCTGACTCGAGGGCGGAAATGTCAACGTCACCAACCAACTCGCCAATTGCGGGAAGGCTGTCAAGCTGTTGTTCCACCTGTGAGTAGTTCAGTGTCGCCTGGGACGCAACGTAGCCAGCAATGGCCACGCGATCTTTAGAATCTTTCTGGTGAAGGGAT
>NZ_JAGXKB010000069.1:0-309 GCF_019091025.1 Pantoea sp. GbtcB22
TACCTCTGAGGAGTTATTTCAAGCGCGATGGTTATCCGAGCAGATTGACCGCGGAAAAACCGGCGAAGGTCATCAGCAGCGAACCAATAACATGCACCATCACGCTCGCCATCGCCCAAAGGTATTTACCTGATTGTAGCAACCCAACAATTTCTGCAGAAAAAGTGGAAAAGGTGGTTAAACCGCCACACAAGCCAGTGACAATTAACAGTTTCCAAAAGGGATCGATATGCGGATTACGCACAAAGAAAGCCCGCGCCGCACCGATGATAAAACCGCCCACCAGATTCACCATCAAGGTGCCGGGCG
>NZ_JAGXKB010000647.1:0-244 GCF_019091025.1 Pantoea sp. GbtcB22
ATGCAGGCTCAAGTTCGGCGGAATACCGCCCCCGAACGGCTGCTGCGTACCGCTCTATTCGCCCGCGGTCTGCGGTATCGTCTCCACCGCCAAGTATTACCGTACAACCGCCGTTCCCAAGACATAGTTTTCATGTCGGCACGCGTTGTTGTAGATGTCGGCGGATGCTTTTGGCACGGGTGTGAAGTGCACCGCGACCCCCCCCGCACGAACGCAGTGTGGTGGCAGAGGAAGCTCGAGCGGA
>NZ_JAGXKB010000648.1:0-244 GCF_019091025.1 Pantoea sp. GbtcB22
GAAGAAGCAAGCACGTCTTGCCTTTGCTCCAGCAACCCCCGCCGCACCGTCGGGCGATGGTAGCGGCACTGAAGATGCAAGTGATCGCCAGGCTAGACTTTCATATGGCCACCCTAGCATGGCGGCAGTCCGGCCTAAAGGTTCTCGCATTGGCGGCTCTAAAATATCCAAGCGACCGTGCGAAAAGACCCTGGAAGTACAAATCAAGACACCTCAAAAGTCGAACCAGACAGGTATGACGAAT
>NZ_JAGXKB010000649.1:0-244 GCF_019091025.1 Pantoea sp. GbtcB22
ATGAGGTCATCCCCCAGCAGCCGGGTTCCATCGGAGTCGTGGTCCAGCGGGGGGTAGTGGGGGACAAGACGGGAGAGGCCACCCCGCTCCCAGTGGTCCTGGCCTCGCCCCTGTACCGCGGCGCGACAATCGCCCTGTTCCTGGCGGGACTTGGGCAGTCCGCGGCCGCGCCGCAGTTCGCGCTGTTCCTGACCAAGGAGCTGGGCGGCTCGCAGACCTCCGCCGGCCTGTTCTTCCTCACCAG
>NZ_JAGXKB010000650.1:0-244 GCF_019091025.1 Pantoea sp. GbtcB22
ACCACTGGAGGCTGCAGATAGGTGTGGAGAGGAGCAAACATTTGGTGTGAGGATGGATTGGTTGTCGGAGTCATCGGATGGAAAGCTTAGTGATGCTTTGCTGGATATCTTGGTGTTTGCTGAGGGGAGGGGGGATTGGTGGTGTAATGACGGGCGCGAAAGACTGGCAACGATGACAGAGGTCGAGCAGGAGAGGAACCAAACGGAGTGACCTTACCGTAATACTAGATTGAGGGTCAACAAT
>NZ_JAGXKB010000651.1:0-244 GCF_019091025.1 Pantoea sp. GbtcB22
GTGAAATTCCATCTCTATCTTTTGCCACTTTCTATCCTAATCCGACTATGACTTGGGCGTTAAGTTAGGAACCGAATTGGATCTTTTCGCGAGATTTATTCGAGATCAATTTCCTTTCTTTTTCGCTAAGCCTCCAGAGTTCTCTGGCCTATAAATAACGGGCATCGTCCCGTGGTACGTAGTAATCAGAACACGAGAAAACCCCCTAGGGTTTTGGCGAGAGAGCTCCCTGTCTTCGGAGCTG
>NZ_JAGXKB010000652.1:0-243 GCF_019091025.1 Pantoea sp. GbtcB22
AAAATTTTAAACACCAGGTTGGGATTGCCATCCCCGATCTCCTCGGCGCTCTCCAGCGCTGACGGATCGTCCACGCCGCCAAATTGTTGAGCATATTCCACAGCATCGGCAGCATTGGACGTACGGTATTGCGACATTGCCTGTTCCTCGATTATCGATAGTAATAAGCCGGTCAGACGTCTATACATCCGCTACGCATGTTGGCACAATAGCCAGCATTAACGCAACAGGGATTTCACACCA
>NZ_JAGXKB010000653.1:0-243 GCF_019091025.1 Pantoea sp. GbtcB22
CCGTTTTAAGGTGACAGGTGCGGCGGACAATTTCGGTTATTTTCCAACAACGACGTTGTTTTTCGACTGGGATACCAAACCACGTGGTCAACATTTCTTTAAAGTGCAGGCACGCTATGCCGAAATTTCTGGGCTGGTTGTGAAAGGCAAGAGTCCGGACAGCGGTGGTGATGGCGGCACGGCGTTCAATAATGTCGGTTCCTATGCCAACACCATTATCGGCGGCCAGTTCTTGCGCGTCAG
>NZ_JAGXKB010000654.1:0-243 GCF_019091025.1 Pantoea sp. GbtcB22
CGTTGCAAAATCTTTGGTTCACTGCTACGTCTGGCGGTCTGTGCCGACTTACAGCCCAGCGCCGAAATGTGCGGCAGCAGCCGTGTTAGCGCCATGACATTTCTGCTTAAACTGGAAGCCGATACGGCGCCCTGAAGCACTGCTGACGCATAGCTGGAGAATTGGGCTTAGTGCCGTTGGTCTGTACAGGAAAGGCATCAGCCTGCCTGCCGGTAAAAATCTTAAATCCAACATGAAGTGTGC
>NZ_JAGXKB010000655.1:0-243 GCF_019091025.1 Pantoea sp. GbtcB22
GATGCAGATCACGCTAAGCTGGGGTGATTGGGGGGCAATAAGGTGATATCGTTCACAAAAATGCGCTGTAAGAAAGCAACGATGCCCAAAAATTAAGCAAAACAAGGCGATGAATGTGACTTAAGTCACCTTTTAAAGTGGGCGCTTTGTTGTGTAAGTGTGTTCAATGTCACAAACTATTTTTGGTCGAAAATGCGCCAGATCACAATATGCTGCAGCAGATAAGGGAGCTGTACGGAAGTG
>NZ_JAGXKB010000656.1:0-243 GCF_019091025.1 Pantoea sp. GbtcB22
GCGGCTTGCTGAGATTTTGAGACATGACCGTTTGAAGCGGGAGTCATGGTGAAAGGAATCGTGCGGAAGAGAGAGGTAGATGAAATCAACAAGGCGGCCGGGGCCGCAGGGGCATTATCTCGATTTTAAGCGAAGACGAGAGTATGGGCTGATGCGCAAAAAAAATAGGGTCGAAGTTTAGAACGTAAATGGTTGGTTGTTGGGGGAGAAAGGGGCCCGTGGCGTGACATGTGAATCGGGTCT
>NZ_JAGXKB010000657.1:0-243 GCF_019091025.1 Pantoea sp. GbtcB22
TGAGTTATTTGCAATTAAAGAGATAAACAACTTCTCAAGCATGTATTTTGCGGACAAACATAAGGTGAATGCGCCTTCGATGCGGTACCATACCGCCTCTGAAGCACCCAATAGCGAGCTAGAGATGTTCAAATGGAAGGGTAAAAGTGTTGGGGCTTCAAGTCATCGACAAGTTGACTACGCCGAGCGCAACTCGGCACTTGTATATGTTCACCAACAAGGAAGAAGTGCAGCCATTTTTTG
>NZ_JAGXKB010000658.1:0-243 GCF_019091025.1 Pantoea sp. GbtcB22
TGCTGCATCCAAACGGGGAGGAAGTCATCATTGAAGCCGCGATCGACAAATTTGGGATATCCACCTGGGAGTGAGTTAGTTCATGTATGCTCTATGTTTCTTTCGATTGAGGCGATCAATGATAACCTCGTAAAGGGTTCTTACCGTATGGAGGGTGTACATCAGTAACATTTGTATTATGGGCCTGGCGACCCGTCCATAAACTCACGCGCGACGGGCAACAGAGAGCGGTAGTAACGAAGT
>NZ_JAGXKB010000659.1:0-243 GCF_019091025.1 Pantoea sp. GbtcB22
TGCTCCTGGCGCACATCTGGCATGTCCGTCGAGCGGGGGATCGCGTAGTCGAGGAACGATCCGAGCGGCTGCGCCTGCTCGTCGTAATAGATCTCCTCCATCAGCGCGCCGCCCAACCCTTGCGCGATGCCGCCCTGAATCTGTCCATCTACCACCGTCGGGTTGATCCTCGGACCGGCGTCGTTGACGGACACGTAGTCCAGGATCTCGACCTCGCCCGTCGCGTCGTCCACTTCGACGACG
>NZ_JAGXKB010000660.1:0-243 GCF_019091025.1 Pantoea sp. GbtcB22
GGGCATGGCAGCCAGAGATCGGTCTTCCTCGCCCTGACATTTGTCTTTTCCTCAGCATATCCGCCGAAGAGGCTGCGAAACGTGGAGGATTCGGAGCCGAGCGTTACGAAAATGAGACGATGCAGACTCGTGTTCGTGAGCTCTTCCGTACTTTATTTGAACGCCAAGAAGATGTTTCCATAATCGATGCGGGCAAATCCCTGGAGGATGTTTCAAGAGATATCCAAGATATTTTTTCGGAGC
>NZ_JAGXKB010000661.1:0-243 GCF_019091025.1 Pantoea sp. GbtcB22
GTAACCGTTGTAGTGCGCCAGGCGCGGTGAACCGGTTCGCCAGTGGCTGGTGGCGAAGGCAGAGAAGGGCCCCATGCCGCCGCTGTTGTTGCGCACATACCACTTATTTACGTCTTCCGGCAGCATGCGGCACTCTGCCGCCGCCTGCACGTAGACTTTCTTCACGCGACCGCGATCGGGGAAGGCATTGACGTGAGGTGAGCCCCACGCGGTGGTTAAGGTGTCGTTGATGGTATCCAGCGT
>NZ_JAGXKB010000662.1:0-243 GCF_019091025.1 Pantoea sp. GbtcB22
TTGCTTTCCAACATCTGGCCAATGATGGAACGGTTTCCATGTTTAATCTGCACAATAGCCGATTCGGCTACTCCAGGCTGGCGACGAGAGTGTTTGTTAGAATTACCATGGCTGCAATCTATCATTAAGGCCGGACGCAGTCCCGCATTCAGCATCTCTTTTTCACACTGGGCGTCATCTTCTGGACCGTAGTTTGGTGCTTTACCGCCGCGCAGCATCACATGCCCATCTGGGTTGCCCTGC
>NZ_JAGXKB010000663.1:0-243 GCF_019091025.1 Pantoea sp. GbtcB22
ATACTACATTCGTATTTAATACGAATTTGATGAGATACAGTAGTAGATACCATATTATTCTAATAGACAGTATTTTACCAAAATACTCAAGTCAATATTCGAAGTGTTAACACACTATGAGTAGACTCGTTTCATTAATAGAATATGAGTACTATTTTCAACCTATTCTAACAGTATTTTGTGAGGAAATAATAAGAAATAATATGATCTTTCATTGCTTGAGGCTAGCTAGCCTTAAAAATT
>NZ_JAGXKB010000664.1:0-243 GCF_019091025.1 Pantoea sp. GbtcB22
TATAAATCATTGATTTATATGGGAATTGCAATACCTTTCATACCTTGTCGTTCTCCGGAGACAGCTTATTGAATGATTGTCGTGTTTTACCGACAGTGACTAACACCGGGATTGTGGCAGGGTCTATATCCTGTTGATATTAATTAGCTTTTTGCACGTGCTGCAACTTTGGTACGTCTTGTGCAATAATCTACCTGTAGATGCTCATTCCACCACTTTTGTTTGCTGTTGCTACATAAACCT
>NZ_JAGXKB010000008.1:0-228797 GCF_019091025.1 Pantoea sp. GbtcB22
GAGCGGTAGTTCAGTTGGTTAGAATACCTGCCTGTCACGCAGGGGGTCGCGGGTTCGAGCCCCGTCCGTTCCGCCACCCTAATTAGGGGCGTAGTTCAATTGGTAGAGCACCGGTCTCCAAAACCGGGTGTTGGGGGTTCGAGTCCCTCCGCCCCTGCCAGAAAATAATCCTTTGCTTCGGCAAAGGATTTTTTTTGTCCAGAATTCGGCAGTGAAATGAGTTTGAGTTTCACTGTGATCCACTCAAACTCCCTCATTTATTATCTTATTGTGTCAAAACCGGATATTTAAGCAGCTGACGAATGTGACTTTGCTGATCGCTATTCTGCAGCCACACCGCATATAACGGTCGCACGGCGACGGGTGTATCTGGAATAACCATCAAATCACTATAAATGCCGTGCCAAAAATCAGGTAAAAAGGCACAAGCACCGGTGGTATGCAGTAATTCGCGTGTTAAATGTGCGGATGTGGTGGTTAATACGGGAACATCATCACTGGACAGATAACTTTCATGCTGATGAAAATCTGCGCCCCATTCCAGCTTGATATAGTCATATTTTTCACGCTTCTCGGTTTTACGCGCCCGGAATAATGCGAGCGAAATATGCCCTATTTGCTGGCTGGTTAACTCATCCATTTTTGGCGCTTCAGTTGTGATCAACAGGTCCAACTGACGTTCATGCAATTGCTTAACCAGTAAATGTCGCTGGGCGATACGTGCCTCGAGATGAAGGCTTTCGCGATTCTCATAAAGTGTTTGCAACCAGGGAGTTAAATACGCTTCCCAAAGGGATGCGCTACCTCCTATTGAAAGCTCATGATGCTGTTGTGTATGCGAAACTTCCTTTTTGGCCATCAGCCAGGTGCTCATCAGGCTTTCGGCATAGGGTAATAAACGCTCGCCTGCTGAAGTCAGCCGGATGTTATTACGGTGACGAGTAAAAAGGTTTACGCCCAGCTGATTTTCCAGCTGACGAATGCGAAAACTAACGGCAGATTGCGTGAGGTAAAGCGCTTCAGCAGCACGCCCGAAATGGCGTGTTCTGCTCACTTCGAGGAAAGTTTTCAGTAATTCCGTATCCACTGCATTCTCCCAAAAATTGTTTGTCGTACTGATTTAAATGTTTTGTTTTACACTCTGTCAAGCCTATCTAATACTCCGCGCCATAAATAGCACGGCCATATGAGAGTCAGGAGCGTGTAAAATGGCGGATAGCTTCGCAACAACGAATCGTTTCTTTGATAACAAACATTACCCACGTGGTTTTTCGCGTCATGGTGATTTCACCATTAAAGAAGCTCAGCTTCTGGAGCGCCACGGTTACGCCTTTAATGAACTGGATCTCGCTAAGCGTGAACCCATTACAGAAGAAGAGCGTTCATTTTTAGAAGTATGTCGTGGTCTTCGTGAGCCACAAACGGAAGCTGAACGTGTATGGTCGAAATACACCGCACGTATCAAGCGACCTAAGCGTTTCCATACGCTATCTGGCGGCAAGCCGCAGATGGATACGGTGGAAGATTTTAGCGATAGCGATGATTAAGAATAGCGGGGCTTATATAAGCCCCGTTTTTTATTCCAGAGTCTTGTGCAGATAGATCATTAAGCGGTCGATGCTGCGATATCCCACCGCTTCCTGCAAATGACTACGAGTAATCTGCTCTTCACCTGCTAAATCAGCGATTGTCCTGGCCACCTTTAAAATCCGCTGCCAGGCGCGTACTGAAAGCCCCAACGAATTCAACACTTCTTCCAGCCATTCAGCATCCTGCTGCTTCAATGGACACCAGCGCAAAATCTCTGGGTTAGAGAGATGAGCATTCACTTTTCCGCTGCGTGCTGTTTGAATCTTTCGTGCGGCGAGGACGCGAGTTAAAACTTCAGCGCTGCTTTCGCTGACTTGTTGTTTCTTACTCAGAGACCCACTGGGAAGAAGTGGGACCTCTAACGATAAATCAAAGCGATCGAGAAAAGGTCCTGATAACCGATTGAGATAGCGCAACACCTGCTGAGGTGATGAGCGATTATGGTTGCCCTGATAATGCCCGGTCGGGCTGGGATTCATCGCGCCGATCAATTGAAAGCGCGCGGGATACGTCACTTTAGCGCGCGTGCGTGAAATGGCGATTTCCCCGGATTCAATCGGTTCGCGCAAAGCATCAAGCGTTCTGCGCTCGAATTCTGGCAGCTCATCGAGGAATAACACGCCATTGTGTGCCAAGGAGATTTCTCCCGGCCGCGGCAAGGAGCCGCCCCCAACCAGCGCATAGAGTGATGAACTGTGATGAGGCGCTCTGAACGGCCGTTTGCGCCACTGATGATGGAGATTGCCACTGCTTACCAGACTGGCGATAGCGGCGCACTCCAGCGCTTCCTGGTCGTCTAACGGTGGCATGATACCGGGCAGACGCGTCGCTAACATGGTCTTGCCGGTGCCAGGCGGCCCAATCAGTAATAGGTTATGCCCGCCAGCTGCGGTGATCTCCAGTGCACGTCGGCCCTGATCCTGGCCAATGATATCGCTGAGGTCCTGCTTTTCCTGTTCAAGCGTTTCGGGCTGATAATGCGCGACAGTGAGAGTGGTTTTGTTATGGAGAAACGCACAGATTTCTACCAGATGTTTGCCAACCAGCGTCTCGCCCTGTTGAATCAACCCTACATCCTGTTGATTCTGTTCAGCTAACACCATTTGTCTGCCTGCTTGCAGTGCCGCCATCGCAGCTGGAATAGCGGCCTGAACGCCACAGAGCGCGCCGTTAAGTGCTAACTCCCCCAGGAATTCAAATTGCCCCAGTTTTGCGTCTGGCAGCTGCTCAGAGGCCGCCAGAATGGCGATAGCGATGGGGAGGTCATAGCGTCCGCCCTCTTTTGGCAGATCGGCAGGCGCCAGATTGATGGTGACGCGTTTCGCCGGGAAGGTGAACCCGCTATTAATAATCGCGCTTCGCACCCGTTCCCGCGCTTCTTTTACCGTGGTTTCAGGCAGTCCAACCAGCGTCAGGGCCGGCAAGCCGTTGCTGATGTGCACTTCCACCGTCACCAGCGGAGCCTGAACACCCAGCGCAGCTCGTGTTAATACCTTCGATAAAGACATAACCGCTCCTTGTTGTCCTTATCATCAAAGCAGCCAGACAGATGAACAATGGCTTACTGCTCAACTTCAGAGCCAGATTCCTTACATTCCCTGATAATTGCCGCTCTTTCACTGAAAATCAGAGCTTGATCGTAAACTCCAAATGAAGATTACGACGCGGGCGTTATGAATTTTTATCACAAATGTAAATAACCTTTTATTTACAATGTGATAACGGCGGGCCGCCAGCGGCATCATAAAATTTTCCAATGAAAATTATTGTCAACGACACGCTAACTATGGTAACTCTGTAGGTATTACTTCGAACAATCGAAAAAACAAACAACACATGAAAGCCCTTCTACAAGTGATTAGCCTAGTCGTGATTAGCGTGGTGGTGATTATTATCCCACCGTGCGGGGCATCGCTTGGAGAAAGAAAGGCTTAAAAATCAAGTCTGGAATTCCAAAAACCCCCGCACCGAAAGGTCCGGGGGTTTTTTTTTGACCAGGCTAAATATCAGCAAGTTAGCGAGGAACAGATTATGAGCAGTAGCATAAAATTCTGTTGTTCCCCTAGGAATACAGGAGAATAACCATGACAGGTGCACAGTGGGTAGTTCAGGCTTTACGCGCGCAGGGTGTCGATACAGTGTTTGGCTATCCTGGCGGCGCAATCATGCCAGTGTACGATGCGCTCTACGATGGCGGCGTGGAACACCTACTGTGTCGTCATGAGCAAGGTGCGGTGATGGCTGCTATCGGTTATGCCCGCGCAACCGGCAAGACTGGCGTATGTATCGCCACTTCGGGGCCCGGCGCCACCAACCTGATCACCGGTTTGGCGGATGCGATGATGGATTCGATCCCGGTTGTGGCGATCACCGGCCAGGTATCATCGGCCTTCATCGGCACCGATGCCTTCCAGGAAATAGACGTTCTTGGTTTATCGTTAGCCTGCACCAAACACAGTTTCCTCGTTGAATCGCTTGATGATTTACCCTCTGTGATGGCAGAAGCTTTTGCCATCGCGCAATCGGGTCGTCCCGGCCCGGTACTGGTCGATATCCCTAAAGACATTCAGATCGCCAATGGCGAACTGACGCCTCATCTGCTGCCAGTTGAGGAAGAAATCGGCCACTCCGCGCAGCATATTGCAGAGGCGCGCACATTGATGGCGCAATCGCATAAGCCGATGCTGTATATCGGTGGCGGCGTGGGTATGGCGCAGGCGGTTCCAGCCTTACGTGCCATGGCGCAGGAAACCGGTATTCCGATGGTTTCTACGCTGAAAGGTCTTGGCAGCGCGGATGCCAGCAGCGATCTCTATCTCGGGATGCTGGGCATGCACGGCACCAAAGCCGCTAACCTCGCGGTACAATCCTGTGATTTGCTGATTGCGGTTGGCGCGCGTTTTGACGACCGCGTTACTGGCAAGCTGGACACCTTCGCGCCGCACGCCAGCGTCATCCATATCGATATCGATCCTGCCGAGCTGAACAAACTGCGCCGTGCTCACGTTTCACTACAAGGCGATATGAATCAGGTGCTGCCGGCACTGAGCATGCCAATGCACATTGATGGCTGGCGCAAAGAAGTCAGCGCGATGAAAAGCGAATTCGACTGGCGCTACGATCATCCCGGCGAAGCGATTTATGCGCCGTTGTTGCTGAAGCAGTTGTCTGACCGCAAAGCGGACAGCGCCGTAGTCACCACCGATGTAGGTCAACACCAGATGTGGGCCGCTCAGCACATGAGTTTCACCGCGCCAGAAAACTTCATCACCTCGAGCGGTCTCGGCACTATGGGCTTTGGCCTGCCGGCGGCGATTGGTGCGCAGGTGGCACGTCCAGATGACACAGTGATCTGCGTGTCTGGCGATGGTTCTATCATGATGAACATTCAGGAGCTGGGCACCATCAAGCGCGGCAAGCTGCCGGTGAAAATTCTGCTGCTGGATAACCAGCGTCTCGGCATGGTGCGCCAGTGGCAGCAACTGTTCTTTGATGGTCGCTACAGCGAAACCATTCTGACCGACAACCCCGATTTCCTCACGCTGGCCAGCGCGTTTGATATCCCAGGCCAGCGCATTAGCCGTAAAGATCAGGTCGACGCCGCCCTCGATGCTCTGCTGAACAGTGAAGGTCCTTACTTCCTGCATGTTTCGATAGATGAGCATGAAAACGTCTGGCCATTGGTACCGCCAGGTGCCAGCAACGCAAACATGATGGAGAAAACCGCATGAATCAGCATCAATTGTCTATCGAAGCCCGCTTTCGTCCTGAAATATTGGAGCGCATTTTGCGTGTCGTGCGTCACCGTGGTTTCCAGGTGTGTGCGATGAATATGGCCACCGCGGTCAATGCGGAGAACATTAATATCGAAATGACCGTTGCCAGCCAACGCTCAGTCGATTTACTGTCTTCGCAGTTAAGCAAACTTATGGATGTCGCTTGCGTCGAGATCCAACAACAGACAACACAACAAATCCGCGCATAGTCGCCAAAGGAAAAAGCAATGAGTACGAAGAAAGCAGACTTTATTTGGTTCAATGGTGAGATGGTTAAGTGGGAAGACGCCAAGGTCAGCGTTATGTCTCACGCCCTGCACTACGGTACTTCTGTGTTTGAAGGCGTGCGTTGCTACGACTCACACAAAGGTCCAGTGGTGTTCCGCCACCGTGAGCATATGAAGCGTCTGCATGAATCCGCTAAAATTTATCGTTTCCCGATTAAAGCCAGCGTTGATGAGTTGATGGAAGCGTGCCGCGAAGTGATCCGCGTGAACAAACTGAAAAGCGCTTATATCCGTCCGCTGGCCTTCGTGGGCGACGTGGGTCTGGGTGTGAACCCGCCAGATGGCTACACCACCGATGTAATCATCGCTGCCTTCCCTTGGGGTGCTTACCTGGGCGCTGAAGCGCTGGAAAACGGTATCGATGCCATGGTTTCTTCGTGGAACCGCGTTGCACCAAACACCTTGCCAACCGCCGCGAAAGCGGGTGGTAACTATCTCTCCTCTCTGCTGGTAGGCAGCGAAGCGCGCCGCCACGGCTATCAGGAAGGTATCGCGCTCGACACCAACGGCTATATTTCAGAAGGTGCTGGCGAAAACTTGTTCGAAGTGAAAGATGGCATTCTGTTCACGCCGCCGTTCACCTCTTCAGCGCTGCCGGGCATCACCCGTGACGCCATCATCAAGCTGGCACAAGACATGGGTATCGAAGTGCGTGAGCAGGTTCTGTCGCGCGAATCCCTGTATCTGGCCGACGAAGTCTTCATGTCAGGTACTGCAGCGGAGATCACCCCGGTGCGCAGCGTCGACGGCATTCAGGTCGGCGAAGGTAAACGTGGTCCGGTCACAGGTCGTATCCAGAAGGCATTCTTTGGCCTGTTCACTGGCGAGACGGAAGACAAGTGGGGCTGGTTGGATCCGGTTAACGCATAACGAGATTTTTTGCGGGCGTCAGATGGCGCCCGCAACCTTATTATTACTGGAGTAAATAGAGCATGCCTAAGTACCGTTCCGCCACCACCACCCATGGACGTAACATGGCCGGTGCCCGTGCCTTGTGGCGCGCGACAGGAATGACCGACGACGATTTCGGTAAGCCGATTATCGCCGTGGTCAACTCATTCACCCAATTCGTACCGGGCCACGTGCACCTGCGCGATCTTGGCAAACTGGTTGCTGAGGAAATCGAAGCAGCCGGCGGCGTGGCCAAAGAGTTCAACACCATTGCGGTGGATGACGGTATCGCCATGGGTCATGGCGGCATGCTGTATTCACTGCCTTCACGTGAGCTGATTGCCGATTCAGTGGAGTACATGGTCAACGCGCACTGCGCCGATGCCATGGTATGTATCTCCAACTGCGACAAAATCACTCCAGGCATGCTGATGGCGTCACTGCGCCTCAACATTCCGGTGATCTTTGTGTCTGGCGGCCCGATGGAAGCCGGTAAAACCAAACTGTCTGATCAAATCATCAAGCTGGATCTGGTTGATGCAATGATTCAGGGCGCCAACCCGAACGTCAGCGATGCCGACAGCGATCAGATCGAACGTTCTGCTTGTCCAACCTGCGGTTCCTGTTCCGGTATGTTCACCGCCAACTCGATGAACTGTCTGACCGAAGCGCTGGGCTTGTCGCAGCCGGGTAACGGTTCACTGCTGGCCACACACGCCGATCGTAAAGAGCTGTTCATCAATGCCGGTAAGCGCATCGTTAGCCTGACCAAACGCTACTACGAGCAGGATGACGTCAACATGCTGCCGCGGAACATCGCCACCAAAGCGGCGTTCGAGAATGCGATGACGCTGGATATCGCCATGGGCGGTTCCACCAACACCGTTCTCCATCTTCTGGCTGCCGCGCAGGAAGGCGAGATCGATTTCAATATCTCCGATATCGACCGTCTGTCACGCAAAGTGCCGCAGCTGTGTAAAGTGGCGCCAAGTACGCCAAAATACCATATGGAAGATGTGCACCGTGCGGGTGGCGTTATCGGCATTCTCGGTGAGTTAGATCGCGCCGGTTTGATCGACACCAGCGCGCGCAACATTCTGCAGCAGAGCATGCGTGAAACCATCGATCAGTACGACATCATGCTGACCAAAGATCAGGCGGTTAAGGATATGTTCCGTGCCGGTCCTGCTGGTATTCGTACCACCAAGGCGTTCTCGCAGAACTGCCGTTGGGACACGCTGGATGATGACCGTACCGATGGTTGTATTCGTACGCGCGAACACGCGTACTCGCAGGATGGCGGCTTAGCTGTGCTTTACGGCAACATTGCCGAAGATGGCTGCATCGTTAAAACCGCGGGCGTAGACAAAGAGATCCTCACCTTCAAAGGCCCGGCGAAAGTGTACGAAAGCCAGGATGATGCGGTTGAAGCGATCCTTGGCGGCAAAGTGGTAGCCGGCGACGTCGTGGTGATCCGCTACGAAGGACCGAAAGGCGGACCGGGCATGCAGGAAATGCTCTATCCGACCACTTATCTGAAATCCATGGGCCTCGGCAAAAGCTGCGCACTGATCACCGACGGTCGCTTCTCTGGCGGTACGTCAGGCTTGTCGATTGGACACGCCTCTCCGGAAGCGGCGAGCGGCGGCACCATCGCGCTGGTGAAAGATGGCGACATGATTGAGATCGATATCCCGAACCGTGGCATCAAGCTGGCGGTACCGGATAACGAACTGCACGCCCGTCGTGAAGAAGAGCAAGCGCGTGGCGATGCGGCTTATACCCCGCACGGCCGCGTGCGTGAAGTCTCCTTTGCCCTGCGCGCCTATGCATCACTGGCGACCAGCGCAGACAAAGGCGCGGTGCGCGATAAGTCCAAGCTGGGAGGCTAACCGATGGCTGAGTCTCAACCGCTCTCCGCGACGCCAAACGGCGCGGAGTATTTGCGCGCAGTGCTGCGTTCACCGGTGTATGAAATTGCCCAGGTGACGCCGCTGCAAAAAATGGAAAAAATTTCATCGCGTCTTGGCAACACCATTCTGGTGAAGCGTGAAGATCGTCAGCCGGTGCACAGCTTCAAGCTGCGCGGGGCTTACGCGATGATTGCCGGGCTGAACGAAGAGCAAAAAGCGCGCGGCGTGGTCACGGCTTCGGCCGGTAACCATGCGCAGGGCGTGGCGCTTTCGGCCAGCACGTTGGGCATCAAATCACTGATTGTGATGCCGCTGGCCACGGCAGACATCAAGGTTGATGCGGTACGCGCATTTGGCGGTGAGGCTTATCTGTTTGGTGCCAACTTCGACGAGGCGAAAGCCAAAGCGATTGAGCTGGCAGAGCAGCAGGGTTACACCTTCGTTCCTCCGTTTGACCATCCGGCAGTGATCGCCGGGCAGGGCACGCTGGCGATGGAGTTGCTGCAGCAGGACGCGCATCTTGATCGCGTCTTCGTGCCGGTCGGCGGCGGTGGTCTGGCGGCGGGTGTCGCGGTGTTGATCAAGCAGCTGATGCCGCAGATCAAAGTGATTGCCGTGGAATCGGAAGATTCAGCCTGCCTGAAGGCCGCGCTGGATGCGGGTGAACCGGTAGATTTGGCGCGCGTGGGCTTGTTTGCGGAAGGCGTGGCTGTCAAACGCATCGGCAGCGAAACCTTCCGTCTGTGTCAGGAGTATCTCGATGACATCATCACGGTGGATAGCGATGCAATTTGCGCAGCGGTGAAAGATCTGTTCGAAGATGTGCGCGCCGTGGCGGAACCTTCCGGCGCGCTGGCGCTGGCGGGTATGAAGAAGTACATCCAGCTGCACGACATCAAAGGTGAGCGCCTGGCGCACGTGTTGTCGGGTGCCAACGTCAACTTCCACGGCTTGCGCTATGTCTCCGAGCGTTGCGAACTGGGCGAACAGCGTGAAGCGCTGCTGGCGGTCACCATTCCAGAACAGCAGGGCAGTTTCCTCAAGTTCTGTCAGACCATCGGCGGGCGCTCCATCACCGAGTTTAACTATCGTTACGCCGATGCGGATAACGCCTGCATTTTCGTCGGCGTGCGCTTAACGCGCGGGCTGGAGGAGCGCGGTGAGATCATCAGCCAACTGAGCGAAGCCGGTTATCACGTGGTGGATCTGTCGGATGACGAAATGGCCAAGCTGCACGTGCGCTACATGGTCGGCGGACGTCCATCGAAGCCGCTGCGCGAACGCCTGTTTAGCTTTGAATTCCCGGAAGCACCGGGCGCGCTGCTGAAGTTCCTGCAGACGTTGGGTGCGCACTGGAATATCTCGCTGTTCCATTATCGCAGCCACGGCACCGATTATGGCCGCGTGCTGGCGGCATTTGAAGCCAACGATCAGGAACCGGATTTCGAAACCCATCTCACCGCGTTGGGTTACGAATGGCATGACGAAGCGAGCAACCCGGCGTTCCGTTTCTTCCTCGCCGGGCAGTGATTACAGCTGGTGCCAGAACGCATTGATAAGCGGCTCTCCGAGCCGCTTTTTTTGTACGCAAACGCCGAGTTCCAGCGGTGCGACAGACTCCACATTCTCCAGCGTTAACACGCGATTGCGCACCGGTTCCGGGCTGTTCTCCAGCACCACATCCGGCAGCAGCGCAATACCACATCCCAGCGCCACCATTGACACAATCGCCTCATGACCGGAAACCGTGGCATAAATCTGTGGATTGGGAATGCGCTGGCGGCGGAACCATAAATCGATACCGCGGCGTGCAGGTCCTTGTTCCGGGAGGATAAACGGAATTTGCGCCCAATCGGGTTGCTCCTGCGTCGCCTGATTGCGCACCGGGCAGGGCAGCGCCGGAGCGATCAGCACCAGCGGAATCAGGCCCAGTGGCGTAAAATCTATGCTGGCCGGCAGCGATTCTGGGCGACCGGCAATGGCGAGATCGGCGTCGCCGGACTGCACCATCTCAATCGCATCGGCGGCATCACCGGTGGTGAGTTTGATCTCTACCTGCGGATGTTCAGCGCGAAAGCGATCAAGAATCGGCGGCAGATGGCTGTAAGCGGCGGTTACCGAGCAGAACAGGCGCAGTTCGCCGCTCAGCGACGGGCCGTTAAGATCCATCACATGGCGTAACTGCTGATACTGCAGCAACGTCTGCTGCGCAAACTGGCGCAGGCGCTCACCGGCTTCGGTGAGCGTGACGGTGCGGTTATCACGCAGGAACAGCGCGTGACCGACATCCTCTTCCAGGCGCTGAATCTGGCGCGAAAGGGTTGAAGGGCTGACGTGCATGGCACGCGCGGTGCGGCCAAAGTGGCAGCTTTCAGCCAGATGAAGGAAGAGTTTCAGGTCTCGTAAATCCATGCGCGTATCGCCTCAAGGTTATGTTGCAAATTATGCAATGTGACCTTGCTAATATATCAATTTAAGCAACGGATTTCCTGTCATATGATGGGGTCATTCGCGGCGTAAGAGACAACGTCGTTACTGAACAAAAACAAACACAACATCTAACCGGAGTACCCATGGCTAATTACTTCAACACATTGAATCTGCGCAACCAGTTAGCGCAGCTGGGCAAATGTCGTTTCATGTCACGTGACGAATTCGCTGATGGTGCTAGCTTCCTGAAAGGCAAGAAAGTGGTCATCGTTGGCTGTGGCGCTCAGGGTCTGAACCAAGGTCTGAACATGCGTGATTCTGGTCTGGACGTGGCGTATGCCCTGCGTGCTGAAGCGATTGCTGAGAAGCGTGCCTCTTTCCGCAAAGCGACCGACAACGGCTTCAAAGTCGGTACTTACGAAGAGCTGATCCCACAGGCCGATCTGGTGGTTAACCTGACTCCAGACAAGCAGCACTCTGCGGTCGTTCAGGCTGTTCAGCCGCTGATGAAAGATGGCGCTGCGCTGGGTTACTCACACGGTTTCAACATCGTTGAAGTGGGCGAAACCATCCGTAAAGACATCACCGTCGTGATGGTGGCGCCGAAGTGCCCGGGTACGGAAGTACGTGAAGAGTACAAGCGTGGTTTCGGTGTACCTACGCTGATTGCTGTTCACCCGGAAAACGATCCGAAAGGCGAAGGCATGGCGATTGCTAAAGCCTGGGCAGCAGCGACCGGCGGCGACCGTGCAGGCGTGCTGGAATCTTCCTTCGTTGCGGAAGTGAAATCTGACCTGATGGGCGAGCAGACCATCCTGTGCGGTATGCTGCAGGCCGGTTCTCTGCTGTGCTTCGACAAGCTGGTGGCTGAAGGTCACGACGCGGCTTACACCGAAAAACTGATTCAGTTCGGCTGGGAAACCATCACCGAATCACTGAAGTTTGGCGGCATCACGCTGATGATGGATCGCTTGTCTAACCCAGCGAAAATCCGCGCTTATGCTTTGTCTGAGCAGCTGAAAACCATCATGGCTCCGCTGTTCCAGAAGCACATGGATGACATCATCTCTGGCGAATTCTCTTCAGGCATGATGGCTGACTGGGCTAACGACGACAAAAACCTGCTGACCTGGCGTGAAGAGACCGGCGCAACGGCATTCGAAAACGCACCGCAGTTTGATGGCAAAATCGAAGAGCAGGAATATTACGACAAAGGCGTCGTGATGGTTGCGATGGTGAAAGCAGGCGTTGAGCTGGCATTCGAAACCATGGTTGACGCGGGCATCATCGAAGAGTCGGCTTACTACGAATCACTGCACGAGCTGCCGCTGATTGCTAACACCATCGCACGTAAGCGTCTGTATGAAATGAACGTGGTTATCTCGGATACCGCAGAATACGGTAACTACCTGTTCTCCTTTGCGGCAGTTCCACTGCTGAAAGAGTTCATGACCACGCTGCAGCCGGGCGATCTGGGCAAAGCAGTTGAAGGTACGCAGGTGGATAACGCGCAGCTGCGTGACGTCAACGAAGCCGTTCGTCAGCACCCAATCGAATCTGTAGGCCGCAAATTGCGTGGCTACATGACCGATATGAAACGTATCGCTGTCGCTGGCTAAGCCACGCGCGACACAGTTTTCAGCACAATAAAAAACCCCGGCTTGCCGGGGTTTTTTTATTCGTGCTCGCTGTTGCTCTAGGTGTGTGCTCGGTGTCCCCCTCCTCGGTCCTCCCCCATGAATGGGGGAGGAAGATGCTGCCATTTGTTAGTTCTGAAGCTGCATGTGGCAGCGTCTCCTTCCCCCGCTAGCGGGGGAAGGCCGGGATGGGGGACAGCAAGCACGTACAAAGTACCGCCAGCTCAATCACACCGCTTCATACAGCGTCTGATTACGCGTCTCTTTACAGGCAATCAGCGCGATCAATGTCAGCACCGCCATCGAAGCCAGATAGAAGCCCACCGCCTGCAAACCGTAATGGGCGTTCAGCCAGGTGGCGATATAAGGCGCTACCGAGGCACCAAGAATCGACGACAGGTTGTAGGAGAACGATGCGCCGGTATAACGCACTTCCGTTGGGAACAGCTCTGGCAGCAGCGCGCCCATCGGACCAAACGTCAGGCCCATAATGCTCAGACCAAGGATCAGGAAGCCCATTACCAGCACCTGAGAACCGGAACCCAGCAGCATTGGGAACATCAATGCAAAGGCGATAATCATCAACGTAATGGTGATCATGGTTTTACGACGACCAAAGCGATCGGCCAGCAGACCGGCAATCGGCACCATCACACCAAAACCAATCACCGCCACCATCAGCATCCACAGGAAGCTGTTACGTGAATAGCCAAGGCCGGCCGGTGCGGGTGCGGTGCCGTAACTCATCGAATACACGGTCATGATGTAGAACAGCGTGTAAGTGGCGAGCATGATGAAGGTGCCGAGAATGGTGGCGGTCAGATGCTTGCTCAGCAGCGTGCCGATCGGCATTTTCACCTGTTTGTTCTCTTTCTGCACTTTGGCGAATACCGGGCTTTCATGCAGCGAAACGCGCACATACAGGCCAATTAACACCAGCACCGCAGAGAGAATAAACGGCACGCGCCAGCCCCAGTTCATGAACTGCTCGTCGGTCAGCAACCAAGAAAGCAGCAGGAACGTGCCGTTAGCGAAGAAGAAGCCAATCGGCGCGCCGAGCTGTGGGAACGAACCATAAAGCGCACGTTTCTTCGCCGGGGCATTTTCGGTCGCCAGCAGCGCCGCGCCGCCCCATTCGCCACCAAGGCCAAGACCCTGACCAAAACGCGCCAGCGCCAGCAGCAGCGGCGCTGCCACGCCAATGGTTTCATAACCTGGCAGTAAACCAATCAGCACCGTCGAGACGCCCATGGTCAGCAGCGATGCCACCAAGGTGGCTTTACGGCCAACTCGGTCGCCAAAGTGTCCAAACACGGCAGAACCGATAGGACGCGCCACGAAGGCGATCGCGAAGGTCGCCAGCGACTGCAACGTGGCCACGGTCGGATCGCCCTGCGGGAAGAAGATGTGCGGGAAAATAATCACCGCAGCGGTGGCATAGATATAGAAATCGAAGAACTCAATGGCGGTGCCGACAAGCGATGCCACAACCACTTTGCCACGTGAATTGACCGGCGTGTCGTCGTGTTTTTTGTCGAGTGTTTCTGTGATGGAGGCTTGCATAAGTGTTTCTTAATTGTAAATGTAGACAGAGAATCTTACGCACCTGGTTTGCGGCATTCAATGGCGAAAAACCGCGTCAGACCGGGCTTTTTCGGCGAATAAGTGGATAATTTCTGAGTTGCTGCGATCAGTGGCGGATGGGAACGGGAAGTGTCACTTTTTTGGCGGGAATCTCTGCAAAAGGGCCAAATTAAAGTGACCCTTTAGCGTTTCCTGCTGGTTTTTGCTGAAAAAGCAGCCAGCAGGAGACATTTTTAGCTAGTACGGCAATTGTAACAACCTCGTTGGCTTATTTAGCCTGATGCGGCTGCGGCATCTCTTTATCATCTTTGTATTTGGCGGTGGCGATCCACGCGGCGCAGAACAGCGTCAAACGCGCAAAGAAGTAGAAGAACGCCATTAAGCCGAGTACTGAACCAAAGGCCGCGCCCGACGGCGAGCTTGCCAGCTTCGGCAGCGTCAGCGTCATTACAAACTTGATCACCTCAAAGCCAATCGCCGCCAGCAGCGTGCCGCGGAACAGCGCTTTTTTACGCGGCTTGTGGCGCGGTAAAATCCAGAAGATCCACAGGAACAGCAGATAGTTAGCCAGGATAGAGATAGATAACGCAATCACCGTCATCGCTGGGCGCAGCCACTCAATGTCTTCCAGCCCCAGCGCGTTAACGATCGCTGCCTGCGCCGCGCCGGCAATCGAGGTCAGCGACAGCGTAATCACCAGCGCAAACATCAAACCCAACAGCGAAATCAGATCGCGCGCGTACTTCTTCCAGAATTTCTCCTGATCGTCCGGCGTGCGTTCCCACACGTCGCGTGACTGCGCGCGCACCGCTTCACGCAGGTTGCCCATCCAGTTAATGCCGGAGTAGAGCGCCAGCAGCAAACCGGTTAATCCCACTGTGGCACGCTGCTGAATCGCGGTATTCACCGTATTTTTCAGCGTGGTGGCCAACGTCGGGTCGCTGATGCTGTTAACGATTTTGTTGATCAACTCGGTGAGCAAATCCTGATTCGACGCCAGCACAAAACCGACCGCCGCAAAGGAGACCATCAAAATCGGTATCAGAGAGAGAAAGGAAAAGTAAGTGATCGCCGCGCCAAACTGGCTACCGAGACGATCGTTGAAGCGTTCCAGCGCGCGCATAAAGTGCGCCACCGCCGGAATCGCCTGGAACCAGGCAGCGAAGCGCGACACATTTTGAATCGAGCCATCCACGGTTTTATTGCCGGTTTTAATATCAATCAGCGGCTTGGCTTCTGCCTCGGCCGCGGTCTGTTTAGGGGTTTTGTCCGTCATAGACGATAGTCATCCTGTTCACTGCGAAAATACAATTATAGTCTGCTAAGTTACATATTCCTGCAGGACTTGGCTGAGCCATTCCATAAACACTCGCACGCGGCGCGCCACGTTGCGGCGATGCGGATAAAGCAGCGAGATGGGCATCGGTTTCGCCGGGAAGTGATGCAGCACTTCAACCAGTTGCCCCGATTCAAGCAGCGGTTGCACGCCAATCGCCGGCACCTGAATAATGCCGAGCCCTGCCATACAGGCGGCGCGATAGGTTTCGGTGCTGTTTACCGTCACTACGCCGCCGGTTTGAACGTAATGACACTGTTTGCCATCAAAATATTCAAAGCCCAATGAAGGTTGTCCCAGCTGCTGGGTGTAATGCACCATCGCGTGTTGCGACAGATCTTCCAGCCGCACCGGCATGCCGAAGCGGGAAAGGTAGCCGGGGCTGGCGCAGTTGATCAACGCGTGCGAGCCGATTTTCCGCGCAATCAGCCCGGAATCTTTCAGCTCGCCGACGCGCACCACGCAGTCAAATCCTTCGCGAATCACATCAACCTGACGATCGCTGCTGCTCAACTCAATTTCCAGACCGGGATAGTGCTGCAAAAACTCCGGCAATCGTGGCAGCACAAAGCCGGTCGCCATCGCCACCGACATGTCCACGCGCAATTTGCCGCTTAAGGTGCCGGGATCGTGCTGGAACAGGCTGTCCATGTCGTCGAGCATCGATAGTAAATCGAGGCAGCGATCGTAATAAACCAGGCCGTCCTGCGTCAGATGCACACGTCGCGTGGTGCGATGCAGCAGGCGCGTCCCCATTTGATTCTCCAGCGCCTGCAGCTGGCGGGATACGCTGCCTTTCGGTAAACCTAAGCTTTCTGCCGCACGGGTAAAACTGCCCATTTCTGCCACCCGCACAAAAACCTGCATAGCGTGAATTTTATCCATGTTGTTCACCGATTGTTGTTGTTAGTGAAACAGTGCTGCGTATTCCTCTGCGTTTATAGATCAATTTTTCACGAATATCCTTAACACGTGTTCAATTTTCCAACTGGAGCGAAACATGAGTCATAAAATTGCATTGATTACCGGCGGAAATCGCGGTTTAGGCAAGAATGGGGCGCTGAAACTGGCTGCCAAAGGCACTGATATCCTGTTTACCTATCGCGGTCACGCGGAAGAAGCGCAGGCGGTTGTGCAGGAGATTGAAGCGCTGGGCGCGCGTGCGGTGGCGTTACAGCTGGATGTAGGCGACACAGGCACGTTTGACGGCTTCGTGGCGCAGGTGAGAGAAGCGCTGCAGAAAACCTGGCAGCGCGACAGCTTTGATTATTTAGTGAACAACGCCGGCCACGGTCACTACAAGCTGTTCGCAGAGACCAGCGAAGATGAGTTTGATGCGCTGGTGAATGTGCACTTCAAAGGGCCGTTCTTCCTGACGCAAAAACTGCTGCCGCTGATCGTTGATGGTGGACGCATCCTGAATATCTCCAGCGGTTTAACCCGTTTAACGCTGCCAGGTTCAGGCACGTACGCCTCAATTAAAGGCGCGATGGAAGTGCTAACGCGCTATCAGGCCAAAGAGTTAGGCGAGCGCCATATTCGCGTCAACATTCTGGCGCCAGGCGCGATTGAAACTGACTTCGGTGGTGGTCGCGTGCGTGATACCAAAGATCTCAACGACCATATCGCTTCAGTTACCGCGCTGGGCCGCGTTGGTTTGCCGGATGATATTGGCGATGCCATCAGCGCGATCCTCAGCGATGAAACCGGCTGGATCACCGCACAGCGCATTGAAGCCTCAGGCGGCCAAGGTCTGTAAAAATATAAACTGATGCACATATTCGTAGCGGCGCAATTTATTGCGCAATAAATTGCGCCGCTACGGATGGTGCAGATTACAATTACAGCTCAATCGTCCCGTCAATCACCGTCACGGTTTGGCCACCAATCCAGATCGCTTTATCGCTAAAACTCACCTGAATGCGACCTTCCCGCTGAATCGCGCTGCCCTGACGTGCCCGATAATCGCGCGTTTGCTTGTTAGCCTCGAAATAGCGCGCCAGACAGGCGTTGGCGCTGCCGGTCACCGGATCCTCAGTCAAGCTGCCGTTCTCAACCAGCAATGCGCGTACTTCATACTGCTCGTTTTCGCCCGACGGCAACGCACCAAAAATTGCCGTACCGTTAACCTCAGCATGCTGATGTAAACGGTGTAAATCGGCTGCTGACGGCACCACATCCAGCACCGCTTGCGCGCTACTCATCGGAATCAGCAGCCAGCGAATACCCATATCAACGATGGTCGGCATTTGGCTGAGATCGAAGCATTCACTGTTCAGCGCGCTGCTCATCAGCGCATCACTGAACGGCGTTAATGTGGCGGCAGGCGCGGCAAACGCCAGCGCACCGTCATCGCTGATTTTCACCTCAACCAGACCAACGCCGCACTCCTGCACGATTTTGCCCGGCGTTTTCAGCGGCCAACCGGCTTCCAGCAGCGCATGCGCGGTGCCTAACGTCGGATGCCCGGCAAAAGGCAGTTCACCTTCGACGGTAAAAATGCGCACGCGGTAATCCGCCGCCGCATCCTGTGGCGGCAGCACAAAGGTGGTTTCCGACAGATTGGTCCAGCGCGCAATCGCCGTCAGCTGCGCGTCACTCAATCCCTGTGCATCCATGATCACCGCCAGCGGATTACCTTTAAACGCCGACGAGGTAAACACGTCCACCTGTTTAAATGCGACCTTCATTGTCACTCCTTCCTCGTTGAGGTTGTCTGAAATCGGGATTTACATCCTGCTGATTGCGAAAGGCCAGCAACAGGGCTATGAATAGATTAAGAATTCTGGAATCGGAGTCCGCAATGTTAAAAGTTCTTGGCCGTACTTCATCAATAAACGTGCGAAAAGTTCTGTGGCTGTGCGCAGAACTCGATATTGCGTACGAATTAGAACCCTGGGGCGATGATCCACAATCGCTGCACTCGAAAGAGTTTATGGCACTCAATCCCAACGCCATGGTCCCGGTAATAATCGAGGACGACTTCGTGCTGTGGGAATCCAACGCTATTCTGCGCTATCTCGCCAACAGCAATGGCGGCGAATGGCTCTATCCCGACAATCCCCGCGCGCGCGCGCCAGTTGATCAGTGGATGGATTGGCAAGCCACCGAACTTAACACGTCCTGGCGTTACGCATTTATGTCGCTGGTGCGCAACTCGCCGGCGCATCAGGATCCCCGCTTGCTGGCGGCGGCGGTGAAAGGCTGGACGCACACCATGAACATACTCAACCAGCATCTGGAGAAAACCGGGCGCTATGTCGCAGGCCGCAATTTCTCGCTGGCCGATATTCCGGTTGGGCTGGCGGTGAACCGCTGGTTTGAAACCCCGCTGGAACACCCTGACTTCCCGGCGGTGCAGACTTATTACGAACGCCTGACCGAACGCGAGCCTTACACCACCTGGGGCCGCAACGGCAAACCCTGATCCTGTCCCGGCGCGAGGCCTGTCATTTCACAGGCCAGCGCGCCGGTGCGCTGCAGCGCCCACGTATAACGTTCATCAAACGGGTAGCAGCAGGAGAGGCGCAACGCATGTTTGTAACGATCGCTCAGGGAGTAGAGCGCGCCCGGCGTCACACAGATTTGCTCCTGCAGCAGACGATGAAACATCTCTACGGTATCAATGTTCCCCGGCAGTTCGACCCAAAAAACAAACCCGCCGCGCGGCAGGGTCGCGCGCGTGCCCTGCGGAAAGTGGCGTGCCAGAATCCCGCGCGCCGCATCCAGATTGGCGGCATAGCGCCGACGCAGCGTGCGCAGATGATGATCGTAGCCGCCGCTGGCAAGAAATTCGGCCAGGGTTTCACTTAACAAGCGTGATTCCGCCATCGACGACACCGCTTTCAGGTGAGCGATAGCGTCATGAAAACGCCCGGCAGCAGTCCAGCCGACGCGGAAATCAGGCGCCACGGTTTTGGTAAAGCTGGTGCAGTAAATTACCCAACCCTCGCTATCAAACGCCTTTACTGGCGGCGACAGCGGCCACTCAAACTGCAATTCGTCGTACAAACCATCTTCCAGCAGCGGAACGTGGTAAGTGTTCACTAACTTCGCCAGCCGCTTTTTATTCTCCAGCGGCATCACATATCCCAGCGGGTTCTGCGCGCCGGGCATGGCGATCACCGCCTGAACCCGCTTCTCCTGCAGCAGCATCTCCAGCGCATCCAGCGACAATCCCTGCTGCGGATCGGTAGGAATTTCCAGCGCTTTCAGCCCCAGCGACGCCAGCAGCGGGAACAGGAAGAAATAGGTCGGCGACTCCAAACCAATGCAATCGCCGGGTTTAGTCACCGCGCGCAGCGCCAGCTGGAGTGCTTCCATGCAGCCGTGCGTCAGTGTGATCGCCTGCGGCGGCAAGTTGATGCCGTTGTGCAGGGCACGACGCGCAATCTCCTCCCGTAAGCGCTCACTACCGGGTGGAAGCGCATAGCGTCCGATAATGTCGGGATTCTGGCGCAAAATCGACGCAGTAATTCGCCCGATTCGTGCCGCCGGATAGAAGGTGCCATCCTGCGGACAGGCTAATGAGATATTGGTGTAATCGGGATTATTTTGCGCCGCGAACACTTGCTCAATCAGCTCCAGCTTCTGCGCGCTGGGATCGTTGATTTTTGCCGGTAGCGGTTTTACTGAACGCGTCACGGCGGGCAGCACGCCACGCACGTAATAACCCGACTGCGGCCGCGATTCAATCAGGCCGCGATCTTCGAGGATTTGCCATGCATTGAGCACGGTATTGATACTCACCTGATGCGATTGTGCCACGCGGCGTATCGCCGGCAGCCGTTTACCCGGCTTCAGCGTGCCCTGATGTATCGACTCGGCAAAGCTATCGACCAACTGCTGATACAGCGTTTGACCGGATGAGAGTGGAAGGGACACAAAAGCCTCCGCGCGCGATGGGTACAATTCATTTTTGAGACAACTGTACCCATTACAATAGTGGTTTTGTGTCTCTGTTTCCATTGCAACATACGCATTAGCATGAAGGCATCATTGATTCTTCAGGAAGCGCATCATGCTCGATCCCTCATTCTTCAGCTACGTCACCGTGATGTCGATCACGCCGGGTCCAAATAACCTGCTGCTGGCAACGTCGGGTGTTAACTTTGGTTTTAAACGCACGCTGCCGATGCTGTTTGGCATCCTGCTAGGCTGCGCAATACAGATGCTGCTGGCGAGCGTGGCGCTGGATGCGCTGCTGCACTGGATGGGCGCGATTCGCCTGCCGCTGACGGTAGTCGGCTGTAGCTATCTGCTGTGGCTTTCGTGGAAGATTTTCCGCGCTGGCGCGCCGCAACTGCGTGAACGCCCGCGTCCCATGACGCTAATTGGCGGCATCTGTTTCCAGGCGGTGAATCCCAAAGCCTGGCTGATGGTCACCAACGTGGCGCTGATGTACGCCAACAGTAACGGCGTGCTGACGGTGCTACTGGGATTCGCCGCACTGAATCTGCCGTGCATTTTGATTTGGGCAGCGCTGGGCGATCGCCTTCGCAGCCATCTGCAGGTCGCGTGGAAACGTCAGGCGTTTAACAGTTTGATGGCGCTGTCGCTGGTGGCGACAACTGCGTGGATGTTGTACGACGCGGTGCTGCTGAGCAAGCCATAAAAAAAGAGGCCGCTTTCGCGGCCTCTCATCTTGCCAACATCCGATACTACCTTGTTACTTACCCACCACGTGCGCGGTTTCGCGCGCTTCATCGTTGGCGGCATCGGGTGTAATCACCGGCTCGTAGTCGAGTTGCAGCACGCGACTGGTATCGGCCAGCACTTTCTCGGTCAGTGCGACGTCGCCGTTCAGCTTACGGCCCCACGATGGGATCACCATGCGGATTTTGGTCTGCCACTCCGGTGAACGCATCTGTTCCGGGAAGGCTTTCGCCATCAGCTCGAGCATAATCGGTGCGGCGGTGGAGGCGCCCGGTGAGGCACCCAGCAAGGCGGAAATGGTGCCATCTTCCGAAGTCACCACTTCAGTACCAAGACGCAGTACGCCACCTTCAACGGCATCGTTCTTGATGATTTGCACGCGCTGGCCAGCAGTGACTAAACGCCAATCTTCCTGCTTCGCCTGCGGCACGTAAGCGCGCAACGCTTCCATACGATCGCTGTCGCTTTGCAGCACCTGATCAACCAGATATTTCACCAGGTCGAAACTTTTCAGGCCAACCTGCACCATCGGCTTGAGGTTGCTGGTGTTCATCGCGCCGAACATATCCAGCAGCGAACCCTCTTTGAGGAATTTGGTTGAGAAGGTAGCAAACGGCCCAAAAAGCAGCACCTGTTTGCCATCCAGCACGCGGGTATCGACGTGCGGCACCGACATCGGCGGTGCGCCGACGCTGGCTTTGCCATACACCTTCGCCATATGCTGTTTCACCACGTCAGGATTTTCCGTCACCAGGAATGAACCGCCCACCGGGAAACCGGCGTAGCCTTTCACTTCCGGAATGCCGGATTTCTGCAGCAGCGGCAACGCCGCACCGCCGGCACCGATAAACAGCTGGCGCGTGGTCAGCACACGATTTTCACCGCTGGCCAGATTATGCAGCGTGACCTGCCAGCGACCGTCGCTCAGGCGTTTGATATCACGCACTTCCTGGCGCAGACGCAGGCGGAAATTGGCTTTCTTCTCTAAAGAGGCAATCAGCTGACGCGTTACTTCACCGAAGTTCACGTCGGTACCCATTTCAGTCCAGGTCGCCGCCACTTTCTGTTTGCTGTCGCGGCCGTTCATCACCAGCGGAATCCACTCCGTGATTTGATCGCGATCTTCAGAGTAATTCATGCCGCGGAACAGCGTGCTTTTCTGCAGCGCATTGAAACGCTTACGCAGGAATTCAACGTTATCGTCGCCCCAGACGAAACTCATGTGCGGCGTACTGTGGATAAAGCTTTTGGGATTGCGCAGGTTGCCTTTCTGCACGTGATACGCCCAGAACTGACGCGAAATCTGGAACGATTCATTAATCGCGACCGCTTTGGCGATGTCGATGCTGCCATCCGCCTTCTGCGGCGTATAGTTGAGCTCCGCCAGCGCGGCGTGACCGGTTCCGGCGTTGTTCCAGCCATTAGAGGATTCAACGGCCACATCATCAAGACGTTCAACCATCTCAACTGACCAGTCAGGCTCGAGATCTTGCAGCCATGCGCCCAAAGTCGCACTCATCACGCCTGCGCCAATCAGCAGTACGTCGACGTCTTTTCGTTCCTGAAGGTTTGCACTTTCCATTGAAGCGGCGGCGAGCGCCAGATTTACCGCAGTAGTACTCATGAGGCGACATCTCCTCTCTCTGTTGACCTGAAGCTCAACAGGTTCGCAGGCGAAATAGCCGCGCTTCTTTCGAGCGCGTGGCGCTATCTCTCAAAGGTTAAGACTCAGGTATAAGTCACGGGGACGATAACGGTTAACTGCACGTTATGCATATGCATCCGAATATAACATTCTCGTATCGGAATTAAACGTTTGTTTATTTTTTAAAGGCGGAAATGATTCAGCATAAGAATTAATCAGCTCAACCTCGCGGTCATAAGGGATTTTTATCTCTTAATCAGACGGTTAGCGTAATGCAGTTGTTACGCTATTGTGAGGGGTTATAACGGGGGTGAAAACGGCGAGTGATATGCATCACATTTTAATGTGTTGAAAAATATATGTTTTAACTAGATTGATTATTTATGCGGATTTTATGTTGCGCGATATTTCGCCAGGTCGTGTAAAAGTAATGTTACATTTTTGTGGTGATGAATTGAGGTATGACCGCGTAAAGCTGCCAGAAGAAAAATGCATCACCTTGCCGGAAAAACGATCAGCGCGATCGGCGGCGCCACAGGAAGCGAATGACGAAAAACTCGATCGCGCCCAGCAGCAAAAACCACAAACTAAAGACGATGGTATACAGCTGATTAACATCCATCAAATGCAGGCTTTCCTGCAATTGTTTTGCCAGCTCAATACCAAATGAAGGCGCGGGCAGCAGCAGGGCGGAAAGAAAGCCTAGCAGCAGAATGCCGCCTGGGATGATCAGCGTTTCGAATGGATTATTCATGGTCATTGTCCAAATCAGTTAGCGCGGGCATTAGCGCATAAAACCGCGCTACGGTGCAATCCCCGCGCCGGCTCGCGCTCAGAAATTTCTTCTATTCCATTCACTTAGCGTCAAAAATAGCGGAAGTTAAGAGTTATAGCCTTTGCTATACTTAAATCCCTGATTTTACTGTCTTTTTTTTGGCGTTTTTGCGTGTTAGACTGCGCGCACTTTTTCATTACTGAACAATAAATGCGGACAAGTAGCGGCTTTAACGCCGGTTCCGCGGCATTGATTAAAAACCCATGACATTTATCGCAACCCTGATTTTGGCCTTTGGCATGTCGATGGACGCTTTCGCCGCAGCACTGGGCAAAGGCGCGTCGCTGCATCGCCCAGGTTTCAAAGAGGCGCTGCGAACCGGCCTGATTTTCGGCGTTATCGAAATGTTGACGCCGCTGATTGGCTGGGCAATTGGCCTCGCGGCCAGCCGCTACATCATGGCGTGGGATCATTGGGTGGCATTCGTGCTGTTAACCGTGCTGGGCGGCCGTATGATGATGGAAGGTTTTCGTCAAACCGCTGACGAGCCGTGCGAAGCGCCGCAGCGTCATGGTTTTATGGTGCTGGCGTTAACCGCCGTCGCCACCAGTCTTGATGCGCTGGCCGTCGGTGTTGGCCTGGCGTTCCTGCAGGTGAATATCATCATGACCGCCGTCACCATCGGCGCGGCGACCACTATCATGGCAACCACCGGCGTATTGGTTGGACGCTTTATCGGCCCGGTGATGGGCAATTGGGCGGAAGTGTTGGGCGGAGTAGTGCTGATCAGCATTGGCTGCACCATTTTAAGCGAGCATTTAGGCTGGTTTAACTAACCACGTTGTCGTTGTGCCATTCATGGCGACCTCTTCTTCACATCCGCACTAATCCCCAATTCTGTGATCTACTTCAAAAATAATTGCGGTAAAAACGCTCAGCGGCTATACTTTTTGCGTATTTCTTCAACAATTTTTGAACCAGGTGCTTTATGAAACGCTTTTTCCGCTACGTGTTCCGTTCTTATGTCGAGACTTTCAAACACGTACCGCCGGGTGCTTTAAACTAAGCATTCCGTCAAATACCCTCGATAATCGCGGTCAGGGATCGACCTGTGGTTATCAACGATTTTCTTATCTCTCCAGCCGCTAATCTCCCCATTTTTCCCCTAACTCGCTGATAAAACTCCTCAGCCATTAGATTTCGATCTGGCTATAGCCGCACGTTATACCCCGCTACTAAACAAGCATTCGTCACCCCATCTTCTGCGTGAAATAGTCAATTCAGGCCCTATAAACCGTCTGAAACGAGAAACATCATGCTGATCCCACAACCTTATTTACTCTTCCTCGGCGATGTAACCGATCCACTGGCCGCTAAAACCGCACGCGGCATTCACGTCTGGCGTCCAGAGCAGTGCGTTGGCGAAATCAAACTGCCGGGCTGCACCGTCACGCTTGGCCTCGACGTCCTCGACATCGCCGCTGCCAAAGCGCGCGGTGCCAAAACGCTGGTGCTCGGCACCGCCAATGCCGGCGGTTACTTGCCCACGCATTGGCTCGACACGGTAAAAAGCGCCCTCTCTGCCGGGATGAACGTGGCCAGCGGTTTGCACCATCGTCTGGTGGATGAGCCGGAGCTGGTGGCGTTGGCCAAAGAGTTCGGCGTTGAGCTGTTCGACCTGCGCCACATGCGCCCAAAACTGGAGGTCGGCAGCGGTAAAAAGCGCACAGGTAAGCGTGTACTTACTGTCGGCACCGATTGCTCGGTAGGCAAGATGTACACCTCGCTGGCGCTGGAAGCCGCGATGCGTGAACGCGGCATGCAAGCCGATTTCCGCGCCACCGGCCAGACCGGTATTTTGGTCGCGGGCGAAGGTATCGCGATTGATGCAGTGATTGCCGACTTCATCGCCGGCGCGGTCGAAGCGCTGTCGCCAGCCAATGACGCCGATCACTGGGATATCGTTGAAGGTCAGGGTTCGCTGTTCCATCCTTCCTATGCTGGCGTCAGCATGGGCCTGATCCACGGTGCGCAGCCGCACTGGCTGGTGATGTGCCATGAAATGGGGCGTCCGCATATGCGTCATCTGCCGCATCAGCCAATGGTCAGCCTGAAAGATTGCGTTGAAGCCAACCTGCGCGCAGCGCACGTTACCAGCGACGCGGTTCAGCTGGCCGGTTTCGCCATTAACACCTCGAACTACAGCGAAGACGAAGCGCGCGCCTATTGTGCAGAGATCAGCGCCGAATTCGGCGTGCCTGCCACCGATCCGGTGCGTTTCGGCATTGCGGATATCGCCGCGCTGCTGCAGGAGCGTGGCTAACATGCGGCGCATGCAGATTGAAGTGCTGGAATTGCCGCTGGCGCGTCCGTTCGCCATCTCACGCGGTACGCGCACCGCAGTCACGGTGATTCGCGTGACGCTGGAGCAGAACGGTTTTATTGGCCGCGGCGAATGTACGCCAACGCCGCGCTACGATGAAACGCCAGAAAGTGTCAACGCCGAACTGGAAGCGCTGCGCGCCGACATGGAAGCGGGCCTGAGCCGCCTCGATCTGCAAAGCCGTTTGTCTGCCGGTTCAGCGCGTAATGCGCTGGACTGTGCGCTGTGGCGTCTCGATGCCGCGCTGGCGAAGCACACGCTGTGGCAACAGTGCGAGCGTCGTCAGCCGCCATCGGTGATCACCGCCGAAACTCTCAGCCTCGACTCCATCGAAAACATGGCCGCCGCCGCTGCCGATGCGGTATCACGCGGCGCCATCCTGCTGAAAATCAAACTTAATCGCGACGACATTCTGGAGAAAGTCGCCGCGATTCGTCAGGCCGCGCCGCGCGCCACCTTAATCATTGATGCCAATGAAGCCTGGTCGGGCGTGGATTTGCCCAGCCTGTTCAACGCGCTGGCGAGTTTTAACATCGCGATGGTCGAGCAGCCGCTGCCGGCGGGTCAGGATCAGGCGTTGCAGCGCTTCACGCACCCGATTCCGGTGTGTGCCGATGAGAGCTGCCACACCCGCGAGGACATCGCGCCGCTGCGCAATCGCTACGAGATGATCAATATCAAGCTGGATAAGTGCGGCGGTTTGACCGAAGCGCTGGCGATGGTGGAGGAGGCGCAGAAGCACGATATGCGGTTGATGGTCGGCTGCATGCTCGGTTCTTCACTGGCGATGGAAGCGGCGCTGCCGGTGGCGATTGCCGCTGAACATGTCGATCTTGATGGCCCCATTTGGCTGGCCGCTGATAGCTCGCCCTTCCTTTCTTACGCTCAAGGCCAAATCTGGCTGTAACCCGCATGCGGAGCAACGATGACGGACACTTTACTCACATCCAACGCCGCCAGCGTTGCCAATTCAGAACCGGTGCTCGCGATTCAGGATCTCAGCGTCAGTTTTCGCGGCCGTAGCGGCGAAAATCAGGCGTTGAAGGGCATCAGTTTTAACATTCATCAGGGCGAAATTGTCGCCGTGGTGGGCGAAAGTGGCTCGGGTAAATCGGTCACCTCGCTGGCGGTGATGGGCTTGCTAGCCGCATCCGGGCGTATCGATCGCGGCAGCATGCAGTTCCGCGATCGTCAGGGCCACGCGCATCAGCTTGCCACGCTGAATGAAACCCAGCACCGTGCTTTGCGTGGCCGCGAAATGGCGATGATATTTCAGGAGCCGATGACCTCGCTCAATCCGGTGCTGCGCGTCGGCGATCAGCTGACTGAAGCGCTACGTGACCATCAGATTTGCGACAAAAGTCAGGCCGACGCGCGCGCACGCGAATTACTGCGCCAGGTGCGCATCGCCGATGTGAACCGCGTAATGAAAAGCTATCCGCATTCGCTGTCGGGCGGCATGCGCCAGCGCGTGATGATTGCGCAGGCGCTGGCCTGCGATCCGCAACTGCTGATCGCCGATGAGCCGACCACCGCGCTGGATGTCACGGTGCAGGCGCGCATTCTGCATATCCTGCGCGACCTGCAACGCGAGAAGCAGATGGCGGTGCTGTTCATTACTCACGACATGGGCGTGGTGGCAGAAATCGCCGATCGCGTGGTGGTGATGCTGCGCGGCGAAGTGGTTGAACAGGGCACGGTAACTGAAATCTTCAACGCGCCGCAGCATCCTTACACCAAAGCGTTACTGGCGGCGGTGCCGAAGCTCGGCGATATGCGCGAACACGCATGGCCGCAGCGTTTTCCGCTGTTGGGCAGCAATGCCAGCGATAACAGCGAGCAGCGCACCGCGCGCTATGACGAAACGCCGCTGCTGGATGTGCGTGGCCTGAAAGTGTACTACCCGATTCGCAGCGGGATTTTCTCGGCGCTCACCCATCAGGTGCACGCGGTGGAGCAGATCGACTTCAGCCTGTGGCCGGGTGAAACCCTGGCGATTGTCGGCGAAAGCGGCTGCGGCAAATCCACCACCGGCCGGGCGCTGATGCGGCTGATTAACAGCGACGCCGACAGCATCCATTTCCAGGACAATGAAATCGCCAACCTGAAAGAAGCGCAGTTCCAGCCGCTGCGCCGTGAAATCCAGATGGTGTTTCAGGATCCTTACGCCTCGCTCAATCCACGTCTCACTGTCGGCTTCACCATTGCCGAACCGCTGCTGCTGCACGGCAGGGTGAAATCGCTGGAAGAAGCGTCGCCGCAGGTTGATGCGTTGCTGAAAAGCGTGGGCTTATTGCCGGAACATGCGCGGCGCTATCCGCACGAATTTTCCGGCGGCCAGCGCCAGCGTATTGCGATTGCGCGCGCCATGGCGTTGAAACCCAAAGTGATCATCGCCGACGAAGCCGTCTCGGCGCTGGACGTCTCAATTCAGGCGCAGGTGGTGAACCTGATGATGGATCTGCAACAGCAAACCGGCGTGGCGTGGATTTTTATCTCGCACGACATGGCGGTGGTGGAACGTATCGCTAACCGCGTGGCGGTGATGTATCTCGGCCAGATTGTTGAGCTGGGCCCGCGCCAATCGGTGTTCAACCAGCCACAACATCCTTATACCCAACGTCTGCTGGCCTCGGTGCCGGTGGCCGATCCCCAGAACCGGCAACCCCGCACTTTCGAAGAGGGCGAAATTCCTTCGCCGCTGCGCAAGGTGGGAGAAACGGTCATTAAACCGCGTTATCGCCAGGTTGCTCCGCAACACTGGGTCGCTGATTTTGTTTCGCGCTAACCCTCAATACCAGGAGATTTCATGAATCCGATTTTTCGCCGTACTGCGCTTGCGCTGGGATTGACCCTCTCGCTGGCCGCCGCCGCTCAGGCGCAGGATCTGCGCATTTCGATGTATGCCGATATCACCGGCCTCGATCCGCACGATACCTCCGATAACGTCAGCTACTCGGTGCAGAGCGGCATCTTCGAGCGTCTGTTCCAGTTCGATGCAAAGATGAAGCTGCAGCCGTGGCTCGCCACCAGCTACACCAGCAACGATAGCGCCACCGAATTTACCCTGACGCTGCGTAAAGACGTGACCTTCCAGGACGGCACGCCGTTCGATGCTGAAGCGGTGAAAGCCAACCTCGATCGCCTTGCCGACCAGAGCAAAGGCCTCAAGCGCAACAGCCTTTACAAGATGATTGCTAAGGTAACGGTGCTGGCGCCGGATCAGGTGAAAATCGATCTGAACCAATCGTTTGGTGCCTTCATTAACACGCTGGCGCATCCGTCGGCGGTGATGTGGAGCCCGACGATTCTCAAGCAGTATCCGGAAGAAGCGCAGCTGCGCCTGCATCCGGTCGGCACCGGCCCGTTCAAGTTTGTAACGTGGCAGCCGGGTAAAGCGGTGACGCTGGCGAAATACGACGGCTACTGGCAAAAAGGCTGGCCGAAAGTGGATAACGTGATCTTCTCGCCAAGCCCGGAAGATGCCACGCGCGTTGCGGCGCTGAAGTCGGGCCAGGTGGATGCGATCTGGCCGCTGCCATCCGATCTAATCGCCACCGTGCAGAGCGACAGCAAACTGGCGGTACAGCGCGATCCAAGCATTTATCTCTATTACATGGCGATCAACACTCAGCACAAACCGCTGAATGATGTGCGCGTGCGGCAGGCGATCAACTACGCCATTGACCGCGATCTGTGGCTGAAAGTGGCGTTTGCCGGCATGGGTAAACCGGCCAGTTCGGCGATTCCGGAAGGCGTGCAGTTCTACCAGAAACAAGCTACGCCGAACTACCGCTATGCGCCAGATGAAGCCAAAGCGCTGCTGAAGGCCGCCGGTTATCCGAATGGCCTCGATCTCAAACTGTGGGTCACCAACGCCACCGCCAGCGTGCGTGCCGCGCAGGTGTTAAAAGCGCAGCTGGCAACGGTGGGCATTCGCGCCACGGTCACGCCGATGGATTCCGGCACACGCAACGCCAAACTGTGGGGCGTGAAGGATCCGAAACAGGCGGAATTTGATCTCTACTACGGCGGCTGGTCGACCTCAACCGGTGATGCCGATTGGGCCTTGCGTCCACTCTACGCCACCGAATCCTGGGTGCCGACCTCGTATAACGTTTCGTACTTCAGCAACGCCGAAGCCGACAAAGCGATTGCCGGTGGCTTAGCCACCGCCGATCCGGCCAAGCGTGGTGAAGCCTACGCCGAAGCGCAGAAAGTGTTGTGGAAAGAGGCACCGGTAGCGTTCCTCGGCACGCCAGACAACCTGGTCGGCAAACGCAGCACGCTGAGCGGTGTGTCGATGCTGCCGGATGGTAACTTCCTGTTTAATCAGGCGACGTTTAAGTAAAGGTTGGGTGGGGTTGGGTGCTCGCTGTCCCCCTACGAATGTGCTTGCTGTCCCCTACGAATGTGCTCGCTGTCCCCCTCCTCGGTCCTCCCCCATAAATGGGGGAGGAAGATGCTGCCACATGCAGCTTCATCACTGGCATGTGGCAGCGTCTCCTTCCCCCGCTTGCGGGGGAAGGCCGGGATGGGGGACAGCCAGCACGGTCTGGGGGCAGCCAGCACGGTCTGGGGACAGCCAGCACGATCTGGAGACAGCCAGCACCATCTGGGAGCAACCAGCACTATCCCAAATAATAAAGGAACCGCATGTTCGCATACATCATTCGCCGACTGCTGGAGATGATCCCCGTATTGCTGGTGGTCTCGCTGCTGGTCTTCGGCTTCATCAAACTGCTGCCTGGCGATCCGGCGCGTATCTACGCCGGGCCGGATGCGCCTTTGGCCGCGGTGGAAGCAGCGCGTCAGCATCTCGGACTTAACGATCCGCTGCCGCAGCAATATATCAACTGGATCGGCGGTTTGCTGCGCGGCGATCTGGGCGTCACTTATCGCACCCAACAGCCGGTGCTGGACGTGATCAAACAGGGCTTTATGCCGACGCTGTGGCTGGCGCTGGCCGGGTTTGCCTGGTCGGTGATTCTGGGGTTATTCCTCGGCGTATTTGCCGCACTGAAACGCGGTAAATGGCAGGACTGGACCTTAATGAGCGTCGCCGTCGGCGGCATCTCCATGCCCACTTTCTGGCTCGGTCTGCTGCTGATCCAGTTCGTCGCCATGCCGTTTGGCCTGTTTTCCGTCAGCGGCTTTAACCAGCCCAGCGACATCGTGTTACCGGCGATCACACTCGGTTCCTCGGTGGCAGCGGTGATGGCGCGCTTCACCCGTTCGGCGTTTCTTGAAGTGGCGCAGGAAGATTACGTGCGCACCGCCAAAGCCAAAGGGCTGCGCAATCGGCTGGTAACGTGGAAACACGTGATGCGCAATGCGTTGATCCCGGTGATCACCATGCTCGGTTTGCAGTTCGGTTTCTTACTCGGCGGATCGATCGTGGTCGAAAGCGTGTTCAACTGGCCGGGATTGGGCTGGCTGTTGATCGAGTCGATCAAGGCGCAGGATCAACCGGTGATCCAGGCATTAGTCATGCTGTTCGTGTTTGAATTTATCGTCATTAACCTGCTGGTCGATCTGCTGTATGCCGTGGTCAACCCAGCAATTCGCCTGCGACAGGAGCCCTGATGAGTCTGCAATCTCTGCCTGCCCACGCGCAGGAGGCGATCCGTTCGCCGTGGCGCGATTTCCTGCACGCGCTGGTGCGTAATCCGCTGGCGCTGGTCTCCGGCGGCTTTGTGCTGCTGCTGGTGCTGGTGGCCATTTTCGCCCCGTGGCTGGCGCCGTGGGATCCGATGGCGCCAGACTGGATGGCGCTGTCATCGCCGCCGTCCAGCACGCACTGGATGGGCACCGACGAACTCGGTCGCGATCTGTTCAGCCGCATCATCTTTGGCGCACGCATCTCACTGTACGTTGGCGTGCTGTCGGTAACGCTCGGCATGGTGGTCGGCGTGCTGCTGGGTTTGCTGGCGGGCTATTACGGACGCTGGATCGATATGTTGATTATGCGTGGCTCCGACGTGCTGTTCGCCTTTCCCGGCATGCTGCTGGCGATTGCGGTGGTAGCGATTCTCGGTCCGGGACTCAACAACGTGATCATTGCGGTAGCCATCTTCAGCGTGCCGGTATTTGCCCGTATCGTGCGTGCTTCTACGCTGTCGCTGAAACAGGCGGCGTACGTTGAAGCCGTGCGCTGCGCCGGCGCGCCGGATCGCGTGATTCTGCTGCGCCATATTCTGCCGGGCACGCTGTCAAACGTGATTGTCTATTTCACGATGCGTATCGGCACCAGTATTCTGACCGCTGCCGGGCTGAGTTTTATCGGCCTCGGCCCGGAACCCGATGTGCCGGAGTGGGGCAATATTCTGGCGATGAGCCGCAGCATGATGATGGCGGGCTTGTGGCACGTCAGCGTGTTTCCGGGTCTGGCGATATTTATTACCGTGCTGGCGTTTAACCTGCTGGGTGATGCGCTGCGCGACACGCTCGATCCTAAACTGAAGAGCTAAGCATGGACTTTCAACAACTGCAGCGCGACCTGCTGCTGCAACGCTGGCGCAACGAGCGTCAGCTGGGACAACCGCGCAGCGCCAGCGGGCCAACCAATCGCATCAGCGATGTGCCCGGCGTGCGCGTCGGTCACTACACGCTAGCCGACGGCGAGCGACAAACCGGCGTTACCGCGATTGTGCCGCCGGGCGACAATCTGTTTACCCAGCCGCTACCTTGTGCGGCGGCGGTGTTTAACGGTTTCGCCAAGCCGGTTGGCCTGGTGCAGGTTGAAGAGTTAGGCGTGCTGCAAACGCCGATTCTACTGAGCAACACGCTGGCGGTTGGCACGCTGTTTACTACGCTGGTGCGCGATGCCATCAGCCGCAACCGCGAGTTGGGCCGCAGCTTGCCCACGGTCAATCCGCTGGCGCTGGAGTGCAATGACGGCTGGCTTAACGATATTCAGGCGCTGGCGATCACCGAAGCGATGGCGCAGCAAGCACTCTATGACGCCACGGCAGATTTCGAGCGCGGCAGCGTCGGTGCCGGGCGCGGCATGAGCTGTTTCAGTTTGAAAGGCGGCATTGGCACGGCATCGCGCAGTATTCCGTCGCTCAACGCCACGCTGGGCGTGCTGGTGCTGGCGAACTTTGGCGCGTTAACCGCGCTGACGCTGGATGGCGTACGCCTGGGTGAAATGATCGCGCCGCTGCTGCCGGAACTGACGCCGCAGCGCGATGCCGGTTCCATCATCATTATTATGGCGACCGATGCGCCGCTCGATGCACGTCAGCTGAAGCGCGTCGCCAAACGCGCCGGTGCCGGTTTGGGACGACTGGGCAGCTATTGGGGCCACGGTTCGGGCGATATCGCGCTGGCGTTTTCCACCCAGCCGCAGCCGCAACCGCCAGAAGAGTCCACGCTGGAACCGCTGCTCGCCGCCGCCGCCGATGCCACCGAACACGCGGTGCTGGATGCCTTACTCAGCGCCGAATCTGTCACCGGTTTTCGTGGCCATCATCGGCCGTCGTTAACGGAAGTATTGGATAAATTAATTCGATGAAAATCTTTATCTCAGCCGATATCGAAGGCATCGCCGGCGTGATGCGGCCGGAACAGTGTTCACCCGGCCACGCCGAATACCAACTGGCGCGTGGACTGATGGAACAGGAAGTTAACGCCGCGATCGATGGCGCCTTCGCTGGCGGCGCAACGGAAGTGGTGGTGGCCGACAGCCACGCGCAGATGACCAACCTGCGTGCGGAAAATATCGATCCCCGCGCGCGCATGGTGCAGGGCAAACCGCGCGGCTTATCGATGGTAGAAGGCATTGAGCAGCAGCCGTTTGATGGCCTGTTCTTTATCGGCTATCACAGCGCGGCGGGTGAACCGGGCGTGCTGGCGCACACCATTAACGGCCGTGCGTTCTGGCGCATTCACATCAACGGCAAGGTGATGGGCGAAAGCGACATCTACGCCGCAGCCGCTGCTGAACAGGGCACGCCGCTGTGGTTGGTGAGCGGAGACGATCAGCTTAAAGGCTGGATTGCCGAGCATTATCCCTCGGTGGATTACGTCTGTGTGAAACGCGCCATCTCGCACACCTGCGCCGAATCCATTAGCCCGCAGGCAGCGCAAAATGCCATTCGCGCTGCCGCGACGGCCGCCGTGCAACGCAAACGTCAGGTCAGCACCATGCGCCTGAGCGCGCCTTATGAGATGCAGCTGCAAGCCAGCAAACCGGTGCTGGCGGATTTGTTCAGCCTGATTCCCGGCGTGACGCGCATTGACGCGGTCACCGTTGGCTATCGCGCGGATGACATGAACACGTTGATTAGCCTGCTGAGCGCCTTCTCCTATCTGGCGACCACGCAGTCGTAATGTAAAATGTGCGATAAATCGCGCCGCTACCAATATGTGCACATACCGTAGCGGCGCAATTTATTGCGCGATGTGGAAAATAGCGTCATCAGGTCGGTCCGCATTTCCTGCTGAATTTTGCTAACCTGCGCGCAATTTATAGATCACAACGAGGCAGTCATGCAGCTCTGCAGTTTTTATCTTATTGACCAGCAAAGAAAAAGTTACGGTATTGTGCAGCAAGAGGGCGTGATTGATATCGGCTTGCGTCTTGGCGCTGACTGCCCGGACCTGAAAACCTTGCTGCAACGCGGCGCGTTAAGCGATCTCGACGCCTATGTGTCCCAGCCGATTGATCACCCGTTTAGCGCCATTCGCTTCCTGCCGGTGGTGGAAAATCCTGGCAAAGTGTTCTGCGTTGGCATGAACTACGCCGACAAACGCAAAGAGTTTGCCGAGACGATTGAAGCGCCGACGCTATTTGTGCGTTTCGCGGATTCGCTGGCGGCGCACCAGCAGCCGCTGCTGAAACCCATCACCACGCAGGAATTTGATTACGAAGGTGAACTGGCGGTGATCATCGGCCAAGCGGCCTATCAGGTGAAAGCCGCCGATGCGTTGCAGCACGTTGCGGGCTACAGCTGCTTTATGGATGCCACGGTGCGCGACATGCAGTTTACCTGGTTCACCGCCGGGAAAAACTGGCAGCAGACCGGCGGTTTCGGACCGTGGATGACTACAGCTGACGAGATCCCCGATCCGCAGCAGCTGGCGATCAAAACCTGGCTCAATCAGCGCGAAGTGCAGAACGACACCACCGCCAGCATGGTGCATCCGGTGGCGAAGATCATTGAGTACATCTCCGCGTTCAGCCCGCTGTCGCCAGGCGATGTGATCATCACCGGTTCACCGGGCGGCGTCGGTAAAAAACGCACGCCACCGCTGTTTATGTTCCCCGGCGATGAGATTGAAGTGGAAATCGAGAAAATCGGTCGTTTACATCATTACGTGGCTTAGCGCCCGTCATACTTCGAGCCGCCGCTGCGTTGGCTATGTGTGCTCACCCCAGTCACTTACTGATGTAAGCTCCTGGGGATTCACCCACTTGCCGCCTTGCTGCAACTCGAATTATTTAGGGCGTGCTGTCTGTAAAAAGCGCACCACGCGGCTACGATTCAATTGCAGCCGCAGCGTGTCGCCTTCGCGCGCAATCGCGAAGCGCTTCTCCCACGGTCCATCCTGCGCGGTAGCTAATAGGCGATCGTTGCCCAGCGACTGTAAACGCGCACGAATCGCCGCCGGGCCGATGCCCATGATTAAGCTGTCGCCCTCAATCACCAACTCGCTGCGCCACTGCGGCGCGAACCAGCGGCCCTGCAGATGATCGAGGCTGGCCTGATCGGCCTGCACCGGCACAAAACGTCGGGCGGCATGACCAATCTCTCCCACAATCGCCGCGCCAGCATGGCGTAATTGCATCGGGAAAGTGCTGGAGAGCGACACCGCCGTGCCGTGCACATCGTCACGCCACAAGGTTTCGCCTGCGCCGAGCCAGGTGGCGGTCACGCCTTTGATTTCCAGCCAGTCGGCGGTGTCTTCCGCCACGTAAAGTCCGGGCGTTAAATCGTGTCCTTTCTCCGGTAACGCACGATTGAGCAGCGCCGCCATCACGCGCAGCACACTTTCTGAGGTGGTGACATCTTCGCGGTTGGCGACCAGCGCCACGCCGATTTTCAGCTCCGGATGCAGCAGGAAATAGCTCTTATAACCGGCATGCGAACCGCCGTGACCGAACAGCGTCTGGCTGCCAAGCGTCGAGCTGGTGATGCCCAAACCGTACCCGCTGGTGCGGCCATCGTTGAGATTGCGCGGCGCGCTCAGGCGCTGCAGCACGCCCGCGCCTGGTCCGCTATCGGCCAGCAGGCTTTGCAGCCAGCGCGTCAGATGATTCAGGCTGCCAGTGACGCTGCCCGATGCCGAGAGATGCAAACCGGCGCTGGAGAGCTGCCACTGCGCGCCGTTTTGCCAGTAGCCGGGCACTAAACCGGGCACAATATCGAACCAGCTTTCTGGCGCAATCAGGTTGATGTCCAGCGGATCGCAGATGTACTGCTGCAGCAGATCATTAAATAACACGCCTTTGGCTTTCAGCGCCTCTTCAACCAGCCGATAGCCGGTGTTGGTGTAGGAGATTTCGCTGCCGGGCGCGTAGTTGAGATCGCCTTCGCGCGCGACAAAATCCAGCAGGTCGTCGGCGCGGGTGGCGTTGTACACCGACAATCCCAGCAGCGATAAGGTTTCGCGCACGTCCGGCAAACCGCTGCTCATATCCAGCGCCTGGCCGACGGTGATCTGGCCGTTGGCGCCGCACAGCTGCGGCAGATGCTGCACCAGCGGATCGTCGAGCTTGAGATAGCGGCGTCCCGGTCCGGTCACCAGCGCGGCAAACAGATGTTTGGTGATGGAGGCGAAACGCACCACGCTGTCGGCGCTAAACGGCGTTTGCTGCGCCAAATCAGCCAATCCGGCGCAGTGCGTTGAGTGAATCTGGTGCGCATCAAACAGGATCATCGCACCGCCCGGCGCGCCTGGCTGTTGCCAGCTTTCAGTGATCTGTTGTGCGACATCCGCGGCGCGTTGCCAGTAAGCGGTCATGCCGGTTCCTCCAGCGTCATGCTGAGATCGAAAAGTTGGGCGGTATGCGGATGCTGGATGCGTCGCGCGCGCAGATCGTCGGCGCTCAGCTGTTCCACCATCTCGCCATTCTGCATCACGCCAATGCGCTGACACAGATGCGTTACCACCGCGAGGTTATGCGTCACCATAATGTAGGTGAGTTTGCGCTCGCTGCGGAGATCGCTGAGTAAATTGAGTATTTCGGCCTGCACCGACACATCCAGCGCCGAGGTCGGCTCATCCAGCAGCAGCACTTCCGGTTCGGCGATCAGCGCGCGCGCAATCGCCACGCGCTGACGCTGGCCGCCCGACAGCTGATGCGGATAGCGGAAACGCACCGACGCGGGCAACCCCACTTCGCTTAACGCCTGGCTGATGCGCTGTTCGGCGCGATCGAGCTGATGCACCAGCAGCGGTTCGTGCAGGATGCGATCAATGGTTTGACGCGGATGCAGCGAACCAAACGGGTCCTGAAATACCATCTGCACCTGACGATAGAAGGCGCGGCTGCGTTTGGCGCTGAGCTGCATGCCACCAAACAGCATGCTGCCTTGCCAGTCGGCATTCAGTCCGGCGAGCGCGCGCAGGATGGTGGATTTGCCCGAGCCGCTTTCACCGACCAGGCCAAAGCTTTCGCCGTTACCGACCGAGAAACTGACGTCTTTTACCGCCGTGTGCGCACCGAAGTTGATGCGCAGGTTATCGATGTGAATCATAAATTATTCTCGCCACGCGGCATCGCGCTGCAATACGGGTAAACGTTCGCGCGGATGGCGCAACGACGGCAAACACGCCAGCAAACCGCGCGTATAGGGATGCTGCGCCTGCTGCAACTGCCCGGCATCCAGCAGCTCAACGATGCGGCCGGCGTACATCACCGCCACGCGATCGCAGAAGTGCGACACCAGCGGCAAATCGTGGCTAATCAGAATCAGCCCCATGCCGCGCGCCGATACCAGCTCGTCAATCAGCTTCAGAATCTCCGCCTGCACCGTGGCATCCAGCGCGCTGGTGGGTTCATCGGCGATTAACAGTTCCGGATCGGGTGCCAGCATCATGGCAATCATCACGCGCTGGCCCATGCCGCCCGAGACTTCATGCGGATAGCGTTGCGCCACGGCTTCAGGGTCGCGAATCTTCACCTGCTCCAGCAGCTCAATCGCCGCCTGCATCGCCGTTTTGTGGCTGCCGCCTTTGTGCTCGCGCCAGGCTTCGGCAATCTGCTGGCCGATGGTCATCACCGGATTGAGCGAGTATTTCGGGTCCTGCAGGATAAAACCGACGCGCTTGCCGCGAATTTTGCGCAGCACTTTCTCGCTGGCTCCGCGCAGATCGATGCCGTCAAAGCGCAGCACATCGGCGCTGACTTCCGCGTTGCCCGGCAGTAGCTGCATCAGGCTGCGCGCGGTCAGTGACTTGCCGGAGCCGCTTTCGCCGACAATGGCGAACTTCTCGTGGCCAACGCTAAAACTGACGCCGCGCACGGCTTCAACGGTTTCGCTGCGCGAGCGGAAGGCAACGCGCAGGTTCTCAATTTCCACCAACATTTAGCGCTCCTTGGGATCCAGCACGTCACGCAGACCGTCGCCGAGAAAGTTGAACGCCAGAGACGTCAGGAAAATCGCGATACACGGCATCAATGGCACCCACCATTCGCTGAACAGGAAACGACGCGCGGTGGCGATCATCGTGCCCCATTCCGGTGACGGCGGCTGCGCGCCCATGCCGAGAAAACCGAGGCTGGCAGCGGTGATGATGATGGAGCTCATGTCCAGCGTGACGCGCACAATCAGGCTCGGCACGCACAGCGACATGATATGGCGCAGGATAATGCGCAGCGGCGAAGCGCCGGTCAGACGGCTGGCGGCGATAAAGTCGCTGTGGCGGAACTGCAGGGTCTCGGCCCGCGCCAGACGCGCATACGGCGGCCACGACGTCAGGGCAATCGCCAGAATCGCGCTCTCCACGCCGGGTTTCAGCGCGGCGACAAACGCCAGCGCCAGAATCAGACGCGGAAAGGCGAGGAAGATGTCGGTCAAACGCATCAGCGCTTTATCGATGAAACCGCCGGCATAGCCGGCAATGCAGCCAATCAGCAGGCCGAGCGGCGCGGTGAGCAGCACCACGGCGATCACCATGCCGAGCGTGGTGCGGCCGCCGTAGATAATGCGCGTCCAGACATCGCGCCCCAGCTCATCGGTGCCGAGCCAGTGCGCGGCGGAAGGGGCCGCCAGACGGTTTTCCAGATGCTGCATACCGGGTTCGAACGGCGTCAGCCAGGGCGCAAACAGCGCCAGCAGCAGCATCACCGCCACCACCAGCAATCCGGCCATCGCCAGCGGATTACTGCGCAGGCTGAGCCACAGGCGATAACGCCGGCCCCACACCGCCTGGCGGCGATTGGCTGGCGTGTCGTCGAGCAGCCATTCTCGTGAGAAGAAGATCATTTTACGCGCGGGTCCCAAAGTCGATAGAGAAGGTCAGCCAGCTGATTGAGCAGCACATACACGGTGCCGACCAGCAAAGTGGCGCCGATCACCGGGTTCATGTCGGCGTTCATCAGCGATGTAGTGAGATATTGGCCGATGCCGGGCCAGGCGAAGACATTTTCCGTCACCACCGCGCCCTCCAGCAATCCGGCGTAGGTCAGCGCCAGCACCGTAACCAGCTGAACCGCCACGGTGGGAAACGCATGCCGCCAAATCACCCGCCGTGATGACAAACCTTTGGCGCGCGCGGTGATCACGAACTCGCCGCTCAGCGCGTTAAGCATAAAGGTGCGCGTCATACGCGTGATGTAGGCCATGCTGAAGTAGGCCAGAATCAGCACCGGCTGCGCCATGTGGGCCAGCGCATCCCAGAAGGCGTCCATTTCCCCGGCCAGCAGCGAATCAATGGTGAGGAAGCCGGTGACCTGCGGCACCATATCCTGCCAGATGATGTCCTGCCGTCCGGGGCCGGGCGCAATGCCGAGCACCGCGTAGAATATCAGCAGGCTCAGCAGCGCCAGCACAAATACCGGCAGCGAATGGCCGGCGAGACAGATCACGCGAATGGTTTGATCGACCCACGAACGTTGACGCACCGCCGCCCACACGCCAAGCGGAATGCCAATCAGCGCCGCGATGATGATGGCCGCCGTTGCCAGCTCCATGGTGGCGGGGAAGAAGCGGGCGATATCGGTAATCACCGGATTCGAGGTGAGAATCGATTTACCGAGATCGCCATGCAGCAGTTGATTGAGGTAGTGACCAAACTGCACGTAAAGGGGCTGATCCAGCCCCATTTCCGCACGTACGCGCTCAACCACCGATTGCGGTGCGTTATCACCGACCGCCGCCAGCACCGGATCGGTGGGCATGACGCGGCCAATGAAAAAGGTCAACACCGACAGACCAAACAGCGTCAGCACCAGGCTTCCCAGGGTGCTGACGATTCTCTTCAGTAACGGCATCAGGCTTTTTTCACCTGCGCATACGGCCACTGCTCCAGTACGGTCACGTGGACATCACTCAGCGCTTTGCTGGTGGCCACGTTTTTGGTCTTCTGCATCATGAAAATAAACGGGCTCTTCTCGCGGCCTAACTGCTGAATCTGCTGATAGAGCGCGATGCGCTTCGTCGGATCCGGCTCATGCAGCGCCTGCTCGGTGAGTTTGTTAAATTCATCGTCTGACCAGCTGCAGCGCCACGCCAGCGTTCGCGCACGCGCGTTATCGCTGTTGTCGGTGTTAACGCAGAAGGCTTCGGTGTTGGAGTTGGGATCAAAGTAATCGGCGCCCCAAACCGTCAATGCCAGCTGATGCTGTCGCGCACGCATCTTGGTCAGAACCTGGCGATTTTCGGCGGCGATCAGTGACACTTTGATGCCAATCGCGCCCAATTGCGTCTGAATCGCCTGCGCGATGTCCGGATAGGGTTGCATGGAGTAGTGATCGAGGGTGATTTCGAAACCGTCCGGATATCCCGCTTCGGCCAGCAGCGCTTTGGCTTTCGCCAGATCTTTGTGGAATGGCGTATCGTCCAGCGCCGCCGGGAAGCCGCTCGGCAGGAAGCTTTGATGGGTGACAAAACTCATCGACAGAATGTTTTTCTGAATGCTGTCGTAATCCAGCGCCCACTTCAGCGCCTGCCACACCTGCGGTTTTTTCAGGTACAGATTATTGGTGTTGCACGACATCAGCATGATGGCCGACAGCGACTGATTCACCAGCGACACGCTGCTGTCGTTTTTCACCTGCAGCAACTGTTCGGTGGTGAGGTCATATGCGGCATCAACATCGCCTTTTTTCAGCATCAGCGCCTGCGCGGCTGGGTCGGCGATGTGCTTGAGGATCACGCGTTTGGTTTTGCTGGCGCCTTTATATTGCGGGCTAATCTCCAGAATCACCGTTTCGCTGGCATTCCAGGTGCGCAGGGTAAAGGCACCGGAACCGGCGCTGTGCTGTTTCAGCCAGCCGTTACCGAAGTCATTGTTCTGCTGGTTCGCCAGACAGGCTTTCTTCGACACGATGCTGCCGACGGTGGCGGACAAGCAGTAGAGCAGGAAGGTTTCGGCCGCCGGCGCGCCGAGTTTCATCTCCACGGTGTGCGCATCTTTCGCGGTGACCCGCTGCGTCACATTGTCTTTGGTAAAGCCGAACTGGTTGATAATAAAGGCCGGGCTCTTATCCAGCTTGACGATACGCTCAATCGAGAATGCCACGTCTTCTGCGGTAAGCGGCGAACCATCGGCGAATTTGGCCGCCGGATCGAGATGGAACGTGTAAGTGCCGTTATCGCTGCTGACGTCCCAGCTTTGCGCCAGTTGACCAATCACTTTATCGGCTTGCTTGGGATCGGGCGTGACTAAACGTTGATAGAGGTTGCCGCAGATCTGGCCGCCGGTGGCTTCGAAGCTTTCGTGTGGATCGAGGCTGGTGATGTTATCGAGCTGCATCGCGATCACCAGCATGGTCGGCGGCGTCGCGGCAAAGGAAGAATTCAGGCTGAGGTAGGAAACAACAGGTACAGCAGTGCATCCTGCAAGAAAACGTCTTCTGGTAACCATGTAAACTCCCAACTTATTGATAATTAAAATAAAAAATTGCCGTTTGATTGTTTTTTGTCTTGACTTTAGGCACCCACCGGAGGATTAATACCGGTTCTACGTCCTTTGTTTCACGCGTGTGGTTTTGCCCTTTTATGGTGCAATTTGCTCCGCCAGCTGGCAGTGCTGCGCTTTCCCCCGAACATGGAACTGAACAACATGTCTGACTCGATTACCCTCGATATTCCGGTCTTTGACGGCCACAACGATGTGCTGAATAAGCTGTGGCAGCACCATCAGCCGGACGCGGTTAATGCCTTTTTTACTGGCACCAAAACGGGCCAAATGGACTTGCCGCGTATCCGTCAGGGAAATATGGCAGGTGGCATTTTCGCCACCTGGGTGCCGTCCCACCCTCTGACTGCAAGAAGTGCGCCAGACCTTGCAGATTTTCCTCAGGAAATTATCAACTCAGCGCGCGATGCGACCTTTTCCATGCTGGCGCTGCTGCTGCGCATTGAGCAGGCCTCGAATGGCCAGGTGAAGATTTGCCGCAGCGTGCGCGAGATTCGTCACTGCATGGCGAACAAGGTGTTAGCGGTGGTGATGCACGTCGAAGGTGCGGAAGCGCTGGATACCCACGGCGAGCTGCTCGACATGCTGTACGCCAGCGGCTTGCGCACGCTGGGACCGCTGTGGAGCCGCCCAAATCAGTTCGGCGACGGCGTGCCGTTCCTCTATCCCTCATCGCCAGATATCGGCAACGGCCTGACGGCTGCGGGCAAGCAGCTGGTGCGCGACTGTAATCGCCGCCGCATCATGGTCGACTTGTCGCATATGGATGAGAAAGGCTTCTGGCACACCGCGGAAATCAGCGATGCGCCGCTGGTGGCGAGCCACTCCAACGCGCATGTGCTCAGCGCGCAGTCGCGTAATCTCACCGATCGCCAGCTGGCGGCGATTGCCGAAACCAACGGCTTTGTCGGCGTCAATTTTGCCGTGCCGTTCCTGCGTGAAGATGGCGATCGCCATGCGCCGACCGGCGTCGATGCCATCGTGCGCCACGTTGAGTATCTGCTGGAAAAAGTGGGGGAAGAGGGCGTCGGTTTTGGTTCGGATCTCGATGGCGCCACCATGCCAGGCGATCTGAAGGACGTGGCCGGATTCCCGCTGCTGGTGCAGGCGCTGGCGCAACGCGGCTATTCACGCGAGCTGCTGGAGAAGATTTGCCACGGCAACTGGCTGCGCGTGCTTGAAGCCACCTGGGGCGAATAATCATGCGGCTGCGGCATATTGAAGTCTTTCAGGCGATTGTGCAGACCGGCAGCATCAGTGCGGCGGCGCGTTTACTGAATGTGTCGCAGCCGAATGTCAGCCGCGTGCTTAATCACGCCGAGCAGCAGCTCGGTTTTGCGCTGTTTGAGCGGCGCGCGCAGGGCATGGTGGTGACGGCAGAAGGGCGGCGCTTGCTGCCGGAAGTGGAAGATATCTATCAGCGTTTACAGGCGATTACCCAGCTGACCGAGCAGCTACGGCGCGGCGAAGGGCAAACGGTGCGCGTCGGTGCTGCGCATGCGTTTGGTCAGATGGTATTAGCACCCGCGCTGGTGAACTGGCGGCAACAGGCGGCGTCGGTCAGCGTGGAACTGGTCACCGAGCACTTCAGCACCTTGTGCCGCATGCTGATGGATAATCAGCTCGATTTCGCGCTGGTGTTTGGTCAGCAGGTGGATGCCGATTTACTGGCGGAACCGCTGTTTCAGTCGTCGATGGTGGCGTTGCTGCCGCGCGATCACACCCACCATGAGCCGGTGACGCTGGAGTGGCTGTGCGCCAACAACCTGTTGATGATGCAGAATCAGGATCCGCTCGGTCGGGTGCTGCACCGCGCGCTGCGCGATAAAGGGCTCAATCCGGCGGTATCACTGTCGATTAAAACCTATTCGGTGATTGCCGATATGGTGCTGGCGGGCGGCGGCGTCGGGATTGTCGATCTGTTTACCGCGTGCCGTTATGCCGACCAGCTCAAGTTGTTGCCGGTCGCGCAGCCGCTACCGTTTGAGGTGATGTTAATCAGTCGCCGCGATCAGCCGCAGTCGCAATCAACGCTGCAGCTGAAACAGGTGATTCGCAACAAGCTGTGGGAGATCGCGCGCCAGTGTGAATCGCAGTTTTTCACCCCCTGAATCTGTAGCGGCGCAATGTATTGCGCATTGCTCGGTTGGGCACGTTGCTGACATCGACATGCGCGATAAATCGCGCCGCTACAGTATGTGCGGCGCTATGCACGATCAAACCCCATCGGTAATCGGCTTACGCACCAGCAGCAAATAGGCCAGCGCACCCACCACCGTCACACCGGCGCAAATCATCAACGCCAGGCTAAACGACTTGGTGGTATCGAGCACCCAACCGGTGATCACCGGGGCGAACGAGGCGAACACGAAGCTGGCGAAGTTCTGGATGCTGCCGACCGAGGCGGTCATGCGCGCCGTGACGTTGGCGTGAATCAGACCCCAGCACGATGTACCGGCAAAGTGGATGCAGAACAGCGCCATACCAATCATGGTGACCGCGCTGGTGGTGTCGGTGGCACGCGTTACAAAGGCGGTAAACGCGGCGGACAACAGCATGCCCGTGACGATTGAGACCTTACGCACCTTCACCGCATCATGGCCACGACGCACCAGCGCATCGACCACATAACCGTTCAGCAGCATGCCCGCCGCGCCGAACAGGAATGGAATCGCAGCCAGTAAACCGGTGCTTTTCAGATCGAGGTGATAAGTGGATTGCAGATAGCCCGGCAGCCACGCGATGTACAGCCACGCGGTGTAGTTGATGCCGCTGAAGCCAATCATCATGCCCCACATGGTGCGCTGCTTAAACAGGCCGCGCCACTCGGCAAAACTCAGCGGCTCTTTGCGCGATGCCACGCTGCCCGCCTGCAGATAGTGAATCTCTTCGCCGCTCAGCGTGTTGTTATCGCGATCGCGGTACATCAGATACCAGCCGATGGCGAGAAACATGCCGAGCACGCCGATAGTGATAAACATGCCGCGCCAGCCCATCACCATCATCATCGCGGCCAGAATCGGTGGCGCAATCGACAAGCCAATCATCGAAGCGGCGTTAAACATGCCCATCGGCATGCCGCGATCTTTGATGTTGAACCAGTCATTGATCACCTTCACGCCGCACGGGTTCATCGGTGCTTCGCCAATACCTAACCCGATACGCACCAAAATAAACTGGGTGAAGTTATGCACCAAACCGGCGGCCGCCTGGAACAGCGACCAGAAGAACATACCAATCGCCAGCATGATGCGCGGCCCTTTGCGATCGAGCAGCGCACCGCACGGCAGCTGCGCTAAGCCATACGCCAGCGAGAAGGCCGACAGCAGCACGCCAATTTCAGTCGCGGATAAACCCAGTTCTCCCCGGATGGTCATATTGGCCACCGACAGCGAACTGCGGTCGAGATAGTTGATCATGGCGGCGAACAGCAGCAGCAGCATGGCGGTAATCTGGATCTTTCTGATGCGCGGCGAGCGCACCACGTCACTGCGTGCCGGGATAAAATCTTGCCCGTCTGCAGCAGGTTGTGGCGCGTTTTCGCGGCCACGAGCCGAAGTATTTTCCATTGCGACCTCCCGGATCTGGGTACTTATCGTTATGCGTTTGTGTGGGATCCTGCGGCAGCAAAACGGTGCTGCCCCAACGGATTGACTTCGAGACTAGAAGCAATCAGATCGGGATGTTGCGGAGATGTTTCAGATTCGTGCGGGAGCTAATGCTTTGTGGTTTTTAATCGGTTTTTAATTGTACTGGCGGATCGAACGGATCATCGATGTCTTGGCGGTGCCGAGATGAGTGTGCAGGGCGCACAAGGCTTCGACATCCTGACGGCTAATTAGCGCTGTCAGGATCGCCATATGTTCCTCCAGCGCCACGATATTTCTCTGCTTAAGATCGGTTTCATCCCATTGATAATGCGAGTGAAAAATCACGGAAATAATCTCCAGCGACTGATTAAAAAACGGATTGTTGGCGGCGGAGAGAATCAGCGTGTGCATCTCTTTATCCAGCGCGGCGAAGTGGCGGTAATTGCTGGCGATGGTGTCACGCATCGAACGATGGCGATCCAGCAGGTCGCGCGCCTGCATCCAGCGCTCATCCTGCGAGGGCAGGTTGAGAAAACGGGTCAGCGCGTGGGTTTCCAGCATTTCACGCAGCTCAAACAGGTTCTCGGCATACTTCTGATCGAACTTCTTCATGCGCCATTGTCCGCGCTTTACCGGTTCCAGCAGGTCATAACGCATAAAGCGCAGCAGGAATTCACGTACCACAACCGGACTGACCTTCACCTGCTGGGCTAACTGCAGCTCGCTAAAGGTATCGCCCGGCATCAGCTGACGCTGATTAATCAGGTTAAAAAAGGTCTGCTCAAACTGCAGCGCCTGCTGATCGATCGGCGGCGTCAGGGCGTTAAAACCATCTTCTTCGCTGGGATCGCGCACGATAACGTAGGTTTCATCCACCTTTTCCAGCACGCCGCGCTCATGCAGATGCTGCAAAGTGTGGCGCACCGTAGTGCGGCTGATGTTGAACATCTCAGCCAGCGCCGCCTGCGGGGGCAACGGCGAACGGATATGCCGTTTGGCAATGCCTTCCAGCATCTGGTTAATCACGTTCTGACGTAGATTCTGGCTGCGGCTCATACGCGTCTCCGGTTTTTTATCTATTAAAAACCATACAAAGCCCAAAAAAAGCGGTTGGCTTCACACTTCCCCCAACGCAAAACGCTGCCATCGGCGATTTTCGCCATAACTGCGACAACAGCACAGGAGAAGCCAATGACAACGATGAAAACGCTGGTGGTCGCCGAGCCGCGCCAGATGGTATGGCAGCAGCGCGCGAAGCCGACGCCCGCCGCCCATGAAGTACTGATCAAACCGATCGCCGCCGGCATTTGTGGCACCGATATCCACGCCTGGGCCGGAAATCAGCCGTTTTTCAGCTATCCACGCGTGTTGGGGCATGAGCTGTGTGGCGAAGTGGTAGAACTCGGCAGCCAGGCCAGCGGCTTCAGGCTGGGCCAGCGCGTGGCGCTGATTCCTTACGTTGCCTGCCAGCAGTGCGATGCCTGTTTAAGTGGCAAAACCAACTGCTGCGAAAAAATCTCGGTGATTGGGGTGCATCAGGATGGCGGTTTCTGCGAATACCTTAGCGTGCCGACCAGCAATTTGCTGGCGGTGGATGAGGTTGATCCCGAAGCCGCCGCGCTGATTGAACCCTTCGCCATCAGCGCGCATGCGGTGCGCCGTGCGGCCGTTACGGCGGATGAGCAGGTTTTGGTGGTGGGTGCAGGTCCGATTGGCCTTGGCGTGGCCGCGATTGCGGCGGCGGCGGGGGCGAATGTGGTGGTGGCCGACACCAGCGAGCAACGCCGTGCACACGTAGCGCAGAAGCTGGGTTTGGCGACGGTGAATCCATTAGATGCCGATTTTGAAACGCAGTTGCGGGCGGAATTTGGTGGGCGTTTGCCGGCCAAAGTGATCGATGCCACCGGCAGCCCAGCGGCGATGAACGGCGCGGTGAAACTGATTCGTCATGGCGGCACCATCGTGTTTGTCGGCCTGCACAAAGGCGATCTGGTGATCCCGGATATCGAGTTCCACAAAAAGGAAACCACGCTGCTGGGCAGCCGCAACGCCACGCTGGAAGATTTCGCGAAAGTAGGCGAACTGATGGCGAACGGGCAGCTTCGTGCCGACATGATGCTCAATCGCCATTATGATTTTTCTACGCTGGCAGAGCGCTTTGAAGCGGATGTGATTAACAACCGGGAACTGATTAAGGGCGTGATTCACTTCGAACGTTGATATTGGCACCAACCGTAGCGGGGCAATTTATTACGCAAAGAGGGGTTGGCACGGTGCCTTCACTGATGCGCGCGATAGATCGCGCCGCGACAACATTGTGCCTCCTTCACCATATTGTCTGCATTGCCAAGCCAGCGTATTATCTCCCGCCTAAGGTGATGGCGTGCCACCTTCCCCAACCGCCGTTCTGGTCACAGACGGCTGATGACGCCTGACAACACTCGTATCCCTGCGCGGGAGACGGCGGTGTGTCAGGTGTTATTCTGTCCTGCCGCGGCCCTGCGCGTCATTCATATCAGGAGCTCCAAACTATGTTGAAATCGTTACTGGCGGTGGTGCTGGGCGGTGCGGTGGGCTGTACGCTGCGTTGGTTGATCTCATTACGTTTTAACGCGCTGTTTCCCAATTTGCCGCCCGGCACCTTGATGGTGAATCTGGTGGGCGGTTTTATCATCGGTGCGGCGCTGGCTTTCTTTGTGCGTAATCCGCATATCGATCCCTTTTGGAAACTGTTAATTGTCACTGGCTTGTGTGGCGGCTTAACCACCTTTTCCACTTTTTCTGCAGAAATTGTTGGGTTGCTACAATCAGGTAAATACCTTTGGGCGATGTCGAGCGTGATGGTGCATGTTATTGGTTCGCTGCTGATGACCTTCGCCGGTTTTGCCGCGGTCAATCTGCTCGGATAACCATCGCGCTTGAAATAACTCCTCAGAGGTAGATACTGATCGCCATTCTGTGCGCGTGACGCACAGAATTTGTCACCGATTATCCGGACGATTAAGGAGCTGTGTCATGCGTTGTAACCCTAAATTCCTTAACCTGGTGTTGTTAAACGGTGAACCTGAGGAGAAGCTGCGTGCCGCACGCGCCGCCGGTTTCGATCAGGTTGAGATCTGGCGCGACGATGTACAAGCCAGTACGCCACAGTTAGCGAAGCAGTTGCAGCTTGGCTTCACCAATGTACAGGTGCTGCGCGATTTCACCGGTGCGCCGGATCGCGACCGCCAGCAAAAACGCGAAGAGCTGCGTCAGTTTATTCAGATTGCCCAAACCATCGGCTGCGACACCATTCAGGCACCGGCCAGCACGCGTGACGATTGTGTGGCGGCGCGTATTGATGAAGATTTACGTTGGATGGCATCGGAAGCCGCGCGCTACAACATGCGCATCATGTATGAGCCGATGGCGTGGTGCAGCGTAGATAACACGCTGCCGCTGGCGTGGGAACGCTTGCAACGGCTGGACCAGCCGAATATCGGTTTGGTGGTCGATCTGTTCCACATCTGCGCGTTAGGCGGAGATGCGTCGCAGCTGGATGGCATTCCCGCCGACCGTATCTACGAAGTGCAGCTGTGCGATATGGCCGACATGCCACCGCAGGATAAGCAGCCGCTCAGCGAGTACGCGCGTCACCAGCGCCTGTTGCCGGGCGATGGCATCATCGAAGTGGAACGCTTTGTCGATAAGCTGAAAAGTGCCGGTTACAGCGGGCCGGTCGGCATTGAAGTGTTCAACGATAAGTTGAAGGCGCAGCCAGCAGACGTGGCTGCGCAAAAAGCGTGGCAGGCGTTAAATCGTTACTGGCCTTAATCCTGTAAACATTGCGCAATAAAACCGGCGGCATCCATCGCACCCTGCGATGAAATGGTGTGGCCGGTTGCCGCTTCATAACGCGCTTCCACCGTCACGCCAGCCTGCTGTAAACGTTGCTCCGCCGATACGCTTTCGCTAAACGGAATCACCTCATCGGATTTGCCGTGAATCAGCAGCGCAGGCGTATACGGCTGCGGCGTTAATGCGCCATCAAATGCCAGACGGCCGGAAAAGGCCACCACGCCGGCTAGCGGATAACGGCCCGACGCCAGCGCATCTAACGCCATGATCGAACCCTGCGAAAAGCCCACCAGAATCACTTTGTCCCACGCATCCGCCATGCCGTGCTGCGCCATCAGCTGCTGCAGCGTGTTATCAAAGGCCGCGCGCGCTTCACGCACGCGCGCCGGGCGGTTTTCGGGCGTGATGCCGGTCAGGCTAAACCATTGATATCCCATCGCGTGTTCAAAAGGATAGGGCGCATTCGGCGAGGCAAACGCCACATCCGGCAGCAGGCGCGCCCAATGTTCGCCGAGCACCGCGAGATCATCGCCGTTGCTGCCGACGCCATGTAAAAAAATCACTAACGCTTTTGCCATCGCCCTGTTCCTTATAAATCGTAGGCCGCCATATCCGGGCCAACCGGCACAATGCCGTTGGGATTCAGCGCTTTAATTGAATAATAGCCCTGCTTGATGTGATCGATATTCACCGTCTGACGCACGCCAGAGACCGAAAGCATACTCTTTAGATAACGATCGAGCAGCGGATAGTCGCGCAGGCGGCGCAGGTTGCATTTAAACAGGCCGTGATAGGCGGCGTCAAAGCGCACCAGCGTGACGAACAGGCGGATATCCGCTTCGGTTAAGCGCTCGCCGAGCAGGAAAGTACGGCCATCCTGCAAGCGCAGCTCCAGCTCATCTAACTGGCTGAACACATCGTTAAACGCCTGCTGATAACTCACCTGCGTGGTAGCAAAACCGGCGCGATAGACGCCGTTATTCAGGCGCGGATAGATCGATTCGTTTAGCGCGTCGATCTCAGCGCGCAGATCCTCGGGATAAAGATCGATGCGATCGTCCGCCAGCGCGCCAAAGCCGCTGTTCAGCATGCGCAGGATATCGGCTGACTCATTATTGACGATGGTTTGCGTCTTTTTGTCCCACAGCACCGGCACGGTGGCGCGGCCGGTGAAATCGGCATCGGCACGGGTGTAGAGTTCGTGAAGGTATTCGGCTTTATTCAGCCAGTCGCGATCTGCGCCAGGATAATCACCGAAGCGCCAGCCTTGCGCGCCGAGCTGCGGCTCAACCACCGACACGCTGATGACCTTATCCAGCCCTTTCAGACTGCGCGCCAGCAGCGTGCGCGAGGCCCAAGGACAAATCAGCGCCACATAGAGGTGATAACGATCCGGCTCGGCAGCGAATGCGCTGGAACCATCTGCGCTAATCCAGTGACGAAAACGGGATGTCTGGCGCACAAATCCGCCTTGTTGATCGGTGGCTTGCACCGGATGCCACTCTGCACTCCACTTACCGTTTACCAGCATCGTCTTCTCTCCTCAGTGTTGATGAAGTGAGCATACAGCGCTGATGGTTAGGCGATAATCCGGGCAAAATGGCTTTCATTGCTTCCAAATTGGAAGGAATCAGCCGGGCGGATGGTGCTGGAAATGGGCGGCGAGGAAATCGATCAGCAGCCGGGTTTTCTGCGCCAGATGACGCGCCGGCGGATAGAGCGCGAACAGGCCCATGGGCGGCGTGGCGAATTCCTCTAATAGCGAGACGATTTCACCGCGCTGCAGTGCGGGTGCGGCAATAAAACCTGGTAGCCGCGCAATGCCCAATCCGGCAATTGCCGCCTGCAAGCAGGCTTCGGTGTTGGAGAAACAGAGACGACCACGAATCGGCATGCTGACGCTGTCGCCGCACGGCGTGACAAACGGCCAGTGCCAGGGATCGCGGAAGTTGGTATCGCTGATGCACTGATGTGCCGCCAAATCGCGCCAGTGCTGTGGCGTGCCGTGGTGCAGCAGATAACCGGAAGACGCGGCCACGCGGATCGGCACATCGCCAAGGCGGCGCGCGATTAGGCTGCTGTCGTCAAGCTTGCCGATGCGAATCGCCATATCGAAGCCTTCATCGACGATGTTAACTGCACGATCGGAGAAGTTCACGTCGAGTTCGATCTGCGGATAATGACGCGCGAACTCCACCAGCACGCTGGCCAGCACCGCAGTACCAAAGGTACCGGGCGCACTGATTTTCAGGCGGCCGCTCGGCGTAGTGGCGCTGTCGCGCACCGTGGCATCCAGCGTATCAAAGGCTTCCAGCAGGGTTTTTACCCGCTCGTAATAGGCGCGACCGATTTCGGTGGGCGAGAGCGCGCGCGTGCTGCGTTTAAACAGCTGCACGCCGAGTTCCTGCTCCAGCCGGGAGACCAGCTTCGACGCCTGGCCGCTGCTGGTGCCGAGGCGTTCGGCAGCGCCGGCGAAGCTGCCCACTTCCAGCACAGCGACAAACATGCGGTCACAATCGAGGCGATCCATGGCGTTTCCTGACGGCTAAAAAGCCTGAGTATACACATGCCTAAAGGGCGCGCGATAAATGGCGCCGCTACGGAACTATCCACAGGTCGGTTGCGGGCACAAAGCAAGGTATACACATTCAGTGCGCTGCACCTTTTCCCACGCGGGAAAACCTGTTGAACTAGGCGCTCGCTTTCACCTGGCCGGGAGCCGTGAATGTCTTTGCTACATCTGTCGTCGCTGGCGGAGATCTCCGCCGTCGAATGGGATGCGCTGTTACCTGACGATCAACCGTTTTTACGCCATGCCTTTCTTCTTTCATTAGAAGAGAGCGGCAGCGTGCGGCCCGAAAACGGCTGGCAGACGGATCACCTGCTGTGGCGCGAAAACGGCACGCTGCGTGCGGCGCTGCCGGGCTATCGCAAACGCCATTCGCGCGGTGAATATGTGTTCGACCATGCGTGGGCGGATGCCTGTCAGCGCGCCGGTATTCCTTACTATCCGAAATGGCTGGGCGCGATTCCGTTCAGTCCGGTGACTGGCGCACGCCTGCTGGGCGATGAAGAAGCGGTGCTGAAACTGCTCAGCGTGCTGCCGGATAACCTCTATCAACACGGTCTGAGCGGCGCGCACATCAACTTCACCACGCCGTTCGCCAACCACATTATGCAGCAGCAGCCAGACTGGCTTGAACGCCTCGGCTTGCAGTATCACTGGCACAACAAAGGCTATCGCGATTTTCAGGATTTCCTCGACACGCTGATGTCGCGCAAGCGTAAACAGCTGCGCAAAGAGCGTGAGCAGGTGATGAGCAGCGGCTTTGAATTCAGCTGGTATCGCGGCGATGAGCTGCGCGAGGATCAGTGGGATTTTGTTTACACCTGTTATGCCAACACTTACGCGGTGCGCGGCCAGCGGCCCTATCTGACCCGCCACTTCTTTAGCCTGCTGGCGGAGCGCATGCCGCATTCGATTCGCGTGGTGATCGCGACGCTACAAGGGCAACCGGCAGCGATGGCATTCTGCTTAATGGACGGCAACACGCTGTACGGCCGCTATTGGGGCTGTCTGGCGGAGTTTGATCGGCTGCATTTTGAAACCTGCTTCTATCAGGGCATGGATTTCGCCATCGCGGAAGGTGTGCAGCGTTTTGATGCGGGCGCGCAGGGCGAGCATAAGCTGGTGCGCGGCTTTGAGCCGCACATCACCCATTCGTGGCACTATCTGTGTCATCCCGGTTTGCGTGATGCGGTGGCGGATTTTCTGCTGCAGGAACGGGAAGGCGTGCGCGGCTGGGCAATTGAAGCGCGCGACGCCTTACCGTATCGGCGTGGTGATTAATCCGCGCCGACAAAACCGCCGGTCTGATGCTGCCACAGGCGCGCGTAAAGTCCGCCGTGCGCCAGCAGTTCGCGGTGGTTGCCCATCTCGACAATCTCACCCTGCTCCAGCACCACCAGACGATCCATTTTGGCGATAGTGGAAAGACGGTGCGCGATAGCAATCACCGTTTTACCCTGCATCAGCGTTTCCAGGCTCTCCTGAATCGCCGCTTCCACCTCGGAATCCAGCGCCGAGGTGGCTTCGTCCATGATCAGAATCGGCGCGTCCTTCAGCAGCACGCGCGCGATGGCGATACGCTGACGTTGACCGCCCGACAGCTTCACGCCGCGCTCGCCCACGTGCGCATCCAGCCCGGTGCGGCCTTGCGGATCGGAGAGCAGCGGAATGAACTCGTCGGCGCGCGCGCGGATAATCGCCGCCTGCAACTCCTCTTCCGTCGCATCCGGACGACCATACAGCAGGTTTTCGCGAATTGAGCGATGCAGCAGCGACGTGTCCTGCGTGATCATGCCGATTTGTCCGCGCAGGCTCTCTTGCGTCACTTCAGCGATGTTCTGATCGTCAATCACAATACGGCCGCTGTTGATGTCATACAGCCGCAGCAGCAGATTCACCAGGGTGGATTTACCGGCCCCGGACGGTCCAATCAAACCGATCTTCTCGCCCGGCTTGATGTTGAGGTTGAGGCGATTGATCACCTGACGACTGCCGCCATAATCAAAGCGCACATCCTCAAAACGAATCTGACCGCGCGTCACCTGCATGTTTTTCGCATTCGGTTCATCCTGCACGCTCAGCGGCTGCGCGATGGTATTCAGGCCGTCCTGCACCATGCCGATGTTTTCGAAGATGCCGTTCACCACCCACATGATCCAGCCGGACATGTTCACCAGACGAATCACCAAACCGGTCGCCAGCGCAATCGCGCCAACGCTGATCAGCGACTGGCTCCACAACCACAGCGCCAGGCCGGAGGTGCTGACAATCAGCAAGCCATTCAGCGTCGAGAGCGTGATATCCATGGTGGTGACCATGCGGCTGGCGTGCTGGGTTTTGTCGGTTTGCTCCTGAATCGCCTCACGCGCGTAACGCTTCTCCAGATCGTTATGCGAAAACAGTTTGATGGTGGCGATGTTGGTGTAGCCGTCGACAATGGTGCCCATCAATTTCGAGCGCGCTTCCGATGACACCACCGAACGCTGTTTAACGCGCGGCACAAAGAAGCCCAGCGACACGCTGTAAGCCACAATCCAGATCATCAACGGAATCATCAAGCGCCAGTCGGCTTCGGCGAACAGCACCAGCGAGGTCACCGCGTAAATCACCACGTGCCAGATGGCGTCCACCAGCTGTACCGCCGAATCACGCAGCGAGTTACCGGTCTGCATGATGCGCTGGGCAATGCGCCCGGCAAAATCGTTCTGGAAGAAATTCAGGCTTTGACGCAGCACGTAGTTGTGATGCTGCCAGCGGATCATGCTGGTCATGCTCGGGTTAATACTTTGATGTACCAGCATATCGTGCGCAGCAATCACCACCGGCCGCAGAATCAGCGCGACAAAACCCATCCACAGTAATATTTGCCAGTTATCGCTGAACAGCGAAGCGGGCGTCGAGTGATTAACCAGGTCAATGATGCGGCTGAGATAGCTGAACAGCGCCACTTCGATCAGTGCTTGTGCCAGCCCGACAATCAGCAGCGCGACAAAGCTCGGCCACACCTGACGCAGATAGTAGAAGTAGAACGGCCAGACGCTGGCGGGTGGGGAATCGGTTGGCGCATCCTGGAAAATATTGATAAAACGTTCAAAACGGCGATACAACATAGAATCACTCTTCCCGAAATGGTGAGAGTTAACAGCTTAGTGCATGTGAAAAGGGATTACCGACATGGATTTACACATTCGCGGTCGTGAGCCGGGCGATGCCGCCGCCTACCAACGCCTATACAGCCATCCTGACGTTTATCGCTGGACCACGCAGTTGCCGTGTCCGAGCATAGCGACCTGGCAGAAAAAATTCGAAAAGATGGATGAGCTGGGATACATCGGCTTTGTTGCGGAGATTGAGGGTGCGATGGTCGGTGAGCTCACGCTGTTTGTCGAACAGCGTCCGCGTACGCGTCACAGCATTAGTTTTGGTATCAGCGTCGATCCGGCGTTTGGCGGGCGCGGCATTGGTGAAAAGCTGATCCGCCACGCGATGGATTACGCCTTCAACTGGCTCGGCATCATGCGTATTGAGCTGGAAGTGTTCCACGATAACCAACGCGCGCTGCGCCTGTATCAAAAGCTGGGCTTCGAGCGCGAGGGCGTGAAGCGCAAAGCCTGCCTGCGCGACGGCGAATATCACGATATCGTGCAGATGGCTAAACTAAAAAACTGATGGGTTTTGCGCAATAAATTGCGCCGCTACGGAATTGTGCACGCATTCGTAGCGGTGCGATTCATCGCGCGAATTTGACCTTTTACTGACTCTTCTCAACGTACTTCTGCATATTCTCTTTGGTCACCAGCTCGAACGGGATCCACACGTGTGAATCCACTTTCTCGCCTTTGATCAGCTTCTGTGCCACATCCACCGACGTTTTGCCCTGGCCGACCGCATCCTGGAAAACCGTGACCTGAATTTTGTCCTGCGACAGCGCTTTCAGGCCGTCTGGCGTAGCATCGATACCGCCAATCAGCACCTTTTTATTGCTTTTGGCCAGCGCCATGGCCGCGCCTATCGCCATCTCATCGTTATTAGCCGCAACGATATCAATCGCTTCATCGTTGCCCAGCCAGCTATTCATCAAATCCATGCCTTCATTGCGCGCGTAGTTAGCGGGCTGTTTCTGTACCACTTTCATGCCGGGATATTTCGCCACCACTTGCTCAACGTCTTTGGTGCGTTGCAGCGCACCGGCGTCGGTCAGGTTACCGATCATGATCGCCACATTGCCTTTGTAGTTAGCCATTTTCGCCAGCGCTTCCATCTGCAAGGTGCCGGATTCACGCTCGTCGGAGCCGACAAACACCACGCCGGCCGGCAGCGATTTATCGCCCGGCGTGCGGTTGACGTACACCAGCGGAATTTTTGCCTGCTGCGCCAGCCTGGTGAGCTGCGGCGTGCTGGCGGAATCGACCGGATCGACGATGATCGCATCCATGCCCGCACCGATAAAACTCTGCACCTGATCGGTCTGACGTCCCACGTCACCGCGTGCATCTTCAAACTGGATATCAAGCCCACGCGCTTTGGCTTCTTTATCAATCGACTGGCGAATAATGGTGAGGAAGTTTTGATCGAAGTAGGCCATCGACACGCCAATTTTTTCCGCCAGCGCCGAGGCTGACGTTGAGAGCAGGCCGAGCAACACAATCGCCTTGAGGGTTTTCATCGCAGACTCCAGAGTAAGCTTGTTATTAGAATGAATGTTTCATTGAGTTTAAAAATGGCTCAATGAAATCATTTTCAGCCTACGAGCGCGCCACCCGGCTGACAATCGGCAAGGTTGGATTTTGCAGCTAAGCGCACACTTTGCTCTCGGGTGCCTCTTACTTTGCGCGCTCATAGTTGCACTGCGAAGGATTTTCTTAGAGTTGGCGCACATTGCGGTGCAACAGCCTGCTGATTTTTGAGGTTCTGTGCAGCGCCGCACCTTGCTTTGTGCTGGCTGCCAATTCTGGCGCTAATTAGCACTGTCGATTCCGCCATTCGCCCAATGACCACGCCTGAAACCGCTTCCTATAGTTGCTGAACAGGGAAATAAAGCGGTATTCCGGCACGTTCATTTGAGGAATTCAGCCCATGCTAAAAGCCAATCATCGTCCACAGAACAGCCACGTACGCGTTGGGATCCTTTGCCTGATCCTGTTTCTTTCCGTGGTGGCATATGCCGACCGCTCGATCCTGTCGATCTCAGGATCGGCGATCAAAGATGAGTTTGGACTTTCGGCGATCCAGCTTGGTCTGATCCTCTCGGCATTTAGCTGGGCCTATGTGATCGGCCAGATCCCCGGCGGCCTGTTTCTCGATCGCTTCGGCACCAAAAAAGTGTATGGCGTGACGCTGGCGCTGTGGTCGATCTCCACGTTGCTGATGGGCTTTGTCGGCGAGTTCTCCAGCGGCATGACCATGGCGCTCACGCTGATGTTTGCGCTGCGTTTCGCGCTGGGCCTGATTGAAGCACCGAGTTTTCCCGCCAATGCGCGCGCGGTGATCATGTGGTTCCCCAGCGCTGAACGCGGCCGTGCTTCTTCACTCTTTGCCTCGGCGCAATATTTTGCCGTCGCCATCTTTTCGCCGCTTTCCGGCTGGCTGGTGTCGCGCTTCGGCTGGGAATGGCCGTTCTTTGTGCTGGGCGGCATTGGCGTGCTGGCAGTGTTTGTCTGGATGGGCTTTATGCGCAGCCCGCGCCATCATCCGCAGGTCTCGGAAAATGAATTGCGCTACATTGAGCAGGGCGGCGCGCTGGTTGATATCGATTCGGCACAAACGCTAAAAGCGCGTCCGCCGTTGAGCAAAGCGATGTTCAGGAAGCTGCTCAGCAACCGCATGCTGTGGTGCGCCTATATCGGCCAATACTGCATCATCGCGTTGAGCTACTTCTTCATCACCTGGTTCCCGATCTATCTGGTGCAGGCGCGCGGCATGAATATTCTTGATGCCGGTTTTGCCACCATCGCACCAGCGGTATTTGGTTTCCTCGGCGGCATCAGCGGTGGCTATATCTCCGACAAACTGCTGGCAAGCGGCTGGAGTTTATCCTGGGCGCGTAAAACGCCGTATATTGTCGGCATGCTGATGGCGGCATCGCTGGTTCTGGCGGCGGTGATCCCCAGCAACGTCGGCATTATCGCCATGATGTCGTTCGCCTTCTTTGGTAAAGGCGTGGCGGCGGGCGCCGGAACCTGGACGATTGTCAGCGATACCGCACCGAAAGAAGCGGTTGGCCTTGCGGGCGCGATTTTTAACGGCATCGGCAATATGGCGGGTTTTATCACGCCGCTGCTGTTCGGCATCATCGTCGGCTTAACCGGCAGCTACAGCATCGGGCTGGTGTTTGTCGGCGCGCACTGCGTGGTTGCTGCACTGCTGTTTCTGCTGGTGATGGGACCGATTGAACGCGTTGGTGCGGAGCAGAATCTCGTAGCCTCTTATGAAAATCCTGAGAAAGCGCGCGGCATTAAAGCGGTTTAATCATCGGCTCATAAATTTTTGGAATCCCGATCTGAAATTCGTTATGATGTTAAAAAATGCACTTGAGCACAGTGCGTTAGTGCAATAAGTTGCCCACCATGTTTACATCAGGTGTGGTAGTAGATGAAGGGTTCAATTCACAGTTTCAGGGACGATTGGCTGCGATTATTTTTTGTTTATGCAACACCGCATAAGCATATCCCGGCCATGATTGAGTCCGCATTGGCGCGCAAGCTCGACATCATCCATGCCGCAACATCGCATCATGATTTGCGTTCACCACCGGGTAATCGCTTTGAGGCCTTAAGACCTCCGCTATTGGGGTATTATTCAATACGGATAAATGAGCAGTATCGACTAATTTTTCAATGGGTTAATGGCACGGCAAGAGATCTCTATCTCGATCCACACACTTATCGTAAACACCGCTAGCAGCCACTTGTGGCCAACTGCTAACCGTTAAAGAGAAGCAATAATGAAACAGGCGATGCGTAAACCGACCAGCGTTGGCGATGTTCTGCAGTACGAGTTCCTCGAGCCGCTTAACCTCAAAGTGAATGACCTGGCAGAGATGTTGAACGTGCACCGCAATACAGTCAGTGCATTGGTGAATAACAACCGTAAACTGACCACCGAAATGGCCTATAGGCTGGCAGCTGTTTTCGATACTTCAGTCGATTTTTGGCTGAATCTGCAGCGCCATTTGGATCTATGGGAAGTGGAAAACGATGCCAGAACACAGGAAGAGTTGAGCAGGGTAACGCCGTTAAGTGCCTTTCTGGCGCAGCGTTCAGCGGTTGTAGCCTAAAATCATGGTCGCCATAAATGGCGATCCAACGACGTAAAATTCGCATTTATACGTACCTCGCGCGCAAACCTCACCGATCGCACAAATCCACTCTGAAGATTTTTTGCTCAGCTGCCGATACCTCCTTACCACCCACTGATATTAAGGAGCGATATCGTGATAAAGCTGATTAATGTTGACGAACTGCGGCAGGGAATGTTTATCCACAAACTGGAGGTTTGGTGGGTCAAAGATAAGCGCATTCGCAACCAAATGCTGATCACTGATAAACGCCAGATCGCGATGATCCGCAATGAGGGGATCCTGCAGTTATGGATCGATCTCGACAAATCGGTACAGGCACCCGTCACGCCTGCGCCGAAAAAAGAGATTCCTCAAACTTCGTTTTTCCAGGAGATGGATCAGGCGCAAAGCATCTTCAATCAGGGGAAACCGCAGGTGCTGGCGATGTTTAACGAGGCGCGCATGGGGCAAGGCCTCGACCTCGATTACACCCTTGATCTGGTTGATCAAATTGCCGGTTCGATCACCCGCGAACCCACGGCGCTGCTGAGCGTGGCGCGCCTGAAGAATCACGACGATTACACCTATCTGCACTCAATGGCGGTGTGCGGTTTGATGATCTCGCTCGGCAAAAAAATGGGCCTCGATGAGCATCAGCTGCGGCGCGTTGGTATGGGCGGTTTGCTGCATGATGTGGGTAAAGCCGCGGTGCCGCTGGAGATTCTCAACAAACCCGGCAAGCTCAGCGATGAAGAGTTCACCGTGATGCGTCAGCATCCGATTGTGGGCGCGCAGATGCTAATGGAAGCCAATGCCGGTGAAGATCTGCTGGATATCGCGCTGCATCACCATGAAAAGTATGACGGCAACGGTTATCCGCACGGACTGAAAGGCGACGAAATCTCACTGTATGCGCGCATGGCATCGGTATGCGACGTCTATGATGCCGTCACCTCGAATCGTCCTTATCGCAAAGGCTGGACGCCTGCCGAAGCGATGCACAACATGTTGATCTGGCGTGGCCACTTCGATAACACGCTGTTGCACGCCTTCGTACGCACCATCGGCATTTATCCGGTGGGATCGCTGGTGCGACTGGCTTCCGGGCGCGTGGCGCTGGTGGTACAGGCGGGCGAAAAATCGCTGCTCAAGCCCAAAGTACATGTGTTCTGGTCGCTGCACGCGCAGCGCGAAGTGAAACCGGAAGCGCTCGATCTCGGCGACAGCTTCTGCACCGACAGCATCACCGGCGCGGAAGACAGCGGCTTATGGCAGAACATCGATCTGAACCGCATCTGGGCGTTAGAAAGCGCTTAATTCTTCACCATTTTTATACTTTATTTACGCCCGCTTCCCGCCTTTTTACCTCTTCTTTATGCCGCGCCGCGCATGCTTGCAGCACTACCTAAATCCTTTGGAGGTTGCTGTGAGCGTGGGCGTGATAGCCGGCATCGTGCTGGTGTTTGTTCTTCTGGGCTACCTGATTTATGCCCTACTTAATGCGGAGGCATTCTGATGGCGGCGAATGCATTCATGCTAATTGCGGTGTTTCTGCTGGTACTGATGGTGCTGGCACAACCGCTGGGACGTTATCTCGCCCTGTTTGTCGCTGACAAGCCGCTGCTGCCGCGCACCGAAGGCACGCTGTGGCGACTGGCCGGTGCCGACGGCGATGCCATGCGCTGGCCGCACTATCTGCTGGCGATTCTGCTGTTTAACGCGCTGGGTTTTGCCTTGCTGCTGCTGATGTTGATGACGCAGGCTGCGCTGCCGCTGAACCCGCAGCATCTGCCTAATCTCAGCTGGGATCTGGCGCTCAATACCGCTATCAGCTTCGTCACCAACACCAACTGGCAATCCTACGCCGGGGAAAGCACGCTGAGCTATTTCAGTCAGATGGCGGGCCTCACGGTGCAGAACTTCCTGTCGGCGGCGACCGGTATCGCCGTGGCGTTTGCGCTGATTCGTGGTTTTGCCAACCGTTCGCTGGATACGCTCGGCAACGCATGGCGTGACCTGACGCGCATTACCCTTTACGTGCTGCTGCCGATCAGCCTGGTTATCGCGTTGTTCTTCGTCAGCCAGGGCAGTATTCAAACCTTCGAACCGTACCATGCGCTCACCACGCTGGAAGGCGCGCAGCAGACGCTGCCGCTCGGGCCGGTGGCATCGCAGGAAGCGATCAAAATGCTCGGCACCAACGGCGGCGGTTTCTTCAACGTTAACTCGGCGCATCCGTTCGAAAACCCGACGGCGCTAACCAACTTCGTACAGATGCTGAGCATCTTCCTGATCCCGGCGGCGCTCTGTTTCACCTTTGGTCAGCATCTGGGCGATCGTCGTCAGGGCCACATGCTGCTGTGGGCGATGACCATCATGTTTGTGCTGGCGGTGATCACCGTGATGTGGGCCGAACTGCGTGGTAATCCGCACTTCCTCGCGCTCGGCGCAGACAGCGCCATCAACATGGAAGGCAAGGAGACGCGCTTCGGCATTCTCAACTCCAGCTTGTTTGCGGTGATCACCACGGCGGCGTCGTGCGGTGCGGTCAACGCCATGCATGACTCCTTCACCGCGCTCGGCGGCATGGTGCCGATGTGGTTGATGCAGCTGGGTGAAGTGGTGTTCGGCGGCGTCGGTGCTGGCCTGTACGGCATGCTGCTGTTCGTGCTGCTCGGCGTGTTTATCTCCGGGTTGATGATCGGTCGCACGCCAGAGTACATGGGCAAAAAAATCGACGTATGGGAGATGAAGATGACCGCGCTGGCGATCCTGGTGACGCCAACGCTGGTGCTGCTCGGCACCGCGCTGGCGATGATGACCGACACCGGTCGCGCCGGTATGGCCAATCCTGGTATTCATGGCTTCAGCGAAGTGCTGTACGCGGTTTCCTCGGCATCCAATAACAACGGCAGCGCCTTTGCCGGACTGAGCGCTAACACGCCGTTCTGGAACCTGCTGCTGGGCTTCTGCATGTTGGTGGGCCGCTTCGGCATCATCATTCCGGTGCTGGCGATTGCCGGTTCGCTGGCGGCGAAGAAAATTCAGCCAGTCGGCAACGGCACGCTGCCAACGCACGGCCCGCTGTTTATCGCGCTGCTGATTGGCACCGTCTTGCTGGTGGGCGCATTGACGTTCATCCCCGCGCTGGCATTGGGCCCGGTCGCGGAACATCTGCAATTAATTCAGGGATAACGGAATCATGAGTCGTCAACAACTGGCGCTGTTTGATGCGGCGCTAACCCGCGTTGCCATGCTGGATGCGCTGAAAAAACTCGATCCACGCGTGCAGTTCCGCAACCCGGTGATGTTTTTGGTGTGGATCGGCAGCGTGCTGACCTCGGTATTGGCGGTGGGCATGGCCAGCGGCGCGCTCAGCGGTAACGCGGGCTTTACCGCCGGCGTCGCCATCTGGCTGTGGTTCACCGTGCTGTTCGCCAACTTCGCCGAAGCGCTGGCGGAAGGGCGCAGCAAGGCGCAGGCCAACAGCCTGAAAGGCATCAGTAAAACCAGCGATGCGAAAAAACTGGCCGAAGCGCGCTACGGCGCAGCCTGGCACAACGTGGCGGCCGATACGCTGCGCAAAGGCGATGTGGTGCTGGTGGAAGCCGGTGACATCATTCCGTGCGACGGCGAGGTGCTGGAGGGCGGCGCATCGGTGGATGAGAGCGCCATCACCGGTGAATCCGCGCCGGTGATCCGTGAATCGGGCGGGGATTTCTCCTCGGTGACCGGCGGTACGCGCATTCTTTCCGACTGGCTGGTAATTCAGTGCAGCGTCAATCCGGGCGAAACCTTCCTTGACCGCATGATTGCGATGGTGGAAGGCGCGAAACGCCGTAAAACGCCGAACGAAGTGGCGCTGACCATTCTGCTGGTGTCGCTGACAATTGTGTTCCTGCTGGCGACCGCCACGCTGTGGCCGTTCTCAGCGTATGGCGGCACGCCGGTCAGCATCACGGTGCTGGTGGCGCTGCTGGTGTGTTTGATCCCGACCACCATCGGCGGCCTGCTGTCGGCCATCGGTGTGGCGGGCATGAGCCGCATGCTGGGCGCGAACGTCATCGCCACCAGCGGCCGTGCGGTGGAAGCGGCGGGCGACGTCGATGTGCTGATGCTGGATAAGACCGGCACCATCACGCTTGGCAACCGTCAGGCGACGCAGTTTCTGCCCGCGCCGGGTGTCAGCGAACAGCAGCTGGCCGATGCGGCGCAGCTGGCATCGCTGGCCGATGAAACGCCGGAAGGGCGCAGCATCGTGGTGTTGGCGAAGCAGAAATTTAACCTGCGTGAACGTGACTTGAGCAGCATGGGAGCGAGCTTCATTCCCTTCTCGGCGCAAACGCGCATGAGCGGCGTGAACGTGCAGGATCGTCTGATCCGCAAAGGCGCGGTCGATGCGGTTCGTCGCCACATTGAAGCCAATCATGGCCGCTTCCCGTTAGAAGTGAATGCCGCCGTCGAAGAAGTGGCGCGCGCTGGCGGCACGCCGCTGGTGGTGGCCGAAGGCGCGCAGGTGCTGGGCGTGGTGGCGCTGAAAGATATCGTCAAAGGCGGTATCAAAGAGCGCTTTGCCGAGCTGCGCAAGATGGGCATCAAAACGGTGATGATCACCGGCGATAACCCATTAACCGCGGCGGCGATTGCGGCGGAAGCGGGTGTCGATGACTTCCTGTCTGAAGCGACGCCGGAAGCCAAGCTGGCGCTGATTCGTCAGTATCAGGCCGAAGGGCGCTTAGTGGCGATGACCGGCGACGGCACCAATGACGCACCGGCGCTGGCGCAGGCCGACGTGGCGGTGGCGATGAACTCGGGAACCCAGGCGGCGAAAGAGGCCGGCAACATGGTCGATCTCGACTCGAATCCGACTAAGCTGCTGGAAGTGGTGCACATCGGTAAACAGATGCTGATGACGCGCGGCTCGCTCACTACCTTCAGTATCGCCAACGACGTGGCGAAGTATTTCGCCATTATTCCGGCCGCGTTTGCCGCCACCTATCCGCAGCTCAACATGCTCAACGTGATGGGGCTGCATTCGCCGAACTCGGCGATTCTGTCGGCGGTAATTTTTAACGCGCTGGTGATTGTGTTCCTGATCCCGCTGGCGCTGAAAGGCGTGAGTTATCGTCCGCTGAGCGCGGCGGCGCTGCTGCGTCGCAACCTGTGGATTTACGGTGCGGGCGGATTAGTGGTGCCGTTTATAGGTATTAAAGCCATCGACCTGCTGCTAACGCTGCTTGGTCTGGCTTAAGGAGAAGAGAAATGAGTCAGTTACGTCCGGCTATTGTATTGTTACTGGTGCTTACGCTGCTCACCGGCGCGGTCTATCCGCTGCTGACCACCGGTCTGGCGCAGTGGTGGTTCCCATCGCAGGCCAACGGTTCGCTGATTGAGCAGGATGGCGCGGTACGCGGTTCCGAGCAGATTGGTCAAATGTTTAATCAGCCGGGCCACTTTTGGGGTCGACCTTCCGCTACCGGCGATGCGCCTTATAATGCGTTGGCCTCCAGCGGCAGCAATCTGGCAGGCAGCAATCCGGCGCTGGATAAAGCGGTAGCGGAACGCGTCGCCGTGCTGCGTGCGGCGAATTCGCAAGCGCCCAAAGCGGTGCCGGTGGAGTTGGTCACCGCATCGGCGAGCGGATTAGATCCGGATATTTCGCCAGAAGCCGCGTTGTGGCAGGCACCGCGCATCGCCGCCGCGCGCAAGATGGCGCTGAAAGATGTCGAGGCGCTGATTGTGCGCCACACCGAGCGCCCGCTGCTGCCGTTTGTTGGCGAAGAGACGGTAAACGTGCTGCGTCTGAATCTGGCGCTGGATGATTTACAAGGATAAACACCTCGCGCAATGCATTGCGCCGCTACGGTATATGCACGCAATCGTAGCGACGCGATTTATCACGCTGTTTTTACGATGGACGATCGATGAACGACGAAATTGCCCGCCCCGATCCCGATGCGCTGCTGCTGAACCACAGCGACAGCCATCGCGGTAAGCTGAAAATCTACTTTGGCGCCTGTGCGGGCGTGGGCAAAACGTTCGCCATGCTGCAGGAGGCGCAGCGCCTGCGGGCGCAAGGTCTCGACGTGTTAGCCGGCGTGGTAGAAACCCACGATCGTGCAGAGACCGCCGCGCTGCTCAACGGGCTGGCGCTGTTGCCACGGCGTACCACCGGCCGTTCGCGCCATGCCGAATTCGATCTCGATACCGCGCTGGCGCGCCATCCGGCGGTGATCCTGATGGATGAACTGGCGCACACCAACGTGCAGGGTTCGCGTCATCCCAAGCGCTGGCAGGACATTGAAGAGCTGCTCGAAGCGGGCATTGACGTCATCACCACCGTTAACGTCCAGCATCTGGAAAGCCTGAATGATGTGGTCGGCGGCGTCACCGGCATTCAGGTGCGTGAAACCGTGCCCGATCCCTTCTTTGATAGCGCCGACGAAGTGGTGCTGGTGGATCTGCCGCCGGACGATCTGCGTCAGCGGCTGAAAGAGGGCAAAGTCTACGTCGGCGACCGCGCCGAACGCGCCATCGAAAACTTCTTCCGTAAAGGCAATCTGTTCGCGCTGCGTGAGCTTGCGTTGCGTCGTACCGCCGATCGCGTGGATGACCAGATGCGTGCCTGGCGCGATCGGCAAGGCCGCGACAAAGTGTGGCACACGCGTGATGCCATTCTGCTGTGCATCGGCGACGATACCGGCAGCGAAAAGCTGGTGCGCACCGCCGCGCGTTTAGCGGCACGGCTCGGCAGCGAATGGCACGCGGTGTATGTGGAAACGCCGCGCCTCAATCGGCTGCCGGAAGCGCGCCGTCGCGCCATTTTACGCACGCTGCAACTGGCGCAGGAACTTGGCGCTGAAACCGCCACGCTCTCCGATCCCGATGAAGCGCGCGCGGTGCTGCGTTACGCGCGCGAGCACAATCTCGGTAAAATCGTGACCGGCCGTCAGCCACAACGGCGCTGGCGGCGCGACAGCTTTGCCCAGCGCCTCGGCGAACTCGGCCCGGATCTCGATTTGCTGGTGGTGGCGCTGGATGAACCGGTGCGCGATGCGCCGCATCCGCTCAGCGGCCAGCGCGCCAGCAACGAAAAATGGCGGCTCTATCTGCGCGGCTGTGTGATGGCGCTGCTGCTGTGTATTTTGGTCACCGGCGTCGGCCGCTGGCTGCTGGTGGCGTTTGATCCCGCCAACAGCGTGATGATTTATCTGCTGGCGGTGGTGCTGGTGGCGCTGCGCTATGGCCGCTGGCCATCGGTGTTCGCCACGGTGATCAACATCATCGCTTTCGACCTGTTCTTTGTCGCGCCTACCGGCACCGTGGCGGTGTCGGATTTGCAGTATCTGGTGACCTTCGCGGTGATGCTGGCGGTGGGCGTGATTGTTGGGAATCTGACAGCGGGCGTGCGCTATCAGGCCAAAGTGGCGCGCTACCGTGAACAGCGCGCGCGGCATCTGTATGAGATGGCGAAAGCGCTCGGCAGCGATTTGACGCCGCAGGATATCGCCACCACCAGCCAGCGCATCATCGATGTCACCCTGCAGGCGCGCAGTTTACTGCTGCTGCCGGATGAGCAGGGCGAGCTGCAAACCGTGGGCGATACCGCGATCGGTACGCCGCCGGATCTGGCCATCGCCAAATGGAGTTACAGCAAAGGCCAACCGGCGGGCGCGGGCACCGATACCTTGCCCGCGGTGCCGTACCAGATTCTGCCGCTGAAAAGTGGTAATCACTGTCGCGGCTTGCTGGTGGTGGAACCGGAAAACCTGCGTCAGCTGATGATCCCCGAGCAGCAGCGTTTACTGGAAACCTTCACCGTGTTGATTGCTAACGCGCTGGAACGCATGGCGCTGTCGCACAGTGAGGCGGCGTCGCGGCTGGCCGCCGAGCGCGAGCAGCTGCGCAATGCGCTGCTGTCAGCGCTGTCGCACGATCTGCGCACGCCGCTGACGGTGCTGTTTGGTCAGGCGGAGATGCTGATGCTCGATCTCGCCAGCGAAGAGTCGAAGTATGTCGGCCAGGCCAATCAGATTCGTGAACAGACGCTGAGTACTATCCGGCTGGTGAGTAACATGCTGGATATGGCGCGCATACAATCCGGTGGACTCAATCTGCGCGAAGAGTGGGTGGCGCTGGATGAGGTGATTGGTGGCGCGCTGAGCAGCATGGGGCCGTCGCTGAAGGGCCATGAATTTATCCTCGATTTACCCGAGATGGTGCTGATCAAAGGCGACAGCGCCATGCTGGAGCGCGTGTTTACCAATCTGATCGAAAACAGCCTGAAATACGCAGGCAACGCGGCGCAGCACGGTATTCGGGCGTGGCGCGATCGCGATCGGTTGGAGATTGCGGTGTGGGACAGCGGTCCCGGCATCGCGCCGGAGAACCTCACGCGTATTTTTGACAAGTTTGCGCGCGGTGATAAAGAGTCGGCGGTGCCGGGCGTCGGCTTGGGTTTGGCGATCGGTAAAACCATTATCGAATCCCATCGCGGGCGCATCTGGGCGGAGAATCGGCCGGAAGGCGGCGCGGTGTTCCGTTTGTCATTGCCGCTGCCCGCCGCGCCTGAAATTTCTGAAGAAGGGCTGAAATAACTTCACATAAGTTCGGTTATACTCGCCCACTTGTCTGTTGATTAATGGGAACTTATGGAACGTTTTATCGAAAACCTGATGTATTCATCGCGCTGGCTGCTGGCTCCGGTTTACATGGGACTTTCGTTGGGCCTGCTGGCGCTGACCATCAAATTCTTCCAGGAAATTTTTCACCTGTTGCCGCACGTCTTCAGCATTGCGGAGAACGATTTGATTCTGCTGCTGCTGTCGCTGGTGGATATGACGCTGGTCGGCGGTTTGCTGGTGATGGTGATGCTCTCGGGTTACGAGAACTTTGTCTCCAAGCTGGATATTGATGAGCACAGAGAGAAGCTGAGCTGGCTCGGTAAAATGGACTCCGGCTCGTTGAAAAACAAAGTCGCGGCCTCGATTGTGGCGATTTCGTCGATTCACCTGCTGCGTATCTTTATGGACGCGCGCAACATCGAAAACGATAAGCTGATGTGGTACGTGATTATCCACCTGACGTTTGTGCTGTCGGCCTTTGTAATGGGCTGGCTGGACAATATGTCGAAGGGGGATAAGAAAGCGGTGAAGATGTAGTTTGTGCGCGCTGTCCCTCACCCCAGCCCTCTCCCGCAAGCGGGCGAGGGGGCTGAGGGTGCTACCATCGGCACAAGCGGGCGAGGAGGCCGACCGCGCTACCATCGGTTCCCTCTCCCGTTGGGAGAGGGTTAGGGTGAGGGACAACCGCTACCGCGTCGCTGGCTGCGTCCCGGCTAACTTCGGCATCACGTCCCGAATCATGGCGAAAAACTTCTGTAACCGCGCCGGATAGTAGCTGGCCCACGGATAAGTTAGCCACACCGGCAGCGGCGGCGCTTGCCACTCCGGCAACAGCTGAATCAAATCCCCTTTCGCTAAATCCTCCTGCACCACCCACGATGACACCACCGCCGCGCCCATCCCGGCAACGGCGGCTTTGCGCACCGCGTATAAACTGTCGCTGGCGAGGCGCGGGGCAATCGCCAGATTCACCGGCTGACCATCGTTAATACGCTGCAGGGCGATTTCGTTGCGATAAAAACTGGTCAGCGCCAGCCAGGGCAGGTTGGTGAGCTGCGAGACGTCCTCAATCGGCGGGTGCGCGGCCAGCAGCGACGGTGCCGCCACCACAAAGCGCGGCACTTCCGCCAGCAGCACCGCCACGATGGACGCATCGCTGGGCGCACCGACCTGAATGGCGCAGTCGATGTTTTCGCTGATGAAGTCTGGCGTGCGGTCATTCAGCGTCCACTCCACGTTTAAGCGTGGATAGCGATGTAGATAATCAATTAACGGTTCAATGAGCTGATCCTGACCAAACGCATGCGGCGCCCGCACGCGCAGCGTGCCAATCGGGTCGTCGCTGGCGCCGGTGAGATCATCCTCCAGCGCGTGCCAGGTCGCGACCAGCTGACGCGCCTGCGCATAACAGCGTTCGCCATCGTCGGTAAGTTTCAGCGCATGCGTGGTGCGCATAATCAGTTTGAGACCGAGCCGCTGCTCAAGCGCCTGCAGCCTTCGGCTGATGGTGGGCTGCGTGGTGCCGAGCTGGGCGGCGGCGGCGGAGAGCGAGCCGCTCTCGACGATGCGAATAAAGGTCTGCATCAGTTCGATACGATCAAGGCTGGATGGGTTGTTCATACGCACCACGCATAACAGTTCTGTGTTTGAGCAGTCTACCGCGTATGGCGGCAACGCGCTTTAATAAGCGCACTTTCACGGGGGAATCCACTATGTCAGCTATATCAACGTCAGCCATGCCAGCTGAAAAACTGCCCGCGCCGCTGGTCTTTACGCTCGCGGCCGGTGCCGGACTCAGCGTCGCATCGATTTACTACAGCCAGCCGATGCTGGATATCATCAGCAAACAGTTCAACGTTGGGATTGGCAGCGTCGGCATGGTGCCAATGCTGACGCAAGCCGGTTACGCGCTGGGCATTTTGCTGCTGGCCCCGCTCGGCGACCGCCACGATCGCCGTACCATTATCCTGATTAAAGGTTTGCTGCTGGTTGCCGCGCTGCTGCTGTGTGGCTTCTCGGGCGGATTGAACGCCTTGCTGATTGCCAGCTTCGTCACCGGTTTAACCGCCACCGTGGCGCAGGACATCGTGCCCGCTTCAGCGGCGTTAGCGCCGGAGCGCAGCCGCGGCAAAATCGTCGGCACGGTAATGACGGGATTGCTGGTGGGGATTTTGCTATCACGCGTGGTAAGCGGCGTGGTGGCGGAGTATTTCGGCTGGCGCACCATGTACATGATTGCGGCGGCGGCGGTGTTGCTGATTAGCGTGGCGCTGTGGCGCGTGCTGCCGCGCTTTACGCCGGGCACTTCGGTGAGCTATCCGCGTTTGCTGCTGTCGCTGGCGCATCTGTGGCAGCACCATCAAACGCTGCGCCGCGCCGCGCTGGCACAAGGTTTGTTGTCGGTGGGCTTTAGCGCCTTCTGGTCAACGCTGGCGTTGATGCTGAGTCAAAACTTCCATCTGGATAGCGCGGTCGCTGGCGCATTCGGCCTTGCGGGTGCGGCAGGTGCTCTAGCCGCGCCGTTAGCGGGCAGTGTGGCGGATCGCATCGGTCCGGCGCGTGTTACGCAGTACGGTGCCACGCTGGTGATGGTGTCGTTCGCGCTGATGTTCCTGCTGCCGCTGCTGCCGATGCCGGCTCAGCTTGGTCTGATTATCATCAGCACCATCGGTTTTGATTTGGGGGTGCAGGCCACGCTGGTGGCGCATCAGACGCTGGTTTACAGCCTGGCGCCAGAAGCACGCAGCCGCCTTAACGCCTTGATGTTTACCGTTGTTTTCATCGGCATGGCGACCGGCGCGGCGCTGGGTAGCCTGGCGCTGGCACATTGGGGCTGGACCGGCGTGGTTGCACTCGCAACATTGGCCGCTGCGCTTGCCCTGATGATTCGCCTCGCAAGCCGTCATCTGAAAAACTGATCGCCTAACATGTGCCAGGCTTAAAGGAGAATGTTATTTAAAAACGGAGCGTTATGAATTTCCTGGCCTGGACCGCCGCCACCGGCGGTCTTTTACTTCTTATGTCACTGGCTTCCGGTTGGATACACCGCGGGCCAGTGACCTCATTTGGTCTCTACCTGTTCGCGGGCATTCTATGTGGCCCGTGGATGCTCAATCTGCTGCAAGTCGACATCATCGGTCACGCCAACCTCGCCGCGCATCTTACTGAAATCGCGATGGCAGCATCGCTGTTTATTACCGGGCTGAAACTGCGCTTACCGCTCAATGCGCATGCGTGGCGGCTTGGCGTCAGGCTGGCGTTTCCCGCGATGCTGCTCACCGTCGGCGGCATGACGGTGCTGGTGCACTGGATCACCGGCTTTGACTGGGCGATGTCGCTGGCGTTTGGTGCCATTGTCGCGCCGACCGATCCGGTGCTCGCCAGCCTGATTTCAGTGAACGATGCGCGTGACGACGATGCCCTGCGCGTGGCGCTCTCCAGCGAAGCGGGCATGAACGACGGCTCGGCGCTGCCGCTGCTGATGCTGGCGATTTTGCTGTTGCAGCCGGGCGAACTCAGCACCGCTGCGCTCGGTGAATGGTTCGCCAAAGATGCGCTGTGGGCGATTGGCGGCGGGCTGGGAATAGGCTTTGCGCTGGGCTGGCTGATCGGCCAGCTGGCGACGCATTTACGTACCGCCAATCAGGATCTGGCACCCAACGATCTGTTCGCGCTGGCGCTGATTGCGCTCAGCTATGCCGCCGCGCAGTCGGTGGATGCGTCGGGCTTCCTCGCCACCTTTGCGGCTGGCGTCGGTTTACGTCGTGCGGAATTGCGCGTGGTGAAGCACTATCCGCAAGATGAGATGTCTGAAGAGGAGCGTTTCTTACCGGCTGAAGCGCGCGTAAATACCGGTCAGCGGATGGCGCAGGGCAGCAGCGGCATGGTGAAATCGGTGGGTTTGGTGATCGGCGATGCGCTCTCCTTTGGTGATACTATCGAGCGTTTGCTGGCGGCGGGCATGATGGTGGTGCTCGGTATTACGCTGGCGCAGCACTGGAATCTCACCGGCATTGGCCTGGCGCTGCTGCTGTTTGTGGTGGTGCGCCCGCTGGCGGTGTGGATCACCACATGGCGCTGCGATATTCCGCTGATGCGACGCTTGCTAATTGGCTGGTTGGGTATTCGCGGCATCGGCAGTATCAATTATATTGCCTATGCATGGGTGCACGGCATGCGTGGACCGCAGGCGGAACAGATGGTGGACATGGCGCTGACGTTAGTGGTGTGCAGCATTGTGTTGCACGGCATCACGGTCACGCCATTGTTAAACTGGCGTGCTGCCCGTCAGGCCGCCCGCGCCGAACAGAACGAAAAATGATTTATTGGAAATTATTGGAGCCTATTATGAAAGCGTTATTACTCGCCCTCGTTGGGCTGTCGCTGTCGGCCGGTGCGTTGGCTGCCGACGGTGACAATAATCAGGAAGAGAATGTTTATGCCAGCCAGCTGTGTCATCTGGTGAGCAGTGAAAAGAAGACCAGTGATTTGGATGGTTACACCGAGAAGCTGAAGTCGCAACTCGCGGCCAGCCAGTCTTCATCGGCCATGCAGCAGCCTGAATTTAATGAAGAAATCGCGCAGGAAGTGATTAGCGCGTGGCTGGAGTTGGGCGAAGATGAGCGCGGCAAACTGCGTAAAGATCAGCAGCAGTGCGAACAAACGGTAATGACCCAGTTCCAGCAACAGGACTAATACCCGTCATACTTCAAGCTGCAGGTGCGTTGGCTGCGTGTGTTCACCCCTTTTGTAAGCTCCTGGGGATTCACACCCTTGCCGCCTTCCTGCAGCTCGAATTATTTAGGGTATTCGAAAAAGCTCGCGCCTTTTTAGGCGCGTTTTTTATGGCTTTTTTGTACGATTTACGTACATAATCGCCAACGTCGAAATCAGACACGCGTCACATAATGAGATTCAGCTGTTGAAGCTGGCATTTTTTGCATACTGGCACTGGGCAAGATGATTACACGTCGTCACTTTTTGTTGGCTACTGGAGCAACCGTTCTCTCGATGACCGCGGGCAAGCTGTTTGCCCGCGATGACGTCATTCCGTTGTGGCCCGACGATCCGCCGGGCGGCGGCGGTCCTTCCGGCTTGCTTAAAGTGAATTCGCACGGCTCCTGGACCAATATCGTTTCACCCGCCATTCAGCGTTTCCGCCCGGAAAATCCCAACGGCGAAGCGGTGATTGTGGCGGCGGGCGGCGGCTATCGTTTTATCGGCATGGGCCGCGAAGCCTGGCCGGTAGCGCGCTGGCTTAATGCCAACGGTTATACCGTGTATGTGCTCAGCTACCGTTTGCCGGGTGAGAAGTGGCAGGCGGGCAATCTGGCACCGCTGCAGGACGCGCAGCGCGCCATTCGTCTGGTGCGTTCGATGGAGCGCAAAGTGCATGTGCTGGGCTTTTCTGCCGGTGGCCATCTACTTGGCATGGCGGCGGCGCGTCCGGATTTCGAATCCTATCCGGCGCAGGATCCGCTTGACCAGATCAGGCCGAAGGTGGATAGCGTTGGCCTGATTTATCCGGTGATCACCCTTGAAGCGCCATATCAGCACACCAACACGCATCTGATGATGGTGGGGAAAAACGCCACGCCAAGCCAGGAAGCCAACTGGTCAGTGCAAAATTACGTCACACGTCAATATCCCCCGACGTTCCTCGCGCAGGCCGAGGACGATCGCACCTCCAATCCTCATAATACTGAACTGATGCGCGATACCTGCCGCCGCATGCGCGTGCCGGTTGAGCTGATTGAGCTCAGCAGCGGCGGTCACGGTTTTGGTCTCGGCAAAGCGGGCACGCCTGCCGCATTGTGGGATCAGGCGTATGTGCGTTGGTTGGATAATCAGAGTTGATTACGTCAAATTGAAATGCGCATCCGGCTGCAGTGGTTCCGGTAGCGGCATATCGCCATTCATCGCTTTCAAATTGCGTTCGATAGTGACGCACAGCGCATCGAGCGGCAGATGATTCGGTGCGGTGCCAAACGGATGTTCCAGCTCCTCCGCCAGCGCTTCCAGCGATAAAAAGGTGTAGGAGATAAACATCGACACCAGCGGCGACATCAGCAGGTTAAGCGACAGGCGGAACACGATGTTGCTGAGCACCGATCCATGCCAGTCAAACAGCCGGAGAAACCAGTGTTGGTGAGGACGTACAATCATTTTGCGATGGTGTATTTTTTAGGTTTTGTGGCGACAGGTTACGCCGCCGGGCATCAAAGGATCAACGCCATTGCCAAAGGTTTTAAGACAAAAGCCGTGCTGCTCGCCTCACGCATGACGTGGCAGGCCGACTTTCAGCGCATCGATAAACAGCCGTAGCGCCATGGATTGATGCCGGTTGGGCGGGAACCACAGCGCAATCCCCGCCGATTGCACCCGCCAATCGGCCAGCAGCTCCACCAACTGGCCGCTGCGCATCTCCTTCTCGACATACAGCGACGGCACATAAGCAATGCCTAAACCGGCGAGAGCGGCCTGCGCCATCAGCGCGTTGCTGTCCAAAGTCAGCGTGCCTGGCACGTCAATCTCCTGCTTTTCTTCCGCCTGCGCATATTCCCACTGATAACGTTTTCCGCTCGGTAAGCGCTGGCGAATGCACTGTTGCTGTAGCAGATCGCGCGGATGATTAACCGCCGCGTTTCTCGCCAGATAAGCGGGCGCGGCGACGGTGACAAACGTCAGCGGGCCGCCAAGCGGAACGGCCACCATATCCTGCGGCACATCCTCAATCAGCCGAATGCCGGCATCAAAACCGGCGGCGGTGATATCCACCAACGCACCTTGCGCGGCAAAATCGAGCTGGATATCGGGATAGCGCGCGCTAAAGTCCGCCACCACGTGCTCCAGCAGCAAAGCGATCGCGGCATCGCTGGCGCTGATGCGCAGCGTGCCGTAATGCTGATGGCGGCTGGCGGAGATGTCGTGCAGCACATCATCCATCTGGTTCAGCAGCGGCGAGAGTCGATCCAGCAGTTGCTGCCCGGCATCGGTGAGCGACACGCTACGTGTGGTGCGTTGAAACAGCTGTACGCCCAGATTGTGCTCCAGCGTTTTCACCAGATGGCTGAGTGACGAGCGCTTGAGGCCGAGCATTTCAGCGGCACGGCGAAAGCTGCGCTGCTCGCCCAGCGTTTTAATGGCCTGCAGTTCGTGCCAGGAAGGACGTCTCATTGGTGGTTTTTCCTCACCGGGTCATGCGCGATTAGGTGGATTATCTCCACCAGTAAAGCGATCTACCATCAGGTTTTCAATATGAGGAGCACAAGATGAAAACCTGGTTGATTACCGGCGCCAGCAGCGGGCTGGGCCGATTGATGAGTGAACGTTTACTGGCGCGTGGCGATCGCGTAGTAGCGACGGTGCGGCGTGAACAGGTGATGGCCGATCTGCAGCAAACCTATGGCGAACGGCTGCAGGTTATTACGCTCGATCTGGCGCACACCGCCAGCATCGCGCCCACCATTAAACGCGCCTTTGCCGCCATCGATCGCATTGATGTGGTGGTGAGCAATGCCGCTTACGGCCTGTTCGGCGCAGCTGAAGAGTTGAGCGATGCGCAGATTGATCGGCAGATCGCCACCAATCTTACCGGCTCAATCCAGCTGATTCGCGCGGTGATCCCGTTCCTGCGCCAGCAAGGCGGCGGGCGCATCGCACAGGTTTCTTCGGAAGGCGGCCAGGTTGCTTATCCCAATTTCAGCCTGTATCACGCCACGAAATGGGGGATTGAGGGATTTGTCGAGGCGGTACGCCAGGAAGTCGCCAGTTTCGGTATCGATTTCCTGCTGGTCGAGCCGGGCCCCACCGCAACCCATTTTGGCGCCGGGCTGGACGTGGCAGATGCGCTAGAAGTTTATCGTGAAAACGCTGCAGGCCAGCTGCGCCAGGCAATTCTTTCAGGCGATTTCACCATTGCTGGCGATGCCGGGAAATGCGTCACGGCGATGATCGCCACGCTGGATCAGGCCAGCATGCCGCTGCGTTTAGCGCTTGGCAGTACGGCGTATCAGAACATCGAAGCGGCGCTGGAAGGGCGGTTGGCGGAGCTGCGCGGGCAACGCGATGTGGCATTCGGCGCGGATGTGTAATCGTATAATTTAAAAATCACGCGAGTGCCATGCAGAACGCGTGGCACAAAAAAGCCGGGAAGACCGGCTTTTTGTTTAATCATCGGTAAGTTGTTCTGGCATGCACTCGTAAAGCTCAGCGAGCTTGGCGAGATTAAAATCACGCGGTTTTTCGCTTTTTTCCATCGCAGAGACAGACGCTTGCGTGATGCCAAGCGCTTCAGCAACCTGCTTTTGGGTCAGTTTACGATAGATGCGCCAAGCGGCGTGAAGAGTGACACCCTTATTAATGGCGATGTCTACGACGTCACCTGGAATCAAGGCGTCATCATTAATACCGGATTCGTAAGGGATTGATTCCCATAGTTCAGTGAAATCAGCATGTTGAGTCATTTTTTCGAACAGCTCGATGGGAACAATTGCCGCTTTGCGGTTGCCAGCACTGTCAGTGATGAATTCGATCATAGGATGTATGTTCCAGTATTCAGCGTTATCAGTTTTTTGAAAACGAGTTGAGAATCTGTGAATTAAGGCAGCAAATCTCTACCTTGATTATTTATATGTTCCGCTGGTACGTCTCATTACCTGCTGAATAGCGATGATTTTCGGTTCCTCGCCTTTGTTGTAGTCGAACAAAACACGATAATTTCCCCATCTAAGCCGATAGTCAGCCTGACCATTTTTCAAAGACTTAACATCCAGATTGGGCGGAACAAGCGGAAACTTTTTTAACTCATTCACTTGCTCATTCAGCTTCTTCCTTTCGTTAGCGTCTGCAATGGCTCGCATCTGCTTCAGAGCAGCTTTGCGCCAATGTAGCTCTGGCATTCCCTTACCTCACTTGTTACAAACACTCCTCACTGGATTTAGATATTATAGATATTCTTTTCTATATTTGCAATGTATATAGATTTTTACTGTGTTTTAGTTCTATATAATCACAAAGCAGAGGGTTTGGCGGCTATCCATCATCAACGCTTTTGAGCCATCATCAGAATAGAATGGCGTGCACCGTCGCACGCAGCGCAATACCGAGCAGAATGCCAGGTACGGCAAAGCGGAACAGGCGCGGGAATCGGCTCGACAGGCCAAGGTAAATCCCGATGCCGGGCAGGTCAAAGGTCTGAATCAGTAATCCCGCCGAGGCGTTGATGTTGTGCGCACTGTATAATCCTTTCTCCACCAATCCCGCCACCACGCCGTAATAGGCTGTGCCGCCCGCCAGACATTTGGTCAGCGCCGGAAGAATATAGACTTCGGAAATATTCAGCTTATCCAGCAGTGGCGACACCAGACGCGTCAGCATTTCAATCCCGCCCGCTTCTTTCAACATGCCAACCACCGATAATGAAATAATCAGCATCGGCAGCGAACCCAGCGCCAGACGAATCGCATCGGATCCGGCGCTATTAATGATGCCAATCAGCCCCATTTTATTTTCACTGTTGGTAACGGCCTCATCTTCATTTAATAGCGCCGCATCGGAAAGTTTGCGGCCAAACAGGTGATAGGTTGCCGCCGCCGCTAATACACCGCCGCAGATCGAAATAATTAGCGCTGTGCTCCAGTGTAATCCCGCCGGAATCAGGGGATAAAAGGTGCTGGCCTGGCCCATCGCAAACAGCATCGCCAGCGTGGCCGCCATATGACGATCGGACGTACCGCGCTTTTCCATGATGGCCAGCGCCGCCAGCGGTGCCGCGAAGCTGACGAAATTAAGTTGAATCATGGCAAAAAATGCCAGCCCGGTAATACCGAAGGGTTTTAATAACGGTGTGGCATGACGTACAACAAAATCCAGTACGCCTTTGACCTCCAGATATTTCATGATGAATAACATCACTACCATAATCGGAATCAACGTGTAGAGCGCCACGTCTACCGAGGCTTTGCCTGCGGACATAATGATATCAATAATATTCATGCCCGATTCCGACCTTTGTTCACACCGTTCTCCCCGTAAAAATAAATAAGCTGGCAATGCCATGAAGTTTGCGGTGCGCATTAATGCGCACCCTGCAGCAAAGAAATAAATCTTATCCTGTGCGTGGATTATTGAGTAGTGAAGAAAAAGGAATGTAAATTGCAGCCATAAAAAAACCAGCCATGAATAAATGGCTGGTTTTTCAATTCCGGCGGAAAATATTAACGCATCGTCACAAACTCTTCCGCCGCTGTTGGGTGGATCGCTACGGTGTTATCGAAGTCTTGCTTGGTTGCGCCCATTTTCAGCGCCACCGCGAAGCCTTGCAGCATCTCATCCATACCGTTACCGATACCGTGAATGCCGACAATCTTCTCTTCCGGGCCAACGCACACCAGCTTCATACGGCACGGCTGGCGATGCTGGGTAACGGCGGTATACATCGCGGTGAAAGAAGATTTATACACTTTCACCTGATCGTCGCCGTACTGTTCGCGCGCCTGCGGTTCGGTCAGGCCCACGGTGCCAATCGGCGGATGGCTGAACACCACGGTCGGCACGTTGCTGTAATCCAGATGCTCGTCCGGTTTGTTGTTGAACAGGCGCTCGGAGAGACGACGACCTGCCGCCACGGCCACCGGCGTCAGTTCCACCGCGCCGGTGTTATCGCCCACCGCGTAGATGCCTTTCACGCTGGTGTTCTGGAACTTATCGACCTTGATGTAACCTTTGTCGTTCAGCGCCACGCCGGTTGCTGCCAGGTTGAGGTTGTCGGTCGCCGGCTCACGGCCAATCGCCCACACCAGGCAATCTACGGTTTGCTCGTGGCCGCTTTCCAGCTGCAGCGTCAGGCTGCCGTCGGCGTTTTTAATCACGGCTTTTGGAATCGATTCGGTGTGCAGCGTTGGGCCTTCGGCCTGCATCACTTCTACCAGCGTATCGACGATCAGCGGATCGAAGCTGCGCAGTGGCGCATGCTTACGCACGAAGAGATGCGTTTCCGCACCCAGCGCATTGACCACGCCCGCCAGCTCCACCGCGATGTAACCCGCGCCCACGACCGCCACGCGTTTTGGCAGCGCATCGAGTTCGAAGAAACCGTCAGAATCGATACCGTATTCCGCGCCCGGCACGTTTGGATGGCTTGGACGCCCGCCGGTGGCGATCAGAATATGATCGGCAGTGAGTGTTTCACCGTTCACTTCCACGGTGTTGGCATCGATAAAGCGCGCGAAACCTTTGATCACCTCAACCTTGTTTTTACCCAGCACGTTGTCGTACGAGCTGTGAATGCGGTCGATGTAGGCGCTGCGGTTTTTCACCAGAATTGACCAGTCAAACCGGTTTACCGTGGTATCAAAGCCATAATCTGGCCCATAAAGATGAATAGCTTCAGCGATTTGCGCCGCATGCCACATAACCTTTTTCGGTACGCAGCCGACGTTGACACAGGTGCCGCCCAGCTCTTTGGCTTCAATCAGCGCGCACTTCTGGCCGTGCATCGCGGCACGGTTAATCGAGGCGATACCGCCGCTGCCGCCGCCGATGGCGAGGTAGTCAAAATGTCTGGTCATCCGTTATGTCCGTCTGTTGGAAGAAAATTGGCATAGAGTTTAACGCTATGACGATTATTGACGCAAAGATTGCACCTATGATTGTAATATCATTGATTTTTATGTCCGATTACAGGGAAGCATAGCATGCAACTAACATTCCTCGGCACCGGCGGCGGTGCGCCCAGCCTGCAACGTAACGTCACGGCGATAGCGCTGACGCTGTCGAAACGCGGCGACACCTGGCTGTTTGACTGCGGCGAGGCGACGCAGCATCAATACATGCGCTCTGCGCTGAAGCCGGGCAAGCTGGAGAAAATCTTTATCACCCATCTGCACGGCGACCACATCTTTGGGCTGCCGGGCTTGCTCACCAGCCGCTCCATGGCCGGCATCTCCGAACCGATGACCATTTACGGGCCGAAAGGTATTCGCCAGTTTATCGAGACGGCGCTCAGTTTGAGTGGCTCGTACACCTCTTATCCGCTGGAGATTATCGAGATCGAAGCCGGTTTGGTGCTGGATGACGGCGAAGTGCGCGTGACGGCCTGGCCGATGAATCACGTGATTGAGTGTTATGGCTATCGCATCGAGCAGCACGATAAAGCGGGCTTCCTTGATGCGCCGCGCCTGAAAGCCGAAGGCGTACCGCGCGGGCCGTGGTATCAGGATTTGAAAGCGGGTAAGCGCATCCAGCTGGAAGATGGTCGCGAGATCAACGGCGCGGATTATCTTGGCCCGGCAACCAAAGGCAAAGTGCTGGCGATATTTGGCGATACCGCGCCCACCGACGTGGCGCTCCAGCTGGCGGCGAATGCCGATGTGATGGTGCATGAAACCACGCTGGAGGCGGCGCTGCAGGAGAAAGCCAATGGACGCGGCCACTCAACCACCATTCAGGCTGCGGAGGTGGCGAAACAGTCGGGGGCGAAGCGCATGATCGCCACGCATTTCAGCTCGCGCTATTTGTCTAAGGATCGGGAAAAACTGCTGGCGGAGTGCCAGTCGGTGTTTGCGGCGACCGAGCTGGCACATGATTTCGCGGTGTTCGAGGTTTAGTGCTGTAGCGCCGGATAGGTGAAGAACAGCAGATGCGTCATGTTGAACAGGAAATGGATGCCGGTGGCGACCCACAGGCGTCCGCTCCACTGCCACGCCAGGCCGTAAATCAATCCGGCGAGCGTTGCGAAGATCATCAGCAGCGGCCCGCCGGGGAAGTGCGCCAGACCAAACAGCAGCGACGTCAGCAACAGGGCCGCCACGGCACCAATGTGCTGGCGCAGACGCTGTTGCAGATAGCCACGAAAGAACGCTTCTTCTGCCAGTGATACGAAGAACAGGTTCGCCAGCATAAAACTGCCCAACCATTCCGGCCAGTGGGGTTCAACGGCCAGGCCACCTAACTGCACCGCGACATACAGCAGCAGCGGAATCGCCGCCAGCAGCGCCAGCCACAAAATTTTAAGTCGCGGCGGCGCGGATTGGGTGCGGAACAGCTGCGGCAAGCAGATGAGCAGCACAAACGGAATCAGCGCTTTATCGAAGTTGTACGAGAAACTAAAGGGCAGGCTGAGCGGCCCGGCCTGCACATCTTCCACCTGGGGCGGATTTTTGAAGCCCGGGAAAAAGTGTACAAACAGGCCGATGGCAATGGCAACCAGCGCGACTTCACTCACCCACTGAATCCAGCGCGCGTTATTTTCCACGCGAATCCAGGCGATGACGGCAATGGCGCCGAGCAGCACCATCGCCGGCCAATCCAGCACATCCTGGAACAGCCCAAGAATGGTGGCGAGCGTGAGCAGCAGTACCGAAAAACGTTTGGCGGGCGACAGCATAGCAAGCGCGCCAGCCAGAATGATCCACATGATAATAGTCCTAATAGGCTGGCGACGCGGTAAGGCGAATTTATTCTGGCACGATCTGCGTGACGCTGAAGTGACCGGTTCCGGCTGGCACCAGCTTCTGATGCAGCCACGGCAGCAGCTCTTCCATCTGTGCTTTCAGCTTCCACGGCGGGTTAATCACGATCATGCCGGAAGCCGTCATGCCGCGCTGATCGCTGTCTGGACGCACCGCCAGTTCAATCTGCAGAATGTTGCGGATATTGGTGGCCTGCAGATCTTTAACCATGTGTTTGATCTGCTGACGCATCACCACCGGATACCACAGCGCAAACACGCCGGTGGCGAAACGCTTGTGACCTTCCTGAATGCCTTTCACCACATCCTGATAATCGCTTTTCAACTCATATGGCGGATCGATCAGAATCAGGCCGCGACGGCTCAGCGGCGGCAGCTTGGCTTTCAGCTGTTGGTAGCCATCACCACGCGCCACGCGCGCACGGGAATCTTTGCTGAACTCGGTGCGCAGCAGCGGGTAATCGCTGGAGTGCAGCTCGGTCAGCTCCATTTTGTCTTCTTCACGCAGCAGGAAGCGGGCAATCAACGGCGAACCAGGATAGTACTTTAAGGTGCCGTGCGGATTGAGATTACGCACCGCCGAAAGATACGGCTTGAGCAACTCAGGTACATCCGGCTGCTGCCAGATGCGGCCAATGCCTTCCAGATATTCACCGGTACGCTCGGCGTGCTCTCCGCTCAGCAGGTAACGTCCGGCACCGGCGTGGGTATCCAGATAGAGGAAAGGTTTTTCCTTCTCCATCAGAGCGGTGAGGATCAGGCTTTCAACGGTGTGTTTCAGCACGTCGGCATGGTTGCCGGCATGAAAACTGTGGCGATAACTCAGCATAAAAAAAGGGGGTCCGCGGTTGCATCAAAGGGAGTGAAAACATCGTGTGTGGCGCGATTATAGCCGCGCTGCATAAAAATTGCTGACGTTTTGGCTGCCGCTTAAGTTTTGCGCCCATGCGCCGCTATAGCCCGGTGCGATCAGACTTCTTGCCGGTAAATTTGCTACGGAATGACGTGATACTCGAAATTTCATTACGGATTAAGTAAGTTAGTTTCCGATAACGAAGCGGTCATGAGCGAAATGCCAGGTGGTTCTGGCAGGAAACTTTCCGGTGAAGACCGTATAATTTTTTGCTTAAAGCATCTCAAACAACTCCTGGTGACAATAATGAAAAAAATGACTGGTGTCGCGGTGGCAAGCCTGATGGTACTGACTGGCTGCGCGAAACAACAACCCGTTCATAGTTTAGTAACGCCGCCGACTGCGGACGAACAATCCGCCGCGCAAACCGCGCCAGAGCAGCAAGGTACGCCATTTGTGGCTTCAGCGCTGGCGCAACCCGCGACGGCTTCACTCAGTGACGACCGTTCCAGCAACATTCAGCAGTGCCGTAAAGAGCTCGACGCGATGCGTCTGTATAGCCAGGCGTCATATGATAGCTATCAGGCCGAATTCCAGAAAATCGGTGCCCAGACCAATAAATATCTGCAAATTAAAGATTCCATTGGCGCGGATATTAACGACTTAGTGATGCCGCGTTATCAATTCCAGATTCGTGAATTGTGCTTCCGTATTAAGACACGTCTGTCACAGCTGATTATTCGTCAGGCCGGTTAAACCATAACGATTTAACTGCATTCGCTAAGTAGCAGCGCGAAATTTCGTGCTGAGGATGGGCTTCATCTCTATTTTATTAATAGAGATGAAGCCTTTTGTGTTCTTAAGGCTGTTACAGGAGATTGTGATGACACAGCGTCATCTGCCGTTTGTCTTTATTATCATCGCATTGTTCTTCCCTGCTCTGGCCTGCGCGGCCGCTGAAGATGATGTATTGCAAGCGTTTGGCGATGCAGCCCGCACGTTGCCTCCTGTTCCAGTGCAAAAGCCAAAACCTCAGCTAAAACCGGTAGCGCCAAAATTAGCTGAGAAACCTGCCGTAAAATCGAAAACGCCGGAGCAGCTTCACCAGCTCCGTGCGCAAATAAGCGAGCTTGAAAAACAGAAAGCCGCACTGCAACTAAAGAATGAACAGCATGAAAAAGCGCTGAAAGAACAGCAGGCGAACAGCGATAACAAACGGGCGGCGCTGGATGAAGAAAAACAGCAGCAAACACTAAATATCATCCGGCTAACTCAAGAGCTCAAAGCCGCACAGCAGCAAACGACGGATGCAACCGCGCTACGTAAGCAACTTACCGCAGCGCAGGCTGCTGCTAAGCGCGATCAGGATGCGCTAAAAACTCAGCTGGCCGAAAGTGAAAAAATGTCGCAGGCACTACAAAAACAACAATCTGAGAGTGAGAAAAAGCTCGCGTCACTGAATGAAGTAAAAGTGATGCAGCAGCAAAACATAGTGAAACTCACCGCTGAACTGGAGGCTGCGAAAAAGCAGCCAGCAGCAGTGGTTGCAGCCGCAGAACCCAAAACCGATGCTGAGCGCGATGGCTATATGCTGGGGCAATCGATCGCCAGCAATGCGGTCGTTCAACTACAGATGGTAAAAGATACCGGTCTCACCATCAGCATTGATCAGTTGATCGCGGGATTCAGCACGCAGTTACAAACTGGCACTTCGGTAATGAACAGTGAAGAGATGTCACGGCGATATGCTGCGATGCAGGAGACGATCAATAAAAAGATGGGATCGCTGATTGAGAAGGGCTATGACCAGCTCAACAAACATTTAGAACAGCGCAAAGCGTTAGTGACGCAAAATGGTGTGCGTTGGTTTGCCGTAAAAACAGTCAAAGCTAAGCTTATTCCTGACCAGCAAGTGGAAGTCAGCGTGAAAGTCAGTACCTTAGGCGGCAAAGTGATTAACGATTTTGCTGATGACAAAGTGCCGTTTGATAACAATCTGCCTCCCATGTTGTATGAAGGGATGTCGTTAACGGGAGCCGGCGGCGCAGTAGAAGGCTGGGCACTGGCAAAAGATATCATCGAACGCGAACCGCTGCCGCCGTGGGTAGCGCCCTACGATGTGATTCACTATCAACTCGCGATTAAATAACCTCCAGCCCGCCTTCTGGCGGGCTTTTCTTCATAAGTCCAGGCTCAGTGGCATTGATTTTCCTGTCATCAAGCCGCATGTTAGTAAAATGCGTCGCGCGAGCATTCGCGCCACTACTTCATCATGAAAGGACTGCGCTTATGACCAATCCGTTACTCACGCCTTTTTCGCTGCCCCCGTTTTCTGCTATCAAACCTGAACATATGGTTCCTGCGGTTACCGAAGCGCTGAACGACTGTCGCGCAGCGGTGGAGCGCGTTGTGGCGCAAGGCGCGCCTTACACCTGGGAAAATCTGGTGCAGCCGCTGGCTGAAGTTGACGATCGCTTAGGTCGCCTGTTCTCGCCGGTCAGCCATTTGAACTCGGTGAAAAACAGCCCGGAACTGCGCGAAGCTTACGAGCAAACGCTGCCGCTACTGTCCGAATACAGCACCTGGGTCGGCCAGAATGAAGGTTTGTATCAGGCCTATCGCAACCTGAAAGAGGGCGATAGCTACGCGGCGCTGGATACCGCGCAGAAGAAAGCGGTGGATAACAGCCTGCGTGATTTCGAGCTGTCCGGTATCGGCCTCGATAAAGAGAAGCAAAAGCGCTACGGCGAAATCGCGGCACGTCTTTCTGAATTGGGTTCGACCTACAGCAACAACGTGCTCGACGCCACCATGGGCTGGAGCAAGCTGGTGACCGATGAAGCGGAGCTGGCGGGTATGCCGGAAAGCGCGCTGGCCGCCGCCAAAGCGCAGGCCGAAGCCAAAGAGCAACAAGGCTGGCTGCTGACGCTGGATATCCCAAGCTATCTGCCGGTGATGACTTACTGCGACAACGCTGCGCTGCGTGAAGAGCTGTACCGCGCGTATTCAACGCGTGCTTCCGAACAGGGCCCGAATGCCGGCAAATGGGACAACGGTCCGGTGATGGCGGAAGAGCTGGCGCTGCGTCATGAACTGGCTCAGCTGCTGGGCTTCGACTCTTACGCCGACAAATCGCTGGCAACCAAAATGGCGGAAAATCCGGCGCAGGTCATCGACTTCCTGACCGATCTGGCGAAACGCGCCCGTCCGCAGGGTGAAAAAGAGCTGGCTCAGCTGCGCGCCTTCGCGAAGAAAGAGTACGGCGTCGACGAGATGAATCCGTGGGATCTGACGTATTACGGCGAGAAACAGAAACAGCATCTCTACACCATCAGCGACGAGCAGCTGCGTCCGTACTTCCCGGAAGCGCGCGCGGTAAGTGGTCTGTTCGAGGTGGTTAAACGCATTTACGGCATCACCGCTAAAGAACGTAAAGACGTCGATGTTTACCATTCAGACGTGCGCTTCTTCGACCTGTTCGACGAAAGCGGTGAACTGCGCGGCAGCTTCTACCTCGATCTCTACGCACGTGAACACAAGCGTGGCGGTGCGTGGATGGACGATTGCGTCGGCCAAATGCGTAAAGCCGACGGCAGTCTGCAGAAGCCGGTGGCCTATCTCACCTGCAACTTTAACCGTCCGCTGCAGGGCAAACCGGCGCTGTTCACGCACGATGAAGTGATCACGCTGTTCCATGAATTCGGTCACGGTCTGCATCATATGCTGACGCGCATCGAAACGCCGGGCGTATCTGGCATCAGCGGTGTGCCGTGGGATGCCGTCGAGCTGCCAAGCCAGTTTATGGAAAACTGGTGCTGGGAGCCGGAAGCGCTGGCGTTTATCTCCGGCCACTACGAAACCGGCGAACCGCTGCCGAAGGAACTGCTGGATAAAATGCTGGCGGCGAAAAATTATCAGGCGGCGTTGTTTATCCTTCGTCAGTTGGAGTTCGGCCTGTTCGATTTCCGTCTGCATACCGAGTTCGATCCCGCGCAAGGTGCGCGCATCCTCGAAACCCTGCGTGAAGTGAAGAAGCAGGTTGCCGTGGTGCCAAGCCCGGAATGGGGCCGTTTCCCGCACGCCTTCAGCCACGTCTTTGCTGGCGGATATGCGGCCGGTTACTACAGCTATCTGTGGGCCGACGTGCTGGCTGCCGATGCCTATTCGCGCTTCGAAGAAGAGGGCATTTTCAACCGTCAGACTGGTCAGTCGTTCCTCGACAACATCCTGACGCGTGGCGGTTCCGAAGAGCCAATGGAGCTGTTCAAACGCTTCCGTGGTCGTGAACCGCAGCTCGATGCGATGCTGGAACACTACGGAATTCAGGGATAAACCGGCTAGTGAAAATTGGTCTAATCGATGAAACGGGCGCCGGAGACGGCGCCTTATTACATTTAGCCGAGCGCTGGGGTTTGCAGCAGGACGAACAGGCGACGATGGCGCTGGTGTTAACCGCAGAGCATCTTGAGCTGCGTAAACTGGATGAGCCGAAACTCGGCGGCATCTTCGTGGATTTCGTCTCGGGCGCGATGGCGCATCGGCGTAAGTTTGGCGGCGGTCGCGGCGAAGCGGTGGCAAAAGCGGTCGGCATCAAAAGCGGTTATCTGCCAGACGTGGTTGATGCAACGGCCGGTTTGGGGCGCGATGCGTTTGTGCTGGCGGCGCTGGGCTGTCGCGTGCGCATGCTGGAGCGCCATCCGGTGGTGGCGGCCTTGCTGGACGATGGTTTGCGTCGCGGTTATCAGGATGCGGAGATTGGCGGCTGGCTGCGCGATCGGCTGACGTTGCTGCACGCTGTTAGCCAGCAAGCGCTGTGTGATGTCACGCCCGCGCCGGATGTGGTCTATCTCGACCCGATGTATCCGCATCGCCAGAAAAGCGCGATGGTGAAGAAAGAGATGCGGGTGTTTCAGTCGCTGGTCGGTGCGGATGATGATGCTGATGCGTTGCTGGAACCGGCGCGCCGTCTGGCGAAGAAGCGCATTGTGGTGAAGCGTCCGGATTACGCGCCGCCGTTAGCGGGCGTGGTGACGCAGGATGCGGTGGTCACCAAAAGCCATCGTTTTGATATTTATCCGCCGCTGGGGTAATAACGCAAACAATACGCAATACATTGCGCCGCTACAAAAATCAGGCCGGTAACCCGGCCTGATTTTTATTCTTCGTCCTCGTCGCGCAGCGGCACAATCAACATGTCGATATGCACGGTGTTAATCAACTGGCGAGCCGATGACATCAGCTTGCTCCAGAAGTCCTGATGGTGACCACACACCACCAAATCCACATCATATTTCTTAATCGCATCAACCAGTACCTGGCCAAGATCGCCGCTGCCGCTCAGGGTTTCACTGATCGGATAACCGGCGTTAATCGACAGCTCTTTCAGCGCGGTGTGCGTCTCTTCAGAAATACGCTTCTGCATGTCGCCCAGATTGACATCAATCAGCCCGGTGTAGAGGTCTGAATAGTTCACATCAACGTGGATCAGCGAGATTTTTGCATCATAAGGACGGGCCAGCGAAACGGCTTTATCAACCAGCAACTGGCTTTCCGGGGAAAGGTCTACTGCAATCAGGATGTGTTTATAAGCCATGATAAAACTCCTTTCTCAAGATTCGGGGCAATCTTCCTGCTTTCACGGTCGGCGATTCCTTTGCGCGAGACGGCGATGAAGCGCCACCAACCAACTATTTCAGCCTTGCAGGCGGTTTTTGTTATGTCCTGAGTATAGCCAGAGTTGTTAACAAATGCTGCAAGCGCAAGTTCGCTTGTGAGGAAGATCAAGCGTTATCGGCTTTTTCACTCGCCCTGAACGAAAATCATCGCTGGAAAAAAATTCAACAGATCTCCTACACTGAAAATAAGTGCCACTGCCATATGCGTTGCGCACTCAGGTTCGCATAACAACAATGCAATCGACATCATTCAATGGCTGGTTTATTTCCCGTGCGGCGTCTACAGCAATTCCCCGCTGCGTTCGACGTCGTTGCGGCTCCAGCCGGGAGGGGAACATGATCAGCACTATCGCGCTTTTTTGGGCTCTGTGTGTGGTTTGTCTGGTGAATATGGCGCGCTATTTCTCTTCTTTGCGCTCACTTTTAGCCGTTTTGCGCGGTTGCGATCCGCTGTTATATCAATACGTGGATGGTGCGGGTTTCTTCACGTCGCACGGGCAGCCGAGTAAGCAGGTGCGGCTGGTGCGCTATATCTGGGAGAAGCGCTATCACGATCATCATGACGACGAGTTCATTCGCCGCTGTGAGCGCGTGCGCGGACAGTTTGTGCTGACCAGCGGGCTCTGCTTTTTGGTGGTGGTGAGTTTGATTGCGATGGCGATCTGGCAATAAAAAGGGCAATAAAAAAGGGCAATAAAAAAGGGCGACATCGCGTCGCCCTCGAATATTTCTGCGCTTTGCTTAGATCAGTTTCAGTGCAATCCAGTAGAGCGAACCCGACAGCAAAATACACACCGGCAAGGTGAACACCCACGCCATAGCGATATTTTTGATGGTGCGACTCTGCAATCCACCGCCATCGACCAGCATAGTACCGGCCACCGACGACGACAGAATGTGCGTGGTAGAAACGGGCATACCGGTGTAACTGGCCACGCCAATCGATACCGCGGCCGTCACCTGCGCCGACATCCCTTGCGCATACGTCATGCCTTTCTTACCGATTTTCTCACCAATGGTGGTGGCAACACGACGCCAGCCAATCATGGTGCCGATGCCGAGCGCCAGCGCCACAGCCACAATAATCCAGATCGGTGCGTACTCAACGGTGCCCAGCAAATCGCTTTTCAGCTTGTTGAGGAAGCGCTTATCGTCCGCGCTGGTTTCCGGCAGCTTAGCCACTTTATCCACGGTATCGGAAACGCACAGCAGCAGGCGACGCATCTGGCTGCGTTGATCAACCGTCAGCTGATCGTAGCTCTGCAGATTGTTCAGCAGCAGCTGCGCACGATCGATAGCCTGCAGCGCACGGCTGCTGTCGCAATGGAACTCCTGCGGACCGCCAAGCGATTCATCTGGCGTTGGCACCACAGGCGGCGCCATCTGCACCATGTGCGTCAGTGATTCGTTGTGCTGCTGATAATACTGCTCCAGATGGTTTACGGCATCGCGCGTGCGGGTGATGTCATAACCCGACGCATTCAGGTTCACCACAAAACCAGCCGGCGCAACGCCGATCAGCACCAGCATAATCAGGCCAATGCCTTTCTGACCATCGTTAGCGCCGTGTGAGTAGCTCACGCCAATCGCGGAAACGATCAGGGCAATGCGCGTCCAGAACGGGGGCTTTTTCTTGCCATCAATCTTTTCACGGTCAGCAGGCGTCATGTGGATGCGTGAACGCTTGGTGGTTCCGCTCCAGTAGCGACGCAGGATAAAGATCAGACCGCCAGCAATCACCAGACCTACAATCGGCGAAAGAATCAGGGACATGAAGATATTGATGACTTTCGGCAGGTTGAGCGCGTCAACCACCGAGGTGCCGGTCATCAGGGCGTTGGTGAGACCAATACCGATGATGGCGCCAATCAATGTGTGAGAACTGGACGCCGGCAAACCCAAATACCAGGTGCCAAGGTTCCAGATAATCGCGGCCAGCAGCATGGAGAAGACCATGGCGAGTCCGTGGGCCGAACCGACATTCAACAGTAAATCGGTCGGAAGCATGTGAACGATGGCATACGCCACGCTCAATCCACCAAGCAAAACACCTAAGAAGTTGAAAACACCCGCCATGACAACCGCCAGTTGCGCCCGCATCGCACGGGTATAAATGACAGTCGCGACCGCGTTAGCAGTGTCGTGAAAACCGTTGATTGCTTCGTAAAACAATACAAACAGCAGAGCAAGAATCAGTAACAGGCTGGTACTGAGGTCGAGACCAGCAAACAGATGTAGCATAAACGTTACGCCATTTTGGGAGGACATGAACGCGGCGCATTATCTGCGACAACGTGCGCGATATGAAAGAAAAATATAGCTCTTTATTGTCTTAAAATTGTAATGCAGCGTATAGATTTAGCTGAAAACAGCTTAAAATTAGTAAGTTACATTATGACACATTTACGGCATTTTTTTGAAGCTGGCGCTAAAAGCCGCAAATCCCTACAATCAGCGCCTTTCGGGCAAGGCGGATAAAAGCAGTGGAAAAGTTTGACGTTATCATTGTTGGTGCAGGCGCAGCCGGCATGTTCTGCGCGGCGCAGGCAGGGCAATTGGGTCGCCGCGTATTGCTGCTGGATAACGGCAAAAAAGCCGGTCGCAAGATTTTGATGTCGGGCGGCGGTCGCTGCAACTTCACCAACATGCACACCGAACCAGCGGCGTATCTGTCGCACAATCCGCATTTCTGCAAATCGGCGCTGGCGCGCTACAACCAGTGGGATTTCATCGATCTGGTCAATCGCCACGGCATTGGGTATCACGAGAAAACGCTCGGGCAATTATTCTGCGATGACTCCGCACAGCAGATTGTCGATCTGCTGTTGAAAGAGTGTGATGCCGGGCAGGTGACGCTGCGCCTGCGCAGTGAAGTGCTGAGCGTTGAGCGCGACGATAACGGTTATACCTTGCAGCTGAACGGCACATCGGTGCAGGCAGAAAAACTGGTGATCGCCAGCGGCGGGCTCTCAATGCCAGGCCTCGGCGCCACGCCGTTTGGCTATAAAGTGGCGGAACAGTTCGGCCTGAAAGTGTTCCCGACGCGCGCGGCATTGGTGCCGTTCACGCTGCATAAACCGCTGCTGGAACAGCTCAACACGCTGTCGGGCGTCGCGCTGCCCACCACCATCACCGCGCAGGACGGCACCTTATTTAAAGAAGCGATGCTGTTTACCCATCGCGGCTTATCGGGGCCCGCCGTGCTGCAAATCTCCAGCTACTGGCAGCCGGGTGAATTCGTCACCATTGATTTGTCACCTGCCACTTCGCTGGATGATTTCATTCATGTGCAGCGCGAGGCGCATCCCAATCTTAGCCTGAAAAACAGCCTGGCGAAAATTCTGCCAAAACGGTTGGTGGAAGTGCTGCAGGAGCTAAAGCAGATTCCTGACGTCACGCTGAAGCAGCTAAACAGCAAGCAGCAGGGCGAACTGGTCAGCACGCTACATCAATGGCGCGTGCAGCCAAACGGCACCGAAGGCTATCGCACCGCCGAAGTGACGCTAGGCGGCGTCGATACCACCCAACTGTCGTCAAAAACCATGGAAGCGCGCGATGTGCCAGGTTTGTTCTTTATCGGCGAAGTGGTGGACGTTACCGGTTGGCTGGGCGGCTACAACTTCCAGTGGGCGTGGAGCTCGGCCTGGGCGTGCGCGCAGGCGCTTTAACTCACGTCGCTATGATGGCGCATTTCCTTTCTCCAGCGGATGAACCTATTGATGTTAAAACTCAAATTTATTGTGCCGTTGCTGATCGTCATCAGTGCCGCCGTTTGGTGGCTGATGCCGCATTACAGCGATGAGGACAAAGGCTATTACATCGCCATGTTCTGTACGCTCACGCATGATGGACGCGGCAATGCTCCGCAAGATATGCAGCAGATTATTGAAGGCAGTAATTCCGATTACGCATTACAAAAGGTGCATTTCCAGCAAGCTTTGGCAGAGCATCTGCAAACGGTTTGGCAGGATTTGTCGCCAGAACAGCAGCAGCAGGCGCGGCAGGAAAATCTCTCCTGCCGCCGTTTGATGTCTGAGAAATTACTACCGGGCCAGCCGGTTCAGTAATTATTGAACGGGCAGCGCAGGGATTAAAAGCTGCGCCGCCATTTCAAGAAGCCGCTCAACACCTTCCCGCTCCCATATTGCAAAACGTTTCGCGACAGAATCTGACGCCAATTTTGCGAGACGCCCCGCATCCGCTTGCACGTTACTTGTTGTACTAATTGATATTTTTCGCAGCGCCGCGCAAAATACACACAGTCACATGGTGCAGCAATCGCTCGCTGAGCATGATGTTGGCACGCGCCTCACATCAACTCAGGAGCTTCACGGATGACACTCGCGATGATGAACACACACAAAGCCTTTAAAGCACTGCAGTTGGCCGGCGTCAGCGACCAGCAGGCCGAAGCCATGGTCGAGATCTTTACTGAGATGCAGCAGGATAATGCGTTATCTCGTGCTGATTTAATGAAGGCCGGAGAAGGAATTACAGGGAGCATTAAAGAACTGGATGTTAGACTTACCGGCGATATCAGAGAGCTGGATATTCGGCTTACTGGTGCGATTAAAGAACTGGATAAGCGGCTGAGTGGTGCGATTAAAGAGCTGGATGACCGGCTTAGTGCTGCTATTCGAGAACTGGAGGTTCGGCTTACTAATCTGGATGTTCGACTGAGTAGTGAGATTAAAGCAGTCGATGTTCGCCTGACCAGAGTCGAAGCTCGCCTTGATCGCATAGAAAAAGACATTGAAGTTATCAAAGCCGATGTCTCTGCTTTAAAAACCGATATGCGCTGGATCAAACGTTTGCTAATGGTGATGACCACCACGATGGTCATTGCAGCGATCAAATACATTTTCTCTTAGATCTTGTGCTCCTGCGGCAGGAGTACAGTCGGCTGTACTCTCAGCGCGGCGCGATTCACATTCCCGCACACGCGCTGCCAGCAAACGCGCTCAGCGCCGCGTAATTTGAAGCGGCGCACACTTATCACGAAGTAAAACTACAACACTGCGCTCCAGATCATCAGACTGGAGTCCAGCATGTTGGAAATTACGCCTGTCCCCGCGCTGACGCGCGCCATTGCGATTCTCGACTTTATTGCCCAGCACGGACCGTGCAGCGCCGCCGAGATCATTGAAACGCTGGCGCTTCCCAAAAGCAGCGCCTACCTGCTGTTCGCTGAACTGAAAAAACAGCGTCTGATCACTATCGATCGCAACAACAACTATTGCCTGTGGACGCGGCTGGTGGAGTTTGCCGGTCATGCACTGCAGCGCATGGATATCCGCGATATTGCGCGTCCACCTCTGACACGTTTAATGCAGCAGACCAATCTGCTGTGCCACCTCGGCATCCTCGAGGGTGGTCACGCCTGTTACATCCTCAAACTCGAATCCGCCGCCACCATCAGCGTGCGCTCGCACGAAGGCAAAAGCCTGTCGCTGTATCGCTCGGGCATTGGCAAGTGTCTGCTCGCCTGGCAGCAACCTGAAGAGCAGGAACGCATCATCAGCGGCCTGCGCTTTGTGGCGGTGACGCCAACCTCGCTGCGCAATGCCGACGCGCTGCGTACCGAGCTGGCACGCATTCGCCGTCAGGGCTGGAGCTTTGATAACGGTGAAGATTATCCCGATGTGCGCTGCGTCGCCGCGCCGATTTTCAATGCCCGCCAGCAGCTCGTCGCCGCCATTTCGCTGGTGGGCACCCGACTCGACATTGACGACGACAAACGCGATTACCTTGCTGGCCAGGCGATTGCCTGCGCCCGCGATATTTCCCGTCTGCTGGGCTGGCGTAGCCCGGCGGAAAAACACGCCTCGTAACCAGGAGAAGAGCATGTCCCTACCTAAAATTAAAACTGTCCGCGCCTACTTTGCCGGTGGCGCTACCGCGGATAAAGCAGCGGCTGGCGGTGATTATCACGATCAAGGTGCCAATCACTGGATTGACGACCACGTCGCCACGCCCATGAGCAAATACAAGCAGTATGAGCAGTCGCGTCAATCCTTTGGCATCAACGTGTTAGGCACGCTAATTGTCGAAGTCGAAGCCGATAACGGTCAAACCGGTTTCGCCATTACCACCGGAGGCGAAATGGGCTGCTTCATCGTGGAAAAGCATCTCAACCGCTTCCTTGAAGGACGCTGCGTCAGCGACATCAAACTGATTCACGACCAGATGATGAACGCCACCCTGTATTACGCCGGATCGGGCGGCCTGGTGATGAACACCATTTCATGTGTCGATTTGGCGTTGTGGGATTTGTTCGGCAAAGTCACCGATCTGCCGGTGTACAAACTGCTGGGCGGCGCGGTACGCGATGAACTGCAGTTTTACGCCACCGGCGCACGTCCGGATCTGGCGCAGCAGATGGGCTTTATCGGCGGCAAAATGGCGGTGCAGTGGGGACCGCACGATGGCGATGAAGGCATCCGTAAAGAGGTGGCGCGCATCGCTCACTATCGCGAAAGTTGCGGCCCGGATTTCTGGCTGATGCTTGATTGCTGGATGAGCCAGGACGTCAATTTCGCCACCAGGCTGGCCCACGCCTGCGCACCTTATAACGTCAAGTGGCTGGAAGAGTGTTTGCCGCCGCAGCAGTTCGAAGGATACGCCCAGATGAAACAGCAAGCGCCGCAGGGCATGTTGATCACCAGCGGCGAACATCACGGCACGCTGCAATCATTCCGCACGCTGGCTGAAACCGGCATCGATATTTTGCAGCCCGATGTCGGCTGGTGCGGCGGCCTGACCACGCTGGTGGAAGTGGCGGCGCTGGCGAAATCACGCGGCCAGTTAGTGGTGCCGCACGGCTCCTCGGTTTACTCGCATCACGCGGTGATCACCTTCACCAACAGCCCATTCAGTGAATTCCTGATGACCAGCCCGGATTGCAGCACGCTGCGCCCGCAGTTTGATCCGCTGCTGATCAACGAACCGGTGCCGGTTAACGGTCGCATGCACAAATCGGTGCTGGATAAACCGGGCTTCGGCGTGGAGCTGAATCGCGATGGACTGAAGCGTCCTTATCAACACTAATCGCAGCGGCTGCGGCGACGCGTCGCAGCCCTGCGTGAGGGTTTACCATGGATAATCTGGTGTTAAGCGCGGTTAAAAAGAATCGCGCACGTCTTATTCCTTTCATGTTGATGCTCTACGTGCTGGCGTTTCTCGATCGCGCCAACATTGGTTTCGCCAAAGAGGCATATCAACTCGATACCGGCCTGAGTAATGAAGCTTACGCGTTAGGGGCTGGGATCTTCTTTGTGGTGTACGCGCTGCTTGGCGTGCCGGCCAATTTGCTGATGCGACGCTTTGGCGCGCGCAGCTGGATTGGCGGCACCACGCTGCTGTGGGGATTGCTTTCGGCGGCGATGGCATTTGCTGATACCGAAGCCAAATTCCTGCTGGTGCGTACCTTGCTCGGCGCCGCTGAGGCGGGTTTCTTCCCGGGCATGATTTATCTGACCTCGCTGTGGTTCCCGCAACAGCAGCGCGCTAGCGTCATGGGACTGTTCTACATGGGCGCGCCGCTGGCGTTGACGCTGGGTTCACCGCTCTCTGGCGCACTGCTGGAAATGCACGGCGTGCTAGGCCATCCCGGCTGGTTCTGGATGTTTATCATTGAAGGATTACTGGCGGTGGCAGCCGGCGTTTTCACTTTCAGCTATATCGACGACACACCGGCGAAAGCGCGTTTTCTCAGCGCCGAGGAGAAGCGGGCGCTGCAACGTCAGCTGGAGAGCGAAGAGCAGCAGAAGCCGACTTCACATCTGCGTGATGCGCTGCGCAATGGTCGCGTCTGGCAGCTCGCCATTATCTATATGACCATTCAGATTGCGGTTTATGGCCTGATTTTCTTCCTGCCTTCTCAGGTCGCAGCGTTGTTGGGCACCAAAGTCGGTTTCCTCGCCTCGCTGGTGGCGGCGATTCCGTGGGTGGCCGCGCTGTTTGGCACCTGGCTGATTCCGCGCTATTCCGACCGCAGCGGCGAGCGTCGCCGGGTCGCGGCGTTCACCTTGCTGGCTGCTGCCGTCGGGATTGGTTTGTCCGGATTGGTTTCGCCGCTGTTGGCCATCATTGCGCTTAGCGTCGCAGCGGTGGGTTTTATTGCCGTGCAGCCGGTGTTCTGGACCATGCCGACGCAGCTGCTTTCTGGCACTGCGCTGGCGGCGGGCATCGGCTTCGTCAATTTGTTTGGTGCTGTAGGTGGCTTCCTGGCGCCGCTGATTCGCGTAAATGCCGAAATGCACTTTAACAGCAGCGCTGCCGGATTGCTGGCGCTGGCGCTAATTGCCGCCATCGGTTCACTCATTATCCTCAGCCTGAAAGTGGAGCGTCAGTTGCCACACTCTCAGCAGCCAAGTCATTAAGTAAGGAGCAGCTATGCAGGATCCGTTAAATAATCCCTTCAAAGCCGGATTGGCGAAAGGCGAAACGCAGATTGGTTTGTGGCTGAGCAGCACATCGTCGTATCTGGCCGAAATTGCTGCCACCAGCGGCTACGACTGGTTATTGATAGATGGCGAACACGCCCCGAATACCGTACAGGATCTCTATCATCAATTGCAGGCCGTTGCGCCTTATCGCAGCCAGCCGGTGATACGGCCAATCGAATTCCAGACCGCACTGATCAAGCAGGTGCTGGATATCGGTGCGCGCACCTTGCTGGTGCCGATGATCGATACCGCTGAGCAGGCACAGGCGCTGGTGAAGGCGACGCGCTATCCGCCTTACGGCACGCGCGGCGTCGGCGCAGGCGTGGCGCGGGCGGCACGTTGGGGGCGCGTGGAAAATTATATGGCGCGCGCCAATGAAGAGTTATGCCTGCTGATTCAGGCCGAAAGCAAAACGGCGATTGATAATCTCGATGCGTTGCTGGAGGTTGAGGGCGTTGACGGAATCTTTATTGGTCCGGCTGATTTGTCAGCCTCATTGGGCTATCCCGATAATGCCGGGCATCCTGAAGTGCAGAAAGTGATTGAGCAGAGTATCAAACGCATCCGCAGCGCAGGAAAAGCGGCCGGTTTTCTGGCGGTTAATCTGGAGATGGCGGAACGCGCTATTCGTTGGGGAGCTAATTTCGTTGCCGTCGGTGTGGATACCATGCTGTATACCGATGCGCTGGATAATCGGCTCGCGCATTTTAAAAAGAGCGTAAATGCGCTGAATAAATCGAGTTACTAATTGAGAAACGGATGGCATACCATCCGTTTCTATTCAATTAAAGCGTTCATGAATTGGAATGAGGAAGTCTGTTGGCGTCAAATGGCGCCAAAAAAAGAGTCAATTATTTATCAACGCATCGCACAACCAATTCGCGGTATATATTTATCGTTACGTACCGCGGGCGTGATAATTGCTTTATTGCGTTCCGTGGCGTCAAATCCCGCCTGACGGCAAAGCACACAGGGATCGCTACTTTCACGCATTGCAAGTTTGGTTTCCTCATCCATCTGGCGCTTACGGCAATAAAGAGGCGTGCAGCCCAGCACATGTTTAAATGAGCGCGTGAAAGATTGCTGGCTTTCAAAATGATATTTCACTGCCAGGCTGATAATTGGCACATTGCTGTCTTTTAAGTCATTAATGCAATGAGCCAGTTTCTTTTTTCGGATGTAGCGTGCCAGCGTCTCATTATGATAGCGGGCGAACAGTTTCTGTAAATACCATTTCGAATAGCCAGACTTCAGTGCAATATCATCAATCGTTAAACGCTGATCCAGATTAGCCATAATCCATTCGGTTACCGAATCAATTACCCCTTCATTATATTTTTGCTGTGTCATCATAGTCCTCCATTAACAGTGGCAGAGTGTAATTTAATTAATCTTTCCAATCTGCAATTAATGTAAAGTTTTCTGGTTATTTGGCTGTTTTAATATTTGTCATCAAGACTGGTCTTGGTTTTCGTGAATTTACAGGTTTTCTTGTTGTGATGATGTTGAGTATTTATCGTAATAACGGGCGTTATTATTAACTCAAATTTTTCATCGCTTCGCGGCGCTTAATAGTAAAAGGTGTGCTTTCTGGCGGCACACCTCATCAATACTTAACGCGGATTAACGTGCCACACTGAAGGTTTTCACTGTTGAGGAATCACCTAATGGGTTTTCGTTTCAAACCAAAACAGTCACTTGCCGTGATTCTGGCATCAGTGGCGTTAGGCGCTGTTGCTCCGGCGCTCGCCGCCAATGTGTATGGTGAACAGCTCGAAGGCTTTAACTATCCCTATCCGCTGCAGCACTTTAACTTCTCCTCGCAGCAGCAAGCGCTGAGTATGGGTTATATGGATGTCAAACCTACGCAGCAGGCCAACGGTGAAACCGTGGTGCTGATGCACGGCAAGAACTTCTGTGGCGCAACCTGGGATGACACCATCAAAGCGCTGAGCCAGAAAGGTTATCGCGTCATCGCGCCAGATCAGATTGGCTTCTGCAGCTCAACTAAACCAGCTAACTATCAATACACCTTCCAGCAACTGGCACAGAACACCCATCAACTGTTGCAGCAACTGGGTATCGACAACGCCATTATGGTTGGGCACTCGACCGGCGGCATGCTGGCGACGCGCTATGCGCTGATGTATCCCAGACAAACGCAGAAGCTGGTGCTGGTCAATCCCATCGGCTTAGAAGACTGGAAAGCCAAAGGCGCGCCGTGGCGCTCGGTGGATCAGTGGTATCAGCGTGAACTCAAGCTGGATGCGGCGGGCATCAAGAAATATGAACAGCAGACATATTACAGCGGCCAGTGGAAGCCGGAGTATGACAAATGGGTCGATATGCTGGCTGGGCTAAATAGTGGGCCAGGCCACAAGAAAGTGGCGTGGAACTCGGCGCTCATCTACGACATGATTTTCACTCAGCCGGTGTATTACGAGTTTAAAGATCTACGCGTGCCGACCACGTTGATGATTGGCACCGCAGATACCACGGCGATTGGCAGTGATATCGCGCCGCCGGAAGTGAAAGCAAAACTCGGGCATTACAATGTATTGGGTAAGCAGGTGGCGCAACTGATTCCCGGCGCACGCTTAATCGAATTCCCGGGCATGGGGCACGCGCCGCAGATGGAAGAACCGCAGACGTTTAATCAGGCATTGATCACGGATTTAGTGGGTCATTAATTGCAGGGTCGCCATTCACGGCGACCAACATCAACTCAACTTCTTTTTCCCGTTCTTAGCGGCGTACATCCGTTCGTCGCTACCTTCCAGCAGCTGTTCCAGCGACTGCGGATGATCGGGATCGAACTCAACAATGCCCGATGAGAAGTGCAGAGCGTAGCGGCGCTCGAGGTTCTGGGTTTGCTGTTGCAGGAAACCATCAAAGCGCGCCAACACACCTTCGGCATCGGCTTGCTGCAAGCCATTAAACAGCACCACAAATTCGTCGCCGCCCAAACGAGCAAAGATATCCGCATGGCGAAAACTCACCTTCATGGCGTTGGCAAAGTCCATTAATGCGCGGTCGCCTTCGCGATGACCGAGCGTATCGTTAATGGCTTTAAAGCGATCGAGATCGAGGAAAGTCAGGCTGGCCGGTAACTGCTTCAGCTGGCACTCATTCAGCGCCAGCTGGCCGAGCGTCATAAAGCCACGGCGGTTGGTGATTTGCGTCAGTTCATCGGATGTTGCGGTCTGGAACGCCACCAGCTCCGCTTCCGCCATTGCGGCTAAATCACGCAATGTATGGATATCATCCGCATCGAACTGGCGCGCATGATGATCGATAATGCACAAGGTGCCGACTTTCGCACCAGCCGGCGTGCGCAATGGGCAACCGGCGTAGAAACGCACCGGATTTTCGGCATTTTTAACCAGTGGATTATCGAAGAAGCGCTCGTCATCAAGCGCGTTTTCTACCACCATCACATCATCCTGCAGCACGGCGTGGCCACAGAAAGAGGTATTGCGCGGTGCGGTGATATCGCTTGAACCCGCAGTGGATTTGAACCACTGATGGTCCTCTTCCAGCAGGCTGACCAGCGCAACGGGTACACCAAACAAACGACGGGCAAGGCGGGTTAAACGGTCGAAACGCTCTTCGGCAGGCGTGTGCAGAATGTTGAGCGCACGTAACTGGGCCAGACGATATGACTCGTCCGCAGGCAGTGCAGGTGCTTTCATCGCGTTACTCTTATTAATTATGGAATTACAGAAACACTGGTATTTAAGCCACAAAGGCTGAAAGCGCCTGGCAACGGTATGCGATGTCCGATGCCAGGCGTAACGATAATCAGAGCACTTTTTGCTCAGCGAGATCAAGGGCAAAATAGCTGAAAATGAGATCCGCGCCGGCACGTTTAATCGCGCCAAGGCTCTCCAGAACCACATTACGTTCGTCGATGGCACCCGCCTGCGCGGCGAATTTGATCATCGCGTACTCACCGCTCACCTGGTACGCAGCGAGCGGCAGCGTGGTGCGTTCGCGGATATCGCGCAGGATATCGAGGTAAGCGCCAGCCGGTTTTACCATCAGAGAATCTGCACCTTCCGCTTCATCAAGCAGCGACTCGCGCAGCGCTTCACGGCGGTTCATCGGATTCATCTGGTAAGTCTTACGATCGCCTTTCAGCGCGGTGCCTGCGGCTTCACGGAACGGGCCGTAGAAGGAGGACGCGAACTTCGTCGAATAAGACATGATGGCGGTATCGGTGAAGCCGGCGGCGTCGAGCGCCTGGCGAATGGCTTTCACCTGGCCATCCATCGCGGCAGAAGGAGCGATAAAGTCTGCGCCGGCTTGTGCCGCAACCACGGCTTGCTTGCCGAGGTTAATCAGCGTTTGGTCGTTATCGACGCCGTGATCGCACAGCACGCCGCAATGGCCGTGGCTGGTGTATTCGCAGAAGCAGGTATCAGACATCACGATCATTTCTGGCACGGTGTCTTTGCAGATACGCGACATACGCGCCACTAAACCGTTTTCATTCCAGGCATCGCTGCCGGTGGCGTCGGTGTGGTGGGAAATACCGAAGGTCATCACTGAACGAATGCCCGCTTTGGCAATACGTTCAATCTCATAAGCTAAACGTTTCTCGGGAATACGCACCACGCCCGGCATGGCGTTAATGGGCACATAATCGTCCACGCCTTCTTCAACGAAAATTGGTAGTGCCAAATCGTTGATGCTGAGGTGAGATTCCTGGAACATTTCGCGCATTGACGCGCTTTTGCGCAGCCTTCTTGGGCGCTGGATCAGATTAAATTCAGACATGCTCTACAACTTATGCAGGTTAAAAAAGTGGCAATAGTTTACCCCTTTTCGCGGCTGCGCATGAAGGATTGTGTGCGGAAACGAAAACTCCCGCCGGGCGGCGGGAGTAGGGAAGATTACTCGTTGATGTCCGGATGCTGCTGCACCAGGTTTTTACGTTTCGCCTCAAGCTTGGCGATCTCGTCATCAATATCTTCGATTTTCTGCTCGATGTTGTCGTGATGCTCCTGCAGGATCTCACGTGCTTCATCCATGTCCGACGCGGCTGGCGTGGCACCGCGCAGCGGCTTATTGGCGGTCTCTTTCATGAAGATACCGGTAATCAAACCAATCACCGCGACAACCATCAGGTAGTAAGCCGGCATATACAGATTGTTAGTGGCTTCCACTAAATAAGCGGCGAATGTCGGCGTTAGACCGGCAATCAGCACCGAAATATTGAAGGCACTTGCTAATGCGCTGTAGCGAATGTGGGTTGGGAACATCGCAGGTAGCGAGGATGCCATTACACCGGTAAAGGCGTTTAAGATCACAGCCATCAGCAACAGACCGGCAAAAATCAGACCCAGCACGCCACTGTTAATCAGCATAAAGGCCGGAATCGCGAAGGCAAACAGGGCGATACTGCCGATGATGACAAACGGACGACGTCCAAAGCGGTCACTCAGCATGCCCATTACTGGCTGCACAAACAACATACCCATCATAATGGCGATGATGATCAATACGCCGTGATCTTCCGAGTAGTGCAGGTTATGTGACAGGTAACTCGGCATGTAGGTCAGCAGCATGTAATAGGTCACGTTGGTGGCGATCACCAGACCGATACAGGCCAACAGGCTTTTCCAGTGTTTGGTCGCGATCTCTTTAAACGACACTTTCGGGCCGTCGCGCAGACCTTCACGGTCGCCTTGTTCCAGCTTGTCAACGTGTTGCTGGAACGCCGGCGTTTCTTCCAGGGCATGACGCAGATACAAACCGATAATGCCGAGCGGCAGCGCAATAAAGAACGGAATACGCCAGCCCCACTCGAGGAATTTCTCTTCACCGATAATGGTGGAGATCAGCACCACGACGCCCGCACCGAGCACAAAACCGGCGATGGAGCCGAAATCAAGCCAGCTGCCCATAAAGCCGCGCTTGCGGTCAGGCGAGTACTCGGCAACGAAGATCGATGCACCGGTATATTCACCGCCGACCGAGAAGCCCTGCGCCATTTTTGCCAACAGCAGCAGAATCGGTGCCCAAATACCAATTGAGGCATAGGACGGTATCAAGCCGATACAGAAGGTACTGATCGACATGATAACGATGGTAATAGAAAGGATTTTCTGGCGACCATATTTATCGCCCAACATGCCGAAGAACAAACCACCGAGTGGACGAATCAGGAACGGAACTGAGAACGTACCCAGTGCAGCAATCATCTGTACACTTGGAGAAGCATCCGGGAAGAACACCTTACCCAGCGCGTAAGCCACAAAGCCATAAACACCAAAATCAAACCATTCCATCGCGTTGCCCAGCGAAGCCGCGGTAATGGCTTTACGTAAACGGGAGTCATCGATAATGGTGACATCATCAATCCCGATAGGTTTTACACGCTTCCTACGTAGTTTCATGCAGATACCCTGTATTGGAATTCGAAAAATCCTCAACGCTGCGGACTCAAACAATGCCAACAGTCCGCGGCGTTGAGAAAATTAAAGCATAACGGGGAAATAACGCTTTTTCCCTGCCCTGCCGGGCAATTATTAGGAAAGTAATGATTGCCAACCGCGACAGAGTATACCGATTTTGTGTGATATTTGTCATGTTCTCACCATTAACTGGCTATTTTTTAGCTAATGCTGTGGCCTGTTAGCGCTTAAAACGCGTCGAAAAAAGGCCACAATTTCACGCAGCGATTTGCAGTAAGCGTGCGCCATCTCGCGAAACTACATATACTTGCGTGAGTTGCTTTTTTGGAAATCAGGTTTCATATGGCGCGCTTTGTTTTATTTGCCAAAAGTCTCTGTTTTGATGCCGACCAACAGGTGTTTTATCCACTCAATTCTCCCGCTCAACGCGTGGCATTAAGTCCGCTGCAAAGCGCGGTATTACGTCGCGTGCTCAATGCCCAAGGCAAGCTGGTGCGTAATCAGGCATTGCATGTGCTGTTTCAGCGCGAACCTTCTGAGATCCCCTTTGCCGATCGCTTAACGTTGACCATTGCTGAGATCAATCGTCTGGCGCAGCAGGCGCACGCGCCAGGTGCATTGGTACATCAGGTGCCGCTGATTGGCTGCGTGCTGGCCGAGCAGGTCGATGTCGAATCCTTCAATGAGGTCGCTACGCCTGCTGCTGAAGCTGAAAAGCCGGTCACGGTGCAGCCCGAACCTGCTGTGAAAGCGGTCGCCGTGAAGAAAAAATCCTGGCTGTGGCGTGGCGTACTGGCGGGATTATTACTGCTAAATGTGGCGCTGGCACTGATTATCCGTCAGGAGTTTGCGCCAACCGAACATGATGGCATGCAATTTAAATTTTATGGTCAGGAAGCGCAGACGCAGGTCTTTATCAATGAAAGACTTTCTGCCGATTCTTTTGTCGTTCAGGATGCTATGCGCCGATTCCGCGAGTTAAAACCGCGCCTGCCGGATGGCTCAGTCCCGCCGTTGCTGTACATCAACCGTTCACGCATTCGTGCCTTCAGCAGTGCTTTCCTTTGCCTCCAACCCATCGAGCAAAAGAATAATGAATGTATTTCATGGTTGATATCTAATCAGGAGCTACCTGATGCGTAAGTCATTACTCACATTGGTTGTTATTATTGCGTTCATTCTTCCCTGGGCGTGGGTGCTGTTGGTCCGCCCAACCGTTGTGGTACCCGAATGGTGTGATGTTCCCTATCGCATTGATAATGAAGGGAAGCCAACGGGTACGCTGGATGCGACGGTACGCACACGTTTTAAAGCGGATGGTAGCGGCGCATCAACGCTAATCGGCACGGTAACATTGCCGGATCGCCAATATCGCTTAAATCGCGTTTCTGTCAGTAGCTGGCATCGTCAGGGCGATTTTATGCTGGTGAATACCCGTAAAGTGCAGGCGATGGCCGATGATACGGTGCCCGAGCCACTCGCTGCGCAGATACTTTTCACCTCGGCGCGAGAATCCCACAGTGATTATTATCAGATGTATCAACTCCCCAATGGCGATCAAATAATCAATTATTCTGGTATGCCGCGGCTTTATTGCCATACCTGATTGATGCGCACATAAATAAGAAAAACTTACCATTAAGCGAGGCGGCAACCTCTGCTTGCCAGCTCCAAAACATTGGGTAATACTCTGCCGCCGTGCTTTGGTGGAGTGTTCATGTCGAGGATAAACGCCCATTCTTTTAAGAATCCCTGGCTGTCGATGAGCGACAGTGTAGAAAGCAATCTTATCAATCTTGTGCCTGCGGCACAGCGTACGACTGCCGTTTCCATTAGCTCGGTGGCGTGGATTAACTGTGGCGAACGAACCGATGCGCAGCTGGCATTATTGGCGCAACAACCCGATGAACTGCTGCAGCGCCTGAAAAGCTGGCGTCAGGCCGGATTACTCTCCCGCCAGGCGACCGAGAGCTTGCGTCAGCTGCAACGGTTGACGCAAACCAGCATCGCATGTAACCAACCCATCACGCAGCTTGATGAATATCAGCAGTTGGTGGGGCAGTTAACGCCGACGCTGGAGCGCATTAATCAACGTCTCAATGCCCAGCGCGATGTGCCGAATGGCGCGCTGGCGGAAGACAGCCTTGAAGTGGCGCTGCGCATTGCGGAAAAACGGCGCGCAGGCCGTTCAGAGCAGCGAGCGCAGTGGCGCACCCGTTAACCATCCCTGAATATCTTCCACCGCCTGCGTGAAGTAGGTGCGATAATTGCTGTCGGCGACATAGCCGAGATGCGGCGTCGCCAGCACGTTCGGCAGCTGACGCAGCGGATGATCGGCGGGCAGCGGCTCCTGTTCAAACACATCTAATCCCGCACCGGCTAACTGACCCGATTGCAGCGCGGCGATCATCGCCTGTTGATCGACAATGCCGGCGCGCGATGTGTTAATCAGCAGCGCGCCGGGCTTCATCTGCGTCAGCGCCGCTGCATCAATTAAATGGCGTGAGCGCTCGCTCAATACCAGATGAATGGACACCACATCGCTGCTACTGAGCAGCGCAGCCAGCGATGGCGAACGTTCTGCGCCACATTCGGCGGCACGTTCGGCGGTTAAATTCTGGCTCCACGCACACACGCGCATCCCGAACGCCTGCGCCACTTTTGCCATCTCGCCGCCGATTTTACCCAATCCAAGTAATCCCAGCGTTTTGCCCTGCAGGCCCATGCCAACGGTGTGCTGCCACGCGCCGTTGCTGCGCAGCGCCTGATTCTCCGGCACGATATGGCGCGCCAATCCCAGCAACAATCCCCACGTCAGTTCCAGCGGTGCCGCGCTGCTGCTGGCGGTACCGCACACCGCGATATAGCGTTCCGCGCAGGCATGTAAATCGATGGAGGCATTACGCATGCCGGAAGTGACTACCATTTTCAGATTGGGCAAGCGGCCAATCAGCTCGGCGCTGAGCGGCGTGCGTTCGCGCATAACCACCAAAATATCGGCGTGCGCGATGCGCTTAACCAATTCATCCTGGTCGGCGAAATGTTCAGTCAGGGAAGTGGTGTGCACCAGCGGGGCGAGAGACGCCCAATCGGCAAGCGACTGGGCGACGTTCTGGTAGTCATCAAGAATGATGCAGTTCAGGCTCATAATGTTCCTCAACGAGAAGTGGCTTGTGCCCTTGCTCGCTGAGCCAGGCACGCAGCCGGTCATTATCCAGCGGACGGGCATAATAGTAGCCCTGAATAAATATCACACCACGCTGCCGCAGGTACTCAAATTGTGTTGCGGTCTCGACGCCTTCGCCCAGCACATCCAGTTCCAGCTTGTGGCACAGATTAATAATCGCATCCAGCACCGGTGTTTCTACGTCGAGGCCTTCAATGGCATTGATAAAGCCGCGATCGATTTTCAGGTAGTCCAGCGGGAAGGTGAGCAGGTAGGTCAGTGAACAGTGGCCGGTACCGAAATCATCAATCGCCACCTTCATGCCCTGCGCGCGCAAATGACGCAGTTTACACGCCACCTTTTCACCCTCTTCAATCAGGCTGCGTTCGGTCAGCTCCAGCGTGATGCACAGCTGTTTATCTTTGATGCGCTCAGCAAACAATTCAATATCGGCCACGAAATCGTCATGCTGCAGATGCTCCGCCGCCAGATTCAGCCCGAGGTGAAATCCGGGCTCGACCTGCCAGCTCTGGATATCTTCGGCCATCAACTCCAGCAGATGCTGCGTCAACGGCACAATCATCCCTTCGGCTTCAGCGGCGCTGATAAAGATATCCGGACGAATCATCACGCCGTTGGGCCGTTGCCAGCGCAGTAAGGCTTCAACACCGGCGCAGGCGTGCAAGGTATTGCTGTATACCGGCTGATAATGCACTGAGAACTGGCGGGCGCGGATGGCGCGACCAATCTCATCGTGCCAGGAAATACGACGACGCAGCCAATTGGCGGTGAGGATCATCAGCAAAATCGAGAAAATCGCCGCCATCGGCAGGAAGATGAACAGCGCCTGACGCCAGGCTTTGAGCAGCTCAGAAGCCGGAACGGTTACATTAACGGTGATGGGATAGCGGCTGGAGTCGGCCTGAAAAGATTCACTTTTCATATACAGCTTTGGCTGCATGTCAGCTGGTCCGCTGGCGATCACTGCGCCACCGCTAAATTGCAGGCTCATGTAGTAACCGCGTGAACCGCCAATGGCGTTCATGAAATCCATCAAATATTGGCCGTCGATGACCGCCCAAAAACCGCTGGTATCGGGAAGCTGACGCATAAACACCACCGCCGGACGATTCGGCACGCCAACCGTTCCGTGCACCGAGATGCTCCACCAGGCTTTGCCGGTTATCGGCGGCGGCTGCATCATCATCTCGGTCAGGGTGCCATGCCGCAGGCCAAAGGCGGACGAGCAAATGATGTCATTGCCTTTCAGCATACCAATGGATCGAAAATAGGGATTAAGCGTACCGGCGCGCTGCAGCTGATCTTCGATTTGTGCACAAGGCTGGTACTGATACTGGCGCATCTCAGTGATCATATTCCAGGCGTTGTCACTCATCTTTTCAGCCTGAGTAATCAAGGTATTGGCGGTTGAGATCTGCTGTTGGCTGACGGTGTGACGCGCTTCGATGGCCGTACAAAGGATGCCGAGCACCAATGGCAGCAACCCGGCACAAACGATTAAGACCCAATCAAAATCGTGATGTCGTTTTTTCAGTGGCACCAGACAATCCTCAGTCGGTTTAAGCTGCGCTTGCGGCGTCAGCAGCATACCATTTTCACAGGGCTGTGTAGGGTAGCGATTTAAGAATAAACCGGTCTGATACAGGTCAATGATCAATCTCACTTTGCATTTAATGACATTGTTTTGCCGTTATTGGCATTTCCCAGCGGCAAAAACGCTATGCCACGATGTTAGGTAAGCACATTGACCTGAAATGAGGAGCGGAAATGAGCACGGAAACCCTGGATGTCACATCATTACGGCAGCGCATCAGCGAAGGCGAATGGCAGGCGCGCATCAAACTGGCGCAGGCTTATCATCTGGCGGCGAAGCTACGCTGGACCGACCATATTTACACCCATTTTTCCCTGCGCGTACCGGGCGATCAGCCGCACTTTCTTATCAACGCTTTCGGGCAAACCTTCGATGAAATCCAGGCGGAAACGCTGGTTAAAATCGACATCGACGGCAATATTATTGACGACCCAACCGGGCTGGGAATTAACCTTGCCGGGTTTGTTATTCACAGCGCGATTCACCGCGCGCGGCCAGATGCCCATGCGGTGCTGCATACGCACACCGCGGCGGGCATTGGCGTTTCGGCGCAGCGGAACGGCCTGCTGATGATTTCGCAACACAGCACGCGTTTCCATAATCGCCTCGGCTATCACGATTACGAAGGTATCGCGCTGGATCTCGACGAGCAGCAGCGCATCGTTGCCGACCTCGGCGATCTTAACGCGCTGATCCTGCGCAATCACGGCCTGCTGACCAGCGGCGGCAGCATTGAAGAAGCTTTCTATAACCTCTATTACCTCGAGCGCGCCTGCCAGGCACAGTTGGCGGCACAATCGGGTGGCGCGGATCTGATCATTTTGCCGGACGCCGTTTCAGAGAAAGCCGCGCAGGCGTTTGATAACAGCATCCGTAATCGCAAATATCAGCTGCACTGGGATGCTTACATCCGCCAGCTCAACCGCAACGCACTCTGAGAATCTCCCCGCTGAAATGGCTAAAACCGGTAGTTTCTGCGCTGCTGCTGTGCGCGGCGTTTGGCAGTCAGGCGGCGCCTGATTTGAGTAAAGTCACGCTGGTGCTGGGCGATCAGGCACGCAATCTGCGTTCGCTGATCGAAGCGGCAGATGTCATGAAAGACGCGCCTTATCACTATCGCTGGGCGAATTTCCAGGGCGCGGCGCCGCTGTTTGAAGCGCAGCGTGCGGGTGCGGTCGATACCTCGTACGCTGGCGATTTGCCGGTGCTGATGGCGGCGTCGGGCGGCGTACCGCTGAAGATCATCGCCACCAACGTCGGTGACGCCGGTTCGAACGGGCTGATCGTGCCCGCGGATTCGCCGATCCACAGCGTGAAAGATTTGGCTGGCAAGCAGGTTGTCGTCTCGTCGGCGCGCGGCAGTATCTCGCAGCACTTGCTGTATGAGGCGTTGGAAGAGGCGAAAGTGCCACGTGATACGGTGCCGGTGCGTTTTGTGTTGCCAACCGACGCCAGCGCGGCGTTTAACTCCGGGCAGATTACCGCATGGGCGACCTTCGATCCCTATTTAGGTATTGCGGAAAAGCATGGCGCGCGTCTGCTGCGTGACGGCAAAGGGCTGACAACCGCGCTGTCGTTTGTCACCGCCACGCAAAGCTCGCTCGACGATCCCGCGAAGCGCGCGGCGATTGCGGATTTCACCCATCGTCTGGCCAAAGCGCGCGAGTGGGCGCTGGCGCATCCGCAGCAGTATAACGAGGTGTATGCGCAGTTAACGCGCCTGCAACCGGCGGACGCGCAGCAGATTACTGCGCGTATTTCCCACGGTGTACGTGGCGTGACGCCGGATGATGTGGCGAAGGTGCAGAAGGTGTCGGACTTGTTTAGCGAGTTGAACATCCTGCCAAACAAAGTTGATGTCCAGGCGATTACCGACAACAGCGTGTTTCAAACGCAATAACGTAAAATCACGCCGCTACGGCATGCACTGAATCTGTAGCGGCGCAATTTATTGCGCGACCTTGAGTGAAAGAGCCTTAACGCGCCCGTTTACCCGGCCGTCCATTACCCAACATAATCGCCAATCGGCTTCCGCCCGGCGTGGTTTCCATCAAAATCTTGGTCACGCTGGTGAGCGGCACCGACAGCAACATGCCGACCGGACCCAGCAGCCAGCCCCAGAAAATCAACGACAGAAACACCACCAGCGTCGAGAGTCCCAGCCCGCGCCCCATCAATCTTGGCTCCAGCATGTTGCCGAACACCATATGAATCGCGCTGAACAGCGCCGCCACCAGCATGGCGTCATAAATATCATTTAACACCAGCGCCTGAATAAATGGCGGAATACCGGCGATGATCGGGCCAATGTTGGGGATGAAATTAAGGATGAACGCCACCACGCCCCAGAACAGCGCGAACTTCACGCCGAGCAGCAGCAGCGACAGCCAAACGGCCACGCCGGTAATCAAACTCACCAATGTTTTCAGTGCCAGATAGTGCGTCACACCTTTCAGCGCGCGGTGCAGACCGGCGATACGGATCTGCGGATTAACCATCGCATTGCGCATCTTGTACGGCAGATGACGCACCTCAAACAGCATAAACACCACGGTGAGGATCAGCAGCAGGACGTTGGTCATCGCGCCGGACAGCTGTTTTAGCACCGATGTTGCCATGTCCATCACCACGTTGGGATCGAGGCGTGCCGCCAGCGCTTCGGTAGAGATGTTGATATGAAAACGCGCGGCAAAATGTTGCACCACCGCCAGTTTCTGCTCCAGCATGGCGCGGATTTGCGGATAGGTATCGCTGAAGTCACTGGCCGAGCTGGCGAGTACAGCAATGAGTAACAGTACGACGATAAAAATCACGGTGATCACCAGCGTAATCGCCAGGCCACGTTTGACGCCGCGTCGCATTAGCATCGTAACCAGCGGATTGAGCACAATAGCTAAAAAGCTGGCGAGTAAGAAGGGCACCAGAATGTCCGAGGCGGCGCGAATGCCCGCCAGAATAATCACCAGCATCGCCAGTTTTACCAGGATGTTCTGGCCAATTTTTTCCTGAAGCAGGTTATTCATTCTCTCTCCTGAGACAAAATTTCTCAGGAGAGTGTAGTTGATGAAAATTAACCATCTGTTTTTTAAGATAAAGAGAAATTTTTACAACACGCAACATCCGTAGCTACCTGCATGAACGTCAAGCGGTAGCTGTGAAATTTTCACACCTCGGCTTACCGTGCCGACATCAATACTTATTTAAACATCGGCACAGACAAACAGCGAGCAAGGTAAGGTGTTAACTATTTAATTAAGCGATCATTCGTTCATTCCAACCATCTTTAAACTGAATATTTCCATCGACGTATTTCCACATAATAGTTTCATAACGAATCTCGACATTTTCCATATGTGTGCTTGCTATGCCTGCTGGTACGAGTGATGGAGTAATGCTGGTTATTTTTACGTTTTCAAGAACAATGTTAAAGTATTCTGTTTCAATTCCTGCCTCATTAATTCTATACATTTTTATCGTGGCTGATTTAAGTATTCTGCCCTGACACAGCGCGCGAAATAATAATGGCGTCGTCTGGTCAAATTCTTTCTGGAAAACTATTGGGGCATGGATTCTTGCTGCTGTTAACTTTCCGGTATGTCTGTCGGCTGGAACCGATATGTTATGCGTTAGAGTGCGCATTTCAATTGAGCCGAGTCGTGTAGGCATCAGGCATCCACCCGCGATAGGGGATCCGTTTTCATCTGTTAGCCATAAATGAGCTGGAGTTGACATAGTTAAGTTCCTTTTAATTTTAACGAGGGCGGTTAAACCAGACAACAAACGCAAAGGTAATGATTATCAAAACCCCTATGGCCTGAAGTGCGTAGGGGCGAAAGTACGTTACTGCAAAAACACCGAAAGTAATAATTAAAACAAGCGGAACGTAGCCCCAAAAGAAATATGATGCCTGCGCCTTTAACCATTGTTTTAGAAAATTACGCATGCCTACTTCACCATGTTAATTATTGCATTGGTAATGTCACTCTCAAATGCTTGAGCTTTCATAAAAGTCGGCTCGACGAGGAAATACATCATTTCGAGTCTTTGCATGTGCAGGGCTTGATAATACATCGGCGCTTGCAGCCTAAGCCTTTCAGCACTATCAGCAGCTTGTTGTACGATGCCGTATAGCCCTAGCCCGGTAACAGTTAGCGCGGCGGTCTTTCCTGTCCAGGCGACGATGGATGAGTTAAAGCCTATGCCAAGGCAAACAGCTGTTGTTATTCCAATGACAAAAGTCTGGTTGTTTAGTGTGTTAGAGGAGATGATCACGCCTGCTTTTAATAAACCGGAATTGATTGCTGAAAGTTGTTCGCGTGTTTTGAATCTGAAAATTCCTTCAAAATAGATGTGAACCAGCCTAAAGATAATGTCACGTCTTTTGACCACTTCGGCAATGCCATCCAGGAAGCGCAAGTCTTCTTCTTTTAGCTTTGCACAGACATCTTGATAGTTATCGGTGAAGCAAGATGTGTAATACACCAAGCGTGTTGCTCCGTCGCCAATTTTACTGGCTTGCTGAAGTACCTGGTCTTTTACACCTATAAGAGCTTTTTCAAGCTGTGACGCCATCAACTCATCGGCTTTGATGCCCTTGAGTATCAAATCACTGTGATACATGCCGTTTCCTTACGGTTAGAAATCATCCCTAATCGAAACTATAATTTACCCATTTAAAATGTAAGGTCAATGCGGCATGGACATGGGTTTTAAAATATGTGGATAAGATGACAGTTAAACTCACAATCACGGCTTAAATAATGTTAATCATCAATGTCATATTTATGCGTGATGAATCACGCCGCTACGGTATGTATGACTATTTTTCATGACGCCGCATCAGCACCGTGGCCGCCAACATCAAACTCAAACTGGCGCAAAGCGTCAGCGTGGCCATCGCCATACCTTGTCCCACCGAGCCCTGTTCGAACTGACGCCAGATAAAGATCGCCACGGTTTGCGTGCCTGCCGGAGCCAGCAGCAGCGATGTCACCAGCTCGCGCGACGCTACGGCAAACACCATCATCATCGCCGCCAGCAGGCTGGGCGCGACTAGCGGCAGCACAATCAGACGCAGCGCCCGCACACGTGATGCGCCGTGCACGCGCGCCGCTGGTTGCAGCGTGGGTGCCAGCTGGCGCAGCGCGCTACTGACATAACGCACCGGCCACGGCAGCAGCAAACAGCTGTACGACAGCAGCAGAATAAACATCGTGTTGTAGGGCGAAAACGGCCAGAAACCGCGGTTCCACAGCAGAATCAACCCCACGCCCACCACCACGCCGGGCATCGCCGCAGGCAGCAGCGCCAGGCCATCCATCATCGCCAGCAAACGGGTTTTCCCTTCCGATACGCGCCAGGCGATCAGAAAACCCAGCGCGCCGGTCAGCAGCGCCGCGCCGAGCGCCAGGCCAATGCTGGTGGAGAAGGCCGCCAGCGCATCGCCTTGCTGGCTGAACAGCGCGCCGAAGTGGCGTAGCGTCAGATTACTCAGATGTAATCCGCCGGAGAGCGTATTCAGCAAGCCGCTCAGGGTCATCGCGCCGAGCGGCAGCACCACCGCCAGCAGCACGGTGACAGCAAACGGCAGCAGCATTAAGATTTGTAAGCGTCCCGCATGCGCCAGTTCCTGACTCACCGGTTTGCCACCAACCGCCGTCACATCGCTGCTGCCGGTCAGTTTGCGCTGCAGCAGCCACGCCGTGAGCGCCATCAGGCTCAGCATCAGTGACAGCGACGCTGCGCCAGGCAGATCGATCGGCCAGTCGGCGAGTTTGGTTTCAATACCGACGGTCATCAGCGTCAGCTTCGCCTGCGCACCGAGCGCCGCAGGCACGCCGTACTCCTCAATCGCCAGCGTAAACGCCAGCAGCACGCCACCCGCCAGTGCCGGTAAGGTGAGCGGCAAGGTGATGTGCCAGAAGCCGCGCCACGCCGATGCGCCATGCACGCGCGCCACCCAGGCAAGACGTTGCCCGCTGGCCAGCAGCGAACGCGACACCGCGAAATAGACCACCGGGAAGATGTTCAGCGTCATCACGCCAATCATGCCGCTGCTGCTAAACAGCAGGCTGTCGAAGTTGATGCCAGTGAGTTGTTCGATATAGCCGTTGCGTTGCAGCGCCAGCGTCCATGACAGCGCCACAATATAGGGCGGCGTCAGAAAGGGGATCAGAAACAGCAGATCCCACAACGCCGCGCCCGGCAGGCGGAACAGGCCGCGCAGTACGCCGAGCGGTAAGCCCAGCAGCAAACTGCACAGCGCCACGCCGCCGCCGATTTTCAGCGTGCCCAGCCACATCGATGTCAGCTGCGGATCGTCCAGTAGCGCCGGGAAAGCGCTAAAGACACCGCGCCAGCTACCTTCGCCGAAGTAGGGAAACAGCGCTTGCAGCACGATAAACAGCAGCGGCAGCGCCACCAGCAGCAATAACGCCAGCAGAATCACGCCATTCAGGGCACGCGACATCGCTTACTGTCCGAAAAGTGCGCCAAAGCGCTTCAGCACCGCCGAACGTTCGCTGCTGCCATCCTGATTAGTCGGTAACAGCTTGATCTCAGTGAATAGCGGACGTTGCGCTTTGATATCGGTACGCGCCGGCATCAGCCAGGCTTTCGCTACTTGCTCCTGACCTTCATCCGACAGCACGTAATCGACGAATTTCTTCGCATCATCTGCGTGTTGGCTGCTTTTCAGGATCATCATCGGACGCGGCGCGACCACGGTACCGTTTTCCGGGAAGATCACCTTCACGCTCTCGCCCTGCGCGATGTTGTTATAGGTGACGTAATCGACCGCGCCAAACACCGCCGCTTTCGCGCCTTGCAGCACCGGCGTCACCGCCTGCGCGTTGGGGCCGCTCATCACCATGCCGTTGGCTTTCAGCTGGTCAAACAGCTGCCAGGCTTTTTCGCCTTCGCTGTTTTGCAGGCCAATCAGCAGATCGAGTGACGCGCCAGACAGCGCCGGATCCGGCGTGGTGACGTTATCTTTGAAGGCGGGCGCGGTGAGATCCTGCCAGGTTTTCGGCTCTGGCGTGTTGCTTTGCGTATTCCACACGATGCCGAGCGCGGAAATGCCTTGCGCGACATAGTTGGCGGTTTTGAACTGCTCCGGCACCTTCGCCGCGTTGGCGCTGTTGAACGGCAGCAGCCAGCCGCGCTGTTGCAGATCTTCGGCGGTATCCCACGAAGCCGAGATCAGCACGTCGGCTTGCGGATTGGCCTGTTCCGCTTCCAGACGCGCCATCACTTTGCCGGTGGTGGCCTGGAAAATATTCACTTTGATGCCGGTCTGTTTTTCAAATCCGGCGGCAAGACTTTTCGACAGCGAACCCGGACCGGCGGTGTATACAGTCAGCGCCTGGGCGTCGTTGATCATGATGGCGGAAGTCAACATCATCGCGCTGATGGCTCCTGTTTTAACTGACTTGAGAGATGGCATTGCAGTCCCCTGAGAGGTGAGTAACGGAAACAATCTGGCCCTGCGCCAGGTGAATGATGCGGTCGGCCAGCGTGTTGGCTTCGTCGCGATCGTGCGTAACGTAAACAGCGGTGATGCGCGCCGCGCGCAGCAAATCCGCCATGGTGTGAACCAGAGTTTCACGCAGGTCGCGGTCGAGGTTGGAGAGCGGTTCGTCGAACAGCAGAATGGCCGGTTTCGCCACCAGCGCGCGCGCCAGCGCCACGCGCTGCTGCTGGCCGCCTGAAAGCAGCGCCGGTTTGCGATCGCCAAAATCCGCAAGGCCCACCTGCGCCAGTGCGGCATCGGCCTGTTGCCGCGCGGCGGCTTTTTTCATGCCGCGCATACGCAGCGGAAAGGCGACGTTTTGCGCCACCGACATGTGCGGCCACAGCGCGTAATCCTGAAACACCATGCCAAGGTTACGTTTTTCCGGCGCATCGCAGTGGTGCGGCGATGCCACGCAGCGTTGGCCGATCCACAGTTCGCCGGCGGTGGGCTGCAGCAAACCCGCCAGCAGTTTCAGCAGCGTGCTTTTGCCACAGCCGCTCGGGCCGAGCAGCGCCAGAATTTCGCCTGCGGGAATGGTCAGGGAGAGATCGTGCAGAATAGTCAGGTTATCCACCGACCATCTGAGATTTTTCAGTTCAATAGGCAGCGCGGCATGCGTCATCGGCCACCTCCCGCGAAGGCGTGAGCGTTACGCACGCGCGCCTGAGAAATCAGGGGCGTCATCAGATTGTTATCCTCTTTGGGATTTGATTGGGGGCGAGTCTACGAGCGCGATATGACGAAATGATGACCATAAAACTGGGCATTTCACTGATGCGGATAAAACCAAATGGCGTATAGTTATCCTCTTGTTATAAAAATTCCGTCACCCACGAGCGCAATCACTCATGCCTGACTCGCCTGCCGCCGCATCTGAACACGGTCGTTTTCGCCTCAATTTACTGATCCTTTCTATCGTGAAGTTCAACTTTGCCAGCTATCTCACCATCGGCTTGCCGCTGGCGGTGCTGCCCGGTTTTGTCCATGACGGACTGGGCTACAACGCCTTCTGGGCTGGATTGGTGATCAGCCTGCAATACATCGCCACGCTGCTAAGCCGCCCGCATGCGGGACGCTTCGCCGATTTGTGGGGGCCGAAAAAAGTGGTGGTGCTGGGGCTAGTCGGCTGTTTGCTGAGCGGCATCTGTATTTTGCTGTCGGCGCTCAGCGATGGGCAGGGCGTGCTGAGCCTGGTGCTGCTGTGTCTGGGGCGCGTGATTCTCGGCATCGGACAGAGTTTTTCCGGCACCGGTACGTCGCTGTGGGGCGTGGCGCGCGTCGGTTCGCTGCATATTGGCCGGGTAATTTCGTGGAACGGCATTGTCACTTATGGCGCGATGGCGATTGGTGCGCCGCTCGGCGTGGTGATTTTCCGCAGCGGCGGCTTGCTGCTGCTTTCCAGCATCATCATTGCCATTTGTGTGCTGGCAATTGCGCTGGCGCTGCCGCGCGCATCAGTGAGAGGCAGCAAAGCCAAGCCGCTGCCGTTCCGTGACGTGCTGAGCAAGGTGTATGGTTTCGGCCTGATTCTGGCGATGGGTTCCGCCGGGTTTGGCGTGATCGCCACCTTTATCACGCTGTTTTATCAGGATAAAGGTTGGGATGGTGCCGCCTTCGCGTTGACCATGTTCAGCGCCGCGTTCGTCGGCACGCGTCTGCTGTTTCCGAATGCCATCAACAAGCTTGGTGGTTTGCGCGTGGCGAGTATCTGCTTTGCGGTAGAAGCGATGGGCCTGTTTCTGGTGGCCGGTTCATTCGACCCGTGGATGGCGAAGATGGGCGCGTTCCTCACCGGCGCGGGTTTCTCGCTGGTATTCCCGGCGATTGGCGTGGTGGCGGTAAAAGTGGTGCCGCAGCAGAATCAGGGCAGCGCGCTCGCGACTTATACCGCGTTTATGGATTTATCGCTGGGCATCACCGGCCCGATCGCCGGTTTCATCATGAGTTATGCCGGCGTGTCGCTGGTCTATTTCCTCACCGCACTGCTGGTGTGTTTAGCGCTGTTCTGCACGCTGCGCATGATTAAGCGGATGCCGGAAGAGCCGATGGTGGAGGTTAAAGAGAACGCGTAGTTGTTCTCGGTGAATCCGATATCCCCTAAATAATTTACGTCAGAGCAAGGCGGCAAGATTGTAAGTCCCCAGGAGCTTACATTTGTAAGTGACTGGGGCGCACAATCGCGGCCAACGCAGCTATCACGTAAATTATGACGGGGATAAAAAAAGGCCTCCGACCGAGGCCAACACTAACAAAAGTGCCTTGTTTAGACACAGATAAGGGTTCGTTTAGGCTTGCAGCAACTCAATGCTGTAGCGAATTTGGCGCTCAATGTCTGCTGGCTTCCACGTCTCCAGCTCGGATGAAAACGGCTCAAAGGCATACACGCCTTTATAGCCCAACATCTCCAGACGTTTCACCTGCGCCACGCTGTTCAGCACATCGCGGTCGCTGAGCATGATGCGTTGTTCATCGGTCAGTTGCGCCGTTGGGCGGGTATCTTCCACGCCGGATAAATGCACCAGACCAATATGGTTGATATCAATCTCCTGCGGGAACTCGTTTTCGGCGTTCTCATACAGGTGATGATGGAAGGTATCGAGCAGTACCTTAAACGGGACTTTTGCTTGCTGAATCAGTTGCTGCGTCTGCACCGCCGAGCGCAGCGAACTGACCGGGAAGCCCAGCGGTTCAACCAGCCCCTGAATGCCATACTTTTCAAAGCGCGGCGCCAGTACCTGCAGCGCTTCCAGCGTCTGCTGGGGCGAAATCTCAACTCCTTCATTGAGCGGACACATCACCAGCGCTTTTGCGCCGATGGCCTGAGCTTCCTGTAGCAGCGCGTCGGCTTTAGCCAGCAGCGACTCATTGGCACGGTTAAACGGATAGAGCGCGTTAATCGTCACGATTTCAATGTGGTACTTATCCGCTAGCGCGCGCAGCTGCGCCGCGCTGAGATCATCGGTTACCTTGCCGCTCTGCATGTCATTACGCAGTTCAACCTTGCTCAATCCCAGGCGTTGTACCAGCTGAAAGAAGGCTTCCAGCGTTAGCCTGGGCGCAATTTTACGGTTAATACAGAAACGGGTCGGATCGATGGCCATGTGCGGCTCCTGTAAACGGATACGGATTAGGTGCTGCAAAGAGAACATTTATTTCATTATTATTGAATTATGAAATATCAGATATTGGATCTGCCTCGCAAAAATTTCATATTTCGTTTCGCGTTGCATGGGGAAGCTGGATTTCAGACATAAATTCGGTGCGGGCAACGGCTTAGCGGCAGAGCGGTTTGGCGAGTCTTTAGCACCAGCAGTGCAGCGCTACGGGCTGATTTACACCCGGCTGTCAGCGCAGGCGGAAAAAATGCGATCCATGCCGCTAAAAGGAAATTTTCTAAAAAGAAGTATTTGAAAAATTCATTTCATTACGATAGCTTCATAGCACGCTTTAAGTATTGCCTGCACACGCAGCGTCGCGGTTCGAACGGGCTATCTGCAGGGAACTTCACATCTAAGAGGCAACGACATGACTATCGTAGGAAACTTTATCGGCGGCAAAATTACCCACAGCGCCAGCAATGAAACCATTCCCGTGTACGATCCGGCGACCGGCAAAGTCGTGCGTGAACTGACGCAGAGCACCGCTGCTGAAGTGGAAAAGGCGATTGAAGTCGCGCATGCCGCCTTCCCGGAATGGTCGAAAACCGCGCCGTTGCGTCGTGCCCGTGTGATGTTCAACTTTAAAGCGCTGATGGAAAAACATCGCGAAGAGCTGGCGGCACTGATCGTGTCTGAGCACGGTAAAGTGTGGTCCGATGCGCTGGGTGAACTGACGCGCGGTATCGAAGTGATCGAGTATGCCTGCGGTATTCCACATCTGATTAAAGGTGAGAACTCACCGAGCGTGGGCACCGGCGTTGACAGCTATTCGCTGATGCAGCCGGTCGGCGTTGTCGCCGGTATCACCCCGTTTAACTTCCCGGCGATGGTGCCACTGTGGATGTTCCCCATCGCGCTGGCGTGCGGCAACACCTTTATCCTCAAGCCACCGGCGCTGGATCCTTCCGCATCTGTGCGCATGGCCGAACTGCTGAAAGAAGCGGGCCTGCCGGATGGCGTATTCAACGTGGTGCATTCGTCTAACGAAGATGCCGAGCAGCTGTACAAAGATCCGCGCATCGCCGCGGTCAGCTTCGTGGGTTCTTCCGGCGTAGCGGAGCACATCTATAAAACTGCCAGCGCCCACGGTAAACGCGTGCAGGCGTTTGGCGCGGCGAAAAACCACGCCATCGTGATGCCCGATGCCGATCTCGATGCCACCGTGAACGCCATTATGGGCGGCGCGTTTGGTTCAGCGGGTGAACGCTGCATGGCGCTGCCGGTTGTGGTTGCCGTGGGTGACGACACCGCAGACAAACTGATTGCGCGTCTGACGCCGCTGATCAAAGCGCTGCGCGTCGGTCCTGGCATCCAGAAAGGTGCCGAAGAGAATGAAATGGGGCCGGTGGTTTCTGCTGCGCACCAGAAGAAAGTGCTGGGCTACATCGACAAAGGTGAGCAGGAAGGCGCGAAGCTGGTGGTTGATGGCCGCGGCATACAGGTTGCTGGCCATGCAGAAGGTTACTACGTTGGCGGCACGCTGTTCGACAATGTGACGTCGGATATGACTATCTGGCGCGAAGAGATCTTTGGGCCGGTGCTGAGCATCATGCGTTCCAGCGATTACGACAGCGCACTGCAGCTGGTTAACAGCCACGAATTCGGTAACGGTAGCGCCATCTTCACCAGCAACGGCTACACCGCGCGTGAGTTCGTGCAAAACGTCGAAGCTGGCATGGTTGGCGTTAACGTGCCGGTTCCGGTTCCGATGGCGTTCCACAGCTTCGGCGGCTGGAAGCGTTCGGTATTTGGTGCGCTGAACGTGCACGGTCCAGACGGCGTGCGTTTCTACACCCGCATGAAAACCGCCACCGTGCGTTGGCCGAGCGGCCAGCAGACCGTATCTGAGTTCAGCATGCCGACGCTGGGCTAATTTCGCTCAACAAGGAGGAACAGGATGTCTCTGATTTCGAAAGCGCAAAAACCCGACGGCAACGGCCGCATCCAGCACATCACGCCGGAAAGCGCGGGCTGGGAATATGTCGGCTTTGATGCCTATCTGCTGAAAAAAGGGCAGAGCCTGAAGCTGAGTAGCGGCGACAAAGAGTTGTGTCTGGTGCTGGTGGCGGGCTTTGCGTCGGTGAAAACCCGTCACGCCGAGTTTCCGAATCTGGGTAAACGTCTGTCGCCGTTTGAACGCACTCCGCCTTACTCAGTTTACGTACCGCATAACGACGAAGTGGAAGTGTATGCGGATAGCGATCTGGAGCTGGCGGTGTGTAATGCACCGAGCAGCGGCAACCTGCCGGCGCGACTGATTGCGCCGGAAGATGTTGGTGTTGAGCAGCGTGGTAAAGGGCGTAATCAGCGTCTGGTGCACAACATTCTGCCGGACAATAAAGAGGCCGACAGCCTGCTGGTGGTGGAAGTCTACACCGATGAAGGCGCGACCAGTTCGTACCCCAGCCACAAGCACGACCAGAAAAACAGCCCGGACGAAACCTATCTGGAAGAGACCTACTATCACCGTTTCGATCCTGAGCCAGGTTTCGCCATGCAGCGCGTTTATACCGACGACCGTTCACTCGACGAGTGCATGGCGCCGTATAACCGCGATGTGGTGACGGTGCCGCGTGGCTATCATCCGGTGGCAACCATTGCCGGGTACGATAACTACTATCTCAACGTGATGGCGGGTCCAAAACGTCTGTGGAAATTTACCTGGGAGAAGGATCACGCCTGGGTGAACAGCGACCAGTATCCGCGTTCGTAGATTGCGCATCAATGTAAGAAGGGCAGCCAGCTGGCTGCCCTTTTTTGTTAGCTGGTCGACTCTGCGAAGAGATTATTCGCTGGCCACGTTGTTGTTCAGCGCCAGCGACACGGCGAGCGTCTGTGCCAGACACAGCGAAGCGACCTGCGAACGGAAGCCATCCACTTGCGCTTCACGCACCACAAAACACACATCGCTGAAGGCAGCCAGCGGGCTGACCTGGCTGTCGGTGATGGCGATCAGATGCGCGCCACGTTTGGCACCCAACTCAACCAACTCCACCGCTTCACGCGCGTATGGCGAATAGCTGATGGCGATCACCACGTCTTTCGGGTTCACCATGCTCAGCTGCTCGGTGAACATGCCGCCGAGGCCGTCGATCAGAAACGCACGACGCTCCAGATGGCGCAGCGCATACACCAGATACGATGCCACGCTGAATGAGCGACGCAGGCCGATGATGTAGATGTTCTCGGCTTCATCGAGCATTTTCACCGCGCGGTTGAGCTGGTCCGGATTGACCTGCATCGCCAGCTGTTGCAGCGCCTGGCTATTCACCATGGTGAAGACATTGAGAATTTCGGCCGGGCTCTCAGGTGAAGTGGCGCTGTCGTCAGTGGCGGTCTGGCGGAACAGACGTGCGCGCTCGGTATAGTTAACGGTCTCTTCCATCAGGTGCTGACGGAAAACCTGTTTCATTTCGTTGAAGCCGCTGAAGCCAAAGGCGTTGGCAAAGCGGATCAGCGTCGAGGGCGGCACATCGGCATGTTGTGCGATGGAAGCAACGGTATCGAAAGCGATGCTGTTACTGTTATCAAGGATATAACGAGCCACCTGCTTCAGGCGTTTGCTCAGCGTCTCATAGCGACGACGGATCTCGTCCTGTAACAAGGTTAATTGCGTTGGATTATTGGTCATTACTTCGGCCCGCTAGAAAAGAAAATATGGCTGGATAATGAGCGCTATAGTACCAGATGGATGGAAAATTTCATTTGTTTGACATCATCGTGACGCTTATTTCATCGGTTTATGAAATGCCTCACAGAATATGCAGGTTTTCCCCTCACCCTAACCCTCTCCCGCAAGCGGGCGAGGGAACCGTCTTGTGCGGCTTAGCAGATCGCGTTCAATACTCAACAGTTGCTGGATCGGTCCCTTCTCCCGCTGGCGGGAGAAGGCTAGGATGAGGGCCAGCGAGCACAATCAAAAAAGCGGCCAATTGGCCGCTTTTTCCCAGCTAACTTCGCACTTAACCGCGTACAGCGCGCCAGTAGCCGATCAACCGCAGGTAGTTCCCTTTCACGGTCTCAACCAGCGCTGTATCATCCAGCTCGCCTTGCAGCCACTGGCGTGACGGCTGGCCGAAGATGGTGCGGCCTACCGCGAAACCTTTCACCCACGGCGCTTGCGCTGCGGCGGCGAAACCGGCTTTCAGCGTCTCTTCCGGGGCATCGAGGCCCAGCAGCAGAATGCCGCGGCAGTGCGGGTCGTTCTGCTCGATCAACCCGCTGATCGCCTGCCAGCTTTCGGCAGACAGCGGCGGCAGTTTCCACCAGTCTGGCTGAATGCCAAGGCTGTAGAAGTGGCTCAGCATGTCGTAATAGTAGGATTCGTCACGGTCCGGATTGCTCTCCGGCAGAATCAGCTCCAGCAGCAGTTCGTGCCCGCTCTTGTTACAGCCATTCCACACATCGAGCACCAGCTCATCCTGCTCTTTACGCAGTTCCGCGCTGTCGTGCGGATGGTAGAACACCAGACATTTCACCACGTGCTCGGCTGGCCAGTCGACCAGCTGTGAGCCGATGTTGCCGTGTTCAAGGCGCAGCGGACGTGAACTTGGCAGCTCAATTGGACGCCCAATCCACCAGTTTTTACCGGTAATCGCGTTCAGCGCTTTCTGGCCGTAAGTGGTGTCCGCGAGGATGCCGCTCTTTTCATTCAGGCCGGCTTCATTGGCCGCTTCTTCTGCGGCACGCAGCAGCAGCAGTTTCAATTCTGGGATGCGCGCTTCGCTGACGCCCGCTTCGCGTGCCATATCAGCCAGCTGTTTGCGATGGTCGAAGGCGAACACATTCAGCTCTGGCCACTGCTGTTTACGCGTGGTGACGCGATGCAGGTGATTAAGACGTACATCAAGATCCGGACGTTTCACCTCTTTATCGCGGCTAAGGAAATCGTCCAGCTCTTCTTTGGTCGGCATCGCCGGTGCACAGCCGTGGCGCGAAACCACCAGCGCGCCACAGGCGTTCGCGTAACGGCACGCTTGCTCCCAGCTTTCATCATTCAGCCAGCCGCGCAGCAGGCCAGACATAAAGGCATCGCCCGCACCCAGCACGTTCAGCACTTCAACGCGCACGCCGCTCTGCAGTTTGGTCTGTTCCCAACTATCCGGGATCTCGCCCTCAAACACCACGCAACCCAGCGGACCGCGTTTGCACACTAATGTGGCCTGGCTCGATTGACGCACATTTTTCAGCGCGGTCAGCGTATCGGTGCTGCCACCAGCGATATGGAACTCTTCTTCCGTTCCGACCACCAAATCGAAATAGTGCAGCACTTCCTGCAGCTGTTGCGTCACTTCGCCCGATTCAATGAAACGCGTTTCGCCGTCGCCGAGTGAGGTCAATCCCCACAGCACCGGACGATAATCGATATCCAGCGCGGTGCGCAGGCCGTTGCGTTTGGCGATATCCAGCGCTTTCAGTACGGCGGCGCGGGTTTGCGGATGCGAAAGGTGCGTGCCGGTGACGGCGACCGCGCGTGAAGAGGTGATGAAATCTTCGTTAATATCTTCCGGCACCAGCCCCATATCGGCGCAGTTGTCGCGGTAGAAGATCAGCGGGAAGCTCTCTTCATCTTTGATCCCAAGGATCACCAGCCCGGTCAGGCGCTGCTTATCGGTAATCAGGCCATCGGTATTGCAGCCCGCACGTTGCAGCTCTTCACGCAAAAAGCGGCCGTTATGCTCGTCACCTATGCGCGCCAGCATCGCCGATTTCAGGCCCTGGATCGCCGTACCGTAGGCCACGTTGCCGGAAGACCCGCCGAGATATTTGTTGAAGCTGGTCATATCTTCCAGGCGTGATCCAATTTGCTGACCGTAGAGGTCGACGGCGATGCGTCCGATACAAATCACATCAAGCCGCTTCTGTTGTGTACTCATACCTATTGTTTCCTTCTGTGATAAGCAGACACTGCGGGCGCTGCCGCCCAACGTCGAGCGCTTTGCTTCCGGGTTCTCAAGGTGCCTGATTGGCTTTGGTCGCAGTATGAGGAATAAAAATTCCAAATTCAATATGAAATGAAACATCCATCACGATTTTGTGAGCCAGGTAAAACTCTGACCAGGCCGCAAAGCGGCGTTTGAATCGTCGGGAGTTTCAGTGATAGTCAGGCTTGTGAGCCAGGTCTCAGGAAAGTGCTGGCGAATCAAGGAAGCTACTGAAGTGAAATGAAATTTCGTTATGACCTGCAAATGACCTGTTACTGTTCCACTTTTCCCCCTTTCGCGGCTTGCGCAGCCCACGTTTCATTGCTGAATTTGATCTCCATCGCAAAATGAAATGTTTCTTCTGTAATCGTGTTTAATGAAAAAAATATTTGTTTATAATCGCCTCACGTTTCACTTAATCCGCGGGCGCCGTGAACGGCAGTTTTTACCCGAACCGCGATGTACCTCGCCGCAGGTACCAGCATGTAAAGGAAGAAGCATATGGGCACAATCAGACTCACCACGGCACAGGCGCTGGTAAAATTTCTCGATAACCAATACCTGAACGTTGACGGCGTTGAAACCAAATTTGTGAAAGGCATTTTTGCCATTTTCGGTCACGGCAACGTGCTGGGATTGGGACAGGCGCTGGAGCAGGACAGCGGCGATCTGGTGGTGCATCAGGGCCGTAACGAGCAGGGCATGGCGCACGCCGCCATTGGCTTTGCCAAGCAGTCGCTGCGTCGTCAGATTATCGCCTGTACCTCATCGGTCGGTCCCGGCGCGGCCAACATGATTACCGCTGCTGCCACCGCGACCGCCAACCGCATTCCTTTACTGCTGCTGCCGGGCGATGTGTTCGCTACGCGCCAACCGGATCCGGTATTGCAGCAGATTGAACAGAGCCACGATCTCAGCATCAGCACCAACGACGCGTTCCGCGCGGTGAGCAAATACTGGGATCGCGTCAGCCGCCCGGAACAGCTGATGACTGCCTGCATCAACGCCTTGCGCGTGTTGACCGATCCGGCAGAAACCGGCGCGGTGACGATTGCGCTGCCGCAGGACGTGCAGGGCGAAGCCTGGGACTTCCCGGAATACTTTTTCCAGAAACGTGTGCATCGTCTGGATCGCCGCTTGCCAACTGCCGCGCAATTAGAAGATGCGCTGGCGCTGATTGCGCGTAAACACAAGCCGCTGATCATTGTCGGCGGTGGCCTGAAATATTCCGATGCCGGGGATGCGCTGCTGAAATTTGCCGAGCGCTTCAACATTCCGTTTGCCGAAACTCAGGCCGGTAAAGGCACCATCGTTTCCGATCACCCGCTCAATGTCGGCGGCGTGGGCGAAACCGGCTGCCTGGCGGCCAACCTGCTGGCGAAAGAGGCCGATCTGGTGATTGGTATCGGTACGCGTTACACCGACTTCACCACCGCGTCGAAATGGATTTTCCAGAATCCGGATGTCAGCTATCTGAACCTCAACGTCAGCAACTTCGACAGCTACAAGCTGGATGCGGTGCAGCTGCTGGCGGATGCGCGTGAAGGTTTAACCGCGCTGGAAAGCGGGCTGCAAGGTTTCGAAAACCATTGGGGCGGCCAGATTGAGCTGTCGCAAAGCAAGCTGTTGAAAGAGACGCAGCGCGTCTATGCCGCCACCTATAACACCGACGATTTCATTCCGGAAATCGCCGACCACGCCGATCGCGAAGCGCTGTTTGCCGAGTTTGAGCGCCTGACGAAATCGGTGCTGACGCAGAGCAGCGTGCTGGGCACCTTAAACGAGCAACTCCCAAAGGATGCGGTGATTGTCGCGGCAGCGGGCAGTCTGCCGGGCGACCTGCAGCGCGTGTGGCGCACCAAAGATTACAACTCGTACCACGTTGAGTACGGCTACTCCTGTATGGGTTATGAAGTGAACGCCGCGCTGGGCGTAAAGCTGGCGCAGCCGCAGCGTGAAGTCTACGTCATGGTTGGCGACGGTTCGTTCATGATGCTGCACTCCGAGCTGGTCACGTCGATTCAGGAAGGGGCGAAAATCAACGTGGTGCTGCTGGATAACATGACCAACGGTTGTATCAACAACCTGCAGATGGAACACGGCATGGACAGCTTCACCACCGAGTTCCGCTTCCGTAATCCGGAAGGTGGCAAGCTGGATGGCGGCTTTGTGCCGGTGGACTTCGCGGCGATCGCCGGCGGTTACGGCTGCAAAACCTACCGCATTACCACGCTGGAACAGCTGGAAGCCGCGTTGATCGACGCGCAGAAGCAGACCGTTTCCGTGCTGTTCGACATCAAAGTGCTGCCAAAAACCATGGTGCACAAATACTTCAGCTGGTGGCACGTCGGCGTGGCGCAAACCTCTACGTCAACGCGCACGCAAGAAGTGGCCGACAACCTTAACGTGCATATCGAACAAGCACGTAAGTATTAAAACCTCTTTTAGGCCGGAGCTCTCCGGCCTTGTTTTACCCTAACTTATCCGACTCTACAGGTGTAATTATGACGCTCAAACTCGGTGTAATTGGTACCGGTGCAATTGGTCAGGAACACATTCGTCGCTGCAATAACGTCTTGCAGGGTGCCAAAGTGGTGGCGGTTTCTGATATCAACGTGGAAGGGGCGCGCGCGGCGCTGCAACGTCTGAATATCGAAGCCGAGGTGTATCAGGATGGTCATCAGGTGATCAACTCGCCAGACGTTGACGCCGTGCTGGTGACATCCTGGGATCCGACCCACGAAGAGTTTACGCTGGCGGCAATCGCGGCCGGCAAACCGGTGTTCTGTGAAAAGCCGCTGGCGCTGAGCGCTGAAGGTTGCCGTCGCATTGTGGATGCCGAGATCAAACACGGTAAACGTCTGGTGCAAGTGGGCTTTATGCGCCCTTACGATGCCGGCTATCGCGCGCTAAAAAAAGTGATCACTGACGGTGAAATCGGCGAACCGCTGATGCTGCACTGCGCGCACCGCAACCAGAGCGTCGGCGAGAATTACACCACCGACATGGCGATCACTAACACCCTGATTCACGAGCTGGACGTGCTGCGCTGGCTGACCGAAGACGACTACAAAACCGTGCAGGTGGTGTTCCCGCGCACCACGTCGAAGTCTCATGCCAATTTGAAAGATCCGCAGATCGTGCTGTTCGAAACGCAGAAAGGCATCCGCATTGATGTGGAGATCTTCGTTAACTGCGCGTACGGCTACGACATTCAGTGTGAAGTGGTGGGCGAAGAGGGCATCGCTAAGCTGCCGGAGCCTTCGGCGATCCAAACGCGCAAAAACGCGCGTCTCGGCGTGCCGCTGCTGACCGACTGGAAAGACCGTTTCATTGATGCTTATGACGTTGAGCTGCAAGCGTTTATTAATGACGTGAAAGACGGTCAACTGACCGGACCTTCTGCCTGGGATGGTTTTGCTGCTTCCGTGGCCGCCGATGCCTGCCACAAAGCGCAGAACAGCGGTGCGATTGAGCCGGTAACCATGCCGCCGCGTCCGGATTTCTACGCCAAATAACTGAGCTGTGCGCTAAATACTCCTCGGCGGCTCAGCGGCCGCCTCTGTGAATCAGGGACAACAAGATGAACAAAGACAACGTTAAACTGGCGATCGCGCCAATCGGCTGGACTAACGACGACATGCCAGAGCTGGGCAGCGAAAACACCTTCCAGCAAACCGTGAGTGAAATGGCGCTCGCGGGCTTTACCGGCAGCGAAGTGGGCAGCAAATATCCGCGCGATCCGGCGATTCTCAAGCCGATGCTCGATATCCGTGGCATTCAGATCTGCAACGCGTGGTTCAGCACCTTCTTCGCCAACGGCGACAAAGCGAAAACCATCGACGAATTTATCAATCACATGAATTTCCTGCATGCGATGGGCGCACGCGTGATTGGTTGCTCTGAGCAGAGCAAAAGTATTCAGGGCACCACGCTGGCGGTGCTGGAGCAGAAGCCGATTTTCAGCGATGAAGAGTGGCGCTTAACCGCAGAAGGCTACAACGAGCTGGCGGAGATCGCCGCGAAGAAAGGCATGCGCGTCACGCTGCACCATCACATGGGCACTGGCATTCAGACGCCAGCCGAGATTGACCGCTTTATGGAATCGACCAATGAGAATGTTGGCCTGCTGTACGATACCGGCCACATCTACTATTCCGAAGGTTCACAGCAGGCGATGCTGGATGTGCTGACCAAATATCTGCCGCGTATTTTCCACGTGCATCTGAAAGACGTGCGCGACAGCGTGGTAGCCGAAGTGCGTGAGAAATCGCTGTCGTTCCTGGATGGCGTGAAGAAGGGGACTTTTACCGTGCCGGGCGATGGCGTGATCGATTTTAAACCGGTGTTCAAAATCCTCGATGATTACGGTTATAAAGGCTGGATGGTGGTGGAAGCGGAGCAGGATCCGGCGTTGGCCAATCCGTTCGAATATGCGGTGAAAGCGCGTAAGTACATCCGCGAGAATGCGGGGTTATAAGGGCAAATGCGCGCAGTGCATTGCGCCGCTACAAGATGTGCACGCATTCGTAGCGGCGCGATTTATCGCGCTGTTTTCCATAAAAAAAAGGCCGTTATCCCATCAGGATAACGGCCTTTTAATTGGCTGAGATTATGACGCTAACGACAACGCCGGTTTCTGTGCGTTGACCGCCAGCCACTCGGCAATGCGCGCCTGCTCGGCTTCGTTCAGCCACATACCTTGTTTGGTACGACGCCAAATCGCATCATCCAGTTCGCGTACCCATTCGTTTTTCACCAGGTAACGCAGCTCGGCTTCGTAGAACTCGTGACCGAAGTTTTCACCCAGATCGTCGATGCTCTTCGCGCCTGCCAGCAGCTCTTCGGTGCGGCTGCCGTAAGTCCGCGCAAAGTGACGCGCCATCCCTTCGCTGATAAACGGATAGCGACGACGCAGGCTGGCGGTGTAATCCTCGCGTGAACCGGAGAAATCCCCGCCCGGCAATACCGCGTTTTTAGTCCACGCCGGGCCGATATTCGGGTAGTATTTGGTCAGTTTCTCCAGCGCATGTTCCGCCAGCTTACGATAGGTGGTCAGCTTGCCGCCGAACACGGACAGCAGCGGCGCCTGGCCATTGTCGTCATGCACATCCAGCGTGTAATCACGGGTGATGGCCTGCGGCGAATCCGATTCGTCATCGCACAGCGGGCGTACGCCCGAGTAAGTCCAGACGATGTCATCTTTGCTTAGCTGTTGTTTGAAGTGTCCATTAAACACGTTCAGCAGGTAACTGATTTCGTTGTCATCGATCTTCACGTCTTTCGGATCGCCTTTGTACTCCACGTCGGTGGTGCCGATGATGGAGAACTCATCCATCCACGGAATCACAAACACGATACGGTTATCTTCGTTTTGCAGGATATACGCCTGCTTTTCGCGATGGACGCGCGGTACCACGATGTGGCTACCTTTGATCAGACGAATGCCGTACGGCGATTTCAGCTTCAGGCCATCGTCGAAGAACTCTTTTACCCACGGACCGGCCGCATTGACCAGACCTTTGGCGCGCCAGGTGTAGGTTTTACCGCTGTCGATATCTTCGGCTTCCACCATCCACAAACCGGCTTCACGCCAGGCGCGGGTCACGCGCGTGCGGGTGCGTACTTCGCCGCCCTGTTTTTCCACTTCCTGCGCATTGAGTACCACCATTCGCGCATCATCAACCCAGCAGTCAGAATATTCGAATCCGCGCGTGATCTCCGGCTTGAGGGCCGAATCCGCGCCAAAACGCAGGCTCTTACTGCCCGGCAGCGTGGTGCGTTTGCCGAGGCGATCGTACATAAACAGGCCCATGCGGATCATCCACGCCGGACGCAGATGCGGACGGTGCGGCAGACGGAAGCGCATCGGGAAGGCGATGTGCGGGGCCATTTTCAGCAGCACTTCACGTTCTGCTAACGCTTCGCCCACCAGGCGGAATTCATAGTGTTCAAGGTAGCGTAGGCCGCCGTGAATCAATTTCGAGCTGTTGGAGGAGGTTGCACAGGCCAAATCCCGCGCCTCCAGCATCAGCACCGACAGTCCGCGTCCTGCAGCGTCCACTGCAATGCCGGCTCCGTTAATGCCGCCGCCGATCACGATCAGGTCTTTGGTTTCCACGTCATCTCCTCCGATGTTCGGAATAGTTCTAAAATGTTCGTTTTCGAGCGTAATAATAATCGGAAACCAACATCTACGCCAGCGGTTAACTGAATAAAAACATTTTTGCGTGATATAGCTAACATTCCGACAGGAAAAAAATCACATAACCACAGGACTTGTCAGGTTATCGCGGCGCGTTCTCAGGTTAAACTAGGCGCTAATTGTGATGAAGTAATGAGAGACACCATGGAAACCTTCGAGTGTATTAATGTCCTGCAGGCGCAAGAGCATCTGGCACAAGGTGCGCAGCTGGTGGATATCCGTGATCCGCAGAGCTTTATGATGGGCCACGCGGCGGGCGCGCAACATCTGAACAATGACAACCTGGCGGATTTCATCGCCAACGCCAATCAGGCTTTGCCGGTGCTGGTGATGTGCTATCACGGCAACAGCAGCAAAGGCGCGGCGCAGTTCCTGCTGGGCCAGGGATTCAGCGCGGCGTACAGCATTGACGGCGGATTTGATGCCTGGCGCGCGGCATTCCCGGCGCAGGTTGCCCTCGGCGACGCCTGAGCCCATCGCATAAGGAAGGAGATCACCGCATGATGCGCATCACCCAGTTCAATAATCCGCGCATGGCGCAGGCGTTTGTCGACTACATGGCGACTCGCGGCGTGACGCTACGCATTGAGCGCGAAAGCCACTTTGTCATTATGTTGGATGACGAAAGCAAGCTGGAGAGGGTCGAAAACGAACTCGCGCAGTTCGTGCGCGATCCCAACCATCCGCGCTATCAGGCGGCCAGCTGGCATAGCGGCAACACCGAAAGTGGCTTGCGCTACGAGCGCACCCACATCTGGGCGAGCATTCGCGAACGCGCAGGTCCGCTCACCATGACCATCATGATCGCCTGCGTCGCGGTATTTATCCTGATGCAGATCGTCGGTGATGATGTGGCGCTGGAGTGGCTGGCTTGGCCGGCGGATTCTTCGCAATATTTCCAGGTGTGGCGCTGGTTTAGCCATGCGCTGCTGCACTTCTCGCTACTGCATATCCTGTTCAACCTGATGTGGTGGTGGTATCTCGGCGGTGCGGTCGAGAAGCGTCTCGGCAGCGGCAAGCTGTTTGTGATTATGCTGATCTCGGCGCTGCTAACCGGCTGGATGCAGGCCAAGTTCAGCGGCGTGCTGTTTGGTGGCTTGTCGGGCGTGGTTTACGCGTTGATGGGGTACTGCTGGCTGCGCGGCGAGCGCGATCCCGAAAGTGGTATTTATCTCGAGCGCGGCCTGATTGGCTTTGCGGTCGTATGGTTGGTGATTGGCTGGTACGGCGCATTTGGTCTGTCGATCGCCAACGCCGCGCACGTCACCGGCTTGCTGGTGGGTTTAGCGATGGCATTTGTTGATACGCGTAAGATTACGCGTCGTTAGCAGCACCAATAAAAGAAGCGGCCACGAGCCGAGGAGAGAGATGTGAAGCAGACGCAACGTCATGACGCCATTATCGATCTGGTCCGGCGTCAGGGATATGTCAGTACCGAAGAGCTTGTTGATCACTTTGAAGTCAGCCCGCAAACCATTCGGCGTGACCTGAACGACCTGGCCGATCAGAACAAAATCATGCGCCATCACGGCGGGGCGGCGCTGCCGTCCAGCTCAGAAAATACCGCATGGCAGGATCGTAAAATGATGTGGTCGGCGGAGAAAGCGCGCATCGCCGAGCGCGTGGCGAGCCAGATCCCTGATGGCGCCACGCTGTTTATTGATATCGGCACCACGCCGGAAGCGGTGGCGCATGCGCTGCTCAATCACAACAATCTGCGCGTTGTCACCAACAACCTCAACGTGGCGATTCTGCTGATGGCGAAAGCGGATTTCCGCGTGATTATCGCCGGCGGCGAAGTGCGCACGCGCGATGGCGGCATCATGGGCGAAGCGACGCTGGACTTCATTTCGCAGTTTCGCCTCGATTACGGCATTCTCGGCATCAGCGGCATTGATATGGATGGTTCGCTGCTGGAGTTCGATTATCACGAAGTGCGCACCAAACGCGCCATCATCGAAAACTCGCGCTGCGTGATGCTGGTGGTGGATCACTCGAAGTTTGGCCGTAATGCGATGGTCAACCTCGGCAATATGAGCCTGATTGATTACATGTATACCGATCAAAGCCCGCCGGCCAGCGTGCTGAAAGTGATTGAACAGCACGAAGTTCACCTCGAACTTTGCTAATGCCGTAGCGGCGCAATTTATTGCGCGATAAATCGCGCCGCTACAAAAATCAGCACCGATTTTTTTCACCGCACCTGCATTTCCCTGTCGCTTTTTTCTGCGCCCCCAGCTTTACTTATCCATTCACCTCTTGCGCTCGCCCGGCTTTACCGTTAACGGACTTGAAGGGATTGATATGTCGCAGCAAAAATTCAATAAAACACGTTTCGACGCCGCGCTCACCCGCCAATGGCAGCATCTCGGACTCACTTCCGCCCAGCAAATGACACCGCAGCAATGGTGGCAAGCGCTGAGCCGCGTGCTGGCAGAAATGCTGGCGACGCAGCCACCTGTGCCAGCCAAACACGGGCAGCGCCACGTCAACTATCTGTCGATGGAGTTTCTGCTGGGGCGTTTGACCGGCAACAATTTGCTCAATCTTGGCTGGTATAACGAAGTGCAAGCCGCGCTGGCGGAACATCAGGTTGAGCTGAGCGAACTGCTGGAAGAGGAGGTGGATCCGGCACTCGGTAACGGCGGATTGGGGCGTTTGGCCGCCTGCTATATGGATTCGATGGCGACCATCGGCCAGGCTGCGATGGGCCACGGCCTCAACTATCAATACGGCCTGTTTCGTCAGACGTTTGCCGACGGACAGCAGCAGGAAGCGCCGGATGACTGGCAGCGCGATCGCTATCCGTGGTTCCGCTACAACGCCGCGCTGGATGTGCAGGTAGGCCTCGGCGGCAAGGTCAAAGAGAACCACGATGGCAGCCTCAGCTGGCGACCTAAAATTCAGCTCAAAGGGGAAGCCTGGGATTTGCCGGTGGTGGGCTATCGCAACGGTATTACGCTGCCGCTACGCCTGTGGAAAGCCAGCAGCGCGCAGCCGTTCGATCTCACCGCGTTCAACAACGGCCAGTTCCTGCAGGCTGAGCAGCAAGGCATTGCAGCCGACAAGCTGACTAAAGTGCTCTATCCCAATGATAATCATGCCGAAGGTAAGCGGCTGCGCCTGATGCAACAGTATTTCCAGTGCGCCTGCGCGGTGGGCGATATTCTGCGGCGTCATCATCTCGCCGGGCGCGCCATTCGCACTTTGCCAGATTTCGAAGTGATCCAGCTTAACGACACGCATCCCACCATCGCCATCTCGGAGATGCTGCGCGTGCTGCTGGATGAGCATCAACTGAGTTGGGACGATGCGTGGCACATCACCAGCCGCACCTTTGCGTATACCAATCACACGCTGATGCCGGAAGCGCTGGAGCGCTGGGATGAGAAGCTGGTGCGCGACCTGCTGCCGCGCCATATGTTGATCATCCGCGAGATTAATCGCCGCCTGAAAAAGGTGGTGAAGCAACGGTGGCCAGACGATAAAGCGATCTGGCACAAGCTGGCGGTGGTGGCTGATGGTCAGGTGCGTATGGCGAATCTGTGCGTGGTGAGCTGTTTCGCCGTCAACGGCGTGGCGGCGCTGCACTCCGAGCTGGTGGTGAAAGATCTGTTCCCGGAATATCACCTGCTGTGGCCGAACAAATTCCATAACGTGACCAACGGCATCACGCCGCGCCGCTGGTTGAAACAGTGCAATCCGCTGCTGGCGACGCTGATCGATGACAGCCTGCAGGTTGAGTGGGCCAACGATCTCGATGCGCTGGCGTGGCTGGCACCTTTCGCCCGCAAAAAGGCGTTTCGTCAGCAGTTTCGCGACATCAAGCAGCAAAACAAACAGCGGCTGACGCTCTACGTCAAGCGCGTGACCGGCATTGATATCAATCCGGATGCGCTGTTTGACGTGCAGATTAAGCGACTGCATGAGTACAAACGTCAGCACCTCAGTTTGCTGCATATGCTGCACTGCTATCGCCAGCTGCGCGACAACCCGGATAACCCCGACTTCGTGCCGCGCGTGTTCCTGTTTGGCGCCAAAGCCGCGCCCGGCTACTACCTCGCCAAAAATATCATCTATGCCATCAACAAAGTGGCGGAGGTGATCAACAACGATCCACTCGTCGGCGATCGCCTCAAAGTGGTGTTTATCCCGGATTACCGCATCACCGCCGCAGAGCTGATGATTCCGGCCGCCGATCTCTCCGAGCAGATTTCCACCGCCGGTTATGAGGCTTCCGGCACCGGCAATATGAAGCTGGCGCTGAACGGCGCACTCACCATTGGCACGCTGGACGGCGCCAATGTGGAGATTGCTGAAGCGGTGGGCGCGAAGCATATCTTTATCTTTGGCAACAGCGTGGACGAGGTGAAAGCGCTGAAGGCGGGCGGCTACAGCCCGAAAAAGCTGCGTAAACAGAATCCTTATCTGGATGGTTTGCTGAAGGAGCTGGAGAAGGGCAAGTTCAGCGACGGCGATAAGCATGCGTTTGATTTGATGCTGCAAAGCCTGACCAAAAATGGCGATCCCTGGCTGGTGCTGGCCGACTTTGATGCCTACATCGCCGCGCAGCAGCAGGTGGAAGCGTTGTGGAAAAACCCGGACGCCTGGACGCGCGCAGCGATCCTCAATACCGCTCACACCGGCCGCTTCAGCTCTGACCGTTCAATTCGCGATTATCAGCAGCGGATTTGGCAGGCGGCCCGATAAAGACACGATTGATGATTTTGGAGACACTATGACGCTCAACAAGCTGGACCAGGCGACACAGGATGCCGGCATTTCGCTGCGCTTTATTAACGCGCACGGCGAGCCGGAAACCATCAGCGATGAGACCAAACGCGCGTTGCTGGCAGTCATGGAAACGCCAACCGGTAAAGCGCCACCGCTGCCGCCGGTGCAGGTTTTTGCCGCTCGCAGCAAGCGCCAACTGACGCCACAAGGCAGCGGCACCTTTTCCTGGCAGCTACAAACCGAACAGGGCAAAAGCTTCAGCGGCGAAGTGCAGGGCGGAGAACCGCTCACACTTCCGCCACGTCTGTCACAAGGTTATCACCAGCTCACGCTGCGCAAAGGTCGCCAGCAGTGGCAAACTCGCATCATCATTGCGCCACGCCGCTGTTTTATCCCGGCATCAGTCGAGCAAGGAGAGAAACTGTGGGGCGCGTTAGTACAGCTTTACACGCTGCGATCGGATGACAATTGGGGCATCGGTGACTTCGGCGATTTGGCGCAGATGCTGGAGAACGTTGCCAATAATGGCGGTGACTTCGTTGGCCTTAATCCTTTGCATGCGCTTTATCCTGCACAGCCAGAACATGCCAGTCCTTACAGCCCAACCTCGCGTCGCTGGCTCAACGTGCTGTATATCGACGTTAATCGGCTGGAGGATTTTCAGCGTAGCGAGGCAGCGCAGCGTTGGTGGCAAAGGGCGAAAACACGCAAAGCGCTGGATCAGGCGCGCGCGGCTGAGTTTGTCGATTACAGCGCGGTGGCCAAACTGAAATTGGCCGCGCTGCGCTTTGCCTGGCAGCGCTTCCAGCCGCGCGCCGCTGAAGATGCCGGATTCCAGCAATTTATCGTTGAGGGCGGCGACCATCTGCGTTATCAGGCGGCGTTTGATGGCATTCTCGCCGAACGCAGCCAGCAGCATCCTGATGAATGGGGTTGGACCAACTGGCCGGAAGGCTGGCGCAACGCTTTGTTGCCGGAAGTGCAGCAATGGTGTGCGGAACACGAAGAGGAGATTCAGTTCTGGAGTTGGTTGCAGTGGGTGGCGCAAGAGCAGTTTGCCATCTGCTGTCAAATTAGCCAGCAGCTTGGCATGAAAGTGGGATTATATCGCGACTTAGCGGTCGGCGTGGCGCAAGGCAGCGCGGAAACCTGGCAGGATCCGGAACTGTATAAACTCGGTGCTTCCGTCGGTGCGCCGCCGGATCGCCTCGGTCCGCAGGGGCAAAACTGGTGTTTGCCGCCGCTCGATCCACATGTGATGCGCGCGCGCGGTTATCAGCCTTTTATCGACCTGCTGCGCGCCAATATGCGTGACTGCGGCGCTTTGCGTATCGATCACGTGATGGCGCTGCTGCGCTTGTGGTGGATTCCCTACGGCGAAAGCGCGGATAAAGGTGCTTACGTGGCCTATCCGGTTGAGGATCTGCTAGCGATCCTGGCGCTGGAGAGTCAGCGCCATCGCTGCATGGTCATTGGCGAAGATCTCGGCACGGTGCCAAAAGAGATCGTCAGCCTGCTGCGCAAAAGCGGCATTTTCTCGTGGAAAGTGTTGTTCTTCGAGCAGCACGGCGATGGCAGCTATCGTCAGCCGCAAGAGTATCCCGTGCAGTCGATTGCCAGCGCCAGTACCCATGATTTGCCGACGTTGGCGGGATTCTGGAGATATGAGGATCTTTTTCTGGGTCACAAACTGGGCTTGTACCAGGAGAGCGTATACATGTCATTGCTAAGGCAAAGGGATAAACAAAAACAGGCGCTATTGGATGCGCTGCATCAGATGAATACGTTGCCTGCGCGCCACGGTACCGTTGCCAGCCGATTGTCCTTCACACCGATGCTCAATCGCGGCTTCCACCGCTATCTGGCGCGCACTAACAGCGCATTGCTGGGGCTGCAACCTGAAGACTGGCTTGCTATGACTTCACCGGTCAACGTGCCGGGTACGGTAGAGGAATATCCAAACTGGCGGCGCAAGTTAAGTGTCACAATCGAAAAGATGTTTAGAGGAAACGTGCCGGGCTTATTGAATGCGGTGAATACCGGGCGCAGGAAGCGTTGAAGAACGCGCGGCAGCGTCGGGTCGCTGCCGCGTGCTTAATCAGTAGTACGAGTGCTCGCCGCGCTGGTGCTCGGTCAAATCGCGCACGCCTTTCAGCTCAGGGAAGGCTGCCAGCAGCTCTTTCTCGATGCCATCTTTCAGCGTGACGTCGATCATCGAACAACCGTTACAGCCACCGCCGAATTGCAGAATGGCGATGCCGTCATCGGTGATTTCCATCAGCGATACGCGACCGCCGTGACCAGCCAGCTGCGGGTTAATCTGCGCTTGCAGCAGATATTCCACGCGTTCCACCATTGGCGCATCGTCAGAGACTTTCCGCATTTTGGCGTTAGGCGCTTTCAGCGTCAGCTGCGAACCGAGGTTGTCGGTAACAAAGTCGATTTCCGCGTCATCGAGGTACGGTGCGCTCAGCTCATCAACAAAGGCTGACAGTTTTTCGAACTTAAATTCGGTATCAGTCGCTTCTACTGCATCGGGTGGGCAGTAAGAAACACCGCATTCTGCGGTTGGCGTACCCGGATTAATGACGAATACGCGAATCTGAGTGCCATCTTCTTGTTTGGACAGCAATTTTGAGAAGTGCTCTTGCGCAGCATCAGTAATAACGATCATGGCGATTGCTCAATAGTTGACTAAATTACTTGGTTATAATACGCCCAACACCGACGCTCTACAAGGTACGGCACAGGCAACCAATGTGTACGCTGGCCGCGCCTTGCGCCAGCAGGATGCGGCTAATTTCCGCCACGGTACTTCCGGTCGTCACAACATCGTCGATAAGCAGGATATGGCGTCCGCGCACCGGCATTTCAAGGCGAAACGCGCCGCGCAGGTTCTTTTTGCGCGCGCTGGCGCTCAATGAATGCTGAACTGCGCCCTGTCGCACCCGCTTTACCGCTTCGCGATATTCACAGCCCAGCCAGCGAGCCAGCGGTTTTGCTAGCAGCGCCGCCTGATTGTAGCCGCGTTGCCAGGCGCGCCGACGATGCAGCGGTACGCTCAGCACCAAATCTACACGCGGCAGCCGGTAATCACGACGCATTGTTAACAATTTTAACAAAATCAGCCGCGCCAGCATCACTCTGAGTGCGGTTACGCGAGAAAACTTCAGCTGCTGCACCCAATCGCTCAGCGGCGGCAGGTAATCGCTGACGCAGCTCAGGCTCTGCCACGGCGGCGGGCGGCGCAGGCAGCGCCCGCACGGCTGCATTCCACTGGCCGGTAAACCGCAGCAGGGACAGAGTGCCGGTAGCCGCGGAATTTGCTGCACGCAGCGGCTGCACAAACCGTGGCTGGCAATCTGCAACGGCAGGCGGCATAGCCAACACAGGGCCGGGATTGGTAGCATAGCGACCTCCTTATCACTTTTCCGGAGTGTAACCGATGAGTTCGCTTTACTGGCACACCACAGGCACGGGCGATCGCGATCTTGTGCTGCTGCACGGCTGGGGTTTGAACGCCGAAGTGTGGCAAAACATCGTTCCGCGACTCAGCTCGCATTTTCGCCTGCATCTGGTGGATCTGCCGGGCTTTGGCCGCAGCCAGGGTTTTGCGCCGCTGACCTTAGCGGAAATGGCGCAACAGCTGTTGCCGCAATTACCCGATCGCGCGGTGCTGCTCGGCTGGTCGCTGGGTGGATTGGTGGCCAGCCAGCTGGCGTTAACCCAGCCGGAGCGCGTTGCAGCGCTGATCACCGTTGCCTCATCGCCGTGTTTTACCGCGCGTGATCAATGGCCGGGCATCAAGCCCGAAACGCTGCAAAATTTTCAGCAGCAGTTGAGCACCGATTTCCAGCGCACCGTGGAGCGCTTTCTGGCGCTGCAAACCATGGGCACGGAGAACGCGCGACAGGATGCGCGTCAGTTGAAAGAGGTGGTGTTATCGCAGCCGATGCCGTCGGTTGCGGTGCTGGAAGGGGGATTAGAGATTTTGCGTCAGGACGATTTGCGTGCCGCGCTCGACGATCTGCCGCTGCCGTTCCTGCGCATTTACGGCTATCTCGATGGGCTGGTGCCGCGTCGCATCGCAGAAGAACTGGATTCACGCTGGCCAGCTTCATCCTCGGTGGTGATGGAGAAAGCCGCGCATGCGCCTTTCATTTCTCACCCCGATGAATTTACGCAGCTGATCATGACGTTTACCGCAGCCACATAAACTGCCACGCAGCCAGCGTTAAGGGCTGGCTGCCATCCAGCTTCTCACCGCTAATCACATCCTGCATATGCCGCGCCAGCGGTAACTGTGTCGTCACCTCATGACGGCTGAGATTAAACACACACAGCAACCCCTCATCGCTATCCGGCTGATGGCGACGCAACACCAGCAGGCTATTTTCGCTTTCCAGCAGCGTCATCGGATTATCGGGATGAAACGCGGGCTGCCGCGTGCGCAGTTGAATCAGCGCGCTCAGGCGTTCATACACCTGTTGGCGCAGCGGGTTGCCGCCGCTGATCCACTGTTCCATTTCACGCAGGCTGTACTTCTCCCGGTTGATGGCACGGTTATGACCGGCGGCGCGCACGCCTTCATTATCGTTGCGCGAGCCAAGAATACTTTGAATGTAAATCGCCGGTACGCCAGGAAATGACAGCAGAATCGCGTGCGCCAGCAGGAAGCGGCGCAAACGCGTGTCATCGTCGTCGTCCTGCTGATTGAGCGCATCGAAATAGGTGACATTGATTTCGTAAGGGCTGGTGGTGCCATCGGCATTGTTCTTGTAAGAGACCAGCGCGCCTTCCAGCGCTAAATCACGCACCAGCGCCACAATCTCCACTTCCGACAAAATGCCGCGCGCCGGATTGAGTCCAATGCCGTCGTGCGAGGCGAGAAAGTTAAAGAAAGTGGTGGTGCCACCGCCTAAATCCAGCGTGCTGGCCCATTGACGCAGCGCACGCGCCGATCCGGAATGAATGGCGTGCAGCACCAGCGGCGGCAGCGAAAACTGATACACCATTTGCGCTTCATCTTTGCCGTTACCGAAATAGCTGATGTTGTCTTTGTGCGGCACGTTGGTTTCGGTGACGATCACCGTACCGGGCGCCACTTCATTGGCGATGGCGCGAAACAGCTTCACCAGCTGATGCGTTTTCGGCAGGTGAATGCAGTTGGTGCCCGGCGTTTTCCACATGTAGCCCACCGCGTCGAGCCGCACATAATCCGCGCCTTTGTTCAGGTAGTCGAGCAGCACATCGACCATGCGAATCAGCACTTCCGGATTACCAAAGTTGAGGTCGATCTGGTCGGCGCTGAAGGTGGTCCAGATATAGCGCGTCTCGCCGTCGGCCATCGCAAACGGTGTGAGCAGCGGCGAGGTGCGTGGACGCGTCACCGCGCTGAGATCGGTCGCCGGCGGCATGCTGATAAAGAAATCATCCCAACCCGGATCCTGCGCCAGAAAGTGTTGAAACCAGCGGCTGTGCGCCGACATATGGTTGCAGACAAAATCAAACATCAGCCGCGTTTCGCTGTGCAGCGCGCTGATGTGCTGCCAGTCGCCGCAAATCGGATTGACCTGGTGATAGTCGATAACCGAGAAGCCATCGTCGGAAGAGTAGGGAAAGAACGGCAACAGATGCACCAGACTGAAAGTGGATTGCAGATGCTGCTGATAAAAACGCGAGAAGCTGGCGAGGGTTGGCTGTTCGGGTTCGCGGAACTGATCGGCATAGGTAATCAGCACCACATCTTTCTCATCCCAGTGCGCCTTGCGCGGCAGTTTTGCCGTATCGCGTGCGGCACGAATGTGTGAAAGCAGGCGTTCACGCGCCGCGACCGGAAAGCTGCCGTGATAAATCTCATCGATTAAGGCGTTGATAATATCCATGGATCGCTGGGCCACGCGGAAGGTTATTTTTTCAGCGTAGTTGGATGAGGAGATTTATCAAGCTGATACACGCGGAGACTAAGGTTTCTCCGCGCGTTATTTACGGCAGGAACTTAGCGTTTTTTACCGAATGCCGCGGCGAGCGCATCGCCCATCGCGCTATTGCCGGCAGACGAGCTGGCAGGTTTGCCGCGACCTTTGTTATTGGCCGCCGGGCGGGCGTTTTCTTTGCCTGCGCTGCGGTTGCTGCCGCGGGCATTGCTTTCACCAGGCTGCTCGTCCAGACGCATGGTGAGCGCAATACGCTTACGCTGCATATCCACTTCCATCACCTTCACTTTGACGATATCGCCGGCTTTCACCACCTGATGGGGATCTTCAACGAACTTGTCGGAAAGGGAAGAGATGTGCACCAAACCATCCTGATGCACGCCGATATCGACGAAAGCACCGAAGTTGGTGACATTGGTGACGGCGCCTTCCAGCACCATGCCCGGCAGCAGATCGTTGAGCGTTTCCACGCCTTCAGCAAATTGCGCGGTTTTAAACTCCGGACGTGGATCGCGGCCCGGTTTTTCCAGCTCTTTGATGATGTCTGTAACCGTGGGCAAGCCGAAGCGCTCATCGGTAAAGTCGCGGGCATTCAGATCGCGCAGTCCGCCAGCATTGCCCATCAGCTCATTCAGCGCCTGCTCGGTGGCGGCCAGAATGCGCTCGACCAGCGGATAGGCTTCCGGGTGCACGGTTGAGGCATCCAGAGGGTTATCGCCGTGGTTGATGCGCAGGAAGCCCGCGCACTGCTCAAAGGCTTTCGGCCCGAGGCGGCTCACCTTTAGCAGTTGCTGACGATTCTGGAAGCGGCCATTTTCATCACGCCAGCTAACAATATTCTGCGCCATCATGCGGGTTAAACCGGCCACGCGGGTCAGTAGCGCCACAGACGCGGTGTTGAGATCGACACCCACGGCGTTTACGCAGTCTTCCACTACCGCATCCAGCTTCTTCGCCAGCTGGCTTTGGCTGACGTCGTGCTGATATTGGCCTACGCCGATCGATTTCGGATCGATCTTCACCAGCTCAGCGAGCGGGTCCTGCAGGCGACGCGCGATGGAAACCGCGCCACGGATGGAAACGTCGAGATCCGGGAACTCCAGCGCCGCCAGCTCAGAAGCGGAATAGACCGATGCACCGGCTTCGCTGACGATCACTTTCTGCGCGTTGATTTGCGGGAACTGCTTCTGCACGTCGAGGAAGAAGCGCTCGGTTTCGCGCGAGGCGGTACCGTTACCAATCGCCACCAGTTCAACCTGATGTTTGGCGCACAACGCCGCCACAGCCGTGGCCGCTTTCGCCGCCTGGCCGGTGTGCGGATAAATGGTATCAGTGGCGACCAGCTTGCCGGTGGCATCTACCACCGCAACTTTCACGCCGGTACGTAAGCCTGGATCGAGGCCCATGGTGGCGCGCATGCCCGCAGGCGCGGCCATCAGCAGATCGTGCAGGTTACGGGCAAATACGTTGATGGCTTCATCTTCGGCGCGTTCACGAAGGGTGCCCATCAATTCAGTTTCGAGGTGCAGCAGCACTTTGATGCGCCAGGTCCAGCTCACCACCGCTTTACGCCAGCTATCCGCTGGCGCGTTATTCAGGCGCAGCTTGAGGTGTTCGGCGATCAGCGTTTCGCCATAGCTTTCACGCGGGGCTTCATCGAACTGCGGATCGGCATTCAGCGACAGCTGCAGCACGCCTTCATTGCGGCCGCGGAACATCGCCAGCGCACGGTGCGACGGGACGCCGCTCAGCGCTTCGTGATGATCGAAGTAGTCGCGGAATTTCGCGCCTTCTTCCTCTTTACCTTCCACCACGCGCGAAACCACATGCGCGTTCTTCCACAGATATTCACGCACTTTCGCCAGCAGCGTCGCGTCTTCGGCAAAGCGCTCCATCAGGATGTAGCGCGCGCCATCCAGCGCAGCGCGCACGTCGGCGACACCTTTGTCGGCATCAACGTAGCTGGCGGCCAGCTGCTCGGGATCCTGCGATGGGTCCTGCCACAGCGTATCGGCCAGCGGTTCCAGACCGGCTTCAATAGCGATCTGTCCGCGCGTGCGACGCTTCTGTTTGTACGGCAGGTAAAGGTCTTCCAGCTCGGTTTTGTTCAGCGTGCTGTTGATGGCGGTGGCGAGTTCAGGCGTGAGTTTGCCCTGTTCGTCGATGGATTTCAGAATCGACTGGCGACGATCGTTCAGCTCGCGCAGGTAACTCAGACGGCTCTCCAGCAAACGCAGCTGGGTGTCGTCGAGTCCGCCGGTCACTTCCTTACGATAACGTGCGATAAACGGCACGGTGTTCCCTTCATCAAGTAAGCGAACGGCAGCATCAACCTGGTCGGCGCGTGCCTTCAGCTCACCTGCGATAATCTGGCTCAGTGAATCTTTCATCATCATTAACAATGCTTACACAGGGTTGGAAATAGCGGACAGTTATACGGAATGAGGCCGAAAATTGCCAGCCGGTGGCCCGTGAATCCGTCTTTTTCTGAATGCAGCGCGCGCAATCTTGCTGATGGTCAATCGGTCGCTTATTGTTAGCCTCTTTGCTGCGAAGAACCGCCGTCACCACGAGTTGAAGTCATGAAAACCCAACTGATTACCCGCGAAGGCTATAACAAGCTGCGTGCCGAACACGACCATTTGTGGAATGAAAAGCGTCCGGAAGTCACCAAAATCGTCTCCTGGGCGGCCAGCCTCGGCGATCGTTCGGAAAACGCGGATTACACCTACAACAAGCGTCTGCTGCGCCAGATCGATCGCCGGGTGCGCTATCTGCGTAAATGCCTCGCCGATCTGAAAATCGTCGATTACGCGCCGCAGCAGGAGGGCAAAGTGTTTTTCGGTGCCTGGGTGCAAGTGGAGAATGAGCAGGGCGACGTGAAGCGTTTCCGCATTGTTGGCCCGGATGAAATTTATGGCGAGACGATGAAAGAGTACATCTCGATCGACTCGCCGATGGCGCGCGCGCTGATCAAGAAAGAAGTGGATGACGAAGTGGTGGTCAACACGCCGGAAGGGCAGAAGCTGTGGTTTGTGAACAGCATCGATTATGTGAAAGAGACGCCTTAAAAAAGCGCAATCGCCGTTGGTGTCCTACTCAACACTCTTTCGCAAAACGCACACATCGTCGCGGCGCAATTGATTGCGCGATAAATCGCGCCGCGACGAAATGTGCGGTATTAAATGGCAGAGATTAACGGAACGGCCGTGATACGTTATTTACCGGCTTGGGTCGCGGTGGTGGTTGAGGTACCGCTGCCACCTTTGTCGCCGCCGCCCATGGTCGCCAGCGCCACGCCGAGCAGCGCGCCTACAGCGCCAACACCGATCGCGTCAGAGTTACCCTTCGCCGTCGTGGATGCCTGCGCGCCAGCCGCTTCGCCCGCGCTTGTGGCCGCCTGAACCTGAGTGAAGCTGGTCAGTACCAGTGCGCCCAGCAGAATTACCGTTTTTTTCATTTTTCTCTCTCCACATGAACTCAATAACAACAGGTACGAATCCAGTGTCGGAGATCGAGAGAAGCGAGGAAAGAGGAGATTACTGATTGATTTGTAGGAATTAATTTAACACTGGCCTTGTTTTTCATCGCTCGGGAATTGTTCCGAAAACAGATGCGCATTCCGCAAGAGAAATGCCCTATTTTATGCTGCCATCACTGCAACTCAGGCCTATTCTTCACCATCACCTTAAGTCAAATCGCCCTGAACGCCTCTCTGGCGGCGGGATTTTTTGTCATGAACCAGTAACAGAAAGAAAATGCGCCAAATTTTCAGATAAGCGCTAAGCGGCTTGAAAGCACAGATAAAAAACGCGAAGCGAAGCGCATTTCAGGGTCAAAAATAAATATAAGCTGCTGTTTAATATGCTTTGTAACAATTTCGGCTAGAATATAAACCATTAATGACTGTCACACTGAGGCCTCTTTTTTTAACAATATTGGCTCAGGCAATGGCGCCTTTGGGAGTTGAACATGCAAGAGAACTACAAAATTCTGGTCGTCGATGATGATATGCGTTTGCGTGCGTTGCTGGAGCGCTATCTCACCGAGCAGGGCTTTCAGGTGCGTAGCGTTGCCAACGCCGAGCAAATGGACCGACTGTTAACCCGCGAATCCTTCCACTTGATGGTGCTCGACTTGATGCTGCCGGGCGAAGATGGTTTGTCTATCTGCCGCCGTTTACGCAGTCAAAGCAACCCGATGCCGATCATCATGGTCACCGCGAAAGGCGAAGAAGTGGATCGTATCGTCGGTCTGGAAATCGGTGCGGATGACTACATTCCAAAACCGTTTAACCCGCGCGAACTGCTGGCGCGTATTCGTGCCGTACTGCGTCGTCAGGCCAATGAGTTGCCGGGCGCGCCTTCGCAGGAAGAAGCGGTTATCGCCTTCGGTAAGTTTAAGCTGAACCTCGGCACCCGCGAGATGTTCCGTGAAGATGAGCCAATGCCGCTGACCAGCGGTGAGTTTGCCGTGCTGAAAGCGCTGGTGAGCCATCCGCGTGAGCCTCTGTCACGCGATAAGCTGATGAACCTGGCGCGTGGCCGTGAATACAGCGCCATGGAACGCTCCATCGACGTGCAGATCTCGCGTCTGCGCCGCATGGTGGAAGAAGATCCGGCGCATCCACGTTACATTCAGACCGTTTGGGGTCTTGGCTACGTATTCGTTCCGGACGGCAGCAAAGCATGAGGCGATTGCGCTTCTCACCCCGCAGTTCGTTTGCCCGCACCTTGTTATTGATTGTTACCTTGCTGTTCGTCAGCCTGGTAACAACCTATTTGGTGGTGCTCAATTTCGCCATTCTTCCCAGCTTGCAGCAGTTCAATAAGGTCCTCGCGTACGAAGTGCGTATGTTGATGACCGATCGGCTGCAGCTGGAAGACGGAACGCAGTTGGAAGTGCCACCGGCCTTCCGACGCGAAATTTATCGTGAGCTGGGCATCTCGTTGTATACCAACGCGGCGGCGGAAGAGAGCGGTTTGCGCTGGGCGCAACATTACGAATTCCTCAGTGAGCAGATGGGCCAGCAGCTGGGCGGTCCTACCGATGTCCGTGTCGAGGTGAATAAAAACTCGCCGGTGGTGTGGCTGAAAACCTGGCTGTCGCCGGATATCTGGGTGCGCGTGCCGCTCACCGAAATCCATCAGGGCGACTTCTCACCGCTGTTCCGCTACACGCTGGCGATTATGCTGCTGGCGATTGGCGGCGCCTGGCTGTTTATCCGCATCCAGAACCGACCCCTGGTGGATCTGGAGCATGCGGCGTTGCAGGTCGGTAAAGGCATCATTCCACCGCCGCTGCGTGAATACGGCGCGTCGGAAGTGCGTTCGGTGACGCGGGCGTTTAACCAAATGGCGGCCGGTGTGAAGCAGTTGGCCGACGATCGTACCTTGTTAATGGCGGGTGTCAGCCACGATTTGCGTACGCCGCTGACGCGCATTCGTCTCGCTACTGAGATGATGGGCGAGCAGGATGGTTATCTGGCGGAGTCGATCAATAAAGATATCGAAGAGTGCAACGCGATTATCGAGCAGTTCATCGACTATCTGCGTACCGGTCAGGAGATGCAGACCGAGCGCGCCGACCTCAACAGCGTGCTGGGCGAAGTGGTGGCGGCAGAGAGCGGCTACGAGCGCGAGATTGAGAACGCGGTGATGTCCGAGGATTTGATGCTGGATATCAACCCGCTGTCGATCAAGCGCGCGCTGGCGAATCTGGTGGTCAACGCGGCGCGTTATGGCAATGGATGGATCAAGGTCAGCAGCGGCAAGGAGCTGAACCGCGCGTGGTTCCAGGTGGAAGATGATGGTCCGGGCATCAAGCCGGATCAGCTACAGCATCTTTTCCAGCCGTTTGTGCGCGGCGACAGCGCGCGCAGTACCAGCGGCACCGGTCTCGGTTTGGCGATTGTGCAGCGTATTATCGATGCGCATGAAGGTTCGCTGGAGATTGGTGACAGCGACCGGGGCGGATTGCGGATTCGTGCCTGGTTGCCGATTCCGGAAGGCAGCAGCGCCACGGCGGTGGCGAGTATCAATCACAGTGCGTGATACCCGGCGGGCATTCATGCCCACCGGGTTTTCACATCACAACTGCGGACCCGCCTGAACTAGCGCTTTACCCGCATCGTTATCGGTATATTTCTCAAAGTTAGTAATAAAGCGCTGCGCCAGATCCTGCGCGGCTTGCTGCCAGGCCGCTTCTGTCGGCCAGCTGCGGCGCGGATCGAGAATCGCGCTATCCAGCTGCGGCAGAACTTTAGGCATCTGCAGGTTGAACACCGGCAAGGTGTCAGTCTCAACCTCATCCAGCTCCCCAGCCAGAATCGCGTTGATGATGGCGCGCGTGTCTTTCAACGAAATGCGCTTGCCGCTGCCGTTCCAGCCGGTATTCACCAGATACGCCTGCGCACCTGCCGCTTCCATGCGCTTCACCAGCACGTCGGAATATTGCGTTGGGTGCAGCGTCAGGAACGCCGCGCCAAAGCAGGCAGAGAAGGTGGGCGTTGGCTGCGTGACGCCGCGCTCGGTGCCGGCCAGTTTGGCGGTAAAGCCAGACAGGAAATGGTATTGCGTCTGTTCCGGTGTCAAGCGTGAAACCGGCGGCAGCACGCCAAAGGCATCGGCGGTAAGGAAAATCACCCGCTTCGCATGGCCCGCTTTCGACACCGGCTGCACGATGTTCTCGATATGCTCGATCGGATAAGAGACGCGGGTGTTCTCGGTCTTGCTGCCGTCGGCGTAATCCACGCTGCCATCGGCGCGCACCACCACATTTTCCAGCAGCGCATTGCGACGAATTGCACGGTAGATCTCCGGCTCCGCCTGCTCAGACAGATTGATGGTTTTGGCGTAGCAGCCGCCTTCAAAATTGAACACGCCGTCGTCATCCCAGCCGTGTTCGTCATCGCCAATCAGCTGGCGATCCGGATCGGTGGACAACGTGGTTTTACCGGTGCCGGACAGGCCGAAGAACACCGCCACATCGCCCGCTTTGCCGACATTAGCCGAACAGTGCATTGAAGCGATGCCTTTCAGCGGCAGCAGGTAGTTCATGATGGCGAACAGCCCTTTCTTCATCTCGCCGCCGTACCAGGTGCCGCCAATCAGCTGCATGCGCTCGGTCAGGTTGAAGGCGACGAAGTTCTCGGAGTGCAGACCTTGCGCCTGCCAGTCTGGATTGGTGCACTGCGCGGCGTTCATCACCACGAAATCCGGTTTGAAGTCAGCCAGTTCGGCTTCGCTCGGGCGGATAAACATGTTTTTGACGAAGTGCGCCTGCCAGGCCACTTCCATCACGAAGCGCACGCTGAGGCGCGTGTCAGGATTGGCACCGCAGAACGCATCAATCACAAACAGGCGTTTGCCGGAAAGCTGCTGGGTGCAGCGATCTTTCAACGCCTGCCAGGTTTCCTGTGACAGCGGCTGGTTATCATTTTTACCGTTGCCGACATCGTTCCACCACAGCGTGTCGCGCGTGGTGTCATCCCGAACGATGTACTTATCTTTTGGCGAGCGACCCGTGAAGATGCCGGTATCCACGGCAATAGCACCGCTCTGCGTCAGAATGCCTCGCGCATAACCTTCCAGCTCTGGGCGAGTTTCTTCCTGAAACAGGGTGTCGAAATCAGGGTTGTACACCACTTCGGTGGTGCCGCTGATGCCCATAGAGGCGAGGTCTTGCGATGTCAGGCCGTTAACGCGCATGTGACTGCTCCTTTAATCGGTATCTGTTACTGCATATTTTTTATGGGGTGATTCTGCCGCCTGCCTGCATAGCCACGCAGGGCAGATCGCGCGCAGTGTACTCTTCTGAGCACAGCGGAAAAGAGAAGATAGTCAGAAATGCGAGCTGGAACGTGACAAGTAGAGAAATCTGCCACTTATGAAACTAAAGTCAGCGTTATTTAGCTAATAACCGTGATAAATGATAGGGATACGTTCAGCATGAATGCGGGCGGATGAACCGCCCGGCAGGTAATTAATGCACGTGATCGCTGTTGTTGGTTGGTGCGTTACGAATGGCGGCAATATCCACTGCATCGAACACGTAATGCGATCCGCAATAGTCGCAATTCATATCGATTTCGCCATCCTCTGCGAGGATTTCGTCCACTTCCTCAACCGGCAGCGTGCTCAGCACTTCACCGCAGCGCTCGCGTGAACAGGTGCACTTGAAGCTGACTGGCGACGGATCGAACACGGTGGCTTCTTCCTGATGATACAGGCGCCACAGCACGTCGGTGGCGGGCAGCTCAATCAGCTCTTCGCTCTTCACGGTTTCGGTCAGCGTGGCGAGGTGATTGAAATCATCCAGGCTCGGCTCTTGCGCTGGCAGCACCTGCAGCAGAATGCCGGCTGCGCCTTTGTCGCTGGTGCGGATAAACAGGCGCGTTGGCAACTGCTCAGAACGCATGAAGTAATCTTCCAGACAACCCGCCAGCGTATCCGCTTCCAGGCCAACCACGCCCTGATAGCGCTCGCCTTTCTCTGGCGAAATGGTGATCACCAGATAGCCGTTACCGACCATCTCTTTCAGGCTGCTGCCGGGTGCGATCTCCGCGTCTTCTTGCACGCGCGCCACGCCACGCAACTCCTGACGGTTGTTACCGTTGATCACCACCAGCGTCAGCGGACCGTCGCCCTGTAACTGCACCGTGATATCACCGTCAAACTTCAGCGTTGCCGTTAGCAGGCTGGTGGCTACCAGCAACTCGCCCAGCAAGGTTTTTACCGGCTCAACGTAGTGGTGATTTTCGACGATTTCACGCCAGGTTTCGCTCACATTGACCAGCTCGCCGCGCACGGCGACGTTTTCGAACAGGTAACGGTGCAGTTGATCGTTTGCAGACATAGTGTTTCTCTCGTTGGGGGCGCGTTATTTATCACCCGACAATTTAAATTTCATCAGATCGCGGCGCTCTTTCTTATCCGGGCGGCGATCGGGGTGCGGCATGGTTAAGGCATTCATCTTGCGTGCCAGCGCGGTTTTCTCGCGCTTGTCGATGCTGGCGGCGGTTTCGGCATACAGCGCCTGGGCTTCGCTGGCCGGACGACGCTGATCGGTCACGGCGGTGATCACCACGGTGCGCTCATCGTTGCCCTGACGCAGCGTCAATTCAGCATTTAGCTCCACCAGTTTGCTCGGCTTGCTGCGCTGACCGTTGTAATGCACTTTGCCGCCTTCGACCATTTCGCGTGCCAGCGCACGCGTTTTGTAGAAGCGCGCGGCCCACAGCCATTTGTCGAGGCGCACGCCTTCGCTCACTTTCTCTTTCATGGTATTGCGGCTCCTGCTTTAACGCAGCGTCTCACACAATTGGCGATAATCGCGTACCGCCGGATGACGCTGGAAAGATTGATCGGGCCGACCGGAATCCGGATTGCTGACGCCTAAGCACCAGCGGATGCCCCAGCGTGTTGCTGCATCCAGAATCGCTTCGCTGTCATCAATGAATAGCGTGCGCGCGCTGTCAAACGCAGTGTGTTGCTGAACGGCTTGCCAGAGACGCGGATCCTCTTTCGGATATCCAAAGGTATGGGTGGAAAGTAATAAATCAAGGTGGGCAGCTAATCCGGTCTGCTCCAGTTTCACATCCAGATTGTAAGGATGCGCATTGGTCAACAGAATCGTGCGCTTACCTGCGGCACGCAGCGCCTGCAATAGCGGCAGCGTATCTTCACGCATTGCCGCGCGGTGGCGCTTCTCCCACGTCATGGCGCGAATATCCAGCGCCAGTTCCTGCGACCAGTAATCGAGACAATACCAGTTTAGCGTATGCACCACGGCCTGGTATTTCTGCTCAATCAGCTGATGCGCTTCGCCCAGCGTGATGGCGCGTTCGCGGCTCAGGGTTTCCGGAACGTGTTCCAGCCAGAAGTGGCGATCAAAGGCGAGATCGAGCAAGGTGCCGTCCATATCCAGCAGCACGGTATCAATCTCTGACCAGTTAAGCGTAACCTGCATTGTCTTTCTCGCCGCAAAAAAGTGGGCGACAGGGTAGCACAGAAGGAGAGGGCTCAGAACAGCGAGCGCACGCTCTGCATAGTGTTCAGATTGTGGTTGAAGCACTTATCGTAATACTGCTGAATTTCCGCCATGCGCAGGCGATTGCGATGAATACGACGCAGCGCCAGCAAGCCGTTGATCACCGCGCTGGCAATCAGCACCAGCATCAACAGCGTGGTACCCAAATAGCGCCATTGCGCCATGGCATCCGGCTCGTTATGCAGCGCGATATGGCGTGTGCCGTTGGCATCGGTGGTAATACTGGTGATGATGCCGCTGGCGGCGAATGGCGTATGCAGCAGCATGCCAGACATGCGTTGCAGTTCGCGCCATTGCGAAGGCGCATCAAGATCGAACAGCGGTACCGACGGCTGCGGTTGCATCACCATCTGACGACCTTCATCACTGACAATCAGGAAGCCGCCCGGCGGTGGACTATTGAGGTTTTCAGCCGCACGACGCGTTTCACGCGCGAAGAAGCTGGAGGTGGCGGTGTTCACCAGATTTTCCAGCGCTTCGGCACTCACCGGACGCAGTAGTACGTTCATGCCATTCAGCTTGCCAGAATCCGCACGGTGAATCAGTGAATCCCAATCTTTGGCGTTGCCGAGATTCACCAGCGCATTTTTCAGGCGTACGCAATCCTGCTGCTGGCTGCACAGATCCTGGGTTTTCAGCACCAAATCCGAGAAGTCATCCAGCAGAATCATGCCCGATTTCTGAATCGCCGAGGCGAGCTGCGGATTGAGTTTGGGATCGGTATTGGTTTCCGGATGCAGCTGGCGCGTGGTGGTATCGAGCAGCGCCGAGGCTTTATCGATGATCTCCGATTGCGGCTGTGGCAGCGGCGCGGCGTTATTCCAGTAAATCGCCGAGCAGTCGAACGGCATGTAGGCGTAGCTGCGATTGCTTTGATAATTGCCCGGTACCGAACACATGCCGGTGCCACCCACTTTCAAAATGTCGCCGATGTGTAGCGGCAGCGCATTCAGCTTATCCACGCTATTCACTTCAATGCTCTCGGTGCCTTTCACCCACGCAAGGCTGAGTTTGATCGGCATGCTGAGAGGAATCCAGGTGAATAGCATGACCAGCACCAGCAGCGAGCCGCACGCCAGTACCAGATTTTTACGCCAGCGCTGCACCGGGAAGTTACGCACTTCATCCTGCAGCGACAGGAAGCGACCCTGACGCACTACCTGACGATTGAGGTACATATCGACGTCGGTGGTTTGGCCTAAATCGTGCGCTACATACGGCTGCCAGTGCGCGGGATAGATTAAATCAATAATGCCCAGCGAGATGTTGCTCTGCTCCTGATTGGATTCACCAAACAGGCCCCAGCGCTTGGGCGCACCGCGCAGGCAATGCACATCGCGCAAACCTTTGGCGCCAGGGAAGCGATAGAGGAACCACAGGCTAACGGCGATCATCAGGCAGCCGAGCAGCGCAATCCAGCCCATCAGGCTGCCGGGCAGCACCAGACTCAGGAAGAACAGCAGGAAAGCGAAACAGATGGCGACCGCTTCACGCGTGCCGTCGGCGCGAGACAGCTGATACTCTTCTGAGGTCTCTTTGCGTACCTGCAACAGCTCAACATTCTCGCTCTCTTCTTTACGAATCGACGCGTTAGTGGACATCGGCCGCACCAGTGGCGGCAGCGCCGGTTGTTCTACCGCGTAATTCACCAGCGAATGTCCGTTAAGCGAAATCACCAGCGGCAGCGTTTGCGTGCGGATCAGCTCTACGTGGTTCTCTTCGGCTATGTACTGTTCCCAAAGCGGCGGAAGATGCACTTCGACTTCATCGAGATAGTAGCGCCACTTCTGCGGATCGTCGGTGGAGAGGCCATAGCGGGTGATGGAGCGGGTGACAGGATAAACATTGTTGCTTTGCGCGGTGAGCGTCAGCGCTTGAGGTTCGCGCGGCTTCTTTGCGGATCGCGCGCTGCTGTGTTGCTGCTGTTTCACCAGTAGCGCGATGTACTTTTCAACGGCAGCGCGTTCTTCGTCGGTGAGCTTGCGATTAGGCGGACTGATAAACGGCAGTGGTTTCGCCAACGGCGGACGATGCCGCATAGCGAACCAATAGCCGATACCTGCTAATAAGGAACAGGCGAGCATGACAGCCAGAATGACAATATAAGTGCTCATGCTTTGCTCAATCCAGCCAAAAAACTGCCTTCACGTTAACGAATTACTCCCGGTGAATCCATCAATACAAGTCAATTTTGGCGAGCAGATGTCATTCTGACAAGGGAAAAGTCAGATAAAATAACGCGCAAAATCATTTAATTATAGTTTGTTAGATCATTCCTTAACGGGATGTTAACCAGACATGACTCAACTAAATATCGGTATTTTCTGAATTTAACCCCGCGCCGTTGACTTATTGTGAATTTTTAACTGCATAGATAACAAGAAGTTGTTAGCAGCCATAAGTGAATGTGTGTCACCATAGTTTACTTACGCTGCGTGTCGCACAATAGTTCTGGCTTCGGTATGCTGGCGTCATCACGTTTCACAGGGTTGTGCTAAGTTTGAGGCTGATATGAAAACCCCAATGAAAAAACCTGACATCCTCAATGTGGCAGCGGTGGCCCGCTCCCGCCTGTTCACCATCGAAGCGGTCGATCTCGCTTTCAGCAATGGCGCGCGCCGCGTTTATGAGCGCATGAAACCTTCCGACCGTGAAGCGGTGATGATTGTGCCGATTATTGGCGATGACGTGATCCTGATCCAGGAGTACGCCGTCGGTCTGGAAAGCTATGAACTGGGCTTTCCTAAAGGGCTAATCGATCCTGGCGAAAGCGCCTTTGAAGCCGCCGATCGTGAACTGAAAGAAGAAGCGGGATTTGGTGCCACCAAACTGGAAGCGCTGGGCAAGCTGACCATGGCGCCCTCATATTTCTCCAGCAAGATGAACATCGTGGTGGCGGAAGGTTTGTACGAAGAGAAGCTGGAAGGTGATGAGCCGGAGCCGCTAATTGTCCATCGCTGGCCGCTAAATAATCTGCTGGCGCTGCTGGATGAACCCGACTTCCGCGAAGCGCGTAACGTCAGCGCGCTGTTTATGGTGCGTGAGTGGCTGGTGAAGCAGGGCCGTTTAAGCTACTAAATTGCATCATCATTAAAAAAAGAAAGCCGGCGCATTTGCCGGCTTTTTTGATCAGAACAGTTCGTGGCTTTCGCCGTTGTCCATGAGGGTGGTGCCGACATCATGCACCGAATACTCGGTTGGCTGGGTGCCGTTGATGAAGTACTCCTGACGCGAGTTACCGCCGTTAGCCAACTTGCCGGTGCCGCGATCGATGTTAACGGTGACCACGCCATCTGGCGGTGTTAGCGGCTGTACCGGCACGCCTTCCAGCGCGGATTTCATATAGTCATCCCACGCTGGCTGTGCACTCTTCGCGCCGCCTTCGTAACCGGAGATTTGATCCGGTATCGCACCTGACATGGTGGAGCGACCCAACGCGCGTGAATCATCGAAACCGATCCACACCGACGTCACCACGCCCGGACCATAACCAGAGAACCACGCATCTTTCGAGCTGTTGGTGGTACCGGTTTTGCCGCCGATATCGTTACGCTTCAGGTCACGACCGGCACGCCAGCCCGTTCCCATCCAGCCCGGCTCGCCGAAGATGTTGGTGTTCAGCGCGCTCTTGATCAGGAATGACAGCGGCGTGTTGATCACGTGCGGAGCATACTGCTGCTCGCCACCCGGCTGTGCAGGCACTTGCTCCAGCTCCGGTTGCGGCACGGTTTGGTTCTGCGATTGATCGGAGGTCGCGACATTCTCGACGCTCTCTTCATTCAACGCGACCGACTTTTTGGTATCGCCATAGATCACCGGCAGGTTGCACTGCGGACAGGCAATCTTCGGTTTCTCTTCGAAGATCACGCCGCCTTGTTCATTCTCGATCTTCGCGATGAAGTAAGGATCAATCAGGAAGCCGCCGTTCGCCATCACCGCGTAGCCGCGTACCACCTGCATTGGGGTAAAGGACGCCGCGCCTAAGGCTAACGATTCGGTATGCACGATGTTCTGCGCCGGGAAGCCGAAACGCTGCAGATATTCCGCCGCGTAATCAACGCCCATCGCACGCATCGCACGTACCATCACCACGTTTTTCGACTCGCCTAAGCCTTGACGCAAACGGATTGGACCTGCATACGTTGGCGGTGAGTTCTTCGGACGCCAGTCAGCACCCGCACCGGCATCCCAGCGCGAAATCGGCACGTCGTTGAGAATCGATGCCAGCGTTAAACCGCGATCCATCGCTGCGGTATACAGGAAGGGTTTGATGTTGGAACCCACCTGACGCAGCGCCTGGGTTGCGCGGTTGAACATGCTCTGATTGAAATCGAAACCGCCGACCAGCGCGCGAACCGCACCATCTTCTGGATTGAGTGACACCAGCGCCGAGTTCACCGCCGGAACCTGGCCGAGCCACCAGTCGTCATTCACTTTACGCACCCAAATCTGCTGGCCGGTTTGCAGCACCTGCGTCACGCTGCGCGGCGTTGGGCCTTGCAGCGTGTCAGATTTGTAAGCGCGTGCCCAGCGTACGCCGGCCATATTCAGCGTAACGCTGCTGCCATCTTTCAGCATCGCCGTGGCGTGATCGGCGCTGGCGCTGGTGATCACCGCAGCATTCAGCGGTCCGTAAGTTGGCAGATTTTTCAGCGCATTCTGGATGCGGGTTTGATCCCAGCTCGCTTCGCCCACTTTCCACAGCACATTGGTTGGACCGCGATAGCCGTGGCGCATGTCATACGCCATCACATTATTACGCACCGCCTGCTGCGCGGCTTCCTGCAGATGACGGGTGACGGTGGTGTAAACCTTGTAACCATCTTCATAGGCTTTATCGCCATAACGCTTCACCATCTCCTGACGCACCATTTCACTTAAGTAAGGTGCAGAGAAGGCGATTTCCGGGCCGTGATAGCTGGCCGTCAGCGGCGAGTTACGCGCTTCGTTATATTGCTGCTGCGTGATGTAGTTTTGATCCAGCATACGCGCCAGCACCACATTACGACGCGCCAGCGCACGCGTATGAGAATAGAGCGGGTTGAACGTCGAAGGTGCTTTTGGCAACCCAGCAATCATCGCCATTTCACTCAGCGACAGTTGATCAATAGGTTTACCAAAGTAGACCTGCGCCGCCGCGCCTACGCCGTACGCGCGATAGCCGAGATAAATCTTGTTGAGATAGAGCTCAAGGATTTCATCTTTGCTCAGCAGCTGTTCGATACGGATCGCGAGGAACGCTTCCTTAATCTTACGCATCAAGGTGCGTTCCGGGCTGAGGAAGAAGTTACGCGCCAGCTGTTGAGTAATGGTACTGGCGCCCTGCGAGGCGTGGCCGGACATCAGCGCAATGCTGGCTGCACGGAAAATCCCCACCGGATCGACACCGTGATGCTCGTAGAAACGGCTATCTTCGGTGGCAATAAACGCTTTGATTAACTCAGGCGGCATCTGTTGTAGGGTCAGCGGGACACGGCGCTTCTCGCCGTACTGGGCGATTAGATCGCCATCCGCGCTGTAAACCTGCATAGGAGTTTGCAGGCGCACATCTTTCAATGTGTTCACATCAGGCAGCTGCGGCTCTATGTATTTGTACAAACCATAAACCGTGCCGGCTCCCAGCAAAATGCAACACACTGCAAGGATCAATAAATACTTTACGAACTTCACCTGAGAATTCCCATCTGTTGTCGTTTGAGCAGTTTATAAGCAACCGCGCGGTAGTATAAAGACAAGCCTGACGCATTCATATACCTGTCAGGCTTGAAGTTGCCGGGGTATCAGCACTCTGACCTTTTAATGATAAGGAGATCGCGCGTATGGCTTTTCAGCGCTGGCAAATTGGACTGGATATCCAAAACGGACAACTGTGTGCCCTTGGCATCGAACGCCGACGTCATGGTTGGCAGTTGCGACACTGGTGGAAACAAACGCTGCCGCAAGATACGTTAAGAAACGGCGTGCTGCAAACCACGCCTGCGTTACTGGATATGTTAGGGCGCTGGCAGCGCCATCTGCCGAAGCGCTATTCACTGCGCGTTGGCCTGCCGCCGCAGTTGGTATTGCAACGCACTTTGCCGCTGCCGGAAACCTCGCTGCGTGAACCCGCGCTGGGGCGCTATGTGGCGGCTTCTGCGCAGCGTCTGTTTCCCGTCGAACCCGCTTCGCTGTCGCTGGATTATCGCTCACCGGGCAAGGATGCACCGCTTTACGTTACCGCGGCACGGCGCGAGGTGATTACGCAATGGCTGACGCCGCTCAAGCAGGCAGGTCTACGACCGGACGTATTCGAACTGAGTAGCCTGGCGCTGACGCAGATCGCCATGCGCCTGCCGTTACGCCACAACCACTTATTGATTCATCCGCTTAGCGATCATTGGCTATGGACGCTGGTGGGGGAAAGCACCACTTCAGGTGCGGCCACTGAACCTCTCACCCTCGCGCAGCTGCGCGAAACCTTCCCGCAGATGGAAAGCGTATTCTGCACCTCAACTCAGGTTTTGCCTGAGGAGCAGGTTAAACGCTGCAAGCCGTTTTCGCTGCTGCACTATCTGCAACCACCGTTGCCTGCACAGGAAGGTATTTTTGCCATCGCGCTTGGGCTGGCGCTGCGCCCGGAGGATGTCTGATGCTGGCGGTCAACCTGCTTCCCTGGCGCATCCAGCAATCGCAGCGGCGGCGCCAGCAGAGCCTCTCGCTGCTGTCGCTTACGCTGGTCTGCACCTTGCTGATCCTCTCATTAATGTGGTGGCGCGGCGTCATTGCACGGCAGCAACAAACGGACGCGCTGATGGATATCACTTCTCTCCTCAGCTTACTGCAGCAACAGCTGGAACAGCAGCAATCGCTGTTGAAGCTGCGTGAATCACTTCTTCAGGCGCAAAAGGAACAGCTGCAGCGGCAAGATCAGCATCAGCACTGGCAGCATTTTTGGCAGCAACTACCGGAGTTAATGCCAGACACCTTGTGGCTGAATCGCCTTGAACGTCGGCAAGGGCAACTGGTGCTGGAAGGGCAAGCGCAGAGCATGGCGGCTGTCAGTGATTTTCGTCATCAGCTCATGACTCAGCCGCTGTTCAGCAGCGTAAAGCAGGGCGGTGTGAAGCGCGAAGCGGGCGGCGACTATCGTTTTGCTTTGCATGCGCGCGTGCAGGAGGTAGCCGATGAATGAACTCCTGCAGCGCTGGCTGATGCTCACGCTGCCGCTGCGCATGCTGGGACTTTTGACATTATCGCTGGGGCTGTTTGCGCTGACGTGGATCGTGCTGCTTCGTCCGCAGCAGCAGATGCGTGAAGCGCAAGCGCGGCAGCTGGAACAGATGCGTCAACAGCAGCAACAGCGGTTGCAACAGCTGGCTTCACTTCCGGCGATTGATGTGTTGCAGAGCGAAATTAGCCTGCTGCAGCAACCCACGAAGGATACCCGCACTCAGCAAACGCTGGAGCGAATCGTGGCAGCGCGCGGCAATCAGCTGGAAGCCTGGCATCCAGATAGCCAACCGCAGCAGCTGCAGTTAAGGCTTGCCTGGCCGCAATTTCTGCCGCTGTTTAGTGAACTAGCCAGCACCCGATTACCGGTGCCACAACGCTTTCAGCTGCAAGCCGAGCAAGGCGTATTGAACACGCAACTGTGGCTGGAGAGTGACGATGCGGAGTAGCGCCTTGCTGTTGTTACTCTGCAGCTCGCTGGCACTGGCGCGCGATCCTTTCCAGCCGCTGGCAGCAACGCTGTGTCAGACGCAGGTTGCTGCGCCAGAAGGCTGGCGCTTACAGGGCATTATTGGCACGGCGCCGCACTACGTGGCGTGGCTGGTGTCACCTCAAGGCAAAAGCCATCGGCTGGATAATCAAGCGCCTTTTCCCCAGCCGCCCTGGCAAGTCGTGCAGCTTACGTCGCGCATGCTGGTGTTGAGCGCAGCACAAAGCTGCACGCCACAGCAAATCACATGGGTAATAAAAGGAGGTTTTTATGAAATGGATGACGTTACTGATGCTGCTGTGTCTGAGCATGCCGCTGCGCGCTAACGACGACCGATTAAGTCTGACGTTTGATGATGCGCCGGTTGAACGCATTTTGCAGGCGCTGGCAGATTATCAGCAGACCAACCTGCTGATTGCGCCGGGCGTTGAAGGTCGGCTGTCGCTGCGATTAGACAATGTCGGCTGGGATCGCGCGCTCGCGCTGGTAACGCAGCTGGCAAAACTCACCGTGGTGCAGGAAGAGGGCGTTTTGCTGGTCTATCCGGAAAGCTGGCAGCAGCAGCAGGCGCAACAGGAAAAGGTGGAGCGTGAGGAGGAGAAGCAGCAAACGCCGCTGGAACAACAAACCGTGACGCTGCATTACGCCAGCGCCAGCGATATTTACCGCAGCCTGCAAGCCGAACGCTCGTTGATGACGCCGCGTGGTAGCGTCACGGTCGATAGCCGCACCAACAGTTTGCTGCTACGCGATACGGCTGAGGCATTGCGTGACACCGAGCGCTGGTTAAAAGCGCTGGATTTGCCGCTCGAGCAGGTTGAGCTCGCGGCACATATCGTCACCATCAATGAAGAGCACCTGCGCGAGTTAGGTGTTAACTGGGGCACGTCACCGGCAGAAGTGGTAACGCAGGCGTTGCGCAACCCGCTGCTCGAGATTCCTCTTGCGGTGAGTAATCCGGCGTTTCGCGCGGGCGTGACGCTGGGCCAGGTCAGCGGCGAACTGCTCAACCTGGAACTGAGTGCGCTGGAGCAGGAGAACCAAATCGAAATCATCGCCAGTCCGCGCTTGTTTACCTCGCATCAGCAAACCGCCAGCATCAAACAGGGCACGGAAATCCCTTATGAGGTGAAATCGGGCAACAGCGGTGCCACCGCCATTGAATTTAAGGAAGCGGTTTTAGGCATGGAAGTGACGCCGGTGGTGCTGGGAAATGGCCGCATCCAGCTCAAACTGCGGCTGAGCCAGAACTTGCCAGGGCGCAGTGTAAACATTGGCGACAACCAGGTGCTGAGCATTGATAAGCAGGAGATCGAGACTCAAGTGACGCTGCGCGATGGCGAAACTTTAGCGCTGGGCGGCATTTTCCAGCAGCAGCGTACGCAGAGCGAAAAACGCGTGCCCTGGCTGGGCGATATGCCTTTATTAGGGAATTTGTTCCGTCAGCAAACTGATGAGCAGAAGAAAAAGGAGCTGGTGATCTTTATTACTCCCAGACTGGTCAGGGAAGCAGCGCTTACTGCCGGATAAAGCGGAAAATTCGTTCTGTGAGGCCAACTGCGTTGACGCAGGGCTGGAATTAGCTTACAAGGTTTAGCGATTTTCAAAACGGTGTAACGGAACGCGGCAGAATAACCTTCCGAATGACGTTAGTCACAAGCGATACTGACGTCAAAAGAAATATCGCCAAAATAATTCGAGCTCCAGTAAGACGTTAAATGAGTGAATGCACTGTGCTTACATCGGTAAGCGATGACAGTGGATGACCCCGGCCAGCGTGCCTGTAGCACGAAATATAGCGGATCAGCGGAGGTGCGTTACCGTCTCGCGAACCACAGACCGGTCCTGTTAAGAGGTCGCCGGGGGCAATTTATTCGGTTGCCAAACGGCCATGAGTGTTGAGATAATTTTCCGTCTGACTCTTGTTAACGCTCATGAGGTCTCAGTTCCTGTCCCGCCAGCTATGCTGAACGCGGGGTATCATCAACGAATTCTTAGTAATACCGATAAAATGGCAGAGAAACGCAATATCTTTCTGGTTGGGCCGATGGGTGCCGGCAAAAGCACTATTGGTCGTCAGTTGGCTCAGCAACTCAATATGGAATTTTTCGATTCCGATCAGGAAATTGAGCGACGCACCGGAGCGGATGTAGGCTGGGTATTTGATGTGGAAGGCGAAGAAGGCTTCCGCGATCGTGAAGAAAAGATCATTAATGAGCTGACCGAGAAGCAAGGCATTGTCCTCGCGACCGGTGGCGGCTCAGTCAAATCCCGCGAGACCCGTAATCGTCTCTCCGCCCGCGGTGTGGTCGTATACCTTGAAACCACCATCGAAAAGCAACTTGCACGAACCCAGCGTGATAAAAAGCGTCCGCTGTTGCAGGTTGAATCACCGCCGCGCGAAGTACTGGAAGCGCTAGCTGGTGAACGTAATCCGCTTTATGAAGAGATCGCTGATGTCACTATTCGCACTGACGATCAGAGTGCAAAAGTGGTGGCCAATCAGATCATCAACATGCTGGAAAAGAACTAATCCAGCGCCCTGAGGGCTCAGCAATAGGTATCGGTCATCATGGAGAAGATCACTGTCTCACTCGGGGATCGCAGTTACCCCATCACCATCGCTGCCGGACTGTTTAACGATCCGGCTTCTTTTTGGCCGCTCAAAGCAGGCGACAATGCCATGCTGGTGACAAACCAGACCCTGGCGCCGATCTATCTTGAACCCCTGTCAGCGCTGCTCAGCAATGCCGGCATTAAGGTAGATCAGGTCATTTTGCCTGATGGTGAGCAGTACAAAACCCTGGCGGTCATGGACGAGGTATTCACCGCGCTGCTGAAAAAGCCGCACGGTCGTGATACCACGTTGATTGCACTCGGTGGTGGCGTGATTGGTGACTTGACCGGATTTGCTGCAGCCAGCTATCAGCGTGGCGTGCGCTTTATTCAGGTGCCGACCACGTTGTTGTCTCAGGTTGACTCCTCCGTCGGTGGAAAAACCGCGGTAAACCATCCACTCGGCAAAAACATGATTGGGGCGTTTTATCAGCCCGCGTCTGTCGTAGTGGATACTCATTGCCTGGCCACTCTGCCACCGCGCGAATTAGCGTCCGGTCTGGCGGAAGTGATCAAATACGGCATTATCCTTGATGGCGAATTCTTCCAGTGGCTAGAGCAAAATCTTGATGCTCTGCTGGCGCTAGATGAAAAAGCCCTGGCTTACTGCATCCGTCGTTGCTGCGAGCTTAAAGCCGAAGTGGTTGCGGCTGATGAGCGCGAAACCGGCGTACGTGCACTGCTCAATCTGGGCCATACTTTTGGTCATGCGATTGAAGCGCACATGGGCTACGGCAACTGGCTGCACGGCGAAGCGGTGTCGGCTGGCATGGTGATGGCCGCACGTACCGCTGAACGTTTAGGGCAGTTCACCTCGGTTGAAACCGATCGCATTATCGCGCTGCTGTTGCGTGCTGGTTTGCCTGTACATGGCCCGGCGAGCATGGCGGCGGAAGATTATTTGCCACACATGATGCGCGATAAGAAAGTGCTGGCGGGCGAGCTGCGTCTGGTGCTGCCTCTCGCTATTGGCCGCTCTGAAGTGCGTGGCGGTGTGGCTCATGATATGGTGCTGGCAGCAATTAACGATTGCCAGAAACCCTGATTATTAGAAGTGATGAGTGGTGATGCGGCGTGTGGGAAGCGCGTCGTTTTACGGAGGAGGCTAAATGGATGAGTTCAAACCGGAAGACGAGTTAAAACCTGACGCCAGTGACCGCCGTCCGACGCGGCCACGCAAATCGTCTTCTGCGCCGAAAGTGAAAGTACCGGTTTCCCGTCAACATATGATGATGGGCATTGGTATTTTGGTTCTGCTGTTGGTGGTGCTGGGGATTGGTTCAGCATTAACCGGCCCAGACGAGAAGAAACCCGCAACCAATACCGCAAATAATGGCGCGGCACCTTCTGCCGGTGGCAGCGAAAAGAACATCGACCTTTCGGGATCGACGTCCATGAGCGGCCAGCAAAACGCCACGCCTTCTGCTGAAGGCAGCGCAGCGCAAAACACCGCGGGCACAACTGCACCAGCGGGCAGCGATGGTCAATCCATCTCGATGCCATCGGTCTCCTCGACGCCGACGCAAGCTGCGCCTGTGGATACGCCAGCTAACCAACAACGTGTCACGCTGCCGGGCGATCTCAATAGTGCGCTGAACAATCAGCAAGGTTCTGTCGATGCCGCAGCACAAGGCGCGCAGGGTAATAGCTCGCTGCCAACCGCGCCGGCCACAGTCAGCGGCAACGGTAAAGCGATCACGCCGCCAGCCATGCGTTCAGAAACCCCCGCGCGCACCAGCAACAACGGTACACGCGAGACGCACGCGTCGACGCCGCATAAAACACCGACCGCCACTAAACCAGCAGCTGTGAAAGAGAACAACACCCGCACCACCGCGACGCGTAATCCCGCGCCTGCCAGTGCGAGCGGTGCCAGCAAATCGTTGCCGTCGGGCGGAAACTATACGCTGCAGTTGAGCGGTGCGTCGAAAGAAGAGAGCCTGAACGCCTGGGCGAGAAAACAGAACCTGAGCGGTTATCACGTGTATAAAACCACGCGTAACGGCGAACCTTGGTATGTGTTGGTGAGCGGCGCTTACGCCACGCCAGCCGATGCGAAACGCGCCGTGGCATCGCTGCCAGCGGAAGTACGTGCGGCCAATCCGTGGGTAAAACCGCTTAGCCAGGTGAAGAAAGAAAGCCAGTAATGAGATGTGGGGCCGCAAAAATGCGGCCCCGTTTAAAGCGCAGAGCTGCTGTCGGTTCCACCACAGCCAATAATTAAGATGTAATAACCACGACAGCATGAAAAAAAATCGCGCTTTCCTGAAATGGGCCGGAGGGAAATACCCGCTCCTCGATGACATCCGTCGTCATTTGCCACAAGGTGATTGTCTAATCGAACCCTTTGTCGGCGCCGGTTCCGTGTTCCTCAACACCGACTATGACCGCTATCACCTGGCGGACATCAACGGTGATCTCATCAATCTGTATAACATCGTCAAAACGCGTACCGCGGCTTTCATTGAAGACGCGCGCCAGCTTTTCAACGCTGAAGGCAACACGGCAGAAACCTACTACGCGCAGCGCATCGCCTTTAATGCGAGCAAAGATGAATATCAGCGCGCGGTGCTGTTTCTGTATCTCAATCGACACGGTTATAACGGTCTGTGCCGCTACAATTTGCGCGGTGAGTTTAACGTGCCTTTTGGCCGGTATCGCAAGCCGTACTTCCCGGAAGCGGAGCTGCTCTGGTTTGCCGAACGGGCGCAAAAAGCGACCTTTGTCTGTGAATCGTACGATGTTACTCTGAACAACGCCGTTGAAGGCTCAGTGGTTTATTGCGATCCGCCGTATGCACCGCTTTCGGCGACAGCGAATTTTACCGCTTACCACACCAACAGTTTTAGTCTGCGCGAGCAGCAGCATCTGGCTGAGTTAGCCAATAAGCTTTCGCAGCAAAATCGCATCCCGGTACTGATTTCAAACCACGATACGGTACTCACGCGTGAGTGGTATCAGAATGCGGATTTACACATAGTCAAAGCCCGGCGTTCCATCAGCCGAAGCATAAGTGGTCGCACGCAAGTCGACGAACTGCTAGCGCTTTTCCGCTAGCCTGTTTCGTCCGCGACCAAGGCATTACGCCAGCTCAGGCTGGCGCACAAAATTGGGAGAATCGGATGAAACAATTTTTACTGGCCCCATCAATTCTGGCTGCTGACTTCGCGCGTTTGGGTGAAGACACGGCCAAAGCGCTGGCGGCAGGTGGTGATGTGGTCCATTTCGATGTGATGGATAACCACTACGTTCCCAATCTGACGATGGGGCCGATGGTGCTTAAAGCGCTGCGCGATTACGGCATCACTGCACCTATTGATGTGCATCTGATGGTTAAACCTGTGGATGCATTGATCCCGGAATTCGCTAAAGCGGGCGCCACCTTCATCACTTTCCACCCGGAAGCCAGCGAGCATGTTGATCGCACGCTGCAGCTGATCAAAGAGCATGGTTGCAAAGCGGGTCTGGTGTTCAACCCTGCGACGCCGCTCCACTACCTCGATTATGTAATGGATAAGCTGGACATCATTCTGCTGATGTCGGTGAACCCAGGCTTTGGCGGTCAATCCTTCATTCCCGGTACGCTCGACAAACTGCGTCAGGCGCGTCGCCTGATTGATGAGAGTGGCTACAACATTCGTCTGGAAGTGGATGGCGGCGTGAAAATTGATAACATCGGCCAGATTGCTGCCGCCGGTGCCGATATGTTTGTTGCCGGTTCCGCGATCTTCGGTCATCCGGATTACAAAAAAGTGATCGATGAGATGCGTGGCGAACTGGAGAAAGTCAATGGCTCATTTCACTGATATCCGCGCGCTGGCGTTTGACCTCGACGGTACGCTGGTCGATAGCGCGCCGGGCCTGTCGCAAGCCATTGATCATGCGCTGAGCGATCTGCAGCTGCCGCCGCCGGGTTTGGCATTGGCTTCTACCTGGATTGGTAACGGCGCTGACGTGATGATGACCCGCGCGCTGACCTGGGCGCTGGGACGCGAGCCGCATGCCGAAGAGCAACGCGATGCGCGTGCGCTGTTTGACAAATATTACGCGCAAACGGTAGAAGCGGGCAGTACGCTGTTCCCGCAGGTAGTAGAGACGCTGGCGGCCTTGCAGGCGAAAGGCCTGCCGTTGGCGATCGTCACCAACAAGCCAACGCCATTTGTGGCGCCGCTGCTGAAGTCGCTCGGGATTGCTGAGTACTTCACGCAGATTATCGGCGGTGACGACGTAATTGTGAAAAAGCCCCATCCGGCGGCCATTTTCCTCGTCCTTGGCCATTTTGGCGTGCTTCCGGGACAATTGCTGTTTGTCGGCGATTCTCGCAATGATATTCTCGCGGCCCAGGCGGCAGGCGTACCGAACATCGGTATGACATTCGGCTACAACTACGGCGAGCCGATTGCTACCAGCCAACCCGATTTAACTCTCGACTCTTTTGACGAACTTTTGCCCGCTATCGGGCTGTGATTATCAGGACATAACATGAGCAAACCCATCGTTTTCAGCGGCGCCCAGCCTTCCGGTGAACTGACCATTGGCAACTATATGGGTGCGCTGCGTCAGTGGGTGCAGATGCAGGATGATTTTCACTGCATTTACTGCATCGTCGATCTGCACGCCATCACCGTACGTCAGGATCCAACCGCGCTGCGTAAAGCCACGCTGGATACCTTAGCGCTCTATCTTGCCTGCGGCATCGACCCGGCGAAGAGCACCATCTTTGTTCAGTCGCACGTGCCAGAGCATGCGCAGCTGAGCTGGGTGCTGAACTGCTACGCCTATTTTGGCGAGCTGAGCCGCATGACGCAGTTCAAAGATAAATCCGCGCGCTACTCGGAAAACATCACCGCAGGCCTGTTTGATTATCCGGTGCTGATGGCGGCCGATATCCTGCTCTATCAAACCAATCAGGTGCCGGTTGGCGAAGATCAGAAGCAGCATCTGGAGCTGAGCCGCGATATCGCCCAGCGTTTCAATGCGCTGTACGGCGATGTGTTCAAAGTGCCTGAACCGTTCATTCCGAAATCGGGTGCACGCGTGATGTCGCTGCTTGAGCCGACCAAAAAAATGTCCAAGTCAGACGACAACCGTAACAACGTGATTGGTCTGCTGGAAGACACCAAAGCGGTGGTGAAGAAGATCAAACGTGCGGTAACCGACTCCGCCGAGCCGCCAGTGGTGCGCTACGACGTCAAAGAGAAAGCCGGTGTATCAAACCTGCTGGATATTCTTGCGGGCGTGACCGGTAAAACCATTGCGCAGCTGGAGCAAGAGTTCGAAGGCAAAATGTACGGCCATCTGAAAGGTGAAGTGGCTGAAGCGGTTTCCGGCATGTTGACCGAGCTGCAGGAGCGCTATCATCGTTTCCGTAACGATGAAGAGTTGCTGAATCAGGTGATGCGCGATGGCGCAGCAAAAGCCCGCGCTCATGCGCAGGAAACGCTGAAGAAAGTGTATGAAGCGGTAGGTTTTGTCGCACAGCCGTAAGCGGTTTGCGGAATAGAACAGAACGGCGGGTCATTTGACCCGCCGTTTTTTATTTGATGCGATGTAACGCCAGTTCCGCGCCATCCCAGAACAGGCGGGCGTTACCGTCAGCCAGCACGCTGATCACCGCGCCCGGCGCAGGTCCCCACGCCTGATTGCCACAGCTCACATTGAAACCGTAACGGAAGGTGAAATCACGATCCTGGCCCGCGCCATTCGCGGCGCTCAGGCGCGGCTTAGCGTTGCAGTTATCGACGGAAGGATTGATGCTGCGCTCAGCAGTACCGCGCGTCCAGGTGATCGCATTCGGCTTAAACGCCACGCGCGCGCCCATAAACTGTGGATCATTCTTGATATACAGCTGACCGACTTCCTTCTTAGGCGTTACCGCCACCACCTGCCATTCACCCACCACGTTCGACCAGGTAACCGGTGCGGCGGTAGCAACCGCGCTTAACGGCAATAACAACGCGCAAACCCGTGAAGCAACGCGCATGGAAACTCCTTATTGACGAGAAAGATGGCCCATAGTCTGGCGACAAAGCGCAGCGCTGTACAGTTTTTTACCGTGTCAAAACCAGCGTAACTGAGAACGCAGTTCCACCACGCGACCAACAATAATCAGAGCCGGACTGGCAAACTGCTGCGCCAGCGTGGCCAGTTCCGCCAGCGTTGCGGTCTCAACGCGCTGCTGCGGCGTGGTGCCGTTCTGCACGATCGCCACCGGCATCGCAGCATCCATGCCGTGTTGCAACAGCTGCTGCTGAATTTCCGGCGCCTGCGCCAGCCCCATATAGAACACCAGCGTTTGCTGTTCAGCCGCCAGCTTGCGCCACTCAATTTCACCATGCTGCTGCAAATGGCCGGTGACGAAACGCACGCTCTGCGCGTGGTCGCGATGCGTCAGCGGAATACCGCTGTAAGCAGAACAGCCCGAGGCGGCGGTGATGCCCGGTACCACGCTAAACGGGATGTTGTGCTGCGCCAGCAGTTCCAGCTCTTCACCGCCGCGGCCAAAGATAAAGGGATCGCCACCTTTTAGTCGCACCACCCGCTTGCCGCTCTGCGCCTGCTCAAGTAAAACCTGGTTGATCTGCGATTGCGGTACGCAGTGATTGCCGGCTTGTTTGCCGACAAAGATGCGCTCCGCATCGCGGCGGACCAGATTAAGAATCGGCGCCGAGACCAGGCGGTCATACACCACCACATCGGCCTGCTGGATGTGCTGCAAACCTTTCAACGTCAGCAGCCCCGCATCGCCCGGCCCGGCGCCTACCAGCACCACTTCGCCTTGCTGCGACAGCGGCGCATCGAACAAGGTCTCGACGATGTGCTCGGCGCGTGGTCGATCACCATTCGCCAGGGTTTGCGCCAGACGATCGCTCACGAAGAAGCGCTCCCAGAAAGCGCGCCGCTGCGCCATGCTGTTAAAGCTACGCTTCACACGATTGCGCAACGATCCGGCTAAGGACGCTAACTCACCCAGATGTTGTGGCAGCATCGCTTCAAGTTTTTCACGCAGCAAACGCGCCAGCACCGGCGCGCGACCGCCAGATGACACGGCGATCATCAGCGGCGAACGGTCGACAATCGACGGCATAATCGCGCTGGCTTCCTGCGGCGCATCCACCAGATTGCAAAAGATGCGCCGGCGCTCAGCCGCATCGCCAACCTGCTGATTCACCGCATCATCATCGGTGGCGGCAATCACCAGCCAACAATCCGCGAGCCAGCGCTCGTCAAACGCGCCGGGGAGTAAGGTCAACTTTCCCTGTTGTGCCCACTGCTGAAAAGCGGGAGAGAAATCCAGCGCGCCAACCTGCAAATTGGCACCGGCGTCCAGCAGCAAACGCGCTTTGCGTTCTGCTACATCGCCACCGCCCACCAGCAAACAGCGCTTGCCTTGCAGGCGGCAAAACAGCGGAAAGTAGTCCATAGCTCATCCTGAAAAAAGCCCGCGCAAGGCGGGCTGAAAAAGTGTTATGCCGTTTTGAGCGGCGCGGCTTGCGCTTCGGCCTGCGGGCGCTGCGCCTGCGGTGTGGCGTACCAGTAACCGAGGCCCATCAGCACCATGCCGGAGAACATATTGCCCAGCGTCACCCACAGCAGGTTGTGGCCGATGCCGCTTAGCGTGAAGTCGGCATTATGCTGACCAAACCACGACAGCGCAAAGACCGTCATGTTGGCAATCGAGTGTTCGTAGCCGGAAGCGATGAACGCCAGCAAACACCACCAGATGGCGATGAACTTCGCCGTGCCTTCGGTACGCACCGCCATCCAAATTGCCAGACAGACCAGCCAGTTACAGAGCGCGCCTTTAAAGAACAGCGCCATGGCTGGCTGCGTGGTTTTTGCCAGCGCCGCGCTGTGCAGCAGCGATCCGGCATTTGGCAGCAGCGGTCCCGCCGCATAGTAATAAATCAGCGCGACGAATACTGAACCGACAAGATTACCCAGCCAGGTTTGCGGCAGCACGCACCACATCTGGCCTTGCTTGATGCTGCCGGCTTTGACGCCGATGGTCAGGAACATGGTGTGGCCGGTGAACAACTCGGAACCAGCGATGATCACCAGCGTTAAAGCGATACCGAAAGTCGCGCCCATCAGCAGCGGACGATAAGCCGGATCGACCAGATTGCCGAGCGTGAAGATCAGGATAATCGCCAGGCCAACGTAAGCGCCCGCCATCGCCGAGCTGATCCAGAAGGCCTGCGGGCTGTGCTGCGCCGTACGCACAATGCGCGCCGCGTTGGCGGCGCATTTATTCAGGGTGTCAGTAAACATAGTGACGTCTCATAAAGTGAAGGAATGCTGTCAGGCGCAGATCTCGACCTTGCCATCGCGAACGCGCACCGGATAGCTCGCCACCGAGCGCGCTTCGTCTTCCAGACAAAAGCCATCGCTCAGGCGGAAGCGCTGTTTCTTCAGTGGACTCGCCACCCACAGCGCCTGCTGATGCTCCGCAATCAGACCGCGTGACAACACGCTGGCCTGGGCGAAAGGATCGATATTGCTCAAGGCGTAGAGTTGCTCATCGTCGTGCGGACGGAAGAGGGCAATCTGCTGGCCTTTGATCAGCGCACATACGCCGGTCGCAGGCAAAATTTGGCTGAGTTCACACACCGAATGCCACTGGCTCATACGTCGATCTCCTCAATCAGAGTGACCGCAATGCGCTCGGCGGGTTGCGCCGGACGATGCTGATCGCGTTGGTTGATATGCTGTACCAGCGGATCGCGGCGATCGCTGTTGATAAAGGTGCGGAAGTGGCGCTGCTGCTGCGGATCCTGCAGCGTCGCGGTCCATTCACATTCCACTGCCGCGCGCAGACGCGCCAGTTCCGTTTCCAGCTGTGTATTCAGACCGAGTTTGTCATCAATAATCACGCTGCGTAGATAGTCAATGCCGCCTTCCATGCTTTCCAGCCACAGCGAGGTGCGCTGCAGGCGATCACCGGTGCGGATGTAGAACATCATGAAGCGGTCGAGATAGTGCAGCAGCGTATCGCGATCAAGATCGGCAGCCAGCAAATCGGCGTGACGTGGCTTCATGCCGCCATTACCGCACACATACAGGTTCCAGCCTTTCTCGGTGGCGATGATACCCACGTCTTTGCCCTGCGCTTCGGCGCATTCGCGCGTGCAGCCGGAGACGCCAAACTTCATCTTGTGCGGGGTACGAATGCCTTTGTAGCGATGCTCCAGCTCAATGCCGAAGCCGAGGCTATCGCCTACGCCAAAGCGGCACCAGATGCTGCCAACGCAGGTTTTCGCCATGCGCAGCGCTTTGGCATACGCTTGTCCGGTTTCAAAACCGGCAGCAATCAGCTGCGTCCAGATCGCCGGCAGATCATCGCGCTGCGCACCAAACAGGCCAATACGCTGCGAGCCAGTGATTTTGGTGTAGAGATTGTACTGGCGCGCCACGGCGCCAATCGCCATCAATCCTTCCGGCGTGATTTCGCCTCCGGCCGAGCGCGGGATCACCGAGTAAGTACCGTCTTTCTGAATATTGCCGAGGAACAGATCGTTGCTGTCCTGCAGCGGTGCGAGCTGTGGCTTCAGCACATATTCGTTCCAGCAGGAAGCCAGCAGTGAACCAACCGTCGGTTTACACACCTCGCAGCCGTAGCCCTGACCATATTTCGCCAGCAGCGCGTCGAACGATGTGATCTCTTCCACGCGAATCAGGTGATACAGCTCCTGACGCGAATAGGGGAAGTGCGCGCACAAATGATTGTTCACTTCGATGCCCTGACGGCTCAATTCAGCGTTCAGCACCTGAGTAATCAACGGAATACAGCCGCCGCAGCCGGTGCCGGCGCGGGTTTCGGTTTTCAGCGCTGCGACGGTGTGGCAACCGCCTTGCACCGCTTTGACGATATCGCCTTTGCTGACGTCGAAGCAGGAACAGATTTGCGCGCTGTCCGGCAGCGCATCAGCCCCCATTACCGGCTTCTCGCCGCTGCCCGCAGGCAGGATCAGCAACGCCGGATTTTCCGGTAGCGCGATGTTATTCAGCGCCAGCTGCAGCAGATTGCCGTAATCGCTGGTGTCACCGACCAGCACCGCGCCCAGCAGCGTGCGGTTATCTTCGCTGACGATCAGGCGCTTATAGATATTTTTCTGCTCATCGAGCCACACGAAGCTGCGTGCGCCTGGCGTGCGGCCATGCGCATCACCAATGCCACCGACATCAACGCCCAGCAGTTTCAGCTTGGCGCTCATATCTGCTCCGGCAAACGCGTTGTCGCGGCCAACCAGCCGATCGCTGGCGACCTGCGCCATTTTGTAGCCCGGCGCGACTAAGCCATAAATACGGTTCTGCCAGGCGGCACACTCACCAATGGCGAAGATATCCGCATCGCTGGTCTGGCAATGATCGTCAATGGCGATACCGCCGCGCGCGCCCAGCTGCAGGCCGCACTGTTTGGCCAGCTTGTCTTGCGGGCGAATGCCGGTGGAGAAGACGATAAAATCGACATCCAGCGCGCTGCCGTCAGCAAACTCCAGCGTTTTACCGCCTTGCGCGTGATGGACGATCTGCTGGGTGTTTTTGCCGGTGTGAACGCATACGCCCATCTGCTCGATCTTACGACGCAGCTGCTCGCCGCCTTGCGGATCGAGCTGTTCTGCCATCAGCACCGGCGCGAACTCAATGACGTGGGTTTCGACGCCGAGGTTTTTCAGCGCGCCTGCCGCTTCCAGTCCCAACAGTCCGCCGCCAATTACCGCGCCGCGTTTGCTGCGGCGTGAACAGGCTTCAATGGCGTTGAGATCTTCAATGGTGCGATAGACATAGCAATCACTGCCTTCCGCGCCGGTAATCGGTGGAATCCACGGATAAGAGCCGGTGGCGAAAATCAGCGTGTCGTAATGCACCGCGCGACCGCTATTCGAGTGAATCAGTTTTTCATCGCGGTTAATGGTGATGGCGCGTTCGCCGAGCAGCAGCTTTACCTGATGCTTTTCGTAATACCCTTCGCGAACCAGTGAGAGTTCTTCGGCGGTGTGATGGGAAAAATAGGCGGAAAGGTGGACGCGGTCATAGGCGACGCGGGGTTCTTCACAGAAAACGGTTATCGCAAACTGATTAGATTCATCTTTATCGATAAGTTCTTCTATAAAGCGGTGGCCGACCATGCCGTTGCCAATAATAACGACACTGTGCTTGCTCATGCTTGCCTCAAAAATTGCGGTATCTGCGCCTACCTTAGCGCGGCGCTTTTGGAGCTTATTGATATACATCAAGCGCACCCTTATATACCTATTTCGAGTTATGTAACTGATTTTGAACGAATTAGTTAAGTGGCTTATTTGGTTGATAATTACCTAATCATTTTCTTCGCCGTACATTCCGTAGCGGTACGATTCATCGCGCAATACATTGCACCGCTACGGAATGTGCCCGCGGTGACAGGGGTTTTCATGCTAGCTTTAGGTTTTGTGTTTTACAGGAGTACGGCATGGCCAACCCGTCACTGAAGTGGATCAACAACCTGCGCTTAGCGGGCCAGCAAGGCTTGTGGCAGATCGAAATCGCCAACGGCAAGATTGCGCAGATTCGCCCGCAGCCGCCGCAAACTGCAGCCCAGCCTGACGCGCTGGATGCGGAGGGCGGACTGGCGAGCGCGCCGTTTATCGAGCCGCATATTCACCTCGATACCACGCAAACCGCTGGCGAACCCGCCTGGAACCAATCCGGCACGCTGTTTGAAGGCATCGAGCGCTGGGCGGAGCGCAAAGCGCTACTGAGCCATGACGACGTGAAACAGCGCGCGCAGCAAACCCTGAAGTGGCAAATCGCCAACGGGATTCAGCATGTGCGGACTCACGTCGATGTCTCCGATCCCACGCTGACCGCGTTAACAGCGATGCTGGAGGTGAAAGCGGAAATGGCGCCGTGGATCGACATCCAGATTGTGGCGTTTCCGCAGGAAGGCATTCTCTCTTATCCCAACGGCGAAGCGTTGCTGGAAGAGGCGCTACGCATGGGCGCGGATGTGGTAGGTGCGATTCCGCACTACGAATTCACCCGCGAATACGGCGTGGAGTCGCTGCATAAAACCTTTGCGCTGGCTAATCGCTACGATCGGCTGGTGGATGTGCACTGCGACGAGATCGACGATGAGCAGTCGCGCTTTGTCGAAACCGTGGCGGCGCTGGCACACCGCGATGGCAACGGCGAGCGCGTCACCGCCAGCCACACCACGGCGATGCACTCCTACAACAATGCCTACACGTCGCGGCTGTTCCGTCTGCTTAAGCTCTCGAATATCAACTTTGTCGCCAATCCGCTGGTGAATATCCATCTGCAAGGGCGCTTTGATAGCTATCCGAAACGTCGCGGCATCACGCGGGTGAAAGAGCTGCTGGAAGCGAATATCAACGTCTGCTTTGGCCACGATGATGTGTTCGATCCCTGGTATCCGCTCGGCACTGCTAGCATGCTGCAGGTGCTGCACATGGGATTGCATGTCTGTCAGCTGATGGGTTACGAGCAGATTGATAATGGATTGCAGCTGATTACCGCCAACAGCGCCAAAACCCTGCAGCTGACGAATTACGGTATTGAAGCAGGTAATGATGCCAGTCTGATTATCCTGCCGGCGGAGAGTGGATTTGATGCGGTGCGGCGTCAGGTGCCGGTGCGTTATTCAGTACGTAAAGGTGTATTGGTCGCTGCGACGCAGCCCGCCAGCAGCGAGATCTATTTAGCAGGAAAAGAAGCGGTAACCTTCAAACGCTGAAGAGCAGGGCGGACCGCGGTCCGCCCGTCAAACTTAGTGGGTGACGTGACCGTGCTGGCGATGTTTGGTCACAAAGCCGAGCAGAACACACATCACAAACACCACGGCGTACAAACCGTTAGCCGTTGAGAGCGCAGCATGTGCGCCACCTTGCGCCACGATTGGGCCGGTTACTACGAAGGTCAACATGGTGCCGACGGTGCCGCAGGTCAGGATGAAGTTCACCAGCTTCGGTGAAGAGACCTTGGTTTGCAGCGATCCCAGCGTGATGATGGTGGTGTAAATCGCGCTGGAGCTGAAGCCCAGCGTCATGATGATCCAGTGCAGCATGCTGGCGTCTTTGGAGGTGACGAACCAGTACATCAAGCCGGTGGCCAGCGCGGCCAGCACCATCAGGATGCGCTGCAGATCGAAGAAGCGCAGCACGAAGCTGAACACCCACATGCCGACCATGTACGCGGTCCAGAAGTTACCTACCAACTGACCGGCAGCGGCGATATCCATGCCCATCGATTTGGTAGCGTATTCCGGCACCCACGAGATGAAGCCGAGCTGGCCGAGGATGTAGCAGAGTGCTGCAATCGACAGGAACAGAACGCCGATGCCCCATTTCTCTTTCTCAACGCCTGGCTTAGCCGCTTCGCTTTTCAGCACCGGGAACTCAATGAATAGCGTCAGCACAAAGATCGAGACATAAATGATGCCGATGCAGGCGTAGACCCAATACCACGGCAGCGCGCGCGCCAGCAGGATACCGGCGATGATCGGAAAGATGGTGCCCGCCATGCTGAAGAACGAATCGGTAAACAGCAGACGTGCGCCGCGCTGACGGCCATCGTACAGATGGGTGATCAGGAAGGTACCGATCGACATCGTGATGCCGCTGACGACGCCGAGGATGAACATGCACAGCGAGAAGACGGTGAGATCGTGGCTGGTCATCAGACCGGCAACGGCGAGGATCATCAGCACAAAGCCAAAGATCAGCTGGCGCTTCAACGGCACAATCACCATCAGCCAGGCGTTCAGGAACACCGACACCAAAATGCCCGCATTGAGGAATGTGAAAGTGTTGCTCATTTCTGAAATAGGGCGCTGGAAATACTGCGCGATATTGTCCAGCACCATACCGGTAACGATCACCAGTGCGCCGGTGAGCGCATAGGAGAAATAGCTAATCCAGGTAAGGCCAATGCGATTACGGTTTGTCATGTTCTGAACCTGTTAAGCGACGAAGTTGGCAAAAAGTGTCATGAATTGTAAGTGTTGCTGTGATCTTAATAAACAACGAGTGTAACAAGGCGGAAATATTTCATTGAGAGTGTGATTTTCATCACGCAAATGATTGCGTGACGGCAAAAGTATGACAATAGCAACATCCGCGTAAATATCGGTAAAACGCTGGCTCTTGGATCACATGCTCTTTACAATCAATCTCGTTTTTGAGCTAGCTCTCCATGGTAAGGAATCTTTCATGCTTAAACGTACTTTGACAGCGGCGGTTGCCCTGTTAGCGCTCTCTTCCGTATCGTCTGCCGCGCTCGCCGCAAAAGGCGATCCTCATGTGCTGCTCACCACCTCTGCGGGCAATATTGAACTCGAACTGAACAACCAGAAAGCCCCGGTTTCGGTGAAAAACTTTGTTGATTACGTCAACAATGGTTTCTACAACAACACCATTTTCCACCGCGTTATTCCTGGCTTTATGATTCAGGGCGGCGGTTTCACTACCGACATGCAGCAGAAGCAAACGGTAGCGCCGATCAAGAACGAAGCCGACAACGGCTTGCGTAATCTGCGCGGCACCATTTCGATGGCGCGTACCGCAGATAAAGACAGCGCCACCAGCCAGTTTTTCCTCAACGTAGCCGATAATGCGTTCCTCGATCACGGTCAGCGTGATTTCGGCTATGCGGTATTTGGTAAAGTTGTGAAAGGCCAGGATGTGATCGACAAGATTGCGCAGGTCCCTACCAAAGATGTGGGACCGTACCAAAATGTGCCGTCAAAACCGATTGTTATCCTCTCCGCCAAAGTCCTGCCTTGATTCTGAAACGCGCCATTTTCGCATGGCGCGTCATTGGCTCTCCGGCAAAGCAAAAAATTGCTGCTTATACTTAGGGCTCATTGCTTGCCGGAGGCGCTATGACTAGCAAACTCACTGAGAAACAGAAAGCCACTTTGTGGCAGCAGCGCCGTGCTGCGAGCTACCAGGCCAGCTGTCGACTGGCCGGATATACCTATAGTGAAGCGCTTATCGATGCCGAACATGCTGAGGAGCGACTCGAGTCGCTGAGGAGGCAATATGGTGGATAACAGCTTAGCGGTACGCGATCCCTATTTGTGGCACAACGACAATGTGTTGAAGAATCGCCTCGATATTCATGATGAAGCCCAGCTGCGCAAAGCGGAACTGGCTTTCAGCACCGCGCGCCTGGCGACGTTAGAACTTGGCCAGCGCAGCATCGGTTTGCCACGTCTTTGCCATATTCATCGCACGCTGTTTCAGGATCTCTACAGCTGGGCGGGTGAATTGCGCACCATTGATATCTGGCGCGATGAAACGCCGTATTGTCATTGCGAATACATCGAGAAAGAGGGCAACACGCTGATGCAGGCGCTGGAGGAAGAGCGCGGCCTGGCTGACCTTGAACAGGAAGCGTTCGTGGCGCGTATCGCACATTACTATTGTGAGATCTTCGTGCTGCATCCGTTCCGCGCCGGCAATGGCCGCGCGCAGCGCATCTTCTTCGAGCAGTTGGCACTGCATGCCGGGTATCAGCTTTCGTGGGAAACACTCGAACGTGATGCGTGGCGCGCTGCGATCTCGGCGGGCGTCGCCGGCGATCTGGCACCGCTTACCGCGCAGTTTGCGAAAGTGGTGAGCCCGGCGAAGTAAAATGGGTAGAATAGCGCCGCTTTTACTGGCCTGAGGGCGCTATGCTGCTGCTAATCGATAACTACGACTCCTTCACCTGGAATCTCTACCAATACTTCTGCGAGCTGGGCGCGGATGTGCGTGTGGTGCGCAACGACGCCATTACGCTGGATGAGATGGCAGCGCTGCCGCTGACGCATCTGGTGATTTCGCCGGGCCCATGTACGCCGGATCAATCTGGCATCTCGCTCGCGGCTATTCGCCATTTTGCCGGGCGCTTGCCGATCCTCGGCGTTTGCCTTGGACATCAGGCGATTGCGCAAGCCTATGGCGCGCAGGTGGTACGCGCGCGGCAGGTGATGCATGGCAAAACCTCGCTGATTCAGCACACCAACCAAGGTGTGTTTCGTGATCTGAATAATCCACTTACCGTGACCCGCTATCACTCATTGATTGTGGCGCGCGATACGCTGCCCGCTGAGTTTGAAGTCACCGCGTGGAGCCTGCGCGACGGCCAGCCGGATGAGATCATGGGCTTCCGCCATCGCAGCTTGCCGCTGGAAGGCGTGCAGTTCCATCCGGAAAGCATCCTCAGTGAGCAAGGGCATCAGCTGCTGGCTAATTTCCTCAACGCGTAACTTATGTTTGCCTTCGTGTGACTTTTTATGCATATTTTGTGATTATAATTTCACACTAGCTCAACAAATAACCCGATGAGGTCGTCAATGGCAGCGGAAAAAATAGCGGTAACCCGGGAAACGTTCGATAACGTAATTTTGCCTGTTTATGCACCTGCGCAGTTTGTGCCGGTAAAAGGCAAAGGCAGCCGAGTGTGGGATCAGCAGGGCAAAGAGTATATCGATTTCTCTGGCGGTATCGCGGTGACTGCATTGGGCCATTGTCATCCGGCGCTGGTGGAAACGCTGAAAACCCAGGGCGAAACGCTGTGGCACACCAGCAACGTGTTCACCAACGAACCGGCGCTGCGTCTGGCGAGTAAACTGATTGCCGCGACCTTTGCCGATCGGGTGTTTTTCGGTAATTCTGGCGCGGAAGCCAATGAAGCGGCATTCAAGCTGGCGCGTTATTACGCCTGCAAAAAACACAGCCCGTTTAAAAGTAAAATCATCGCCTTCCATAACGCCTTCCACGGTCGCACGCTGTTCACCGTGTCGGTGGGTGGCCAGCCGAAATATTCTGATGGCTTCGGTCCAAAACCGGCGGATATCGTGCATGTGCCGTTCAACGATCTCGATGCGGTGAAAGCGGTGATTGACGACCATACCTGCGCCATCGTGGTCGAGCCGATTCAGGGCGAAGGCGGCGTGATGCCGGCTACGCCAGAATTTATGCAAGGCCTGCGCGCCCTCTGTGATGAACATCATGCGCTGCTAGTACTGGATGAAGTGCAGAGCGGCATGGGACGCAGCGGCAAACTCTTTGCGTATGAACATTACGGTATCAAGCCCGATATCCTCACCACCGCCAAAGCGCTGGGCGGCGGTTTCCCGGTGAGTGCGATGTTGACCACCAATGAAATCGCCTCAGTAATGGCGCCGGGCGTGCACGGCACCACTTACGGCGGCAATCCGCTGGCGTGTGCCATTGCTGAAACCGCGCTGGACATCATCAACACGCCAGAAGTGCTGGAAGGTGTGGAAGCGCGTCGTCAGCAGTTTGTTGAAGCGCTGCAAGCCATCGACAGCAAATTCGCTATCTTCAGCGAGATTCGCGGCAAAGGTCTGTTGATTGGTGCCGTGCTGAAGCCGCAGTTCGCCAGCAAAGCGCGTGACATCCTCAACGCTTCCGCCGCGGAAGGGCTGATGATTCTCACCGCAGGTACTGACGTGATCCGTTTTGTGCCGTCGCTGGTGATTGAACCGACCGATATCGCCGAAGGCATGACGCGTTTCGCCAGCGCGATTGAGAAGGTGCTGGCCGCTTAATCCGCTTTCGGACGTAACACCTTGAGCCAGCGGCCATGATGCGGTCGCTGGCTCCACGCCAGCGAAGAGATGGTGTGCATCACGCTGAGGTGCTGCAAGATCCGCTTCACATGCTGTTCAACAATCGTCACCGGCCCTTCATTAAGATTCTCCGGCGCTTCCAGAATATTGCTGTCGTTACCCGGACCGTCATACGCCAGCCGCTGCTGACAACGCTGCAGCGCGATTTCACAGGATTGCAGATAACGTTCTGCCAGCTTCGATGTCAGCATGGTGTGCTCGCGCGCCAGAATCGTCATGGCATTAATATGCTCGACGATGAACTGACTGTGCGTAACCCACATGCGCATATCTTTCAGATATTGCAGGTTAAAGCCCGGCTCGCTCGATGCCTGGTTCAATGAGTTGAACAGCGCGTTGTGCGCCTGATTAACCTTTATGCGCTGATAAGCCAGTTTATCGGGCGACTGTTCCGGCCCCAGCAGCAGTTGCAGCGCCTCCTGATAGGCTTCCAGCGCATCGTGCGCGTTCTTGCGCAGCAGCCCGCTTTGCCACTGCGGCCACAGCCAAATCATCCCGGCGAAGGCAATTAAACAGCCCATCAAGGTATCCATCATGCGCGGCAGCAGAAACTGTGCGCCGTTCAGCGACAGCAATTGCAGCGAATACACCGCCGTGACGGTAAAGCCAATCATCGACCAGCCATAATATTTCCGCGTGATCAGATAGCTCGCCAGCGTAATCCCCAGCATAAACAGCAGCGTGATCGATTCCGGCACCGCCAGCTGCAGCGACGCGGCGGCGATCAGCAATCCGGCGAAAGTACCCAGCGCACGGTGCTGAATACGCACGCGCGTGGCGTTGTAACCGTTCTGGCTGACGAACATGATGGTCATCAGAATCCAGTAAGGTTTGGGGATGTTAAAGAACAGCGCCAGCGAGCTGCCAAACATCAGCATCACAGCGAAGCGGGCTGCGGTGCGTAACGCGGTGGATTTGAATGACAGATAACTGCGCAGCGCCGGCAACAGCGGCAAACGGCGCTGGCGATCGGCCATTAGGTCACGCGTGTAGAGCGGCTTCTGCGTACGCAACACGCGGGCGATGCGACTGAAGTGATACAGGCAGAAGTTGCCGACCGGATTATCCGGATGCTGGCGTGCAATTTTCTCCAGCGCGCCGAGCTGTTTCTCCATGTGAAAACGGTCCGGCAGCTGATGGTAGAGAATCGCATCCGCCAGCACGCGCAGCCGCGCCGAGATAATCTTGGCGTTCCAGCGAATCACCGCTTCGGCGTGGCTCTCCTCAACCAGCTTCTGCACCTCTTCGGGCTGATGCAAACTCACGGAGATGTGTTCCTGTAAATCCAGCGCCACCTGGAAAGCGCGCGTCAGGCGTTTGTGGCTGTTATCGCGGCTCGCCGACAGCATATGCATTTGCTGATAACAGGTGGTAATGAGGTCGACCGCCTTTTGCTGGCGCGCCAGCAGCGGCGGCAGCGCTTTCTCCGGATCGGTCAGCTGCGTCAGTAAGGTGTATTTGGCATCGCAGTAATCCGCCAGCTCGCGGAACAGCAGGCTGAGCGATTCGCGCATCGGCTGCTCTTTCCACAGCCAGAACCAGAACCAGTTGAACAAGCCGTACCACAGCGTGCCGCCAATGTAGAGCAGCGGCGGCACCCACATCGGCATGCGTCCCACTAAGCTGAGCGTAAAGATGGCGGCGATGAGTGTGGCGGGCAGCAGGCGCGCGTGCAGCGGGCCGATTTCGCCGGTTACGCCAATCAGCAGCGGCAGCGCCAGCAAAATCAGCGGCAGCGGAATCTGGTAAGCGGTGAGGATTTGCATCAGGAAACTGCCGGTGGCAAACAGCGAACCACCCACAATCAGGCGTTTGAAGAAGCGTTTGTGCGGCGTATCCAGTCCCGCCATGTTGCAGCAGGCGGGCACTAACGAGAACAGCAGACCTTTTTGCAGATCGCCAAACAGCCAACCGAGAGCCACAGGCAGGCACAGCACCAGCGTTTGCCGCAGCGCATAGTTAACTTCGGGATGATAGATGATTCGGCGCCACATCAGCTCATCGCAAATAGAAACGGCGCGATGTTGCCATCACGCCGTGGGTGAGAAGAAATTAGCGGGTGCCGTAAACGACGATGGTTTTACCGTGTGCGGAGATCAGGTTCTGATCTTCCAGCATTTTCAGGATACGACCCACGGTTTCGCGTGAGCAGCCCACGATCTGACCAATCTCCTGACGGGTGATTTTGATTTGCATCCCGTCTGGGTGAGTCATCGCATCTGGCTGTTTGGCCAGATTTAGCAGCGTTTGCGCAATACGTCCGGTGACATCGAGGAAGGCGAGGTTGCCCACTTTCTCAGATGTCACTTGCAGACGACGCGCCATTTGCGACGAAAGTCGCATTAAAATATCCGGGTTTACCTGAATCAGCTGACGGAATTTTTTGTATGAAATTTCAGCCACTTCGCAGGCAGACTTCGCACGCACCCAAGCACTACGTTCCTGGCCTTCTTCGAAAAGACCGAGTTCGCCGATGAAATCCCCCTGATTGAGGTAGGAGAGAATCATCTCTTTGCCTTCTTCATCTTTAATCAGTACCGCTACGGAACCTTTTACGATGTAGTACAGCGTTTCCGCTTTCTCACCCTGATGGATGAGCGTGCTTTTGGATGGATATTTGTGAATATGGCAATGGGACAGGAACCATTCGAGTGTAGGGTCTGTTTGCGGTTTGCCGAGAACCATTCGCTATTATCCTCTGTTGTAATCGTGCCCAAAACACAGGGGGCGTTTTTTCCCTGTCAGGCGGTTTAATCGTCGAGCGTTTCCAGTAAAGGAAAAATTATTCCGGGTGGACTCTTAAGCTACGCTTTTGATTCTTCCGGCCTTCGTCTGTGATGACGAAAATATTTTCAGCACTGTTTGTAGCACAGCTTTTGCGAGCTGTCTTGTGTTGTCTCGCTTCAGCAGAAGGGGGATTACTCTGGATTGCTGTTTGTCAGGTGAAAGCGTACTCTGGCGGCAAAACCGCCGCTTCAGGAGAAAGAATCATGCAGGCACGAGTGAAATGGGTGGAAGGTCTTACCTTTCTCGGAGAATCCTCATCCGGCCATCAGGTATTGATGGATGGTAATTCCGGTGATAAAGCGCCAAGTCCAATGGAGATGGTGCTGATGGCCGCGGGCGGCTGTAGCGCTATTGATGTGGTGTCGATCCTGCAAAAAGGGCGCAGCGATGTGGCCGATTGCGAAGTGAAGCTCACATCGGAACGCCGTGAAGAAGCGCCACGCATTTTTACCCACATCAACCTGCATTTTATCGTTAGCGGTAAAGCGTTGAGTGATAAGGCCGTTTCGCGCGCGGTTGATCTGTCAGCGGAAAAATATTGTTCGGTAGCGATCATGCTGGGTAAAGGCGTGGAAATTACCCATAGCTATGAGGTGATCGAGTTATAACTCGGGTTGTAGCGGCGCAATAAATTGCGCCGCTACGGAATAACTTTGCTTATTCAATCCGCTTCCCTTCAATCAGTCGCTGTACCAGCGGCAGCATAATCAGCTCCATCGCCAATCCCATTTTGCCACCCGGCACCACCAGCGTATTGATGTGGGAAATAAACGATCCCTGAATCATCGCCAGCAGATAGGGGAACGCGATGCCTTCCAGACCACGGAAATGGATCACCACGAAGCTTTCGTCGAGCGACGGAATTTCGCGTGCGGCAAACGGGTTTGAGGTATCAACGGTCGGCACGCGCTGGAAGTTAATGTGGGTGCGCGAGAACTGTGGCGTGATGAAGTTAATGTAATCCTCCATTGACCGTACCACCGAATCCATCACCGCTTCGCGTGAATGGCCGCGCTCGCTGGTGTCACGCACCAGCTTCTGAATCCACTCAAGGTTAACAATCGGCACCACGCCAACCAGCAGATCGACATGCTCCGCCACATTTTGCTGCTGCGTGACCACGCCGCCGTGTAAGCCTTCATAGAACAGCACATCGGTGTTTTCCGGCAGCGGCTGCCACGGCGTAAAGGTGCCCGGCACCTGATTCCACGGCACGGCTTCATCGTAGGTATGCAGATATTTGCGCGATTCGCCAAGGCCGGTTTGGCCGTAATGTTTAAACGTCTGCTCCAGCAGGCCGAAGTCGTTGGCTTCCGGGCCGAAGTAGCTGATGTGGCGCCCGAGATCGCGCGCCTTGCGGATCGCCATGTCCATTTCCGGACGTGTGTAGCGATGGAAACTGTCGCCTTCGAGTTCCGCCGCATGCAAATTCAGCTGCTGGAAAATCTTACGGAAGGCGAGGCTGGTGGTGGTGGTTCCGGCGCCGCTGGAACCGGTGACGGCAATAATTGGATGCCTGGCTGACATAACAGAGCTCCCTGTGAAGTCCGGCGATGAGCATTGTTACCACGAATTGCCGCGGGGTGCATCAGCCGCGGAATTCACCCTTCGGCATAATATTGATCGATTCATGCAGTTCCGACCACACCAGCACCACGTCGCCGCGCTCCAGTTGGCGGCGTACGTCGGCGACTTTTTGCAGCAAACTGCGTTCCTGCTCGCCGTAATCAGTGCCTTCGCGTAACACGAAGGTTTCAATCAGGTTTTCCAGCGTGTCCGCTTCGAGTTCTTGCCAGGGAATAATCACAATTACACATCCAGATAGGTTGAGAGCCAGTCGGGCACGCGCTGTTCCAACCACATTTTCGGTTTAAGAACGGTGCCGCCGACGAAACCGACGTGGCCGCCTTGCTGCGTCAGCTGATACTGAATGGAGGCTGACAGCTGGTCAGGTTGCGGAATAACGGCATCGGTCATAAAGGGATCGTCTTGCGCGTGAATGATCAACAGCGGTTTACGCACACCAGTCAGCAACGGCATCGCGCTGGCTCGTTGATAATAGTCGTTGGCGTCAATAAAACCGTGCGCACGTGCGGTTATCGCATCATCGAACTCGCGTAAGCGGCGGAAAGCACGTAACTGGCTGAGATCGACCGGCAGCGTGCCAGGCCAGGCGCGCAGCTTGCGCGTGGCGTTCTTTTTCAGCTGCGTCAGTAAATAGTGCTGATAAAAGCGTGAAAAACCCACATCCAGCTTGCCGCTGCACGGCTCGAGCGCCAGCGGCGCTGAGATGGCGATGCCGGCATCAATCGGTACATCGTGACCTTGCTGACCCAGCAGGCAAGCGAGCATGTTGCCGCCCAGCGAAACGCCGACGGCGGCGGTGGGTACGCTGCCCCATTCGCGCTGCAGCCAGTGAAGGAAGTAGGTGGCGTCTTCGGTTTCACCGGAGTGATAGATGCGCTTTAAGCGATTAGGCTCGCCGCTGCAGCCACGAAAGTGCATTACCACCGCCAGCCAGCCGCGTGCCTGACACGCCTGCATCAGGCCGTGCGCATACGGGCTGCGAAAGCTGCCTTCCAGGCCGTGAAACATCACCATGCGCGGTTTATGACGCGCCTGCGCCGGATCTTCACTCCACGCTAAATCGACAAAATCGCCGTCCGGCAGGTCAAGACGCTGCCAGTGCGGACGTAACGTAACGCGGCGCCGCAGAATACGCGGCAGCAGCGTTTGCAGATGCGCGTTACTGAATCCGCGCAGGGGTTTAAAACGCTCGCCGCTGGGGCGATCAAAATAGCTTGGGTAAAGGCTTGTCTGATGCATAAGTCGCTGATAGCTTCGATGGGTTGTTCGCTTTACTGGGTGAGGAGCACCCGAATATACATGGAACTGAGTCTTTTTTTATCAATGTTAGGTTTTCTCTGGGTCGCGGCCATCACGCCCGGGCCCAATAATATGTTACTTACCGCCTCGGGTGCTAATTTTGGCTTCCTGCGCACCATTCCGCTGCTGATTGGTATCATGATTGGTATGCAAGTCATGTTGCTAATGGTGGCATTTGGCATCGGCGGCCTCATCCTGCTTTATCCCTCGCTGCATCTCATCCTGAAGATTGCCGGTAGCCTTTATCTGCTGTGGCTGGCATGGAAAATCGCCAGCGCTGAGTATGAAAAACTGGAAACCGACGCTGTCACGGTGAAGCAGATGCCTTTCTGGCAAGGCGGCTTGCTGCAGTTGATCAACCCGAAAGCATGGCTGATGGCGCTCGGCGCGGTGGCCAGCTTCAGCCTGGCGGGCAGCGAATATCTGCATTCGGTGGTGGCGATCAGCATCGGCATGTTCATGGTGAACGTGGTTTCCGGGGTGATCTGGATGGGCTTTGGCTCGCTGATTGGACGTCTGCTGCGCAGCCCACGCTCGTGGAAAATCTTCAATCTGGCGATGGGCTTGCTCACCGCTGCCTGCGTATTGCTGATTTGGCGCTAAGTTAGCTGGAAGCGCGTTCAACGCGCTTCCACGGCAACACTTCATGGACTACCGACGCGTTAGGCTGGCGGATGCGTTGCAGCAACAGCTGTACGCTGCGCACACCCATACGATTCATCGGCTGCTCAATCGTGGTCAGCGGTGGATTCAGGCTGCTGGTAAAGTTGATGCCATCAAATCCCACCACCGCTAAATCTTCCGGTACGCGTAAACCTGCTTCCAACGCCGCGTGGATGACGCCGACCGCCAACACATCTGATACCGCAAACACCGCATCCGGCGGTTCCGGCTGCGTGAGCAGTTCGCGCAAAGCCGCACTGCCCGCTTCGCAGGTGATATTCTCGGCATAAGCCACACCGCACCAGCTGAGATCCAGCTGCTCCAGCGCCGCGCGATATCCCTCTTCACGCTTATGTGAATAGAGGTAGCGCATATCACAGTTCACCAGCGCAATACGACGTCGGCCTTTGCTCGCCAGATAACGCACGGTTTCGAAAGCCGCTTCTTTATTATCAATCGCCACGCTTGAGGCGGCGATCGACGGATCGTATTCCGCGCACTGCACCCAAGGCTGATCGCCAATCAATTCTTTCAGCTCATGCAGGCTGCTGGCGGCATCCATGGTGATCACGCCGTCGACCACTTTGCCGGTGAGCAACGCAATGTAGGCCGCTTCGCGCCGCAGCTGCGATCCTGAGTTACACAGCAGAATGTGGTAACCCTGCGCTTCAGCTTCGGCTTCAATGCCCTGAACCACGCGTGAGCAGAATGGATTGGTGATGTCGGGAATCAGCACTAACAACATATGGCTTTGCGAAGTGCGCAACTGGCGCGCCAGCAGGTTGGGCTGATAGTCGCAGATGTCGATGGCCGCCAGCACTTTGGCACGCGTATCCGGGCGCACGCCGGGATTCTGGTTCAAAACCCGTGAAACGGTGGCTTTTGACACGCCAGCCAGGTGTGCGACTTTCTCTATCGACATGGATTCAGGACCGTTAGTAAAGAGTTAAAAAATGAGATCTCTATCAATATCACAGCTGCCATGTGAGCGTGTGACATATTTACCGCTTTCCCTTTTCTTTCCATTTGCACTTTTTGCATAGCCTTGCCCGATGTTGATCTAAGAACGGATCGTCATTAGGGATAATTTTTAATTCCTTTATGAAATTACTGTTGCTGGAGAAACTGCCCAGACAAAACACATTGGGGTGAATGATGATGGCAATGAAAAAAACAATAACGGCGGTCACAGCGGCTCTGGCCCTGATGGCGTTCCAGGCGCAAGCGGTCAACGTTACCGTGGCGTATCAGACCTCGGCTGAACCAGCCAAAGTGGCGCAGGCGGATAACACCTTCGCCAAAGAGAGCGGTGCTACCGTCGACTGGCGCAAATTTGATAGCGGGGCCAGCGTGTTACGTGCACTGGCGTCGGGCGACGTGCAGATTGGTAATATCGGTTCCAGCCCGCTGGCGGTCGCCGCCACGCAAAAGCTGCCGATTGAAGCTTTCCTGCTGGCCTCTCAGCTCGGTAACTCCGAAGCGCTGGTGGTGAAGAAAACCATCAAAGATCCTAAAGACCTGATTGGCAAGCGCATCGCCGTGCCGTTCATCTCGACTACGCACTACAGCTTCCTCGCCGCGCTCAAGCATTGGGGCATCAAGCCTTCGCAAGTGACCTTAGTCAACCTGCAGCCGCCGGCGATTATTGCTGCCTGGAAACGCGGTGACATTGACGGCGCTTACGTCTGGTCTCCGGCGGTCAACGAGCTGGAGAAAGATGGCAAGGTGCTGACGGACTCTTCGCAGGTCGGCAAGTGGGGCGCGCCAACGCTCGATGTGTGGGTGGTGCGTAAAGACTTTGCGCAGCAGCATCCAGAAATCGTCACCGCCTTTGCCCGCAGCGCCGTTGAAGCGCAGCAAGCTTACATTGCCAATCCGGATCAATGGCTGAAGCAGTCAGACAACCTGAGCAAGCTGGCGCGCCTGAGTGGTGTACCCGAAGCGGATGTGCCGGTGCTGGTAAAAGGCAACACGTACCTCACCGCGCAGCAGCAAGTGGAGCAGCTCAGCAAGCCGGTGAACAAGGCGATTGTCGATACTGCCGGCTTCCTGAAAGAGCAGGGCAAAGTGCCAGAAGCGGATAGCGATTACAGCAGCTTCGTCACCACGCGCTTCGTTGCACCCTTAGTGAAATAACCGGAGGCCGTATGCTTAACATCACCCATCTCAATGCGCGTTACGCCGGACAACCCGCGCTGCAGGACATCAACTTGCAGCTGGGCAGCCGAGACCTGCTGGTGGTGTTAGGTCCCTCCGGCTGTGGCAAAACCACGCTGCTGAACCTCATCGCCGGCTTTCTGCCGCTGGAATCTGGCAGCATTACGCTGGATGGCAAAGCGGTAAAAGGGCCGGGCGCTGAGCGCGGCGTAGTGTTTCAAAATGAAGGATTGCTGCCGTGGCGTAACGTGATCGATAACGTTTCGTTCGGTTTGCAACTGGCAGGCATGGCGAAGGCGGAGCGCCATACCATTGCACGCCGTTTGATCCGCAAAGTAGGACTGGAAGGTGCAGAGCAGCGTTATATCTGGCAGCTCTCTGGGGGTCAACGCCAGCGCGTGGGCATTGCGCGTGCGCTGGCGGCCGATCCTCAGTTGCTGCTGTTAGATGAGCCGTTTGGCGCGCTGGACGCCTTTACCCGTGAACAGATGCAAACCCTGCTGCTAACGCTGTGGCGTGATACCGGCAAGCAGATTCTGCTGATCACCCACGACATCGAAGAAGCGGTGTTCCTCGCCAGCGAACTGGTGCTGCTGTCGCCGGGACCGGGCCGCGTAGTGGAGCGTTTGAAACTCGACTTCGGCCAACGCTTCGCCGCCGGGGAACCGTGCCGCAGCATCAAATCCGATCCGGCGTTTATCGAACGTCGTGAATATGTACTGAATCAGGTGTTTTCCCAGCGTGAGGCGTTTATATGAGTGCGGTGATTGATGGGAAGACCCAAATGCGTCGTCGTGGACTGCGCTGGCCGTTCTCGCGCCAGTTCTCACTCAGCCTGCTCAGCGTGGGCTTGTTGCTGCTGTTGTGGTGGGCTATTACCGCGCTCGGCTTAGTGGCGCCGCTGTTCTTACCGCCGCCGCAAGTGGTGCTGCAGAAGCTGATATTGATTGCTAGCCCGCAAGGTTTTATGGACGCCACATTATGGCAGCATCTGGGTGCCAGCGTGGCGCGTATGCTGGTGGCGCTGTTCTTTGCCGCGCTGATTGGGATTCCGGTCGGCATCGCCATGGGCCTGAGCCCGGCGATTCGCGGCTTGCTTGATCCGCTGATCGAACTCTATCGCCCGGTACCGCCGCTGGCTTATTTGCCGCTGATGGTGATCTGGTTTGGCATCGGCGAAACCTCGAAGATTTTACTGATTTATCTGGCGATTTTCGCGCCGGTGACCTTGTCGACGCTGGCGGGTGTGAAGAATGCCCAGCAGGTACGGATTCGCGCGGCGCAGGCGCTTGGCGCATCGCGCTGGCAACTGCTGCGCTACGTGATTCTGCCTGGCGCGCTGCCGGAAATCCTCACCGGTTTGCGCATTGGTCTCGGCGTAGGTTGGTCAACGCTGGTGGCGGCGGAACTGATTGCCGCTACGCGTGGACTCGGCTTTATGGTGCAGTCGGCCGGTGAGTTCCTCGCCACCGACGTGGTGCTGGCCGGTATCGCCGTGATTGCCCTGATTGCCTTTGGCTTAGAACTGGGTCTGCGCGCCTTGCAGCGCCGACTGACCCCCTGGAATGGAGAACAGCAATGAACGAACGTCTTAATTTTACCGCGCTGGGCCCGAATATCGGGGCGCAGGTTAGCGATGTCGATCTCAGCCGTCCGCTGAGCGATGCCCAGTTTGAACAGCTCTATCATGGCTTGCTGCGCCATCAGGTGCTGTTCCTGCGCAATCAAGTGATTACCCCGGAACAGCAGCGCGCGCTGGCGATTCGCTTTGGCGATCTGCATATCCATCCGGTCTATCCGCATGCGGAAGGCGTGGAAGAGATCATCGTGCTGGATACGCATCAGGATAATCCGCCGGATAACGACAATTGGCACACCGATGTCACCTTTATTCAAACCCCGCCGGCAATTGCGATTCTGGCTTCGAAGCTGCTGCCGGAAAGCGGCGGCGATACCTTGTGGTCAACCGGCATTGCGGCCTATGAAGCGCTGTCTGAACCGTTTAAGACGCTGTTGAATGGGCTGCAGGCGGAACACGACTTTAAGAAGTCGTTTCAGGAGTACAAATACCGCAAAACCGAGGAAGAGCATCAGCGCTGGCAGCAAGCGGTGGCAAAGAACCCGCCGGTGCAGCATCCGGTGATTCGTACCCACCCGGTGAGCGGACGCAAGGCGCTGTTTGTCAACGAAGGTTTTACCACGCGTTTGCTGGGCTTGAGCGAAAAAGAGAGCGATGCGCTGCTTAACTTCCTGTTTTGGCATAGCGCCAAACCGGAGTTCCAGGTGCGCTGGCGCTGGCAGGAGAATGATGTGGCTATTTGGGATAACCGCGTGACCCAACACTATGCTAATGCGGATTATTATCCGGCGCGGCGGGTGATGCATCGCGCGACGGTGTTAGGGGATAAGCCGTTTTAATTTGAATGGTGCACGCTGTCCCCCTCCTCGGTCCTCCCCCATAAATGGGGGAGGAAGATGCTGCCACATGTAAGTGATGAAGCTGCATGTGGCAGCGTCTCCTTCCCCCGCTTGCGGGGGAAGGCCGGGATGGGGGACAGCGTGCACACTTCCATAAATGGGGGAGGACCGAGGAGGGGGGCAGCTTGCACACTCAACCCGCCAGCATCTGCTCCAGCTGTTCCTGCGCATCCAGCCACGCCATTTCGACCTCTTCCAGCGCCGCCTTGCTCTCGGCCTGACGCTGCAGCGCCACATTCAAATCGGCTTTGCGGCTCTGATCGTAAATCGCGCTGTCGGCTAACTGGGCTTCCGCGTCGCTGAGCTGGCTCTGCCACTTCACCATCTGCTTCTCAAGCTTCTCGATCTCTTTACGCAGCGGCTGCGTTTGTGCGCGCAGTTCGGCGTCGCGGCGTTTCTGGTCTTTGCGCGATTGCGCGCTGTTGCCGTTGTCCTGCTTCGGTGCGGCATCCTGTTGCGCTTGCTGCTTCTGCAAATCGCTCAGCCACTGCTGATAATCTTCCAGATCGCCCTCAAACACGTCGACCTTGCCGTCGTGCACCAGATAAAGATCGTCGGTGGTGGCGCGCAGCAGATGGCGATCGTGCGAGACCACCACCAGCGCGCCTTCGAAATCAATCAGCGCTTCGGTCAGCGCCTGACGCATATCAAGATCGAGGTGGTTAGTTGGTTCATCAAGCAGCAGCAGGTTCGGGCGCTGCCAGACAATTAATGCCAGCACCAGACGCGCTTTTTCGCCGCCGGAGAAACGTTCGGTGATTTCGCTGACTTTATCGCCCTGGAAGCCGAAGCCGCCAAGGTAGTCGCGCAGCTGCTGCTCCAGCACTTTCGGTGCGATGCGTGATAAATGCTGCAAGGGTGATTCATCGGCGCGCAGATATTCCAGCTGATGCTGGGCGAAGTAACCGAGCTTAATGCCTTTCGCCAGGCCAACTTTGCCATCCAGCGCGTCGAGCTCACCGGCTAGCAGTTTAATCAGCGTTGATTTACCCGCGCCGTTACGGCCCAGCAGGCCAATACGTGAACCCGGCACAAGGTTGAGTTTGATGGCGTCGAGAATGATGCGTTCGCCATAACCGGCGGTAACGCGCTCCATCTTCAGCAACGGATTCGGCAAGCTTTCTGGCGCGCGGAAACTGAAGCTGAATGGGTTATCGACGTGTGCTGGCGCAATCAATTCCATGCGCTCCAGCATTTTGATGCGGCTCTGCGCCTGCTTGGCTTTGGTCGCCTGCGCGCGGAAGCGATCGATATACTTCTGCAGGTGCGCCACTTTTTCCTGCTGGCTCTGGAACAGCGCTTGCTGCTGCGCCAGCTTGGCGCCGCGCTGACGTTCGAACGAGCTGTAGTTACCGGTGTATTCAAACATCGTCTGCTGTTCGATGTGGATGATCTTATCGACCACCGGATCGAGGAAGTCGCGGTCGTGCGAAATCAGCACCAGCGTGCCTTCGTAGCTTTTCAGCCAGCGTTCAAGCCAGATCACCGCATCCAGATCGAGGTGGTTAGTCGGTTCATCCAGCAGCAGCAGATCGGAACGGCACACCAGCGCCTGCGCGAGGTTAAGGCGCATGCGCCAGCCACCGGAGAAATCGCTCACCGGCCGCATTAATTGTTCCTGGCTAAAGCCCAAACCGTGCAACAAACTTGAGGCGCGAGCAGGTATGCTCCACGCCTGAATCGCATCCAGCTTGCCGTGCAGCAGGGCGATGGCGTTGCCATCGTTGCGCGCATTGGCGTCGGCCAATTCGGATTCAAGCTGACGATATTCACGGTCGCCGTCGATAACATACTCCAGCGCGGGTTTGCTCAGCGCCGGGGTTTCCTGATTGACCCACGCCAGCGCCCAGTTGCTCGGGAACGTAGCATTACCTGCATCGCTGCTGATTTCGCCCTTCAGCAATGACAGCAGCGTTGATTTGCCGCAGCCATTTTTGCCCACTAAGCCAACTTTCTGGCCTGGGTTAATGGTGGCTGTTGCGTTATCCAGCAGCACATTGGTGCCGCGGCGAATTTGTAGTGCTGAAAAGACAATCATAAGCGCCGTATCGTCAGAATATGTTAATTTACCGGCAACATAATTCGAGAAAATTTGTTGCGTCGAGCATGGTAGCGGAATTCCTGTGCCGTGACGACGCTTTGGAGGGGAACGATGTCGCAGCCACCCAAAATATTGCTGCTTTACGCCCATCCGGAATCACAGGATTCGATTGCTAATCGGGTTTTGCTGCAGTCGGCTATGGAACTGGACCACGTCACGGTGCACGATTTATACGCCCACTATCCGGATTTTTTTATTGATATTCACTATGAGCAGCAGCTGCTGCGCGACCATCAAATCGTTGTATTCCAACATCCACTTTATACCTACAGCTGCCCGGCGCTCCTGAAGGAGTGGCTGGATCGTGTGCTGTCGCGCGGCTTTGCCAGCGGACCGGATGGTAATGCGCTGGAAGGCAAATACTGGCGCAGCGTGGTCACCACCGGCGAACCGGAAGCGGCGTATCACCCTAGCGGCCTGAATCGCTATCAGATGAGTGACATCATGCGTCCGTTTGAGCTGACGGCGCAGATGTGCCGCATGCACTGGATGACGCCGATGGTGATTTACTGGGCGCGTCGACAAACGCCGGACGTGATGCGTAATTTTGCGCGCGCGTATGGTGACTGGCTGGCTTCACCGCTGCCGCAGGGAGGTGTGTGATGGAAGGCGAAACGTTACTGACGGCGGGCGTGATTTATCTGGTCGCGGCGGTGCTGATTGTGCCGATTGCGGCGCGTCTCGGCATTGGCGCGGTGCTGGGCTATCTGCTGGCCGGTATCGCGATTGGTCCGTGGGGTTTGGGGTTCATCAGCGACGTTGAGGAGATTCTGCACTTCTCGGAACTCGGCGTGGTGTTCCTGATGTTCATCATCGGGCTTGAACTGAACCCCTCGAAACTGTGGGCGCTGCGCCGTTCGATATTTGGCGTTGGTGCGGCTCAGGTGCTGATTTCCGCCGCCATTCTCGGCGGATTGCTGTGGCTGACCGATTTTAGCTGGCAGGCGGCGGTGATTGGCGGCATTGGTCTGGCAATGTCATCCACGGCGATGGCGCTGCAGCTGATGCGCGATAAAGGCATGAACCGCAGTGAATCGGGACAGCTCGGTTTCTCAGTGTTGCTGTTCCAGGATTTAGCGGTGATTCCCGCGTTGGCGCTGGTGCCGCTGCTGGCGGGCGGCGACAGCGGTCATGTTGACTGGTTGAAAGTTGGGATGAAAGTGCTGGCGTTCGGCGGGATGCTGATTGGTGGTCGTTATCTGCTGCGCCCGATTCTGCGCTTCATTGCCGCATCCGGCGTGCGCGAAGTGTTTACTGCCGCCTCACTGCTGCTGGTGCTGGGTTCGGCACTATTTATGGATGCGCTCGGCCTGTCGATGGCGCTCGGTACTTTCATCGCGGGTATTCTGTTGGCGGAAAGCGAGTATCGCCACGAGCTGGAAGTGGCCATTGAACCGTTCAAAGGTTTGTTGCTGGGCTTGTTCTTTATTTCGGTTGGCATGGCGCTGAATCTCGGCGTGCTTTATACCCACATCACTGAAATTTTGTTGGGCGTGCTGATTCTGGTGACGGTGAAAACGCTGGTGCTGTATGTGCTGGGGCGCATTTATGGCCTGCGCAGTTCGGAGCGCCAGCAGTTTGCCGGTGTGTTAAGCCAGGGCGGCGAGTTTGCCTTTGTGCTGTTCTCGGCGGCGTCGTCGGCCAAAATGTTCAGCGGCGACCAAATGCCGCTGCTGCTGGTGACGGTGACGTTATCCATGATGACCACGCCGCTGCTGATGAACGGCATCGATCGTCTACTGGCGCACCGCTTTAATGAGCCCGATGAAAATGCCGAGAAGCACTTTGTTGAGGACGATCGGCCGCAGGTCATTGTGGTGGGCTTTGGTCGTTTTGGTCAGGTTGTTGGCCGTTTGCTGATGGCGAACAACAAGCGCATTACCGTGCTGGAGCGTGATATCTCCGCGGTGAGCCTGATGCGTAAATATGGCTATAAGGTTTACTATGGCGACGCCACTGAGCTGGAGCTGCTGCGTGCGGCGGGCGCGGAGAATGCGCAATCCATCGTCATTACCTGTAACGATCCGGAAGATTCGATGACCATCGTGCAACTGTGTCAGCAGCATTTCCCGCAGCTGGAAATCCTGGCGCGTGCGCGTGGACGTGTTGAGGCGCACGAACTGTTGCAGGCGGGTGTTACGCTGTTCTCGCGTGAGACGTTCTCCAGTGCGCTGGAGCTGGGTCGTAAAACGCTGATCTCGCTGGGCATGCATCCGCATCAGGCGCAGCGCGCGCAGCAACATTTCCGTCGTCTGGATATGCGTATGCTGCGTGAGCTGGTGCCCAGCCACGATGACAGCGCGCAGGTTTCGCGTGTGCGTGAGGCGCGGCGCGAGCTGGAGGATATCTTCCAGCGCGAAATGCAGCACGAGAAACGTCAGTTTGACGGCTGGGATGACGAGTAGAACTATACTTACTTAATCCGTTCACTAACGACGGCAGGAAACAGTATGCGTAAACAATTTATTGCCGGTGCGGTTTGCCCGCACTGCCAGGAAAAAGACACGTTGGCATTGTGGCGTGAAAACAATGTTGATGTGGTGGAGTGCGTCGAGTGCGGTCATCAAATGCGGGAAGCGGATAAGCAGGTGCGCGATCAGGTTCGCAGCAATGAGCAAGTGATCGGCATTTTTCATCCTGAGTAGCGCAATGGCTCAGCTTTTTTTAAGCTTGAACTTACAGCGGGATTGAATTCCGTTACAATCGGCGCCATTAACGCTGAGCAGTATGCAACAACACATTTGTTGGCATCCTCAGTCTTGAACCTTTCTGGTTGGTTATTGCACGCAAAATTGACCAATGGGACGGGATCTTAGTTCTCAACGGTTAGGAGATATCATGAAAGTAGCAAAAGACCTGGTGGTGAGCCTGGCGTATCAGGTTCGTACCGAAGACGGTGTGTTGGTTGACGAGTCACCGGTGAGTGCACCGTTGGACTATCTGCACGGTCATGGTTCCCTGATTTCTGGTCTGGAAAAAGCGCTGGAAAATCATGATGTAGGCGATAAGTTTGACGTGCATATCCCGGCGAACGACGCTTACGGTCAATACGATGACAACCTCGTACAGCGCGTGCCAAAAGACGTGTTTATGGGCGTTGACGAACTGCAGGTTGGCATGCGCTTCCTGGCAGAAACCGATCAGGGTCCAGTTCCGGTTGAAATCACCGAAGTTGAAGATGAGCACGTAGTGGTTGATGGTAACCACATGCTGGCGGGTCAGAACCTGAACTTCAACGTGGAAGTTGTGGCGATTCGCGCAGCAACCGAAGAAGAGCTGGCGCACGGTCACGTGCATGGCGCTGATGGTCATCATCACGATCATGACCACGACCATGGTCACGACCACGGCCAGGGCGGTTGTGGCACTGGCGGTTGCGGCTGCAGCCACTAATTAGTGTGATGCTGGCGAGGCCACCTTCGGGTGGCCTTTCTTATATACAGCATCTAAGAATGTGCGAGCAACATTGAGGCAAGGCGCCAGGAATCGGGAGAGCGCAGCATACTGTAGTATGTGAGCATCTCACGGTGACGCAGCAACGCGGCATCGATGTGGCGCAGCCATTCTGGACATTAGTAATGCGGCGGCGGGGTTTCTTCTGCTTGTGATGCGATCATCGACGGCGCGCTATCTTTCACTTTATCGATTAACAGACGGACCTGCTCACGCAGTCTGATCATCTCCAGCTCATGCTGAACCACCGTTTGATTGAGCTGATCGATGGTGTATTCCTGAAAAGCCAGCTTGCTCTCCAGCGCCTCAAGGCGTTGTTCCCATTCTGTTGGTTGCATGATCTTTCCTCATCTTGCGGTGCTGCACGTTAGTCTGTTTCGGGCCTGATTCTACGGCCTTTCGCTTCAGAATCACCTGATATTTTACCTTTCCGCGCCATGCTGCATTGAAACGGCGCATAACGCCTATATCTCTGATGAAACTTCCTGAAGCAAAAAAGGTCGGAGGTTGGACGGGTAATTACATTGTGGGAGTGTTCGCCGCTGCCACGTAAAGTTATAGTGTGGGCCTCAGTCCGCAATGATTCCCGAGGTTAGAGGCTTCGGTTTTGGAGAAAGGATGAATTCACTGTTTAAAGTCACATTGTTAGCTACCACCATGGCCTTCGCGCTGAATGCACCGCTGGCAATGGCAGCAGAAACCGCCGCTGCTCCAGCAGACGCCGCTCAGGCTGCGCCGCAAGCACCGAAAAATGCTGCCTTCAAAAACGAAGACCAGCAATCAGCTTATGCACTTGGCGCGTCCCTGGGTCGCTACATGGACAACTCTCTGAAGGAACAAGAGAAGCTGGGCATCAAACTTGATAAAGATCAGTTGATCGCGGGTGTTCAGGACGCCTTTGGCGGCAAGAGCAAACTCTCTGATCAAGAGATCGAGCAAACCCTGCAGGCCTTTGAAGGCCGCGTAAAAGGTGCTGCTCAGGCGAAGATGGAAAAAGACGCGAAAGAGAACTCTGATAAGGGTTCCGCTTACGCTGACAAATTCGCTAAAGAAAAAGGCGTGAAGAAAACCGAATCTGGCCTGCTGTATCAGGTAGAGAAAGAAGGTACCGGTAGCGCGCCGAAAGACAGCGACACTGTGGTTGTGAACTACAAAGGGACGCTGATCGACGGTACTGAGTTCGATAACTCTTATACCCGCGGTGAGCCGCTGTCGTTCCGTCTGGACGGTGTGATTCCGGGCTGGACCGAAGGTCTGAAGCACGTGAAGAAAGGCGGTAAAATCAAGCTGGTGATCCCACCGAACCTGGCTTACGGCAAAAATGGCGTTCCGGGTATTCCGGCCAACTCCACGCTGGTGTTCGATGTTGAACTGCTCGACATCAAACCCGCGCCGAAAGCGGACGAAAAAGCGCAGGCTCCAGTCGCTGCCGATCAGAAAGCACAGTAATCTTAACTTTCTGCATCACGCCGCCCTCGGGCGGCGTTTTTATTGCGGAGAAGAGAGTAAAGGTCTGGCTAAAGACCAGCACATTTGCCAGACTAGCGCCTGCACAATTATCACAATATGAGTCTGCCCCAATGCTGTCGAGACAGGCTCCAGCCATTTAGGGTAATGTCTTCGATGTCTAATCCATTCAATCCCGGTGAACTGACTGACTTCGATTTACTGGAGCAACGTCCGTTCGAGCAAGCAGATTACGATATCCTCAAATCCTACGAAGCCGTTGTCGATGGCCTGGCGATGTTGATTGGCTCGCACTGCGAAATCGTGCTTCATTCGCTGGAAGATTTGAAGTGTTCTGCGGTGCGTATCGCCAACGGTGAACATACCGGGCGTAAAGTGGGTTCGCCGATTACCGATTTAGCGCTGCGTATGCTGCACGATATGCACGGCGCCGACAGCAATGTCTCCAGAGCCTACTTCACGCGCGCGAAAAGCGGTGTGCTGATGAAATCGGTCACGATCGCGATTCGTAATCGCCAGCAGCGCGTTATTGGCTTGCTGTGCATCAACATGAACCTCGACGTTCCGTTCTCGCAGATTATGTCGACCTTTATGCCGCCGGAGATGCAGCAGGTGGATTCCAACGTCAACTTTGCCAGCTCGGTGGAAGATCTGGTGATGCAGACGCTTGAGTTCGCGATTGAAGAAGTGAGCGCTGACCGTAACGTCTCTAATAATGCTAAGAATCGCCAGATCGTGCTCAATATGTATGAGAAGGGTATCTTCGACATTAAAGATGCGATTAACCAGGTGGCCGATCGCCTCAATATCTCCAAGCACACGGTTTACCTCTATATTCGTCAGTTTAAAAGCGGTGATTTTCAGGGGCAGGATCGCTAATGCGCTACACCTTGCTGGTCACCGGACCGGCATACGGCACGCAACACGCCAGCAGCGCGCTGCTGTTTGCGCGTGCACTCATCAAGGCCGGGCACCAGCTGGAGAGCGTGTTCTTCTATCGTGAAGGCGTGTTGAATGCCAACCAACTGAGCGCGCCGGCCAGCGATGAGGTGGATATGGTGCGTGAATGGCAGCAGTTGCGCGCTGAAAGTGGCGCCGTGCTGAATATCTGCGTGGCCGCAGCATTACGTCGTGGCGTAACCGACGCGCATGAAGCCGCGCGCTTGCAACTGGCGGGCAGTAACTTGCAGCCGGGTTTTGAACTCAGCGGTTTGGGCGCATTGGCAGAAGCCGCGCTCAGCTGCGATCGTCTGGTGCAATTCTGATGAACCGCGTGGCTTTTCTATTTACCCAGGCACCGCACGGCAGCAGCGCGGGCAGGGAAGGGCTGGATGCTGTGCTGGCGACGGGCGCGCTAAGCGAAGATATCGGTCTGTTCTTTATCGGGGATGGCGTGCTGCAGCTCAATCGCGACCAACAACCTGAGCAAATTCTGGCGCGTAACTACATCGCGACCTTTGGCGTGCTGGAGTTGTACGATATTGACCAGTGTTTTGTCTGCGCCGATTCGCTGCTGGCGCGCGGGCAAAGTTTGACGGCCGAACGTGTGTTAAACGCTGAAGTGATGGATGCCGCATCGCTACGCGAGAAGCTGGCTTACTATCATCGTGTTATTCGATTCTGAGAACTGATCATGCTCTACACGCTGCTGCAATCTCCCTGGCAATGCGACCTCGATAGCCTGCTGCTTTTATTGCAGGAAGGCGACGAGCTGCTTTTATTGCAGGATGGCGTCACCGCCGCTTTGGCTGGCAGCCAAATGTTAATCAAGCTCAGCGCATCGCCGGCTACGCTGTGGGTATTAGAAGAAGATGTGGGCGCGCGCGGCCTGGATGAGCAAATTTCGACCAATGTAGCACGTTTGGACTATACTGGTTTCGTTGCGATGACAGCGAAGCATCCACAACAAGTGGCCTGGTAAGAGCGAAAACCTGGTTATTTCTTGACACCCTTTTGACACAGCCCTAAAATTCTGCCTCCTCGTAGTAATACGAGGCGATTTATTACGTGTTTACGAAGCAAAAAGCTAAATCCCAGGAGCTATTTAATGGCAACAGTTAACCAGCTGGTTCGCAAACCACGCGTACGCAAAGTTGCAAAGAGCAACGTGCCTGCGCTGGAAGCTTGCCCGCAGAAACGTGGTGTATGTACTCGTGTGTACACCACTACCCCTAAAAAACCAAACTCAGCACTGCGTAAAGTTTGCCGTGTGCGTTTGACCAACGGTTTTGAAGTTACCTCCTACATCGGTGGTGAAGGTCATAACCTGCAGGAACACTCAGTGATCCTGATCCGTGGCGGTCGTGTTAAAGACTTGCCAGGTGTGCGTTACCACACCGTTCGTGGCGCGCTGGACTGCTCAGGTGTTAAAGACCGTAAGCAGTCACGCTCCAAGTACGGCGTGAAGAAGCCAAAGGCTTAATGGTTCTCCGTTAAGTAAGGCCAAACGTTTTAACTTAAATGTCAAACTAAACTCGTAGAGTTTTGGACAATCCTGAATTAACAACGGAGTATTTCCATGCCACGTCGTCGCGTCATTGGTCAGCGTAAAATTCTGCCGGATCCTAAGTTCGGATCAGAGCTGCTGGCTAAATTTGTAAATATCCTGATGGTAGATGGTAAAAAATCTACTGCTGAATCTATCGTCTATACCGCGCTTGATACCCTGGCTCAACGCGCTGGTAAAGATGGCCTGGAAGCGTTCGAGGTTGCTCTCGAAAACGTACGTCCGACTGTCGAAGTTAAGTCACGTCGCGTTGGTGGTTCTACCTACCAGGTTCCAGTTGAAGTCCGTCCGGTTCGTCGTAATGCCCTGGCAATGCGTTGGATCGTAGAAGCTGCTCGTAAACGCGGTGATAAATCTATGGCTCTCCGCCTGGCGAACGAACTTTCTGATGCTGCAGAGAACAAAGGTACTGCAGTTAAGAAACGTGAAGACGTTCACCGCATGGCTGAAGCCAACAAGGCGTTCGCACACTACCGCTGGTAACAGCAACGTAGTTGTTATAAACCCAGCGGGCGTCCCAGTGACTCACCTGCTGGGCTTTTTTAACTTAGAACGTCTAAGAATCAGAGGAATCAAATGGCTCGTAAAACACCCATTGAGCGCTACCGTAACATTGGTATCAGTGCGCACATCGACGCCGGTAAGACTACAACTACCGAACGTGTTCTGTTCTACACCGGTGTAAACCACAAAATCGGTGAAGTTCATGACGGCGCAGCAACCATGGACTGGATGGAGCAGGAGCAGGAACGTGGTATTACCATCACGTCTGCTGCGACTACCTGTTTCTGGTCTGGTATGGCTAAGCAGTTTGAACCACACCACGTAAACATCATCGACACCCCGGGACACGTTGACTTCACCATCGAAGTTGAGCGTTCTATGCGTGTGCTTGATGGCGCAGTAATGGTTTACTGTGCAGTTGGTGGTGTTCAGCCACAGTCTGAAACCGTATGGCGTCAGGCTAACAAATATAAAGTTCCACGCATCGCGTTCGTTAACAAAATGGACCGCATGGGTGCTAACTTCCTGAAAGTTGTTGACCAGATGAAAGTGCGCTTGGGTGCAAACCCAGTTCCACTTCAGCTGGCTATCGGCGCAGAAGAAGGTTTCACCGGTGTTGTTGACCTGGTGAAAATGAAAGCGATCAACTGGAACGATGCCGATCAGGGCGTTACCTTCGTTTACGAAGATATTCCAGCTGATATGCAGGAACTGGCTGAAGAGTGGCGTGCGAAGCTGGTTGAAGCCGCTGCTGAAGGTTCTGATGAGCTGATGGAGAAGTTCTTCGGCGGTGAAGAACTGACCGAAGAAGAGATTAAAACTTCTCTGCGTAAGCGCGTTCTGAAAAACGAAATCATCCTGGTTACCTGTGGTTCTGCATTTAAGAACAAAGGTGTTCAGGCGATGCTGGATGCGGTAGTTGAATACCTGCCAGCACCGACTGACGTTACCGCGATTAACGGTATGCTGGACGACGGTAAAGACACGCCGGCTGAGCGTCATTCCGATGACAAAGAGCCGTTTGCTGCACTGGCGTTCAAAATCGCTACCGACCCGTTTGTTGGTAACCTGACCTTCTTCCGCGTTTACTCTGGTGTTGTTAACACCGGTGACACCGTGTTCAACCCGGTTAAGTCAAACCGTGAGCGTCTGGGCCGTATCGTTCAGATGCACGCGAACAAACGCGAAGAGATCAAGGAAGTTCGTGCGGGCGATATCGCCGCTGCGATCGGTCTGAAAGACGTAACCACTGGTGACACCCTGTGTGACCCAGACAACGTCATCATTCTTGAGCGTATGGAATTCCCTGAGCCGGTAATCTCTATCGCCGTTGAGCCGAAAACCAAAGCTGACCAGGAAAAAATGGGTCTGGCTCTGGGTCGTCTGGCGAAAGAAGATCCATCATTCCGCGTATGGACTGATGAAGAAACCAACCAGACCATCATCGCAGGTATGGGTGAGCTGCACCTCGACATCATCGTTGACCGCATGAAGCGTGAATTCAACGTTGAAGCGAACGTCGGTAAACCTCAGGTTGCTTACCGTGAAGCGATTCGCGCGAAAGTTACCGATATCGAAGGTAAACACGCCAAGCAGTCTGGTGGTCGTGGTCAGTATGGTCATGTTGTTATCGACATGTACCCACTGGAGCCGGGCGTTAATCCGAAAGGTTACGAATTTGTCAACGATATCAAGGGCGGTGTGATTCCAACTGAATACATCCCTGCGGTTGATAAAGGTCTCCAGGAGCAGCTGAAATCAGGTCCACTGGCTGGTTATCCGGTAGTTGATCTGGGTGTTCGTCTGCACTTCGGTTCATACCATGATGTCGACTCCTCTGAGCTGGCGTTTAAACTGGCTGCTTCTTTAGCCTTTAAAGATGGCTTTAAGAAAGCACAACCTGTTCTGCTTGAGCCAATCATGAAGGTTGAAGTAGAAACTCCGGAAGAGAACACCGGTGACGTTATCGGTGACCTTAGCCGTCGTCGTGGTATGCTCAAAGGACAGGAATCTAACGCTACTGGCGTTCAGATCCATGCTGAAGTTCCGCTGTCTGAAATGTTCGGATATGCAACCCAGCTGCGTTCTCTGACCAAAGGCCGTGCTTCTTACTCCATGGAGTTCCTGAAGTACGATGATGCGCCGAACAACGTCGCTCAGGCCGTTATTGAAGCTCGTAGCAAATAAGCTACGGTTTAAAAATTGTGAACTGATGCCTTCATGACTCATGAAGGCACAACGTAAGGAATTATCGCCATGGCGAAAGAGCAATTTCAGCGTAACAAACTGCACGTAAACGTGGGCACCATCGGTCACGTCGACCACGGTAAAACCACCCTGACTGCAGCAATTACTACCGTACTGGCTAAAACCTACGGCGGTAAGGCAAGCAAATTCGATGAGATCGATAAAGCGCCAGAAGAGAAAGCACGTGGTATCACCATCAACACTTCTCACGTTGAATATGAAACCCCGTCTCGCCACTATGCGCACGTTGACTGCCCAGGCCACGCCGACTATGTGAAAAACATGATCACCGGTGCTGCGCAGATGGACGGCGCGATCCTGGTTGTTGCTGCGACTGATGGCCCAATGCCACAGACCCGTGAGCACATCCTGCTGGGTCGTCAGGTTGGCGTTCCTTACATCATCGTGTTCCTGAACAAGTGCGACATGGTTGATGATGAAGAGCTGCTGGAACTGGTAGAGATGGAAGTACGTGACCTGCTGTCAGCTTATGACTTCCCAGGCGACGACACTCCAATCGTACGTGGTTCTGCTCTGAAAGCGCTGGAAGGCGACGCTGAGTGGGAAGCTAAGATCATTGAGCTGGCTGAGCACCTGGATACTTACATCCCAGAGCCAGTTCGTGCAATCGACAAGCCGTTCCTGCTGCCAATCGAAGACGTATTCTCAATCTCTGGCCGTGGTACCGTTGTTACCGGTCGTGTTGAGCGCGGTATCGTTAAAGTGGGCGACGAAGTTGAAGTTGTTGGCCTTAAAGACACTGTGAAATCAACCTGTACTGGCGTTGAAATGTTCCGCAAACTGCTGGACCAGGGTCAGGCAGGCGAGAACTGTGGTGTTCTGCTGCGTGGTATCAAGCGTGAAGACATCGAGCGTGGCCAGGTTCTGGCTAAGCCGGGTTCAATCAAGCCACATACCCAGTTCACTTCAGAAGTTTACGTTCTGTCTAAAGATGAAGGCGGCCGTCATACTCCGTTCTTCAAAGGCTACCGTCCTCAGTTCTACTTCCGTACTACTGACGTGACCGGTGACGTTCAACTGCCAGAAGGCGTTGAGATGGTAATGCCAGGCGACAACGTAAAAATGACCGTTACTTTGATCAAGCCAATCGCTATGGATCAGGGTCTGCGTTTTGCAATCCGTGAAGGCGGCCGTACTGTTGGTGCGGGTGTTGTTGCTGAAATTATCGCTTAATTGCGTTAATGTCGATGGCTGTTTCGGCAGTCATCGCAGCATGAAAAAGAGCACTTCGGTGCTCTTTTTTTATGTCTGAATTTTGCCGTTTCGATTAATCCCACATAAAAGCTGCGTTTGAAATAAAAACCATTCTCATTTACAATTTGATCATAAATTGTACGGGAGTCCGCAGTAAATGTACGTCTGCTTGTGTAATGCCGTGAGTGATAAAACTCTGCGCGAAGTGGTTCGCCGCTATCAACCCAAATCGATTCAACAATTGCGCCAGTTGGTTCCCATTGGAAAGCAATGTGGCAAGTGCTTGCGGTTTGCGCGTGAAATTATGGAAGATGAACTGCAAAACGTGCCGCTCTACAAAGAGATAGCTTAATAAAGTAATTTTGCACTTCCTAATACCCACAATAACTGTCGCGTTTTTTTGACTTCCTTTCATCCGCATCTACGCTCTATTTAGTTGGAAGCGGAGGAAGCAAAAATGAAGGGCGACAGTAAAATCATATTTCATCTCAACAAATTGCTGGGGAATGAACTGGTTGCGATTAATCAGTACTTCCTTCATGCGCGTATGTTCAAAAATTGGGGTCTGACCCGGCTCAATGACGTTGAGTATCATGAGTCAATCGATGAAATGAAACATGCGGACAAATACATCGAACGCATTCTTTTTCTTGAAGGAATTCCTAACCTGCAAGATCTAGGTCGATTACGCATCGGTGAAGACGTGCCGGAAATGCTGCAATCTGACCTGGCATTAGAACTGGAAGGCGCAAAGGATTTGCGTGAGGCGATAGCCTATGCCGACAAGGTTCATGACTACGTCAGCAGAGACATGATGATTGAGATTCTTACGGAAGAGGAAGGGCACATAGACTGGCTGGAAACGGAACTCGATCTGGTGAACAAACTCGGCCTGCAAAATTATCTTCAGACTCAATTAAAAGATCAGAACGAACATTAGCCATATGCCCATCGTCACGCAAGCCCGCTCAGTCAAAACGATTGCTGCGGGTTTTTTTCGGTCTGTAACCAGATTGATGTGGTTAAAAACACAACACGGGTTGCTTCCTGAACTGATTTACGTATAATGCGCGGGCCTGCCGATATTGGTGTGGCGCGATTCGAGCAGAATCGCAGGGGATAGCTGTTTATGTATCGCCTAACAATACTCCCAATTGGGGAGTTATATGCTGAACGATTACACTCCTCCATCAATCGTAATGGATGCGGGTAGTAATTCTTTTCGTTTATAAAATGTTTGGAGCCTTGGTCTCATGTCGAACCAAAGAATCCGTATTCGTCTTAAAGCGTTTGATCATCGCCTGATCGATCAATCAACCGCGGAAATCGTTGAGACTGCCAAGCGCACTGGTGCGCAGGTACGTGGTCCGATCCCGCTGCCAACCCGCAAAGAGCGTTTTACCGTTCTGATCTCTCCGCACGTTAACAAAGACGCGCGTGATCAGTACGAAATCCGCACTCACAAGCGTCTGGTAGACATCGTTGAGCCAACTGAAAAAACCGTTGATGCTCTGATGCGTCTGGACCTGGCTGCCGGTGTTGACGTGCAGATCAGCCTGGGTTAATCAGGTCATCGAGCGATTGAGAGGTTGATACAATGATTGGTTTAGTCGGTAAAAAAGTGGGTATGACCCGCATCTTCACTGAAGATGGCGTTTCAATCCCAGTAACCGTTATCGAAGTTGAAGCGAACCGCGTTACTCAGGTCAAAGGCCTGGACAACGATGGTTACCAAGCTATTCAGGTTACCACCGGTGCTAAAAAAGCAAGCCGTGTGAGCAAGCCTGAAGCAGGTCATTTTGCTAAAGCTGGCGTTGACGCTGGCCGTGGTCTGTGGGAATTCCGCACCGAAGGTGAAGATTTCTCTGTTGGCCAGAGCATCAGTGTTGAAATTTTCGCTGACGTTAAAAAAGTAGACGTGACCGGTACCTCTAAAGGTAAAGGTTTCGCAGGTACCGTTAAGCGCTGGAACTTCCGTACCCAGGATGCTACACACGGTAACTCCTTGTCACACCGCGTTCCGGGTTCTATCGGTCAGAACCAGACTCCGGGCAAAGTGTTCAAAGGCAAGAAAATGGCTGGTCAGCTGGGTAATGAGCGCGTAACCGTTCAGAGCCTGGAAGTAGTACGTGTTGACGCTGAGCGCAACCTGCTGCTGGTCAAAGGTGGCGTCCCGGGTGCAACTGGGTGCGATCTGATTGTTAAACCAGCTGTGAAGGCGTAAGGGGATAGCAATGGAATTAGTACTGAAAGACGCGCAGAGCGCGCTGACTGTTTCCGAAACTACCTTCGGTCGTGATTTCAACGAAGCGCTGGTTCACCAGGTTGTTGTTGCTTATGCTGCTGGTGCTCGTCAGGGTACTCGTGCGCAGAAGACTCGTGCTGAAGTTACTGGTTCAGGCAAAAAGCCTTGGCGCCAGAAAGGTACCGGCCGTGCGCGTTCAGGTTCTGTAAAGAGCCCGATCTGGCGTTCAGGTGGCGTAACCTTCGCTGCACGTCCACAGGACCACAGTCAAAAAGTTAACAAAAAGATGTACCGCGGCGCGCTGAAAAGCATTCTGTCCGAGCTGGTACGTCAGGACCGTCTGATCGTTGTCGAGACGTTCTCTGTAGAAGCGCCTAAAACTAAGCTGCTGGTACAGAAACTGAAAGACATGGCGCTGCAAGATGTGCTGATCATCACCGGTGAACTGGATGAGAATCTGTTCCTGGCTGCGCGTAACCTGTACAAGGTTGACGTGCGTGATGCAGCGGGCATCGACCCAGTTAGCCTGATCGCCTTCGACAAAGTCGTTATGACTGCGGAAGCAGTTAAGCAAGTTGAGGAGATGCTGGCATGATCCGTGAAGAACGTCTGCTGAAAGTAGTGCGTGCACCGCACGTATCAGAAAAAGCATCTACTGCGATGGAAAAAACCAATACCATCGTTCTCAAAGTTGCTAAAGACGCGACCAAAGCAGAGATCGTTGCTGCTGTTGAGAAGCTGTTCGAAGTGGAAGTTAAAGACGTAAACACCCTGGTAGTTAAAGGGAAAGTTAAGCGTCACGGACAGCGTATCGGTCGTCGTAGCGACTGGAAAAAAGCTTACGTCACCCTGAAGGAAGGCCAGAATCTGGACTTCGTCGGCGGCGCTGAGTAAGTCGGAGGAGAAAGACAATGGCAGTTGTTAAATGTAAACCGACATCTCCGGGTCGTCGCCACGTAGTTAAAGTGGTGAACCCAGAGCTGCACAAGGGCAAACCATTTGCTCCGCTGGTAGAAAAAAACAGCAAATCCGGTGGTCGTAACAACAATGGTCGTATCACTACCCGTCATATCGGTGGTGGTCACAAGCAGGCTTACCGTATTGTTGACTTCAAACGCAACAAAGATGGTATCCCAGCAGTTGTTGAGCGTCTTGAGTACGATCCGAACCGTTCTGCGAACATCGCACTGGTTCTGTACAAAGATGGCGAGCGCCGTTACATCCTGGCCCCTAAAGGCCTGAAAGCCGGCGATCAGATTCAATCTGGCGTTGATGCTGCGATTAAAGCAGGTAACACCCTGCCGATGCGTAACATCCCGGTGGGTTCTACCGTTCATAACGTAGAAATGAAACCAGGCAAAGGCGGTCAGATTGCTCGCTCAGCTGGTACTTACGTGCAGATCGTAGCGCGTGAGGGTTCCTACGTTACCCTGCGTCTGCGTTCAGGCGAAATGCGCAAAGTTGAATCCGAATGTCGTGCAACTCTCGGCGAAGTCGGCAACTCTGAGCACATGCTGCGCGTACTGGGTAAAGCTGGTGCAACCCGTTGGCGTGGTGTTCGTCCTACCGTTCGCGGTACTGCGATGAACCCAGTCGATCACCCGCACGGTGGTGGTGAAGGTCGTAACTTTGGTAAGCACCCGGTAACTCCGTGGGGCGTTCAGACCAAAGGTAAGAAGACCCGTAGCAACAAGCGTACTGATAAATTTATCGTACGTCGCCGTAGCAAATAATTTTAGAGGATAAGCCATGCCACGTTCTCTCAAGAAAGGTCCTTTTATTGACCTGCACTTGCTGAAGAAGGTAGAGAAAGCGGTGGAAAGCGGTGACAAGAAGCCCCTGCGCACTTGGTCCCGTCGTTCAACGATCTTCCCTAACATGATCGGTTTGACCATCGCTGTCCATAATGGTCGTCAGCACGTTCCTGTCTTTGTTTCCGACGAAATGGTCGGCCACAAACTGGGTGAATTTGCACCGACACGTACTTATCGCGGCCATGCTGCAGATAAGAAAGCCAAGAAGAAATAAGTAGGAGGAAGAGATGGAAACTATTGCTCAACATCGCCATGCTCGTTCTTCTGCTCAGAAGGTTCGCCTGGTGGCAGACCTGATTCGCGGTAAGAAAGTGTCGCAGGCTCTGGATATTCTGACCTACACCAACAAGAAAGCTGCTGTGTTGGTTAAGAAAGTCCTGGAATCTGCCATTGCGAACGCCGAACACAACGATGGCGCTGATATCGACGATCTGAAAGTCGCGAAAATCTTCGTAGACGAAGGCCCAAGCATGAAGCGCATTATGCCGCGTGCGAAAGGTCGTGCAGATCGCATCCTGAAGCGCACCAGCCACATTACTGTGGTTGTGTCCGATCGCTGAGACTCTGGAGACTAGCAATGGGTCAGAAAGTACATCCTAATGGTATTCGCCTGGGTATTGTAAAACCATGGAACTCTACCTGGTTTGCGAACACCAAAGAATTCGCTGACAACCTGGACAGCGATTTTAAAGTCCGTCAGTTCCTGACCAAGGAACTGTCTAAAGCGTCTGTATCTCGTATCGTTATCGAGCGTCCGGCTAAGAGCATCCGTGTGACTATTCACACTGCTCGCCCGGGTATCGTTATCGGTAAAAAAGGTGAAGACGTAGAAAAACTGCGTACGGTCGTCGCGAAAATCGCTGGCGTTCCTGCACAGATCAACATCGCCGAAGTCCGTAAGCCGGAACTGGACGCTAAATTGGTTGCTGATAGCATCACTTCACAGCTGGAGCGTCGTGTGATGTTCCGTCGTGCTATGAAGCGTGCTGTACAGAACGCAATGCGTCTGGGCGCGAAGGGTATTAAAGTCGAAGTCAGCGGCCGTTTGGGCGGTGCCGAGATCGCACGTACCGAATGGTACCGTGAAGGTCGCGTACCGTTGCACACACTGCGTGCAGATATTGACTACAACACCTCTGAAGCGCACACCACTTATGGTGTAATCGGCGTTAAGGTATGGATCTTCAAAGGCGAGATCCTGGGTGGTATGGCTGCTGTTGAACAACCGGAACCGGCTGCTCAACCTAAAAAGCAGCAGCGTAAAGGCCGTAAGTAAGGAGAGTCGCTGATGTTACAACCAAAGCGTACGAAATTCCGTAAAGTGCACAAAGGCCGCAACCGTGGTCTGGCGCAAGGTACGGATGTCAGCTTCGGTACTTTCGGTCTGAAAGCTGTTGGCCGTGGTCGTCTGACTGCTCGTCAGATCGAAGCAGCACGTCGTGCTATGACCCGTGCAGTTAAGCGTCAAGGTAAAATTTGGATCCGTGTATTCCCGGACAAACCAATTACCGAGAAGCCGCTGGAAGTGCGTATGGGTAAAGGTAAGGGTAACGTGGAGTATTGGGTTGCCCTCATTCAACCGGGTAAAGTCCTGTATGAAATGGACGGAGTTTCGGAAGAATTGGCCCGTGAAGCCTTCAAGCTGGCAGCAGCAAAACTGCCTATCAAAACCACCTTTGTTACTAAGACGGTGATGTAATGAAAGCAAATGAGCTGCGTGAAAAAAGCGTTGAAGAGCTGAATACTGAGCTACTTAACCTGCTGCGTGAGCAGTTTAACCTGCGCATGCAAGCAGCATCCGGCCAACTTCAGCAAACCCATCTGCTGAAAGAAGTTCGCCGTAATGTTGCACGTGTTAAGACTTTACTGACTGAGAAGGCGGCGTAATGACCGATAAAATCCGTACTCTGCAGGGTCGTGTTATTAGTGACAAAATGCAGAAATCTGCAGTTGTTGCTATCGAACGTGTCGTGAAACACCCGATCTACGGTAAATTCATCAAGCGTACGACTAAGCTGCACATCCATGACGAGAACAATGAATGCGGTATTGGTGACGTGGTTGAAATCCGCGAAACCCGTCCGCTGTCCAAGACTAAGTCTTGGACGCTGGTTCGCGTTGTAGAGAAAGCGGTTCTGTAATAGAATCCGTTTCCTCTAAAAAATAAAACGAACGGCTCGTCTGAGCCGTTCGTTTTTTCTACCCATGTGCGAGAACCGGTGTTATAATGCCGCGCCCTCAATTATGGGGCTTTTTAACGACCTGAGGTTTGGGTCCCGAAGTAGTAGTTGACATTAGCGGAGCACTAAAATGATCCAAGAACAGACTATGCTGAACGTCGCCGACAACTCCGGTGCACGTCGCGTAATGTGTATCAAGGTTCTGGGTGGCTCGCACCGTCGCTACGCAGGCGTCGGCGATATCATCAAAGTGACCATCAAGGAAGCAATTCCTCGTGGCAAGGTGAAAAAAGGTGATGTCCTGAAAGCGGTAGTGGTGCGCACCAGGAAGGGTGTTCGTCGCCCGGACGGTTCTGTCATTCGCTTCGATGGTAATGCATGCGTTATTTTAAACAATAACAGCGAGCAACCTATCGGTACGCGTATTTTTGGGCCGGTAACTCGTGAACTTCGTACTGAAAAGTTCATGAAAATTATCTCTCTGGCACCAGAAGTACTCTAAGGAGCGAGCAATGGCAGCGAAAATCCGTCGTAACGACGAAGTTATCGTGCTTACCGGCAAAGACAAAGGTAAACGCGGTAAAGTAAAGAACGTCCTGACTTCTGGTAAAGTCATCGTTGAAGGTATCAACTTGGTTAAGAAACATCAGAAGCCGGTTCCGGCCCTGAACCAGCCAGGTGGCATCGTTGAAAAAGAAGCTGCTATTCAAGCTTCCAACGTTGCACTCTTCAATGCGGCAACCGGCAAGGCTGACCGTGTAGGCTTTAGATTCGAAGACGGCAAAAAAGTCCGTTTCTTCAAGTCTAATAGCGAAACTATCAAGTAATTTGGAGTAGTACGATGGCGAAACTGCATGATTACTACAAAGACGAAGTAGTCCAGAAACTCATGACAGAGTTCGGCTACAATTCTGTCATGCAAGTCCCTCGGGTCGAGAAGATCACCCTGAACATGGGTGTTGGTGAAGCGATCGCTGACAAGAAACTGCTGGATAACGCAGCAGCTGACCTGGCAGCAATCTCCGGTCAAAAACCGCTGATCACCAAAGCACGCAAATCAGTTGCAGGCTTCAAAATCCGTCAGGGCTATCCGATCGGCTGTAAAGTAACTCTGCGCGGTGAGCGTATGTGGGAGTTCTTTGAGCGTCTGATCACTATTGCTGTACCACGTATTCGTGACTTCCGCGGTTTATCTGCTAAGTCGTTCGACGGTCGTGGTAACTACAGCATGGGCGTTCGTGAGCAGATCATCTTCCCAGAAATCGATTATGACAAAGTCGATCGCGTTCGTGGTTTGGATATTACCATTACCACTACTGCGAAATCTGATGATGAAGGCCGTGCTCTGCTGGCTGCCTTTGAATTCCCATTCCGCAAGTAAGGTAGGGTTACTTAATGGCTAAGCAATCGATGAAAGCACGCGAAGTTAAGCGTGTGAAATTAGCAGACAAGTTCTTCGCCAAGCGCGTTGAACTGAAAGCGATCATTTCTGATGTGAACGCATCCGACGAAGATCGTTGGGATGCCGTTCTCAAGCTGCAGAGTCTGCCGCGTGATTCCAGCCCTTCCCGTCAGCGTAACCGCTGCCGTCAGACAGGTCGTCCGCACGGTTTCTTGCGGAAGTTTGGGTTGAGCCGTATCAAGGTCCGTGAAGCCGCAATGCGCGGTGAAATCCCGGGTCTTAAAAAGGCTAGCTGGTAATTGTCACCATTTGAATCACGGGAGTAACACAGATGAGCATGCAAGATCCGATCGCGGATATGCTGACCCGTATCCGTAACGGTCAGGCCGCGAACAAAGTTGCGGTCTCTATGCCTTCCTCCAAGCTGAAAGTGGCAATTGCCAACGTGCTGAAGGAAGAAGGCTATATTGAAGATTTTAAAATCGAAGGCGATATCAAGTCTGAGCTGGAAGTTACTTTAAAGTATTTCCAGGGCAAGGCTGTGGTAGAGAGCATTCAGCGTGTTAGTCGTCCAGGTCTGCGCATCTATAAGAAAAAAGATGAGCTGCCAAAAGTAATGGCTGGTCTGGGCATCGCTGTAATCTCTACCTCTAAAGGTGTCATGACTGATCGTGCAGCGCGCCAAGCTGGTCTTGGTGGCGAAATTATCTGCTACGTAGCGTAATCGGAGGAATAAAATGTCTCGTGTTGCAAAAGCACCTGTCGTTGTTCCTGCGGGCGTAGAGGTAAAACTCAGCGGTCAGGAAGTTTCGATCAAAGGCAAAAACGGCGAGCTGACTCGTACTATCAACAGTGCTGTAGAAGTTAAGCATGCAGACAACGCCCTGACTTTCGCTCCACGCGAAGGTTATGCGGATGGTTGGGCACAAGCAGGTACTGCTCGTGCGCTGCTGAACGGCATGGTTATCGGTGTTACCGAAGGCTTCACCAAGAAGCTGCAACTGGTTGGTGTTGGTTATCGTGCAGCTGTTAAAGGCAACTCTGTGAGCTTGGCCCTGGGCTTCTCTCACCCTGTTGACCATGCACTGCCGGCCGGCATCACTGCTGAATGTCCAACTCAGACTGAGATCGTGCTGAAAGGCGCAGATAAACAGCTGATTGGTCAGGTTGCAGCTGATCTGCGCGCCTACCGTCGTCCTGAGCCTTATAAAGGCAAGGGTGTTCGTTACGCCGACGAAGTCGTGCGTACCAAAGAGGCTAAGAAGAAGTAAGGTAACACTATGGATAAGAAATCTGCTCGTATCCGTCGTGCGACCCGTGCACGTCGCAAGCTCAAAGAGCTGGGTGCTACTCGCCTGGTGGTACATCGTACCCCGCGTCATATCTACGCACAGGTGATCGCCCCGAACGGTTCCGAAGTTCTGGTTGCTGCTTCTACTGTAGAAAAAGCTATTGCCGAACAACTGAAGTATACCGGTAACAAAGACGCCGCTGCAGCTGTAGGTAAAGCTCTGGCTGAGCGCGCTGTTGAGAAAGGCATTACTAATGTCTCTTTCGACCGTTCCGGGTTCCAATATCATGGTCGTGTCCAGGCACTGGCAGATGCTGCCCGTGAAGCTGGCCTTCAGTTCTAAGGTAGAGGTCTAAGATGTCAAACATCGAGAAACAAGCTGGCGAACTGCAGGAAAAACTGATCGCGGTAAACCGTGTATCTAAAACTGTAAAAGGTGGTCGTATTTTCTCCTTCACCGCACTGACTGTAGTGGGTGATGGTAACGGCCGCGTTGGTTTTGGTTACGGTAAAGCGCGTGAAGTTCCAGCAGCGATCCAGAAAGCGATGGAGAAAGCCCGTCGCAATATGATTAACGTCGCGCTGACTCACGGTACCCTGCAGCACCCTGTTAAAGGTGCTCACACAGGTTCTCGTGTGTTCATGCAGCCAGCTTCTGAAGGTACCGGTATCATCGCCGGCGGTGCAATGCGCGCCGTTTTAGAAGTTGCTGGAGTACATAACGTTCTTGCTAAAGCGTATGGTTCTACCAACCCGATTAACGTGGTTCGTGCAACTATCGATGGCCTGGGCAATATGAATTCTCCGGAAATGGTCGCTGCCAAGCGTGGTAAATCCGTTGAAGAAATTCTGGGGTAATCACGATGGCTAAGACAATTAAAATTACACAAACCCGCAGTTCAATCGGCCGCCTGCCTAAGCACAAAGCGACTCTGGTTGGCTTGGGTCTGCGTCGCATCAATCACACCGTTGAGCGTGAAGATACGCCTGCTGTACGCGGTATGATTAACGCGATTTCCTACATGCTGAAAGTGGAGGAGTAAGAGATGCGTTTAAACACTCTGTCTCCGGCCGAAGGGTCTAAACACGCTTCTAAGCGTCTGGGTCGTGGTATCGGTTCTGGCCTCGGTAAAACTGGTGGTCGTGGTCACAAAGGGCAGAACTCTCGTTCTGGCGGTGGCGTACGTCGCGGTTTCGAGGGTGGCCAGATGCCTCTGTACCGTCGTCTGCCGAAATTCGGTTTCACCTCTCGCAAAGCAATGATCACGACAGAAGTTCGTCTGTCTGATCTGGCGAAAGTTGAAGGCGGTATTGTTGACCTGAATACGCTGAAAGCGGCCAATATTATCGGTGTTCAGATTGAATTCGCGAAAGTGATTCTTTCTGGTGAAGTTTCTGCACCGGTAACGGTTCGCGGTCTGCGTGTCACCAAAGGTGCTCGTGCTGCAATCGAAGCTGCTGGCGGTAAAATCGAGGAATAAGTAGCAGATGGCAAAGCAACCGGGATTAGATTTTCAAAGTGCCAAAGGTGGCTTTGGTGAACTGAAGCGCAGACTGTTGTTTGTAATCGGTGCACTCATTGTCTTCCGAATTGGCTCTTTTATTCCAATCCCCGGTATCGATGCCACTGTACTTGCCAAACTGCTTGAGCAACAGCGTGGTACCATCATTGAAATGTTCAACATGTTCTCTGGTGGTGCTCTCAGTCGTGCCTCAATCTTCGCTCTGGGTATCATGCCGTATATTTCGGCTTCTATTATTATCCAGCTGCTGACGGTGGTTCATCCAGCGTTAGCTGAGATTAAGAAAGAGGGTGAAGCTGGTCGTCGCAAGATTAGCCAGTACACTCGCTACGGCACACTGGTTCTGGCTGTATTCCAGTCGATCGGTATTGCTACCGGTTTACCGAATATGCCTGGAATGCAGGGGCTGGTAATGAATCCAGGCTTTGCATTCTACTTTACCGCTGTTGTAAGTCTGGTTACTGGGACAATGTTTCTGATGTGGCTGGGCGAACAGATTACTGAGCGAGGTATCGGTAACGGTATCTCGATCATTATCTTCGCAGGTATTGTTGCGGGACTCCCGCCGGCCATTGGCCATACCATCGAGCAAGCGCGGCAAGGTGACCTGCACTTCCTTCTGTTGCTGTTGGTTGCAGTTCTAGTATTTGCAGTGACGTTCTTTGTTATTTTCGTCGAGCGTGGCCAGCGCCGCATTGTGGTCAACTACGCTAAACGTCAGCAAGGCCGTCGTGTATATGCTGCACAGAGCACACATTTACCGTTGAAAGTGAATATGGCGGGCGTAATCCCAGCTATTTTTGCTTCCAGCATTATTCTGTTCCCGGCGACCATAGCATCATGGTTCGGGGGCGGTACCGGTTGGAACTGGCTGACAACAATTTCGCTGTATTTGCAACCAGGACAGCCGCTTTATGTGCTACTCTATGCGACTGCAATCATCTTCTTCTGTTTCTTCTACACGGCGTTGGTCTTCAACCCACGTGAAACAGCAGATAACCTGAAGAAGTCTGGTGCATTCGTACCGGGAATTCGTCCGGGAGAGCAAACGGCGAAGTACATCGATAAAGTAATGACACGTCTGACCTTAATCGGCGCACTGTATATTACTTTTATCTGCCTGATCCCGGAGTTCATGCGTGATGCTATGAAAGTTCCATTCTACTTTGGCGGCACATCGCTGCTCATCGTAGTGGTCGTCATCATGGACTTTATGGCTCAAGTGCAAACTCTGATGATGTCGAGTCAGTACGAGTCTGCATTGAAGAAAGCTAACCTGAAGGGCTACGGCCGTTAATTCGGGTGCTTGAGAAGTTACGGAGAGTAAAAATGAAAGTTCGTGCTTCCGTCAAGAAATTATGTCGTAACTGCAAAATCATTCGCCGCGACGGTGTCGTACGTGTGATCTGCAGCGCCGAGCCAAAGCATAAACAGCGCCAAGGCTGATATTGTCACATATTTTTCTTGCAAAGTCGGGTTGAGCTGGCTAGATTAGCCAGCCAATCTTTTGTATGTCGATGCGTTACCATTTGAGTATCCTGAAAACGGGCTTTTCAGCATGGGACGCATTTGTTTAATTATAGGAGTGCATAGTGGCCCGTATAGCAGGCATTAACATTCCTGATCAAAAACATACCGTTATCGCATTAACTTCGATTTTCGGTATCGGTAAAACTCGTTCTAAAGCCATCTGTGCTTCAACGGGTATTGCTGAAAATGTTAAGATCAGAGAGCTGTCTGAAGAACAAATTGAACAGCTGCGTGAAGCAGTTGGTAAATTCGTTGTTGAAGGTGATCTGCGCCGTGAAATCACCCTGAGCATCAAGCGTCTAATGGACCTTGGTTGCTATCGTGGTTTACGCCATCGTCGTGGTCTGCCAGTTCGCGGTCAGCGTACTAAGACCAATGCACGTACCCGTAAGGGTCCGCGTAAACCGATCAAGAAATAATCGGGGTGAGTAAATAATGGCAAAGGCACCAGTTCGTGCACGCAAGCGTGTAAGAAAACAAGTCTCAGATGGCGTGGCTCATGTCCATGCATCTTTTAACAACACCATCGTTACAATTACTGATCGTCAGGGTAACGCACTGGGTTGGGCAACCGCCGGTGGTTCCGGTTTCCGCGGTTCACGTAAATCTACTCCGTTTGCTGCTCAGGTAGCTGCAGAGCGCTGTGCAGAAGCAGTGAAAGATTACGGTATTAAGAATCTGGAAGTTATGGTTAAGGGTCCGGGTCCAGGACGCGAATCAACAATTCGTGCTCTGAACGCTGCTGGTTTCCGCATCACTAATATTACTGATGTGACTCCAATCCCTCACAACGGTTGTCGTCCGCCGAAAAAACGTCGCGTTTAATCGCCCGTTTTTAGGTTAGTTGGAGAAAGAAAATGGCAAGATATTTGGGTCCTAAGCTCAAGCTGAGCCGTCGTGAGGGTACCGACTTATTCCTTAAGTCTGGCGTTCGCGCGATCGATACCAAGTGCAAAATTGAACAACCACCTGGTCAGCATGGTGCGCGTAAACCGCGTCTGTCTGACTACGGCGGCCAGTTGCGTGAAAAGCAGAAAGTTCGTCGTATGTACGGCGTGCTGGAGCGTCAGTTCCGCAACTACTATAAAGAAGCAGCACGTCTGAAAGGCAACACAGGTGAAAACCTGCTGGCCCTGCTGGAAGGCCGTCTGGATAACGTTGTTTACCGTATGGGCTTTGGCGCCACTCGTGCAGAAGCACGTCAGCTGGTTAGCCATAAATCTATCCTGGTGAACGGTCGCGTTGTTAACATCGCTTCTTATCAGGTATCTCCGAATGATGTCGTAAGCATCCGTGAGAAAGCCAAACAGCAATCTCGCGTGAAGGCCGCTCTGGAGCTGGCTGAGCAGCGTGAAAAGCCAACCTGGCTGGAAGTTGATGCTACTAAGATGGAAGGTGTGTTCAAGCGTATTCCTGAACGTACTGATCTGTCTGCGGACATTAACGAACACCTGATCGTCGAGCTTTACTCTAAGTAAAGCTTAGTACCAAAGAGAGGACACAATGCAGGGTTCTGTGACAGAGTTTCTAAAACCGCGCCTGGTAGATATCGAGCAAGTGAGTTCGACGCACGCCAAGGTGACCCTTGAGCCGTTAGAGCGTGGCTTTGGCCATACTCTTGGCAACGCACTGCGCCGTATTCTGCTTTCTTCCATGCCGGGTTGCGCGGTGACCGAGGTTGAGATTGATGGTGTGCTTCATGAGTACTCCACCAAAGAGGGCGTACAGGAAGATATCCTGGAAATCCTGCTTAACCTGAAAGGGTTGGCGGTAAGAGTTCAAGGTAAAGATGAAGTCATCCTTACTTTGAATAAATCTGGCATTGGCCCTGTGACTGCAGCCGACATCACCCACGACGGTGATGTTGAAATCGTCAAGCCGCAGCATGTGATCTGCCACCTGACCGATGAAAACGCATCTATTAGCATGCGTATCAAAGTTCAGCGTGGTCGTGGTTATGTGCCGGCTTCTGCCCGAATTCATTCGGAAGAAGATGAGCGCCCAATCGGCCGTCTGTTGGTTGACGCTTGCTACAGCCCTGTAGACCGTATTGCCTACAATGTTGAAGCAGCGCGTGTAGAACAGCGTACCGACCTGGACAAGCTGGTCATCGAAATGGAAACCAACGGCACAATCGATCCTGAAGAGGCGATTCGTCGTGCGGCAACCATCCTGGCAGAACAACTGGAAGCTTTCGTTGACTTACGTGATGTACGTCAGCCGGAAGTAAAAGAAGAGAAACCAGAATTCGATCCGATCCTGCTGCGCCCTGTTGACGATCTGGAATTGACTGTCCGCTCTGCTAACTGCCTCAAGGCAGAAGCTATCCACTACATCGGTGATCTGGTACAGCGTACCGAGGTTGAGCTGCTTAAAACGCCTAACCTGGGTAAAAAATCTCTTACCGAGATTAAAGATGTGCTTGCTTCACGTGGTTTGTCTCTGGGCATGCGCCTGGAAAACTGGCCACCAGCAAGCATTGCTGATGAATAAACCGATCACAGGTTAAGGTTTCACTGAGAAGGATAAGGTCATGCGCCATCGTAAGAGTGGTCGTCAACTGAACCGCAACAGCAGCCATCGTCAGGCTATGTTCCGCAACATGGCTGGTTCTCTGGTTCGTCATGAGATCATTAAGACGACTCTGCCGAAAGCCAAAGAGCTGCGCCGCGTAGTTGAGCCGCTGATTACTCTTGCCAAGACCGACAGCGTAGCTAATCGTCGTCTGGCATTCGCCCGCACTCGTGATAACGAGATCGTGGCAAAACTGTTTAACGAGCTGGGCCCGCGTTTCGCGAGCCGTGCCGGTGGTTACACTCGCATTTTGAAGTGTGGCTTCCGTGCTGGTGACAACGCTCCGATGGCTTACATCGAGCTGGTTGATCGTCCAGAAGCTCAAGCAGAAGCTACTGCAGAGTAATTTGCAGTATCGTAAAAAACCCGCTTCGGCGGGTTTTTTATTGTCCGTAATTCCTTTCCATTTACTCCCCTTTCGCTATGCTGATGGCTGATACACCTATCAGGAACTCCCTTATGTGGCTAATTGATCAACTTGTAGAGCAACACATACGTGAAGCTCAGGAAAAGGGCGAGCTGAGTAATTTGCCCGGCGAAGGTGCACCTTTACAGCTAGATGATGACAGCGGAGTGCCAGTTGAACTGCGCACGGCATATCGGCTGTTGAAAAATTCTGGTTACTTACCTCCGGAACTTGAAATGCGTCGAGAAGCATTGGCGGTAAACGATCTGCTACGCGAACTGGATCCTGACGATGGCAAGGCGCGAGAACTGTCGAAACGCTTAGCTTTGCTAGAAATAAAACTCCAGCAAGCCGGAATCAGTACCGAATTTTTGCGCGGCGAGTATAGCGATAACATCCATCATCATTTGCAGCGGGAGAAATAGCATGTATCGGATTGGCCAGCTGGCAAAAATGGCGGATGTGACGCCAGACACCATCCGCTTTTATGAAAAACAGCAGATGATGAATCATGAGGTACGCACTGAGGGCGGTTTTCGTCTTTATAGCGACGATGATTTACAGCGGCTGCGTTTTATTCGTTATGGTCGCCAACTCGGCTTTAGCTTAGAGTCAATCCGTGGTTTATTGTCGATCCGCATCGATCCTGAACATCATACTTGCCAGGAATCCAAAGCCATTGTGGCGAAAAGATTGGATGAAGTGAATGGCATGATTGCCGAACTACAGACGATTCAACGTTCATTGCATCGTTTAGCTGAAACCTGCTGCGGCGACATACATAGCAGCGCTTGCTGTTCAATACTTGAAGCTCTGGAGAGAGGTGAGGAGCCGCAGCCTGAAATTTGTTGTAGTAAGGATTGAATTTTGCGCTGGAAGGAATATAGTTGCGCCGTTAATAACCGGAGGACGAGATGACTCGCTATCAGCACCAAAAAGGTAAAATCAACGATAATGCACTGGAAACATTATTACATGATCCACTGTTTAGGCAGCGCATTGAGAAGAATCAGAAAGGAAAGGGCAGCTATCAACGTAAAGACAAACATGGCAAAGGACGTAACTGGGAGGCCAGTGATAAGCAGAAAAGTTTATCACTGGCCTTCTTCTTTAAAGACAAAAAAGCGCCTTACTTGGGCGGCTTCTTCATTATAATTTATCGTGATTTTGTTGTTTTAACAGGTCACGGATTTCAGTGAGCAGTAACTCTTCATTCGTCGGCTTAGGTGCCGCTTTCTCAACTTCTTTTTTCTGATACAGCTTGTTCATTACTTTAATTGCCAGGAATATCGCGAAGGCAACAATAACGAAATCGAACACGGTCTGAATAAAGTTACCGTACTCCATTACCACAGCAGGAATATCACCTTCTGCCGGTTTTAATATCCATTTAAACTGTTTGAAATCGACGCCACCAATCAGCAAGCCAAGTGGCGGCATGATGATATTGGCGACCAGTGAAGAAACAATCTTACCAAAAGCGGCACCGATGATGACACCTACCGCCAGATCAACCACGTTCCCGCGCATTGCAAAATCACGAAACTCTTTGAATAAACTCATTGTTATCTCCTTGCCTTGGCCAATGGCTAAAGTCTAACAAACCTTTGTGCAATTGCCATTAGAACAATGGATTAAGCGAAATTTTCACGGCGGGCTTTCGCCCGCAGCTTTTACAGGAAGAATGGACTTGGCTGGAACAGGCGCTCAACATCGGGCACAAACTTCTTATCCGTCAGGAACATAATTACGTGATCGCCCTGTTCGACGCGCACATTATCATTGGCGATGATCACCTCATCACCGCGCACCACAGCACCGATAATGGTTCCCGGCGGCAACTTAATATCTTCTATTAAACGCCCAACCACGCGTGAGGTGGTTTCATCGCCGTGTGCGATCGCTTCGATTGCTTCTGCAATACCGCGACGCAATGAGGACACGCCCACTATATCGGCTTTACGTACGTGACTTAGCAGCGCCGAGATCGTGGCTTGTTGCGGCGAGATCGCAATATCGATCACGCTGCCTTGAACAAGATCGACGTAGGCGCGTCGCTGGATCAGCACCATTACTTTTTTCGCGCCCATTTTCTTAGCCAGCATGGCCGACATAATATTGGCTTCATCGTCGTTAGTGACCGCGATGAAGAGATCCACCTGATCGACATGCTCTTCGGCCAGCAATTCCTGATCCGAGGCATCACCGTAAAACACGATAGTATCGTGCAAACGTTCTGCCAGTTCTGCCGCGCGTTGTTGATTACGTTCGATCAACTTCACGCTGTACTGTTTTTCCAGGCGCTGCGCCAATCCAAAGCCGATATTTCCGCCGCCAACTAACATGATGCGCTTATACGGTTTTTCCAGACGCTGCATTTCACTCATCACCGCGCGGATGTGTTGGCTCGCGGCAATAAAGAACACTTCATCGCCGGCTTCCACAATCGTAGAACCCTGGGGACGAATGGGACGATCCTGACGAAAAATCGCCGCGACTCGCGTATCAATATGCGGCATATGTTCACGCATGATCGACAAAGGATTCCCGACCAGCGGTCCGCCATAATAGGCTTTAACCACAGCGAGGCTCACTTTGCCTTCGGCAAAATTCACTACCTGAAGTGCGCCAGGATACTGAATCAGGCGGTAGATATTGTCGATCACCAACTGCTCAGGAGAGATCAGATGATCAATTGGTACGGCTTCAGGTACAAACAGCTTCTCAGCATCGCGTAAGTATTCAGCGGCGCGAATACGCGCGATACGATTGGGCGTATTGAAAAGGGAATACGCAATCTGACAAGCCACCATGTTGGTTTCATCGGAGTTGGTTACCGCCACCAGCATATCTGCATCTTCAGCACCTGCTTCACGCAAAATACGCGGATGTGATCCGTGACCATGCACGACGCGCAGATCAAATTTGTCCTGCAAAACGCGTAAACGCGTCGCATCGCTATCGACGACGGTGATATCGTTATTTTCCCCGACCAGATTTTCTGCCAGGGTTCCGCCGACCTGGCCGGCGCCGAGGATAATGATTTTCATGGCTTAGATGCTCTTGTCAGTGTGCGCAGCACTATTTTTTCATCAGCTTAGCGTAGAAGAAGCCGTCGCCGCCATCGATGGTCGGGAAAACCTGCCAGCCATTATCCTGGCCCTGTGGCAACGTCTCGACCACGGCGTCGCTGTGCGCTGCCAAAAAGGCACTGATTTGATTGTAATTCTCTTCCGGCAATATTGAGCAGGTGGCATATATCATCGTGCCGCCAGATTTTAGACGCGGCCAGACGGCCTCAAGTATTTCGCGCTGTAGATTCGCCAGCTCAGGAATATCACGATCGCGACGTAGCCACTTGATGTCTGGATGGCGGCGAATAACGCCTGTGGCAGAGCAGGGCGCATCGAGCAGGATACGATCAAACAGCATATCGCCACACCATTCTGCCGGTGTACGACCATCGCCCTGACGCACTTCGGCCTGCATGCCCAGGCGCTGTAAGTTCTCATGCACACGGAGCAGGCGTTGCGGGTCAACATCGACGGCTAAGACTTTGGCCTGCGGGGCGATTTCGAGGATATGCGTGGTTTTACCACCCGGAGCAGCACAGAGATCGAGAATAGTTTCCCCATCTTTTGGCTCAAGCAGCAGTGCGCAACGTTGTGCAGAAAGATCCTGCACCGTCACCCAACCTTGATCGAAACCCGGCAGCTGGCTGACTGGAGCGGGTGATTCCAGTCGCAATGCATCTTGTGCATCGCCAGGAAAAGCAACTTTCTCTTCTGCCTGCAATAGCGCCAGCCAGGCATCGCGACTGTGATACTGGCGATTGACGCGCAGCCACATCGGCGGTCGCTGATTGTTAGCTTCAACAATCTGTTGCCACTGTTCTGGCCATGCCGCTTGCAGACGTTTCAGCAACCAGCCTGGATGCCAGTAACGTTGCGAGCCCTGATCGACTTCGGCTAACAGCGCTTCTTGCTGGCGCAGGAACTGGCGCAACACGCCATTTAACAGGCCTTTTAAAGCCGTGCGCTTCAGCACTTCAGCACCCGCCACGGTTTCTGCCAGTGCCGCATGGGCCGGCACGCGGGTATATAGCAGCTGATAGAGGCCAACCATCAACAGATAATGCAACACTCGCTGCTTACCGGTTAAGGTGCGCTCCATCAGTTTGCCGATTAAGGCTTCCAGCTGCGGCAGCGTGCGCATCACGCCAAAACAGAGTTCTTGCAGCAGCGCGCCATCTTTATCGGATAGGTTCTTTTGCGCGCCTGGCAAAATGGCACTTAGCGATTCGCCTTTGTCCACAACGCGTTCAATGAGTTGCGCGGCCAGGCTGCGCAAGTTGGTAGCTTTTTTCATGTTATTTCATCAAACAAAAAGCCCGGTCAAACCGGGCTTGGAGGATCAGGCCAGAACGGTTCCAGGTACGAACCATTCGCGGCGCGAATTGAGCAGGTCCTGAGCGGACATGGCTTTTTTACCGGCAGGTTGCAGCGATACCAGATTCAGCACACCATCGGCCGTTGCGATCTGAATGCCTTGTTTATCAGCATGGACGATTTCACCGGGTTGCTTGTTCTGATGCGGCAAAACCGTTGCCTGCCAGACTTTTACCGGTTGCTCTTCAATCATGAAATAGCTCATTGGCCATGGATTGAAGGCACGAATACAACGTTCCAACTGCGCTGCTGAAAGTGACCAATCAAGACGCGCTTCTTCTTTACTCAGTTTCTCAGCATAAGAGACCAGCGCTTCATCCTGAACTTCTGGCCTGGCATTACCGCTTGCTAGCAGATCCAGCGTTAACAGCATGCCTTGCGGGCCGAGTTGCGCCAGCTTCTCATACAGCGACGCGCTGGTGTCTTCAGCCGTAATTGGGCAGGAGAGTTTATGCAGCATGTCGCCGGTATCGAGGCCAACATCCATCTGCATAATGGTGACACCGGTTTCGGTATCGCCAGCCCAGAGAGAGCGTTGGATGGGTGCAGCACCGCGCCAGCGTGGCAGCAGCGAACCATGCACATTGATACAACCCAGGCGCGGCATCGCCAGCACGGCTTTTGGCAGGATCAAGCCATAAGCGACCACCACCATGATATCGGCCTGCAGATCGTCAACCAGATGCTGGTTCTCTTCAGGCTTCAGGGATTTCGGCTGAAATACCGGAATATCGTGCGTCTGTGCCAGGACTTTGACCGGGCTTGACGTAAGCTTATTGCCGCGTCCGGCTGGACGATCGGGCTGGGTAAAGACGCCAACAACCTGATGCTCAGAAGCAAGTAGCGCGTCTAAATGACGCGCTGCAAAGTCAGGTGTACCGGCAAAGATAATTTTGAGCGGTGCAGACACAGTTTAACCTTCAATGAGCACTTAATCTTCGCGTGCGTTTAGGCGGGCCAATTTTTCCAGTTTCTGTTTGATACGCTGACGTTTCAGTGGCGACAGATAATCAATGAAAAGTTTGCCATCGAGATGATCGATTTCATGCTGGATGCAAATCGCCAGCAGACCGTCGGTTTCCAGCTCAAAGCTTTTGCCGTCACGATCCTGCGCACGCACTTTGACCCACTCTGCGCGCGGCACAAAAGCACGTTGCTCAGGAATGGAAAGGCAGCCTTCTTCAATACCGGTTTCACCGCTTTTTTCCAGCAGTTCCGGATTAATCAACACCAAACGCTCGTCACGGTTTTCAGAAACATCAATAACAATGATGCGCTGATGAATATCGACTTGGGTCGCCGCTAAGCCAATACCTTCTTCGGCGTACATGGTTTCAAACATGTCGTCGACAATACGCTGCACGTCTGCGTTTACGGTTGCCACCGGCGCAGCGATTTTGCGAAGGCGATCATCAGGGAAATGTAATACCTGCAAAACTGACATAAATATCCAGATCTGTATGCGTTGAAGAAAAGATTACTGCCTCATATTGTAGACTTTTTGATGTCTGATTGACAGCATTGCACCGCATGATAGCGCGGCTGACAGGGAGTGCAGCATGGAGAGAATTGAATGGATGCTCAGGCTGGCAAATGTGAAAGGCTTAAGCTCTGGAGTTGTCAGACATTTAGCTGAGGCATTGCAGGATAATGCTCAGGTTGATGACGATCTGTTACTGGATCAGGGATTAAACGAAACCCAGCGACAACAGTTTAAAGAGCTTTGTCCACGCCAGTTAGCACGAACACATCTATGGCTGGAGGATGAACAGCATCATTTAGTTACCTGTATCGACGAACATTATCCCTCGGCGTTAGCGGAAATCAGTCGACGTCCCTCATTGCTGTATGTCGCGGGAAATATGGACATCTTGCAGACGCCCCAACTCGGTGTCGTGGGCAGCCGTCACTGCACGCATTATGGTAAGCAATGGGGAAGCTGGTTTACGCAGCAATTAGCGCTAAGTGGATTGACCATCACCAGCGGCCTTGCACGCGGAATCGATGGCGTGGCGCATCGGGCCGCGTTAGAAGTGCAGGGCAAAACCGTTGCAGTATTAGGCAGCGGCCTGCAGCATATCTACCCTAAAAGTCATCAAGCGTTAGCACGTGAGATCATCGCTGGCGGTGGGGCACTGATCTCGGAATTCCCCCTTGATACGGCACCGCATGCGGTTAACTTTCCGCGGCGTAATCGCATCATCAGTGGTTTAAGTCTTGGCGTACTGGTAGTTGAAGCCACGTTAAAAAGCGGTTCGCTGGTGACGGCACGCTACGCTTTGGAACAAAATCGTAACGTTTATGCATTACCCGGCGCGCTAGGCAATCCGGGTAGTGAAGGTACGCACTGGCTTATCCAGCAAGGCGCGCTGCTGGTGGCGCATCCTAACAATATCCTTGAAGATTTACATTCAACGCTGCAATGGTTGCCTGATAGCAGTTCAGAAACAATATATTCACAACACAGTGACGATGTGCCATTGCCATTTGCAACTGTGTTGGCTAACGTAGGTGATGAGGTTACACCTGTTGACGTCGTCGCTGAACGTGCCGGCCAACCTGTGCCAGTTATCGCAGCTCACCTGCTGGAGCTGGAGTTAGCAGGATGGATCGCAGCTGTACCCGGCGGCTATGTCCGATTGAGGAGGGCATGCCATGTTCGACGTACTTATGTACTTGTTTGAGACGTATATCCACAACGAAGCTGAAATGCGCGTTGATCAGGATAAATTGACCGATGATTTAACCGATGCCGGTTTTCATCGTGAAGATATCTACAATGCGTTGAATTGGCTTGAGCGGTTAGCGGATTATCAGGAAGGCTTGGTTGCGCCAGTACTCATGGCAAACGATCCGCTCTCAATGCGAATCTATACCGAAGAGGAAAACCAGCGTTTAGATGCAGAATGTCGCGGTTTTATTTTGTTCCTGGAACAGGTCCAGGTGCTGAATATGGAAACGCGCGAGATGGTCATCGAACGCGTAATGGCCCTTGATACCCTCGAATTCGATCTTGAAGATCTCAAATGGGTGGTGTTGATGGTGCTTTTTAACATCCCAGGATGTGAAAACGCCTATCAGCAAATGGAAGAACTGTTATTCGACGTCAATGAAGGTATGCTGCATTAATAATTTGCGATTGATGCAACCGGTAATATGAGTAAATCAGCACTATTTTCCGTGCCTAAACACGATCCCTGCCCCGCTTGCGGGGCAGAATTAGTCATACGTTCCGGCAAACACGGCCCTTTTCTGGGGTGTGTAAATTATCCAACCTGCGATTACATTCGCCCGCTGAAAAGTCAGGGAGATGGACACGTCGTTAAAGTGCTGGAAGGCCATGCATGCCCCCAGTGTGGCGCAGACAAAGTTCTGCGTCAGGGGCGATTTGGCATGTTCGTGGGTTGCAGTCACTACCCGGAATGTGATTACACCGAAACTATCGACAAGCCTGATGAAACAGCTATCGCCTGTCCGCAATGTCAGAGCGGTAAACTGGTACAGCGGCGCTCGCGCTATGGCAAAACCTTCTACTCTTGCGATCGCTATCCAGATTGCCAGTTTGTCCTTAACGCAGCGCCGGTTGAAGGCGTTTGCCCGCATTGCCAGTTCCCTTTATTAATAGAGAAGAAAACCGCACAAGGCATGAAGCGCTTCTGCGCCAGCAAACGCTGCGGTAAGCCCATTGTCCAGGACGCATCATCATCATGAAGCCAAGCCAGTATTCAGCGGGTAGTCTCGATTTTTGCATTGAGAGGCTACAGCAACAGGAAGTTATCGCCTATCCAACCGAAGCCGTATTTGGATTGGGCTGCGATCCCGACAGCGAGAATGCCGTAATGGCGCTTTTGGCGCTCAAGCAGCGTCCAGTCGAGAAGGGACTCATTTTGATTGCAGCCGATTACGCGCAGCTGGAACCTTATATCGCCGACCGTGAACTCTCTGTGCTGCAGCGCGAGCGTATGTTTGCCAGTTGGCCTGGCCCGGTAACCTATGTAGTGCCAGCTTCGCCACATACGCCGCGTTGGTTAACGGGGCGTTTTGACTCACTGGCCATTCGCGTTAGCGATCATCCTGACGTACAGGCTTTGTGTCGCGGTTTTGGTAAACCTCTGGTTTCGACCAGCGCCAATCTTTCCGGCGAACCGCCTTGTCGTAATGCGGAAGAGGTTGCTAAGCAATTTGGTCCGCAGTTCACGGTCTTACATGCTGAAACGGGTGGGCGACTGAATCCTTCTGAAATCCGCGACGTTATTAGCGGTGAACTTATTCGTCAGGGCTAACGCATGGAAAATTTTGCCGTATTTGGTCACCCGATTGCGCATAGCAAATCTCCTTTCATTCATAGCTTGTTCGCTGAGCAAACCGGCATTGAGCATCAATATGGCAAGGAGTGCGCGCCACTTGAGGGTTTTCCTCAGTCGATCGCCGATTTTTTTGCGCATGGCGGCAAAGGTGCCAATGTCACGCTGCCTTTTAAACAGCAGGCGTGGGAATTTGCCGATGAGCTTAGCGAGCGTGCGGCATTGTCTGGTGCGGTTAATACGTTAAAGAAAGATGCGCAGGGCAAGATCTTCGGCGATAACACCGATGGCATCGGCTTGCTCAGCGATCTGGAACGACTGCAGATGATCCATCCAGGCGATCGAATTCTGCTGGTGGGCGCCGGTGGTGCTGCGCGTGGCGTAATCCTGCCGCTGCTTTCATTCGGATGTTCGCTGGTGGTAGTGAATCGCACCGTGGCACGCGCCGAGCAGCTGGCAGAGATTTTCCAGCATAGCGGGGATATCAAAGCGGCCAGCTTTGAGCAATTAGTGGATCAGCAATTTAATCTGATCATTAATGCGACCTCGAGCGGTGTTGATGGCAAAGTTCCGGCGTTAGCCACATCGCTAATTAATGCGCAAACGCGGTGTTATGACATGTTTTATCAACAAGGTTTGACGCCATTCTTATTGTGGTGCCAGCAGCAGGGCGCGCAGCAGCTGGCGGATGGTGTTGGCATGTTAGTAGGGCAAGCCGCTCACGCTTTTCATTTATGGCATGGCGTGATGCCAGAGATCACGCCAGTGATAGCCAAACTAAAGCAGTCGATGCAGCAGAGGTAAGGCTGGCGATCAGGAATGAGATTGGCTTTCCTGAGCGAGATATTCATTCTTCCAACCGACATAGTTATTGGATGAGTAAAGCAGCCCGGCGATTTCCGCTTCACTGAGTGGGCGGACCTGCTTAACCGGGCTGCCTAAATACAGGTAGCCGCTCTCCAGTCGTTTACCTGGCGGCACCAAACTGCCAGCGCCAATCATCACATCATCTTCAACGATCACGCCGTCCAGCAGAATGGATCCCATACCAACCAGTACGCGATTGCCGATAGTACAGCCGTGCAGCATCGCTTTATGCCCTACCGTGACATCTTCGCCAACAATCAGCGGATAACCTTCCGGATTGCTGCTGGACTTGTGAGTGACGTGCAGTACGCTGCCATCCTGAATATTGCTTCTTTTGCCTATCACCACTTTATTGACGTCACCACGAATCGCAACCAGCGGCCAGATGCTAACGTCATCGTCGAGTTGTACTTCACCCACCACCACGCTGCTGTTATCGATCATCACGCGATCGCCTTGTTGCGGGAAATGGTTCTTATAAGGTCGTAGGGCTGTGGACATGATCTTCTCCTTTTACGTTTTTACCCAAGCCTGCGGCTTAAAAGGCGGATAAACAAGATGATTTTTGAGCGGATCGCTCGCGATCGCAGCGAAAAGAGTGAAAACTCGCCAGTCGATTAAAAAGATCGAAAAAAGGGGTTGTGCAAAAAATTCGGATCCCTATAATGCGCCACCACTGAGACGGCAAAGCGGCAACGCAGACGGCTTGGCAGGGAGTGAAGAAATTCATCCCG
>NZ_JAGXKB010000070.1:0-309 GCF_019091025.1 Pantoea sp. GbtcB22
CACCCAAGTATACAAGCATGGAATTTCGGCTGAGTGGAAGGGAACGTCGAGAATCGCTTTCGAGGGCCATATCTGCAACAGTAGAAAAACACATTTTGATTCATGATGTCTTGATCGGATCTATCCATGGACTTTAAACCAACAGGCCTTAGAAAGGCAACCTGCTCTAGCACCTCCTTGGCTCACAGATGGGTCTCAGTTCCCACATCCATCGTCAGTAGACGATCTCCTGGTCACACTGGATACTCAGAACAAGAACTTCACCGAATTTAGATCACGGAAGGGCAAATTCTACAAAATCCTGTTCGA
>NZ_JAGXKB010000665.1:0-243 GCF_019091025.1 Pantoea sp. GbtcB22
TGGCTTCGAGTTGATCGGTGGATGTGATGCCGAGGAACAGAGCGACACCGGTCAGGTTGGCTCACGGCAGCAGCGCGACGAAGGCGGTGAGTGGCCCGCACACGGCGCCGAACGAACCGTACTTCGCGACGGAGAGCGAGATCAGTCACCCGGCCGCGATCCACAGCACCAGATGGACCGCTGAGCCGAACGCCGGCCTGTCCCGGCTGAGTCTCCTGGCCGCGGCCCGCATCAGGCCGCGAG
>NZ_JAGXKB010000666.1:0-243 GCF_019091025.1 Pantoea sp. GbtcB22
TTTATTATTAATATTAAACTTTATTAGTTTAATCTATATATATATATATTAATTATTAGATATTAATTATTAATAAATTATTTTATTAATATAAAATAATAATAAATTAGATATAATTTATATATATATTTTATATATTTCTAACTATATTTTTCTAGGATAATACTATCTCTATACCCCTCTTAGCTAATTCTATCTCTCTCTAGCTAATCCTATCCTCTCTCTCTCTTCTCTAAATATAGT
>NZ_JAGXKB010000667.1:0-243 GCF_019091025.1 Pantoea sp. GbtcB22
AAATCCGCAAACGCCGGCTTTTGCCACCTTCCTTGAACATGAATATGCTGCGGAGGCGCCACATGCCAACGCGCTTTGAACTCACGGCACGCCAGCGCCTCGGCCATGCGCTGTTCCGCTATATGCAGGGCCAACCGGCCGATGCGCTGCGTAATGAACCCGATGCCAATCAGCAGGCGCTGCGCCGCTTTCGCCTGTTACCGCGCGGGCTGCAGGGCAATGAAAGCATGGACACGCAGATTT
>NZ_JAGXKB010000668.1:0-243 GCF_019091025.1 Pantoea sp. GbtcB22
ATTGAGAATGGTGCCCACAGTACCGGACTACCCCTGCTATCGGAACAGATTTTCCACCTTCGCCGTGGCGAGATTTTTAAGGTGATTTCACTGCATCCACTTATGGGTGTTCTGCTCATACGGCCAGCGCAGCGCAACAAGATAGACGCGCGGCTGCACCACAATGGGCGCATTGAAAACAGACCAGCGCGTCACTTTTCCGGCGTAGGGGGCAAACACCTTCTCGGCATAGCGAGTAAAAAG
>NZ_JAGXKB010000669.1:0-243 GCF_019091025.1 Pantoea sp. GbtcB22
GTGTTTTCTATTAAAGGCTTAAAAATATGGATGATTCGACCTTAAGAATCTCGGCCATGAGTCAGAATCGCCAGCCAGGACCACTGACTGATTACCGGGTTCGGGAAGGAGGTTTACTACTACTAGCACTGGGGAATAGCGTATGTAATGGGGCGTCGGCGGTCATCGCAGGTCGGTGGCCAAGCGGTGTTAGGAAGACAACAAGCACACACAACTATTTTGAAAACAGGACAATATGTCCAC
>NZ_JAGXKB010000670.1:0-243 GCF_019091025.1 Pantoea sp. GbtcB22
GGTTTAATGCATGGGCAGATGGTGATACAAGGAGGCATCGGATAGTATTGAGCGGCACATGGGACAAGTTTTTGATTGGAACACAAATTATTCGCACAGATGCAAGTTGCCATAGACAAGAATCATCAAGGGCTTCTATTTTAGGCGATGCAGGTATAATTTCATATCTAGAAATTACGGACTACGTGGTCCTTCTATCTTGACCTGTGTTGACCTTACATGCTTGGAGAAGAGCGTCGTTAT
>NZ_JAGXKB010000671.1:0-243 GCF_019091025.1 Pantoea sp. GbtcB22
GAGGCTTACGCTACCAGAATCTTACAATAATTAGCTCTCAAACTACGGATAAAAGAGCTGTTTCGTGGTGTAGCTATCTACTCATACTATGCTGAAACGTCTGCGTTATATGTTACAGCAATAGAGATTGCAATGATGTAGTCATTGCGGGTAATCAGATGAATGTTTACAGCCAACCGGCGCAAGTGATACACTATGTCGAAAAAGGGAACCGTAACATAGTGACCAAGGTTCTTATCACGT
>NZ_JAGXKB010000672.1:0-243 GCF_019091025.1 Pantoea sp. GbtcB22
CTATATAAAGACCTAGATTATGGTTAATTAATCAAGCAGGCAATCATTCTTGCCCGTGCTTCTTGCCCTAGCCGCCACCTCCTCCCTCTCTCGTAGCCATGGCGTCTAGGGGACGCCGGGGTTACCGACCTCGCCCACCGATCTCCCATTCCTACGACCTACGCAGTGGAAGCGCTAACAGTTTCAACGTCTACGGCGCCATAAATGCATACGCAAAGTTTCTGGACGCTTTGTATGACTTTG
>NZ_JAGXKB010000071.1:0-308 GCF_019091025.1 Pantoea sp. GbtcB22
TAAATATAAGAACTCTTAGATAGCTCTATTTAGTGTAGAGTAGTTAATGTTCTAATTAGGTAGATATAGATAGAGATTTAATGATGTAGGAAGGGGTTTAGTGAACTAGATATATTAGGTAAGATAGGTTATCTCTGTATTAAACTGCTGAGTAAATAGGCTTTTAGACTAATTATAGAAAATACTAAGCTAATATCTAAGCTTAGTAAGGCGCAGGGCCTGACTAGTTATTAGTTAAAGGACTAGTGGTAAATAGTGGGATATGAGACAGAGGGTATTTAATCTAATGAGGGTAAGATAAGATGATG
>NZ_JAGXKB010000673.1:0-243 GCF_019091025.1 Pantoea sp. GbtcB22
AGTAGCGCGAGGGCCACAGAAGCTCACCTCCCCTCTTGCCCCGTCGGTAAGTTACCTCCAATCCAATGCAACCTAATTAATTAGCCAAGACGGTCCCATTCCAGTCTCATGGTAGCACTGTTGTCCCAGGTTGTCGCTTTGCGAACCGGTCCTTAAGGAGAGTGGCCATAAGCAAAACACATGCTCATGCCCCCTAAACCAAGTTGCTAAAAAAGCCATTTTTAAATGAACATGAACCACAGA
>NZ_JAGXKB010000674.1:0-242 GCF_019091025.1 Pantoea sp. GbtcB22
AGTTGCCAATGCCGGCTTGTTGATCGGGAGTGATATTCGGCGCATACCAACTGCCCAGGCTGCCACCGCTGGGGGCCTGAGCATTGTTTTGCCCCATCAGCACGTTACGTGGCGTATGGCAGGTATCGCAGTGCGCCAATGCATTGGCCAGATAATCACCGCGATTAACCACATCAGATTTATCTTTTGCCGGAATAAACGCCTTATTATCGGCAAACAGCATATTCCAGAAGAACATACTT
>NZ_JAGXKB010000675.1:0-242 GCF_019091025.1 Pantoea sp. GbtcB22
CTGCACGCTGCCTACGCCCATCGGGAAAATACACTCCCAGCACACGTCGGTGATGGGGTTCACCCAGGGGCCCTCGCAGGTGAGCGCCGTATTACCGCTGCTGCTTTCTGCCGCTGACGCGGGCGCGCAGTGCCACACTGAAAGCAGGAGGAGCACCGTTCGCCAGACCATGTCTGCCCCCTTTCTTCACGCCGCCGCGCGCCTTCTCTACGGCGGCCTGCAGCGCATCCAGACTAAGTCGG
>NZ_JAGXKB010000676.1:0-242 GCF_019091025.1 Pantoea sp. GbtcB22
GCTGATACCGGTGTCAGCAATGGTGTAACCCAGTGACGCACCGTAACCGTCGCCGTTCTGTCGAGAAGTATCGGTGATGCTGCCACGGGCGTTAGCGCTGGTGGCGTCGTTTTTGCCCTGATATTGCAGCGCGGAGCGCAGGCCATCAACCAGGCCAAAGAAGTTGCTGTTGCGGTAAGTGGGTACGCCAGTTGCACGCGCAGTCATGAAGTTATCGGTACGCGCGGTACCGTCACCGCCGA
>NZ_JAGXKB010000677.1:0-242 GCF_019091025.1 Pantoea sp. GbtcB22
ATTTGGGCTTAAAAAAACCTGCCGGAGCAGGTTAGATTTTTTGATTGCTTAGTCTGAATATGTATTGCCGGTAATTTCCACCGATATACTGATACTCGCCAGAGAATGTTCCCGGCAAACCTGTATCCTGAACGTCGACGACGCTATCCAGCGGGATGGCTTCTAAGTGAGCTATCTCACCACACTCTCTCTCAATAACAATAATTGACTCACGCCATTCTGGCTTACCAACATGCCTGCCG
>NZ_JAGXKB010000678.1:0-242 GCF_019091025.1 Pantoea sp. GbtcB22
ACATGGTCGCTACCGACCTGACATCAACAGAGAACATTTTAAGTAAGTGGATAGACCCTTTAAAACGGCATGCAGTTACGAGAAAGTGAGAAGTTGTACCGGTGCCTGATATCATCTTCCTGCAGCCATAATTTCTTTGAATTTTTGATAGACAATCTCCTGATTAGAGCAGCCCGCGTGACGACCGGTTAAAGGCCGGAATGAACCGTATTCATCATGTTGGTGGAGTATTCTAATGGCAA
>NZ_JAGXKB010000679.1:0-242 GCF_019091025.1 Pantoea sp. GbtcB22
CTTGGCACCGATAAGCTGCTGCAACGCTATCCGCGTGCACTGTCAGGCGGACAGCGACAACGCGTGGCGATGGGCCGCGCGATGGTGCGAAATCCCAAAGTGTTCCTGTTCGATGAGCCGCTGGCGAACCTCGATGCGCAGCTGCGTATGGAGCTACGCGCCGAGATCAAATCGCTGCATCAGCGTTTCAACACCACGATGGTTTATGTGACGCACGAACAGGTTGAGGCGATGACGCTGGC
>NZ_JAGXKB010000680.1:0-242 GCF_019091025.1 Pantoea sp. GbtcB22
GCGTTGCTGTATCGGATGCCGTGGGCGATCTTTGGGGTTGACGTAGCCGTAACCGAAGCGACCGCGATCGCACAGGAAATAGTGGTTTACGGTGCCGTTATAGCGGTTTTCGATACGTCGCAATTCGCCATAGCGTTCGCCCGGGCTGGTGTTACAACCCACGCTGCATTGCTGACAGATGCTTGGTGCGTACTGCATATCCCATTTACGGTTATAGCGTTCGGGGTGCGTTTTATCGGTGA
>NZ_JAGXKB010000681.1:0-242 GCF_019091025.1 Pantoea sp. GbtcB22
CCTTGTTGTAAGCATTCAATGTTGCCGCGGTTGGCAGTTTGTTAACAATTCTGTAAACTCTCGAGGTGAAATGTCCCGGCGGATATAGGGCATTAGAGCTTGGGAAAAGTTTTTTCCTGACTGCCGGTAATCAAACAAGAGGTCATGATGAGTACAGAGATTAAAACTCAAGTCGTGGTACTGGGGGCAGGTCCTGCAGGTTACTCTGCAGCCTTCCGTTGCGCTGATTTAGGTCTGGAAAC
>NZ_JAGXKB010000682.1:0-242 GCF_019091025.1 Pantoea sp. GbtcB22
CAAAAGCGACCGCTAGCGCACCTACACCACCACCGGCTCCAGAAACAACAATCCACTGTCCCGGCGTTAAATGGCAATTTTTGATAGCTTTATACGCCGTTACACCCCCGCAAAGAATCGGCGCCACCTCTTCATCCGAGACATCGTCAAAGGTGGCAGGGATACGCGTGAGATATCGCAATGGCACGATTGTATATTCTGCAAATGTACCCGGGTATGCCGGTTTCCCCGAATGAAGGGCT
>NZ_JAGXKB010000072.1:0-306 GCF_019091025.1 Pantoea sp. GbtcB22
TTGACCAGTGTTACTTATGTTTTCCATTGGGTAGCCGACTATGTTGCGCCAAGTTAATCAGGATGATGATATAGAGTTGCTTGCGATGCGGCAGTCGGTTCCTGGGTGGACAAATGTTCAAATTTCCCACAGAAGGACATGGCTAGGACGCGGCTTCGGGGCCCCCACGCGGTGTCCGCCTGCCGGTGTCGTCTGGGCTGCGAGCACCCCAGCGGTCGCCTCGGCTGCGGGATCATGGATTCCCTCGCCGGCCTCGGGGGCGGCCGCATAAGTCGGAGGCCAAGGGGGCGTAGGGAGACAAACCTA
>NZ_JAGXKB010000683.1:0-242 GCF_019091025.1 Pantoea sp. GbtcB22
GTGAGCCAAGGAGTTGGGTTGAGTTATTGTCTTTCTAAGAGTCAGTGGTGTGGTGCGTATGATATCTTCAAGGACGAATCGCAACGTATCGTCATTATTTAGCTAAAGAATTTGATGAGAAATTTAAGTAGATTTAAGATGCAGATTGCAAGTACCGAGATGAAGATAATACCACACTGGCTGATCAATTCCGCTATGGTCTCGCATTGGATCCCGCCGAGGTTCGTGATATGTTCGCCTTT
>NZ_JAGXKB010000684.1:0-242 GCF_019091025.1 Pantoea sp. GbtcB22
TGGGCCAGGAATGGGATAGGTGCGGCCATGAAGGCCCTGGAAGGCACACAATTGCTGAGGATGGGAGACGGCAGCGTAGAATTCGGCCAGGGAAGATCTCGCTCTTCCTCACCGGCATCGCCCTACATAGAGGAATAGCAGGATCACTAGCAATAGAAGGATCCCTAGTCATCCACTTCTCTCGAGTTCCACTATTCTAGGTTGCATATTTGAGAGATGTTTACCATGTGGAAACATCGAGG
>NZ_JAGXKB010000685.1:0-242 GCF_019091025.1 Pantoea sp. GbtcB22
GCCTGAGTTTTTATATAGAATAGCACAGATTCTGCTGCGAGCACGTACTCATAATCCTACTACTACCCTTAGTATTAACTAGGCATATAAGTTTATTAAACATTATCCAGAGCTGTGTATAAGATATAATTAATACATATCTTATCAGCGTGCAAAGCAGGAGGATCTAAATATTATTAAACAGTGGTTTAAAACTATATACAAAGCTATCCAAGAGCATAGTATACATAAAGATAATATCT
>NZ_JAGXKB010000686.1:0-242 GCF_019091025.1 Pantoea sp. GbtcB22
GGAAAAGTTGCCTTGTGACATACTCTGCACATTCCCCTCATTCGTAGCACCAGTCCACGATTGTATTTGTGTTTGAACAGTATGAATCGCACCCTCGGCAACAGGGAGGACATTTTCTTTCGCGTCTTGTACCTTTTCGCAGGCGACGGACGAGACTTCGTTTCCGAGTTCCGATAAAGACCGACCACCAGTTACGGAGTCGAGTTGATTCTTCACGTTGGCGAGGACACTTGGCTGGTGAG
>NZ_JAGXKB010000687.1:0-242 GCF_019091025.1 Pantoea sp. GbtcB22
GAAGAAAAGGCGGCGGCGACGCGCCTGTTTGCACAGCAAGTAGTGCCGCTGCTCGCAAACGGCGAGGTGCGACCGGTCATCGATAACGTTTTCAAAATGGAAGACGTGCGCGCGGCCCACGAACGGATCGAATCGAACGAGAGTTTTGGCAAAGTAGTTTTGATGATTGACTGATGCGGGATCGGCCATCACGCAGGGTTCGAAATGCGCGATGGTTCTTTTCTATCCGGAACCGAAATCAT
>NZ_JAGXKB010000688.1:0-242 GCF_019091025.1 Pantoea sp. GbtcB22
ATAGCCTTTTTTCTTGCAATTATTGACTCTTCCGGGAGACACATGGAAAGGGCCAACTTTCTTAGAATATGTTTTCTCAATAGATCGTTTGGGCCAACTATTTTGTAGGCGACAGGGATTTCCATTGCCATAGAGATAAATTTTTTGGAAAGAAAAGGTTGCCTAATAAAGACACCCATTTCGGCGGTTATTTGATTAATTTCCTCTACCAATTCACGCTCGTTGACAAGCCTATCTGTTAT
>NZ_JAGXKB010000689.1:0-242 GCF_019091025.1 Pantoea sp. GbtcB22
CGTCAGCCAGCAGCATTACGCTTTAGGTCACCACAATACCGCCACGCTCGGCACAGTTGCCGCTGCCGCCGCCCTGGCGCGTTTCCTGGCGTTAGATTTGGCTGCCACCGCAACGCTGCTCCGCATCGCCACCACGCAGGCCAGCGGCTTACGCGCGCAGTTTGGTTCGGGGGTAATGCCGCTGCATGCCGGGTTTGCAGCTGAGCGCGCGGTGAGCGCCGCACAGCTGGCGCTGGGAGGCT
>NZ_JAGXKB010000073.1:0-305 GCF_019091025.1 Pantoea sp. GbtcB22
CAGGTGACCAGCGCGGCGAGTAACCCGGTCAGCGCCACAATCATCCAGCTGGTGCGTCGGTGCTGCTGATCAAAGTTGATGTCGGTGCTGCGCGTCAGACGTTCTGCCGGTGGGGCAATCACCCAGCCAACAATTTTGCCGTTGCTGGTGGTGATATTGCGCCGGGTACCTTCCGGCGGTACCGGCTGGCGCGGCCCTGACAGCACCTTGTATTGCTGATCGATAATCCAGAACTGCGTGCGCCAGCCGTGCGGGGGTAACTGATACACGCTGCCCGGATTCTGCTCCAGCGAGCGCAAAATTGA
>NZ_JAGXKB010000690.1:0-242 GCF_019091025.1 Pantoea sp. GbtcB22
GCCGAGATCGCGACGCAGAACCACGTTGTTATAACGCACTTCCTATTGACTTTCCTGCCGGTACTTTTGCGCCAGATAGTCCCAGTCAATTACGGCATAGCTGTTTTCAGTGAATCCTAGCGCGCCCGCCCCCTGCAGCGTTAACGTCTGGTCATCGCGGTTGGGGGCGTAGCTAATATTCTGCTGATGAATAAAAGCCGCTTCCGTTTCGGCGGTCTGCTGGTAATAGGGCGAAGCGATGT
>NZ_JAGXKB010000691.1:0-242 GCF_019091025.1 Pantoea sp. GbtcB22
CCTTCCAGCTGTTCGATGGCCGCGACATAGTTGTACTCCGCTAGTTTCCCCTGCGAGCTGACCGAGCCGCCGCTGTAAAGTGGCATGGTGAAGCTCAAGCCAGCCTGGTTAGAACCGGTGATGGAATCGGTGCTGCCAGCGCTCTGATTGGCCCGACTGCCCCCATATTTGCTGTTTGACATACCGGTTGAGGCGGACAAATCCAGCGTTGGCATGGGGCCCGGTTCGGCTGAACCAATCTG
>NZ_JAGXKB010000692.1:0-242 GCF_019091025.1 Pantoea sp. GbtcB22
CTAGGGCTTAAGCAAGTATCTTTATTGCTATGCTCCCTGGGTGCTTGCAGTACACTTGAAATTGACATCATCACTACTCTTTGCTCTAAGTTATCAAGGTCATTTTCGAAAAGTCCATTAAAAAAAACGAAGCCAGCAGTTAATTCTTAAGAGACCCCTAGATTATTTGGAAGGGGGCTGTTAGAAGACAGTTGGATAACGTTACCTAACGCATCAAGTAACAGTTCAATCTCAGTATCTTT
>NZ_JAGXKB010000693.1:0-242 GCF_019091025.1 Pantoea sp. GbtcB22
AACCCCAATGATATTTCAATCAATGACCCCACTTCACCGGCCCTAACCGCATCACCTGATGAAGGCTCATGGGCCCCTCTTAGCAGACGAAGCAAGGTACTTTTTCCGGCGCCGTTGTGGCCCTGCAAGCCAACACGGTCGCCATCTCTGTTATGAAAATAGAGACAATCAAAGGCGCGCACCACAACACGACCAAGCTCATCGGCCCCCATCAGCCCACCTGTGGCGACCAGCACAAATAT
>NZ_JAGXKB010000694.1:0-242 GCF_019091025.1 Pantoea sp. GbtcB22
CCAAGGTCTACCAGAATGAAGTCGAAAGCGCCGCTGCTATCCGCAAATCTGGAATTGATCGATCGCAGATCTTTTACACTACCAAGGTTCCCCGCACTATGATGGGATACGAGAACGCAAAGCAAGCTATTTCTGAAAGCATTGCTGCCGCTAATCTTGGCTACATTGACCTGTATGAAATATTAGACCTCATAAATGTTCCCTGGTCTGCGAATACCCATGTACTAATGCTCCCAGTGTCT
>NZ_JAGXKB010000695.1:0-242 GCF_019091025.1 Pantoea sp. GbtcB22
CGCCGAGCTTCCAGCCGACTCCCAGGCCCGCGCTCACCAGCCATCCCCCGTCAGTGCCCGCGCGCATCAACCGTCACCAGCGCCGGCGCCGGTGCCATCGCCTCTGCCAGGGCCTGTTCAAGCACAGCCGCCTCCGGCCCCATACTCACCTCCAACAGTGGCCATGTCTAATACCTCGCTGAACGAGAAAGCTCCGGTCCAAAGCCAATACGTCGCACCCCCTCCTCAGGCCCCGCCGGCCT
>NZ_JAGXKB010000696.1:0-242 GCF_019091025.1 Pantoea sp. GbtcB22
AGATGCTTGTGCCATTGTGAATAAGAATTCTCGCTAGAAATGGAGAATGAATATTAGACCAGCGTTCTTCACATGGCTGTATGGAGTAGAAGGGTAGCCGGTAGTTCTGACCCAAAATTGATTAGCCGTCGCGTTGTCGCGCAACGCGCTCCCGGTGCAAACCAAACAAACATCCCAGAACGGCAACATTGAAAATTGGGGATATACAAATCTGATATTAGATTACAATTGCTGTCGGGGAT
>NZ_JAGXKB010000697.1:0-242 GCF_019091025.1 Pantoea sp. GbtcB22
AGCCACATGATGGGGATTGACCTCAGCTTAGGACTGGGCGGGTCGAGGCCAGGCTGTGTTTTTCGGTATGTAGATTCGTACATCTGCCCCTAGCTCCACTGCCTCTCAGACACTCAGACAGGTGGAGTAAGACGACACGAGACAACTACTGCACTAACAACTAAAAACTAGCAACTAGCAACTAGCAACACGGCGCGGGGCAAGCCGACCGGTTTTTCTTCCAGGTCGGATTATCGGCGCTT
>NZ_JAGXKB010000698.1:0-242 GCF_019091025.1 Pantoea sp. GbtcB22
TGCCAGGCTGGGCTACTGAACTAGTCGGTACGGGCCCCGCTGACGCTGGTTGGCTGGATTCTCATAGCTGACCACCGCCGAGACACCGATGCCCACCGCCGGTCAATGGCAGCATGGGGACATTGGGTTTAATCATGCGTGCTGTGCAGAACAGACCGCGCGACGGCAGTGATAACTGGTGGATAATTCACCATAGATGTGGTGTGGGATACTGGCACTATCGTGTAGAGATATTTTTACAC
>NZ_JAGXKB010000074.1:0-305 GCF_019091025.1 Pantoea sp. GbtcB22
TAAATGGCTTTAAGCTTAGGGCGAAAAGCGCATTTTGCAGAGGGCTATGAGTTTGAATGTTGGAGCAAAAAGTAAGTTAAGCGGAATGTGCCGCTGCAAGTCGTAACGCATCAGACATTTTTTCCTGCTCACGTTGTGATAACCCTAAATGTCTGGCGACCACGCGCCATTGCGCAACAATGCTGCTGAAGTTTTCAATGATAGTTTCGGCTTCAGATGCCTTCAGCCGGAAATAGGGCGCAACTTCGCGCGCAAAATCGAGATCAAGCGCATTATCAGCTGCCGTCACATTTAATTTCAGACCA
>NZ_JAGXKB010000699.1:0-242 GCF_019091025.1 Pantoea sp. GbtcB22
AACTCATCCTCGAAGATCGCGAATGGACATTTATAGTCCATAATTGCCAGGATTTGCCTCGTACCTGGCAAATCCTTCTGGTACACGATCTCCCAGACGACGTCCGGCCGGCACTCCTTGGTCAATCGGCGCTCAGTGGTCCTTGCAATTGTCGTCCCCGGAGGTAGTAGTTGCAGCTTCACAAGCTCGCTGCAAGAGTTGTTCAGAGCATGATCTATCGCTGGTAGAACAATGCTCGCCTC
>NZ_JAGXKB010000700.1:0-242 GCF_019091025.1 Pantoea sp. GbtcB22
GTACATGTGCTATCATGCCAACCGATTATTCTCGGTAAGACTATAGATTACAATCCGCCGCAACCAACTAGGCCGTGTCGGGATTGGGTCGACAGGTAAACAAACACCTGGGTCAACCCTATGGGCCTCCCCCCCTAAAAATATGAGGCTGCTTCAAGCACTAGTTTAGGTAAGAGTGCATTGATAATCTGCTGTGGAATCATAGGAAAGATACCACTAGTATCCGCATAGCCTCTCTGTGG
>NZ_JAGXKB010000701.1:0-242 GCF_019091025.1 Pantoea sp. GbtcB22
TCTAACCGTGGGCCGTCAGGGTGAAACGTCTTTCATTGAAACGGGCGGGCCGGATCAGATGCTGCTATGGTCAGCGGCTCACGATTTGCCACAACGATGTTGCCACTGCCAAGGCCCAACAGACTTTGAGTCTCTTCGTTCAAAGGCTTTTCTTTACCTCACACTTAACAATAAATCAGTTGCCTCGCCAAAACCAGAACACACACATAAAAAAATACGTACGGATTAGGGTGGCGTCTCCA
>NZ_JAGXKB010000702.1:0-242 GCF_019091025.1 Pantoea sp. GbtcB22
CATGCATGTCGAGTGCGGGGACGCTGATGGTGGCGCTGTAGATGTCGTTCAGGAAGCGCTTGCCCTGCGGCAGCCCCCAGACAAAGACGATCAGGCCAAGCATCATCCAAGGCACCCAGGCCCCGCGCGTGTCCCGCCGACTGTGAGTGGGGATGCCCACCGGGCTACCTCGTGTGTCGGCGCCTGGACCCGCCGGCCGTTGGGTGGCCGTCGACGGGGCGTCGTCGCGCTCGTGCTCGAAG
>NZ_JAGXKB010000703.1:0-241 GCF_019091025.1 Pantoea sp. GbtcB22
ACACTGATTTGTCGTTTTTCAGCGCGATTTCCAGATTCTCAAACACCGTCAGTGCTTCGAATACCGTGGGTTTCTGGAACTTGCGCCCAATACCGGCGCGCGCGATCTCCACCGGCGACATTTTGCTGTGATCGGTATCCTGGTCGTAGATCACCTGGCCATTATCCGGCCCGGTTTTACCGGTGATCACATCCATCAGCGTGGTTTTTCCCGCGCCGTTGGGGCCGATCACACAGCGTAG
>NZ_JAGXKB010000704.1:0-241 GCF_019091025.1 Pantoea sp. GbtcB22
AGATCCGTTGTACACCGAGATCATTTTACCGCTGCTTTTGATCCCTGCTGGCAGACGATCGTGCAGCGCCTGATCCACTTTTTGCGCAGGAACCACGTCGGCGGCCTGAGCGAAACAGGCCGTGAGGCCCAATGACAGCGCGATGGCGGTAGCAAGAATTTTCAACAGTCAGATACCCCAGGGATCAAAGTGGTTTAAGTGCGGGTCGCGCAAAACAGCGATTTTCCAGCACCGGCAGTAC
>NZ_JAGXKB010000705.1:0-241 GCF_019091025.1 Pantoea sp. GbtcB22
GTGCAGATGGATATCCTCGCTGCGCTGGAAATCGAGGGCGATCTGGAACATCGCATCCAGCGACGCCTGCATCGCGCCACCCACGTTGGTGGGATCGAGCCCGCCGACAAACTGCACGCCCATCTGCATCGCTTCGCGCATCAAGCCAACAACCTTCGAATGCAGCAAACCGTGCTGCGGGAAGGCAACGATTTCACACGGGAATTGCGCATGATTCGCTAGCGCCAGCTTGAGATGCTCA
>NZ_JAGXKB010000706.1:0-241 GCF_019091025.1 Pantoea sp. GbtcB22
TTACCGGTTGCTCTTCAATCATGAAATAGCACATTGGCCATGGATTGAAGGCAAGAATACAACGTTCCAACTGCGCTGCTGAAAGTGACCAATCAAGACGCGCTACTTCTTTACTCAGTTTCTCAGCATAAGAGACCAGCGCTTCATCCTGTACTTCTGGCCTGGCATTACCGCTTGCTAGCAGATCCAGCGTTAACAGCATGCCTTGCGGGCCGAGTTGCGTCAGCTTCTCATACAGCGA
>NZ_JAGXKB010000707.1:0-241 GCF_019091025.1 Pantoea sp. GbtcB22
GCAAAAACCTATACCTGCGCAGAGGTTGCACGTCTCAAGCAGCCCCGCAAGAATAGCCCCCCGCACCACCTTCACCAGATCTCAGCATAAAAAAGCCTTTTTGCGATGAGTTATGCATGTTTCTGCTATGGGGTTTGGCACTAGTGGCATAAAGCACGTCTAATATCTGGCAATAAAGAGGAAAGTGCAGAATAAAAAGTGGTGGGGCAAAAATGAAAACTGCCGCAAAAAGCGGAAGATA
>NZ_JAGXKB010000708.1:0-241 GCF_019091025.1 Pantoea sp. GbtcB22
CCGCCGCTTCAATCGGCTTCAGCAACATATTGTTTACTTCGTAACGATGACGGTGGCGGTCGGTAATGATTTCAGTACCGTACAACTGACGCACTTTGCTTTCCGGCGTCAACTGGCACTGCTGGCTGCCCAGACGCATGGTGCCGCCCAGAACGCTCTGCTCAGTACGCTGTACAACGTTGCCCACTTCGTCACGCCATTCGGTGATAAGCGCAACCACCGGATACTTACAGTCTGGCAC
>NZ_JAGXKB010000075.1:0-305 GCF_019091025.1 Pantoea sp. GbtcB22
AGCGGCACGCCGTTGCGGATCACGTCGATCCGGTCGCGCCGGTAATTGTAGAAATCGATGATTTCATTCTTCACCATTTGCGAGTTGGTGATGACGCGTTCCGCGCCGCGATCGTCGAGCAGCGGGATCAGGTGGAAGCTCATCGCCGAGAAGGCGAGCCCGTAGCCCGCGAAGGCGACGACCAGCCCCCAGAAGGCCGGCACGCGCACGGCCGCGGCCAGCGGGCTCTTCTTCGCGGCGCCCTCGGGCTGTGGCCTGGTTTCCGCGATCGGCACCGGCTCCTCCCGAGGGCCGGGAATGAACAG
>NZ_JAGXKB010000709.1:0-241 GCF_019091025.1 Pantoea sp. GbtcB22
ACCTTCTTCCAGGCGGATAAATCGGTGGATTACGCCACACTAATGGATGTGATGGATCAGCTGGGTGAAGCCGGTTATCTGAAGATTGGTTTGATCGGCATGGAAACGGTGAAGAAGTAACGTCACTCCACTTAGCCTTGCCGTAAAGGTCGCTCCCGCAGCGGCCCTTTTTAATGCCTGCACGCAATTTGTTAATTTATTGTTACTATTGGTCGTATTTTTGTAAACTGCAATGGTGAAG
>NZ_JAGXKB010000710.1:0-241 GCF_019091025.1 Pantoea sp. GbtcB22
GCACCGAGGCGGTGAGCAGTGGCATGCCCGCCTGCATGCAAGCGTCGGAAAGTTGGTAGGTGACGGCAAAGTTATCGGCGGCACCGACCACCAGATCGCATCCCGCCAGCGCCTGCTGCAGATTACTGGCGCGCAGCGACTGTTGCAGCGCCTCGATCTGCCCCTGCGGTCTGCGCTGCTGCAACGCGTGCTCCGCGCGCGGCACTTTGGGCTGGTCGATATCCTGCTGCGTAAACAGCGT
>NZ_JAGXKB010000711.1:0-241 GCF_019091025.1 Pantoea sp. GbtcB22
TAAGTTATTTTAATAGTCTTTCATAATGGCACGGTGGATAATTTATATAAAAAATGAGGGGGTTATCTTAATGGTCATTCATAATAGCATGGTGGGTAATTTATATGAAAAACTAGATGGATACTTTAACGGTATTTCATAATGGCTTGGTTGGTAATTTTTTAGAAAATATAGTAGATTAAATGGCCATTGCAAAGATACATGTCTAGTGCAACCTTTTTTTTTTTTTGCAACAACACAT
>NZ_JAGXKB010000712.1:0-241 GCF_019091025.1 Pantoea sp. GbtcB22
TGATAGCATTCACTTTGAAAAGCGGGCATTGTTTGGAGCCGCCAGGCCAAACATGACCATGGTATTCCATCATGGGACCCTCGGGAGCAGTCTCAGAAATTGAAACGGTTCCCTCAAATACAAATTCGGCATTAGATGGAACTCGGATGTTGCTTGTTTCGCATTTCACGACTTCAAGAGGATTTCCGACAAGTGCTCCGATAAATCCAGCCTCGTCAGTCCACTTTGGTATAGGCATCCC
>NZ_JAGXKB010000713.1:0-241 GCF_019091025.1 Pantoea sp. GbtcB22
TAAGTTATAGTACTTCTTGAAGTTTGACATTTCATTCCACCTATTCACCCTTGCTTCCATGTGGATTTTTACGATACTCAGAATACTCATAGTGAAAAAGCTATAGCGAATCTCCGTACGCTTGCGGAGTAAAATCTGTTACGCTAAGAGACGTCAATACTTGCGACTCAGTTTTCCAAGATTCATAGATGGCTCAAATATGATGGAACTTGAAGGTACCTTCGTGTTCGAGCATCGGATC
>NZ_JAGXKB010000714.1:0-241 GCF_019091025.1 Pantoea sp. GbtcB22
TTTAATCCCCCCTAATCAGCTTTACAATTGCATACACAAAAAAGCTAAGTATATGCTATTATATAAACAAAAAATGCAAAAAAGAATGCCTTTTATTTGTGTTTTAATTACAATGTCGGGATGTGCGACAAATTCAATGTCAAATCAAAAAACTGGACTCAGCAGGAGAAGTTTCCTGGGCGCAGGAACGCTCATCGCTTTAAGCTCACCTATTGCAAGTGCCGCAACAATTAAAGGGGGA
>NZ_JAGXKB010000715.1:0-241 GCF_019091025.1 Pantoea sp. GbtcB22
CATTAATCCGAAAGGTATGCCATAGCGCAAGGCTGCCAAGTAGTCCAATTGATCTCCGATTGAGACTGAAGATGCATGGGGGACATGAAAAACATCTGTGTTGGATTTAATCTAGAGCAAAATATCAAATGAACTCGACTATGACATCGAGTAGAGTATAATCCGATGTAATATCAACAAAAAGCAAAGACATGGAAAGTCATGTATAGATGCCCAACGCGGGGAAATCAAATGGGGGGTT
>NZ_JAGXKB010000076.1:0-305 GCF_019091025.1 Pantoea sp. GbtcB22
TAGCATGACACTAAAACATAGTGGATAATCATGATTAGAGGATAGCGACTGTCAAATCCTGCTATCCTATGGCAACATTTTACAGTTAAAATCAATGGCTAAGGACCTAGATGATAGTAAGCAAGCTTTGCGTCAGCCGTAAGCCAATGCCATTAAGTCCTCTGAGTAATTAGTACTCAGGGTTTGCCCCCAACATTTGGTTTTCAGGTATGGAGTTCCTCTTTTGTGCCTGCGTGGGTGGAGGAGCTTGTTACCACCAGGAGTGAGCCGAGTCATGATCTGGCAATGGGGTGACATCAGTGGGC
>NZ_JAGXKB010000716.1:0-241 GCF_019091025.1 Pantoea sp. GbtcB22
CCGGCTCTCGAATTCTGGCACGACAAGTCGGTCGTAGACGGCTTCAAGACCGGCCACGACGTGGCGGTGAAGGTTCTTGAGGATGCCGGTTATACGCTCGAAGGTGGCAAGCTCCACTATCCGGGCGATGCCAAGGAAACCCTGGCGGCCAAGTGATCCGTCATGGAGGCGGCGTTCCTCCCGCGCCGCCTCCTTTTTCCCTGATGCTTGACGCCGGCCTTCTACCGAAGGCCGGGCCAAG
>NZ_JAGXKB010000717.1:0-241 GCF_019091025.1 Pantoea sp. GbtcB22
GACGCGGGGTGGGGTGGGGGAGGCGTCAGCCGTATGGCTTGGTAAAAACAGTTCCTCTCCAGTCAATATTTGATTTCCAGGTTCCCATGGTGTGGTCCCCTCGGTTAGCTTTCCAACGAGCCCAGCAGCCGAGTATTCTGAGTCCTCTAGAGGAAGTTATGGCTGTTTTGCCGAGCAGACATGACTTTCATCTGGTTTCGGGGTCGTCTCTTGTCCGATTCGAGTTTCGTAAGTTGGGATT
>NZ_JAGXKB010000718.1:0-241 GCF_019091025.1 Pantoea sp. GbtcB22
ATTCGCCAGTCGATTTAACGGACTTAATGAAATCGACTTTAAAAGCGAACGAAAAACAATTGCAAGAACAAATCGATTTTTGGCAACATGAATTTAAATTTTGGAAATAGTGTACATATTAATATTACTGAACAAAAATGATATATTTAAACTATTCTAATTTAGGAGGATATTTTTATGGAGTGGGTATTTAAAAATTTGGGGAATTTATATGAGGTGAAAGGATAATTTACCCCTATAA
>NZ_JAGXKB010000719.1:0-241 GCF_019091025.1 Pantoea sp. GbtcB22
ATGCTTATTGTCATCGACATCATGGATCGTGTGAGGTGTAATGAATCCGATAGAGTTCTGATTTTTAATGCAATATCCTTTGCGCTCCGAAGGATTCTCTCGTGTCGGGTCCAGCAGTAACGGTTTTTCTTGGGAGGAATTTTTGTGTTCGGCTGAACTTCTTACACCTAATATTGGAAATGAATCTTTCTTACCTGACTGCATGTTTTGATGAAGTTGTCTCATTTTATTAACCACTACT
>NZ_JAGXKB010000720.1:0-241 GCF_019091025.1 Pantoea sp. GbtcB22
AGCGCGAGTTCCGGTAGAGCGATGTTTCCGCAGTATGCGAACGGTGTCGCGTGCAGCCACGGCTCACCGATGAGTTGCTCCGTGACACCCAGGAGCGTCGTTCCGCCGTACAGCGCCGACATCGGGGTGCCGTCGATGAACTCCTGAAAGTAGTGGTGCGGCGACGCGCTCTCGCCCGGCTTCGAGAAGCGGATACCGAGCCCGCCACCGGACTTGAGTGGCTTGCGCAGCCAGCGGCCTT
>NZ_JAGXKB010000721.1:0-241 GCF_019091025.1 Pantoea sp. GbtcB22
ACCCTGCAAGCCGGCAGTCAGTGCGGTCGCCTGCGACGCGCTGAACGGCGTGTCGGCCGCCAGCAGCAGCCGGGGCTCGAGCGCCTCCAAGGCGAAGCTTTGTCGACGCGGCGGTTTGGTCGGACGGATGCCACCGCTCCGTCGGCGCTTGGATCGGTCGCCGCCGGGAAAGAGATCGCCCATCACTTTGTCTAGGATGGAATCGAAAACGGACCGCTTCGACAGGTCGTTGTTCCAGCGC
>NZ_JAGXKB010000722.1:0-241 GCF_019091025.1 Pantoea sp. GbtcB22
GGAGCGAGATGGCGGCACCATGCGCTCGTTTCGAGAAGTCGTCAAACGTAACGAGGCGCACTGTCTGGAAGCCGCAGTCGCCGCCGCTGTGATTCTCGAGCTGCATGGATATCCACCGCTGCTCTTTGATCTTGAATCCAGAGATCTGCTTGACCATGTGATTTTCGTTTTTCAGAAAGCGGGCCGGTGGGGATCCATCGCGCGTTCGCGCGACATCGGCCTGCATGGACGTAAGCCGGTG
>NZ_JAGXKB010000723.1:0-241 GCF_019091025.1 Pantoea sp. GbtcB22
GCGACCTTCGCCGTCCCGGATCGCACGATGTCGATCAGCCGGACCAGGTACTGCGCGCGACCTGCTTCGCTCAGGACGAAGGCCATCGGCGCGTCGTCGCCTCGCCCACGGATGATCACGGACGCGCCGTCCTCAGCCTGGATCGAGACCAACTGGTCGAGTGGCGCCTCCACGGTCTTCAGGCGACCCAGGAACACCAGGCGGGCCGACGTGAGGATCAGGGTTCCCTCGTCGATCTCCG
>NZ_JAGXKB010000077.1:0-305 GCF_019091025.1 Pantoea sp. GbtcB22
TGGCTAACGCCCATGGGCTTACCGAACAACGGGATTGGAATACTGAGACCTATAAAGCTGTCACCTAGAGAGGCTACTAACCAGAGCTACATGGGTAAGATTGCACGCTAAACTAGTGTTCCAGTGAGAACTTGAACACTAAAGCTCTTCCTTGATCAGAGGGTGAGAACTAACTTAATCTTAGATCAAAGCCTAAGACAAGCTTATAGCACCGGCAAGTCTAGCAAGATATAGATAACTCAAGAACAATACAAATCTAAGCCTTGGTCTAGTATGCAAGAAGGTACACCTCACTAGGCAAGTGT
>NZ_JAGXKB010000724.1:0-241 GCF_019091025.1 Pantoea sp. GbtcB22
TGCCGGTGAGCGTGCGGAACGGGATCAGGTGATCGATGTTCGCGGTGAACGGCGAGTAGCGCCGATCGCGGGCCTCAAGCCCCGACCACTCGGCAGACGCAATCACCTTGCGCGGCTGGACGTTGACCTCGCCGAACGTCAGGAGTTCATCCTCGCGGACGGCGGCCACGTGCGAGAGGTCGCGCCCGACGCGCTTGCCAAGCGTCGTCCAACCCTGGACCGAAAGTTCGCCGTTGGTCGT
>NZ_JAGXKB010000725.1:0-240 GCF_019091025.1 Pantoea sp. GbtcB22
CGGCTACCGCATGCAGTGGGAAGCGGCGCAGGATAGCCATGTGGTGCTCTATCCCGAAGGCATGGCCAAATTGAACGAGACCGCCGTGGCGATCCTCGAACTGGTGGATGGCAAACAGGATGTGGCGGCGGTCGTTGCCACGCTGGATGCGCGTTTCCCGGACGCGGGCGGTGTCGGCGACGACGTCAAAGAGTTCCTGCAATCCCCCATCGAACAAAAATGGATACAGTGTCGTGAACC
>NZ_JAGXKB010000726.1:0-240 GCF_019091025.1 Pantoea sp. GbtcB22
AACTGGCCTGCGCCGGTGCGCGTCAAATTCGCGCCCGTTGCGAAGCGCAAAAGGATACCGCGTGGGCCTTCGAGTATTCGCCAGAAACCTTCTGCTTTACCGAACCGGAGTTTGCGCTGGAGATTTGCGAAGCGGTGGCGGGGATTTGGCAGCCGGGCCCGGCGCGTCCGATGATCATCAACCTGCCCGCCACCGTCAGAGTGAACACGCCGAACATCTATGCCGCTCAGGTTGAGGGTT
>NZ_JAGXKB010000727.1:0-240 GCF_019091025.1 Pantoea sp. GbtcB22
TCCCTGCGGAATGCGCCCCTGTCCGCCCAGCGAGAACAGGCCGTGCATCGCTTTACCGGTGTAGACCGGACCCAGCAGCACGCCTTCCAGTTGGGCGAGTTGATAGATGGCAGCGATGCCGCCGCCCGATGGCACGCCGTACGCCTGACCGACATAACCATCCTCAATCCAGATTTCCTCCGGCTGCCACTGCTGCGGCCATTGCAGCAGATCGGCACAATCCTGCGCCATGCCGGCAAT
>NZ_JAGXKB010000728.1:0-240 GCF_019091025.1 Pantoea sp. GbtcB22
TGGCTCATCAACAGCTGATGGCTTTTCTGATGCTGATGATCCTTGGCGCTGGCGTGCTCAGCTATCTGGCGCTGCCGCGCAACGAAGATCCCGCCTTTACCATCAAAACCGCCGTGGTCTCGGCGCAGTGGCCCGGTGCCGGTCTCGACGATACGGTGCAACTGCTGACTGAACCGCTGGAGAAAAAGCTGCAGGAAGTGGCCTATCTGGATTACGTGCAGAGCGGAACGCATCCCGGTA
>NZ_JAGXKB010000729.1:0-240 GCF_019091025.1 Pantoea sp. GbtcB22
AGCGGGCTGGTGGTGGTGGGCACGCCGAGTTCAGCAGGCAGGCAGTAAACCATCTCCATCTTGGCGTCGCGCGTGCGCACCGCGCCAAACTTGGTCAGCATGCGAGAAACTTTGGACTGATTAATATTCTCGGAGCCGTCTTCCTGCAGCGCCTGCACGATTTCGCCCTGGCAGCTGAATTTCTCTTCCTTCAATAAGGCTTTAAACGCCTTAATCAAGTCGTCTTGTTTCGATGGGTTT
>NZ_JAGXKB010000730.1:0-240 GCF_019091025.1 Pantoea sp. GbtcB22
AAGAGCGTCGCGAGCTGTCGAAGAAGTTGAAAGCGATGGGCGAGCCAAAAGCGCAATAAATTGCCATCTACCACTCATCTTGAGGACGTCATTTATGACGACCTTTTTATTTGGGAAAAGATAACCCCAATAACTCTTCTTGCGATTTAGAGTTATTGTGGTTATCTTTTATGCTTTCAGGACGCGGCAAGGCAATGGCATGGATAGCAGATCATTAATGGCCGAGATCACGGCCGATGG
>NZ_JAGXKB010000731.1:0-240 GCF_019091025.1 Pantoea sp. GbtcB22
TCAGCGGGCGCTGCGCCTGGGTGAAGGGTGGCGTCCGCGTGCAGTGGGATGTACCGCCGCACCCAGCGTTGCCGGCGTTCCCTTCGCCATTCCCCCCGCCGCCGCCGCTGACGCAGGAAGAGACCAGCGGTTTAATTGATTTTGGTACCTGGCGGGTGAATACCGATAGCTGCTCGCTCGATCCACTGCGGCGTGAAGTGAGGGTGTCGCCGCTGACCGACAGCAAAGCGCTGCTGCTGC
>NZ_JAGXKB010000732.1:0-240 GCF_019091025.1 Pantoea sp. GbtcB22
ATCGCGTCTCGACCAAAGTCAAACCTTCCACGGTTAACGCGCTGAATAATACGCTTGCGCTGCAACCGGCCAGCGTATTTGTGCTGCATCGCGTCTGGATCCGCACCGCCAGCGACCGCTTCGTGCTCGATCCCGGCATCCCCGCCCCGCGCGACTGGATCACCAGCATCGTTGCGGAAGTGGTGTCGCACTATCCGATCGCCGGCGTGCAGTTCGATGACTATTTCTATACTGAAACGC
>NZ_JAGXKB010000733.1:0-240 GCF_019091025.1 Pantoea sp. GbtcB22
CTATCGGCAACCAGACGCTGGCGCGAATGGCGCTGATCCTCGGCACCGTGGTGCTGTTCAAAATGAAGAAGCTGCGTTATGCGTGGGTGACGATTGTTCCATCCGCCTGGCTGTTCATTACCTCGATGACCGCGGGCTGGCAGAAGATTTTCCACGAAAAACCTTCGATTGGTTCCCTGGCGCAGGCCAACAAGTTCCGCAAAGGCATTGATGACGGCATCGTCATCGCCCCGGCGAAGA
>NZ_JAGXKB010000734.1:0-240 GCF_019091025.1 Pantoea sp. GbtcB22
GTCGCACAATCCCTGCAGCAATCTCTACCTCGCTTCCGGCGTGCCGCCGATTCCGGGTATGCTGGCTGCCGGCTTAACCGTTGGTTTGGGTTCAGCCGGCCCGGCCAGCAGCAACAATCACAACCTTTTTCAGGCGATGAAAGTGGCGGCGCTGCTGGAAAAAGGCGTGCACCGCCATCCCACTATTATGACCGCGGAAAAAGTGTTGGAGATGGCCACCATCGACGGTGCGCGGGGAAA
>NZ_JAGXKB010000735.1:0-240 GCF_019091025.1 Pantoea sp. GbtcB22
GCTGCGCGCCCTGTACCGTCACCACAACCGGTGAGTTCTGCTGCACGGTTTCCTGCAAATCGGTATAGAGCGCACGGCGCTTAACCGCATCGCTTTCACCGGCCGCTGCGCGGGATTTCGCACTCAGATCCGGAATATCCCAGCCGACGCGCCACGCCAGGGTTTTGGAACCACCCGGGACGTTATAGGCGAAGGCGCTGGCATTGGTGTTTAGATCGTCATAATCTGAGCCCCAGGAAA
>NZ_JAGXKB010000736.1:0-240 GCF_019091025.1 Pantoea sp. GbtcB22
TAAACACCATCGCTGGTGTATCACCTTCCGCAGCCAGGTTCTTCTCAAGCCTGTCCAGATGCTCTGTCACGTCGCCGTAGTTTTCATCACTGACTGAAGTGTCCAGTCCTATCAGACGCAAACCATGTGCATTGTGAATGAAATGCATTGCGGCTTCAGCAGCGTCCAGTTCCCAATGATCCTTTCCCCACACCTGTCGCATCAGGTCGCGGTTATCCGCATTAGCCGGTAAAACAAGCG
>NZ_JAGXKB010000737.1:0-240 GCF_019091025.1 Pantoea sp. GbtcB22
CGCGCATCCCACGCGCTACCCAAGTCAGCAGGGCTTCTTCAGCGCTGCAGAGCGCGCCAGTCTAGACAGAAAGCTCGATGAGGTCGCCGGACGGCTTTGTGCCCGCATCCTCCAGCCCGTAAGAGGGTAAAGTCCGTCCAACATTTTATTTTCTTAACTTCAGTACCCCACAACGCGGGAGAAGCAGATGAAAATTGATGTAGGTCTTAATGACAATCTTTATGACGAAGCCTGCAGGCT
>NZ_JAGXKB010000738.1:0-240 GCF_019091025.1 Pantoea sp. GbtcB22
TTTACAAGACCCTACTTTTTCGACTTGCTCTTGTCAGCCTGGGTCCGAGGGTTGTACGAGTGATCGTTCTCCGCATCAAAGGTATACCTCAGATATTTGTACGATTCGTCCATGTTGCTGTTGCGCAGATTCTGCGTGAAGCTGACGTTATCGCTTAAATAGTGCTCGAAGATATAGCCGATCGAAGTCTGTTCGCGCTTGGCTTCCTTGGAGCTCAGATCGCTGACGTTGAAATCGTAA
>NZ_JAGXKB010000739.1:0-240 GCF_019091025.1 Pantoea sp. GbtcB22
TGCAATTCTTTCAACTCATAAGAGTGGGCAAAGTACTGTTTTGTGAGTGCTTAATGCTTATTGAGTCATGTTTCCGAAGGGCTAGAGTAATCCATCTCCATTGAGCTCTTCGGAAAGGACTCATACATTTGAATTGGATCTTATCTAATCTTCTTTTGCCTTTTCAAAAACAAAAATTATATGCACAAGTTTGGTGCAAAATATTTTGAGGGGTGAGGGTTTCGTTTCCGCTAGCCCAAC
>NZ_JAGXKB010000740.1:0-240 GCF_019091025.1 Pantoea sp. GbtcB22
GACTGGGCCGCTATCGAAGGCGCTCCAGACGCACCTGCAGGCCGAGCGGTTCCAGATCGTCACGTCCGTCAGAGGTCTGCCGCTCGGCGTGCGCGATCGATTGTCGACGTTGTTCGGTCGCGGCACGCTCGATATCGCCGAGCCGGGCGCCGAGTTCCAGTCCAGCAGCACGCCCGGAACCAGGACGCTGCCAACCAGGCGTCTGATCGCCGCTGGCTGCGCGGGCGATCCGCACTGTCT
>NZ_JAGXKB010000741.1:0-240 GCF_019091025.1 Pantoea sp. GbtcB22
GAACGCTTCGGTGAAAAGATCACGGTGTGGAGTTTGATGCCGTCTCTCGCCGGGATCATTGCCTCGGTCTTGTCAAAGAGCACGTCGTTTTGGCCTGAAGCCAGCGCCGCGCCTAACGCCGCGGCCAATACCCAGTGGGTTCGCATGCAACAGGACTAACAGACCATGCCCCTCATCGTCAATGCCCACCACAGCGTTATATTAGACACATCAGTCTCGAAATTAAGGAGTGTGTGCATG
>NZ_JAGXKB010000742.1:0-240 GCF_019091025.1 Pantoea sp. GbtcB22
GATTTGGACCCTGTTTGATGCAGGCCTCCATTTCTGGCCGCTGCTCTCGCGCTTGCTGGTGCCGGCCGGCTTGATGCTGTTTGCATTCCTCACCTGGCCAGCCCTGCCTAAAAGCGAAGGCAAAAGCTCCCTGGCAAAAGTCTCTTATGTGGTGTCTGCGGTGATCGTGGTGGGCATGGTGGCGACATTCGAGCAGGTGTTCCAGCCGCATCCTACCGTGGCATTTGACGGTAAACAGCT
>NZ_JAGXKB010000078.1:0-304 GCF_019091025.1 Pantoea sp. GbtcB22
AAACTTTTGACGGCCGGGGCGTTATTGGCTCCGGCGCTGCCGGCGTTGGCCGATGGCGATGCGAACGCGGGTGCGCAAAAAGCGGCCAGCTGTATGGCGTGTCACGGTGCGGAGGGCAAAAGCGCGGTGCCGCTTTATCCCAATCTGGCGGGGCAACATGCGCCTTATCTGCTGCATTCACTGCAAGCCTATAAAAAAGGCGAGCGGAGGGGCGGCCAGGCGGAAGTGATGAAAGCGTTTGTAGCGGGATTGAGCGAAAAGGATATGGCAGATTTATCGGCGTATTACAATTCGTTAAAACCAT
>NZ_JAGXKB010000743.1:0-240 GCF_019091025.1 Pantoea sp. GbtcB22
GTACCTAGCTCTTGACGCGGATCCTGCTTTCCCCGGCTTATATCCGGTTACTTTTTCCCATCGCATGATACTTGCGTTGTTTCAAAGGATCCAAGTAGCCAACGCCACATCGAAGGAATAGATTTCGATGGAGCTTACAATATTCTACTACCTATCCATAAAAGGAAATTGAATTGTTAAACCATGGTCCAATTGATCCTACGCAAGCGGTCTGTGCGAAGTTTGAGCTTTTGGGTGGAG
>NZ_JAGXKB010000744.1:0-240 GCF_019091025.1 Pantoea sp. GbtcB22
TAGTACTGATGATTTACTTCGTGGGTCACTATTTAGTATCGGAAAATTCAATAACATCAATCTATCAGATTAGGCTAAGCCTTACATGCCAGTGCTAAAATAATGGTGCATATGCGCTGCCTGCGCTTCGACGCCAGTACTCCACTTCAACGACATGAAAGGGATTGCAATAATGGTTTCCGGGACACATATCGAACATTTTGATATCATAGGGGCTCTTCTCTTTTTCTGTTTAAAGTG
>NZ_JAGXKB010000745.1:0-240 GCF_019091025.1 Pantoea sp. GbtcB22
TAGAGGTGTTTAGAAGGACTGCTGTATCTTCCTCCACTCCCGAGGGCACATTTCGAGGGTTAGACAGCCAAATTGGCAAACGGTGAACCTTGAAATCGACCTTTGCGAGTAGATCTTCGATCAAGACAGACGGCTTTTCTCGTATGATATTGGATGTATGGACACGCTCGTCTTCAGTAAGCTTCCTTGGGGGACCTGAGCCTTGAAGACTGCTGCCTCTAACGTTTTGCCTCCCGGGTA
>NZ_JAGXKB010000746.1:0-240 GCF_019091025.1 Pantoea sp. GbtcB22
CGCAGTTAAGCCCTCGGTTTTGAGAAAGTAGCCCCTGGGTTGACTGTTTTATCACAGTTATGCCCCTGGAACCTTAATTTATGCATAACTTTCACGTCTTAACTCCGTTTTGAGCGATTCTTGCGCTCACGCGACCGTAGCAGTGTGTAGATTAATTTTACGCTATTTTTTTTCCAGTACTGTTTTCATGTAATGGTGTACTGTTTTCTTATAGATGTATGTGTGCTTGTGTTGCTGTGT
>NZ_JAGXKB010000747.1:0-240 GCF_019091025.1 Pantoea sp. GbtcB22
GGTGGGGGGCGCGGCCAGTGTCACGTTAACCATTAACCTCGCCAATGTCCCCGCCAACGTGAATCGCGAATCGTGGGTGGTGCCGGTGGAACCGGTATTCAATCCCGATAACAGCCAGCGCAACGAGCCGCATGGCTGGGTGGTGCAGGGCAGCGGCGATCAGTTGACGTTAGTAGATCGCAAAGTCAGCGTGGGCGAGGTAACCGGTCGCGGCGTGGGGATCACCGCCCGGCTGCATGC
>NZ_JAGXKB010000748.1:0-240 GCF_019091025.1 Pantoea sp. GbtcB22
TGACATAGAGTTAGTCAAAAACATACAATTGGGATTGAATATGAAGGTATACCTGAGGGGCCGGTTGTGTTGATTCGGTACCATCGTTGGGTACATCATCCAATGCCTGGCTTTCAGCCTGAGTATCTTCGGCAACTTGCTCAGAAGCTGCAACTGCCACTGCGTCCTCTGATTGAGGGGCGTCTTCTACTTGGGAAGGCATCTCCGGAGCTCCGTTCTGTTCAGAAGCTCCAGCAGCGG
>NZ_JAGXKB010000749.1:0-240 GCF_019091025.1 Pantoea sp. GbtcB22
CAAGGACTCTCATTCTGTAAATTAGCCATTTTCATTGCTGATCAAGTCCATTCACCACGAATGTTGTATTTCACAATATAAAATCAAATCCAGATCCAAATCCTCTCTCTTTCCCCCTCACATCTAGTAGATAGTAAGTACCTGGGTAGGTCCCTACTTAGAACGAACAAGCTCCCAATCAATCCACTTCACATCACCAAAAACACCCTCCTGATTCTGAAACACCTTCTTCGGCTCACT
>NZ_JAGXKB010000750.1:0-240 GCF_019091025.1 Pantoea sp. GbtcB22
GGTGGGCCAGCCGAGCTCGGCGCCGAGGGCGGCGCGCCGTTGTTTCGCAGGGTGAAAGCGAACGGTGTCGGCGCCACCTTCGATCTTCACCACTCGATCGCCCTCGAGGCCGTAGAGCGCCCCGAGGAGGTCCGCCGAGTAGTCGCTGAGCACGTGGATCCTGCCGACCCGCTGGAGACTCCAGCGCCCGACGGCGCGAAGGAACGCGGCGCCCGCGCCGCCCGCGACTCCCTCGCGATG
>NZ_JAGXKB010000009.1:0-224416 GCF_019091025.1 Pantoea sp. GbtcB22
AGAGGTTGAGCGGATCGACCACTGCAAAAGCAGCACTTCTCTCAGGTCATGAAGTTTTAGATGGCAACGGCATAACCGTCTCTCTCAGGCTGCTGAAACATTGGCTGGTTGTTGAGACAACAACAATAATGCCGTTCCAGTGTCCTGCCGCTAAAAGCGGATGTCAGCGATAAAGTGGTTTTGCGGAAATGAAAATAAAAAAGCGCCAGCAATTGCCAGCGCTCAGGGTCCGCACGCAGACCGGTGGTGTATTCGTTACTCCGGGAGTTGAAGCTCCGGCGCGGTTTTCACGGAGGGCGTGCGCCTTACAGACCAAATCGGATGTGCGGTGATTTGCCTGCCGGACTGATGATTTTCTGTCCCCGTAAAAGACATCCAACCATCCCGCAGTCACGGGGTGCTACATCGAAGCCTGTTAACCTTATCAGCATCGCTGAGGACATAAAAGGCTTTGGTGAAGCGCCAGAAAGTTATTCAGAAGCTTCACTATTTGCCGCCAGTTTTTTCAGGTTCGGAGAAAAGGTGGAGAGTAATTTGCCACTCATCACATCCTGATCGACTTCACCCAATAGCTTGATGGCTTCACTGGCAATTACTGTCTTCTGTGCAAGATCGCTGCGCGTCACGGCGAGCGAACGATAGTGCTGCGCCACGCCATACACTTTACGCACCAGATGGCCGCCATTGCTCAACATCTCATCGCGTTCTTTGCCTGTAATCAGACCGTAATGGGATGCCTGAAAGACTTTGAGCGCCAATTGATCGTAGCCAACCAGCAGCCATACACAGCGATAACCCAACGGTGTACCGCTGAACACGCCAATGTTGAGCGGCGATACTGAAGACACATCCGTTAGTGAAATACGCGCGGGGATAGCTTTTAAGGTCGCTTCCAACTCATCGACCAATTTCTGGATCTCTGAGGTCGCCAAATCGAGTGCGTTCTCAAGCTTCAGCAGCGCCATATCTGCGTAAGGATTGTCACCCTCAGCATCACGGCTCATCAGACCAGCGCGCTGAATCACACGCGGCATGCTGAGAATTTGAGGTCTGCCGCGCTCGCGCAAATCGTCAGGCTGGCGTCGACGACCTTCCCATAATCGAATCGCATAATGCGAGTGCAGTTCAATGGTCAAAGAGGAGCGCAACGCGCCTGCTTTGGCCGTATCGGTTTCGTTCTTTTCTTCAGCCATTTCCCACTCCATATAGTTGATGATGCTTCGCCAGTTTTCAGGAGCGTTAAGGCAACATCTATCGTAAAACCATTCACACAGATGCCAGTTATCTGGCTCGTCAGCTGTTCAGGCGTTGCCGTATCGATTGAACAATTCCGGCAATGTCAGCGGCGGAGCTGGCAGCTCTCGCTGTCGGTTCAGGTTGTGTTGGTTGGGCAGTAGCAGCCATAGATGGCGAATCGGTAACGTGAGTGAACTGGCCGGTTCTCGCTTTTTTTATGACCGCCAGCAGCCAGCCTGTTGGATTCTGGATTGAACCAGCATCGAGATTCTGGCCAAGTTGGTGAACCAGCTGCTGCGACTGCCCAGCGGGCAAAGCGGCAAGACGCTGTTCAAGCATGGCTATGTCTTCCTGGCTGAAACACTGCCGGTAGCGTTCGGGGATGATCTCCGGTGTTGGCACAGTCGGTGTATACGTGTTTTTTTTCACACCTTGTGTAAAACAACGTACGTTACCGTTCGGATTCCGAACTCCGGGATGAAGCCTTGGTATCAGCGAGGATTCGGAAACCGAACTCAGTGAATTTGAATGCTTCGGTAAGCTGGGTTCGGCTACCGAACTCGGCGTTTTTATACCCGGTTCGGAAACCGAATTCGGGTGAGGGAGCTTCCTGACTGCGGCCATTTCCTGCGGCGTTTGGGGTTTGCCCAAACGGCTTTCGATCTGGCTAATATGGCTTTTGCAGTGGCGCATCTGCGGGTCATTTTTAATTTCATCCAGCACCTGCAACGCGGTTTGATGGATGGTTTTATTGCCGCTGCGGCACGCTTCAGCGACGGTATCGAGCCACGCCGGGTCCATAATTTCGGCGTCACAGCAGGTTAGCGGTTCGTCGTGCTGCGCATATATATTGCCGCGCACACGGCCCTGATCGTCGCGAACGCGCTTGCACAGGCTGAGCCAGCCGGTAAGTCGCAGCATCAGCAACACGCGGCTTACCGTCTCGCGCGATGCCTTGCCTTTATGCGGTGAAGCGAGCTGCAGCTGCAGTTCGTCATAGCTGGGGAACACTGCACCATGGTTCTGCTGCGCGTACAGCCTGATCATCATCCACGCCATTTTATCGAGCGGTGAAAGTCGCGTATCAAGCAGCAGTTGGCGCGGATAAGCATCCTGCACATTGCCGAGATACAGCAAACCGCTGCGCAACTGCGAAACGCCATCTTCACTGGATCTTTCCGCCAGACGCGCCTGCATTTTTTCCATCGTGAAAGCGATTAAGCTGTCAGAGGGGAGATTCATGTCATTTCCTTTTGCCGCCGATCGCCACATGCCATCGGGTAAATGCTGTTATTGCTGCACCCCGCGCGGGATACAGAGTGACAACACTCACTATTTCCAGATCGCTTTGCTGTATCTCTCATGCGTCATCAGTTCCCAGTCTTTGCCGCTGTTTTTGCTCAACAGCCGCCAGAACAGGCCAATGTCGATTTTGAGATAATCAGATCCTTTCGCTTTGATACGCGTGAAGTTGTTCTGGCCGCACCGGAACAAAGTCAGCTGCTTAACCGCTTTTCGACGGTAAGGCTCTGGAACGTTGACCGGTGCGACAAGTCCTTCAGTTAGCGTTTGGTGGCGATGACTCATGCCATTTTCCGCATGGCGGGCTCAGACTTTTTATTGCTGTGCCAGCCATGCACGGCGTGCCAGATAGCAGTAAGCGACAGATCCATTTGCTCAGCACACAGCATCATCACGTCGAGGCCATCGGCGCTGTCAGGATCGTCAATGCTGGCTTTCTGCCACTTGCGCCAGATCTCGGCATTATCCTCATCGTTGAGCACCACGCCGCGCCCCTTGCGCACTTCGATACCGGCCATGCGGCGGCGTGCGGCGACTTCCACAGTGGAAAGGCCAAAGTAGTGCTGCATCAACTCGATAGAGCCATTCAGCGCCAGCGCGCGATCAATACGCTGCAGGCGTCTTTGCTCACGGCGTGCCTGCTGCAACATCAACGACAGGTTTTCGTGGTGGATGCGGAAAGTCAGCACTGATACGGGGCTGTTCATCAGGTAGTGCAGATCTTCAATGGTTAGCCCGTGAAGCATCTGCATCTCCTCGGGCATCAAACCCACCGCTTCGCAGCGGCGGATGTAGCCTGATTTGAGTTCCATCACTAACTGGGTAAGCAGACCGTTGGTGGCCTGAGACAAGCTGTTACTCATCATGGTTATCTCCGGTTTTCAGTAATCTCAATCGACTAAACATGCCGCTCAGCTTTGGCGCTGCAGTTCGCGCAGCCGCCGCAACGTGCGGATTAACTTCATGAAAGTTTGGGTGAGGTCATCATCAAAGCGCGGCGCGGCATCGGTGCTGCCGATCAGCAGCTCGCGCATCAGGTCCGGTAAGTCCTCATCGCATGCACCGCCAGTCAGTGAGGAAAGCAGGCATGAAATCGGCGAGGCGCTGAGTTCTTCGTCAATACGATAGCCAGCTGAATCAACGCTGTTATCTGGCATGACGGCTTCGCCATCGCTATCCGAATCAGCCAGCTCAAAGGCAAGACGAAAGGCGATATTGCGCAGGTGATCGGCGTCATCCTGCAGAGTGGGGATGGTCCAGAAATCTGGTGCGGCTGATTGAGTGTTGCCACTGGCAACAGCAAAAACCGCCCCGGAAGTGTTGCCAGTGGCAACAGTAGAACTCGGCTCGGAGGTGTTGCCAGTGGCAACAGTGGAATTCAGTTCGGAAGTGTTGCCACTGGCAACACTTGGTGTGGTTGGTGCTGGAGTTGGTTTGCGAACCGGCGCAGGCGCGCGCGTTACTGCTTCTGGTTCAGGCTGCTGGTTTTGCTGCTGCAGCTGCGGTGCAACCGGTTCAGGTTCGCCAAACAGCTGGCGACGGTTTTGTTCACTGGGATCAAGCTCAATCAGCCAGCGGTCGTAGTTGAGTGATGGATGTGGCAACGCGCTGACCAGCTCGCCGATAAACTCGTCGCGGAACATCTCCAGCGACCAGCTTTCCGGTGAATTGAAATGCGGGCACACTTTGGTCATCACGTTTTCAAACGTCACTGCCGGTTTGGCTTCAGCCGCATAGTGATTCCATAATTTCTCGGCATCGCTGCGAAGCACCAACAACGCGTTGATCTGTGGACGGCCAAGACCTGATTCCAGCAGCGCCGGTAAATGTGGATAGAGATGACGAACGCAGCTGTCCATGCGGCTAAGGCTTGAGTAGCTAACCGGATAACCTTGCTCGGTTAGCGCCGTTGCCAGCTCGCGCAGGGAAACCGCTTTGCCCGATTCATCTTCAATGATCTGACGTGCGTTGCGGATGCCGATCGCTTTCTCGATAAAGCTCAGCTCACCGCGCAGCTCGTTTTCCGCCAGATGACCAATCACGCATTTGATGCGTCCCGGCCAGGGTTTGAACAGGCAATGCACACGGTAGAAATGTTCGCTATGCGTCTCTGCCCACAGCTCACTCAGCGCCTGGTAACGCGTATTGCCGCCGTCGCTGAAGATGTATGAACCGGGATTGTCGGGATCGATCGTGACTTTCGGAACAGTATCGAGGCCGCGCGCGCGAATCGATGACTTAATATCGTCGAAACGTGGGTTGCGGCTGGTTCGTGGGTTATCAGGATTGGGGCGCAACTGATCCAGGGTCAGCACCATTGGCATTTCGCTGCCAGGCGCGTCTGGCGTTGCCACGGTTAGTGTTGCTTCAGCCTGACGACCGCGTTTTAAAAGCGCATCTGTCAGATCGGTTGTGCGCTGTTTTGCCATCGCTGTCATGCCTGAGCCCTCCCATAACCGAAGTGATAGGAGTTGTTTTCGGCATTAGAAAACCGCGTATAACGGCCATCATAGGCAGTTTTAACAGTGCCGATTGGCCCCTGACGTTGCTTGCCGATGATGATTTCGGCGATGCCTTTTTCGGTGGAGTTCTCGTTATAAACTTCATCGCGATAGATGAAGAGAATCAGGTCGGCGTCCTGTTCCAGCGCGCCGGAATCGCGTAGGTCGCCGTTGTTTGGCCGCTTATTGGGGCGCGACTCCACCTGCCGATTTAACTGGGATAGTGCGACCAGCGGACATTTCAGCTCTTTGGCCAGCGCCTTCAGGCAACGCGAAATCTCCGATATCTCCTGCGTACGATTCTCTTGTTCAGGCGCGCGCATCAACTGGAGGTAATCGACCAGAATCAGACTGGGTTGGCCGTATTTGCGGATGTAGCGCCGCGCGCGGGCACGCAACAGCGCCGGAGTCTGGTCGCTGTTTTCATCGATGATCAGCCGATCTTTCCAGGCGGTGACGCGCTCCATCGCCATGCTGATTCTGGCCCAGCATTCATCATCGAGCTGGCCGCTGCGTAGCAAATTCAGCTCAACCTGACCCAACATCGCAACCAGCCGCATCATCAGCTGTTCGGCGGGCATTTCCAGGCTGAAGCAGAAAACTAAATTGCTCTCCAGCGCATCCAGCGCCGATTCGCACATCGCTAATGCCAGTGCCGTTTTACCCATCGAGGGACGCGCGGCCAGCAGAATCAAATCGCCCGCCTGCAAGCCACAGGTCATCTGGTCGAGCTCTCGAAAACCCGACGGCGTGCCGGTGATGCCATTGCCGCCGGTGGTTTCTTCTAATCGGGTAAGCAGCTGCGACATGCCATCGAGCACGGTGATTTCCTGGTGTTGGCGTGCATGGCCTTTTTCGGCGAGGTTAAACAGCTGGCTTTCAGCGACTTCAGTGATGTTGCTGGCGGCGGCGTTGGAGAGTTGCACATCGCGCGTGAGTTGGTTGCCGAGCATGTACAGCTGACGTAGCTGGCTCTTTTCGGCAATTATTCGGGCGTAAGCGAGGATGTTAGCGGCGCTCGGCGTGTTCTTGCTTAACTCGGCGAGATAAGCAAATCCACCGCACTGGTCAATGATGTTGTGACGTTCCAGCAGTTCGCTGAGCGTGATCAGGTCAAATGGGTTATTGCCTCTGGCTAGCTCGTCGATGCCTTTGAAAATCGAGCGGTGCGGTCCAGAGAAGAAGTCTTCGCGTTGAATCAAGGTGACCACATCATCCCAGCGGTCGTTATCGAGCATCAGCGCACCCAGCACTGCCTGTTCGGCATCAATGGAATGAGGCAAATCGATTGGGTAATTGCTGGATTTATACATGGTTCACCTCCTTCACCGAGCGTGAAAGAAGCGCATCAAACTGGCTTTGCCATTCCGGGAATAATTCACATGCCAGGTTATGCATGGTTTGCAGGGCAGAATCGCTCTTGCGTCGTGTCTGCGTTTCAAGCCGGTGTGCAGGTTCGCCAGCAAAATGCCCAGCTTTATAGATGTCGAGATCGAAAATTTGGGTATTCAGCAGCGATACCGGAATTTCGTGAGCATAGGGACTGTATTTCCCTTCGCTGACAATTGTCTCCAACTGCGACAGCGTGGCTTTGGCCAGCGACGTGTAATCCATGCAGTTCACGAGAATGCGAACGGCGGGAAGTGTTATACCGTAAGATGAAAGTGAACGCAGTTGCTCAAACATCGCTATTGAACCGCGCAGGAACTCACGAATATCTGGTAGCACTGGCTTCACGATGCCGATGGTGGAATCAGTCGCAGCGAGCACTATCAATTCCAACATCACAGAGCGCGCGCCCTGCGAATCAATGATGATCGCGTCATATTCGCTAAAAAGTGGATGCTGCAGAATATTGCGCATGCGTAACCGACCGTCCGGCGCGTGCAGCATGGCCGTCAGCAAATGAGCCTGCGGGTCGTTGGAGATGATGACGTCTAGGTTAGGGATAAAACTGTGGGAAATTATCTTGCTCGCATCGCTCAGATCCACGGTCTGCATCAGCAGTTCGTATAGACCGCACGGCGCTTCATAGGTGAGCTGATAAATGCTGCTGGCAGTGGGCTGGCCGAAGTCGCCATCGATTAAAAGCGTCTTCAAACCTGCATCAGCGAGGAAGCCACAGAGGTTCGCGGCTTGCGTAGATTTGCCTTCTCCACCTTTGGTGGAAATTACGGGAAGTATTTTCATTTCGCACATCCGAAGTAAGTTCGGATATGCATCTCGTCAACTATGTAAAAACCCGTTTAACGACTTATTTTCCCGCCCAGAATCAATCCTAAAGTCTGTACAAGGGGATTGAAAATCCCCGTGTCCGTGGTTCGATTCCGCGTCCGGGCACCAACATTCTGAAAACCCAGCTTATGGCTGGGTTTTTGCTTTTCTGCGTTTGCTCATCTCAGCTACTGCCTCCCTTCCCTCTATACATGCTGATTATCCAGCATTGATCGATGCCAATATATTTATCTCCAGCTAATACTTTTAATCTATCTCCCCATAATAAAACCCAATAAAATTAATTATCAGTGAGTTAAATTCATCCGAAATAATAATTCGTGATCCTGTCTCGGTTAGTCGTAACATCCCCTGCGTAACATCTGCGTAATCGCGTAAGCTTAATCACGTGCCAGTAATCATCCGATGATTCAGCTTGTTAGCTGAACACCCTATTCAATGAAGTAATGACTCATCAAAAACAAAAATAAAAATTCTTACTTTTACATTTAATTATTTATCCAGGAACACAACGCGATTAATTAAATCACTCCCTACAGGAAAATAACCATGAGCGCAGGAAACCGAATCTATTTACGTCGTCCCGCCGATGCCGAACCGCTGTTGGAAGCTTTTCGCCGGTTACCGGCTGCGGTGGTGGCGGATTGCATGAGCCGTTTGCCCGCCTTGTCGGCCGAGATCAGCCTGAAAACCGCGCCGCGCCAACCGATCATGTGTGGCCTGGCGGTGACGGTTAAAGCGCGTTCCGGTGACAACCTGATGCTGCACAAAGCGCTGGATATGGCGGGCCGAAACGATGTGATTATTCTGTCGAACGAGGGCGATCGCAGTCAGTCGCTGATGGGCGAAGTGATGGCGACCTATGCCAGACAGCGTGGTATGGAAGGCATTGTGCTGGACGGACCGGTCCGCGATATCGAAGGGTTGTCACGCATGGACTTCCCCATCTACGCCGCCGGTCACACGCCGGGCGGCCCGTTCAAGGATGGTCCGGGCGAGATCAACGTGCCAATTGCCTGCGGTAAAATTCACGTTTCACCGGGCGATATCGTGTTGGGCGATGCGGATGGTGTGATTGTGATTCCTCGCCAGGATGCAGCACGCATTCTCGAAGCGGCGCAGGCGTATTTAATCGTTGATGAACACAACTTCGAGCTGGCGAAAACCGGCTCACTCGAACGCAGCTGGCTGGATGAGACGCTACGCACCAAGCAGGTTGAAATCATTGATGATGTGTTTCGTTAGAAACAAAACCGCGCGATAAATCGCGCCGCTACCGATGCGTGCACCTATGTGTAGCGGCGCAATTCATTGCGCGATAAATCGCGCCGCTACGGATGCGTACACCTATTTGTCGCAGCGCAAATTATTGCGCAACGCTAAGGCGTACTGCTCACCATCGCCAGTTTGCGCTGGCGATTCTCACGCCACACCGCAAATATCCCGGCCAGCGCTACAATCGATGCGCCCAGCAAGGTGGTGCTGCCCGGCAGGCTGTTCAGGAACAGATAACCAATCAGCATCGACCACACCAGCGTGGTGTAATCGAACGGTGCCAGCAGTGACGCATCGGCGTAACGCAGGCTCAGCGTCACCAGAATCTGCGCCAGACCGCCAAACAGGCCGCAGCACACCAGCAACAGCAGCTGTACCGCGCTGGGTTTGCTCCAGCCAAACAGCGCCGTCGCCAGGCCAATTACGGTAGTCATCAGTGAGAAATAGAACACGATCGCGCCCGGCTTCTCGATGCCGTTGAGGAAGCGAATTTGCACGTTAGAAGTCGCGGAGCACAGCGCCGCCAGCAACGCACATGCCACACCAATACTCGTCGTCGCGTTGCTGGCCCCATAGGAAAACAGCGCGCCGCTGGTGCTCAGGCTGGAAGAGAGCATGATCAAAATGCCGGATAATCCCACCACCACGGCGACCCAACGCGAAACCCGCACCCGCTCTTTCAGCAGCATCGCCGCCAGGATTACGGTAAACAGCGGCGCCGCATAGCTCAGCGCGGTGGCATCGGCCAGCGAAATATAGACCAGCGCCAGATAGTTAAAATACATGCCGCCGGTGCCGGAGAAGCCACGAATAAAGTGACCAGATAGGTTACGCGTCTTGAGATTTTCCAGCACGTCGCCCTGCATTTTCAACCAAATCAGCAGCGGCAACAGCGCGATAAAACTGCGGAAAAAAATCACTTCGCCGGTGGGAAGGGTGCCGTTCAGCCCCTTCACACACGCCAGCATCAAGGTGGCGCACAGCGCGGCCAGTATCTTCAGTAACACGCCTAATCGGGCATTCATGCTTTTTCACTTCTCTCTACCACATGCAATCGGCGGGACTGCCGAGAGGACTTGCAATCAGCCTGGCGAGAAAAGTGTGCGCTGGATAACACTTTTTTGCTCTGCCCGAATAGAAAGAACTTATGCGCCGCTTAGCCATATTTTTTTGCTATTGCACGACAGGGTTTCCCTCTTTTTCGCCTGAAAACAAAGCCGATATAGTCCAGAAAAGCGAGAACGCAGGCGCTCCGTCCCGGTGACGCCGTGGTATTCATCATTGAGGAAGTTCACATGACCATGAAAAGACCTACCACCATCGGGCTGGCACTGCTGCCGCTGCTGGCTATTTCGGCTGCGCATGCCGACATGATGGCCAACATCAAATCCAGCGGCGAGCTAAAGTGCGCGGTCTATTCGGACGTGCCGCCCTTCTCTTCTCCGGATCCGAAAACACGTCAGTTGGCGGGCATGGATATCGATCTATGTAACGCGCTGGCGAAGCAGATGAACGTCAAACTGACGCTGGTGCCCACCTCGGTGGAAGCGCGTATTGCGGTGATTGCTACCGGCCGCGCCGACGTACTGATCGCCAATCTGGCCTACACCAAAACCCGCGGCAACCAGATTCAATTCAGCGATCCCTATTACGTCGCCAGGGAGATGCTGCTGGTCAAAGCACCGCTGGCCGACAAGCCGCTGAGCTATTTCAAGGGCAAACGCATCAGCGCCACCAAAGGCACCACTTCTGAGCAATCAATCCATATCAAAGGCGGCAAAGCGGTGACCTTCCAGGATTCAGCCTCCGCGTTCCTCGCGCTGGAGCAGAACAAATCGGTGGGCTTCGTCACCAACACCATGACCGGCATCAAAACCATTTCGCAGGCAAAAAAAGACGGCATCAATCTGGCGATGATCAAAGAACCGATGGCGCTGGAGCCGATTGGTGTCGGCATGAAGCGTGATGAACCGGCGCTGCTGGCCAGCGTCAACAGCAGCCTGAAGGCGATGGACGATGACGGCACCATCGACAAAATCTGGGATACGTGGATTGGGCCCAACACCGAATACAAAATGGTGCGCGAAGAGCGCGTACAGCCGCTCTCCAGTCTGAAATTTGAACCGCTGGAATAACCATGCCCGTGAAGTCGCACTCTGCTCTCCAGCCTGCCAGCGTTCCCGCGCTGGCTTGCTCCTCTGCTATCAAGCTCTCCACCATCGGCGCACGCGCGTGGCTGGTGGAAGCGCCAGGCGGTTTCGATCTCCCGGCGCAGCGCCGCATCTGGTCGCTGGCGCGCCTGCTGCATGCCGATGAAGCGATTGAAGCGCTGATCCCCGGCGTCACCAATCTGCTGGTACTGTTCCGCCATATTCCAGCTGATGAAATCGCCGTGCGTATGCAGCTGCATGCCGCATGGGATCAGGCGCAGGCGATCAGTCCGCAGGGCAAACTGATTGAAATTCCGGTGCATTACGGCGGTGAACACGCCACCGATCTCGAGGCGGTGTGCCGCCATACCGGTTTGAGCCCCCGCGATGTGGTGCGTCTGCACCATCAAAGCGAATACACGGTGTTTGCATTGGGCAGCGCGCCGGGCTTCGGCTATCTGCACGGCTTGGATCCGCTGCTGGCGACACCGCGCAAGAAAGTGCCGTCGCTTAGCATGTTGAAAGGCACCGTCACCATCGGTGGCGCGCAGGCGGGCGTTTCGGCGCTGACCGGCCCGAACGGCTGGAACGCGATTGGTTTTGCCGAGCTGGCGGTGTTTGACCCGCTGGCCGCATCGCCCGCGCTGATGGCACCGGGCGATCGCATCCGTTTTCTGCCGCAGAGGATTGAGCTGTGATTGAGATCGAACAGAGCGGTGCGCTCAACACGGTGCAGGATTTAGGTCGCTTCAACTATCGCCACATCGGTGTATCGGTGAGCGGTGCGATGGATCCGCTGGCGCTGCGTGCCGGTAATTTACTCCTCGGCAACGACGAAAATGCGGCGGCAATTGAAGTGCAGCTGTTCCCGTTCCGCGTGCGATTTTTGCAAAACAGCAGCATCGCGGTGACCGGCGCGGATTGCCGCGCCACGCTGGATGGCACGCCGCTGCCGCCGTGGTGGGGCTGCGGCGTGCGTGCCGGGCAAGTGCTGGAACTGCGTTATCCACGCAGCGGCGCGCGTGGCTATCTGTGTGTTGCTGGCGGCATTGATGTGCCGCTGGTGCTTGGCTCGCGCAGTACCGCGCTGCGCGGTGGCTTCGGCGGCGTTGAAGGACGTCCGCTGCAGCGTGGCGATCGGCTGGCGCTCGGCGAAAATCGCGGCCCGGCACTTCCACACAGCGGCATCGGCATTGAACCGCCAAACAGCGCATTACACGCCATTTTTCCCCGCAACAGCGCCGGAGACATTCAGCTGCGCGCCATTCCCTCCGGCGAATACCCGCTGTTTGCCGCCGATGCCGCGCGCTTCTGGCAGCAATCCTGGCAGGTATCAAATCAAAGCAATCGCACCGGCTATCGGCTTTCAGGCGATCCGATCTTCCCGTCAGAAACCGTTGAGATGCGATCGTACGGGCTGATCCCCGGCATTGTGCAGGTGCCGCCGGGTGGTGAACCGATCATCCAGCTAAGCGATGCCAATACCGCCGGCGGTTATCCGAAGATCGCTGGCGTGATCGAGCAGGATCTGTGGCGGCTTGGGCAAGTGCTGCCGGGCCAGTCGATCCAGCTGATCCACAGCGATGTGCATGAAGCGATCGCCATCGAACAGGAAGTGGCGCGCTGGCTGAGCCGTTTGCGCTTCAGCTGCCAGCCACTGCGTAAAGCGCTTACCGTTTAATCCGCACAAGGAAACCAGACATGAAGATTGATGTGAATTCCGATATGGGCGAAGGCTTCGGCGTTTACCAGTTGTGCGATGACGCCGCGCTAATGAAAGTGGTGTCATCCGCCAATATCGCCTGCGGTTTCCACGCTGGCGATCCGGCGATCATGACCAACATGGTGCGGCTGGCGAAGGCACATGGCGTGGGCATTGGCGCGCATCCCGGCTTGCCGGATCGCCAGGGTTTTGGCCGCCGTGAACTGCCGTTTAGCGCCGAAGAGATTTGTCAGCAGGTGGCCTATCAGCTCGGCGCGCTGACGGCGATTGCCCGCGCGGAAGGCACCCACGTTTCCCACTTCAGTTTCCACGCCGCGATGGGCAACATCGTCAACCGCGATGCCACCCTGGCGCAACAGGTGATGGAGTTAGTGGCGCGCATTAATAACGATCTGATCATCTTCGCCCAGCCCGATACGATCATTGAAGTCGCGGCGCAGGCGGCTGGCCTGAAAACGCTGACGCTGTTTCTGGCTGACCGCGCCTATGACGCGCGAGGCCGTCTGGTGCCGCGCGGCATTGCCGGTGCGGTGATCAACGAGGAAAGCGCGCTGCGCGCCCGCGTGCGCCAGTTTTTGCAGCACGGCACGGTGACGACGATTGAGGGTGAAGAGATTGCGGTGCGTGCGCGCTCGATTCTGGTTCACAGCGACACGCCAGGCTCCCTGGCGCTCGCCACCATTGTGCGCAGCGAAATCGAAGCCAGCGGCCATCAGGTAGCCCCGGCGGCGGAGGTGGTCATTGATTAGCGGCCTGCTTATCCATCGCACCGATACGTAGCGGCGCGATTTATCGCGCAATAAATTGCGCCGCTACAGTTTTTGCATCTCTCCGCAACGGCGCGATAATTATTTCAATGAATCAAACACATCCACCACAAAACGCCGCAATGCGATCGCATCCCGTCTCTAACCGCTCCATGCTCGTGGCATACGACAACCGGATAAATGGACTCATGCCGTACGCCGCGCCCTGCACCGTCACTACGTGCTGCTCTTCGATCAATGCCAGCACAAAATCGGCATCGTTGGTGATCAATCTGCCACCGGCGCTGGTTTTGCCGATGTAGCCCGCGATATTCACAAACAGATAAAATGCGCCCTGCGGTTTGTGACAGCGCAGGCCATCAATCGACGTCAGGCGCTCCAGTACATAATCACGGCGCTGGCGATAGATGCGCGCGCGCTCCTGCAGCAGATCCTGCGGGCCTTCCAGCACCGCTACCGCCGCGGCCTGCGTTAAGGTGCAAACGCCGCCGCTGTTCTGGGTATTCACGTTGCTCATCGCTTTGATCAACGGCGCCGGGCCGCCGCAGAAGCCCAATCGCCAGCCGGTCATGGACCAGGCTTTCGACACGCCGTTCACCGTCAGCACGCGGTCAACCAGGCGCGGCTCAACCTGCGCCAGCGTGTAGAAACGCACATCGTCATAAATCAGGTGTTCATAGATATCGTCGGTCATGATCCACACCTGCGGATGGCGCAGTAGCACCTCGCCCAGCGCGTGCAGCTCCGCTTGGCTCGCCACCGAACCGGTGGGATTGCTCGGGTAATTGAGCAGCAGCCATTTGGTTTTGTCGGTGATGACGGCGTCTAAATCGGCCGGCAGCGGTTTGAAGCCGTTCTCTTGCGTGCAGGGTAGCGCCACCGGCACGCCACCAGCGAATCTGACGATATCGGCATAGCTGATCCACGACGGCGTCGGGATCACCACTTCATCGCCCGGATTGATGGTCGCGAGGATCGCGTTAAAAATGATCTGCTTAGCGCCGCCGGCGGTGAGGATCTGGCTGACGTCGTAATCGAGCTGATTATCGCGTTTGAACTTCAGCTGGATCGCTTTGCGCAGCGCCGGCGTGCCGTCGGTGGGCGGATAGCGCGTATCCCCGGCGCGCGCAGCGGCATAAGCGGCTTCAATCGCGTGAGGTGGCGTGGGGAAATCGGGTTCACCGGTAGAAAGCGCCACCACATCAATGCCCTGCGCCGCGAGATCGCGGGCCTTTTGGGTCATGGCAACGGAGGCAGAAACGGTCACATTCTTTAATCGATCGGCTATCTCGGGCATGGGTTAATCCTGGCTCAGTGTCAGCATGAACGGTTTGCAGCAAGCTGCAAACACGACGTTTACCAGAGGATAGGTTTTTGCCCGAAGCGGCGGTTAATAGTGCTTTGTTGTGGTGATATAACACAAAGCGATGACTGAACCGACCGCACACTTTCGCCATAAAGATGGCGAGCCTGATGTGGAAATGCGCGGCAGGTCACGCGCTAGCGCCTGACGCAATGTTAATAGAGTGTTACTTTGAGTGCCGGTTAACAGCGCGTAACGCCCGTTTACTCACTCCTATCATCGCCAAATCTAATGAGTGAATCGCACCATACCAGTGCAAAGGTCGCTGTTTTAGCCTCGCCGTCTCGGCAACTGTCCAACTCAGCACCTGCCGTAGGAGGCACTGTGGCTCTACCCTCCTGTCTGAGTTCATTCGCGAAAGCTTATTTGGCATCAACTTTGCTTGATACCCGCTATGCGTTCTGTTGGAGGAAGCGTTCATGAATCTTCGTCGCCTGAAGTACTTTGTTAAAATTGTTGATGTGGGCAGCCTGACCCAGGCCGCCGATATTTTGCATATTGCCCAGCCCGCGCTGAGCCAGCAGCTGGCTACGCTGGAAGGGGAAGTGAATCAGCAACTGCTCATTCGTACCAAGCGCGGCGTAACGCCGACCGAAGCCGGGAAAACGCTCTATTCCCACGCGCAGGCGATTTTGCGCCAGTGCGAGCAGGCACAAAGTGCCATTGAGCTGGTCGGCGCGTCACTGAGCGGCAGCGTCTCAGTGGGCTTAGCGCCGGGCACCGCGGCACAAAACCTCGCATTACCGCTGATGATGGAAGTGCAGCAGCAACATCCCGGCATCGTGCTCTACTTCAATGAGAACTTCGGCACCACGCTGAGCGAACTGATCATGAATGGTCGCATGGATATGGCGGTAATTTACGATCACCGCACCATTCACGGTCTGCGCTTTATGCCGCTGATGAAAGAGGATCTCTACTTCGTCTGTCCGTTCAGCCTCGCGCAACCGGTGAAAGAGATCCCGCTGGCGCAGGTGGCGCAATACGATCTGTTCCTGCCGCGCGTCTACAACATCATGCGCAAAGTGCTCGACGATGCCTTCGTACACAACAATCTGCAGTACCGCGTGAAATGCGAGATCGAGTCGCAAACCACGCTGAATGCCGCCCTGAGCGCCGGTCTCGGCACCACCATCATGCCGGAATCCGCCGCGCGCGCGATGCTGAAAAGCGGCGATGCGTGGATGGCGAAGATCGTCGATCCGGATGTGCAGGTGTCGCTGTCGTTCTGCATGTCGGATCACTTGCCGCTGTCACAGCCGGCTGAAGCGGTGAAATCGATCCTGCTGTCGCTGATGTCGCGCCGCAACGTTGAGAATCATCCTTTGACGTTGGTGGGATAAGTCCCGCTTATTGCCGCAAAGCGAAACCCTCTTACTGCCCGTATTTCGAACGCGCTAGATTACGATTTTGCCCGCTCAGGCGGGCGTGTTTCGCTTTGACGGGAATTCCATGGATAAAACCGCAATACCGCTGCCGACGCTGCGTGCGCTGGCGCGCAAGATGCAATCCTCCGGGCTGAACAGCCTGGCGCTCGATGGCAAGCACTGGTCAGTGCGGTTGACCTTCGCCGCCACGCCAGCCACGCCCGCGCCTGTCACGCTTCCCGCCGCTGAAAACCCCCTCATCCCGCAACGCATCGTCGCACCGATGCCCGGCACGCTGCTGCGCCGCCATCCGCATAGTCCGCAGGATTTTGTCGCGCCCGGCCAGCACATCGAGGCCGGTGCGGTGGTGGCGCTGGTGCAGGTTGGCCCGCTGTATGTGCCGGTGATCAGCCCGGATAGCGGCACGGTGCAGTCGTTCGCGGTAGAGCATTTGTCTGCGGTGGAGTATGGCGAGGACGTGTTGATGTTTCAGTCGCCATGAATGGCAGCCCTGCGGGGTTATAAGGGGCGCTTATTGCCTCAAAATTTTTATGTCTTATGCCCTTGCGGCATAACTGCATACAGTCAAAAGACGCCATAACGAGGAGAGGCAGATGCCATTTTCAGATTACAAAACCGCGCTGGTGACCGGCGCATCGGCGGGAATGGGCGAAGCGATTGTTGAGCGCTTGTGCCAGGAGGGCATCACCGTGCACGCGGTGGCGCGCCGTAAAGAGCAGCTGGCAGCGCTGGCCGATCGTACCGGCTGTATTCCGCATGCGGTGGATGTCAGTGACATAAAGGCGCTGACCGCGCTGTGCCAGGATCTCGAAATCGACATTCTGGTGAATAACGCTGGCCTGTCGCATCCGGGCTCGATCCTCAATGCAGACGAGAACGTGATTGAAACCCAGGTGGACGTCAATCTGCGCGCGGTGCTGCATCTGTGCCGTTTGCTAGTGCCGGGCATGGTGGCGCGCGATCGTGGCCACGTCTTCAACATCACCTCGATTGCTGCCATCTACAACTTCAACGGCAACTCGGTGTATCACGCCACCAAAGCCGGCGTGCATGCCCTTTCGCGCCAGCTGCGCGTCGATTGCTACGGCGCGCGCGTGCGCATCACCGAAATCTGTCCGGGCCGCGTCGCCACCGATATCTTCGGCAACGTGTCAGGCGATCACGAAGAGGCGCGCCGCCGCTTCATTGATGGCTTTGAACTGCCGCAGGCCAAAGATATCGCCGACTGCGTTGCTTTCGCGCTCGCGGCACCGCTGGCGGTAAATATCGGCAACATCGAAATCACCCCGACATTACAGGTGCCGGGCGGTCTTTCCACCATGCGACCGGGCGAGCACAGCGCGTAGCAGGCGAAGATGAGGTAACAGAATGGCTCTCGATTTCAGCAGTGTGATAACCGGCCAATACGGCCAGATGATCGTTGACGGAACGGTGTTCACCCTTGAACTGGCGTTGGGTGCCTGGCTGCTGGCGATGGTGCTGGCGCTGCTGCTGGTGGTGATTCGCCTGACTGAAAACCGCATCGCGGTTGGGCTGGTCAAAGCCTATGTCTCTTATCACCGCAATGTGCCGACGCTGATCCAGTTGATGATGTGGTACTTCGCCATTCCTACGCTGCTGCCGGAAGCGCTGCAGATGTGGATCAACAACTACAACGCCGAGTTCCTGTTCTCCCTCACCGCGCTGGGTCTATGTCAGGCGGCGTACTTCTCCGAAGATATCCGCAGCGGCCTGCGCGCCATTCCCGACGGGCAGAACGAAGCCGCGCGCGCACTCGGCATGAGCTACGTGCGCGCCATGCACGGCGTTATTCTGCCGCAGGGCATTCGCAATGCGATGCCCGCGATGATCAACCACACGGTGCTGCTGTTTAAAAACACCAGCCTGGCGATGGTGATTGGCGTGGCGGATCTCACCTATGTAACGCGCGATATTGAGAACCAAACGTTCCGTACCTTCGAATCCTACATCGTGGCGACCGTGGGCTATCTGTTCTTCTCCCTGCTGCTGATGGGCCTTGGCGCACTGCTGGCCCGCCGCTTCCAGCGCGTCTATGCGAGGTAATGGCGATGTTTGAGATGTTCACCATTTTGCATGACAACGGCATGCTGCTGTTGATGGGCCAATACCCGAACGGTCCGATTGGCGGCGTGCTCTGTACGCTGCTGATCTCGGTGCTGGCGGTGCTGCTGGCGTTTCCGATTGGTGTGCTGCTGGGCCTGGCGCGTCTGTCGCCGTGGCGCTGGCTGAGCTGGCCCGCCACCGGCTGGGTTTACCTGCTGCGCGGCATCCCGCTAATGATGGTGGTGTTCTGGACCTACTTCTGTGTGCCGCTGCTGATTGGCCACAACATCAGCGGTTTCGCCACCATGCTGTGTACGCTGGTGATTTATGAGAGTGCCTATATCGCCGAGATCGTGCGCGGCGGCATTCAGGCGCTGCCGCACGGCCAATACGAAGCCTCACGCGCGCTCGGCATGAGCCATCTGAAAACTTTGCGTCTGGTGATCCTGCCGCAGGCGCTGTTCAACACCCTGCCCAGCCTGGTTAGCCAGCTGGTGTCAATTATCAAAGACAGTACGCTGGGCTATGTGATTAACGTGCCGGAGCTGACCTTTGCCGCCAATCAGGTGAGTAATCAGCTGCTGACCAAACCGTTTCAGGTGTTCGCCATTGTGGCGCTGAGCTATTACCTCATCTGCTTCAGCCTCACCTGGCTGGCCAATAAACTCGAAGCGCACATTGCGCAGAAACGTCGTCAAGCACCGCAGCCAACGCCCAGCATGGCGCCCGCAGTGATGCTGACTAAAACCTCTTCGCAATAAGGAAACCGCATGGGACCGATGATCATGTTTAATCAGGTTAATAAATGGTACGGCGCGTATCAGGCGCTGACCAACCTGAGCGCCGAGATTAATCCCGGCGAAGTGGTGGTAGTGTGCGGCCCTTCCGGCTCGGGCAAATCGACGCTGATCCGCACCGTTAACCGTTTAGAACCGATCGATGACGGCCAGATTGTGTTTGATGGCACCGATATTCACGGCAGCAGCACGCGCCTCAATCAGCTGCGCACGCGCATCGGCTTTGTGTTTCAGAGCTTCAACCTGTTCCCGCATGTGACGGTGGCCGAGAACATCATGATGTCGCCGATGAAAGTACTGGGCGTAAAGCGCAGCGAAGCGCGTCGTCAGGCGGGTGAATTGCTGGAGCGCGTGGGCTTAGCGCATAAAGCCGATGCTTATCCGGCGCAGCTTTCCGGCGGCCAGCAGCAGCGCGTGGCGATTGCCCGCGCGCTGGCGATGAAGCCGCCGGTGATGCTGTTCGATGAACCGACCTCGGCGCTCGATCCGGAGATGGTCGGCGAAGTATTGTCAGTGATGCGCGGTCTGGCGCAGGAAGGGATGACGATGATGTGCGTGACCCACGAAATGAACTTTGCCCGTGAGGTGGCGGATACCATCTGGTTTATGGACCAGGGACAGATTCTGGAGAAATCACAGCCAGAACAGTTCTTCACCCAGCCGCAGCACCCGCGCGCGCAGCGCTTCCTCAGCGACCTGCGATCGCATTAAGGGGGATATTTTTTCACTATCGCCATTTTTAATTAAAGTTTGGTCCTAACTTGTCGTTCTTCTTTATGCCACCACCAGGAGAAGACCGATGAAAACAGCATTCGTATTATTTTCTGGTTTGCTATTTGCCCAAGCCGTTCTGGCTGAGGGCGGTACCGTTTCCTTTACCGGTGCGATAGTTGAGCCTGCCTGTACGACGACGACCAATAGCCAGCATGCCGCAGTTCAATGTAGCCAGAATGGTGTCGATAAAGTGCGTCAGATTAGATTCAATAAGCAACAGCAGACGCTGCCGTTTCAACTCGGCAATGTCAGCGTGCAATCATCGGGTCATATTAAAGCTGTTGAAGTGATCTATCGGTGAGTCATCACTGACAATCTTCCCCCGCCAGGGGGAAGATTATTTATTGATAGGTCAGTGTGAAAGTCGCGGAACTGTTAGCTGTGCCGGGTGTAATGGTTGCGGTCGTTTGGTAATAACGCGCCTGAAGCGGAATGTTATAATTCCCCGCGCTGGCCGAGGTTCCGGCAACAATATTAGTGCCCAGTTGCACAGGCGCATTGTTAAACAGCAGCTGCACGCCCACTCCACTTGCCGTATTGGCACCTGATGTCAGATTTAATACCCCATTGGCGGAGTTTTGGGCATTTCCATCAATTTTCACATTGATGCGGGTGCCGGCATTACAGTTAAGCGGAAGGGTAAAATTACGCGTAAAGCTGGCATCGGGTGAACTGCCCGTCCCACTGAACGCACGCTTATCCACATTGCCCATATTCACGGCGATGGCAGTATTACTGACTGAACACGCCAGCGTTGTGACACTAAAACCATTCATAAGAATAGTTGATTCCGGTGAATGCCAGAACGCCTGGTTGTTATGCAAAATAAACGATCCTGCCTGCTGCGCGGTGACCATCCCCGATCCGGTTGGTCCGGTTTTATAGAACTGCAGCAACGCTTGCTCGCGCAGAGGTTGTCCCGCCATTAAGCCATTGACCGAACACAGCAACCTATTGTTCGCATTACCATCTCCCGTACTGGTTCCATCAACCCAGCCACTAAAGTTATTGCAGTTGTTCACTGAAATGCCACCGATAGCAAAGCCAATCCCCGCAATATTGGTGCTGTAAATTCGTCTGCCTCCAATGGTCGTGACATAGTTACCGGTGCCTTTTACGCCCACACTTTGGTAAGTCAACGCCGGCGCCGTGTTAGTACAGTTAAACGTGTTCACCGCACCCGAGGTGATCTGGCTGCCAATCAACGATCCTACCGGTAAATCCCGTTGAATCACTATCGCAGGTGGAGAAATTGTTGTCGCTGCTGTGGTGGTAGTACAGGTATAAGCCTGCGCAAAGTTAACGTACAACCCAATAAAAAATATGCTCGGTAATAAAAGAAATAAACGCATAAATGTTTCCTTTAGCGGCATTGTGCCGTCACAGAATTGACACCAAACTGAGCCTTTCCTAACGTAAACGGAGCCTGACATTCGCCGCCCTTCCAGTTCACCTTAACCACGCCCGCTGCGGGCACGCCGCTGAGGTAAACATGTTGTTTGTCATCAACGATGCCATGCGAAAGGGTTTCGCCGTTGGCAACGCTGGCACGTGCGCCGAACGGCACTTGACGCCCACGCAAGGTGACGACCATTTTTGCCCCCGATACCGTGGGATAATTGGCTAATGCTACGGCCCCCTGCGTAGGCACCACTGTTTGGCTGTCACTCAGCAGATCGACGTTATCGCCGAGCGAATTGGCATCAAGCGAAAGCGAGGTGCGGCGATAAGGTGTTACGTTAGGTACGACGGCATAACCTCTGCCATCAGTCAGCACGCCGGTTTGGTTGAGCACGCGAACCGCTTCCGCGTCTTCAGCGCGCACTAACGCCATGGTGTCACCTAACGGCTGGCTCAGAGTCACACCATAGGGATGCACCACAATGCCGCCCGTTGCGCCGTAATTCAGTTGTCGGGTATTCCGCGAGTAGTTATAGCCAGCCTGGTATTCGCCAAAGCGTGCTTTATAGTTGACTGACGCATTGCCATTGGCGCCAACCCCTTGATTGGTGTAACCCTGCTGCACGCTATAGCTCAGGTTATTGTCTGCCAGTGCAGTGCCTGACAACCCCACCGCGCCAGTGGTTTTATCGCGATTGTCGGTGCTGCCCGAGAAGTTCAGCCAGCTTTTGGGTAAAAATCGGTCAAAGGGAATCTGCACCGCCAGCGAAAAAATTTGATCGTGGTTGGTGTAGAACGGCGTCTGTGAATAGCTGTAGTTAAAGGAGTAATTGATGGCGTTGAAGCTGGTGTTATAGCCCAGCGTCAAACTGCGCTCCTTTTCTGTCACGCCCCAATATTGTTGCTGGTAAGCGGAGAGAAAAAGACTGCCATAATCACCCAACGATTGATTAACGTTGAGTTGGGATTTACTGCGTCTGTTATGGCTATAACGCCAGTTTCGCCATTCGCGTCGGGCTTGTTCAACTTCATTGCGGTTGTTGGGATTACCCCGGAAACCCGGCGGCAGTGTATTCGCGTAATAGCCATTAGCTTCATTAAAATCGTAATAACCAGAGGTGGAATAACGGTAGCCAGCCAGAGTAAAAGTGGTGCCGCTCATTGCGAAATCTTTTGCATATTGAAAACGAAATGAGCCACCGCGATGAGTTTCTTCCATTAAACGAGCATTGGCGAATGTTCCGTCCAGCGAAATCGAACCCAATAACCCCAGACCTTTCCCCACACCAACCGATGCTGACGTGTAATCACCCGACAGGATAGATCCACCATAAACGGTTGAGCTATAAGGCAAACCATAAATACCTGTGCCTTGTATAAAGCCCGGTTTTTTTGCCGATCCCCCGGTTGAACGATATTGCCCGGCCGTGAAAGCATATTTGAAACGCCCTTCACGCTGCATGATAGGCACCGCAGAAAATGGCTGAACAAACTGTCGGACGCTGCCATTCGCTTCTTTTATTACCACCTCAAGATCGCCACTGGCCGAGGTAGGATAAAGATCGTTTATGGCGAAAGGTCCGGGTGGCACATAGGCTTGCCAAATGATGTTACCGTCCTGACGAATGGTAACTTGCGCATTGCTCTGCGCAATGCCTCGTACAACGGGTGCGAATCCTCGCAAGCTTTCAGGCTGCATATTGTCGTCTGAGTAGAGCTGAGCTCCGCGAAAGGGGAAGCTATCGAATACCTCTGAGGGTGTATAGCTCTCTCCCAATACCAGCTGGCTTTTCCAGGGTTTGATGTCACGCTGAACGTAGGTATTAATACTGTTCCACTTATCATCACCCTGACTATGGCTATAGGTGGTGTAATTGCGCGCGCGCCAGGCCCCGAGATTGATACCGCTACGCAAATTGAGATACGCGTTGTTATCACTTCCCTGACGATAATCACTCCAGTTATTGGCACCTGAATAGCCATAATTCATAAATAGCGCGTTGACACCATCGTCCCACTCATCTGGGCCAACATACCCTTGTGCGTTTTGTCGCACATATTCTTGTGGAATGGAGACATTTAAGCGTTGCTGGTTTAAATCAAAGCGGGTTTGCGCCTGCGGGATGATGGCAGCGATATTCGTCACTTCCTGCGCAGGTGAGATTTTCACGAAAGCGGGTGTGGCATTCTCTTTCACGCCCCACCGCATAAAATCGGCTTTCATTAATAGGGGCTGCAGACCCTTCGCACCGGGTTCAAAGCGTATGCTTTTTGATCCAACAAAATTGTCGTTCAGGTAAACGTCGGCGTTGTAAACGCCCGCCGCTTGACCCCCACTGCGACTAAAAGTGGAAAGATCCAGATTTGCACGCTGGCCGCTGTGTCGTTCCACCGTGTCAGGATCAAAATAATCCTCTGCAGCCACATCATTAATGGGTATTGCAGCCAGTATTACCATGTTAAGTAAGGTGCGCTGAAAAGCAGGCCTCAGCGTTAAAGGTATATTTTGTCTCATCGACATGGCCCTCTCCTTTAATCGGTGCCCACTTTTAATGTTTGTTCTGCTGTAATGCCGCCGAAATCATTAATCGCTCGCCAGCTCACCGGATTGCCAACGTGCACTTTTTGGCCAAGAACGATTTCCTGTGAAGGCAACACCATCGGCGGTTTGGTCATAGTTGAACCGTTTACGGTCAGGTCGTAGAGCGAAACGCTGTAAGGCGTGGGATTAAACACGGCGAGTTTGCCCTCACGCTGGCGAAATTTGAGCCTGGTAAAAGCCAATGCGGGATCGCCGCTTAACTCTGCGGGCCGGTAAAATAACTTCATTTTGTTTTTAATGGTGATAACGAGATCGTTAGTGGCCTGACGATTGACCGTCGGGATAATCTTGATATTCAACCAGTGCACGGATTCCTGATCGTCTGGCAACGTGTGACCACTGTAGATAACGCGCACCGAATTCTGGCTATGAGGCTCAAGGCGGAAGAGCGGGGGCGTGGTGATGAAAGTGTCATCAGCGGTATCACTCTCTTCCTGACTGCTAACCCAGGATTGAATCAAATAGGGACGGTCGTCTGGATTAGTCACACTTATCGCGGCCAGCTTGTTTTTACCGTCATAAACCAGGCGTGTGCCACCAATCTGCACACCAGACTGAGCCATAGGCGACAGGCACAAAAGTGCCATGGCCAATGGCCAAAGACTTTTTTTAAACATCCATCTCTCTCCGTGACGAAAGAAAGAGCCGCATGACGCGGCTCTGAAACTACTTAGTTGTAAGCAATGGTGAAGGTCGCCGTGGAGTTTGCTGTACCCGCAGTAACTGGCGTGGCCGTAGCGTAATATTTCGCTATGTAGGTCAGTACATTAGGGCCGGCTGCCGTGATTGGACGATCAGCCGATTTGCTGGCGATAGGGATGAGAGTGGAACTGTCTTGCTCATACAGCGCGACACCCACATTAGTGGCAGTTTGCCCTGAGTTCAGAGCGAGGATTTGGTTATTTCCCGCAGAGGTTGCGCCATCGAAACGTACGCTGGCCGAGGTTACCGCAGCAGGACAACTTGTCAGATTAATGTTGAAGCGAGTCGGTGCCGCGGTGACACCGGCTCCGGTGAAGGTTTTGCTTGAAACGGTGCCCAGATTCACGGTTTGGTTGGCAGAGCCAGTATCCACCGTGCAAGCGTTATCGGTAATTGTACCCGTGAAATTAATCGTGCCATCAGCAGCAGTTGTCGTGCCAATAAATCCAAGAGAAGCCGTAATTGCAACCAATACTGCGAACTTGCTTTTCATGATTAAGCCTCAAAAATCGTCATAAAAAATGTCTCTGCTCAAGCAATGAACTTTCATTTCCACAGCAGATAAAACATTAATCGAAGTAATGTTGGAGCCCTTCGACCGCTTTAAGTAAATGACAATTTTCAACCTATTGAAAGTTTTTTTGATTATTCGTGCTTAATTTGAAATATAACCCTAAAAAAATTAGCGCGACGGTTAATTTACAGATCTTTGATCTTTTTTAAGATCTTTTTTTAGGATAAAAAACTTAACATTTGCATTTTAACGATCTAAAGATCTAAAATATTACCTAAGACAGCATTTTATGCGAATGAGACAAAATGCGACTTCTCCAAGATATGTCTTCTTTTTCTGCTATTACCGTCAAAGATGCCCCTTTATTTTCAGGAAGACAGCATGAATACGGTTTTTATTTGTACAATAGTTATAAGCCAGGTTCAACTATTACAGAAATAAAACTGTTATATTGCTTTGGGTTAATGATGAGGAGTGTGATTATTGGTTGCAGACGGAATATTGTTCTACGCCTGGTATAAAAGCGCATAAAGGCGCCAAAAAGCGCGTAAAAACGCAGAGAAATCGAAGATAAAATGGCATCAAATTTTTAGGTAAAGCGTGAAAAAAACGGCAAGTATGACGCCTGAACTGATATCGCATCAAGCCAGCGCTTTACACACTTGCCTATCTACAGGTCGCCTCGTAAGCGTATGTGTTGTTGTCCATCTAGCGGTATTTTCGTCCTATCCCCCTTTTAATCTTGTTCCTCGCAAGTCGTTCCTGCCTTGCTTTTTTCAAATCACTTAAAAGGTTTAAGACCCGTCTCAAGCGCTAACAACTTCTCCCCGCGTGAGAATTCCCCCTCACCTACTTCATGACCCCTTTTAGCCAAAACACGAGAATTTTATGGACAACATACGTTCGTCAGCGTCACGCGCCGATGCCTCATCCCGCTGGATGCGACCGCTCATCTTTACCCAGATTGCCGTCCAGGTGGGCATGGCACTCACCCCCTTTTGGGCATTATCTGTTGAAGCCGCCATCCGTCCGGGCGAAGAGACCTCACTCAGCAGCGCTGCCCAGCAGGCCAGTGGACTGGCTGAGGCGCATCAATCCGGTAACCTAAGCGGCTATCTCAGCCAGCAGGTCACTGGCGCCGCCGTAGGCCAGGCGCAAGAATGGCTAAAACAATGGGGTACCGCACGCGTCGAGCTTGGCACGGATGAGCACTTTAAGCCGCAGACTGGCTCGTTTGACCTGCTGTTACCGCTCAATCAGACGCCGGACCGCCTACTTTTCGCTCAACAAGGCCTGCGCAATAAAGACGGTCAATTTACTGGTAACTTCGGTCTCGGCCAGCGCCACTTCACCAGCCGCTGGATGCTTGGCTACAACGCCTTTTACGACCAGAACATCAGTCGCAGTCATAAACGAATGGGCATTGGTGCCGAAGCCTGGCGCGACTACCTCAAGCTTTCCGGAAATGGTTATTATCGCCTGAGCAGCTGGCGCAACTCTGTAGATGTTGAAGACTACGATGCTCGCCCGGCAAACGGGTTCGACCTTCGGGCCGAGGCCTGGCTACCCGTCTACCCGGCGATTGGCGGGCGTTTTATGTACGAAAAATACTACGGTGACGAAGTTGCATTGTTCAGCAAAGAGAGGCGCCAAAGTAACCCTGCTGCCTTCACCGCAGGTTTGAGCTATACCCCGGTGCCATTGGTGTCGTTCACACTGGACCATAAAGCCAGTGGTCATCAGCGCGAATCCCAATTAGGCCTCCAGTTCAACTATCAATTGGGTCAGACGCTCAGTAGCCAGCTCGATCCCAGCGCCGTAAATCTAAACCGCACTTTAGCTGCTAACCGTATGGCGCTGGTTGAGCGTAATAACAATATCGTGCTGGAATATCGCAAACAGGAGCTGATTCAACTTGGCCTGCCGACCGAAATCAATGGTCGCAGCGGTAAAACCGTGACTCTGAATTACAAGATCATCAGCAAGTACGGTCTGGCATCAATTATCTGGAACGACGCCGAGATCGTCGCTGCGGGTGGTCACATTCAGGACCTGGGTAACAACCAATACCAAATCGTGTTACCGCGCTTTATCGCTGGCGGCCATAACCGCTATACCCTGAGCGGCGTGGCCATAGACACACGTAATAACCGTTCGAAAGTTTCCTCGACTGTGGTCAACGTCAGTAGCCCGGCGATAAATGCCAGCACTAGCACGCTGAGCGCCTCGCCTGCCACTTTGCTTGCCGACGGTAAGGCCACGTCGCAGATCAGCATCCTGCTGCGCGATGAAAACGAGCAGCCAGTGACCGATGTGGCTGCGTCCATCGCGCTAAGTGCTACCGAGTTGAGCAACGCCCCGGAGAAAGCCGGTGTTGGTGCTCGCCCCAGCACCCATGCGGCTACCGCTGCCGCGAAGACGCCGGTGTTGAGTGCTGTCACAGAAAAAGGCAATGGCGAATACCTCGCCACGCTAACCGCCGGTACGCGTGCAGCAGACGTTAAACTCAGCGCCACCATCGATACGCTGCAACTGAGCCCGCTGACCATTAAACAAATTAGCGACATCGGTAGCGCCACCGTGGCTGACGGCGATCTACGTCTGACACGGGATAATGTAGTGGCCAACGGCAGTGCCATTGCTCGCGCAGAAGCTCGCGTGACAGATGCCATGGGCAACCCGGTTGCGGGTGTGACCGTGACCTTTGCATTGAGTGGCTCCGCGCAAGTCGCAGCAGGCAGTAGCCTGACGGCCATCAGCGACGACAACGGCATGGTGGTAATCGCCTTTACCGATACCGCGGCAGAAACCATTACAGTTACCGCGTCTACCGCCAACGGCAGCGCCAACGCCCTGGCGAATTTCATTGCCGACGCATCCACCGCCGCACTGGATAGGAGTAACCTTACAGTTGATCGAACCACTGCCATCGCCAATGGTAGCGATTCTGTCACTTTCAGCGCGCTGATTAAGGATGCCAATGGCAATCCAGTACCGGGCGTGAAGCTCAACTGGCACAGTAACGGTGGTGCATTGAGTGCTGCTGTGAGTCAGAGTGGCAAAAACGGTATTGCCATCGTCACCTTGAAAGATACTGCGGCGCATGATGTGCAGGTACAGGCACAGCTTGGCACGCAGGCCGCCGTGGATGCACCCGTCATCAGCTTTACCGCCGATGCCGCTAGCGCCACCATCGACGCGCGCGACTTTATTGTGGATAAAACCAGTGCCGTGGCCGATGGCAGCGATCTCGTGACTTACACCATTACTGTGAAGGACAAAAACGGAAACCCGCTGCCCGCACAAGTTGTAAACTGGCAGACCTCACTCGGAACACTTAGCCAGACAACAAGCGTGACAGGGCCAGACGGCAAAACCCAGGTCACGCTGACCTCAACCCAAATGGGCCAGGCGGGTGTAAGCGCAGCGCTGGTTGGCAAACCCGCGCTAAGTGCCGTCCTCGTGACTTTCGCCGCCGATGCCAGCAGCGCGCGAATCGGCAGCGGCGATTTGACCGTGGATAAAACCACCATTGTGAGTAGCGGCACGGATGCAGCACGCTTTACGGCGGTGGTTAAAGACGCTAACGGCAACCCAGTGGCGCATCAGCAGGTCAACTGGACCAGCAATCTTGGCAAACTCAGCGATGCAACGTCTGTCACCAACGTCAACGGTGAGGCCACGGTTACTTTCACCGGTACCACTGTAGGGTCGGCGCAGATCATCGCTGCGGTCAACGGCAACCCGGCAAATGCACCGAGGGTAAACATCGTCGCCGACGCGGCATCGGCCCGTCTGGACAGCGGTGATCTCACCGCCAACAAAACTAGCGCGCTGGCTAACGGCAGCGACAGCGTGTCTTATACGGCACGGGTCATCGATGCCGCCGGTAACCTGGTGAGTGGCGTAACCGTTGGATGGAGTAGCGATCGCGGCACGCTGAGCAGTGCGGCCAGCGTGACTGGTCCGGACGGTAAGGCAACCATAACGTTAACGTCTACGGCTGCAGGTAACGCGCAAGTAAAGGCGGTGGTGAACAGCCGCGCAGCGGTTAATGCGCCGGTGGTTGACTTCAAGGCTGACGCCGCTTCGGCTAGCATCAGCGACGGTGATTTAACGGTAAACAAAACCAGCATCACAGCGGGCACTCTTGACATGGCGATCTTCCGCGCCGTAGTGAAAGACGCCCACGGCAACCCCGTAGCCAACCTGCCTGTGTCTTGGGCAACCAGCGGTGGAACGCTGAGCGGTACGACGTCTACCACCAATACCGCTGGTGAGGCCACTATCTCACTCACCGCCACATTAGCAGGCACCGTGCAGGTTAACGCTCGCGTCAACAGCAGCGCGGCTGTGAATGCACCGCCAGTGACGGTGACGGCAGATACCGCCAGTGCACAAATCGCCAATGGCGGTGTGACGGCGGACAAAGTCAGCGCCATCGCGAATAGCGGTGAGAAAATTACTTACAGTGCAACGATTAAGGATGCCTATGGCAACCCGCTGAGCAATTTATCTGTGAGCTGGAGCACCGACCGCGGCAACCTGGCGCAGAATAGCAGTAAAACCAACGTCTCAGGCGTGGCGACGGTAACGTTAAGCTCAACGGTTTTGGGAGCAGCTATCGTCACGGCGCAGCCGGGTAGCGGCACGGCGGTGGCGGCGACGGCGGTGGAGTTCACGGCGGAGACCAGTAGCGCCAGCCTTAGCGCCGGTGATCTGACCGTGGATGCACGACAAATTCCAGCGGACAACACCAGTAAAGCGACCTATACCGCACTGGTGAAAGATCGCTATGGCAATCCCGTGAAAGGGCTGCTTATCAACTGGACCACCAACTTTGGCCAACTTAACGGGCAAACACAGCGCACAGATGATGAGGGAAAATCGCATAATACCTTGCAATCAGGTGCACCAGGCAAAGGGATTGTCAGCGTGAGTGTCGGAGCCAACGCGCCAGTTACCGCACCGGAAGTCGAATTTGTGGTCGATAGCTCCACCGCCACGATTACATCAATGCAAACCTCTAAAAACGCGGTATACGGTTTTGGTGGCGATAATCCAGTGATTAGCGTGGTGGTAAAAAATGCGCAAAATCAGGCGGTACCCAATTACAAAGTTAACTGGTCGACCGATATTGGTAGCATCGATAGCGAATCATTCACTGATGCTACAGGTACGGCGACCGCCACTCTTGATAGCTTGCATGTGAACAGCAATAAGAGACAGGGCACTGTTCAAGCGTTGCTGGCTAACACTTCTCAGAAAACGATCAGTCAGACCATTACTCCGGTATACAGAGCCGGCAATCATCAATACCTTGCCCTTGCCTATGACTCGACTGGGGTAACACCGCCTGTTCAGGAGGTGAGAGATTTTTGTAACAATATGGGTGCCCATCTAGCTGGTTCCGCAGAATTGGCCGTATTTGCCCAGGAAGGCGGCGACTTTGTTGAAGCCAGAACGCTGTTAACACAAAGTGGATTCATCAGCACTTGGTATGCATTGAGTGATAGCTGGAAAGGCCTCAAAGGCAATTTCGATTCCACCCTAGGCACCGTAGGAGATATCGCCTCAAAATCAACAGCTCCTACTGTTTACATTGTTTGCACGCGATAAGTCATTCGGTATGCTCATTTTGGGTCGGCTGGACATGCCGACCCATTTTCTTTACCGCCCCCTTAGCACGTCACCCACACTGATCCCGCATCCGCAGACTTCACGCACTGCTCCACCCATCGCACGCCCATCAAACCGGCATGCGCGCCCGGATACCAGAAGTCTTTCAGGAATGCCTGATCGCTACGATCGGTGGCATCCATTGCCAGCGCAAAACGGCGATAGAGATTGGACCAGGCTTCAAACAATCCTTCCGGATGTCCGCCGCCAATACGGTCGTCAGCCAGCGCACTCGGATGCAGATAACCCATGCCGCGCTCGAGAATCTGCACCGGCTCGCCCTGCACTTCATAGCGCAGCTGATTCGGCTGCTCATCCCACCACTCCAGGCTGGCTTTCTCACCGATCACCCGCACCTTCTGGCCGTGCATCGAACCGCAGTTCACCGCCGATGCCCACATAGTGCCGACTGCGCCGTTGTCGTACTCCATCATCACGAAGGCGTTATCCTCCAGCGGCGCACGGGTTTTGACAAAGCTCTGGCGGCTGCACAGCAGGCGTTTGATCTGCAGATGCGGCACCATGGTTTCGGCGATAAACAGCGGATGTGTCGCCAAATCGCCCAGCACATAGCTCGGCCCGACGAAGCGCGGATCGACGCGCCACTTGGTGCTTTCGTTCTGCAATTCAACCGCTTCGTTATGGAAGCCGTGCGCGAACTGCATGTTGATGATGCGGATCTCACCCAGCAAACCTGCGGCAATCATTTCGCGTGCCTGATGAATCAGCTGATGTCCGGCGTAACCATAAGTCACACCGATGATTTTCTTCTTCTCAGCACACAGCTGTTCCAGCTCATCGGCCTCGGCAGCGGTGAAGCACAGCGGCTTCTCACACACCACATGGAGACCCGCATTCAGTGCGGCGCGGCAGATGGCGAAGTGCGTGTTATTGGGTGTGGCGATCGACACCGCTTCGATGCCGTCCGGACGCGCCGCTTCTGCCGCAAACAGGGTTTCGTAATCTGCGTAGCAGCGATCGGCTTCGATACCTAGCGAAGTGCCAAAGGCGCGGCCGCGCTCGGCGTTGATATCGAATGCGCCTGCCAGCAGCGTGAAGTTGTTATCACGCGTGGCCGCCGAACGGTGAATGTAACCAATCTGGCTGGTGCCGCCACCGCCAACCATGCCCCAGCGCAGCGAGCGATCCAGAGCCTTAATGCCGTTGATCATGTTGTTCTCCTCAGAATCCGACCGATTGCAAATAGTGCAGGCTGGCGGTGACGTCACGCAGGCTGGTGTAGGCATCACGCGGATCGCGCTCCTGCTCGACGGTGATCCAGCCCTGATAATTGCGCTCCGCCAGGAAGGCGCGCACCGCTGGATAATCAATTGCCCCTTTGCCAATCGGGCACATCACGCCTTCTGCGCAGGCGGCAAAGAAATCGACGCCGCGCGCAATCACGTCGCGCCATACCGCATCGTTAACGTCTTTAAAGTGCAGATAATCGATGCGATCCCAGTAGCGGCTGAGGTAAGGAATCGGATCCATGCCGGAGTAGTACAGATGGCCGGTGTCGAGGCACAAACCAGCGACTTCATGCGGAATGTCTTCCACCAGCTGTTGCAGCTCGTCGGCGAACTCAATGCATCCGCCGGCATGCGGATGGATCACCGCACGCACGCCGTATTCGTTCCAGGCAATCTGGCTCAGCGTGGTGATGTGCTGCATCATGCGCTGCCACGCTTCAGCTGACAGGCGCGGCGCCTTGGCGGATTGACCGGCGTATTTGGCGCGTTCTGGATTACCGAAGTCGATAATCACCAGATAAGGTGCGGGCTTGTTGTCCGCATGGGTTTTGGTCGCGGTCGGTACCAGAGACAGGTTACGACAGATGTTGTGCGTCAGTTCAACCATCGCCGGGAAATTGGCTTCACTCACCAAATCATCAAAAATGGTGCCCGCCACCAGCGACAAGTCGTGCGCTTCCAGCTGCTGACGCAGTTCGGCAGGCTCAACCGGCAGATAGCTCCATGGGCCCAGCTCAATGCTTTTATAACCGGCCTGCGACGCTTCACTCAGGACTTTCTGCCACGGCGGCAGGAAGGGATTTTTCGGGTCATCAACGCCCCAGCTACAGGGCGCGTTAGCAATATGGATAGTCATGATCGTTCCTTGCGGTAGTCGATGGCGCAAGTATCAAATAAATATTTCATCATCAGCAACCATGAAACATTCATTTTTTGATAGCGATCATAGTATTTCGCATCATTAAAATGATAGAAATATATCAAATACAGCAACGACGCGGCCTACAGGTTTTCACGCGTGACGATATCAAACGGCAGGATGATCTGGGAGAAATGATCGCCCGGCTGCGCATGATGCTGCTGCACCATCTGCGCCAGGCGCATGGCCATTTCGTCGATGCGGTTGCGGATCATCACCGTAATGGTGCCATCAATCAGCGCCAGCTCGCCCTCTTTCACCGGACCATGACATATCAACGCCACCTTACGCTGCGGCTGCTGGCGCAACGCATGAATCACGCCCTCAATGCCGCCGCAAGGCGCGAAGATCAGTGCCAAATCGGCATGTTCTTCCAGTAACTGACGCGTGGAACGGTAGCCGCCATCAATCGATTCATTGGTTTTCAGCGGCTCCAGCACGCGTCGCGCGCTGTCCTGCTCACGCAGATAGGAGCGGAAACTGATCTCATTGCTCTCCTGACAGATAAAGCGATGGTCGCCCACCAGCACGCCGACCGAACCCGGCTGATGCAACAGATGCGTGGCAATCCACGCGGCGGTGCGTCCGGCTTTCTGGTTATCCAGACCGACATAACCGGCGTGACCGCACGGCGAAAAGTTGGAAAACAGCGCATAAACCCGCACGCCCTGACGCGATATGTTTTCTATCGCATGGCGAATCAGCGGGTGGTCCAGCGCGACTAAGCCAATCGCATCCACCTGCCCGGCCAGCGCATACAGCGAGGCCACCACCGCTTCCACATCATCAATGTCGTGCCAGGTAAAAAGCGGTTCGCTGCCTGCCGGATGAAACGGCTGCGTATGCTGGCGTAGCGCATCAGTGAGGGAATGATAGAACGAGTAGGATTTTGACAGCAGGATAAAGCCCATGCGCAGCGTCACGCTGGCGGCTGGCGCGGTGCCGCTCAGCAGCGGCACATTGCCGATGCGATAACCGAGGCGATTAGCGGCTTCCAGCACCTTCTGCTCCGTTGCGGCGCGCACCGGTGCACGACGGTTTAACACGCGATCGACGGTCGCCACGCCAACACCTGCGGCGGCGGCAATCGCGGTCATGGTGATTTTACTCATGCGCTACTTCCTGAATGATATGATAATAAATTATCAAAAATAATGCCCTAACCTGCGGTAAATCACCAATCATCCCGCACAGAAATCATCAGTAATTGGCTTCGAGTGATAGAGAATCTCTCATTATTTTGATCGCTCTCGCAAAAATGAAATAACTCATTTCATCTTAATACCATTCAGAATGAATGTTTGATATTCATGTGCGTATTCAAAGCGGTCCGGCTGATGGTTTCACATCAGAATACGTGATGAAGCGCGTAAAAAGATCAGTATGGTCATCATCAAAGTCCGCACCGCTTAACGCTCAGGAGAAAACAATGAAAATCGCTTTTGATGTGGATGTAATCAGGGATCTCGGCATCACGCGCATGGTGCATCAGGTGGCGGAATGGGGCTACAAGTACATCGAGCAGTCGCCGCACCCGCAGATCAACCCGTTTTATAAACATCCGAAAGCCAGCCGTGAAATCATGCGCGAATACAAAAACGCGCTGAATGCCACCGGGCTGGAGATCTCCTCGTTCATTACCGTATATCGCTGGTCCGGCCCGGATGAACTGCGTCGTCAGGCGGCGGTGAAGAACTGGAAACGCATGATCGAGATTGCCGTCGAAATGGGCGTGCAGGTGATCAACACCGAGCTGTCGGGCAATCCCAACGAGCCAGAAATTTGTGAAGAGATGTTCTATCGTTCGATGGAAGAGCTGCTGCCGATCATCGAACGTGAAGGCATCCGCGTCGAGATTCAGGCGCATCCGTGGGATTTCTGCGAGCAGAGCAACGAAACTGCAGACATTGTGAAGTCATTCCGCAGCGAAAACGTGAAGTACATCTACAGCGCACCGCACACCTTCTATTACGACAAAGGTGTGGGCGATGTGAAGAACATGCTGCATTACGCCGGCGATGATCTTTCACATATGCTGATCGCCGATACCATGAACCACACCAAACACTGCCGTTATATCGTCAACCCGCCAGGCGTGGATGCCACCATCCACCAGCACGTGGCGGTCGGGGAAGGCGAAGTGAATTTCGATGCGCTGTTTGAAGCACTGCGCGAGATGAATTTTGCCAACCGCACCTTTAAGGTTGGCGGCGAGTCGATTATCTCAGCGGCGCTGTTCGGTTATCCGGAGAAGATGAAGTATCAGGCGGTGGAAACCCGCGAACTGATTGAGCGTGAGCTGTTGGGATAGTTGAGTGCGCGCTGATGCCCTCACCCTAACCCTCTCCCACCGGGAGAGGGAACGGGATGGTGCGGCTTGCTCGATCGGTCCCTTCTCCCGCTGGCGGGAGAAGGTTAGGATGAGGGCCCGCCCTATTGGAATGCACGTAACATGAAAGCAGTGACGCTGGCCGAGCTGGCAAAACAACTGGGCGTCGGTGTCGCCACGGTTGACCGGGTACTCAACGATCGCGGTGGCGTATCGCCCGCCATGAGCAAAAAAATCCTGCAGGCAGCGCGTGACGCCGGTTTAAAACGCATTCTGCCCGAGGAGCATCGCCATCCGTGGCAGATCGAAGTGCTGCTCAGCGGCAACGCCTCCTTCTTCTTCCAGCAATTAGCGCAAGACTTTGCCAAACTCGCCGACCAGCTCGGTTATCGCCGCCTGCGTCTGCATCGCACGCTGATCCCGGAAAATGCACCGGAAAAACTCGCCGCACATATCACCGCCAGCAGTAAAAAGATGGATGCGCTGATCGTCTTCGCCCATCAAAACCCGCTGATCTACGATGCGCTCGCCGCCTGTAAAGCGCGCGGCGTGCCGGTGATCACGCTGGTCGCCGATCTGCCCGATGCCGCGCGGCTGTGCCACGTCGGTATCGATCAATACAAAGCCGGGCGCACCGCCGGTTTGATGCTCGGCAGCATGCTGCCGCAGCCGGGTGAAGTGGTGTTGATGAGCGGACGCGCGGATTACGCTGCCCACCGCCTGCGCATTGAGGGCTTTCAGGCGGTGCTGGCCGAACGCTTTCCGCAGCTGCGCCTGCGCGAGATTCTTGCCGGTCAGGATGAGCGCGAACGCATTAGCCGCCTGTTAGAAAAAACGCTGGCCGCCTCGCCGCCGATTGTCGGGCTGTATAACACCGGCATTGGCAACACACAGGTGCACGAAGCGCTGGCGCGTCATCGTCTCGACGGTAAAGTGCTGTACGTCACGCACGAGTTGTACAGCACCACACGCCGACTGTTGCAGGATCGCGTGCTGAACCTCACCCTCGATCAAAACACCCTGCGCCATGCTCAGCTTGCCTTAACGCTGATGCTGCGGCATCTGGAAGAGGGCGACATCCCCGACACCTATCAGCCTGGTAGAGTGGACTTTATGCTGTTTACGCAAGAGAACTTTACATAATCGGACTTTGCGTCCCACCGCCAGCGCGGTTAAATCGCCTGTATCACGCGCTGCTACACTCAGTAGCAGCAAAAATACAATCACAACAAGGCGAAACCACTATGTCGGAACATCAGTATCAGCCCGCGAAAGTCTGGACCTGGGACCCGGAAGCCAAAGGTAACGGCGCGAAAACCAACCGTCCAACCGCCGGGCCGACGCATGACAAAACCTTGCCGGTCGGCAAACATCCGCTGCAGCTATACTCGCTCGGCACGCCAAACGGCCAGAAAATTACTATCCTGCTGGAAGAGTTACTGGCGGTGGGTGCCAAAGACGCCGAGTACGATGCCTGGCTGATCCGTATCGGCGATGGCGATCAGTTCTCCAGCGGTTTTGTCGATGTAAACCCGAACTCGAAAATCCCGGCGCTGAGCGACCATTCCGTCACGCCACCGCAGCGCGTATTTGAATCCGGCAATATCCTGCTCTATCTGGCCGAGAAGTTCGGTCACTTCCTGCCGACCTCGCTGGCAGGCCGCACCGAAACCCTGAACTGGCTGTTCTGGCTGCAAGGTTCTGCACCGTATCTCGGCGGCGGCTTTGGTCACTTCTATCACTATGCGCCCGAGAAAATCGAATACGCCATCAACCGCTTCACGCTGGAAGCTAAACGTCAGCTGGACGTGCTGGATCGTCAGTTGGCCGACCATCGCTTCCTCGCCGGTGACGAATACACCATCGCCGATATCGCCACCTGGCCGTGGTACGGCAATCTGGTGCTGAACAACCAATATGGCGGCAGCGAATTCCTTGATGTGCAGTCGTACAAAAATGTGGTGCGCTGGGCGAAAGAGATTGCCGAGCGTCCGGCGGTGATTCGCGGGCGTAAAGTGAATCGTGCTTTTGGTGCCGAGCCGCAGGATCAGCTGCTGGAGCGCCATGATGCCGCCGATTTCGATAACAACACTGAAGACAAACGCTAGGCGAGAGGAGAGAAATAATGGCTGCATATGTGGTGTTTATTAAGGACGAAACCTTAGACCAGGACGAGCTGACGGCGTATGCCGAGAAAGCCGGACAGGCGCGCGGCGACCATCCCATCACCCCGTTGGCGTTTTATGGCGCCCTGGAAACGCTGGAAGGCCCGGAAGCGGAAGGCGTGGTGGTGCTCGAATTCCCGGATGCTGAGGCGGCGAAAGGCTGGTATTTCAGCCCGGCGTATCAGGAAGCCAAAGCGCATCGCCTGAAAGGCGCGAAATACCGCGTGCTGCTGGTTAATGGCGTAGAGTAATTAACGTAAGGTCGCCATTCATGGCGACCTTTGCAAAGGTCACGCTTACCCCAACTTAAATAACGAAATCGCCTGCTTCAGCGCATTGGCCTGCTGCTGTTGCTGCTGCGCCACTTGCAGCGTTTCGGCCACGTGCTGCACGTTATGATGCACGCTGTGATCAATGCTATTGATGCTCTGCTGAATCTGCTCAATGCTCAAATTCTGCTGCTCACTCATCGCCGACAGTTCCGTCACCAGCTGCGATAACCCGCTAATACTGCTGTGAATCTCGCGCATGGTTTGCGCCGCATGCTCCACCTGCACGGTGCCGTGTTCGGTGCTGGTGGAACTGGCATCCATCAGTTGACGAATTTCGCGTGCCGCACTTTCGCTGCGCATCGCCAGATTACGCACTTCGCTGGCGACCACGGCAAAACCGCGTCCCTGATTACCGGCACGCGCCGCTTCCACCGAGGCGTTCAGCGACAGAATGTTGGTCTGAAACGCAATGCCGTCGATCAGCTCCAGGATGATCTTCACCCTTCTCGACTCTTCGCTGATTTTCTCCATCGAGCGAATCGCCGACTGGATATTCTCTTCACCACGCGTCGCCACCGCGCGGGTTTCACTCGCCAGCTCGCACGCGCTTTGCGCTTTGTCCCGGGTTAAGCTGGCAGCGATACTGATTTCGCTCATGGCGCTGGCCGCCACTTCCAGCGCTTGCGCCTGCTCGTCGGTACGCGTCGAGAGCGCGGCGTTGCGCTCCAGAATGCTGTCGGATTCCGCCAGCAGTTGACCGACGCCGTCGCTGACCTGATGCAAAGTGCCGTGTAGGGTCCCAAGCGTAGTACTGAAGGTGCGCGCGAACGGCGTTTCACTCCGCTGAGTATCGGCACGCAGCGTGAGATAACCGGCTTGCTGATTAATGTGTGCCGCCAGTTGCGCCACTTCGCTGGCCGAGCGCGCATCCGCTGCCATCTGGCGTGCAATCACCAGCAGCATCGCGGTTTGCACCACGACAAACAGCGCGTGGAAAAACACCATGTCCCAGCCGGGATGATGAAACACCACCACGCCAAACAGATCATTTTCCTGCAGATAATTGAATAACATATGATGCGTGGCTGCCGCCGCCGCGCCCATCAATAACGGGCGCACATCTCGCCACGCCAGCAGCGCCGACATCAACACAAACACCGAGAAGTGGTACTCGGTTGCGCCACCGCCAACCTGAATTAGCAGCCCAGCCCAGCCGATTAACAGCACGGATAATACCAGCCGCGACGTGAGCGTACCGCGCAGCGCGGTGCCGAAAAACGTCGCCAGCAGCGCCAATACCAAACCCGCTATTAGCGCCACCAGCACGCTGTCATTTAGCCAGCCAACGCCAAGTGCAATCGGCAACAGCGCCCAACTGAGGATCACCGCCAGGCTATCCGCGCGCTGTGCGATACGTTTGAGCGAAACCATCTCCACCGGCGAAGCCGCCGGGCCTGACAAGGGCGTTGCGATCATGACATTTTTCCACACCAGAAGTTGATCGTAGAGCCCCAAAATCGTGGGGCAAAGCGCACGGACTCAGTGGTAAAAAACATCGGCAAGGCGGGAGGAAAGTTTAGTTGTGCTGATTAACGACGCGCAGAGCTGTGAGTATGATTACCTAAACCATGCAACACAATTTCATTCCCTTCAGCGTAGAAAGCGATAGACTTGTTAGCAATGAATGCTCTCAGAACATTAACGGATAGATGCTAACTATGGATTCACCTTGCACTCTCAGCGTCCTGGTCACGGCTCACAATTGCGAAAAATACATTGTTGAGACGTTAAACAGCCTCAAAAAGGCCTGCTCTGGCGTTGAGGATGCGGTCGAGGTTGTATTGGTGAATGACGCATCCACAGATAACACCAGCGAGTTGCTGCACAGCTTTGCCGCTTCATTCAGCCAGGTGAAAATTTTTGACGTGATGTTCCGTAACATCGGCAAAGTGAGAAATTTTGGCGTCAGCAAATGCAGCGGCCACTTTGTCACGATGCTGGATGGCGACGATCAGCTTTTGCCGAACTCTTTTGCTGACATCGTGCAGTTTTTGCAGGCGCAACAACCCGATATTCTGCTGGCGCCGCTGAATGAAATTTATGAAAAGAAGACCAAACTACAGCAGTGGAAAGGTTTGCAGGTTAACGCCTTGTCGCAACATCAGGTGATTGAAAAATTCCTCATCCATCGTGATATCCAGGCGCATTTTATCGGTCAGTTTATTAAACGCTCGCTGTTGGAAGATAACCATTTCCCTGACTTCAGTTGCTACGAAGATGCGTATTTATTCCCCTCGATTCTGAAAGCCAGTCAGACGATATTTTTAGCGAAGCAGAGCCCGTATCTCTATTTCAAACGAGAAAAAAGTCTCTCCAGCGCGCTGGATGCCGATAAAATATCGATGCTGATCAAAGCCACGCAACAGATGGATAATGTGCTCGGTGAAAGCTACCGCAACCTGCTCGCTTGTCACTGGATCAATCTGGCGCATAAGTTTTATCCGCTGATTAACGATGAACATGAGAAACAGGTGGTGAAGCAGGCGATTGAAAACGTCTCTTTCGTTTCATTTTTGCTGGACAGTAAAGTCAGATTTAGTTTGAAGAAAAAATATCTGAGAATGAAATTGCGGAGAATGAACTGAAGCGTTGAGAAAATCGGTCGCCTTCAATGGCGACCTGACAAATATTAGATATGCGTTCGGGGCTTATGCTGCATCAGCGCATAGCTCATAATAATCGATGCCATCAGAATAAACACTGAACTGCTTTGAATCCATACGGTATCAGTCAAACCGAATATAAAAATGGAAACAGGAAGCAGCGCAACATCCAATGCCCGACGACGTATTGCCGCCACAATTAAACCCACATAAAAAAGAATCAGGGTGACAGCACCCGCGATACCTTGCAGCGAAAGCGTTTCTAAAAAATCATCGTGCAAGTGATACATCACATTTTTATAAGCCTCAGGATTAGCGCGTTCATAGGTTTTAATATAAACGCGCGCTTTATCCGTTCTGTCATCCGGACTTTGCCCCAGCAGCGACCAGGAAACGCTGTGATAGCCACTTTTCCAGATCGAGAAGCGCGCACCAATTGAGGTATCATTATTTTTCTGATAGCTGTCTATTTCGTTCTGGATGTTGTCCAACCGATGCATAATGGAGCTGGGCATGAAGAACAGCCCCCCCGCAATGCAAAGAACTAAAATCACCAGCGAATATTTTCCTGCCCAGCGATGAACCAGATAAAAACAGAGCAAGTATAAAACGGGCAGCACCAACACCGCCGCACGTGACTCAGTGAGGAACATCAGCAGCATATTCACCACAAAGATAGCGGTGAACAGCAGAATTTGATTAAGGCGGCGAACTATCACCTTATTCACAATAAACAGGGCAGTTAATGCTAACGCCGTCATCAGGTATGAAACGGTACCGGCTGAATCTGTGAGTAATTTGATGCGTTGCTGCGTCTGAGCATGTTCGTACCAGCCGGCGCCCAGCGTCAGCAGCAAGCCAAAAATTAACAAGCACACGCTAATGCGCAGGACTTTCGCTGACAAACAGTGACGCCACGCAATGAAAAAATAGCTGACAAAAGCGGAGATAATGAAAAGTTTACCGCCCTGAAAATAGTTATCCACTACATCGCTAAAATAGGCATCGGCATAAATACGCGACCATATTACCCTGACTATGCCCAATAATAGAATGGGAATAGCGACGATGAAAGCACTCTTATCGATAATGAATTTTCTTTTTATTCCCTGGGCCAGCAGAAAGAATAGCGTTAAATAACCCACCAGATAGAATGTTTTCTTAGGATATGCGGGGATAACTAACGAGGTCGCAAATGCCAGGGTTAACAGCAGAAAGCACAGCTGATAAATATTGCTTTCGGTTAACAGCGGCTTTAAACGTAAAGTCTGCACTCAAAAATACCTCATTTTAAAATACTTAATGCGCCAATAGAGTGCCGGCATCCATTGATGACTACGGAACAAAAATTTGTACATTCTCTTCGCTTGTTGCGCGTTTTTCGGTGTTTCAAAAGAGACGTCGGCTAATGGTGAAATCTGATAAAGATCGCGATAGTAATGGCCAACGTGCTGTTGATTCCACCGCTGCCAGGGTTTATCGGCACCCGCATAATGCAATAAGCAGGTATTTTTCGGCACATCCTGTGTATAACCGCTATCATCGTGTGAGAGCATATTGATGGTATTAAAGCGCGTTTCCGTAAATATCACACGATCCTCAAGCAACGTATTCAACGCATCCTGATCGAGATACTGGAATTGTTTTCCCTTTTCGCTAAGCAAATTAAAAGCGCGTTCACTGATCTGCTCGCGGTTCCACTTTTGAACATCAATCAGCATCATGCCGGCATTAAAATAGCGCTTTCCACGCAAGCCCACCTTTTCAGCCAACTGCGGTTGCAATGCCTCAATCTCGCCAACCACCAAGGCAATAACGTCAGCTGGCATGGCAATCTGCCATAATTCATCAAGAGGATTCAGACACACTATATCGGCATCGAGATAAAGCAATTTAGTGGCATGCGGCAAGATAAGCGGAGCGAGAAAACGATAATAGGTCGCGCGAGTGAACAACTCTGTGGTAGGGAACGCGCTAAACAAACTATCCTGAATATGATGCAGCGTTAACCCATGTGGCGATCCAGCGAATATTTTTTCCAGACGCGCAGTATCAACTGCAGATATTTCCGAAGAGATAAGATGAAAGTGATAACGAACATCATTGGCATGCTTGATTATCGACATGATGGTAATCAGCGAGTGGCCAATGAATTTACCATCAACACCAAAAAAAATATGCCGGTCGCTGTGCGCGGGAAAAAGGTGCTGAGAATTTATGGTGTTGAGAATCTCTTTATCCATCCTGCACTTCTCTCCGGTCGAAAGCATGCGTTCTGTTAATGCATCATGCCTGAGCAATCATTAACCAGAGACAATTCTGGTTGCAGCCGGAGTTTATCAGTCAGAGTTAGGCAAATAAAGCGAAGTGGAGGAGGAATAAATCGGGTTTCCAGCGTAAAACTCTCCTGCGAGCAGGAGAGTTTTGGTAAATAAAAATGTTATTTCGCCGCGAACTGCGCATAGTTCTCAGGCGTGATGGTTTGATACGGAATCCAGTTGAACTCCTGCACTTTTTGCTTCTCCAGCAGCGCTTTGGTCACCTGCACCGCGCCGGTCGCCTGCCCTTTCGCGTCCTGGAAAATGGTCAGCGTCATTTTGCCGTTCTTCACGAACTGCTGACCATCCGGCGTGCCGTCGATACCGGCGACCAAAATCTTCTCATTTTTCGCCTGGTTGAGCGCCATGATGGCACCAATCGCCATTTCATCATTATTCGCTGCGATAGCGTCAATCGGGCGCTGATTCAGCAGCCAGCTCGATACCACATCCACCGCTTCGTTGCGCTGCCATTTGGCGCTCTGCTTTTCAATCACCTTCATATCTTTGTATTTGGCAATCACGGCTTCCACCGCGCGGGTGCGTTCACGCGCTTCTTCATTCGACAGCGCGCCCATCAAAATCGCCACGTTGCCTTTGTAATTCATCTTCTTCGCCAGCGCTTCCATCTGCATTTCTCCGCCCAACGCCGAGTCTGAACCAACATACGCCATGTCGGTTGGCAGTTTCACTTCTGGCTTACGATTGACGAAGATCAGCGGAATGCCGGCATTTTTCGCCGCGGTAATCATTGGCAATACGCCTTGAGTGTCCACCGGATTGAGGATGATGGCATCGACACCCTGATTAACAAAATCATCCACCTGCTGCACTTGCAGCGCGACATCGCCTTTGGCATCAACAAACTGGCTATTGAGCTGGTTAGCTTTCAGCTCTGCCTGCATCTGGGTGCGCAGAATCGAGACGAAGTTGAGATCGAAGTTAGCCAGCGCGACGCCGACGGTGAAGGTTTTAGCGCTCACGCTCAGGCTGAGCAGCAGCGCGCAGAGGCACAGCATCACATTTCTGATGTTCATGGGTTAGTCCTGTAGGGTTAAGATATTATTATTCATTTCATGAAGTTAACGCCGGCAAACAGGCGAATACCCGGCGGTGGAACCGTTAAAGCGTGAAGTGATCGCGAAACTGCTGCAGCGCGGCGCCGCTTTCGCCGCTGGCCCAGCCTTCCAGCGCCACGGTACCCTGATAACCAACATCGTGTAGCGCACGGGCGATGGCGCGATAGTTAATCTCGCCGGTGCCCGGCTGCTGACGCCCCGGCACATCGGCCACCTGAATCTCACCTATCGCCGAACCACAGCGACGAATCAGTTCGATCAAATTACCTTCGCCAATCTGCGCGTGATACAGGTCGAGGTTCATCTTCAGCGCCGGGCTTTTAACCGCTTCCACCAGCGCCAGCGTGTCGGCCGCCAGCGCGAACGGCGTACCGGGATGATCAACCGGCAAGTTAAGGTTCTCCAGCGTGAAGGTGCGTCCGGCGCGCTCGCCCAGCTGCGCCACTTTGCGCAGCGTGTCGGCCGCTTTCAGCCACATCGCGCCGGTCACCACGTCAACCGGTTTAACCGGCAAACCTTTGTTATCCAGTCCGGTACCGTGCAGGTTCAACGCCGGACAGTTGAGCCGCTCGGCCACCGCCAGCGACGCTTCAGCACTTTGCAGCAGTTGCTGAATCTCATCATCATCGGTCAGGTTGCCGCTGAGGTAGCCGGTCATCGAGGTGAAACGCGCGCCGGTCGCCGCCAGCGCATCGATATCTTTGTTGGCCCAGCCCCAGATTTCGACGCCAAAGCCCAGTGCATGAATGCGTTTCACGCGCTCGACAAAAGGCAGATCGAGAAACACCATTTCGGCACATACCGACAGCTGATAACCGGCCATTAGCGACCTCCCAATTTGATGGGTTGCTGCTGCTGCACCGAGTCGATACAGGCCAGCGCGATTACCAGCGCGTTGCGTGCATCTTCACCGGTAGCGCGCGGCGTTTCGCCACTGCGAATGCAGCGGGCAAACTCGGCCATCTCCGCCACATAGGCTTCGCGCAGCAGGTCTGAATCCATGCGTGAGGTTTCAATCGCGATGCCATCCTGGTGATAGCGCACACAGTTGTTAACGTTGATGTGGCCCGCCTGCAGCATGCCTTTGCTGCCGAACACTTCGCCGCGCACATCGTAGCCGTATACCGCCTGGAAGTTGGCTTCAGCGGTGGCGATCGCGCCGTTATCAAAGCGGATGGTAACCACCGATGTGTCGAGCAAGCCTTTGTCTTTGAAATCCGGACGCACCAGCGCATCGGCCAGCGCATAGACTTCCACCGGCTTCGCGCCAGGGTTAAAGTGCAGCAGCGTGTCGAAATCGTGGATCAGGGTTTCAAGGAAGATCGTCCACTGCGGGATGCGCGAAGGATCGTGCAGGCCCGGATCGCGCGTCAGCGATCGGCTCAGCTGCGTGGTGCCATTTTCACCCGCTTTCACCGCCGCGATCGCTGCAGCAAAGCCGGAATCAAAGCGGCGGTTAAAACCGACCTGCAACACCACGCCGGCCGCTTTCGCGGCAGCAATCGCGCGATCCGCCTCTTCCAGCGTTACCGCCATCGGCTTCTCACAGAACACATGTTTGCCCGCCTCGGCGGCAGCGATCACCCATTCGGCGTGCGTGCGCGCTGGCGCGGCAATCGCCACCGCCTCAATTTCGGGATCCTGCAGCAGCGCATGCAGATCGCTATAGGCTTTAGCGACGCCGAGCTTATTGGTCAGCGCGTCGGCCGCGCCCGGTTGCGGATCGGCCACCGCTGCGAGGATCGCACCCGGCACGCGCCAGGCCAGATTTTCCGCGTGGAAGCTGCCCATGCGACCGGCGCCAATCAGGCCGACGCGTACTGGCTTAAGATGAAATGTCATGACCTATTCCTTATTGTTTTGGATGTGCTCATTCGAGCGCAGGGATGTGCAATCGGTAGTGCAAAGGCGATGCCAACTGCAATCCGCCGCTTTATGTGAGGCATAACACAGATATAGCTCACAATCTGGCAACAAAATTTACATGTCAACTTCACATGTCAATAAAATGTACATTCCATCTTGTTCAGGAGTGTCACATGCGTGCCAGTGAGCGTTTGCCGTTTAAAGATGAAAGCGATCCGATCTTCAGCTTGCCGGACAGCGCGGAGGTGGGCGAATGGGATACGTTGTTGTGGCAGGGCTGGCACAGCTTCGAACGCGGTGAACAGCCCGGCTGGATGCGGCACAGCATTTTGCAGTCGTGGCGGCGATCGCAGCAGCGCGCGATCGATCCCGCCACCTTTGCCTATGTCTCGCCACCCGCTGCGGAACTAGCGGCGATCCTTGAGCACAATGCCGAGTTGATCCTCGCGGCGCGCAGCATCATGGAAAACCTGCTGGCGTATAACCCGGATGGCCACATCAATCTGACCGATGCGCAAGGCGTGACGCTGCACTTCTGCGGCGCGGATCTGACGCCGGTCGGCAGCATCCTGCGCGAAGAAGTGCTCGGCACCAATTGCACCGCGCGCTGCCTGATTGAGCAGCGGCTGGTGTACGTGTTGAGCGGCGAAAACTGGAAGCTGGATCTGCGCAAACGCCATCGCCAATGTGCTGCCGCACCGGTGCGCGATGCCAGCGGCCAGCTGCTTGGCGTGCTCACGCTTACCGCCACGCCTGACAACTTTAATGCGCATACGCTCGGCACGGTGCAGGCGGCAGCGGAAGCGGTTGGTCAGCAGCTGATGCTGCGCCGTTTGCTGGCCGAGCAGCAGTCGATCCTCGAAACCCTGAACGAAGGCGTGATCGTCTGCGATCGTCACGGTCGCATCAAAACGCTGAATCGCTATGCGCGCCAGATCTTTAGCGGCCTCGATCCCAGCGCCGGACCGATCGACGTGCTGCTGCAACCGCAAGGCGGATCGCTGCTCACCATGCCGTTCTGCAATGACCGCGAGCTGCAATTTATGCCGGATGGCGTGCATCCCCTTTCCTGCCTTATTTCGCTGATGCCCGCGCCAGACGGCGGCCGCGTGCTGTCGCTGCGCGAGAATCAACGTATCCGCGCCATTACGCGCCGCGTGATGGGCGTCGGCGCCAGCTACACCTTTGAGATGATTCGCGGGCACGCGCCGCGCGTGCTGCAAGCGATTCAGAAAGCGCGCGCCAGCAGCCGCAGCGACAGCACGGTATTATTAACCGGCGAAAGCGGCACCGGTAAAGAGCTGTTCGCGCAGGCGATTCACAACGCCAGCCCGCGCCAGCAGGAAGCCTTTATCGCGCTGAACTGCGGCGCATTGCCACGTGATTTAGTGCAGAGCGAACTGTTTGGCTATGTCGACGGCGCTTTTACCGGATCGCGACGCGGCGGCTCGGCAGGCAAATTTGAGCTGGCCGATGGCGGCACCTTGTTCCTTGATGAGATTGGCGAGATGCCGCTCGAGGCGCAAACCAGCCTGCTGCGCGTGCTGCAGGAGGGCGAAGTGGTGCGAATCGGCGCGGCCCATCCCATCAAGGTCAACGTGCGCATCATCGCCGCTACCCACTGCAATCTGCTGGATGCGGTGGAAAAAGGCGCATTCCGCCGCGATCTCTACTATCGTCTGAATGTGATTTCGCTGGAGATCCCGCCGCTGCGCGAGCGTCAGGAGGATATTCCCTGCCTGGTGAATACCTTTATTCAGGCGCTCTGCACCCGGCTGAAGCGCATCGCGCCGCAGCTTTCCGCTGAGGCGATGCGCTGTTTACAGGCGTGGCACTGGCCCGGCAACGTGCGTGAGCTGGAGAATCTGGTCGAGCGCATGGTGAATTTGTGTGAAGGGTTGGAGATTGAGCGCCACGATCTGCCGGAAGAGATGGTGCAGCGTAACGCGCCTGTCGCCAGCGAATTGACCTCGCTGCAGGAGAATGAGCGCCAGCATGTGATGCAGGTGGTGCGTGAGCAAAAAGGTAACCTGCGCCAGTCCGCGCAGCTGCTGGGGATTTCACGCACCGCGCTGTATAACAAGCTGCATCAGTGGCAGGTGGATGTGGCGGGATTGCGGCGCGGTTAGGTGCGACTTGTTGCCCTCACCCCAGCCCTCTCCCACTGGGAGAGGGAGCTAGTCGGTGCACTATTCAATTCCCTCTCCCTGTGGGAGAGGGTTAGGGTGAGGGAAAAAACTACAACGACGCCCCACCACAGATCACCAACTCCTGCCCGGTAATCGCATCGGCGGCAGGCGACAGCACAAACCCTGCCAGCGCCGCCACTTCCTGTGGCTTGATATAGCGCCCCATCGGCGGCAGCTTTGGGGGTGAACTGGCGCGGCCGGGCTGCAGCAGCATGGGCGTCTCCGTCGCCCCCGGCGCAATCACATTCACCGTGATGCCTTTGGGTGCCAGTTCCGCCGCCCAGCTGCGTGCCATGCCCACCATTGCCGCCTTGGTGCTCACGTACTGGCTGCGATTCGCCGCGCCGCGTGACGTGCGGCTGCCAACCAGCAAGATACGATCGCCCTGTGTCATCTGCGGCTGTAAGACATTTGCCATTATCTCCGCCACCTGCACGTGCAGGTACCACAAACGCGCGCTCTGCTTCTCATCCAGCTCACCGAGCGGCGCAGCCGCCATCATGCCTGCGGCATGCACCAGCGCATCCACCTTCGGCAGCGCCAGTAGCGCCTGCTTCAGCAGATTGGCATCCAACAGATCCACGCTGACCGAGGTGAACGCTGGATGATCGTTCTGCACCGACGTGCGGCTAAAACCGGTCACCTGCCAACCTTGTTGCAACAGATGATCGGCGATGGCGGCGCCTATGCCAGAGCTGACGCCCGTCACCAGCGCGTGTCGCTGCCTGCTCATCCTTTCACCCAGCTTTCATCGACGCGCACATATTTAATCGCCTGACGAAAATAGGTGTAAGCCACATGCAGCGCGCCATCGTCACTTTGTTTGATGCTCGGATAGGAGAACTCGCGGTTAAGCTTTTGCTGCGAATTATTGGTCATGCAGTAGCCGTCGCCCTCGTCGAGATTACGCTGCCATGGCCAGCTTTTGCCGCCATCGGCGGAAATCGCCAGCGTCATTGGCGCGCGGGGTGCGCCCCAAAACGCGGTGCGTCCGCTGTGCACCAGCGGCTCGGCCGCCACCGCCACATTGCCGTCATCCTCTTCATCTTCAATTTCGTCATACAGCGATAAGCGGCGCTCGCTGGCATCTCTGGCGCTCATGGCATTAAACACCAGCGCCAGATGGCCGTTGTGCAATGTCGTGACCTGAATCGACGAGTTGTTGTTTGGCAAGTCAGTCGCCAGTGGCGCACTCCAGCTTTCGCCGCCGTCGGTGGAACGACTTTGATAGATGAAATCGGCCCAGCGGCTGCGATACAGCGCCAGTAAGCTGCCATCCTGCAGCAACGTGATATTCATATGCACGCAGCCCAGGCTGTCTGGCACCGCCACATCGCGCCAGCTTTGGCCTTTATCACTGGAGATTTTCACCGCGCTGATATCATCGTTACCTACCCATTTCACGCCAGGCTGAGTTCGGCAATAAAACACCGGCAGCAGCCAGTTACCGTTTGGCAGCACCACAATCGGCTGGCGAATAAAGGTGCCGGGCTGATCGAGCAAGGTGTCGATTGCCCCCCAGCTGCGGCCAAAATCGCGTGACTGACGATAGCGCACAATCGCTGTGTCCTGATTGCCGGATTTCTGCGCCGTCCACAGCAGCCAAAGCACCTGTTCGGGATCGAGGAACAGCAGCGGATTTTGCTCCGATCGCGTGGGATCGTCTGAGAGTTTTTCCGCCTCGCTCCACTGTGTGCTGCCGCTTTTCAGCCGCGAGCACCACACAGAAATATCGGCGATCCCTTCCTGCGTGCCGCCAAACCACACACACAGCAAGTCGCCATTGGGTAGCGGCAGCAGATTCGCCGCATGGTTCTGCGGGCAGACCGAAGGCAGCATCGCCGTGAGCTGTTGCGCATCCTGCGCGTGCGGATGGAGGTTACCGCTGCGTTCAACGGTAAGGGTTAAATCACTCATTTCAGGCTCCACTGTTTTGCATTGAAGATTTCGGGGCTTTTTTCACATGGGTTTGGCTTGAAGGGATCAGGCGGTCAATCACCATGATGACCGCAGGCGTGATCAACGCCACGTACATGTTGTTGATACCTAATGGATCGCCGAGCAGATACCACACTGACGTCATGACACACGCACCAATCAGGCCTGCATTGGCGCCGCGCGTGCTTTTAAAGAACGGCAGGTAAAAGGCAATGATTGCCACCACTGAAATCGACAGCCGAATAGCGCGGGTGAAGAAGGAGAGCTTCAACACTTCCGGCACGAACAGCACGAAAATCAGCGGCAGGAAACCGATCAGCAGCGACAGCCAGCGCGTCATGCGGAACTCGCGCTCCGGTGTCGGATTGCGATAGGGCACGTAGAAATCTTTTACCACCAGCGAGGCAATCGCCAGCGCTACGGTGCTGACGCTGACAAAGATCGACGCCACGAGTGAGGTGGTGACAATCCCCGCCAGCCAGGGACTCATGTCCTGCAGGAACACCGGCAGCGCGTAGAGACTTTTAATATCGGGATGCAGGTATTTCGCCGCCACGCCAATCAGCGCGATAGCAATGGCAATCGGCATGCAGAAGAAGAACGCCACCCAGGTTGCACGTTTGGCGGACTCGGCACTTTTGGTCGAGGCAATCGCCTGAATCACAAACTGCGTACAGAAGATCGAGCCGATAGTACCGATCATCCAGGCGAAAATAGTGCTGCCGCCAACGTTGCCGTCCCACGTCCAGTAGAAATGCGGCATCTCTTTAATCATTGGGCTGACGCCGCCGGTCATGTGCAGGGCCACGCCGAGAATGATCAGAATACCGATATATTTCAGTCCGCTGTGCAGCAGCGTGACCCAGGCGATGCCTTTCATGCCGCCGAACATAAAATAGAACGTACTGACGATCGCGGTGATCACCGCAGCGGTAGTGAGATCGAGGTTGAGCACCGTGGAGATCGCCGCCGCACCGCTCACGTAGTTACCGACGTTAACCAGCAATAGCGCATAGATCATGATTAGCGAGATGATGTTTTTGGTGGAGTTGCCATAACGTTCAGCGATCGCCGCAGAGATGGTGATTTTGCCGGTATTGTAGATGCGCTTTACCAGCAAAAAACCAAACAGCGGGAAACCGATAGCGGCACCAATCACCGACCATGAAGCGGCAAAGCCATCTTCGAAAGCTGCCTGAGCCGTACCGATGGTGGATTTGGCGCCGATGTATTCCGACATCAGCATCACGCCCACCACAAATGCCGGCATCACATTGGAGCCAGCCATAAAGTCGCCGCTGTTTTTACTGCGCAGACGCCAGGTGAGCCAGGTGGTGAACAGGATGTACGCAATGACAATCCCGACAATAATCACCATCCCTTCTGTAGAGAATTGTTTCATTTCAGCCTCATCGATAACGTAGGGTCGTGGAACGCGCTGGGCTTCACGCGTCCCGTTGATGAGGTGGCCGATGTTGTTATTCACCGTGTCTACGCACTTCGCCACCCCACTTATGCTTATGATTCATTTCGCTCAAATAAGAATGAATTTACGCATATTAGAGGCGTTTTATAGGCTAAAAAGGGCTTAATTTGTTTGATGTTGCTCACAAAGCATCAAATATGATTACAAATAATCAAAATCAACGCATTTATTACAGCGCCTTTGGATCGGCACCCGACAGCGCGGGTAAAGGGGTGACCAACCCGATTGGTCAGATTTGGAGTGGCGCGATGATGCTGGAGCACCTCGATTACGCCGAAGCGGGCGCAGCGGTGTTGGATGCCATCGAGCTTACGCTGGCGGCGGGCAACAGCCTGACGCGCGAGCTCGACGGCCGCGCGTCAACCGAGGAGCTGGGCGCGGCTATCGCTGCTGCGTTGTAACATCCAGGCGTGCCCTAAAGAATCTGCACTGTTTCCGCATGCCAGCCGTGGGGCAACGGCTGCGGGCGCGTAATCACCACGTTATGCAGCTGCAGATTCTCCACGCCGCGCGCAAACACGCCCGGCAAGCCATCCGGATAGGCGGCAACACCGTACGCTAAGCCCGATGCGCTATCCAGTTTGTACGCATTGTCCAACCCCATACCGGTCGGCGATTCGGGGTTACACGGCGGGCGCACATCGTAATGCCCTTGATCCGCACCTGCTGCTACCACTTGCCGCAGCTGCACATTCGCCAGCATCACATCACGGATCTGTCCCGGTTGTTCCGCATGCAGGTTAATTGCTCCTTCCATCACACCGCTGACGTTGCTGAATTGCAGTTGCTCAATGCTGCCCGGCGCTATCGCCGGATCGCGCGCGCGCACTGAAACAAACAGCGCATCGGCTTTACCCCAATGGCACGGCGGCGCGTGACGGCAGGCCAGCGTGATATTGCTGAACAGCAAACGGCGGAACTGGCCGCCATCGCGCGACAGCAAGCCAATCGCGCGGTTGGAATCAAAGAGGGTGCAGCCGGAGACGGTGACATCTTCCACGTCATCGAAGGTTTCGGTGCCAATTTTGAACGCGCAGCTGTAGGAACGCAGCAGGCAGTTGCTGATCATGATTTGTCGCGCGGCACGTCGCAGATGCGCGGGTTTTTGGCTGGTTTTGATGCAGATGGCATCATCGGCCGCGCTCAGATAGCTGTTGCTGACAAACACCGCTTCACAGCTGTCGATATCCAGCGCATCGGTGTTCGGCATGCTCATGCTGTTATTGATGGTGAGATGGTCGACATGTACATGGCGGCAACTCACCAGATGTACCGTCCACATCGGCGCCTGAATGATGGTGAAATCTTGCAGCGTCACCTGCTCGCAATCCTCAAACACCACGATGCGCGGGCGCTGCGCACGCGGCAGGCGATAACCCTGCTCGTCCTTTTCCGCAGCAAACCACGCATCGCCGTTACCGTCGATCACCCCTTTGCCACTGATGCTGATATTGCGCTGCCCGACGGCGTACAGCAGCACATGCTGCGACAGTTCAGCCTGGCTCTGCGCCAGCTGCTGCTGATAATCCTCAACGCGTGAGCTGGCGAGCAACGTGGCGCCCGCTTCGAGATGCAGATTAATGTTGGAACCCAGCGTTAGCGTGCCGAGATGATAGCGGCCAGGCGGCACTGATAAGGTGCCGCCGCCGCGCGTTGCCAGATGATTGAGTGCGCGCTGGAAGCAGTGTGTATCCAGCGTTTCACCATCGGCGATGGGGTAGAAATCAGCCAGTGAAACGTGCATGCGGTTCTCCTGAATAGCGGCGATGCGCTATTGCAGCACGCGCCGCATGACCAAAACCTTTTGCTGGTGGACAAGATGGTTATTTCACCGCGCCTTCGGTGACGCCGCTGATAAATTTGCGCTGGAACACCAGGAACACCGCCACCAGCGGCAGGATGACAATCATCGCGCCCGCCATCAGCACCGGAATATCGATGGTGTTTTTGTTCTGGAAAAACATCATGCCGATCGGCAAGGTGCGCAGCTCATCTTTATTCACCAGAATTAGCGGGATAAGGAACTCGTTCCACGTCCAGATAAACAGCAGCAGCGCCAGCGTGGACAGCGTCGGCCAAATCGCCGGCACCAGCAGGCCCCAGAGAAGTTTGCGGCGTGAGGCACCATCCATCACTGCCGCTTCCACCAGCTCGCGCGGCACCTGCTGCAACGCGGTGGCAATCATCAGCGTGGTAAACGGCAGCGACAAGGCAATTTGCGGCAGAATCAGCGCCAGATAGGTATTGGTAAGGCCCATCCAGCGTAGCTCGTGATAGAGCGGAATAATAAAGGCTTCACTCGGTAGCACCATGCCAAGGCCCAGCAGCGCGGCAACCACCGTTTTGCCGGGGATCTTCAGCCAGGCAAAACCGAATCCCGCCAGAATGCCGAGCAGGATGCTGCAGATCACCACCGGAATCACCACCAGCACCGAGTTCATGAAGTAGACGTTGAAATGTCCCTGCTGCCACGCGGTGATGTAGTTTTTGAAATTGAGCGACGAGGGCAAGGTAAACACGCCCTGAAATAGCTCCATCTGGGTTTTGAACGAGGTCATCAGCGCCATTAAAAACGGCAGGATGGTCATCAACGCGACAATCCAGATCAGCGCGCGTGAGACAGTTGGCGTGCCGCGCATCAGTGACGCTCCCGTAGACATAGATGAATTAAGCCGTTGATCATTAACACAATCAGCATACTGAACACCGCCACGGCGGAGGCATAGCCGAAGTAGTGCAGGTCAAAGCCCTGCTTATACATAAAGATGTTGGTCACCATAGTGGACGTGCCCGGCCCGCCTTGCGTCATCACGTAAACCAGATCGAAGGCTTTCAAGCTGGCGATCACCGTCAGCAGCAGCGCGATACGCAGTTCCGGACGCAGCGACGGCAGCGTAATGCGCATAAATTTCTGCCGGCGTGATGAACCATCGAGATCGGCCGCTTCCAGCAGCGACGGATCCATGCGTTGCAAGCCCGCCATAAACAGCACCAGGCAGAAACCGAAGAAGTACCAGGTGGCGACAAAGCCGACCGCGGGTAGCGCCCAGGTAAAATCACCCAGCCACGACTTCGCCAGCTGCGGCAAACCCACGGCGCGCAGGAATTGATCGATAGGGCCAAACGCCGGGTTATACAGCCAGCGCCACACCACGCCGAGCACCGCCATCGGCATGATGTACGGCAGGAAGAAGAGGATACGCAGCACGCTGCGCTCTTTGTTATTGCGCGTCTCATACAGGAAGCTGCACAGCAGCAGTCCAACGCCAATCGGAAACAGCGTGTAGAACAGCATCAGCAAGGCATTATTGCCGAGCGCCACCCAGAACACCGGATCCTGGAACATGCGCAGATAGTTGCCCATGCCGATGAAAATCGGCCACGAGGTGCCATCCCATTCGGTGAAGCTGATCCCTAACGAGGCCAACAGCGGCATCAGCAGAAACACCGCATACACCAGCACCGCGGGCAGAAGATAGAGCGCATTGCGCCAGGCAGATTTATTCAACATAACCGTACTCGCTTGCGGGCCTGTTCGCGGCCCGGCCACTTGCGCCGGGCCGTACGTCATCAGTGCTTGAGGGTTTTCAGGTAACGTTGATAGTTGTTATCGAAGTTGATCACCATCTGGTCGGCGGTTTGACGTCCCGCCAGCAGTAGCTGCACATTCTGATTCAGCTCAGCGTTCATGGTTGGCGTGGCCCAGTCGAGATAATGGCCGAGACCATCGTTGTCATTTAGCGTCACCCACACCTGATACGCTTCTGCCAGCAGCGGGTTATCCGCCGGAATCTGCGCATTTTTGCTGGTGCCGGCCGGCAGGAAGCCCACTTTCAGCCAGCGGTTCGCCATCTCATCTGAGACGATGTAATCGATGAACTTCGCTGCGGCATCCTGCTGCGCTTTGTCTTTGGCGGTGCTGGTGATGGAGAACGCCAGATCGGTGCCGCCCACCATCAGTGGATGCTGCACGCCCTCGCCCGCTGGCATCGCGGCGAAGTGCAGATCTTTGTTGTCTTTAAACTGGCCGAGATACCAGGTTCCGCTCACCAGGAACGCTGCCTGACCATTCTGGAACAGGGTCGCCGCATCGTCATGCCCAATGCCCTGGAAGCCGGGGAACAGATAGCCTTTGTCGTTCCAGCCCTTCATCATATTGGCGGCTTTCACCAGCTTGTCGTCTTTAAACGTGCCGCCCACGTCGTAAATCAGATCGTCGAGTTTTTTCCGGTCGCTGCTCTCAATCTGCGCTTCCCACAAGGTGCTGAGCAGCTGCTGGCCCATGTTGCCGTCGAGCAGGCCGAGCATCATCGGCGGTGTACCGGCGGCTTTGAGTTTCTCCATCGCCTGTTCGAGTTCCGGCAGGGTTTTAGGTACCGCGACACCGGCTTTATCCAGCAGCGCTTTGTTGTAGTACAAACCCACCATCTCGCCGAGGCTCGCCACGCCGTAGAGTTTGCCGCTGCCGAAATCTTGTTTATCTGACCAGCGGTTACGCTTCAGGATCGAATCCGGGAAGCGCGTGGTCCAGCCGTAAGTTTTGGCGTAATCATCCAGCGGCCACAGCAGCTTGTCTTTCACCAGCGAGCCCATATCGCCGCCGCCCTGATTCACCTGGGCGATTTGCGGGCCGTCACCGGCGGTCAGCGCCAGCTTAAGCGGAATGCGCGTGTCTTCGAAGGAGTGCACCGAACGCTGAATCACAATGCCCGGATTCTTTTGCTGGAACGCTTTTACCGCTTCATCCACCGCTTCGGTCTGCTGCGGATAGTTGTAAATGTCCCACTCATTCAGGGTAACGGCCTGCGCGGCTGCCATGGTCGCACCGAGCAGAATCCCGGCGGAGACCAGACGCGACACCGTGCGCAGTGAGCTTTGCAAACGGGAAGGACGATTGGTTGAATCACACATCATGCTCGGTTTCTCCAACAGATGACTGGCATCCCTTCATCTCGACACCTGCGATTCCCGGCAGGTTGATTCAGCAGCGACAACGCACATAATTCATACTTACTTTATTCACAAAAGAAAGTCAAACATCACCACTGCGGAATTTTTGCTCTGTGATACAGTGCAAAGAGTAAGAAGAAAAGCCGCCAGAACAGCAGAGGATGCTGCGATTCAGCGCGCAAACCGGACAGCGTTGCGCAGTAAAACCTGAGCATCAGTATAAATCACTCAGCTAGGCAAGCTGCTTTAACATACTGATAGAGCATATGAAAATCCTATAGTTATCATCACAGCAATAGATAAGCGAAAGGCAATGTGCTTTCAACCAGCGCTCATACCGGCGTTGCGCGTGAGTTTGTCAGCCGCCCAGTCATGCTTTGTGGTTATAGTTCGCATCAGCTTTGTGCGCCAGCGCAATTATTACACCTTGAAAACTAAGTCGGCTTTCTTTACCGTAAAATCTGTTCATCTCCTGACCACAGAGGCTCCACCATGACGGCTGAAGGTGTTATTCGTCGCGCCAGCGAGGCAGATTTTCCCGCCTTGTCGCGCATCTGCTTAGAGACCGCCAATGCCGGCACCGATGCCAGCGCGCTCTACTCCGATCCCGCGCTGCCCGGCCTGCGCTTTGTCATTCCCTACGCGCGCTTTGCGCCCGAATTTGCTTATGTGCTGGAACAGCACGGCGAGGTAGTCGGCTACGCGGTCGCCGCGCCCGATACGCGCGCCTTCGAAGCAAAGTTGAATACTGATTGGTGGCCACAGCTGCAACAGCTATATCGCGATTACGCGCCGCAGGCGGCGCTCGACAGCAAAGTGCTGGAAGCGATTCATCAGCCCGATGCGGCAGCGGATCAGCTGGTGACGCAGTGGCCTGCGCATCTGCACATCAATCTGTTACCCGCCGCGCAGCAAGGTGGCTGGGGCCGCAAGCTGATTGAACAGCTGCTGCACGATCTGCGTGCCGCGGGCGTGCCGGGCGTTTATCTCGGCGTCAGTCTGCAAAACGAGCAGGTGTGCGGCTTTTATCAGCGCCTTGGCTTCACGCCGATTGTGCGCAGCAACGCCATTTATATGGGCCAACTTCTCTGATTCGAGGCATCGCATGACCAGCCTGCATCTGCAAAACGTTAAAAAGTCCTACGAAAATGTAAACGTGATTCATGGCATCGATCTCACCATTAACAGCGGCGAATTCGTGGTGTTTGTCGGCCCTTCCGGCTGCGGGAAATCTACGCTGCTGCGCATGATTGCCGGGCTGGAGGAGATCACCGACGGTAAGTTGCTGATTGAAGGCGCCGATATGACCGATCAGCACGCCACCGAGCGCGGCATCGCCATGGTGTTTCAGTCCTATGCGCTCTACCCGAACATGACGGTGCGCGGCAATCTGGCCTATCCGCTGGAAGTGATGAAGCGCCCGAAAGCGGAAATTGAGCAGGCGATCAAACAGACTGCGGCGCGCCTGCATCTCACCGAATTTCTTGACCGCTTACCGCGCGCGCTGTCCGGCGGACAGCGGCAACGTGTGGCGATTGGCCGCGCGATAATCCGCCATCCGCGCATTTTTCTGTTTGATGAGCCGCTGTCGAACCTCGATGCCGAGCTGCGTTTGCAGATGCGCATCGAGATTGCTCGCCTGCACGCTTCGCTGGGCAACACCATGATCTACGTGACGCACGATCAGCTGGAGGCGATGACGCTGGCGGATCGCATCGTGGTGCTGCGTCAGGGCCGCATTGAGCAGGTCGGCGCACCGATGGCGCTGTATCGCGATCCCGACAACCTGTTTGTCGCCGGGTTTATTGGCTCGCCGAAGATGAATTTCCTCACTGCCGAAGTGGCCGCGATCGCGCCGGGCGCGGTGCAGTTACGCGTGCCGGCGCTGGGCATTAATCAGCTTACGTTGCCGATCGCCGCGTCGTGCCGCGAAGGGCAGAAAATAACGCTGGGCGTACGTCCAGAGCATTTCCAGCCAGTGAGCAGCAACGATGATGTCCTGAGTTTTAGCGGCGAGTTGTCGTTTAGCGAGATGCTGGGACACACCAATTATCTCTATCTCGATATTGGCGAAGAGAAGCTGCTGGTGATTGAGCAGCGTAACGTGGCGGAACACGCGATGGGCGAGCGGCTGAGTTATCAGCTGCGTGCCGAGCACTGTTTATTGTTTGATGAGCAGGGTTTGCGACTCAGATAAGGTAAAAGCCGCATCTTTTCGTCGCGGCGCGATAAATCGCGCCGCGACAGAATGGGCGGGGATTTATCGCGTTATTCATTATTGCGGTGCGATCTCTTCATCAGCCTGTGCGGCCAACAAATCCAGCAGCTTATTCACCGCAAACCCGGCAGCGCCCTGCGCCCACATGCGGTTGGATTCCGTAAGGAACTGCAGCGGCGTCATGTGCGGCGTCAGCTTCAAACGGTAGGTCTGAAAACTCTGCGTAACGTGGTCGAGCAGAATGCGCGAAGCCATTTGCGGCTCCATCGCCAGATACACCACGTCCGGATCGTAAGCCACCGACAGATTCGCCAGCGACATCCCCAAATGCTGCCCGGCCTCGGCCAGCGCGCTCAGCACCTCCGGCGTTGGACGCGCATCGAGATCGCGCAGCGTATGCGGCACCTCTTCTTTGGTGGTGGCCACCACGCGCTGCAGAATCGCCTGCGACGACGCCACATCCTCCAGCAGACGCTCAGAACCATCGCCCAGCAGCGACACGCCAATCTCCCCTGCTTTGCCGTGACGACCACGATAAAGCTGGCGATCGAGCAGAATCCCCGCGCCGATGCCTTTGCCGAACGTAGCTATCACCGCCGACTGCGCATGACCGAGCTGACCAAACACCAGCGCCGCCATCGCCAGCGCGTTGGCGTCATTTTCAATAAATACCGGCAGCGAGAAGCGCTCTTCCAGCAGACGGGCAATCGGCACGTTATCCCAGCCCAGCGCGCGTGACAGCACGCAAACGCCATTGCTGGCATCGACCAAACCCGACAGCGCCAGACCAATCGCCCCAACCTTTTTGCCCTCAACGCCACGCAAAAACTTCGCCAGCGCATCGCCGAGCTGTTTGGGCGTCATCGCGCCGGAAGGAATTTGCTGCTCGCCGATGATGTTGCCGCTGAGATCGGTCAGCACCATCAGGTTGCGTTCGGCATTAAGCTGAATCCCCACCACGCTGGCGTGATCCGGATTGAGGCCGAGCAGCGTTTTGGGCCGTCCCATCGAGACGCGACGTAGCCCCAGCTCCTGCACGATGCCGCCGGTCAGCAGACGATTGGTGGCTTGCGACACCGTCGACATGCTCAGGCCGCTGCGCACTTTGAGATCGGATTGACTAATAGGCGCATTTTCGACAATCAGCCGCAGAATGCGCGCGGTTACGTTGGGAGCGCTCATGAGCCTCTTTATCTGAAGTTAAGCGGGAAGTGTCAGGCTGAACTGCGTGGCCAGGCGAAGCGCACCGCTTAGGGCATCGCCCTGGGGCGGCACCAGCAGCGCGGCGATATCCGCCGGTAGCCACGCCTGAATGGGCGCGGCTAATCCGCCCATCAAAGCCAGCTTGCCGTGGCTGCACGCCAGCAGCGGCTGAACCATCTGCACGATATCCGCGGCGGATTGCTGCACCAGCGCTGTGCCGTGCACATCGCCCTGCTGCGCGGCAGCGAACACCTCAGGCACCACGCGGCCCCAATCAGCGGGTGTCGCCTGTTTCGACCACATCAGCAGCTGTTCCGGACTGTTTTGATAGCTTGCCATGATGCGCTGCGTTAACGCCGAGGTGGGCACAATCTCTTCGTGCGCCAGCAGCGTCAGCCGCAGCGCGCGTTGGCCGAGAATCGCACCCGAACCGGCATCTGACAGGGCAAAACCCCAGCCGCCGAGCAGCGTGAAGTGCGTGCCATCCCAGGCCGCGCCCTGGCTGCCGGTGCCAATAATAAACACTGCGCCTGGCGCACCAGCGTGCGCACCGGCACAGGCGATTTCGACATCGGTAAACAGATAGCGCGCCTGACAGCGTGGCTGCCAGCTGGCGAGACGGCTTTGCACCGAGGCGACGTTCGCGCCCGCCAAACCGGCGACGATCACCGTGCGGTCGCGCGCTTCAGCGGGTAAATTCGCCTGCGTAAACAGATCGTCAATGACCTGATCAATGGCCATGATGGCGGCATCAAACTGCGACCAGACGTTAGCGGGACCGCCTTTGGCTTCCGCCAGCAGGCGTCCGGCGCTGTCGGTCAGGCGTCCACGACAGTGCGTACCACCGCCATCAATACCCAGCATTAGTGATTGCACGCGCTTCCTCCTGCCAGCCCGAAACGGTATGACGCTTATAGATGTGCGAAAGATAGGGGAAAAAAACTTAAATCGCAATAATAAATAAATAGGCAATCCGTATAGTTAATTAAAATATATATAAATCATATAAATAACAATTTTTCACCAATTGAGATCAGCCACACGGATTGACATTAGTTTTTCTGGCGTAATAAGTTAGCGGTCAGATTATCAGCAGCCTGACAGGTCGGGCGGCTCAAAGGCAACGGGCTTCAGGGGTACAATATGAAAGTGGGCATTATTGGTCTGGGCTTTCGTCTTTCCCATGTGGTGAAAGAGTTCAACAAAGCCGACACAGCGTTTTCCGTGGTGGGTTATGTCGATCCGGCTCCGGCGGGATTACCGAATCTGCACAGCTTTGGCATCGACGCGGGCACCGCGTTTGCTAGTGTGGATGCGCTGCTGCAACACGGCGGCTTTGATCTGCTGCTGGTGGGTTCGCCGAACTTTATGCACCTTGAACACATTCGTCAGGGCTTAGCAGCAGGCTACACGGTGTTCACCGAGAAGCCGGTGGTGATCAACGAAGAGCAGACCATGGCGATGGCGCAGCTGGTGCAGCAATATGGTCACGAGCGCATTCTGGTCGGCTTGGTATTGCGTTACTCGCCGCTCTATCGCGACCTGCTCACCGCGCGTGATGAAAATCGCCTCGGCGAAATCACCTCAATTGAAGCCACCGAACACATCAAGCCGTATCACGGTGCGTTCTTCCAGCGCGACTGGCGTCGTCTGGAGAAGTACGCCGGCCCGTATATTCTGGAAAAATGCTGCCACGATATCGATCTTTACCAGGGTTTGGTCGGCGAGCGTCCGGTACGTGTTGCCAGCTTTGGCGGACGCAAAAACTTCACCCCGCAGCACGCGCCTAAAGGTGCGGTAACAGCGCAGTCAGAGGTGTATCACGTTAAACCGAGCGGCTGGTCGAGTACCGATGCGGTGTTTGACGGCGATGCCGACATCGTCGATTACCAAACCGCACTGATTGAGTATGCCGGTGGCGCGACCCTCGCCTTCCACGCCAACCTTAATGTACCGGATGAGTTCCGCCGCTTCTGCGTGATGGGCACCGATGGCATGGCCGAAGGTGACTTCGTGCGTAATTACTTCCGCGTGCACAACGCGCGCACCGGTGCGCGCGAAGTGGATACCGAGTATGACGGCAATGCCTATGACGGCCATTACGGCGCAGATGCGCTGATGGCCGAAGAGATTGTGAAACACATTACACAGGGAACGCCGCTAAAGGTTTCAGTGGTGGACGCACTGGAAGCGGGCCTCACTGCGATCAAAATCGATGAAGCGCGAAAATCGAAAACCGTGGTGGATATGACGGAGAGTTGGAAAAAATTTGACGCCAACCTGGGGAAAGCAGCAAACGCGTAAGACACGCGCAATAAATTGCGCCGCTACAAACCGTTATACAATCCGTAGCGGCGCGATTCATCGCGCGATGTTGAAGTTAGGTAACGGTTTCGTTTTCCAGCTTCTGCCGCTTACGCAGATGCGGGAAAATCGTCATCCACACGCCCACCACGATCAGCGTGCCGATGCCGCCAATCGCCGCCGCGGGCACTGCGCCCATCCATGCCGCCAGTAAACCTGACTCAAACTCGCCGAGCTGATTCGAGGTATTAATGAAGATGGCGTTGACCGCATTCACGCGGCCACGCATGTCATCCGGCGTATCGAGTTGCACCAGCGCGCCGCGAATCACCATGCTGACCATATCGAAGCCGCCCAATGCCGCCAGCGCGATCACCGACAGCCACAGCTGCGTGGAGAGCGCGAACACCAGCGTCGCCACGCCAAAACCGGCCACCGAGCCGAACATGATCATGCCGACGTTCTTTTCCAGCTTGTGACGACTCAGCCACACGCCAACCAGCAGCGCACCGACCGACGGCGCGCCGCGCAGGATACCCAAGCCCCACGGCCCGGTATGCAGGATATCTTGCGCGAAGATCGGCAGCAGCGCGGTGGCGCCGCCCAGCAGCACGGCAAACAGATCGAGTGAAATCACGCCGAGCACATCTTTGCGATCGCGGATAAAGCGCACGCCGGCAAACAGGTTCGGCAGATTCATCGGCAAGCGCGCCTGCGGCGGCCGCTCATAGCGCAGTCGGCTCACCAGCACGATGGAGAACAGATAGAACAGCGCCGAGACGCCATACACCACTTCCGGACCGGCGACATAAAGAAAGCCACCGAGCGTTGGCCCGATAATCACCGCCGCCTGTCCGCCCACCGAACTGGCGGCCATGGCGCGCGCCAGAATCGGTGGCGGCACCAGCGCCGGCAGCATCGAGGTAATCGCTGGCCACTCAAGCGCCTTGGCGACGGAGATCAGAAACACCAATCCCCAAATCTCGATCTTGCCCGCCCAGTTCATCAGCGTGAGCGCAACCAGCCCCAGCAGCGCCAGCCACTCAATAAATTGTCCGAGCAATACGATACGACGACGGTCAAGCTGATCGGCCAGATGCCCGGCGGGCAGCGCCAGCAGTACAGAAGGCAGAAACTGCATCAGACCGATCATGCCGAGCGCCATCGCGCTGTGGGTCAACGCGTAGATTTGCCAGCTGACCGCGACCGAAAACATTTGAAAACCAAACGATGAACAGGTGCGCGCCAGCCAAAAGGCGACAAACGACCTGTGCCGCAGCAATGAATCCTCTGCTGCGGAGACTCGAGAACCCATAGTTTTATCCCATCCTAAACAATTACATCGGTTAGCGTCGTTGCACCAACCTGGTGAAAAGCCACGTTGCGGCTTCCGCTTTATTTTTTCAGGCCACAGAGTGCGGCATCTTACTGAGCCAGGCAATGGCTAGCCGTGCTGTTTAAAAACAGAAGCTTATCCAAAAATTAGCTAAGCATGGAGCTCTTAATATTAGCAGGCTGATGGTTATGAGATGAAAATATCCAAAAGTTTCCCAATATGGCAATAGTCGATTAATTCATCCTGCGTGGCGCCTAATATCTCTCTATCAGTGACAGTTAAAAAAAGGTGATCTTGATAAACAAAACGATCTATATTGACTGTGTTTAGATTTCATTATCCCGCCGTCCTTATAATAATTAAGACGCTCCAGTTAATTAATTTATTCACAGAGATAAATGGAAAACAGTTCTTATAATCCTTATGTTACTGAGCGCATCCATCGCTTCGACGGGGCGCTAGCTGGCGTGTGTTATTCAGCCCCCTTTATGCATTGCGAACAGGAAAACACAGCAATACTTAATGGACGCAACATAATTTCGCTGCATAATCAGTTGCCGGATACACCCGAATTAATAATCATCCCGTTAACGGGAAATAACCTTATGCGTTTTTTACAGGATCCGGAAATTTATTCCAGCCTGCAGGATGAGAATGTACAGCTGGCAATCAATTATGCCGATTTAGTTCAGCAAGATAGTGCTTTACGTAGGGCCGCAGAGCGTTTCTCATTTTGGCTCTATGATTTGGCACCGCCCGGCACCTGCTGGAAGAATATCGCTGCGTTTCCATTTAGCGGTATTGCGCTGACCGACGAGTTTTTTCACGATAATTATCTCAAGTTCAGCTTTCCTTTTCTGCTGGAATCCTGTCGTGAAAGAGAAGTGGAAGTAATATTACGCACGCCACAGTTAACGTTGCCCGCTGAGCACTATGCGCAACTTAATTTGAGCGGCTGGCAGGAACAACGCACCAGCAGCACGCTGTTTGAAGGGTAAACGTTTACACAATGTGTTGCTCTTAGGTGTTGTGGCCCGATCTAACCGGACATAACACCTTTATTCCCTCATAAAATGTCGCAGTACTTCCCTTCAACGAGTGCAAAGCACTAAAAATATCAAACCCTTTAACGTTTTTAAGATAAAATTTAACGCAAAGGGAACATCTCGCCGCACGGAAAGCGTCGCTCGAACCGTTTCGTTATTTCGTACTCTATGTCGGGAAGCAACCCAACGCGTTGTTTCCTTTTTAGTTTTTAATGGCAAAGAAAGAGGTCAATATTATGGGGAAAGCTTCCTCATCTTTTGGCGTAATCCGTTTTCTCACAGTGCTGTTTGCACTGCTGACGGGCGCGTTTATGCTGGTTGGTGGCGTTTGGTTAGCCGCCATTGGTGGTTCCTGGTACTACGTTATTGGCGGTGTGGTCATGTTGATCACCGCTATTCTGCTGTGGCGCCGTAGCGGCTCAGCATTACTGCTGTACGCATTGCTGCTGTTGGCAACGCTGGTGTGGGGCGTGTGGGAAGTCGGTTTCGACTTCTGGGCGCTGGCACCGCGTACCGATGTGCTGGTGATCTTCGGCATCTGGCTGATTCTGCCGTTTGTGTATCGCGGTCTGAATAATGCCGGCAAAGGCGCTCTGGCGCTGCTGTCAGTGGCGCTGCTTGCCAGCGTACTGGTGCTGGCGTGGGCGGTATTCCACGATCCGCAAGAGCTGAACGGTGAAATTCCAGCGACAGCAGCCAATGCTCCGCAGGCACAGCCGCTGAGCAACATCGCTGATGCTGACTGGCCGGCGTATGCGCGTGACCAGCAAGGCACCCGCTTCTCCCCGCTGAAGCAGATCAACACCGGTAACGTTAAAGAGCTGCAGGTTGCCTGGCAGTTCCAGACCGGCGATTTGAAGACGCCAAACGATCCGGGCGAAATCACCGATGAAGTCACGCCAATCAAAATCCGTGACACCCTGTATCTCTGCTCACCGCACCAGATTCTGTTTGCGCTGGATGCCAAAACCGGTAAGCAGAAGTGGAAATTTGATCCGGGCCTGAAGCCGAATCCAACCTTCCAGCACGTGACCTGCCGTGGCGTTTCTTATCACGAAGTGCCTGCTGCGGCCGATGCGGCCAATACTCAGCCTGCGCTGTGCTCACGCCGCATTTACCTGCCGGTGAATGATGGCCGCATGTTCGCGCTGGATGCGGAAACCGGTGAACGTTGTGCTGCCTTTGGCAACAACGGTGAACTGGATCTGCAGCACAAGCAGCCGGTATTGACGCCAGGCCAGTATGAGCCGACGTCGCCGCCGGTCATCACCGACACCACCATCGTGGTCGCGGGTGCGGTCACCGATAACTACTCTACCCGTGAGCCGTCAGGCGCCATCCGTGGCTTCGACGTTAACACCGGTAAACTGCTGTGGGTGTTCGATCCGGGTGCCAAAGATCCAAACGCGATTCCAGCGGACGAACACAGCTTCACCATGAATTCACCGAACTCATGGGCACCGGCGGTGTACGATCCGAAACTGGATATCGTTTACCTGCCGATGGGTGTGTCAACGCCAGATATCTGGGGCGGCAACCGCACACCAGAGCAGGAACGTTATGCAAGCAGCGTACTGGCGCTGAACGCCACCACCGGTAAACTGGTGTGGTCGTATCAGACCGTGCATCACGATCTGTGGGATATGGACCTGCCGTCGCAGCCGACGCTGGCCGATATCACGACTAAAGATGGCAAAACCGTACCGGTGATTTATGCACCGGCGAAAACCGGTAACATTTTTGTCCTGGATCGTCGTACCGGTGAGCCGGTTGTCCCTGCGCCGGAAACTCCGGTTCCACAGGGTGCCGCTAAAGGTGACCACGTTGCGCCTACTCAGCCGTACTCCGAACTGACCTTCCGTCCGAAACAGAATCTGACGGACAAGGACATGTGGGGCGCGACGATGTACGACCAGCTGGTATGCCGCGTGATCTTCAAGCGTCTGCGCTATGAAGGTCCGTTCACCCCGCCGTCTGAGCAAGGAACGCTGGTGTTCCCAGGCAACCTTGGCATGTTCGAATGGGGCGGTATCGCAGTTGACCCACATCGTCAGATTGCGATTGCTAACCCAATGGCGCTGCCGTTTGTGTCCAAGCTGGTTCCGCGCGGTCCGGGCAACCCGATCGAGCCACCGGCTGACGACAAAGGCGGTTCAGGCACCGAAACCGGTATCCAGCCACAGTACGGCGTACCGTACGGCGTGGAGCTGAATCCGTTCCTGTCACCGTTTGGTCTGCCATGTAAACAACCGGCGTGGGGCTATGTCTCCGCAGTTGATCTGAAGACCAACGAAACCGTGTGGAAAAAACGCATTGGTACGGTTCGCGATAGCGCGCCAGTGCCACTGCCGTTCAAAATGGGTATGCCAATGCTGGGCGGCCCAATCACCACCGCCGGTAACGTGTTCTTCATTGGTGCTACCGCAGATAACTACCTGCGTGCATTCGACACCAACACCGGTGAAATGCTGTGGCAGGCACGTCTGCCAGCAGGCGGCCAGGCAACGCCGATGACCTATGAAGTGGATGGCAAGCAGTACGTTGTTATCGCTGCCGGTGGTCACGGTTCGTTTGGCACCAAGCTGGGCGATTATGTGATTGCTTATGCACTGCCTGATGCGAAGTAAGTTTTCGCGTTGAGATAACAAAGCGGGCTTAGGCCCGCTTTTTTTATATTTAACGGTTGCCATGAATGGCGCCCTACATGTTAGGTTTTACGCAGCACTCGCGCGTTCAGCAATGCGCACAGCGCCATGATCACACAGGTCGCCAGAAACACCGGACGCATACCAAACGCGCCGCCAATAAAGCCGCCGAACAGCGGGCCTGAAACCTGGCCGACATACTGCGCCGAAGTTGAATAACCCAGCATCTTGCCCACCTGCGACTGCGGTACGCTGTAACGAATCAGCGCGGTGACGCACGGCATCAATCCACCCAGCGCCATACCCATCAGAAAACGCAGCACCACTAATTGCCACGCTTCGCGGATAAACGCCTGCGGGATCAGCAGCAGCGCGCAGACTATCAGCCCATACACCAGCACACGACCATGCCCGACGCGATCGGCCAGCCGTCCCAGACGTGGCGCGGAAATAATACTGCCGAGCGCGGCGGCGGCCATCACCAATCCGGCGGTGACGGTGATGGCGTGATCGCCGTTAACAAACTGGCCGATATACAGCGTGATGATCGGCTCAATCGACATATTGGCGAAAATCAGCAGCATGCCCGACAGCCACATTAGCCGCACCACCGGCAAATTGAGTGACTTCGCATCGTCAGCAATCTTCTGTGGGGTTTTCTTGCCAGAGGAGCGCGGCACCTCTTTCAGCAAAAAGGTGGTTGCGAGGAAGGCGAGGAAAATCACCGCGCCGGTCAGCCAGAAGGTGTGACGAATGCCAATCAGCGGCGGCAATACGCCGCCCAGCAGCGGCCCCACCACGTTGCCGGCCATAATGCCGGATGACAACACGCCGAGCGCCCAGCCGGTTTGTTCTTTCGGCGTTTGCGCCGCCACCAGAATGGTCGATCCCGAGGCGTAGCCGCCGAGCAAACCCGCCAGCAAACGCAGCGCCACCAGCTGCCACGGCGCGGTGGCCATACCAATCAGCGACATGGCAATCGCCATGCCGAGGCTGGCGCGGATCAGCATCAGTTTGCGGCCATAGCGATCGGCCAGTTTGCCCCATAACGGCGCGGTCAGGGCGGCGCTGAGGAAGGTGGCGCCGTAGGCCGCACCCGACCAGCGCGCAATCGCCGCCGGTTCCTGCACGCCAAGTTGCTGCACATAGAGCGGCAGAAACGGCAACAGCAGCGTCATAGCCACAATGGTGCTGAACGAACCCAGCACGCAGACACATAAATTTCGCTTCCAGTGTTGCTGTTCGGGCGCTAACGCGAGTGGAGGTTGCTGCATGGTAATATCCCTGTTTTTTGCTTTTTTAGCAGGCTAACAGTGACGCTGCGCACAAAATAGAGTAGCGCGGATAATTGCCAGGCGGCGCAGCATTGTTGCCAGATAACAACAATTACGCTGTGCCAAGGGTGTTGATTAACGCATCGCACAGTAAGGTGACCGGCGAAGAGGGTTGCGGCTGCTCTTTCAGCAACAGATAGCTGTGCAGGCGGTCCATTTGCCAATCTGATAGCACCTGCTGGATTTCGCCGCGCGCTAAGGCATCTTGCGTCATATAAGCGGGCAGATAAGCGATGCCGGTGCCCGCCAGTGCGGCATTAAGCAGCGCCATGCTGTTGTTGGCGCGGAAACGGCTGTGCACATCCAGCGCCAGGCGCTGTTTATCACGGCGAAACGGCAGCGCGGCGGTGTGCGCCGGGCCGTGAAACAGCAGCAAGTCGTGACGCATCAGGCGGTCGGGATGATCGATGGGCGCATGCACCGCCAGATAATCTGGCGTGGCGTACAAGCCCCAATCAATGCTGGCGAGTTCACGATAATTGGCTGCGTCGGGCGCACGCGCGCGGATCACAATCGCCACGTCGGCGCTGGGTTGCGGGTCATCGCTGGGGGTGAGGTCGAGATCGACGTTGATGTGAATATGGCGGCGAATAAAGTCATTCAGCGTCGGCACCACGCACTGACAGCCATAGGTGATCGGCGCCTGCAAGCGTACGTTGCCTGCGGGCAGTTGATGTACCTGCTGCACAAAGGCGTCGGCGCGATGCATCTCTTCCAGCATGCGCACGCAGAACGGATAGTAAGCCTGGCCGAGCTCCGTCAGCACCACTTTGCGCGTGGTGCGCTGCAACAGCTTGATGCCGAGGCGCACTTCCAGCCGCGCCACTTCACGGCTGACGTGCGATTTGGAGACGCCTAAGGTGCGTGCGGCTTCGCTAAAGCTTTGCCGTTCCACGACGCGTGCAAACAGCATCATGGCGGAGAGATTGTCGCTGTTATCCATGTTCTCTGGCAGTTAAGAGAGTGAGAACAGCAGCTTAAAAGCAAAAGGCGTCATTAGTCCATCAGCGTACATTTCGTAGCGGCGCGATTCATCGCGCTTATCAATGATGGCAACGAGCCCATCCAGATATTGCGCAATAAATTGCGCCGCTACGAATGATGCGCATAGGCATACATCAACTCGCCATCGCCAATGGGAACAATAAACGATCCGGCTCGACGCGACGCTGGCGGCGCAGCTGGCCTGGCGTCACCATGAAGTAGTTTTTGAAGGTGCGAGTATAAGCCTGCTGCGTATCGAAGCCGTAACTCATCGCCACCTGCAAAATCGCCTCATCGCTGTTAATCAGCGTCAGCGCAGATTCGGTTAACCGGCGCTGGCGAATGTACTCGGCCAGTGAAAAGCCGGTGTGCTGACGGAACAAACGTTGCAGATGCCAGCGGGAGTATCCCGAGCGGCGTGCAACTTCATCCAGATGCAGATCGTGCCCTAAGTTATTCTCTATCCAGTCCAGCAAACTACGGATAAATTCGCGCTGATTCATGGGATTCTCCTGCGTTGGCAATATGTCCAGTGCCGCCACAATAGCGCGTTAAATTTATCCCTTAATTAGCAGAAAATTAGCGCAGAATTAGCAAGCGGGAAGACGGGTATAATTCTGGCCTAATTATCTGTCGCTACACTGCGTTCAGTTAAGTTGGAGGGCATCATGCGTGTGCTGCTGGTAGAAGATGACGAAATGATTGGCGCGAATCTGCAGCAAGCGCTGGAAGCGGCAGGTTGGTCGGTGGATTGGGTACGCGACGGCGTGTATGCCAGCAATGCCTGGGCTGAAGGCGGCTATACCTGCGTGTTACTGGATCTGGGCTTACCGCGTGAAGATGGCCTGCAGGTGCTGCGTCGTGCGCGCACGCGCGGCGACATGACGCCGGTGCTGGTGCTCACCGCCCGCGATACCGTGCAGCAACGTATTCAGGGATTGGACAGCGGCGCCGACGACTATTTGCTGAAACCCTTTGATCTGCAAGAAGTGCTGGCGCGTATGCGCGCCATTACCCGCCGTCGCCACGGTGCAGCAGATTCTCTGCTCGGCAGCGGCGATGTGCAGATCGACATCATGACGCGCGAAGTGCTGTACAAAGGCCAGCGCGAACAGCTCACCGCACGCGAATATGCCCTGCTCTACGCCTTGCTGGAGCGGCCGGGCGCCATTCTTTCGCGCGAACAGTTAGAAAACCGCATTTACGGCTGGGGCGAAGAGGTCAGCAGCAACGCGGTGGATGTGCTGATCCACGGAATGCGTCGCAAACTGGATAACGAAGTGATCCGCAACGTACGCGGACTTGGCTGGCGGGTACCGGCAATATGAAACCTTTCACCTTTATGCGCTCGCTGCGTAACAAGCTGCTCGCCACGCTGGTGATTCTGCATCTGGCGATGATTGGCGGCGTCACCTGGTATTTCTATCACTGCTACGGCGACATGATGGGCACCATGAAAGACGACCAGCTCGCCAAGATCGCCGATGCGTGGGCCAGCAGCCAACGTATGCCGGCCCTAATGCCGATGGTGATGCATGAAGAGAAACTGAAAAGCACCTATATCGTTCAGCTGTGGGACGAAAGCAATCATCTGCGCGCCAGCTCCTGGCCGGGCCTGCATGCGCCATTGCAGCTGAAAAAAGGCTGGACCGATCTGAAAGTCGGAGACTGTGGCGACGACTGCGAATGGCGTGTCTATACGCGACCCGGCGAGCTGGGCAGTGAAATTGGCAACATTCAGGTACTACACAATATCGGCTACATGAAAAGTATCATGGTCAAGCGAGCGCTCTCCGCCATCATTCCGCTGGTGCTGATGATGCCGCTCTCACTGATTGTGATATGGCTGGTGGTGCGTGCTATTACGCGCGATTTACGCGTGGCGTCACGCCATATCGCAGCGCAGGAAACCCTGCATCCGCATAGCGTTTCACCTGATGGTTTACCGGATGAAGTGCTGCCGCTGGTGGCAGCTTACAACGCCTTGCTGGATAGACTGCGCGCGGCATGGTCATCGCAGCGCCAGTTCCTTGAAGATGCGGCGCATGAGCTGCGCACGCCGGTCACCGCCGTGACATTGCAGCTGGAGAATCTGCGGCAACATATTCAACCCGGTGAAGCCAGCCGCCAGTTTGACCAGCTGGAAGCGGGCGTGACGCGCACGCGCCATCTGGTGACGCAGCTGCTGAATATCTCGCGTCAGGAAGATCAATCGGTGGTCGCCACAGTGGAAAGCATCGAACTGGACGACCTGCTGAAAGAGAGCATTGAGCAGCTGATGGTGGTGGCGGATAAGCGCGGCATCGATATCGGCTTCAACGGCACCACACACTATCGCCTGCACGCCAGCCGCTCCGATCTGCGCAGCCTGTTCGATAACTTGATTGGCAATGCGATGCTGCATACGCCGGAAGGCAGTTTGGTCGATGTGCTGCTGCATCGCGTCGGCAATCACACCGTGGTGGATATCGTCGATAACGGTCCCGGCATGGCGGAATCCTTTATCGAGCGCGCCTTTGACCGCTTCACCCGTTCGCCGGATGTGCAGGCGCAAGGCAGCGGACTGGGCTTATCGATTGTGCGCAGCGTGGCGCAGAAACATCAGATGCAGGTTGCGCTGTCGAACCGCCACGATCCGCAGGGCCAGATTGCCGGCCTGCAGGTACGCGTGACATTGCCATAAACTTCACCGTGCCGTAGCGGCGCAATTTATTGCGCAAAGTTGCTGTGGGCACGGTGCGACATCAAAACAACGCGATAAATCGCGCCGCTACATCCTTTCCCTACATCAATAACTTTCCCTGCTGTACGCGACACGTAAACGGTTGCGGGGTTCCGTTCGCTACACGGGATTAATGTGATAGCGATCACATTTCCAGTGAATCAAACTGCAACACTTTTTGACAAACGTGACCAAAATCTATTTTCTATGCCTCTGTTACAGGCACATTACGCAAGCTTGAAAATCTGGCGATGCAGACCGGATACGACAACTCACTGCCCATCCCCTGGGATCAATTTCACCCGATCGCGGCGACGGCCCGGCGATCAAAAGCATGTGGTTAACAATAATGAAATATAAAGCGTTGATAGCAGGGGCCTTATTGGCCAGCAGCTGGACTGGTGCGGCACAAGCAGCAGACAGCGATCCGCAGTACGTTTCTGACTGGTGGCATCAGAGCGTGAACGTGGTGGGCAGCTACCACACCCGTTTTGGACCCCAGTTCAACAACGACGTGTACCTGGAATATGAAGCCTTTGCCAAAAAGGATTGGTTCGATTTCTATGGCTACCTCGATCTGACCAACTTCTTCGGCGTGGGCAACAGCAACGCTAACGGCGTGTTCGACCACGGTTCGCCGATGTTCATGGAAATTGAGCCACGTTTCTCCATCGATAAGCTGACCGGCACCGATCTCTCTTTTGGTCCGTTTAAAGAGTGGTACTTCGCTAACAACTACATCTATGACATGGGTCGCAACAGCGATAACCGTCAGAACACCTGGTACATGGGTCTTGGCACCGACATCGATACGCACAGCGATATCGGCCTGTCGCTGAACGTTTACGCTAAATACCAGTGGGAAAACTACGGTGCGGCGAACGAAAACAGCTGGGATGGTTATCGCTTTAAGGTGAAATACTTTGTGCCGATTACCGATCTGTGGGGCGGCAAGCTGAGCTATATCGGCTTCACCAACTTCGACTGGGGTTCAGATCTGCGTGATAAGTCCGATCGTTCACGCACCAGCAACTCGATTGCGTCCAGCCACATTCTGTCGCTGAACTACGATCACTGGCATGTTTCTACCGTGGCGCGTTACTTCCACAACGGCGGCCAGTGGGCTGACGGCCAGGAGCTGAACTTCGGTAACGGCCCGTTTGAAGTGAAATCAACCGGTTGGGGTTACTATTTGGTGGTGGGTTACAACTTCTAAGTAGTTGGTTTCCCTAACCCTCTCCCACAAGTGGGAGAGGGAACAGATCGTGCCCCTACCAACTCCCTCTCCCGCTTGCGGGAGAGGGCTGGGGTGAGGGCCAGCGCGCACCCTCTACTCAAATCTGCGGCTTATACGCATTCACCATCCACGGCACGCCGAACTTATCGGTCAACATGCCAAAGCCATTAGCCCAAAACGTCGGCGCCCAGCTTTTCGTCACCTCACCGCCCGCTGACAACGCATCAAACCAACGCTTGCCCTGCGCCTCATCCGGCGTGGATAAACTCACGGCAAAACCGCCATACGCCGCCTGCGGTGCGCCGTCACTCATCATCAATTCACCCTGCCCGATACGCAGATGGGCATGCATGATCTGCTCCGGCGAAAAGCTCACGCCCGAGATACAACCTTCATCCTCCACCGGCGTTTCATCCGGCATATCGCCATAGGTCATCTTGAACAGCAGCTCGCCGTCGGTGGCATCGAGGTAGAAGGCAATCGCCTCTTCGCAGCGACCGCTGTAAAACACATACGGGGTAACTTGCATGGTCTGTTCTCCATAAAGGGAATGTCCACTGCAAGTGTAGTGCGCATTATTTAATCGGTTGCGAGCCGGGCCGCACTCTTACCTTTGCTGACAGTAGCGCCGGAACAGCTGCGCCATGTAGGCACTCATCGGCGTCAACGCGGTGTCTTTGCGCTGGATAAGATAGAAAGTGGCTTTCGGTAAAGGTTCGTCGAGAACGAGAGAAATCAGCTGGCCGCCGTGTGTAGGATCTTCAATCACGTCGCGCGAAATAATGCTGACGAAATCGCTCTGCGCCACCAGGCTGGTGCAGGCCATAAAGGTCTCGCAGGTGACGACGATTTTCGGCGCCATGCCGCGCTCGCCAAACAGATCGTGTAGCAGCCGATAATAGCTCCCTTGCGGTGTCGGCATGGTCCAGTCGCAGTGTTGCAGCTCGGCCAGCGTGCGCGCATGCGCCATCGGATGCCCTTTGCGCATCACCACCTGATAATCGCGCTCCATCAGCCGTTCAAAAACTAACTCCTGATCGAGATGATTTTTATCGTAGGTATTGATGGTGAAATCCAGCTCGCCCTGACGCAGTTCATGCACCATCGAAACCAGCTGACCTTCAACAATCCGCACCTTGACCAGCGGATATTCGCGATGAAACTGATTGATCACCTGCGGCATGACGGTGCGCGCAATACTGCCACCCACGCCGATATTAACGCGCCCGCCGGCCAATCCCAGCCGCTGCTGAATATCTTCCTGCGCCACCCGCAACTCTTCCAGCACCAGGCTGGCATGCTTGAAAAAGTTATCACCGATATCAGTCAGCGTAACGCCCTGCTGTCGCCGCTCGAACAGGCGCGCGCCCAGCGCCAGCTCCAGTTCCTGGATCGCTTTGGTCAGCGCAGGCTGTGAAAGCCCGGACAAGCGGCTGGCGGCGCGGATGCTGCCCTGACGCGCCACAGCAACAAAAGCGCGCAGCTGATGAAGTTTGAGGTTCGCAGACATAGTTTGGTGATAACCGTTGTTTATCAGTAGCAAGATATTCGCATCTTATGCGCGGCAAAACCAATGTGTAGATTCGGATGAATGCATAAAAAACCAACACAAAGGAAATGCCGATGAAAACCCTTTCTGACCTCGTCAACGCGCGCATCCCACAGATGCAGGCCTGGCGACGCGATCTGCACCACTTTGCCGAATCGGGCTGGCTGGAGTTCCGCACCGCCACACTGGTGGCAGAAGAGCTGCATCGTCTTGGTTATCAACTCAAGCTGGGCCGCGAGGTGATCGATGCCGATTCGCGCATGGGATTGCCCTCTGATGAAGTGCTGGCGCAGCAGGAAGCGCGCGCGCTGGAACAAGGCGCGCTGCCGCAGTGGATTAAACACTTCTCCGGCGGATTTTGTGGCGTGGTCGCTACACTGGAAACCGGTCGTCCCGGCCCGGTAATGGGTTTCCGCGTGGATATGGATGCGCTCGATCAGAACGAAAGCCGCGCCGCCGATCATCTGCCAACGCGCGAAGGCTTTGCCTCCTGCAATCCCGGCATGATGCACGCCTGCGGTCACGACGGCCACACCACCATCGGTTTGGCACTGGCGGGCGTGTTGATGGAGATGAAAGCGCAGCTGAGCGGCACCATCAAAATCATTTTCCAGCCAGCGGAAGAAGGCGTACGCGGTGCGAAGGCGATGGTGGCCGCTGGCGTGGTGGATGATGTCGATCTGTTCACCGCCATTCATCTTGGTACCGGCGTGCCCGCCGGCGAAATCGTTTGTGGCAGCGACAGCTTCCTCGCCACCACCAAACTCGACGTCAGTTTCACCGGCGTCGGCGCGCACGCCGGCGGCAAACCAGAAGAGGGCCGCAACGCCCTGCTGGCGGCGGCGCAGGCCACGCTGGCGCTGCACAACCTGCCGCAGCACAGCGGCGGTGTGGCGCGCGTCAACGTCGGCGTATTGCAGGCGGGCAGCGGGCGCAACGTGGTGCCCGACTGCGCGCTGATGAAGGTGGAAACGCGCGGCGTCAGCAATCAGGTCAACGATGATATCTATCAGCAGGCGCTGCGCGTGATTGGCGGTGCGGCAGCGATGTACGGCGTGGAATATGAGGTCAAGCTGATGGGCGGCGCGCGCAGCTGCACACCGAGCCCGCCGTGGGTGGCGTTCATCCATCAGCAGGCCGAGGCGCTGGGCATTTTCACCTCAGTGGTCGATACGAAACAGCAGGCGGCGGGCTCGGAAGATGCCACTTACATGCTGGAACGCGTGCAGCAGCGCGGCGGCCAATCCTCCTACGTGATTTTCGGCTGCGATCTGGCGGCGGGCCATCACAACGCGAAGTTCGATTTTGACGAAGCGATCATGGCGACCGCGGTGCAAACGCTGGCGACGCTGGCCCTCAATCACGCACAGTTTGGAGGCCAGCGATGAGCCACAGCGAATTTATAGATCGCTACATCAATCAAAATCAGCCACGTTTTGCCGCCCTCAGCGATGCCATCTGGGACATACCGGAAACCCGTTTTGAAGAGACAAAGTCCTCCGCACTGCTGGCCGATGCGCTGGAGCAAGAAGGTTTTCGCGTGGAGCGCGGCGTCGGCAACATCGATACCGCGTTTATCGCCAGCATTGGCAGCGGCAAACCGGTGATCGCCATTCTCGGCGAGTTCGATGCGCTGGCCGGTTTAAGCCAGCAATCGGGGTGCGCCACGCCACAGCCGCTGGTGGAAAACGGCAACGGCCACGGCTGCGGACACAATCTGCTCGGCACCGCCGGTTTGGCCGCCGCTTTCGCCATCAAAGCCTGGTGGGCGCAACACGGCCAGCGCGGCACGCTGCGCTTTTACGGCTGTCCCGGCGAAGAAGGTGGCTCCGGCAAAACCTTTATGGTGCGCGAAGGCTTGTTCGACGATGTCGACGCGGCGGTGACCTGGCATCCCGAAGGTTTTAGCGGCATGTTCAACCTCAGCACGCTGGCCAATATTCAGGCCGCCTTCCGCTTTAAAGGCGTAGCGGCGCATGCGGCCAACTCACCGCATTTAGGGCGCAGCGCGCTGGATGCGGTGACGCTGATGAACACCGGCGCCAACTTTCTGCGCGAGCACATCGTGCAGGAAGCGCGTCTGCACTACGCGGTGACCAATGCCGGCGGCGTCTCCCCCAATGTGGTGCAAGCCGATGCCGAAGTGCTGTACCTGATTCGCGCGCCGCAGCTCGATCAAGCGCAGGATATCTATCAGCGCGTCATCAACATCGCCAAAGGCGCGGCGCTGATGACCGACACGCAGATGACGGTGCGCTTCGATAAAGCCTGCTCCAATTACGTGCCGAATCGCGCACTGGAAAGCGTGATGGAGCGCTATTTGCATCAGTTTGGTTTGCCTGACTACAGTCAAGCGGAACAGGCGTTTGCCGCCGAGATGCGCTCCACGCTAAGCAAAGACGATCTGCGTAACGCGCGTCTCAATGCGGCGCGCACCGGCGGTGAAGCGGGCGTTGCCTGGGCAGCGGCGCTGGGCGACAAGATTTTGATGGATGAAGTGGCGCCCTATGCAGTGACGCGCGAGATCCTTTACGGCTCAACCGACGTTGGCGATGTGAGTTGGGTGACGCCCACCGCGCAATGCTTTGCGCCCTGCTTCGCCTTCGGCACGCCGCTGCACACCTGGCAGCTGGTGGCGCAGGGCCGCACGTCCATTGCGCACAAAGGCATGTGTCTGGCCGCCAAAGTGATGGCCGCCACCGCGCTGACCTTGCTGCAGGATGACGCGGCGCTGGCGCGCTGCCGCGACGAGTTCCAGCGCGTACGCCGCGAGCAACCTTACGTCTGCCCGATTCCAGCGGATGTCACACCGTCGAAGTTAACGTCGTAAAGCATCAACCCGCACCATTCGTAGCGGCGCGATTCATCGCGCATATCAATGGCGGCTCCGTGCCCATCCAGATAATGCGCAATGAATTGCGCCGCTACGGTATGTGCAAATTTGTAAGACCAAACATAAAAAAATATAGCCCTCAGCGGGCTTGCAAACACAATAAGACGACTGATGAGGACCTGCCATGGAAATAACAACGGAGAACCGCAGCCCTGGAAAGCTGTTTAGCTGGATTGAACGCGTCGGCAACAAAGTGCCGAACCCGTTTTTACTGTTCGTCTATTTGATTGTGGTGCTGATGGTAGCCACCGCCGTGCTCAGCAGCCTCGACGTGGCGGTGAAAAACCCGGCCAACGGCGAGCTGGTGCGGGTGAATAACCTGCTGAGCGTGGCAGGGATTCAATGGATCCTGCCCAATATCATCAAAAACTTCAGTGGCTTCACGCCGTTGGGATCGATTCTGGCGCTGGTGATTGGTGCTGGCCTGGCGGAAAAAGTCGGCCTGCTGCAGTCGCTGATGGTGAAGATGGCTTCGCGCGTGAGCCGTCGCTACGCCAGCTACATGGTGCTGTTTATCGCCTTCTTCAGCCACATTTCGTCCGATGCCGCGCTGGTAGTAATGCCGCCGCTCGGCGCGCTGATCTTCCTCGCGGTGGGACGTCATCCGGTGGCGGGATTGATGGCGGCGATCGCGGGCGTGGCGTCCGGTTTTACCGCCAACCTGCTGATTGTCACCACCGACGTGCTGCTGTCCGGCATCAGTAGCGAAGCCGCCAAAGCGGTGAGCGACACCGTACACGTTAGCGTAATCGACAACTGGTACTTTATGGCCAGCTCGGTGATTGTGCTGACCATCGCCGGTGCGCTGCTAACCGATAAGTTTGTCGAGCCGCGCCTGCCCGCGTGGAACGGCGGCAATAGCGATCGTCTGCCGCCGCTCACCGCGCTGGAGAATCGCGGCCTGAAAGCCGCCGGCATCGCCGCGCTGGTGTTTATCGCGCTGATGGCGCTGCTGGTGGTGCCGGAACACGCGCCGCTGCGCAATCCAAAAACCGGCGGCATTATTCCCTCGCCGTTTATTCAGGGCATTGTGCCAATCATCATCCTGTTCTTCTTTGTGGTGGCGATTGCCTATGGCGCGGTAACCAAGCAGATTCGCCGCGCGGATGATATCCCGCAGCTGCTGGTGGATCCGATGAAGAGCATGGCGGGCTTTATTGTGATGGTGTTTCCGCTGTCGCAGTTCGTGGCCTTCTTCAACTGGAGCAACATGGGCAAGTTTATGGCCATCGGCCTGACCGATGTGCTGGAGAGCGCGGGCATCAGCGGCGCACCGGCGTTTATGGGCCTGATGTTCCTGTCGGCGTTCCTGTGCATGTTTATCGCCAGCGGATCGGCGATCTGGTCGATTCTGGCGCCGGTATTTGTGCCGATGTTTATGCTGCTTGGCTTCCATCCGGCGTTTGCCCAGATGATCTTCCGCATCGCCGATTCTGCGGTGTTGCCGCTGGCACCGATGTCGCCGTTCCTGCCGCTGTTCCTCGGCTTCCTGCAGCGTTATCAAAAAGATGCGCAACTGGGCACCTATTACGTGCTGATCTTCCCCTATCCGCTGGTGTTCTTCACCACCTGGATTGTGCTGCTGCTGGCGTGGTACGCGCTGGGTTTACCGATCGGTCCCGGCGTCTACCCAAGCCTGCACTAAGCCTGCGCCACGGATGGCGATCACTTTTCTGTGAACTGCAACGTATGTTGCCAAAATGTCACCGTCCCGCCTCTCGGCAACTCTCAGCGAATTTATTATCCTGCTATTCCTTCGCTTGCTAACGGTTAATTATTTTTAAAACCCATCTCAGCCGTCAGCGGGTTCTGCAAACACCGAGGTATACATAATAATGACAACCATCACGTCGACAGGGATGGCGAACGATCACATGAGCGCGGATCGCCGCACCTTAGCCGGGCGCATTGATGCGCTGCCCTCGTCCGCCGGTCTCTGGCGCTTTATCACGCTGCTGGCGCTGGGCGGCTTCTTTGAGCTCTACGATCTGTTCGAAACCGGCTACATCAGCTCCGGCCTGGTGGCGGCGGGCGTGTTTCATACCGGTTCTGCGGGCGTGTTCGGCATCGCCGACCAGGCCGCATTTGCCTCGGCCACCTTCCTCGGTTTGTTTGTCGGCGCGAGTTTGCTTGCGCCCTACGCCGACCGTTTTGGTCGCCGCCTGACCTTTATGTGCGCGCTGGCGTGGTACGGCGCGTTTTCGCTGCTGATGGCGTTCCAGCAGAGCGCAGAGATGATTATCCTGTTCCGCTTCCTGGTCGGCATTGGCCTCGGCGTCGAGCTGGTGACCATCGATACCTATCTTTCCGAATGGGTGCCGGCGCATCTGCGCAGCCGCGCGTTCGCCTTCTCCTTCTTTATCCAGTTTCTGTCGGTGCCGACGGTGGCGCTGATGTCGTGGTGGCTGGTGCCGCAAACCATTCTCAGTCTTGAAGGCTGGCGCTGGGTGGTGCTTGCCGGTGCGGTCTGCTCGCTGGTGATCTGGCTGATTCGAAAAAACCTGCCCGAATCGGCGCGCTGGCTGGCGCAACAAGGACGACATCAGGAAGCGCATCAGGTGCTGAGTGCGATGGAAAAGCGCTGTGGTATCGCTTCTCCCCTTCCCCCTGTTGCGGAGGAAGGCCGGGATGGGGGACAGTTCGCACCTGAGCAACCTAAGCAAGGGCGTTTCAGCGAGATTTGGGCACCGGCCTATCGCCAGCGCACGCTGATGCTGGTGGTGATGAACTTCTTTCAGGCGATCGGCTTTTTTGGCTTCGGCAACTGGCTGCCGGCGCTGCTGTCGGGCAAAGGCGCCACCGTCACGCACAGCCTGCTGTATGCGTTTTTCATTACGCTGGCCTACCCGCTCGGCTCGCTGATTTGCAGCCGCTACGCCGATAAGCTCGAGAATAAATGGCAGATCGTGTTTTCATCGCTGATGACGGTGGTGTTCGGCACGCTGTTTGCGTTTATGACCCATCCGGTGCTGATGATCATCTGTGGTTTCCTGATCACTTACAGCAATGCATGGCTAACCTTCAGCTATCACGCTTATCAGACCGAGATTTTCCCGACGCACATTCGCGCCCGCGCGGTGGGTTTCTGCTACTCGTTTAGCCGCCTGTCGACGGTGTTCAGCAGTATTTTGATTGGCCTTATTTTGCAGTATGCCGGCAGCCAGGGCGTGATCGCCTTTATCGTGCTAAGCATGCTGATTGTGATGCTGTCGGTGGGGATTTACGGGCCGAAGACCCGTGGGATGGATTTGGAGAATATTTGAAGACTAATAAAGAAATGGCGGCCAATATTGCCGCCATGATTAGACGCGGTTAAACCAGATCGATTTTCACGCCTTGTTCTACCAGTAATTCAACATCCAAGCCGTCGTGGGTATATATCTGATATTTCAAGCCTGCCACTGATACATTTCCTTTCTGCCGATGCCAATCACCTTCATCAATGCCATTGCCTAACAAATCATCAAGCTTAATGACATCATTTTTATTGCCGTGCACCACCATTTGCGTTTTGCCATCCTGAATAAAGAGATCTTTGCTACCCGCGCTAAGGATGTCACTGACATTAATACTCAGTGTATTCCCAGCAGTGCTATTAGCCATATTCACAATCGATTTTTGGCTGCTGGTAGCGAGTAAGTCAGCTGAGTAATCGTATGAAATGCCATTCATTTCGGATGTAAAACTATCGGGTTTGGCGTCAAAGGTGAAAATAGTCGCTTTAGGATCCCGTACCGTGCTGCCGGATACCTGGAAATCGTGCCTGCCGTATGCGGTGAGCTGCGGCACATTAAATGTCCATTCGCCATTGGCATTAGCCTTCGCACTGCCACTGATCCACCATGTGCCGTTGTCATGCCTGGCATGAATGTAAACGGTGCTGTTAGCCGATGTATAGCCTTTCAGGGTCGGCGTCAAATCGTCAGTCCGGCCACCGTTCTCAACACTGCCCTGGAGCAGACCATTGTTGTCATGGGCAGAAACAATGACCGGAACAACCAAACTATCAGGCGCGGCATACAGCGAGAAAATGCTGGCGCTGGGATCGCGTACTTCACGGCCAGAGACCTGGAATGCGTAGGTGCCGTAGGCAGTCAACTGCGGCATATCATATGCCCACTCTCCTTTGGCGTTGGCTTTCGTGCTGCCACTTATCCACCATGTGCCATTTTCATGCTTAGCATAAACGTAGACGGTATCGTTAGCAGGGGCACTGCCTTTCAGGGTTGGCTTCAGGTCGTCGGTACGTCCACTGTTCGCAATGGTGCCCTTGATCAGGCCAATATTGTCGTAAACGGAATCAATCACCGGAGCATCAGGAGCCGCATACAACGTGAAAGTAGCGGCTTTGGGATCGTGGGTCACGCTGCCCGAAGCCTGAAAATCGTAGATGCCGTAATTAGGCAGTTGCGGCATATCATATGACCACTCACCTTTGGCATCCGCTTTCGCACTGCCGCTAACCCACCATTTGCCGCTTTCATGCTTGGCATGAATGTAGACAATTGCGCCCGCAGAGGCATGCCCTTTCAGAGTTGGCGTCAGGTCATCGGTTCGGCCATTATGCTCGATTGTGCCCTGCCTCAGACCGTTGTTGTCGATGAGGTAATCAATGACCGGTGGAATCTGCACGTCCGGGCCCGCATACAGCGTGAAAGTCGCGGCTTTTGGATCGCGTGTCGCGCTGCCAGAGGCCTCGAAATTATAGTTGCCGTAGGCGGACAGCTGAGGTAAATCAAATGTCCACTCCCCCTGGGCGTTGGCCTTGGCACTGCCGCTGACCACCCAGGTACCGTTTTCATGTTTAGTATGAACGTAGACAATCGCGCCAGCAGAGGCATGCCCTTTCAGGGTTGGTGTCAGATCGTCGGTACGCCCGCCGTTCTGGATGGTGCCCTGAAGATAGCCATTATTGTCGTAGGCAGAATCAATGACCGGCGTAATCTGCACGTCCGGGCCCGCATACAACGTGAAAGTCGCTGCTTTTGGATCGCGTGTCGCGCTGCTGGAGGCCTCGAAATCGTAGTTGCCATAGGCGGAAAGCTGCGGTAAATCAAATGTCCACTCTCCCTGAGCGTTGACCTTCGCACTGCCGCTGACCACCCAGGTGCCCTTTTCATGTTTAGTATGAATGTAGACAATACTGTTAGCAGTGGCATGCCCTTTCAGGGTTGGCGTCAAATCGTCGGTACGACCACCGTTCTGGATAGTGCCCTGAACGTAGCCATTATTGTCGTAGGCGGAATCAATGACTGGTTGCACATATGCATTGATCTGGAGAGAGAATTCGCCACTCTTACCGTTATAACTCGTTGAGTTAGATGCCTGGAAATCATACACGCCATTGCCGTTAGTCAGCTCAGCTACTTCAATATTCCAGAATCCGTTTGCATCGGCTACGGCACTGCCTTTAAGGGACCAGCTGCCATTTTGATGACGCGCATGAAGGTAGACAATACTGTGAGCTTCAGCACTGCCACTAAAGGATGGCGTAAAATCATCGGTGTCAGCACCAGAAGCGAGTTTGCCCTGCGAATTACCGAAATTATCCCATGCATACTCAATCTTCACGGTAGTGGGGGCAACTGCAATCACGTCAAACGCTGCGGTTGGCTGGCTTAATTCACCTCGGTTGTTCTGCGAACGCAGAGTAATGCTGTTTTTGCCATAGTGCAGAACATCTGAGTTTGCTTCCCAATCCCACTTTCCATTCTCAACCGGAGCAATCCCTACGCGCTTTCCATTAACATAAATATGTACGGATTCGGCGCCAACTGGCGCATTACCACTCAGTGATGGACGAAGATCATCTGTATTTTCGCCATGTTTGATGACACCGGTTTCCTGGCCGTAATTGTCATACACCTCCAGCAATTGAGGTTTATTGATGGTGGGTTCATTGATAAATAGCGTGAAGACATCAGAATCTTCACTGACTTGACCAAAACGATCGGTAGCGGTGATGTAGATACGGTGTTCACCATCACTCAATTTAGGTTCCATTGTCCACTGGCCATTTTTCTCAGCCTGCACACTACCCAATAAGATGCCATTGCTGTATACACGAACAATACTGTCTGGCTCGGCATAACCAGAAATCGTCGGCTTAGGGTCATCAGTAAATCCCTTATTTCCAACTGGCCCCTTAACACTCCCCACATCATCCATAACACTTGTGATACCAGGCTTATCCGGTGCGCTGAGATCAACATTGATGCGTGATTGATAAACATCACCACGATTACCCGCTGCATCATAAAAACGGATGGCAACATTATGTCCACCTTCAGCCAGTTGGAGAGGCAACTGGAATTCCCAATCACCGTTTTCTGCAACTTTGGTCCGGAATGTTTTTCCATTAATAGTAAACTCAACGGTACCATTTTTTACATCAATATAATTTCCTTTCCAGTATTGATATGGCGTGTTTACCCAAATTTCCAGACCTGGCAGAGTGGGATCATAAGATTTTAACATAACAACTCCTTGTGTTAATTTGTTAACAAATTATATAAACTCATCTTGAGGTCAGGATTTTAAATAATCACATAATAATAAAATAACAGAACGGTCTTAAAAAAAGAAGAGCAATCAATAATATAATAATAAAAAAACAATACTCAAAGTTAATCGCTTCACATTATCCCTCACTATCGCAAAATTAAAAAAAGCATACCAATATATAAAAAATTTAATTATGTAAAAATCAAACAAACCACATTTAATTTTACATAAATACTTAAAGTAAGATAATATTAAAGGAGTGAGGATATTTTGATAAGTGTACATGATTAAAAAATGGAGGCCATACCGGCCTCCATTAATATTACTGCCCTTCCAACACCTTAATATCCGCATTACCCTGCTTTGGCTGCACGGTTTCGTCTTTACGCAACTCGGCCACATCTTTCGCCGACACGCTCGACTTCACGCCATTGCCCCAGCTGCCACGGATAAAGTTCACCACATCCGCCACCTGCTGATCGTTCAGACGCCAGCCGAACGCCGGCATGGTGATCGCCGTAGGTGCGCCTTTCACGCCAGGCAAAGTGCCGCCGACCAATACGATGTGAATCAGCGAGGTCGGATCATCTGCCATCACCACCGGATTGCCGCGCAGCGCCGGATAGAAGCGCTGATAGCCGCTGCCGTCGGTTTTGTGGCACGCCGCGCAGCTATCGACATAAGTCGATGCGCCCGGCTGGCTGTCGTCACCTTTCCACAACGCCTGAGACACCGCATCATCCTGCTTAAATACTGCCTGATTCGGATCTTTCGCGCCTAGGGATTTCAGATACTTAGCAATCGCGCTGATATCGTCATCGCTCAGGTACTGCAGGCTGTGCTGCACCACGTCGGTCATGCCACCAAACACCGCAGTGTGATCGTTGCGGCCAAAGCGCAGGAACTGCCTGAGATCCTCTTCGCTCCAGCGGCCTAAGCCATCGCGGTTATCGCCACGCAGGTTGCTGGCGGTCCAGCCATCAATCGGTGCGCTGCTGCCGGCGAGATAGTTATTGCCTTCGCCATTGTTGAGCGCTTTTTCCTGCATGGTGATGCTACGCGGCGTATGGCAAGCGCCACAGTGACCGAGACCTTCCACCAGATAGCGACCGCGTGCCAGTTGCGGATCTTCCTGTGCCGCCGGCTGGAACGCTTTCACATCCGGCGCGAAGATGCCGCGCCAGATGGCTAACGGCCAGCGCATCGACAGCGGCCACGGAATGTCGCTCTCTTTGTTGGCCTGCGCCACCGGCTGCACGCCGTGCATGAAGTAGGCGTAGAGCGCCTTCATGTCGTCATCGCTGACCACCGCGTAAGACGGATACGGCATCGCCGGATAAAGCGTGTCGCCGTTTTTCGCTACGCCGTGACGCACCGCTTTCTGGAAATCGTCGTAGCTGTAGTCACCAATCCCGGTGGCTTTATCCGGCGTGATGTTGGTGGAGTAAATGGTGCCGATCGGCGTCGCCATCGGCAGTCCACCGGCAAACGGCTGGCCGCCCTGCGCGCTGTGACAGGCCACGCAGTCGCCCGCGCGCGCCAGATACTCACCGCGCTTCACCAACGCGTCCGAACCTGCTTCGTCCGCCACTGCGGCGAACGTCATGGTGCCCAGAAACAGGGCTAAAATGCTTTTGATCATCGCCGTGTTCCTTATGCCTGTACCAGCGGGCCGGGGTTCTTCAGATACTGTTCACGAATCGCTTTGGCTGACCAATAGGTCAACGCGGCGACCATGCCCGTTGGGTTGTAGCCGAGTCCCTGCGGGAAAGCCGACGCACCTGGCACAAACACGTTCGGCACATCCCAACTCTGCAGGTAACGGTTCACCGCGCTGGTGTTCGGATCTTCACCCATGATCGCGCCGCCGCTCATGTGCGTGGTTTGATACACGGTGGTGTCGAAGTGCGAGCCCGGCCCTTTCGCGCCGCCGATGATCATTTTCGGGTTCATCGCTTCGGTGATTTTGCGCATCTTACCGATCATGAACTGCGCCATCTTGATGTCGTTATCCTGCCAGTCAAAGGTCATACGCAGCAGCGGCTGGCCATAGGCATCTTTGTAGTTCGGATCGAGATCGAGATAGTTGGCGCGATACGACTGGTGCGCGCCGTGCGCATCCATCGAGATGTGATGGTTGTAGGTATCCGCGACCGCAGATTTCCACTGGCTGCCCCAGTTTGGCGTGCCTTTCGGCGTTGGCAAACCCGAGATCGGCTTGGTACCGGCCTGGTTCACCCAGAATGGCGAACCGCCAACGAAGCCGTGCGGACCGTGATCGAAGTTGTCGGCGTTGAAATCGTCCACCGCCACACCTGCGCCACCGGCACCGATAAACGGGTTGGTGGTGGTGTTTTTGTCGAACAGCGCTTTCAGCGTCGAGATGTTCTGATAGGCGAAGTTACGCCCAACCACACCTTCGTTGGAAATCGGGTTATACGGCTTGCCAATGCCGGAGAGCAGCATCAGATGCACGTTGTGGAACTGGAACGCCGACAGGATCACCAGATCCGCAGGCTGCACCACTTCGCGGCCCTGACCATCGAGATAGGTCACGCCGGTGGCGCGCTTTTTATCGTCGGTCAGATTGACGCGCAGCACGTAGGCGTTGTTGCGCAGCTCGAACTTCGGTTCCTGACGCAGCGCGGGCAGGATATTGACGTTCGGCGAGGCTTTGGAATACATGTAGCAGGCGTAACCGCTGCAAAAACCGCAGAAGTTGCACGGGCCCATCTGTGCACCGTAGGTGTTGGTGTAGGGGCCTGAGGTGTTGGCCGACGGCATATCATAAGGGTGATAACCCACTGATTCCGCCGCTTGCGCGAACAGCTGCGCCGAGTAGGTGCGCTTCTGCGCCGGCAGCGGGAAGTCGCTGGAACGATCTGGCGCGTACGGGTTGCCGCCCTTCTCTTTGCCCAGCAGTTTGCCTTTGATTGACCAGGCGCTGCCCGAGGTGCCGAACACTTTCTCGGCCTGATCGAAGAAGGGTTCCAGCTCGTCATAGTTGACGCCGAAATCCTGGATCGTCATGCCTTCCGGAATGAAGTTTTTACCGTAACGCTGCTCGTAATGGCTGCGCAGATTTAGTTCTACCGGGTCAACGCGGAAATGCACGCCTGACCAGTGCAAACCTGCACCGCCGGTGCCGGTGCCGGGCAGAAACGCCGCCAGCTGGCGATAAGGTACGGCGGTTTGCGAGGCATCGTGACGAATCGTTACGGTGCTTTTCGACAAATCCTGGAACAACTTTTTGCGGATGTTATAGGTCAGTTCATCGATCGACTGCGGATAGGATCCATCCGGATAGGTATCGCGATGCGGACCGCGCTCCAGCGCCACCACATTCAGGCCCGCTTCGGTCAGCTCTTTCGCCATGATGGCACCCGCCCAGCCGAAACCGACGACGACCGCATCCACTTTTTTCAATTCATTTGCCACGCTTACGTCCTCTCCCCGCGAATATCCACTGACGGGAACGGATAACGTTCACCGCGTTCCACCCAATCCATAAAGTCAGCGCGCGCGCCTGGGAAGCCAATCAGCTTCCAGCCCACCATGCCCTGGTTGCCGCCGTGGATGGGATCGCTGAAATAACCCTCGCGGGTGTTTTGCAGCAGGAAGGAGAAAAAGGTTTTCGCCGGCAGCTGCGGGAACTCGGCGCTGCCGCTTTCAAACGCGGTCAGCAGCGCGTCTTGCTGTTCGCCCGTCAGCTCGGCAAACACTTTGCCATGCTGTTTTTTGCTCCAGCCATCGGCATCGGCGAGGCCGAGACGGTAGATCTGCTGCGGCACCAGCGGCAGCTGATAACCTAACTCTTTTGGCAGATCGGGATTGAACGGACCTTGCATGTACCAGTTGTTACCGGTGGCATACGGCGTGTTCATTTGACGATCGATAAATTCCGGCACGCCGGCTTCCAGTGCGCCAGGACCGCGTTCGTCGTTGGGGATCAGGCGCGCCACGGCCGCAGTGATAAAGGCAAACTCTTCGGCGGTGAACCAGGTGGGCTGGTAGCTACGCGCCTGTTGTGGTGATGCGTTTTGTTCTGCTGCCCCAGCGGCCATTGGTGCCACCAGTGCGCCCATCGCCGTACTGCCCACCGCCATTGCCGGCGCCAGGGTGATGGTTCTCAGCAGAAAATCCCTGCGAGTGTGACCATTTTTTTGTTCTGACATGACATTGCCTCAGTACCACATATAATGCGGCATGAAAGTTAAGTAGTTGCGTTGTATTGTTTTTTTATTGATAGCTTAAGGGATACAGCAGCACTGTTACCGGTAACAGTGCAAATATTGTAACACCATTGCTGTGGATAATTTAGTTGTTAGAAACAAATTCGCACTAATTACTTAACAATTGCCGCTGTCGTTTTACATCGCAGCGGCGAAACTGACATCGTCAGATACAACCCACAACAGACAGATAGAGGTCTGAAGCGGTATAAAAGCGTACACACAACAGCGGAGTGCCTATGTTTAAGTCCTTTTTTCCGCGGCCAACGCTGTTTTTCAGCTCAGCTGCGATTTGGAGTTTGCTGGCGATTTTTGCCTGGTTTGGCTTTTTCAGTGATTTCCCGGCGCGCTGGCCTGCACTACAGGCGGCGATGCACGAACCCTTGCCAACCAATGCCAGCCGTTTTATTCACATCAGCCAACTGTGGTTTTACGCCTATTACTGGATCGTTGCCGGCCTCTTTGCGCTGGCGTGGCGCGTGATTGATAACCATCCGTGGCAGCGCTGGTCGGTTTGGGGTTCAATTCTGATCATCTTTGTCACCTGGTTTGGCGTGCAGGTCGGCGTGGGCGTTAACGCCTGGTACGGCCCGTTCTACGACATGATTCAACAGGCGCTGACCAAAGCCGGTTCCGTCGCCATCCACCAGTTCTATGTGCAAGTGCTGGCGTTTCTCGGTATCGCGCTGATTGCGGTAGTGATTGGCGTGATGAACTCGTTCTTCGTCAGCCATTGGGTATTCCGCTGGCGTACCGCGATGAACAATTACTACATGCACAACTGGCAGCGTCTGCGTCTGGTTGAGGGGGCGGCACAGCGTGTACAGGAAGACACCATGCGCTTCGCTGGCACGTTGCAGGATTGGGGCATCAACTTTATTCAGGCGATTATGACGCTGGTGGCGTTCCTGCCGGTGCTGGTCACGCTGTCGCACCATGTGAAAGAGGTGCCCATTCTTGGCAGCATTCCGTATGCATTGGTGATTGCCGCGCTGCTGTGGTCGCTGTTTGGTACCGCGCTGCTGGCGCTGGTGGGGATTAAACTGCCGGGGCTGGAGTTCCGCAATCAGCGGGTGGAAGCGGCCTACCGTAAAGAGCTGGTATATGGCGAAGACGATCCTGAACGCGCCTCACCGCCGACGGTGCAGGAGCTGTTTAGCCGCGTGCGTCAGAACTATTTCCGCCTCTATTTCCACTATTTGTACTTCAACATCACCCGCATTATGTATCTGCAGGTGGATAACGTGTTCGGGCTGTTTGTGCTGTTCCCGTCGATTGTGGCGGGTACCATTACGCTCGGTCTGCTGAACCAGATCACCAATGTGTTTGATCAGGTGCGCTCGTCGTTCCAGTATTTGATCACGTCGTGGTCAACGCTGATTACGCTGATGTCGATCTATAAACGTCTGCGCAGTTTCGAGCAGATTTTGCAGGATATTCCACACGAAGAGATGATGCGCGAAGCCGCGGAGTAAGGTGGTAGTGCGGTGCGGTCTGGTGCCCTCACTCCGGCCCTCTCCCACGGGAAGAGGGAGACGCTGCCAAATGTTAAATATGTGCTCGGTCAGTCCCCTCTCCCGCTTGCGGGAGAGGGTTAGGGTGAGGGTGAGGGGCCAGGCGCACTCTGTTTAACCCGCCAGCACCGCAAACACCTTCTCAATCGCGTACGCGCCCGGATCCTTCACGCCATCCAGACTCTGCTGGTTCAGATACGCGGAACGCCCCGCTTTGGCGCTCTGCATCTGCGCAGTGGCGTCGGCGCCTTTCTGCGCCGCTTCTGCCGCCGCAGCCAGCGACTCGCCCGCCACTAACGCTTCCAGCGCCGGTTGCAGCGCATCCACCAACGTACGATGACCCGGCTGCGCGCCGCCGTAATGTTTCATGCGCTCCAGCCCGTGCATCAATGCCTGCGGCAGCGCGCTGCCCTCTTCCAGCTGCTGGCCGGCGCTGGTGAACAGAATTGACATCAACACGCCGCTCGATCCCCCCATCACCGTCGCCAGCTGCTCGCCAATCAGCGCCAGCAAGGTTGGCAGCTCATCCAGCGGCAGCTGTTTTTCCTGCAGGCCGCGCTGAATTTTCTTCGCCCCGGCGGCAAAGGTTGAGCCGGTATCGCCATCGCCCACTTTGGCATCCAGCGCGTTCAGCTCGCTTTCCAGATCGATCAGCGTCTGCGTGACGCTGGCGACGATGCGTGCCACCTCCGCATTCTCAGAGGCATCAAAATCCAGCACGCTGCCGATTTTCTCTGCACGTTGCAGGCTGATCGGCGCAAAGTCATACACCGGCACCCAACCCAGCACCTGAACCGGCGCGTTTAACGCTTCAAGGAACGGCTCCTCCAGCGCCAGCAGCGTCAGCGAAAAACCTTTCATATCCAGCGCGCTGACCAGCGTTGCCGGCCCCAGCAGATGCGTGATGCGTGCCGCCAGCGGCGACTGCAACACTTCACGCGTTAACAGCGCCAGCTCCAGCTGCGAGAAGCCACCGAGATTGTTGATCAGCAACAGCGCTTGCTTGCCGTCCGGCAGCGCCTGCGCCAGTTTATCGGTCATGATGCTGGTGATTTGGCGGCTGTCTTGCGTATCCAGCGTGATTACACCCGGCTCGCCGTGAATGCCCATGCCGAGCTCGCTGTGCCCGGGCTCGACGCGCTCATCGCGTTTTTCGCCCGGCACATGACAAGTGGCGAAAGCCAAACCAATGGACGATATGGCATCAATCGCACGCTGTGCCAGCGCTTTGACCTCATCCAGCGATTGTCCCTGCTCCGCCGCAAAGCCAGCGATTTTGTGCACCAGCACAGTCCCGGCGATACCGCGCGGCTGCGGGTTTTCCGGCAGCGCGATATCATCCTGCACCATCACCAGCTCAACTTTGTAGCCGAGGTTTTTGGCTTTCTCTGCCGCCAGTCCGAAGTTAAGACGGTCGCCGGTATAGTTCTTCACAATCAGCAGGCAACCGGCATCGCCGGTGACGTTAACAATGGCGTTCAACACCGCATCGACGCTCGGCGAGGCGAAAATATCGCCGCAAACCGCCGCCGTCAGCATGCCTTTGCCGACAAATCCGGCATGCGCCGGTTCATGGCCAGAACCGCCGCCCGAGATCAGCGCCACTTTGCTTTTATCCCAGTCCGAACGCACCACCACGCGAATCTCATCACCGAGATCGAGGCGACTGAGGTTGTGCCACGGCGTACTCAGCAAAACCCCTTCGATGGCTTCGTTAACCAGATCGTTTTTCTCATGCATAAAAAACTGGCTCATTGCATCCTCTCCATTGGTGTTGTCGTCCTACAAGGTAGCGTATGTGCGTAAAGAATAGGCGCAGCGAAGTGCGGAAATGCAAAGGGCGGCACAAGCCGCCCTTTAATTCAGACTATTACCGCTTATAAAGCGATACGCAGCACGCTATCTGGATTCTTTGGTGGTTCTTTGCGTGAACCCGGCTGCTTGATGCTGACAAACAGGGTTTTGCCATCGGCGGAAAGCGCCAGGCTGTTTGGCAGGCCCGGCGCTTTCACCGTGCGTTTTACTTTGTAACTGCTGGCGTCGATGATACTGATTTCGCCCGCTTTACGGTGCGTGACGTACAGCTCATCACGATCGGCATTAAACAATACCGCCAGCGATTCCGGCACATCGATCTTGTGGATCACCTGCTGGGTGCGGGTATCCAGCACCAGCACCTGCGGTTGTTTTGAGTCGCTGAGGAAGGCGCGATGGCCTTTGGTATCCAGCGAGATATTGAGGAAGAAGTGATCGTTGTCGCCATCGATTTTCTGACGCTTTTCAATCGCGTTCAGGCGCGTATTGATGGTCACCAGTTCGCCATCGGAGTTAGTGACGTACAGTTTTTGCGCCGCAGAATCGATCGCTAAACCGGTGCCCATTTTGCCGGTGTTCGGCACGGTGCTGATCAGTTGCAGGGTTTTGCCATCCACCACCCAAACCACGCTCTGCTCACCGAGGCCAGTGATGTAAACGCGATTGGTCGCCGGATCAACCGCCAACTGGCGCGGCTGCAGCGGACGCACGGTTTCACTGCGCTGACGACCATCCAGCACCAGCGTGTTGATCACCTTGCCGCTGGTGGCATCCACTGCAGTCAGTGCAGCATCGCGGGTGTTACCGAAATAGAGAATGTTGGTTTTCTGGTTGATCGCCGCGCCAAAGGTCGGCAGATCGGTGTTGATGGTTTGCTTTACCGCCAGATCCTGCGGATCGAGACGATAAACGGTGCCGCCTTTTTTGTCGGTGGTACTCTGCGCGGTCGCCAGGAACAGCGCATTATCGCTGTTGCTGAACGCCAACTCGTAAGCGCCTTTTGAGATCGCCTGGTTCAACGGCTGAGACTCCGCCGCCATCACCGCAGAGGTTGAGAACAGCGCTGTTGCCAGCAGCAGTGGACGCAGCGCCCACGATTTTTTATTCGCCTTCATAACTTCTCCATAGCAAAAACACCGCCTGATGGCAGTGAAGTGAAAGCCCGACATTACAACCAATGTTAAAAAGACAGCCCGAGGCGAGCCGACGAAGGGTGCTACTTTTTGAGAATAGTAATCATTTCGAAGGGAAAGTGACAGGATTTTATCGGCTTACCAACGCCGCCAGGGCGCCCGAAGGCACCCTGTCAGCACAGAACGTTAATGCAACTTATTTGGTCAGTTCCGCAGTCATGTGCACGCCGTTGTTAAAGTTGGCTTCGGTCACTTTATACGAAGCACCAGCTTCATGCGCCTGAGCAGCGATTTGCGCTTCTGCTCCATCCAGCGTTGAAGCGGTTGCAGTGATGCTTTGCGCAAAGGTAGCGAATGGCAGAACGGTCAGAGCAACAACAGCAGCAAAAGTTTTGATGGTTTTCATGGTCAATTCCTTAATGTACGTTTGATTGAGTAAGGCGTCATCGCCTTGTTGAGAGATATAATAGGCGCAGAATTGATCAGTAAAAAGCGGAGAGATTTGCCGTTGTCATTCGAATATTTTGAACATAAAAAGCACGTTTGGATTAACCTTTGTGCAAAGGGTTAAAAATCTGACATTTAATTAAAAGGCAGGATATATGGCTGCGATAGGCACAGCGCACATCTCTGTAGCGGCGCGATTAATCGCGCACCTTTCTGCCTTATATAAGGTCAAAGACGCGCAATAAATTGCGCCGCTACGGATTGCAGACGCATCAGCCGTGATGACGAACACGGGTGAAGATGGTGATGGCCGCCAGCAGCATCAGCACGCCGCTGGCGAGGAACACGCCGCCAGCGCCTTGCAGATCAAACATCCAGCCGCCGGCTGCGGCACCGGCGGTGATCGCCAGCTGAATGGTGGCGACCAGCAAACCGCCGCCTGATTCCGCATCGTCCGGCACCGCGCGGGATATCCACGTTGACCAGCCGGTTGGCATCGAACCAAACGCCAGGCCCCACAGCGCCACGCCCGCCGCGACCAGCCACGACACCTCGCCGAAGCTCACCAGCAGCAGCGCGGTCACGCTCATCACCAGCGCCATCGCGGTTAATGTCAGCGATACGCTGCGCGTCACCAGATATCCTGCCAGCGAAGTACCGAAGAAGTTCGCCACGCCAAACGCCAGCAGCACCAGCGACAGCTGATTGACGTTCAGCTGCGCGCTGCCTTCGAGGAACGGACGCAGATAAGTAAAGAAGGCGAAGTGGCCGGTAAACATCATGATCACCGCCAGCATGCCCCAGCGCATCACGCTTCTACGCAGCAGATCCAGCACGCCACCGCTGCGCGCTTTATTAATCGGCGGCATCGCGGGCAAGGTGAAGAACTGCCACAGCAGCGCCAGCACGCCTAATGCAGCGGTCAGAATGAAGATGTTACGCCAGCCAATAATGCCGCCCAGATAGCTGCCGAGCGGCGCAGCAATAATGGTCGCCAGCGAAATACCGCTAAACACGATGGACAGCGCGCGCGGCACCTGATCGCTCGGCACCAGACGCATGGTAATCGCGGTCGAGAGCGTCCAGAAGCCGCCAATCGCCACGCCCAGCAGCACGCGGGCCAGCAGAATCATCGGCAGATTCTCGGCAAAAGCCACCAACAGCGCCGAGGCAATCAGCAGCAGCGTAAAGGCCAGCATCACCACGCGACGATCGAGCTGGCGCGTCACGTTGCCAATCACCAGGCTGGTGAGCAGCGCCACCAGCGCAGTCACGGTCACGGTTTGTCCCGCCTGCCCTTCGCTGATACGCAGCGTGTCGGCGATCGGCGTCAGCAAGCTAACCGGCAGAAATTCTGCGGTAATCAGGCCGAACACGCCAAAGGCCATGGCAAACACCGCGCCCCACGCCGGTTTATCCACGTCTAACGGTGTTTCGACTATTTCAGTATCCAGGCTCATCTGTGATCCCCATCACAAAATATTTAGCGTTAAGCATAGTGACTGATCACCAGACGATCTATGATGCAGAAACTTTGTTTTTTGATTATTCGTCTGGGATTGGTATGAGTCGCTATGAAGATCTGACCAGTGAATTGCTAATGGGCATGCGCCTGTACGGCGTCAAATACCAGCGTATCGCGCTGCACGCGCCTTTTGGCCTGCAATATGACGACGCGCCTGGTCGCGCGCAGCTGCATTTTGTTGGGCGCGGATCGTTACTGATTCGCTCGGCGTCAGGCGTGATTTATCCGCTGCAGGCGGGCGATGCGCTGCTGATCCCGCACGGCAAACCGCACGCGCTGATCTCCAGCGAAGAGGCCGTTTGCGAACCCATTTCGACGTTTAATAGCCGCCCGATTTGCGCCAGCGTCTGCGCCATCGACGACAGCACCGAACTCTGCCCGGATAACAGCGATGTGATTCTGTTCAGCGCCTGCATGGCGTTTGAACTGGGCGGCATGCAGCCGCTGGTGCACACCATGCCCGACGTGATGCTGGTGAGTACGCTGCTGGCGCAGTATCCGGAAATTCAGCCGATTCTTGATGCGATGGAACGCGAAACGCGGCAGCGCAAAGCCGGTTTCGCCGGGATTTTGTCGCGGCTGGCGGATGTGGTGGCGGCGCAAATTGTGCGGGGCTGGGTGGAGAACGGCTGCGGCAAAGGCAGCGGCCTGGTGCAGGCGCTGCGCGATCCGCGTCTCAGCCTGGCGATGGCGGCGATGCATCGCGCACCCGGCGAAAATTGGACGGTGGAACGGCTGGCGCGCGAATCCGGCAGCTCACGCTCGGTGTTTGCCGCGCGCTTCCAGACGGCAACCGGCATGACGCCGCTGCGCTATCTTACCGAGCTGCGCATGCGGCTGGCGGTGGAACGTATCGTGAACGAGGGCGAAGCGGTGGAAAGCGTTGCCTTCCACCTCGGTTACGGTTCGCTGGCGGCGTTTAGCCGCGCCTTCAAACGCATTGTTGGCACGCCACCCGGCGCACTGCGCGCCGAACGCGACATGCGTTAACGGAACACGCTGATCGCTTCCACCAGACGATTGGCCTGATGCTTCATGCGACCGGACGCTTCGGCGCTTTCCGCCACGCGCGCGGCGTTTCGATGGGTGATATCGTCGAGATCTTCCACCGCTGTGCTGACCTGCGTCAGCGCGATGGCCTGCTCGGCGGTCGCGCCGCTGATTTGCGCGATCAGCGCAGTGACATTCTGCACCTGATCGACAATCTCCTGCATGGTGTGCCCAGCCGCATCGGCGTGATCGCTGCCCGATTGCACGCGGCTGGCGCTGGTTTCCACCAGATGTTTGATTTCGCTGGCGGCTTTGGCGCTGCGTTGTGCGAGATTGCGCACTTCACCGGCCACCACCGCAAAGCCTTTGCCCTGCTCACCGGCGCGCGCGGCTTCCACTGCGGCGTTAAGCGCCAGAATATTGGTCTGAAAAGCGATACCGTCAATCACGCTGGTGATGTTGGCGATGCGCTTCGAGCTGTCGGCGATCTCCGCCATCATGCCCACCATCTCCTGCATCACTTCGCCGCCTTTGATCGCCGCATGACTGGTGTTTTCCGACAGCCCATTGACCTCTTTGGCGGTATCGGTGTTGCTCTTCACCGTGGCGGTCATTTCGTTCATGGTGGCGGCGGTTTGCTGCACGTTAGCCGCTGCTTGTTCGGTGCGGCGGCTCAATTCGTCGTTGCTGCGCGCAATGGCATCGCTGGCGCTCAGCACGTTGATCGCCTGGCCGCTGACATCATCCACCAGCCAGCGGAACATCAGACCAAGCTGGCCGATGGCGCGCAGCGTCACGCCAATCTCATCGACGCGGTCGATCTGCTCCACTTTATGGCTGGCGCCGGTCGCCACGCTCAATGCCTGACGGCACATGCGCTCCATCGGACGTGAAATTTGCTGCTCCAGCCACAGACTCGCCAGCAGTAAAAGGCCCGCCATGCCGCCGGCAAAGCAGCCAACGGCAAGAGGTGCAAGGCCCAGCAGCCAGACGCCAATCACCGAGAGCGGCAGCAGCGTTAATAAGGTTGAGCGGATGCGCCAGCGCAGCGGCAGAGTTTTCAGGATCGAGCCCAGGCGACGCCAGCCGGTGCCGACCATCAAGCCTTTATGGAAGCGGCGTCCTTTGACGCGCCCTTCGCGGAAGTCGCGGTACAGCGCTTCGGTCTGGCGAACCTCCTCCACCGACGGCTTGGTGCGCACCGACATAAAACCCTGCACCTTGCCTTCACGCACCACCGGAATGGCGTTGGCGCGCACCCAATAGTGATCGCCATTTTTACGCCGGTTTTTCACTAGCGCCGTCCACGGCTCGCCCTGTTTGAGGGTCGCCCACATATCGGCAAAGGCTTCCGGCGGCATATCCGGGTGGCGCACCATATTGTGTGGCTGGCCATTCACCTCTTCTGGACTGAAGCCACTGACTTCAATAAAGGCATCGTTGGCATAGGTGATGTAGCTGTTGAGATCGGTAGTCGACATCAATGTGGCGTCATCGTCAAAAGCGAATTCACGCTGAGTGACGGGCTGGTTGTTACGCATGTGTGTGTCCTTGCAATACGCAGGCGAAAAGAAGCAATCGATAATACTTTTTTATCTTTTCGGCATCGTACGGCTTGAGCTTTAGCACCAGTTTCAAATTCAGGGCAATAAAAAAGCCGCTTTGCAGCGGCTTTCACACTTTTTCACTTAGCTCATCGATTAACCGGGTTTTACAATAAACCAAATCAATCTTTAATTTAAACGCATTCATCAGACCTGCAGGGCGAACGGCAATGGAGTGTCTCAAAGCCATTTGTGTTGCAGCCAACGCACCTGCGGCGCAAAGGGCGCAGGGAAATCAGAATTGCCAGCGGACCCCCACGTTATACCGCCACCCTTTGGCACCATTACCATCAATCTCTTTGCGATAATCCGCCTCGGCGTAGAGTGACACATCCTTCTGCAAGGTTGCGGTGCCGCCGGCGCCCACTTCCCACATCTGTCCAAACTTGCCGCTGCTGAAGGTGGCGCCAAATGCCGGATTATCCTCCGATGACACCGAGGTATCTGCGCTGCCGCCCCAACCTTTGTAGTAGTTCGCGCGCAGATAAGGGGTGTATTGACGATTGCTGTCGTCGGTCCAGGTACGGTCGAGGCGCGCGCCGAGACGACCAATAGTTTGGTTATAGTCGCCATAACGCACGTTGTTGCCGTCTTTATCGGTGAAATCATTCATATTCAGCTTCATGTACATTAGCTGCGCCTGCGGCTCAAGCTTGTAGCCATCGCCCAACGCAAACGGATAGCCGCTCTCCAGCGATGCCGTCCAGCCGTGGCCTTTCAGCTTCGCAACTTCTTGCGTGCGGGCGATATCGGTTTCGCCGCGATGCCAGTCAAATGACAACACACCGTCCAGATAGAAGCCGCTCTGACGCTGCCAGGTGCCGTAAAACGCCAGGCTGTCGCTGTCGAAAGTGGTGCTGCTGTAACCGTCGGCCGCATGCGGACGAATGCGCGTATTACCGCGCGTATAGGCTAAACCGCCGCGCAGGCTATCCTGCTCGCCATCGAGTCGCAGCAGATTGCCGCCCACCTGCACCGCACTGTAATCGAGGTCAAAGTCATAACCGAAGTCGCGGAAACTTTTATCGCTCTTGTACTTCAGGTTCGAGCCGATATAGCGCAGGAACATCTCGCCGCCGTTGCCTTGCGGACGTGTCTGCTCGTGGCGCAGTTCACCAAGACGTTTATGCAGATCGTCGATAATCGCCGAGGTGTAATAGGCCAGGCCAACCGGTGCCGACACATAAGATGGCACCTGCGGCACCACCGCCGGACGCGAATCGTAGCTTTGCGGCGTGCCAAAGGCATCGGTGACGAAGGTCGGCTGACAGTTAGCGCTATCCTCACACACGTAGTAGTTCGCCAGACGGTAATCCCAATAGTTATTGCCGCTGCCGCTGACTAAACGCTGGTTAGGATCGCTGCTGCCCGGTGCAAAGGTGTAGAGCCGATATTGCCACGGCCCGGCACCGAGATAGCCATCCTTCAACGCGAAGCTGTTGGCGCTGGCATTACCGCCCACCTGCGCCAGCGAGATCCCTTCGTTGCCCTCTACCCCTCCATTTTGATTGAGATCGGTGAGTGCGCCGGTGCTGGCATCCGCCAGTTTCACATTCACCAGCGTGGTACCGCTGGCATTGCCGGTGACGTTAATGTGGTCGGTGAACTGATTGCTTAGCGCACCACCCTGGTTGAGGTTAGTGACCAGATTGAGCTGGCCGCCGCTCGACGCCAGCGATCCAGCGATATCCAGCGTGTTGCCCGGTGAACCCGCGCCGTTGGTGAGATCCAGCGTACCGGCGTTGTTCACCACCAGCGAATCGGCGGTGCCGCCGGATAGCGTCGGATGCACGTTATCGCCGGCATACAGCGTGGAATCCGCATCGACATTGATGGTGCTGTGCGCCAGCTGCAGGTTATCGGTTAGTGTCCATTGGGTATTGGCGAAGTTGATGGTGCTCCAGCCGCTGCCAAGATTAACGCCTTTGCTGAGATCGTCGGCGCTGAAGCTGCCGCCGCGCGCGCCAATCTGATTGAAGGTCAAGGTGTTGCCGGTGCCATTACCGCTGGTGAGATGGTAGGTGGTGCCGAGATCGACATTGCTCACTTCAGCGGTGTTGTTGTTGTCGTTGCCCATGGTCAGGCTGCCGTTGAGCGTTCCGCCCGTCCAGCGGAACCGATCCGATCCGCCGCCCGGATTGATATCGCCCTGCACCGCGCCTTCGGTCAGCAGAATTTCGTCATCGGCGTTGCTGCCCGCTACCGCCACGGTTTGTGGATTAGCGGTGATGATGTTGCCGAGGTTCTCGAAGATGGTTTTACCGCTGCGCAGATCCACCACCGGCGCCGTCAGGCTGTTGGAGGTGAAGTTGCCGGTATTGACGATGGTGCCCGCTGTGCTGGAGACCAGCGCCGATCCGCCCGCCGCATTGTCGATATTGACGTTGGCAGCGGTGGTGACATTGCCGGTGGTATTGGCGCGAATACCGGTGCCGCCTGCGCCGGTAACATTAAATTGATAGCCCGACCCCAACGTCAGATCGCCGCGGGTGGTGGAACCATCGGCATTGGCGATATTCAGGCCGCTGCCGCTGCCGGAGACGTTGGTGGTCACCGTCGAAGCCGGATCAAATGGCACGGCGGTGCGAATCCCGTTGCCGTCGCCGACGTTAATGGTGAGATTGCTCAGACCAACGTTGCTCAGTTCGGCGCGGTTTTCGATGCCGTTGCCACTGCCCAGCACGTTCACCGTGGCGTCGCTGGCGCTGAGAGCGGTCGCACCGCTGTCCAGCAGGATGCCGTGCGCATTGCCGCGCGTGGTGATCACCGTGTCGCTGCCGGTAAGCGCCAGCTGCGCGCCGTCGCTGATGCGCACGCCCGCGATACCGTTATCGACATTGATGGTGCCGCCTTTCGCCAGCGTGCTGCCGCTGCCGGAGACATCCAGCCCGGTGCCGTTGGCTACGTTGACCACGCCGTTGTTGGTCAGCGTGCTGCCGGCGCGCGAACGGATCCCAATATTGTTGCTGCCGGTGAGGTTCACATTGCCGTTGTTGACCAGCTCTGCGCCGTTAGTGACATCAAAACCCATCGCGCCATTGCCCGCGCCGCTCACATTGCCGTTGCTGGTAACGCGGGTGGCCGCTGACGTGCCATCCAGCGCGTTGCTCAAATCGGTACGCAGATTATTAATCAGCACGCCGACCGCGTTGCTGCCACTAAGATTGATGCTGCTGCCGCTATCGAGCGTGGCGTTCGCACCGCCTTCGGCACGGATCGCCGTGCTGCCCTGGCCGCTGGCGGTGAAGTTGGCGTTGCTGCTATTCAGGCTGCTGCCGCTGCCGGAGATAATCGCGCCGGTGCTGTTGCTGGCGCTGGCGGTGAGGGTGGTCGGCGTGGTGAAACTCAGCGCCGCGCCGTCATCAATGCGATAGCCGGTTGAGCCGCTACTGTTGATATTTAACGCATTGGTGGCGGAGCTAATGCGCGATCCGCTGCCCGCCGCGTGATAGGCAATTTGGTCACTGTTATTGAATACCGGCGCTGAACCGGCGGCGATATTCACCAGCGCGCCGTTGAGCGCTTCCGCCCCAATCGCGCCGGTGCCGTTGAGATTCAGCGTGCCAGCGTTCAGGTTGGCTACCGCGCGATTGCCGCTGGCGCTGACGCCTCGGCTGCGGTTAGTGGTGCTGCCGCCATTAACATTGATGGTGCCGGTGTTATTGGCGGTGGTGGCAAAGGTGCTGCTGCCGCTGTTCACCGCGATGCCGGTGCCGCCATCGTTGATGTTGATATTGCCGCTGTTGGTGCCGGTCGCACCGCTCTCGACGCGAATGCCGGTGGCGTTGGCGCCGCTGAAGGTGATATCGCCGCTGTTGGTCAACTGCGCGCGATTGCGGGCCAGGTAACCGGTCAATCCACTCTGTGACGCATTCAATGACGCCGCAGAGTTCAGGCGGGTGCTGGTCACCGGCGAGCCGCTGTTTCTGCCAAAGATATCGTGTTTTTGTCCGTCAACGATCGCGCCAATTGCGTTGCTACCGGTGAGATTCATGGTGGTTGCGGCATCAATAACACCCGTTGCGCCCCCTTCCACCGTAATGCCATTGGCACCGCTGCCGCTGACGTTGATCACCGCCGCATCGCTGCTCACTTCGGTGCCTGCGCCGCTACCGAGCACGGCGGTAGAACCGGCACCCGACGCGGTGAGCGACAAGGCGTTACCGTTGAAGTCTGCGCCCTGCTCAACACGAAACAGCGTGGAGTTCTGCGTGGTCACATCAAACGGATTGTTGCCCAGCACGTTAATCAGCGCATTGGGGCCGTAGGCAAAGAAGGCGATCTGATTGGTGCCGTTAGAAAAGGTCGGCACGGCAGCCGGATCCACGGTCACCGTAGAATTGCCGCGCGCATGCACGCCGATCGCGCCATTGCCGCTGAGATTGATCGGGCCATCAACGGTGGCCTGCGCCGTGCCGGTTGCACCTTGCCCTTCCACCCACACGCCATAGTTGCGCGTGCCGCTGGCCGGATCGGCGCCGCCTGCCACGTTGATGGTGCCGGTTGAGGTGGCGCTGGCGGTGTTGCCATTGGTCGCCAGCACTTTCAGGCCGGTGCCGTTCACGCCATTCAGGTTAATGGTACCCGCGTTATTGATGTTGCCGGCACTGTTGGTCACCAGCATGCCGACGTTTTCACGCGGAATGGTGGCAGCCGCACCGTTCACATTGATGGCGCCGGTGTTGATCATGGTGGCGTTATTCGCACCGGTCGCTGACATCCCCGCCGCGTTCTGCGTTCTCGTGCCGAGGGTAATGTTGCCGTTGTTAACCGCGTTGCCGTTGGCGACCAGAGCGATACCGCTGGTCAACCCGCTTTGGTTCATCGCGGTATCCGCCGTCGCCTCACCAAGGCTGTTTTGCGGTCCGCGACCAATGTAGATATTGCCGCTGGCGTTATTGGTGAAGCTGGAAGTGGCGTCGGTCAGTAACACGCCAGACGCGGTGCCGCGCGCGCTCGAACCGTTGACGCCGACGTTGATATTGCCGCTGTTATTGGCGGTGGAGGACACGCCAAGATTGATGCCCGCCACGCCATACTGTGAATTGCTGCCGGTGGTGGCGAGGTTGAGGATGCCGTTGTTGTTAAAGGTGCTACCGGTTTGCACGGCTACGCCGTTGGCACCGTAGCCGGTCGAGCCAATGCCGGTACCATCCTGACGATTGAGGAAGCCGCCGTTAATTACCCCATTATTGGTTCCACTGCTGTTATCGGTTAACACCAGCGCCGTGCCGTTATTGGTGATGCTGCCGCGACTCGCCAGTTTGCCATCAATCACCGCTTGTGCGCCGTTGGAGGCTTTGATCGCACCGCCCGTCGCGCCCACCACTTCCAGCGTTTTACCCGCCGCCAGATTGACCCTCGCGTCCGCGCCATTGGCATTGATCACAATGCGATTGCCGATCGCCTGCGTCACCTCGTCTGGCGGCGTGGCGCTAACGTTGTAGACGATGTTGGCATTGGTGAAGGTGACAGCTTTATTGAACTCAGGCAGATAACGGGTTTTATCAAGATTGCCCGCCTGCAGCTGACCGATCAGCCAGTTGTTGTAGTTTTGCAGCTGGCTGGCGTTGGTGACGGTAAAGCTGGTGCTTTTGCCATCCAGCGTCTGCACGCTGAATGCGCCGTTATAGGTGGCGAGGTTTTGCACCTGATAGCTGCTGGTGGCCGATCCCGCGCCGTCCGGCGTGGCGGTGGCACCGAAAAAGCTGATGCGGTTATTGCTGTTCCAGTTCACCGTGCCGGTGCCGCTCACATCAAATAGCTGTGTCTGTTTGGCGGCCATGGTCCAGCTGTTGGTGCTGGCGCTGCTGAGCGCATTCGCCTGGCCGATATTCACATCCAGCGTGCCGCCGGTGACATCCGCAATGCGCGCATCGATGTACTGCGCATCATTGACGTTCTGCACATCCGGCACGCTGGTGGCACTGGTGACGGGCGCTAAGGCGACAAGACTGGCGGAGTTATATACCTGGAATGTGCTGTTGGTGCCGGTTGCGGGATCGGGCGTAGTGATCGCAAAGTTTTGCGGGCCGGGATCCAGGCGATCCTGATTGAGATACTGCGATCCCGAGGTGATCGCCACTTGCCCGAGCGTGGTGGTGACCGCGCCATCCGTTCCTGCCGTGAATGCCTGATTGCCGGTCAAAGTTTCATTGCCGCTGCTAACGGTAATTTTACCGGTTTGGTTGTCATTATTTTCTGGTGTGTAAGTCCCCAACGTAACAGCCTGACTTTGCATTGCTGGATAGATCAGCAATTGCGCCGCCAACATCCCTAATGCGATAGGATTTAATGTAAACCTCATACTTCCTCCAGTGGGCGTGCAGCGTCCGCGCTGTTATTGCAACAGCGTTAAATTCTTCGCGTGGGGATAAAGCGGCAGATAATGACCAATCCCGTGTAGCAATCTAATTTGAGAACAACTGTGTGAAGAAATACGGTGCAGTGAAAAAAGGGATGGAATTGTTGTTATAGATTAATTGGCTTTAGGTATAGACTTTTTCGCTGGTGAGTGCAAAAGACAATTATGAGTAACCTATTGTCATCTCGGGGAATTAATTGCGATGCAGGTTGGATATTCTAAATAATTTGAGGCCATTTTAAATATTAGGTCTGGCTTTCTATCTCCTTAATAAAACCTTTATTTTTTGCTAACGCTTTACTTACAAACGGTACTTAAGCAGTGAATGTGGCTGTGACGGGTTAAGCGACTTGAGAGAGTTTAAAAGCGTGATCGTGATCACGGTTAGACCAGGTCACGCTTTATGCCGACCTGGTCGATATCCGTACTTCACTTAACTTAAATCCACATTGCGGGTGCCGCCCCACCAGGTAAAGACGAACCCGCCAATCCACGCCACGATCAGCCCGGCGAGATACACCGCCATGCCGGCAAAAATGCCCTGCGATGAGGTCATTAGCGGCAATGTGACTAATCCTGAAGGGCCAAACACGGTGTTCATTCCCACTGGTAATCCCAGCCATGCCACCAGCCCGATAAAGAAGCCGCCCAGCGCACCGCCAAAACAGGCGGTGATAAAGGGTTTCAGACGCGGCAGCGTGACGCCATAAATCAGTGGTTCGCCGACACCGAGCAAGCCCGGCACAATGGCGCCTTTGATCTGTTTACGCAGCAGTGAGTCTTTATCCGCTTTGCACCATAACGCCAGTGACGCGCCGACCTGCCCGGCGCCGGCCATCGCCAGAATTGGGAAGAGCGAGTTAAAGCCCTGGGTTTCCATTAGCGCGAAATAGACCGGAATAAAGCCTTGATGAATGCCAAACATCACCGCGATCAAAAACAGTCCGGCCAGAATAGCGCAACCAAACGGATTGTTATTTAGATGAATGAACAACCACGACATGCCTTTAAATAATTCGCCGCCGATTGGCATAATCACCAGGAAAGTCACCGCGCCGGTAATTAATAACGTCAGCAACGATGTCAGGATCATATCGAGATTATCGGGAATGATTTTTCGCAGTTGTTTCTCAACCCAGGCACCAAATATTGCCGCCAGCAGCACGCCAATAATATTGCCGCGCGGATCGATCACCATGCCGAAGAAATCCTGCATCCCGCTGTAATAACCGACCTTCGCGTCAGGGATATAACCGAGCACAAACAGCGAGGCGATAATGGCCCCGTTGACGCCGGTACCGCCAAAGGCTTTCTGCGCGTTATAGCCAATCAAAATACTCAGGAAGGTGAACAACCCTTTGCCGAACACCTTCATGTACGCCACGGTATCCACCAGCCAGCGTGCATGATCGCCAGGCTGATTAAGGTGGAAGATCTGCTCAATCAGCGTGGCGAAACCCAGCAGCAAGCCGGCACCGATAAAACCGGGGATCAGCGGCGTAAAGATGGTGGCGAAGCAGGAGAGAAAACGGTGCAATGCGCTGGTCTGCTTTGCCTTCATCTGCTGCTTTTGCGCGCTGGCGATGGCCTGCAGATCGCCCGGCGCCTGTTGATTAAGCAGTGCCTGCATTTTCTCTGCTGCAGTTTGCGCTTTACCGGGACCGAGCACGATCTGCAGCTGCGCATCGCTGTCGATCACGCCCAGCACGCCCGGCAGCGTTTTGAGTGTGGCGCTATCCACTCGCGCGGCATCGTTTAGTGTCAGACGCAGGCGCGTCATGCAGTTGCCGCACTGCACCACATTATTGGCGCCGCCCACCGCCAGCAAAATGTCGCGCACCAGATCTTCGGTAATGGCCGCCATTATTGCGCTCCTGCGTCACGCAAAGCGTTGCGAATGAAGCCCTGATTCTGACTCAGCAGCGATTTTGCTTCATCGGCCGTTAATCCCGCCAGCACCATGACAATCGCGGTTTTACAGTGCCCATTACTCGCCGCCAACGCCTGCTGCGCGGTAGCATCGTCACAGTCGGTGGCTTGTTTGACGATGTTCACCTGGCGCTGCACCAGCTTCTGGTTGGTGGCTTCCACATCGACCATCAGATTGCCGTACACCTTGCCGCTGCGAATCATCGCGCCGGTGGTGAGCATATTCAGCACCAGCTTCTGCGCCGTGCCAGCTTTCATGCGCGAAGAACCGGTGACCACTTCCGGGCCGACCACCGGGGTCAGCGCCACATCTGCGGCCTGCGACATTGGGCTGTTGGGATTACAGGTTAACGCTGCGGTAAATGCGCCTTGCTGACGCGCATACGCCAGCGCGCCCAATACATAGGGCGTGCGGCCGCTGGCGGCAATCCCGACCAGCACATCGTTAGCGTTGAGATTGATATCACGCAGATCCTGCGCGCCCTGCTCCACGTTGTCTTCGGCGTTTTCCACCGCCTGCAGAATCGCGGTGTGGCCGCCGGCAATCAGCCCAACCACCTGGCTGCGCGGCGTGCCGAAGGTCGGCGGACATTCGCTGGCATCCAGAATCCCCAGACGACCCGACGTGCCTGCGCCGCAATAGATCAGGCGACCGCCTTTGCTGAAGGCGTGGGTGATGGCATCCACCACCTGCGCAATCTGCGGCACGATGGCTTCCACCGCCAGCGCCACTTTTTTGTCTTCATCATTGATCACCCGCAGCATCGCTTCGGTGGTCAGCTCATCAATGTTGTGGCTGGCGGGATTACGACCTTCGGTGATCATCTGGCTCAGATCGATCTGCATGAGACACTCCTGTGTAAGAATAATTTATTCGTAAAACTATATATCACACAGAATTGTTAATTCCTCTGCTGCGCGGGATTTTTTTGTTTTTTGCCGCAGCGGACATAAAAAAACCCGCCGAAGCGGGTTTCTGTGCGTAGCGGTCGCCATGAATGGCGAGGTTTTCGTAGGGTGCGCATTCATGCGCACCTGGAAGATTAGCTGGCGCTTTGCGTGCGCAGCTGTTGCTCGTAGGCGGCAGCTTGTTTGGTGTCGAACTGGTCTTCCCAGCGCGCAATCACCAGCACCGCCAGCGCGTTACCGATCACGTTCAGCGCGGTACGCGCCATGTCCATGATGCGATCGACACCAGCGATAAATGCCAGGCCTTCCAGCGGAATGCCCACGCTGCCCAGCGTTGCCAGCAGCACCACGAAGGAGACGCCCGGCACGCCAGCGATGCCTTTCGAGGTCACCATCAGCGTCAGCACCAGAATGATCTCGTCGGTCAGCGACAGATCGATGCCATACAGCTGGGCGATAAAGATCGCCGCGATGCTCTGATACAGCGTTGAACCGTCGAGGTTGAACGAGTAACCGGTCGGCACCACGAAGCTGGTGATGGCTTTCGGCGCACCGTAGGCTTCCATCTTCTGCATAATGCGCGGCAGCACGGTTTCTGAGCTGGAGGTAGAATAGGCAAGAATCAGCTCATCTTTGAGAATGCGCATTAGCGTGGTAATGCGCAGCTTACAGAAGCGCGCCACCGTGCCGAGCACCACGAAAGCAAAGAACAGAATCGCCACGTACACCAGCAGCACCAGCTTGGCGAGCGGATAGAGCGACGCAAAACCGAAGTTCGCAATGGTGACCGCAATCAGCGCAAACACGCCGACTGGCGCATAACGCATGATCATGTGCGTCACTTTAAACATGGTTTCGGAAATCGAACGGAATACCGTGACCAGCGGATCGCGATGTTCCGATGGCAGCGCCGACAGGCCCATACCAAACAGCACCGAGAAGAAGATAATCGGCAGCATGTCGCCCTTCACCAGCGAGGCGAAGATGTTCTGTGGGATCAGCGACAGAATGGTGGTGACCAGACCGTGCGGTGCACCCTGAACCGCTTCGGTGGTGGCTTCGTATTTAGAGATGTCCACCGTTGCCAGCGTTGACATATCAATGCCGCTGCCGGGTTGGAATACGTTGGCCAGCGTGATGCCGACCACAATGGCAAGGGTGGTGATCACTTCAAAATAGATAATGGTTTTAACACCAATACGTCCGAGCTTTTTCGCATCACCCACGCCAGCAATGCCGACAATCAGTGAGGAGATAACAATCGGTACCACAATCATCTTGATCAGATGAATAAAGATGTCACCCGCTGGCGTCAGAATGTTAGTGATTAACCATTCACGATCGTCGGGCTGATTATGCAGCACGGTTCCCACAATCACGCCCAGAATCAGCGCGACTAAAATCTGCCATGCAAGGGTGAACTTAAAACCTTTCATAACGCGTTATTTCCTCAGTTAAAAACCCCTTTGCTCTGCTGCGAAGGTGCAGGAGAAATGTCACACAGGGAAGTGAGCAAAAGCCCGATAAAATAGAGGGTTATTTATGACTACGTCGGTTACAGCTGTGCAGGCATTTTGCGCCTGCGGGGTGATGCAGTCTGAGTTGATACCTGCTGAACAGGGCCGAGATAAGTACCATTTTCACTACAGTAAATGCAACCCCCGGCGCGATAGCGCAAATCTTATTCAGGTTAGTAGCATAAAATGCTGACGAAGGTTAACGGCCATAACTCGCTGTTATGAAAAGTGTTAATTCGATAAGTTTCAGCATAGCTATGCAATATTGCGCAAAAAGCAGCCCGGCGCGTTTGCTGATTATTTGCACAGCAGAGGCAGAGATCTCTTAGGCTTAAAGCAGAAGATCACTCTGCTGGCGCGGCGTTTTTGCCCGCCGTTCGCCGGGGATTTGGCAGTGATAAAAGGTCGTGATCCAGACTACAAAACAGAAACAAAGCCCTGTCGTAGTCTTCAATTAACCATTGATTGACATATGATTAACATCTTCAAGGAGGTCAGCCATGAGCCAAATACACAAGCATCCCGTACCCGCTGCCATTGCAGCGAATGCTCTCATTAATGCCGATCAGTATGCGGCGCTGTATCAACAATCGGTTGACGATCCCGACACCTTTTGGTGTGAGCAAGGCAAAATCCTCGACTGGATTAAGCCTTACAGCAAAGTGAAAAATACCTCCTTTGCCCCCGGCAATATTTCGATTCGCTGGTATGAAGATGGCGCACTGAACCTCGCCGCGAACTGCCTCGATCGCCATCTCGCCACGCGTGGCGACCATCCCGCCATCATCTGGGAAGGTGACGACGCCAGCGAAAGCAAAACCATTACCTTCCGCGAACTGCATGCAGACGTCTGCCGCTTTGCCAATGTGCTCGGCAGCCTGGGCGTAAAGAAAGGCGACGTGGTGGCGATCTACATGCCGATGGTGCCTGAAGCCGCCGTTGCGATGCTGGCCTGTGCGCGCATTGGCGCGGTGCACTCGGTGATCTTCGGTGGCTTCTCACCGGAAGCGGTCGCCGGACGCGTGGTCGATTCCAACGCCAAACTGATCATTACCGCCGATGAAGGCGTACGCGCCGGACGCAGTATCCCGCTGAAGAAAAACGTTGATGATGCCCTGAACAATCCAAACGTCACCACGGTGAAAAATGTGGTGGTGTTTAAGCGCACCGGTAAAGATACCGGCTGGCGTGACGGCCGCGATCTGTGGTGGCACGATTTAGTGGCGAAGGCCAGCGATCAGCATGAACCGGTCGCCGTCGATGCCGAACATCCGCTGTTTATCCTTTATACCTCCGGTTCCACCGGCAAGCCGAAAGGCGTGCTGCACACTACCGGCGGTTATCTGGTATATGCCGCCAGCACCTTTAAGTACGTGTTTGATTATCATCCTGATGATGTTTACTGGTGTACCGCCGACGTCGGCTGGATCACCGGCCACAGCTATCTGATTTACGGTCCGCTGGCGTGCGGCGCGACCACGCTGATGTTTGAAGGCGTGCCGAACTGGCCGAAGCCGAGCCGCATGGCGGAAGTGGTAGATAAACATAAGGTGACGCTGCTGTATACCGCGCCAACCGCGATTCGCGCGCTGATGGCCGAAGGCGATAAAGCGATTGAAGGCACCGATCGCAGCAGCCTGCGCATCATGGGTTCGGTGGGTGAACCGATCAACCCGGAAGCCTGGGAGTGGTATTACAAGAAGATTGGCGACAGCCGTTGCCCGATTGTCGATACCTGGTGGCAAACCGAAACCGGCGGCTTCATGATCACGCCGCTGCCGGGCGCGACCGAACTGAAAGCCGGTTCCGCTACTAAACCGTTCTTCGGTGTGCAGCCAGCGCTGGTGGATAACGAAGGCAATCCGCTCGAGGGTGCCACCGAAGGAAACCTGGTGATTGTCGATTCCTGGCCAGGCCAGGCGCGTACGCTGTATGGCGATCACGATCGTTTCGAACAGACCTACTTCTCCACCTTCAAAAATCGCTACTTCAGCGGTGACGGCGCGCGCCGTGATGAAGAGGGTTATTACTGGATCACCGGTCGCGTCGATGACGTGCTGAACGTCTCCGGCCACCGTCTCGGCACCGCCGAGATTGAATCGGCGCTGGTGTCGCATCCGAAGATTGCCGAAGCGGCGGTGGTGGGCATTCCGCACAGCATCAAAGGCCAGGCAATCTATGCGTATATCACGCTTAACCACGGCGAAGAGCCGTCGCCAGAGCTGTATACCGAAGTGCGTAACTGGGTGCGTAAAGAGATTGGCCCGATTGCCACGCCGGATGTGCTGCACTGGACCGACTCGCTGCCAAAAACCCGCTCCGGCAAGATTATGCGCCGCATTCTGCGCAAAATCGCTACGGGCGATACCAGCAATCTCGGCGATACCTCTACGCTGGCCGATCCGGGCGTGGTAGAGAAATTGCTGGAGGAGAAACAGTCCATCACCATGCCGTAACCGGCTTCTGTTGTAGGGGCGACCATTTGGCCGCCCTTATATGCCACGTATTTCTGAGTTCGCACAACTTATATAACTAGAATATTCAGCCAGTTAAATCACTTTATCGTGAGATATCTGTCTGCCTTGCCTCTGGAGAAAATGTGATGAACGAAACCCCTGAACAGGAAGCAGTCTGGCAACAAGTCGAGAATAATCCGCGCTTTCATGAATTGGTGCATAAGCGCCAGGCGTTTGCGCTGCTGCTCAGCGTAATCATGCTGGTGCTCTATATCGGCTTTATTCTGCTGATCGCTTTTGCGCCCGCCTGGCTCGGTACGCCACTGCACGCGGGCACTAACGTTACGCGCGGCATTCCGATTGGTGTCGGTTTGATCGTGATGTCATTCGTGCTGACCGGCGTCTACGTGTGGCGCGCCAACGGCGAGTTTGATCGTCTGACCAAACAGATCCTGAGCGAGGTGAAATCATGAAGCGCCTGCTTTCGGTATTTTTAGCCATCGTGCCCGCCAGCGTGTTTGCCGCCGATGCCATTACCGGCGCGGTACAACGGCAAGCCACTAACTATGAAGCCATCATTATGTTCGTGGTGTTTGTCGCGGCGACGCTCGGCATCACCTATTGGGCCTCGAAACGCACCCGCTCGCGCAGCGATTACTACACTGCAGGCGGCAATATCACCGGTTTCCAGAATGGCCTCGCCATCGCCGGTGACTTTATGTCCGCCGCCTCTTTCCTCGGTATTTCTGCGCTGGTTTACACCTCAGGTTACGACGGGCTGATCTACTCGCTCGGCTTCCTCGTCGGCTGGCCGATGATCCTGTTTTTGATTGCCGAACGTCTGCGTAACCTTGGGCGCTACACCTTCGCCGATGTCGCCTCCTATCGCCTCGCGCAGAAACCGATTCGCACGCTGTCAGCCTGCGGCTCGCTGGTGGTGGTGGCGCTGTATCTGATCGCGCAGATGGTGGGTGCCGGTAAGCTGATTCAGCTGCTGTTCGGCCTTGATTACCATATCGCGGTAGTGATGGTCGGGATTCTGATGGTGCTGTACGTGCTGTTCGGCGGCATGCTGGCGACCACCTGGGTGCAGATCATCAAAGCGGTGCTGCTGCTATTTGGTGCCAGCTTTATGGCGATTATGGTGATGAAAGCCACCGGCTTCAGCTTCAATACGCTGTTCACCGAAGCGATGGCGGTGCACCCGAAAGGCGCGGCGATTATGCAGCCGGGCGGGCTGGTGAAAGATCCCATCTCGGCGTTGTCATTGGGTCTCGGCTTGATGTTCGGTACCGCCGGTTTGCCGCATATTCTGATGCGCTTCTTCACCGTGGCCGATGCGCGTGAAGCACGTAAAAGCGTGTTCTGGGCCACCGGCTTTATGGGCTATTTCTACTTCCTGACCTTTATTATTGGCTTCGGCGCGATTTTGCTGGTGGGATCGAATCCAGCCTTTAAAGACGCCAGCGGCGCGCTGCTCGGCGGCACCAACATGGCAGCGGTGCATCTGGCGAACGCGGTCGGCGGCAGCCTGTTCCTCGGCTTTATCTCGGCCGTGGCCTTCGCCACCATTCTGGCGGTGGTGGCAGGTCTGACGCTGGCGGGGGCTTCTGCAGTTTCACACGATCTCTATGCCAGCGTGATCCGTGAAGGTAAAGCGACGGAACGCGATGAACTGCGCATCTCGAAGATCACCGTGCTGGTGTTAGGTGTGGTGGCGATTGCGCTGGGGATTCTGTTTGAGAAACAGAACATTGCCTTTATGGTCGGTTTGGCGTTCTCGATTGCTGCCAGCTGTAACTTCCCGATTATTCTGCTGTCGATGTACTGGTCAAAACTGACCACGCGCGGCGCGATGGTGGGCGGTTGGCTGGGACTCGTTACTGCGGTACTGCTGATGATCCTTGGCCCGACGATTTGGGTGCAGGTGCTCGGGCATGAGAAACCGATCTATCCGTATGAGTATCCGGCGCTGTTTTCAATGCTGGCGGCATTTATCGGTATCTGGCTGTTCTCAATTACCGACCATTCTGCACGCGGTGCCCAGGAACGTGCCCGCTTCCGTGGGCAGTTTATTCGCTCACAGACGGGGATTGGGATTTCGCAGGGGAAATCGCATTAAGTCCGTGCTGGCTTCCCCTCACCCTAACCCTCTCCCATAGATGGGAGAGGGAACCGATCGGCGCGTTTTCTCCTTCTCCCGCTTGCGGGAGAAGGCCGGGATGAGGGACAGACCGCACCCAAACAAAAATGGCGACCCATTGGGCCGCCATTTTTCATTCTAATTTAAACAATTAGAAACGTAGTGATGCGCCAACATACGGGCCATCGACCAGTACGTTATCTTTGCGGCTGCCTTTGTTGTTCAGCTCAATATACTGATAACCCACACGCAGGTTCAGCAGCGAAATCGGCGTGAAGCTCAGGCCGCCTGAGGCTTCCTGGTAGCTATCCAGACGATCAGAGAACGCTTCTGGCGCATAGTAATATTCGCCGTACAGGCCCCACATGCTGTTGAAGCTGTATTGCGCTGCGCCACCGACTGCCACGGTGAAGCCATCACGACCATCTTCCGGATGGGTGAACAGCGCTTTCGCGGTAGGCGCAATGCGGAAATCACCCACGTCGATGTTATAGCCGAGGCCCGCACCGTAGGTGCTGCCATCGTGATCGCTGCGCAGCCAGTTGCCTTTCAGGAACAGGCCCGGTGAAGTGGTGCCGAGGCCAAGGTTCAGGTTGGTGCTATGCTCACCCACGTCAACACTGCCCTCAATTGCCTGTGCGCCGCTGCTCAGCAGTGCCAGACCCAAAACGCTTCCAGTAACAAGTTGCTTTAACATGTGATTCCACTCCATGAAGGACAATTAATTCGGCGGCAAGGGTACCAGCCTGGCGACGAGAGACAACATTATTTGGAAAGCTTTACGTAAAAATGGATTACGGCGGGGAAAAAAGTGGCCCTTAAAGGCCACTTTTCAGATTAGAAGCGCCAGGCTGCGCCGATAAAAAGACCATCAATCGCACGATGGGTTTTATATTCGTGCAAGCCACTGCCGAGATAGCGGTAACCGGAACTCAGCGTTAACCAGTGGGCCGGTTGGTAGTAAACTCCGGCCTCAAACTGATGCAGATGATCCAGCTTATAGGTGCTGAAGTTAGGCGCCATGCTGAAATCGAGATAGAGCCAGGTATGGCGCGCTTGTGGCAGTGGAGCCATCGCGCGTATACCCGCGTTAACGCCGTAGCTGGACGTTTTATCGTGGTTCAATTCAGCCCAGAACAAACCGACGCGCGGCACAATGCGCATTGCGCCTACAGCCACGCCGTAACCCAGATTGGCGTCCAGCAATTCTGACTGATGTTTAGCATTCACGTATTCCACGCCATATTGCAGGCCTGGCGCGGTTTTTTGGCTGTTGATGGCGGCCGCAAAGAAATCACTGCCCCCCTTCACGCCGATTTCCTGAGCAGTTACCCCAGCGGAGGCCAACAGGAGCCCCATTGCAAAATACTGACTTTTCATTTATCGCTTCCTTATCGTTTAAGCGGGCAAACAATAAGCAAAGCGATGGGGTGGCAGTATGAGCAATGACTCAAAACCAGCGGATTACGATACCCACAGTAAGTGGCTTAACAGCGGCGCGAGAATGACGGTGACGACGCCAGACAGCATCATCACCAGGCTCGACACCACGCCTTCCTGCTGGCCGAGTTGATACGCGCGCGCGGTGCCTGCGCCATGTGATGCAGCACCAAAACCGGCGCCTTTAGCCACGCCCTGCTTGATGGCAAGACGCAGAAACAGCACGTCGCCCACCGCCATACCAAACACGCCGGTGATCACCACAAACAGCGCCACCAGATCCGGCTGGCCGCCAATCGGCTGCGCGGCTGCCAGCGCAAACGGCGTGGTGATTGAGCGTACCGCCAGGCTGCGCTGAATGGTTTCCGGTAACGTCAGCCAGCGCGCCAGCCACACCGAACTGCATACTGCCACCAGCGTGGCCGTCAGCACGCCCACGCTCAGCGACAGCCAGTGACGCTTGATGATCTCAAGGTTCTCATACACCGGCACGGCAAATGCCAGCGTCGCCGGGCCAAGCAGCCAAATCAGCCAGTGGCTTTCAGCGATGTAATTTTTCCAGCTGACGTGAGTGAGCAGCAACAGCGCCACCAGCACCAGCGGCGTCAATACCAGCGGCATCAACAGCAGCGTGCGCCAGCGGCGATAAAGAATTTTGTTGAGGTAGTAGACCAGCAGCGTGAACGCCAGACACAGCAGACTAATCAGCAGATCATTCATGATGCGCCTGCTTGCGTGCGGCGCGCGCCAATTCGAAGCGATATAAACGGTCAACCACCAGTGACGTCGAAGCCAGCACCAGCAAGGTACTGACGCCGATCACCACGCAGATGCGCCAGCCTTCACTGCGCAGCAAATCGCTGTAGTTCACTACCGCTACCACCGCAGGAATAAAGAACAGCAGCATTTCTGCCAGCAGCCAGTTGGCGCCAGCTTTCACCCAGCGCAGCGGCACGATGCGCGTCATGATCAACACCAGCAGCAGCACCATGCCCACCACGTTGGCGGGCAGCGGCAGATGCAGCCAGCTCACCAGCCTGTCGCTGAAAATAAACAAACCGACATACAGCACCAGCTGCAGCGGAACAAACGTACGTTGCAGGAGATCCGTTCTGCGCGGACTTAATGCCATCATTGCTTGTTACCTGGATGAAGAATTGAGGTGACCAGTATAAATCCGCCGCAAACTGTGAAAGAAATGAATTAAAATTATTCAAACTATGCCAAAAAGGAATGTCTATGGATGTGCGCGCCCTGCGCTACTTCACTGAGGTGGTGCGCCAGCAAAGCTTCACCCGCGCCGCTGAGAAGCTGTTCGTGACGCAGCCGACCATCAGCAAAATGCTGCGCCAGCTGGAGGAGGAGCTCGGCTGCACCTTACTGCTGCGCGAGGGCCGCAAACTGCATCTAACCGATAGCGGTCAGGCGGTTTACCAGCGCGGACTGGTGATTCTGCAAGAGTTCCACCAGCTTGAAGCGCAGTTGGGCGATATCAACCAGCTGAAAACCGGCGAGCTGCGGCTGGGTATTCCACCGATGGTCGGCATGCAGATGGCCGGTTCAATCTCCGCCTTTCGCCGCCGTTATCCTGGCGTACAGCTGAAAATATCCGAGTTCGGCGGACTGACGGCGCAGCAAGCGGTACTGAGTGGCGCGCTGGATATCGCCCTCACCGCGCTGCCGATCGAATCCGAACTGCCGCTCAATACGCTGGAGTTAATGCACCATCCGCTGTGCGTGCTGCTGCCGCGCAGTGAACAATGGCGCGATCACCGTAAAGTCGGTTTGGCAGAGTTAGCCGAACATCCGCTGCTGATCCTCAATGAAGAGTTCGCCTTGAATCGCCAGATTCGTAAAGCGTTTCAACGCCAGAACCTGACGCCAACTATTGCGCTGCGCAGCGCGCAGTGGGATTTTCTCGCCGCGATGGTGCAGGCGGGCATGGGACTGGCGATTCTGCCGGAGCCCATTTGTCAGCGGCTGGATAAGCAGTCGCTGCTGTGGCTGCCACTGGAATCGGAGCTGCAGTGGAGTTTGGGGTTGATTTGGCGGGAAGGCAGTTATCTGTCGCGCAGCGCCGAGGCGTGGATTGAATGTTGCCGTGAACACTGGCCGGATAGTGCGCCACGGCTGTCGATGTGAAAACAACCGCAGCACATTAGCGTAGCGGCGCAATTTATTGTGCAATGAATTGCGCCGCTACCGATGAACAATATGGCTTGCCTCTATTCCTCTTTCTCAATCAGCAGCGCTTCCAGCAGATCAAGATCGTGCAGCAGTTTCTGCATTGTCTCGTTAGAGATCTCCTGCGTGGCGCGCAGATGATAGACCTCGGCGCGCTCGGCGCGCAGCGCATTGAGGCGGAAACGACGCTCGAGATTTTCGGCAAATTGCGCCTGCTCGATATCGTTTTTCCCCTCCGCGCGACGACGCAGATTACCAATCACGCGCAGGCTGACCTCTTTCAGCAGCTCAGGATCGATGTTCTCTTCGGTGTCGCTCTCAAGACGCTGCTCCATTTTATGCAGGCTCTCAATCGCCACACCCGCCATCGCGGCACGCGCAAACTGAATCTCACGACGATGGCCGACCTTATCGATGCTTTCCACGTCGCGCAGCAGAATCGGCAGCAGCACCACGCCAACCAGCAGCGACACCAGAATCACGCCGGTAGCGATGAAAACCAACTCATAGCGCGCCGGGAACGGATCGCCATTGCTCAGGAACAGCGGAATCGACAGCACACCGGCCAAGGTAATGGCACCGCGCACGCCGGCAAAAGAAGCAATCAGCAATTCACGCAGTGAGTAATTGGTAAACTCCAGCGGCTTCTTCTTCAGCAGACGCATGCTGGTGCGCTTCATGATCCACAACCACCCGAAACGCACCACCATCAGCGCGGCGTACACCAACAGAACGTCGGTAAACAGCATCCACAGTTCCACGTTAGGATCGGCTTGCGCCTGCGCAATCGAGGTGGAAAGAATGTCGGGCAGCTGCAGGCCGAGCATCAGGAACACCATACCGTTGAACACGAACTCCAGCATCTGCCACACGCTGTTCGCGCGCAGACGCATCGCCAGCGGTGCCTGGCGGATAATGCCGGAACGCGTAATGGTCATACCGGCGGCGACGGCGGCGAGAATGCCCGACACGCCAAGGTGTTCCGCAATCAGGTACGAGGCGAACGGTAACAGCAGCAGCAGCACGGTCTGTGTTGCCGGGTCATCCCCGCTCCAGCGGCTCAGCAGACGCAGCGAGCGGCCATACAGCCAGCATATCGCCACACCAGCGACCAAACCGCCGACCGCCACTTTGAGAAACTCAACGCTGGCGCCGCCCCACGTAAACACCATGGTGCCCATCGCCACCGCGACGGCAAACTTCAGCGATACCAGGCCCGACGCGTCGTTCATCAGGGCTTCGCCCTGCACAATCGACATAATTTTTTTCGGGATGCGTCCTTCACCGACAATGCCGGACAGCGCCACGGCATCGGTTGGCGAAAGCACCGCCGCCAGCGCGAAGGCGGGAATCAGCGGAATCCCTGGCACCAGCCAGTAGATCAGGTAGCCAATCCCGACCACCGTGATCAGCACCAGAACCAGCGCCAGCCCCATGATTTCGCGACCGTGATGCAGGAACTCGTTTATCGGCGTTTTCCAGCCATCCGCAAACAGCAGCGGCGGAATGAACAGCACGAGGAACAGTTCCGGATCAAAATCGACATGCAGGCCGAAGACGGGAAATGCGAGCAGTGCACCGGCGGCAATTTGCACCAGCGGCAGGGGAATTTGAAACGGCAGAATACGTGCCGCCACGCTGGAGAGTGAAACCACCAGCGTCATGATGAGAATAGTAAAGAAGATTTCCATGCTTTCCTTAGGCGAATCAATTTCATTAAAGCGATGTTGTTGCGTGGGAAAGTGTAAAACAAAACGCCGCACAGCGGAGCAACCCGATGTGCGGCGTGATGCAGAAAGCGAATAATCCTGGAATTATTCAACTTTCAGGTCAGATGGCCCAGCCACCGGCATAGAACGCGACCAGCGCGACAGCAATCACCACGGTGCCCACGTTCAGCTTGCGCCACTCACCGGCAAACAGGCGTCCAATCACCAGTGAAGCGAAGCCGAGCATGATGCCGGTGACGATGTTGCAGGTCAGCACGATGAACACGGCGGTCAGCAAGCCGGACATCGCATCAACGAAATCGTTGAAGTCGATTTTTGCCACGTTACTCAGCATCAGCAAGCCAACGTACATCAGCGCCGGCGCGGTCGCGTAAGCCGGAACCAGATAGGCCAGCGGCGACATGAACAGGATCACCAGGAACAGCAAACCCACCACAATCGCCGTCAGACCGGTTTTACCACCCGCCGCCGTGCCCGCCGCCGATTCGATATAGACCGCAGCTGGCGAAGCGCCGACCAAGCCGGCGAACAGGCTGCTGACGGAATCGGTGGTTAACGCACGACCGCCGTTGATGATCTGCCCCTCTTTATCCAGCAGATTGGCCTGCCCCGCGACCGCGCGGATGGTACCGGTGGCATCAAAGACGGCGGTCATCACCAGCGCCAGCACGCTTGGCAACACCACCGGTTGCAGCGCACCCATGATATCGAGGCTAAACATCGCTGATTGCCCGTTAGCATCCTTCAGGCTCGGCATGGCAAACAGCCCTTGATAGGTCACCGCCGGATCGAAAATCAGGCCGAGAATCGAGATGGCGATGATGGTCAGCAGAATGCCGCCCGGCACACGGCGTTTTTCCAGACCAAAAATCGCCGCCAGTCCCACCAGCGACATGATCACCGGGAACGAAGCGAATTGACCCAACGCCACCGGCAAGCCCGGAGCCGGATTTTTCACCACTAAACCAATGCCGTCAGCGGCGATCAGCAGCAGGAACAAGCCGATACCTACGCCGGTGCCATGCGCCACGCCCATCGGTAAATTGCGCAGAATCCATGCGCGGATGCCGGTAACCGAAATCAGCGTGAACAGCAAGCCCATCAGGAACACCGCACCAAGCGCCACCGGCACGCTAATGTGCTGGCCGAGCACCAGGCTGAACGCGGTGAAGGCGGTCAGCGAGATGGCGCAACCAATCGCCATCGGCAGATTGGCCCACAAACCCATGATGATCGATCCAAAACTGGCGACCAGACAGGTAGCGACGAACACCGCCGTTGGCGAGAAGCCCGCTTTGCCCAACATGCCGGGCACCACGATGACGGAGTACACCATCGCCAGAAACGTTGTCAGACCCGCCAATACTTCCTGACGCACGCTGCTGCCGCGTGCAGAGATATTGAACCAGGCGTCCAGTTTTCCACTGGCCGGGCGCGATTCGCCAGACATAATTCTTCCTCAATTTTTTTGTGATGTGAGTCGCCGCGCGGCGCACGTTTGCCGTTCCCTGATGGCGGTTTTTCATGATGAAAATCCAGGCAAACGTTTACGTCGCCGCGTATTCCAGGCCGTAAAGGGGGACGCGGAAAAAAGGCAAACGATTATCTGGCGTTTGCCCTGGGGTTTTCAACTCTTAATCACGGGTATGACAGGATAAATCCAGGCAACTCACCCCGCAGGGCCACCAATTATGGCGGCCTGGCTGAACTCAGCGGCTTAATTCAATCGCGCCGCCCTGCTGGATCGCCCGCTGCCAGGCCGCGCGCTGCTGCATGGTTTCCAGCCAGCGGGCGGTGGCGGGCGTATCGCTCAGGGAACCACGCAGTTGCAGCGCCAGCAGCGGGAAGCTCATCTGCACATCGGCGATGCTAAAACGTGAACCGGCAAAAAACGCATGCTGCGTGAGATGCTCTTCAATTACCCGACCATGTAGAGCCAGCTGTTTATTCAGCCAGGCTTTCTGAATCCCTTTGCTCAGGGCGATGCCGGCCGGACGCAGCAGCCACGGCACCGGCTTTTTGCCAAACTGCGCAAACACCAGTTTCATTACCAGCAATGGCATCAGCGAACCTTCAGCGTAATGCAGCCAGTAACGCGCCTGAATCTGCTCATCTTCATGACTCAACGTCAGCTGATGCTCGCTGTCGTACTTCAGTTGCAGGTATTCGAGAATTGCGCCTGACTCGGCAATCACGCGATTGCCGTCGGTAATCACCGGGGATTTGCCCAGCGGATGCACTTTCTTTAAGGAATCGGGTGCCAGCAGGCTGTTTTCACGCTGATAGCGTTTGATTTGGTAAGGCACCGCAAGCTCTTCCAGAAGCCATAACACGCGATGCGAGCGGGAATTTTCCAGATGGTGAACGGTGATCATACGGTTTCCTTGCCGGTAAAAGTGTTCCGCCAAGTATAGTCGATCAGCGTTTTTGCTCGTCCTGTTCCGGATCGAGTAACACCGCGCCCGAACCTTGCTCGCCCAGCCGGTCACCGGGATTGCGCAGCGGGCAATCGCGCATCGATAAACAGCCGCAGCCAATGCAGCCATCAAGATCGTTACGTAAGCGTGTGAGGGTTTCGATGCGTTTATCCAGCTCCTCGCGCCAGTGCTGCGTCAGCGCGTCCCACTCTTGTGTCGACATCCGTTTATTAGCCGGCACATGCGTCAGGCTGTCGCTCACCGTCGCCAGCGGAATGCCAATGCGTTGTGCAATTTTGATGATGGCAACGCGACGCAGCACGTCACGGCTGTAGCGACGTTGGTTGCCGCCGTTGCGCGAGCTACAGATCAATCCTTTGGTCTCATAGAAGTGCAGCGCAGACACCGCCACGCCGCTGCGCTTCGCCACTTCACGCGGCGTCAAAACCGGCTTCGGGTAATTGCGTTCTTTTTTCATTTAGGGCCTTTACCTCAAGTTAACTTGAGGAATTATACTCGCACCCCAGCAAAACTTCGAATTTCTTACCAGGCAAAAAACATCAGAAGGATGAGGCTATGATGCAACAGGAAATCATTCATTCGCTGTCCAACTGGATCGATCAGAATCTGGATAAAGCGCTGTCAATTGATGAAGTCGCGGCAAAATCAGGTTACTCAAAATGGCATCTGCAGCGTATGTTCCGTGCCGTCACGAAACAAACGCTGGGTGGCTATATTCGCGAACGTCGTCTGACGCTGGCCGCTGAAGCGCTGCGTCAAACCCAGCGTCCGGTGTTCGATATCGCGATGCAATACGGTTACGATTCGCAGCAGACGTTCTCGCGCGTGTTCCGCCGTCAGTTCTCGCAAACGCCAACCGCTTATCGTCACACCATGCGTCGTCAGGCGATGATTCAGCGTCCGCGCTTGCTCAGTTTTGACTGTGCAGACAACAACATGACCAGTTTTGCCCAGCGTACCACCGGCGAGTGCTGCCCGGTTAGCTAACCCTCTCTGCGCGCCCCTTGCGGGCGCACCTCGCTTTGCCTGCCTGTTTTTTCCTCAGTTCGATAAAAATCTTTCTACCTGACCCGGTATAAATTTTGTTCAAAATTTAAAATCGAGTGATATAATGTGAGCCAAGTCACACTTTCCTGTATTCAGTAAGACGGCCAGAAGGACTTCCCTGACCTTCCTTCTCAGCCGCCAGTGATGTCGATTGAATGTCGGGGATATCACTGATTCTAAGAGGTTTTTGCAGATGGCCACCCTAACCACCAGTTTGATTGTAATGCGCTGGGAACTCCTGAGTGCGGTAATGATGTTTTTCGCCAGCACCATGAAAATTCGACTGCGTCAGAACAGTCACCACGTGATGGCGCTGCTGTGCGGTGGCATCGGCGTTGGCATGTCATGCTGGTTTGTTACTGGCCTACTCGGTATCACGCTGAGCATGGAGAATTTGCATAACTTTATGGAAATCTCCAAAAACGCCTTTATCGAAGTGATGAGCCAGACGCCAACCGATTGGCCAATGCCTTAATCGCCGCCAATAAAAAACCCCGCCGAAGCGGGGTTTTTTATTTTGCTGTGTGATTCTAAATTTTCTTCAATACGGCCGGAATGGTCACTTCCGCCACCGTGATGCCCGGTATCTTCGTACCGCGACGATCCTGAATCCACATATCACCCATCATCTGATTTAGCCCGCGATCCAGACCGGTCACCAAACCCGCGCCCGGCGTGAAGGTTAATTCGCCGAAGTAGATCTGCTCGTTATCGATGTACCAATCCACGCGCACATAATCGAAATCGCTCGCCAGCTTTTTACTCAGCGCCAACGCGTGCTGCAACGAGGCCATTTGCGGCGTCACATCCAGGCCGGTATCACGAATTTTGTGATACGCCTCGTTGAGGTTGTTGACGTAGAAGTTCATCGACAACAGCGGATTGCAGCGGTTGTAGATCACCTGCAGCACATACTCAAAGCTACCGTCGCGCTTGTTGAACATATGGAACTTGTAGTCAATCGGTGCCGATTTACCATCGCCAATGTACTGCTCCACCAGAATGCGTGGCTTGATGTAGCGATAGTGAATCTCGCGCGCTTCGTTGGCGAAATCGGTCTTCAGCCAGCGATGGCAATCGTTGATAATCTGCTGCTTCTTCAACGCATCCGGCTCTTCCAGCAGAATCTCCACCATGTTGGAGGCGTGATTCGGCTTGATAACGGTATTTTTCCAGCTCGGCAGCGTGTGCAATGAGCTGGGATCGCTGGTCTCGTAAACCAGCGGGATCAGGTATTCGCTGCCCACCTTCTCGGCGATATATTCACGCACCGAATATTTGTCCGACAGACGACCATAAATCTGATAATCGCCATGGATGAATTTGCGATACAGCACCTTCTCGTTAAACACTTTCGGCTCGCGCAGATTAGGCAATTTGCGGAACTTGTGAAAATAGTAGATACGATCCTGGTATGCCCAGGGCATCTTCTTGATGAAGTACTGAACGCTTCTTCTGAGTTCATCTTTCAACTTGAGCATATCTGACCTCATTTGTAGGTTTTGTAGTTGAGTGAGGAAACCTGGATTTTTTGGATGACGCCGTTTTTGAAGAAGTAATTCATTACGGTAAGAGACAGCAATTCTGAGATGAAAACGCTCCATGCGGCACCCATGATGCCGTAGCTCTGGATCAGCCACCACGACAGCGGCAAGCTGATGACCATCAGGCAAACGATTTTCTTCAACAGATAATTAAACCCGCCTTCTTTGACCATGTAGCGATACGCTACGGTCCCCATCGCCGAAAAGCAGGTTGCTAACGACAACAACGTAATGAGACTTCCTGACTGTGTGTACTCGTGACCATATAAAGCGATGATGATTTTTTCGCCGTACATCGCGATCACCGCTAACAACAACAATGAAACACCCATGACATAACCATTAAGCCGTGCTGTCAGCTTGATGGCGGTTTCTCCACGCTCACGGAAGATTTCCGAAAAGCAGGAAGTGATGATGGCGACCGGGATAAAAATCCAGGAGGCCGAAATGGTATTGGCGGCGGCGAACAAACCAAGATCGCGCGCTGAGGCGATGCCTGCCAGGAACATCTGTGCCGCTTTCACCTGCACCGAGATAAAGATGCTGGAGATGGCCAGCGGCAATCCGGCGTACAGCAAATAGCGCAGATAGGTGTTGCGCTTATCCTGTGGCGGCGCCACATCCTGATTTTCGCGATAAAAGTTAAAACGCTTAATGACGTACGGCACCAACGTGACGGCGACAATCGAAACGGTCAGCCATAGCGGATTGAGGTGCAGCCAGGCAATGGCGAAACTTAAGCTGAAGCCCAGCAGCAATCCGACAGAGTTGGCGATGGTATTCAGCCGCGACGCTAAGCGCGCATTGTTGTAGACACTGAAGGTGTCCTGCGTCACGAAAACCGAAGAGATAAACGAGGCCAGTGCAAAAGCGAGGAAGTTTTCCTGCATGTTGTACCAGACCCAAATCAAGACGGGCAGCGATGTGAGCAACAGCAAAACCATGCGCATGTTGCGCGCTACGGTCATCAGGCGGAGCCCTTTCGGTGCACTCTTACTGATACGTTTAAACAGAATGGTTTCCGTACCGAAAATCGCCACGGTCTGCACCATGGAAAACAGTGAGGTCGAAAACGCCATTTGGCCAAAGATGGTTGGACCAAAGGATTTTGCCACGTAGGAGGTCACAAATATGACGCCGAACACGGAGACGATCTTTTCAGACATCATCCAGGCGGCATTCGACATTACGCTCAATTTCATTGACTGATCCTTAGTATTACGAACTACAACAACTTTCGGTACAACGTCCTTGAAATGAATTAACAAGCGCTCAGTGGGCCTGACTTAATTTATTAACTTCAAACCAAACTGGTCCGAAAAATGAGACTCGCGTCAGCAATTAGGAATTATATTCAGGAAAATTCCGATTATATCCGGTGCGAAACTCGGTGGATGTAAACGATTTCAGCCTAAATTCTAAGCAAAAGTTTACTGGCATACCCTGACATTTCTGCAAGTGGTTTATGCCGATTTTCCAATGAATGTAGTATTTTTCTGCATTTGGGATGGAGAGAATTTATATCAAAAACCTAAAGCCAGGAAGGCGTTCAATGCCATTCGGAATAAAATAAGATTTATCCCATGATGATATTTCTTCTAAATATCTTAATTTAACCCTCGCAATTCAAATCGCGCACTTTAATACTGCATTAATAGTGTTTTTGCAGTGCCAGATATTAATACAGTAATTCTCATCCACTAATTGATAAGAAAGGTAATAGCATTTATGAGAAAGTCACGATATAGCGAAGAGCAAATCACAAATGCCATTAAAGCTTCTGAAACGGGAGTGAAAGTCAGGGAGATTTGTGAGGAGCTTGGCATTTCCGAGGCCACTTTCTATAGCTGGAAGAAGAAGTTTTCTGGGCTCTCTTCCGAAGAAGGTAGAAAAATCAAGGAGCTGGAAGATCAGCTACTTAACCTCACGCGTGAGCTGCAATCACTGAGTTCCGATAAAGAGATGCTGCAAAGCGTATTGAAAAACTTCTTCACCACCAATGAAAAGCGTCAGGCGGTTAACTTTCTGCAAACGACATTCGACATAGGTACCCGTCGTAGCTGCCGTTTACTGGATATTAGTCGTAGCGTTTATCATTATCCTGCAGGTACAGATAATCGCTAATACCATTAAGGCCGATGTTATTTGACCTAATGCTGAGATTTGTTCTTACCAGAAGATATGAAGATCATTTAATACGGCGTTCACAACATAACAATTCGCACCAATTTTTCCTGATGAATACCATCGCGGAATTGCTTCCTTTTTTGCGGTAAAATAGATTCACATCAGCAAAAGTCTCTCTATTCAAGCCATTCTAACGAAGTCCAATCTCATTTCGGTGAGATTGGCGCTTCGATTATTACTTTACCAACATTAATCATCAGTCCTGAATGCGGATAGTTCTGTTAAGCATTAATGAACAACCGCGTGTAACCGCTCACACACAACCTCTGTTTTCATCTGGATCTGTTCTGCGATCGATTCGTCAATCGTTTGACGCGCGTAGACCATAACTCCCTCTTCTGTTGCCAGGAATAATCCTGATAACAAAGGTTACCTGTCCTAAACAATAACGGCCAAAAAGCGTGAAATAAGTTAAATTCCTGCACCCTATTCATCGCTACGCTTAATGGTTTTTTGCCAAAGGTTAATGGAATCTTTCTTAACATCTCTCGATTCCCTTAAGCAAAAAGTGGTTTTCAAGTGCCAATCTTCAGTGCCAAATGGCAATAAACGGTAGGTTAGATGCATGTTTTTGCGCGTTAATGCGTCGGTTTTTTACGCTTTAGGGCCTGCGATAGCCAGGAAGATCGGAGATTTGTGAAGGTTCAGGAAGCCTTAATACGGTTAAACACTCATGCGCCGGATGAAACGGTATGACTTTTTATGACAAATCAGCGCTAAAAAGAGGGCTGCAATTAGCCAAAATGTTATATCGATGGCCAGCTGAGCGCCTGAATGGGCGAAGAGGCGAGTGAAAAGGGTTAGTCAAATTCTTAAAATACAGCGTAGTACGCTGCCGAAATGATTTTTCAGCAGCGCTGATTTTGATGACCTATACCGCAGTGATGTGCGGCTGGGGTTTGATACGCATCGCGTAGATCACGCCAATAATCAAACAACCAATGCCAAGCGCGGTTAGCAACGGCGGCCAGCTTTGTCGCCACAGGAATGTCCACAGCAAACCGGCTAAGGTTTCGAACACGATCAGCGGCCCCATGATCACCGTCGGCACGCGTTGGCTGGCCGCATTCCAGCAGAGCGTGCCCAACCATGAGCAAATCAGCCCGATACCTAACATCAATAATAGAAAGCGTTGCGGCTGCGGCCCGAATGGCAGCGCAAATGCAGGTTGCTGCCAGTGAAGCTGCACGCAGACTAATAGATAAAACACTATTGCCAGCGGCAGCGTCACCAAACCTTGTGCCGTCGCCCAGCTGGATGGCTTGTGCTGGGGATGCGCGCGTAACCATAAACCATTACGCAGCGGATACCATGTCCAGCATGCCACCGCCAGAACCGCTAACCCTAAACCGGTGAGATAGCGCGACCAATCAAAATCGGGGCCTTGCGTCTGGAGTTCGGCGGCATTCACGCAAGCCAGGCCCACAGCAATAATCAGCAACGCTGGCGTCAATTTACGCCACGGCAAGCGCCCTTCAAGATGGCCATAACAGAGATTGGCCGTCACGGTAATCACCACCGGCAAGGTGCCGATAATCATGGTAGAAATGGGCGCGCCGGTGCGTTGAATCGCGCTGGCGAGAAACGCGTAATAGAGCAAATTGCCAATCAGCGACAGCTTCAGCGCTTCAATCCAGTCTTTGCGCGCCAGCTGACGCAAACGACGGCGATCCAGCCAGGCGAGCGGCAACACCACCAAACCAAAGGCGACGTAGCGCCCGGCCGATTGCAAGGTGCCGGGATAATCCGGTATTAACAGCGGGCCCACAAAGATCAATCCCCACATCAGTCCCGCCGCCAGCGCAAACAGTATTCCAGCAAACATAAACTCTTCCTTTATATGCATTCCGCTGCAGTGTGACGCAGGCGGGGGCTAAAGGCTTGTAGCAGATTGCGGTTAGCGTGAAGGGAACACTTGTTTTTGATAGCGGCCCGGCGTGATGCCGTAGCGATGCGCGAAGGCGCGGGTGAGATGAGCCTGATCGGTAAGACCAACCGATGCCGCGACGGTTGCCGCACTGTCGCCGCGTGCCAGCTGCTGTTTTGCTGCGAACAGACGAAAAGCCATCAGCATTTGATGCGGCGTGACGTGGAAGTGTTGTTTAAAACTGCGCAGGAAATGCCACGGCGACAGTGATGCCAGCGCCGCAAGTTCTTCGAGGCGCACCGGTTCGGCGAGATTTTCACGCAAATAGTCTCTTACCGCATCAAAGCGATGTGCACCTTCGACAGGTCGCTGCTGTCCCTGACGCGCCAGCGGACGCATTAACTCCAGCAGTTCGAGCAAAATGCTTTCACGCTCCAGCGGGGTTTCCGCCTGCCACATCTGCGCCAGCAATTGAGAAAACGGCTGCGCCAGACGCGCATCGGTGCGCAGAGCATCGGTGAACCACCAATGACGATCGCCGGTCAGACGATCCATCTCCTGCGGATCGATATAGATCATGCGATAACGCCAGCCTTCGTCGCAGGCAGATTCACCGGTGTGCAGCTCGTCAGGATTCATCATCACCAGCGAATGCTGCGGCGCGGTGTAACTGGCTCCGCGATAGCGAAAGCGCTGGGCGCCGGATTCGATAGTGCCGATGCCAAAGGCTTCATGGGTATGCGGTTCAAAAGCGTAGCGGGAGATGTGCGCCTGATACAGCTCGATGCCCGGCAGCTCAGCAAAATGCTGAAACTGCGCACGATCTTGCTCACAAGGAAAGATTTCAGGAACCACCTTCACGACACACCTCCGGGAAAAATCGCTTATAAGCATGCGCGGCAGTGGCGATAAATGCAAAGCGGATTTGCTTTACCTCGTTGCGAGTTCACCGGACACTGTCAAAACTTAACAGGAGATCAAAATGGCTAATCGTGTGGTTGTGGTAGTGGATATGCAAAATGGCGTGCTGGCATCGCCGCGTTTTGATCGTGCCGGACGCTGCGAGCGGATCAATCAGTTAACCGCTGCGGCCGATCAGGTGATCTTCATCCAGCACGTTGGGCCAGGTTTAGAGGTCAATTCAGCAGGCTGGGCCATCGTCCCCGAGTTGAATCAGCCGGCCAACGCCATCTTTGTCAATAAAACCGCCTGCGACAGTTTCTGGCAAACCGATCTCGCCGCTCAACTCGACCAACGCGGTATTAAAAGCTTCGTTATTTGCGGCTGCGCGACTGATTACTGTGTCGATACCACCATCAAAGTCGGCGCCAGTCTTGGCTATCACATCACCGTCGCCGCCGATGCGCATACCACCGCCGACCGCACCTATGTTTCCGCACAACAGCAAATTAATCAGCACAACGAAGTGTGGGCCGATTTGATTATGCCGGGCAACCCGGTGCTGGTACGTGAGACGGAAGCGTTATTGCGGGAATGGCGACCGCATTAGAGGTTCTGCTATTGAAAACTTCTGACAAGTGTCAATAATAGAGTATGACATTTGTCAGACCTGGAGAATTTTATGAGAGCCTACATTCCTGATGGCAAATCACATGACAATGCACTTTGGCGCTTTGCTGGCTTACCCCCACGCGGATTGGAGCTAACTCGCATGCTTGAGGCGGGCTTGCCGGTCGCGGTGATTGATGACATTCGTCATTGGTCGGCAATGAGTAGAGCCGAAATTATGAAGGTCACTGGCATCAATGAGCGAAATATTGCCCGCCGTAAAAGCGCAGGTAAAAGCTTGTCACCCGATGAGAGCGAACGCATAGCCCGCTTCGTCCGAGTGATGGATGCAGCCGTTCAATTGTTTGGTGGTAATAAAGAAGATGCTACGCAATGGTTAAGCCGACCGGTCAAAGGATTAGGCAACATTGCCCCTATTACATTGCTAGCCACTGAAAGCGGCGCACTGGATGTGCTCGATTTGATTGGCCGTTTGGAGCATGGTGTCTTCTCGTGATTTTCTATCGGCTAACCAAAACGCTATACGCTTCTGAAGCCTGGACCGGCAACGGTGCGAAACAGTACGGTGGCCGCTGGAATCACAAAGGCCACGCAACCATTTATGTCGCAACCTCGGTTTCACTTGCTGCGCTTGAAGTGCTGGTGCACGTTTCGAACGAGTCGATTTTGGATGATTACACTTTATTCAGCATCGAGATTCCTGACGATGAAGTCTCCTATATTGGAGAAGAATTTTTGCCAACCGATTGGCGACAGGATCCGGCTCCGGTTTCGACTATGGATTTGGGTACAGGTTGGCTTCAATCGGGGGAAGGTGCAGCGTTGATTATTCCCTCAAGCATTATTCCGATGGAAAATAATGCGATATTGAATCCGGAACATACGGTATTTGAAGGTTATCTGTCGAGCATAAAAAAGCTGCCGTTTTCATTCGATAAGCGATTGATTAAATAATAAAAATATCTTTTGTGAGCAATAAAAAGCCCCGCATTGCGGGGCTCTAAACAGATACTACATTCTGTATTTTTAGAACGGAATATCGTCGTCAAAATCCATTGGCGGTTCGTTGTTGGCTGGCGCGCTCTGCTGCTGTGGACGCTGCTGCGCACCGCCGCTGAACTGGTTGCCACCGCCTTGCGGCTGCTGTTGTGGCTGCTGTGGCTGGCCCCAACCGTTATTATTGCCGCCGCCCTGGCCGCCCGCCGGTGCGCCACCTGCGTTCGCGCCCTGCTGACGTCCGCCCAGCATCTGCATGGTGCCGCCAACGTTAACCACCACTTCAGTGGTGTATTTTTCCTGGCCGGCTTGATCGGTCCATTTGCGGGTACGCAGCTGACCTTCGATGTAAACCTGAGAACCTTTACGCAGGTATTCGCCAGCCACTTCCGCCAGCTTGCCGAACAGCACAACGCGGTGCCATTCCGTGATCTCTTTGTTTTCACCGGTTGTCTTATCGCGCCAGCTTTCTGACGTGGCCAGCGTAATGTTGGCTACCGCGCCACCATTTGGCATGTAGCGCACTTCCGGATCCTGACCCAGATTCCCGACTAGAATCACTTTGTTTACGCCACGACTGGCCATGTTGCTGTCTCCCGATGAGTTGATGCTAAAAGTCTAAGCGAAAAATTGTATCACGTCACATTGGCGTGTGCCCACTTTAGAGCGGGATTCCAAAATTTATCGGCGGACAGAATAGCAAAAACACTGGATATTTATTCAGTTTATTTTTTGTGCCATAATGGACCGTTTCTGCTGGTCGTGCTGGCAAGGCATGGCGAGTGTTGTTCAATCCGGGAAAGGTGAATGGATAAGATCGAAGTCCGCGGTGCTCGCACCCATAATTTGAAGAACATCAACCTGATCATCCCTCGCGATAAGCTCATTGTGGTCACCGGTCTGTCAGGTTCCGGTAAGTCTTCGCTGGCGTTTGATACGCTGTATGCGGAAGGCCAGCGTCGCTATGTCGAGTCGCTTTCGGCCTATGCGCGCCAGTTTCTTTCATTAATGGAGAAACCGGACGTTGACCATATTGAAGGTCTTTCGCCCGCCATCTCCATTGAGCAGAAATCGACTTCGCATAACCCGCGTTCCACTGTCGGCACCATTACCGAAATTCATGACTACCTGCGCCTGCTGTTCGCGCGCGTGGGTGAACCGCGTTGTCCGGATCATGACGTTCCACTGGCGGCGCAAACCGTGAGTCAAATGGTCGATCAGGTGCTGTCGCAGGAAGAAGGCCGTCGTCTGATGCTGCTGGCGCCGGTGGTGAAAGATCGCAAAGGCGAACACACCAAAACGCTGGAAAACCTCGCCGCGCAGGGCTATATCCGTGCGCGTATCGATGGCGAAGTGTGCGATCTGTCGGATCCACCGAAGCTGGAGTTACAGAAGAAGCACACCATCGAAGTGGTGATTGACCGCTTCCGCGTGCGCGAGGACCTGGCAACGCGTCTGGCCGAATCCTTTGAGACCACGCTGGAACTGAGCGGTGGCACGGCGATCGTCGCCGATATGGACGATACCAGCGCCGAAGAGATGCTGTTCTCGGCCAACTTTGCCTGCCCAATCTGTGGCTACAGCATGCGTGAACTCGAACCGCGCCTGTTCTCGTTCAACAACCCGGCTGGCGCCTGCCCGACCTGCGATGGCCTGGGCGTGCAGCAATATTTTGATCCCGATCGAGTGGTGCAGAACCCCGAGCTGTCGCTGGCCGGAGGCGCCATCCGCGGCTGGGATCGCCGTAACTTCTACTACTTCCAGATGCTGCGCTCGCTGGCAGAGCATCTGCAATTCGATGTCGAAGCTCCGTTTAACAGCCTAAGCGACAAAGCGCGCGAAGTGATTCTGTACGGTTCCGGCAAAGAGAATATCGAATTCAAATACATCAACGATCGCGGTGACACCTCAGTGCGCCGCCATCCGTTTGAAGGCGTGCTGCACAACATGGAGCGCCGTTATAAAGAGACGGAATCCAACGCGGTGCGCGAAGAGCTGGCGAAATTTATCAGCAACCGTGCCTGCGCCAGCTGTGAAGGTACGCGTCTGCGTCGTGAAGCGCGTCATGTTTTTGTTGAAGACACCAACCTGCCGACCATCTCAGAAATGAGCATCGGTCATGCGATGGATTTCTTCGCCAACATGAAGCTGAGCGGCCAGCGTGCGCAGATTGCGGAAAAAATCCTGAAGGAGATTGGCGATCGCCTGAGCTTCCTGGTGAACGTCGGCCTGAATTACCTGTCGATGTCACGCTCGGCGGAAACGCTCTCCGGCGGTGAAGCGCAGCGTATCCGTCTGGCCAGCCAGATTGGTGCCGGTTTGGTCGGCGTGATGTACGTGCTGGATGAACCCTCAATCGGCCTTCACCAGCGCGACAACGAACGCCTGCTTGGCACGCTGATTCACCTGCGCGATCTCGGTAACACGGTGATTGTGGTGGAGCACGATGAGGATGCGATTCGTGCCGCTGACCATGTGATCGATATCGGCCCAGGCGCGGGCGTGCACGGTGGTCAGGTGGTTGCCGAAGGTGATGTGCACGCGATCATGGCGAATGAAAATTCCCTGACCGGCCAGTTCCTCAGCGGCAAACGCGAGATTGCGATTCCCCAAGAGCGCGTCAAAGGCGATCCAGCCAAAGTGCTGAAACTCACCGGTGCGCGCGGTAACAACCTCAAAGATGTCACGCTGACGATTCCGGTCGGCTTATTTACCTGCATCACCGGCGTGTCCGGATCGGGTAAATCGACGCTGATCAACGATACGCTGTTCCCAATTGCGCAGCGCCAGCTCAACGGCGCGACCACCATCGAAGCCGCGCCTTATCGTGAGATCGCCGGTCTGGAACATTTCGATAAAGTGATCGATATCGATCAGAGCCCGATTGGACGCACACCGCGTTCGAATCCCGCGACCTACACCGGCATTTTCACTCCGGTGCGTGAACTGTTCGCCGGCGTGCCGGAAGCGCGTTCACGCGGGTACAATCCGGGGCGCTTCAGCTTCAACGTGCGCGGCGGACGCTGCGAAGCCTGTCAGGGTGACGGCGTGATCAAGGTAGAGATGCACTTTCTGCCCGACATCTACGTGCCGTGCGACCAGTGCAAAGGCAAACGCTATAACCGTGAAACGCTGGAGATTAAATACAAAGGCAAGAGCATCCACGAAGTGCTGGATATGACTATCGAAGAAGCCCGCGAATTTTTTGATGCGGTGCCGGCGCTGGCGCGTAAGCTGCAAACGCTGGTCGATGTCGGCCTGTCGTATATCCGTCTGGGCCAGTCAGCAACCACGCTTTCTGGTGGTGAAGCGCAGCGCGTCAAGCTGGCGCGTGAGCTGTCAAAACGCGGCACCGGCCAGACGCTCTATATCCTCGATGAGCCGACCACCGGCCTGCACTTTGCGGATATTCAGCAGTTACTGGAAGTGCTGCATCAGCTGCGCGATCAGGGCAACACCATCGTGGTGATTGAGCACAACCTCGACGTGGTGAAAACCGCAGACTGGATTGTCGATCTCGGCCCGGAAGGCGGTAGCGGCGGCGGTGAAATCCTGGTGTCCGGCACACCAGAAACGGTGGCGGAGTGTGAAAAATCACACACGGCGCGTTTCCTTAAGCCAATGTTGAAGAAGTAAACTTCTCTCAGGCCCGCCATTGCGGGCCTGTTTTTTTCTGTCGGATTCCGCAACGAAATGCAGGAACAGGCAAGAATCAGACAACTTCAGGCATATACGCATTCCCCCCTGCTGACTATCCTTACAACGTTCCTTTTGGCGTCCCTTACGCCCTTTATCCCTTCAGTGCGCTGAACGGGATCCCGCATAGAAATCACGACACATCCTACTGGAGACACCATGAATATTACGCATGCCTATGCCGCACAGGACGCGAAAGCAAAACTCGCCCCGTTCGATTTTAAGCCACGCGAACTGCGCGCTCATGATGTGCAGATTGAAGTGTTGTACTGCGGCGTCTGCCACTCGGACCTGCATACCGCGCGCAACGAATGGCGCAACACCATTTTTCCTGTGGTGCCTGGCCATGAGATTGTCGGTCGCGTGACGGCCGTTGGCGCTCACACCCACAACTACAAAGTGGGCGATTTGGTCGGTGTTGGTTGTATGGTTGATTCCTGCCGCAGCTGTCCAAGCTGTCAGGAAGGGCTGGAGCAGTATTGCGAGGATGGCTTCGTTGGAACTTACAACGGTGAAGACCGTGAAACCAAAGCCATCACCTACGGCGGTTACTCCACCAGCATGGTGGTAGATGAAAGCTTCGTGCTGCGCGTACCAGAAAATCTCGATCTGGCGGGCGTTGCGCCGCTGCTGTGTGCCGGTATCACCACTTACTCACCGCTGCGCCACTGGAATGTCGGTCCGGGTAAAAAAGTTGGTATCGTCGGTTTGGGCGGCCTTGGTCACATGGGCGTGAAGCTAGCTCATGCGATGGGCGCACATGTGGTGCTGTTCACCACGTCACCGTCAAAAATTGAAGATGGTAAACGTCTGGGCGCTGATGAAGTGGTGATCTCGAAAGATGCCGACCAAATGGCCGCGCACACCAACAGCTTCGACTTCATCCTGAACACCGTTGCAGCGCAGCACGATCTCAACCCGTTCATCGCCCTGCTGAAGCGTGATGGCAACATGACGCTGGTCGGCGCGCCGGAGCACGATCACCCGGCACCGCAGGTCTTCAACCTGATCTTGAAACGTCGCAGCATCGCCGGTTCACTTATTGGCGGCATCGCGGAAACCCAGGAAATGCTGGATTTCTGCGGCAAGCACGGTATCACTTCAGATATCGAACTGATCGCGATGAATCAAATCAACGAAGCCTACGAACGTATGCTGAAAAGCGACGTGAAATACCGCTTCGTGATTGATATCAATACTCTGCGCGAGGAATCTGCGGCTTAATTTGCCTCAGTGTTCATCATGGTTGACGCCCGCCGCGCGCGTGGCGTCAGCCTGTTGCCAGGAAGCATCCACCAGATAGTAAATCTGCGAATCTTTTAGCGAACCATCCAGCCACAGCGTGCTCCAGTGCGACTTATTTAAATGTTCGCTGGGAAACACATCGTTGTGCTCCTCACGTAATAACTCCGCCAACGCAGGCGTGGCTTTCAGCGACAAGGCCGGACGCCCTTTTACCTCATAAAGCATGGCAAACAGCACACCTTCACTTTTAATCTGCGTCGCCTGCCAGCACTCTTTAAAGCTTTGCTCCGCGCCCGGCTTGCTCATGCAGTACGTCAGTAAATCCGAAGTATTCATCTTTTATTCCCCTTGTAAGGTTGCCACGATACGCCGCGCACCGCCCTGCACCCGATGTTCACCCAACCAGATTCCCTGCCACGTACCTAACATCAGACGACCGCGGTTAACCGGAATCAGCAGCGAAACGCCGAGCAGTGACGATTTGATGTGTGCCGGCATGTCGTCAGCCCCTTCGTAATCGTGCTGATAAGGCGCACTTTCCGGAACATGGCGTAAGAAATGCTGCTCCATATCGCTGCGCACGGTGGGATCGCAATTCTCATTGAGCGTTAACGACGCCGATGTGTGTTGCAGCAGCAGATGCAGTTGGCCGACGCGCACATCGGATAAGCCATGAAGCTGGCCGACAATCTCGTCGGTGATCAGATGAAAGCCGCGCGCTTTGGCGCCAAGCGTAAGCGTTTGTTGATGCCACATGCCAGAATCCTAAAAGTAATTACACCGTTTAAGTGTGCAGCATGTCGGCGAAAGGTAAACCCTGAAGAGAGGAAAAAGCGGCAGAGCGTGAACTCTGCCGACTGAAGGTTAGTCGCTCAGCTTAGCGGCCATGGTTTTGATGCTGCCCACATCGTCTTTAGTGATCGCAGCCAGACGCTCGCCGTACTCTTTATCAGCCTTGTAGAAGTACGACAACATAATGGCGCGGCTCTGCACATCCACACCTTTCAGCGCGCCGCCCAGAGAATTGATCAGATCGGTTTTCTCTTTGTCATTGAAGGAACGATACAGATCGCCCGCCTGCTTAAAGTTCTGCGTTTTAGCAATCATCGCCTGCTGCGTGGTGCCGCTCAGCGGGCTGTGGCTGTATCGGGCGCTCTGCAGCTCTTCGCGAGGATAGACACGGCTTGGCTGATAGTTGACGCCATGATCGTCAGCCTTGCCGCTGTTCATCGCGCCGTCCTGATTACCGTTGCTCACCGGCACGCGCGGCGCGTTGACCGGCAACGTCAGGCCATTGGCGCCCAAACGGTGCATCTGGGTATCGGCGTAAGAGAACAAACGACCTTGCAGCAAGCGATCTTCCGATGGCTCTATGCCCGGAACCAGATTCGATGGCGCCATCGCCACCTGCTCGGTTTCCTGGAAGAAATTATCCACGTTGCGGTTCAATTCCATCTGGCCGACTTTCACTTCTGCGATACCCGGCCAGATTTTGGTGGCGTCCAGCGGGTTGAAGTCGAACTTATCCAGATCGCTGGCTTTAATGGTTTGAATATAGAGATCCCATTTCGGGAAGTCTTTGTTGTTGATCGATGCCACTAAATCTTCGGTCATGTGGCTGAAAGTGCTGCTCTGAATAGCCGCCACTTCGCCCGGATCAAGATTTTTCTCGCCCTGCAGGGTTTTCCAGTGGAATTTCACGTAGTGCACTTCGCCTTTGGCGTTAACGAACTTATAGGCGTGCACGCTGTTGCCATCCATCTGGCGATAGTTTGCTGGCGTCCCCATGTTGGAGAACAGCATGGTCAGGCCGTGCGTGGCTTCCGGTACGTGAGAGAAGAAATCAAAGGTGCGCGCGTCGTTGCCAAGATTGGTGCGTGGATCAGGCTTAAAGGCATGCACCATGTCCGGGAATTTAATCGCGTCGCGGATGAAGAATACCGGCAGGTTGTTACCCACTAAATCCCAGTTGCCCTGGCTGGTGTAAAACTTGGTGGCAAAACCGCGCGGATCGCGCAGCGTTTCCGGTGAATGTTTGCTGTGCACCACGGATGAGAAGCGCACAAATACCGGCGTCACGCTGCCTGGTTTAAAGACTTCGGCAATGGTTAAGTCGCTGATATCTTTGCTGGCGCGGAACTCGCCGTGCGCGCCGGTACCGCGTGCATGTACCACGCGCTCTGGAATGCGTTCTCGGTCAAAGCGTTGCAGCTTTTGGATCAGCTGCACATCTTGCAGTAACACTGCGCCATTTTCGCCTGCGGTTTGTGAGTTCTGGTTATCGCCGACGGGTGCGCCGTTATCACGCGTTAAAGCGGTGCTGTAAACCGGAAGGGAAAAGGCTAAGGCTAATATACAAGCGAGGGGTTTGACTGCAAAAGAGTAAGCGGTCCGGGTCATAAGCGTGCTTCCTTGTGAGTTTAAATATGCGACTACATTGCCGCTCTCGCGCCGTTTCAGGCTGGAGGATATTTACACTCATGGGGAGAAGCGCTAACGAGACCAGTCCGGTTTATAGTTAAAAAAAGTTATAAATAAAAAACCGCCAAACCATGTTGGCGGTTTTTTGTGGCGCGCCGTCGCAGTGAAGTTACATCACCGCAGCAAACGCCTCAGCAACCTGGTTGACGTTACGGCTGTTCAGGCCAGCAACGCACATGCGGCCGCTGGCGATCAGATACACGCCAAACTCATCACGCAGACGGTCAACCTGCTGCGCGCTCAAGCCGGTATAGCTGAACATGCCACGCTGTTTCAGCAGGTAATCAAAGTTTTGTCCCGGCAGTTTGGTACTCAACACGTCAACCAATGCCTGACGCATGTCGATGATGCGCAGACGCATCGCTTCGACTTCTGCCAGCCAGTTGTTGAGCAGCGCTTCGTCGTTCAGCACGCAGGAGACCACCTGCGCACCAAAGTTTGGCGGGCTGGAGTAATTGCGGCGCACGGTGGCTTTCAGCTGGCCCAGCACACGAGCGGACTCTTCCGCGCTATCGCAGACAATAGACAGGCCGCCAACGCGCTCGCCGTATAGCGAGAAAATCTTGGAGAACGAGTTGCTGACCAGCGCAGGCAGACCCGCGGCCGCAATCGCGCGAATCGCATAAGCATCCGCTTCCATGCCCGCGCCAAAGCCCTGATAAGCGATATCGAGGAACGGAATCAGCTCCTGCGCTTTCAGTACTTCGGTGGTTTCATCCCACTGTGCGTTGGTGAGATCGGCGCCGGTTGGGTTATGGCAGCACGGATGCAGCAGCACGATGGATTGCTTCGGCAAGGTTTTCAGTTTGGCGATGAACGCATCAAACTTCACGCCGTTGGTTTCCGCGTCATACCACGGATAGGTATTCACCTCGAAACCGGCACCGTTGAAGATCGCGACGTGGTTTTCCCACGTCGGATCGCTCACCCACACGTTGGACGCCGGGAAGTAACGCTTAAGGAAATCAGCACCGACTTTCAGCGCGCCTGAGCCGCCCAACGTCTGGATGGACGCAATGCGGCCCGCTTGCAGCATCGGATGTTGTTTACCGAACAGCAGCGGTGCAATGGCGTTACGGTAAGCGTTCAGACCTTCCATCGGCAGATACAGCGACGCCTGATGCGGCTGCGCCTGCAGGCGCTCTTCTGCTGCGGCAACCGCCTGCAGCTGAGGAATGATGCCCGCTTCGTTGTAATAGAGACCAATGCTCAGGTTTACTTTGTTATCGCGCGGATCTTGTTTGAAGGTTTCCATCAACGACAGAATCGGATCGCCGGCATAGGCATCAACGTTTTGAAACACGGTGCAGATCTCCATGATTGGTCATAAATAAGAGGTAAAGATGCGTCATCAAACCATGTAACGGCCGGGACGATGATTCATTGCGATGATGAGATTGAGGATCACCGCGCCCGCGATTGAAGCAAACAGCATCGGTAACGACACCACAAACAGCGACGCTAATACCACGCAGGTATCGACCGCCATTTGCAGTTTTCCGGCACGCAGACCGATGCGGTCCTGTAGCCAGAGCGCCAAAATATTAATACCGCCGAGGCTGGCTTTGTGACGGAACAACACTATAAACCCAATGCCCATCACCACGTTACCGAACAGTGTCGCATAAAACGGATTTAGCGCAGAAAAATGCACAAACAGTGGATGCAGATGGGTGAACAGCGACACCAGGCCAACCGCGCAGAAGGTTTTCAGGGTAAATTCCCAGCCCATGCGCCGCACGGCCAGCCAGTAAAATGGCAGGTTGATCAGGAAGAAGGCGCTACCGAAGGAGAGCGGTGACAAATAGCTGATTAAGAAGGCAATACCGGCAGAACTGCCGGTGAGTGCACCCGCCTGTTTCAGCATAATGACGCCGAAAGAGACCATTAGCGTGCCGAGGACTATCGCCAGCGCATCTTCAATCAGCGAATGGGGAACTTTAGTGGGTTGAACAACGTTATCCATGGGTTAATCTCATTGCAAATGATGCGGTTCAAATGCAAAAAACGCACCACATCGGCGGCGTACGCTCGCCGCCGATGGGTGCCAGTGATTATCCAATTGATAACTAAGGCGCTTTATTGCAGGTTTTTGTGTATCAGTTGAGACTCAAACCATCAACTCATGCACAAATCTGTTTTCTGGTGCGCGTTTTTTGCATTATTAAGGCAATAATTGCACCAGATTAGCACGTCACGCACTTTTTTGGCGCGTTTTGTGCTGTGGGATGATCATCAAACCGTTCTCTTTCAAACGGCTCAATACCACGGAAGTTTTCACGTGCGCCACGCTTTGATGGCCAGCGACTAACTGGCTGATCAGCGCGCTCAGTGAAGCCAGATCGGCCACCGCCACTTTCAGCAGATAATCAGCATCGCCGGTGGTTTTGAACGCATCAACGATCGCGGCTTCTTCTTCCACCATGCGATGGAAACTCTCTTCATAATCCGGCGTATGGTTTTTCAATCGCACTTCAATCAATCCCACCATGCCAAGGCCCACCGCGTCGGGCGAGAGGCGTGCGTGATAGCCGAGAATGAGATTGGCCTGCTCAAGATTGATGCGGCGGCGTGAACATTGCGACGCCGAAAGTCCGACTAAATCACTGAGTTCCTGGTTGGTGAGGCGTCCGTTAGATTGTAATAATGTCAATATCTTAAGGTCGTGATCGTCTACCTGAGTCATTCTGTTTCCACAGCGTAATAAGGGGCGCTTTGCTACAGATAACCTGATTAAAGCCGGGGTTGTCCAACACTATTTTCTGATGACGTGAAATGCATGCACAAAACGTGCATGCATCCGGAATGAAAGGGTTATTCGTCGTCGTATTGCGGGCCAGCATAGTTATCAAAGCGCGACCACTGGCCATTAAAGGTCAAGCGTACCGTACCGATCGGGCCGTTACGCTGCTTACCCAGGATGATCTCGGCGATGCCTTTGAGATCGCTGTTTTCGTGATACACCTCGTCACGGTAGATAAACATGATCAAGTCGGCATCCTGCTCGATCGAGCCTGATTCACGCAGATCCGAGTTCACTGGGCGCTTATCCGCACGTTGTTCCAGTGAGCGGTTCAGCTGCGACAGCGCCACCACCGGCACATTCAGCTCTTTCGCCAGCGCTTTGAGCGAGCGCGAGATTTCAGCGATCTCCAGCGTACGGTTGTCCGACAGCGCAGGCACGCGCATCAGCTGCAGGTAGTCGATCATGATCAGGCTCAACCCGCCGTTTTCGCGGAAGATGCGGCGCGCGCGTGAGCGCACTTCGGTGGGCGTCAGGCCAGAAGAGTCATCGATAAACATGTTCTTCTTCTCAAGCAAAATCCCCATGGTGGCGGAAATGCGCGCCCAATCTTCATCTTCCAGCTGACCGGTACGAATGCGCGTCTGATCTACGCGCGACAGCGACGCCAGCATACGCATCATCAGCTGCTCGCTGGGCATCTCCAGGCTGAAAATCAACACCGGCTTGTCCTGCAACATCGCGGCGTTTTCGCACAAATTCATGGCGAAGGTGGTTTTACCCATCGAAGGACGCGCCGCGACGATGATCAGATCCGAGCCCTGTAAACCGGCGGTTTTTTTGTTCAAATCCTGATAGCCGGTATCGACGCCGGTGACGCCGTCGTGCGGCGTTGAGACCAGCGACTCAATGCGCGATACCGTGGCTTCGAGAATCTGCTCGATATTCTGCGGGCCCTGATCTTTATTAGCGCGCTGTTCAGCAATTTTGAAAACGTTCGATTCAGCGAAGTCGAGCAGATCTTCACTGCTCCGTCCTTGCGGATCGTAACCGGCATCGGCGATTTGGTTCGCCACCGAGATCATCTCGCGCACCACTGCACGTTCGCGCACGATATCGGCATAAGCACCGATGTTCGCGGCACTTGGCGTATTTTTTGCCAGTTCGGCCAGATAGGCGAAGCCGCCGGCCATCTCTAATTCACCTAGCGTTTCCAGCGATTCAGAGAGCGTAATCAGGTCGATCGGCTGGCCAGCTTCCAGCAAACGCTGCATTTCCGTGAAAATCAGACGGTGCGAGCGGTTGAAGAAATCACTGGCGACGACGCGTTCAGAAACGTTGTCCCAGCGCTGGTTATCCAGCATCAACCCACCGAGCACCGACTGCTCCGCTTCTATGGAATGCGGCGGCATTTTCACGCCTTCCAGTTGCCGATCGCGGGGTTCGTTCGATTTGTTGGTGGGTTTATTTCCTGCCATAGTGAATGCATTACCGATCGTGAAAGGGACGCGCAAGTATACCGTCCCAGGATGAACAATCACAGGAGTCAGAATGGCAAAGCGTATTCAGTTCAACCAACACGGCGGCCCAGATGTACTGCAATGGGTCGATTTCGAACTGGCCGATCCCGCCGAACATGAAGTGCAGGTGGAAAACAAGGCAATTGGCATTAACTACATTGATACCTACGTGCGTAGCGGCTTGTATCCGCAAAGCAGCTTCCCTTCCGGCCTGGGTACCGAAGCAGCCGGCGTGGTGAAGCGCGTCGGATCGGCGGTGACGCGGTTTAAGGCGGGCGATCGCGTGGTCTATTGCCAGGCCGCGCTGGGCGCCTACAGCGAAGTGCACAATGTGGCGGAAGATCGTCTGGTGATCCTGCCGGACAGCATCTCCTTTGAGCAAGGCGCGGCCTCTTTCCTCAAAGGTTTAACCGTGCAGTATCTGCTGCGCCAAACCTATAAAGTGAAAGCTGATGAAATCTTCCTGTTCCATGCCGCTGCGGGTGGCGTGGGATTGATCGCCTGCCAATGGGCCAAAGCGCTCGGCGCACATCTGATTGGCACGGTGGGTTCCGCAGAGAAAGCGAAGATAGCTAAAGATGCCGGTGCCTGGGCGACAATTAACTATCGTGAAGAGAATATCGCGAAGCGCGTCAGCGAGTTGACCCATGGCGAGAAAGTGGCCGTGGTGTATGACTCGGTGGGGAAAGATACCTGGGAACCTTCGCTAGATAGCCTGCGTCGCCACGGGTTAATGGTCAGCTTTGGTAATGCGTCGGGTCCGGTTACCGGCGTTGATCTCGGCATTCTCAACAAGAAAGGCTCGCTGTTCGTCACCCGACCTTCGCTGTTCGGTTACATCACCAACCGTGAAGAACTGGATGCCGCCAGCAATGAGTTGTTCTCACTGATCGCCAGCCGCGCGATTCAGCTTAACGTGCCCGAGCAGCAGAAATTTGCCTTGAGTGACGCGGTGCGCGCGCATCAGGTGCTGGAGAGTCGCGCGACTCAGGGTTCCAGCCTGCTGATTCCCTGATCGCTAAATGCAAACGGGGCTTCCCGTAGGAAGCCCCTTTTTTTCTTTCTTTTTATAGTTCGCGCTGGTGTAGGGACAGCGGCGATGAATTCGTTTGAAGCAACGGCAATCATCCTGACAGAAAACATAAGTAAAAAATATGTTTAAATGCGGAATAATGCTAAGCAATATCCGAGTCTGTGATCGTCACCGCAATTAGCGCCAGTCCCTTCTATCTAAGTCGCTGATTTTTCTTTTCAGCCTGCGCATCTTTGCCTCACCTGAAGGCGTGGTAAATGCCCGATAAAGCCAGACAGCGACAACCGCCAATACCAGCCATGGCAACACTTTAATAACAATTGCCAGCAATCCGCCAAAGAACATCAAAGCGGTCGCCACCACCAATGCTGCAATAACGCCCAGCAACGAAACGCCGGTGAACAGCAGCATCAGAAAAAAGCCGATAACAAATAGAATTTCCACGAAGGCTCTCCTGTGTAAGTAACATCAGGAACATTACAAGATACGTGCCAGGTTATAAAAATGGCTAACTGCTTGAAAGCAATGGACAAGGGCTGAATGAAGAAGTAATGAGATGATGAAAAAAACTAATTCTCGGCGTAGAAATAACCATCTATAAAATTATGTTACTGGCTTTACGGTGCGCATGAAGGCGCACCGTACCAAACCGGAAGTTTCCGGCATGCTAAACAGTGATTACATCACTTCCTGCGGGATCTTATCCGCTACCAGCGCTAACGCCGCTTCCAGCACGCGCACATCGGCGCCGGGCTTGTGGGCGTTTTCACTTAAATAGCGACGCCACTGGCGCGCACCCGGAATGCCCTGGAACAGGCCAAGCATATGGCGCGTCACATGGCCGAGGTACATGCCTTTGGATAGTTCAGCTTCAATGTAGGGATACATCGAGCGCACCACCGCTACCGGATCGACGCGCGGCGTATCGCGACCGAACAGCTCGCGGTCAACCTGCGCCAGAATGCCCGGATTCTGATAGGCTTCGCGCCCCATCATCACGCCATCCATATGCTGCAGATGCAGTTTGGCCTCTTCCAGCGTTTTGATGCCGCCATTAATCGCCATGGTCAGCGCCGGGAAATCGCGCTTCAGCTGGTAAACGCGGGGATAATCGAGCGGCGGAATCTCGCGATTCTCTTTCGGACTTAAACCCGATAGCCACGCTTTGCGCGCGTGGATAATAAAAGTATCGCAGCCGCCCTGTTGCGCCACGGTGCCAATAAAATCACACAGGAATTCGTAGCTGTCCTGCTCATCAATACCGATGCGGGTTTTAACCGTCACCGGAATGCTCACCACATCGCGCATCGCTTTAATGCAGTCGGCAACCAGCGCCGCATCGCCCATCAGGCAGGCGCCAAAACGGCCGTTCTGGACGCGATCGGATGGACAACCCACGTTGAGGTTGATCTCATCGTAGCCACGCTCTTCTGCCAGCTTAGCGCACTGCGCCAGCGCGGCGGGATCGCTGCCACCCAGCTGCAGCGCCAGCGGATGCTCTTCCTCGCTGTAGGCCAGATAGTCGCCTTTACCGTGAATGATCGCGCCGGTCGTAACCATTTCGGTGTACAGCAGCGTATCACCGCTCAGCTTACGGTGAAAATAACGACAGTGACGATCGGTCCAGTCGAGCATTGGGGCGATGGAAAAACGTTGCGAGGAGAAAGTATCGGTCATGAAACGCAGTAAATCCGCAGTAAGTAAGTGATGAGAAACTGCGCAATCATATCACAGCAAAACGGGCGGCACAGCCGCCCGTTATCAGACGGGTAATTAGAAGTTGAATCCGAGCTGCAGCATGGCACCTACGGTGTTGTCTTTACCCACAGAACCGGCCAGGTCCAGATGGACAGCATTGTTGAACGGTGACACACCCAAACCGGCGGTGAACACGTCAGTATCGGTCGACTTCAGATCGGCGCGATAGCCGGCACGCAGCGCCAGCCAATCCAGCACACGATATTCCGCACCTACGCCAGCATATTGGCTGGTGTCTTCCGACTTGAAGCGCTTGGTTTCAGTCAGATCAACATCCCCCGCCAGCGTAAACGGCCCGTTATTCCAGGAAAGCCCTGTAGTGACCAACGGACGAATTTGATAAGTATCGCGGTAACCGTTCACCTCTTTAGTATCGAGATCGCGCGAGATCAGGTTTTGTCCGGTCACGCCAAAGGTCCAGTTCTCACCGAAATCTGTTGCGACACCCGCATCCATGTTGAAACCGGTATCGCTGCTGCGGTAGCGGCTGCTGTTGATGTCACTCTTGTCGTAGTTGTAGATACTCGCGGTGTAGTTATACAGCCAGGTTTTCTGCAGCTTTGGCGTCACGCCGACAGAAACCGGATGGCCGGCAATCGAGAACTCATGCGCGACTGACACACCATAATCGGTGACTAATGCCGCCAGGCCATTGGCGCTGGAGCGTAAGTTATTTTCATCACCCGGCACAGGCACTCTCGTGCCATTGGCAACCGCGCGCAGGTAGGCAATATCGCTATCTGCCACGTTGGCGCGCACAATCGCAGTGCCGTAAGCCTTGGTGATAAAGGCAAAAGGTAAGGTTTCATTCGGAACGGTGACGGCCACGGCCACGCCGGCTGTTGCGTGAGCTTTATTACCACGCAGGTCGCTGAGCTGGTTTGCCATATCGCCTGCGGCGGCCTTCAGCTGCGGGTAACCATTGAGGTAATCCTGAAAGGTCAGGTTATCGATCACGTCCTGATAACGATCAACGGTATCGGTAATGTCGTCAACGCGATCGATCAATTTGTCTTTATCGGTAACCTGTGCGCCGGCTGATGGAAGAATGATGCTGACGTTATCTTCAGGCTGCGCCTTGGTCATCAATGCTGGGTTAGCCAGCACCGCCGAACTCCAGGTGGAAGAGGCTACGCCGGTACCGCCCATTGCGTCGTTACGCGCGTCGTACCATGTACCTGCTGCCAGAGCTGAGGAAGAGAGAAATACTGCATTCAAACCAACAAGATAAGCTACTTTTTTGTGCCTGAATAATGTCTTCGCCATGAGCCTGCCATCACCTTTGAAATGTCGCTGAATCACTCACCGACTGAAAGTTTAGTTAGCCGCTATTCTGAACCCTGGCTAACGCTTCATTGCTGTGAATTAAAAGGAAATAGCACTGCTATTCGCAGAATTGGACGCTTCCACGCCATTCCGCTGTGTTTTTATGCAGAAAAATTAACAGTGAGTAAATTGAGACCAGAAATTACTTAAGACCTTTTGAACCATAGCCGCTAACCCGGTGAGTTGCAAAGCAAAATCCGTGCAGACGTTGCGCTGCCTGGCCGGACGCATTTTACAGACATAAGGGTTGCAGCAATATTGACGGAAAAATGGCGAAGGTAATCTATTGATTGGGGAGAATTTTCTTAGGGATTTTAAGGACAATAAGCAATCACAGCAGCGTTAAATTTTGTGTGATAAAATAACATCACCTGCAACCCGGAGAATGCGTATGTCAAACCTCACGCCAGAACAACTTCTTACCCAGGCTGAATCACTTTGCCTTGATCGCGGCGTGCGCCTGACCACTCAACGCGCCGAAGTGTTGCGCTTAATGGCAGAGCAGAATGGTTCGATAAGCGCTTACGATTTGCTGGATCAACTGCGTGTCAGTGAACCGCAAGCAAAACCGCCCACCATCTATCGCGCGCTCGATTTCCTGCTGGAACAGGGATTTATTCATCGCGTAGAGTCAAATAACAGTTATGTGGTTTGCCATCATTTTGATGAGCCAGCACATACTTCGGTGATGTTGGTGTGTGACGGTTGTGCGGCAGTTAGCGAAAAACATGCTCATGGCGTGGAAAAAACCATCGCTGCATTAGCGGATCAGGCGGGATTTTCTCTGCGACATACCGTGATTGAGGCACATGGCCTGTGTGAAAATTGCGCAGAAGTGGCGGCTTGTACGCACCATGAAAGCTGCGAGCATGACCATCAGGTCGAGGGTAAAAAGCGGTTAAGAAAATAGGGAGGCACATCCCTGTGCCGGGCCAATCACTACGCTAAATGATTGGCGGGTAGGAGCATCATCCGTGAAGTGAGATTACCAGCGGTAATCTTTGTTGGTTGTTTCCCAGTCTTTCACTTCTTTCTCGGCCTGGTCTTTACCATAACCGTAGCGTTCCTGGATTTTACCAACCAGCTGATCGCGTTTACCTTCGATCACAGTGAAGTCGTCATCGGTCAGCTTGCCCCACTTCTCTTTAAACTTGCCTTTGAACTGCTTCCAGTTTCCGCTCGCTTCGTCTTTGTTCATAATATTCCTCCACTACATCCTGAGTGAGATAGATATATTGCCTGCTTAGCTGGCGATATACCCAGACAACGCGCTACTCATATGCGCCGTATGAGGTAATTGTAGTAGCCGCTTCGCAGTTTGCAGGGAAATACAGATTAATCTGTAGGTTACGCTTCGCTTATTCAGGCGTTAAACCAGCTATCGCGCCGCCAGTGACCACGCCAAATGAGCCACAGCGTGAGTCCGCGTAACGCGAGGAATACCGTCACCGCCAGCCATAAACCGTGATTACCGAGCCACGGCAGCGTGAGCAGCGAGACACCGTAGCCGATCGCCGCCATCACCATGCTGTTGCGCATCTCACGCCCGCGCGTCGCGCCGATAAACATGCCGTCCAGCAGATAGCACCAGACGCCAACCAGCGGCAGAATCACTTGCCAAATCAGATAGCGGTCGGCCATCTCTCGTAGCGCTTCCAGTGACGTCAGCATCGCCACAATCTCCGGACCGGTGAATGCATAAATCAGCGCAAAGATCGCGGCGACGAAGCATGCCTGGCGACAAGCCGCATGCCAAATCAGCAATAGTCGGCTGCGATCTTTGGCCCCAACCGCTTCACCCGAACAGGCTTCAACCGCGTAGGCAAATCCATCAAGCGCGTATGCGGTGAAAGTGAGGAACATCAGAAGCACCGCATTGACTGCCACTACATCCGGCCCAATGCGTGCGCCAAGGATGGTGAGCGACGCGAAGCAGATTTGCAGCATCAAAGACCGCAGCATAATGTCGCGATTGAGGCGGAATAGCCGCGCCGCATCGCCGCGCCAGCTGCTTTTGAGTAAAGCAAAATGGATACCGCGCATCTTTAGCACCCGCGCCACCATCCACAAACCCACGCCCAGCGTGACATATTCTGCCAGCGCGGTAGCCGCCGCCGCTCCGGCGACACCCCAATGCAGTTTGAGCACGAACAGCAGATCCAGCAGGATATTCACCAGGTTGCCGATGATTAGCAGCACCATCGGTGCCCGCGCATACTGCACGCCCAGCAGCCAGCCAAGAATCACCAAATTGGCCAAGGTTGCGGGCGCACTTAGCCAGCGAATCTCAATAAATATTTTCGCCTGTTGCTGCACTTCCGGGCTGCCACCCATTAACGCTGCCGCCAGGCTGCTGACCGGCGTTCGCAGCACCATAAACAGCGCACCAAAAACCAGCGCAATCAGTAGCGGCTGTGTTAAGGCGCGCGCCAGCGCCGTTTTGTCATTGGCGCCAAATGCCTGAGCGGTGAGTCCGGTGGTGCTCATGCGCAGGAACAGCAGGAGCATAAAGATGAAGCTGGTGGCGGTTGTGCCCACGGCGACGCCACCGAGGTAGATCGGGCTATCGAGATGACCAATAACGGCGGTATCCACTACACCCAGTAATGGGACGGTGATATTTGACAGGATCATCGGCAGCGCTAGCCGCCAGAGCGTTTTATCTGAAGAGGAAAACAGCTGCATTAGCCCATTCCGTTGTGTGCGGTAATCAGCGTAATGGCGCCAGAATGAGCCGCAGAAAGAGTCACAGAGAAGTAAAACAGCAGACTGCGGTCAGCGCAAACACGCACCGCCGCAGTTAAAGTGGATCAGAAACTGATCAGAGCCACTCGCCGTTGCGCACAATCCCGACAGCTAAACCTTCAACGGTTAGCGACTGCTCACGGGTATCCACGACAATCGGCTGAAAATCGGTGTTTTCCGGCAGCAGATGGACAATCGCACCCTGCTTTTTCCAGCGTTTCACTGTGACTTCATCATCAATGCGCGCCACGACAACCTGGCCGTTACGCACTTCCTGCGTTTTGTGTACCGCTAACAGATCGCCATCCATAATGCCGATATCTTTCATCGACATACCGCTCACGCGCAGCAGGAAATCGGCGCTCGGTTTAAAGAGGTTAGCATCCACCTGATAGTGGGCTTCGATGTGTTCTTGTGCCAGCAAAGGTTCACCGGCAGCGACGCGGCCAATCAGCGGCAGCCCTTCGCTCGGTTCTTCTTCCATCAGCAAACGAATCCCGCGCGATGCGCCGGAAACAATTTCAATTACGCCTTTACGCGCCAGCGCTTTCAGATGCTCTTCGGCAGCATTGGGCGAGCGGAAACCCAGTTGCGCAGCAATTTCCGCACGCGTTGGCGGCATGCCCGTCTGGTTAATATGGTCGCGAATCAGGTCATAGACCTGTTGCTGCCGTGCAGTTAACGCTTTCATCCCGCCCCCTGGTTGTTTATACAGTCGCTGTGAGTATATACAGGTATTCGCGAAATGAAAACCGTAACAGAGGGAAAAATCAGCGGTTTAATGAATCTGGAATCCCTATCTCAAATGCGTCCAGAGCAGCGCGATCCAGACGAACAGAGCCAGTAAGATAGTCAGCAATACGGCAGCCGATCCCATATCTTTGGCGCGGCCCGCGAGCGGATGTTGCTCCTGCCCGATGCGGTCGACCACCGCTTCGATAGCGCTATTAAGGATCTCAACGATGATAACCAGCACTACCGAGCCAATCATCAGGATGCGGGAAAGGGTATCTACATCCAGCCAGCAAGCTACGAGAATGGCCACCAGCGCGGCAATGGCTTCCTGCCGAAAAGCGGCTTCGTGCTGCCATGCGGCACGCAGGCCCTGCCAGGAATAACCGGCGGCTTTCACTATTCTTACTAAACCGGTGACGTTATTTGCCATGTCTATGGAACCCTTGAACTATTTTGACGTCAATGTGTGGGCAGTATGAGGCGGCAGAGCCACAGACCTTCGCTGCGCTTTCTGGTATGCTTGCCGCGCTTTGCTAACAAGAGGCTTAAAGTTGTCTATGTCAGGTTGGCGTAAACTCTATTACAAATTATTGAATTTACCACTCTCTATTTTGGTAAAAAGTAAGGTCATTCCGACCGATCCTATCTCTGAACATGGGATCGATCCGACACGTCCGGTGATGTATGTTTTGCCTTATGATTCAAAGGCTGACCTGCTCACACTGCGTGCTCAATGCCTGAAACATGATCTGCCCGATCCGCTGGCTCCGCTGGAGATCGATGGCACCCTGCTGCCGCGCCACGTGTTTATTCACGATGGCCCACGCGTAATTCCCTATTTCGTGGCCAATCCCGAATCGGTAAAGCTGTTCCACGATTATCTGGATTTGCACCGCAGCAACCCGCAACTCGATGTGCAAATGCTGCCGGTCGCGGTGATGTTTGGTCGTGCGCCGGGACGTGAAACCTCCGGTGAATCCACGCCGCATCTGCGCGTGCTCAATGGCGTGCAGAAGTTCTTCGCCATTTTGTGGCACGGCCGCGACAGCTTTGTTCGCTTCTCGCAAACCGTTTCGTTGCGCCAGATGGCGACCGAGCACGGCACCGATAAGTCGATTGCCCAAAAGCTGGCTCGCGTGGCGCGCATTCATTTTGCCCGCCAACGTCTGGCCGCGGTCGGCCCGCGTCTGCCTGCACGTCAGGATCTCTTCAACAAGCTGTTACAATCCAAAGCGATCGAAAAAGCAGTAGAAGATGAAGCGCGCAGCAAAAAGATTTCGCATGAGAAAGCCCAGCAGAACGCCATCGAAATGATGGAAGAAGTGGCGGCGGACTTCTCTTATGAAGCGATTAAAGTCACTGACCGCGTGATGGGCTGGCTGTGGAGCCGCCTGTATCAGGGCATCAACGTGCATGGCGGTGAGCGCGTGCGTCAGCTGGCGCAGGATGGTCATGAGATTGTGTATGTGCCCTGCCACCGCAGCCACATGGATTACCTGCTGCTCTCCTACGTGCTTTATCATCAAGGCCTGGTGCCGCCGCACATTGCTGCCGGTATTAACCTGAACTTCTGGCCAGCCGGCCCGATTTTCCGTCGTCTGGGCGCCTTCTTTATTCGTCGTACCTTTAAGGGCAACAAACTCTATTCCACCGTGTTCCGTGAATATCTTGGCGAGCTGTTTAGCCGGGGTTACTCCGTGGAATACTTTGTGGAAGGCGGACGTTCGCGTACCGGTCGTTTGCTGGATCCAAAAACCGGCACCCTATCAATGACGCTGCAGGCGATGCTGCGCGGCGGCAGTCGTCCAATCACCTTCGTGCCGATTTACATCGGCTACGAGCATGTGATGGAAGTGGGCACCTACGCCAAAGAGCTGCGGGGTGCGGCCAAAGAGAAAGAGAGTTTCCTGCAGATGGTGCGCGGTTTACGTAAGCTGCGCAATCTCGGCCAGGGCTACGTTAACTTCGGTGAACCCCTGCCGTTGATGAACTATCTGAACAAAAACGTGCCCGAATGGCGAGATGCGATTGATCCTATCGAACCGCAACGCCCAGCCTGGATGACGCCCGCCGTGAATGACATTGCGGCGAAGCTGATGGTGCGCATCAATGAAGCCGGTGCAGCCAACGCCATGAACCTGTGCGTCACCGCCCTACTGGCGTCACGTCAGCGTTCACTGACCCGCGAACAGCTGATTGAGCAGTTAGAGTGCTACACCCAGCTGCTGCGCAATGTGCCCTATTCGCCAGAAGCCACGGTGCCTGACATGAGCGCCGAAGCGCTGCTTGATCACGCCATGGGCATGAACAAGTTCGAGACCGAGCAAGACAGTATTGGCGACATCATCATTCTGCCGCGCGAGCAGGCGGTGCTGATGACCTACTATCGCAACAACATTCATCACATGTTGGTGATGCCATCGTTGATTGCCGCCATCGTGCAACAACATCGGGAAATCAGCGAAGCAGAGCTGCTGCGTCAGGTTAGCCTGGTATATCCGATGCTAAAGAGCGAGTTGTTCTTGCGCTGGGACAAGACAGAGCTGCCTGCGCTACTTAACGCACTCTGTGCAGAGATGGCGCGTCAGGGCCTGATCACCTTGCAGGATGGTCAACTAAGAATGACGCCGGCACGTCACCGTTCGCTGCAACTGCTGGCGGCGGGTATTCGTGAGACGCTGCAGCGCTTCGCGATTACCTTCGCTATCCTCAGCGCGAAACCGGCCATCAACCGTGGCACGCTGGAGAAAGAGAGCCGCACGCTGGCTCAACGCCTGTCTGTGCTGCACGGTATCAACGCACCAGAGTTCTTTGATAAAGCAGTGTTTACTGCGCTGGTCCTCACGCTGCGTGATGAAGGATATATCAGTGACAAAGGCGATGCCGATGCCGAACGCAGTCATATGATGTGGCAGATGCTGGCGGAACTGGTGACCAGCGACGTGCGTCTGACGATTGAAAGCGCGGTCACCCACGATTAACGCGGCGACAAGCTAATAAAAAGGCGCACTTCAGTGCGCCTTTTTTGTTTATAACAGATCCGCGAACGGCACGGTGCTGAGCAGAATGCCAAGAAACAGCACCATGCCCACATAGTTGTTATTCAGAAACGCCTGGAAGCAGGGATCGCGCTCGCGCTGGGCAATTAGCTTCTGCTGATGCACAAACAAGCCTGCTGCCAGCAGCAGCGACCAGTAAAACGCCCCATTCAGTTGAAGCATCATGCCCACCAGCGCCATCAAACCGAGCGTTGCCAGCTGCAGTAAACCAATAATCAGTTTGTCGTAACGGCCAAACAGAATCGCCGTTGATTTTACGCCGATCTTCAAATCGTCATCGCGATCGACCATCGCGTACTGCGTGTCATAGGCCACCGTCCAGCAGATGTTCGCCAGGAAAACCAGCCAGCAGACTAAAGGTAAGGACTCACTAACTGCTGCCCATCCCATCGGAATCGCCCAACCAAACGCTGCGCCGAGCACCACCTGCGGCAGATGCGTGTAGCGCTTCATAAACGGATAAACCCACGCCAGCGCCAGGCCGCCAAACGACAGCAAAATGGTCATGGTGTTCATGGTCAACACCAGCATAAACGCCAGCAAACCGAGACCGGCAAACAGCAGCTTCGCCTCTTTCCCGGATACCGCGCCGCTGGCCAGCGGACGTGACGCCGTGCGCTTGACGTGACCATCGATTTTGCGGTCAGCGTAATCATTGATGACGCAGCCAGCAGCACGCATCACGATAACGCCGAGCACAAACACCAGCAGCACCGGCAGCGGTGGAATCGCCATGCCGGAGAGCCACAGTGCCCACAGAGTTGGCCACAGCAGTAACACAGTGCCGATGGGTTTATCGATACGCATCAGGCGGCAGTAAGCCTGCCATTTGGTCATGGGTAAGGTGTTTTGCACAGTGGTTTTATCCTTGATCCAGCGCGCGATAGAGCGGCGACGCCGGTAAAAATAGTTCAGTTAACAGCAGCGGCTTGCCCGACAAACGCAGGCGGGAACGGCGTCCCCATAAATCGCCAACCTGACCGGGATTGATAAAATCGCGACTCAGGGTAGATGAAGAGAATAGATAGCGGCCAAGCGGGCGCGTACCGAGCTGTTGCAGCATCTGCTCGGGGCCGTTCAGCGTGCTTTCTGGCACCACGGTGCGGCCAATCAGCCAGGGTTCGCCATCACCGCACAGCACAATTTCACGTAACCAGAAGCGCGGGTCGGCGGGCAAAAATTCCGCTTCCTCCGAGATCTCTTCAGCGCCAATAAACGCTTCGCGGATCAGTTTTACGGTCACTTGCTGGCAATGCTGCTCGAAGCGACGCGTCATGGAGTCTTCTTCCATTAACCAGTCAAGTAGCGGGGCAGAAAGCTGCGGTGAAGAGGCTGGCAGCCAGTGCAGTGCGCGTAACTGGCGCAGCGCGTCATGCGACATCAGGACATCTCCGGGAAAAAAGTTGCCCTAGTTTAGCGCAGAGGAGAATGCGTGGCACGGCTCGTTGTGCCACGCGATATTATTACTCGCGTTTCAGGCGGTTACTGTTCGCCAACCACAGCGTCACCACCAGAATCAAAATCGCCGCCGAGTAGTAGAGCGTATCGAACGGATTTTTATGGTCGACGATGATCAGGCGGATAATCGCCGTGATGCCGATGTAGATGAAGTAGCGCAGCGGGAAGTGATAGCCCGACTGAAAGTACTTCACAATCAAGGCGATAAATTCGAAGTAGAGGAAATAGATAACGATGCCTTCAATCAGCAGATAGGAAGACGTCTGCTCACCGGTGCTCAACAGCACGTTGGCCAGATGAATGGTTTCTTTACCGAGGAACACCACCAGAATAATGGCCAGAATGATCAGACCAATATTCAGCACCCACTGCAATGCTAAAGAGATGTACTGCCCAACCCCTGTTTTTATTGTCATTTTTGCGCCTCACGCTCTCAATTACTCACTGGCGCTATCATGCTGTAGTGTGATCAAAATCACAATATTTATACTTCGACATCCACACACAGCGCGTCATAGCGCCAGAACTCGCAGTCGCAATCAATCACGCGCTTGTGCTGATCGCGATTGATGCGGGTAATCAACAATCCAGGCGTGCCGCTCGCCACGTTGAGCGCGGGCGCAGCGCGCACCGGCAGCGGTCCCGGCAAAATGGTAAAATGCGCGCCGCCGTAGCGAATGCCATAGCGCTGGTCATACAGATCGGTGAGTGAACGCGTCAGGTCTTCATCCAGCAATCCCGGAAAGAAGGCGGGATTGAGGTAATGCTCGACATACAACACGGCGCGGCCATCAATACGGCGCAAACGGCGAATGCGGTAAACCCGATCGCCCTCCAGCAGTTGCAGATGACGCGCGATGGCTAATTGCGCTGGCACTTCGCGCGCCTCCAGCACTTCAGTGCTGGCAATACGGCCTTGCTCAGCGGCCATGGCGTGAAAATGGCTGTGATGAGAGGGGTTGTAGACCAGCCGAGGCGGTGCGAGAAACCAGCCACGACGCAGTTCACGATAGATAATGCCCTGCGCTTCCAGCAAACCCAGCGCCTCACGCAGCGTAATGCGCGTGGTGGAATAGTGTTCGCTTAAGCTGCGTTCGGCAGGCAAACGACCGCCGGCAAATTCACCGCTTTCAATGCGTTCCCGCAGCCCTGCTGCAATCACATCCGCCGTTTTCGACATCATTTTTCAGCCTCATTTTGGGGCAAATCTGCACTATGACAGTTCGATGACTACAATGTGACAGAGAACAACCCACGCTTTAGCGCGCTGTAACCGCATGTGGATCGTCGCGCCACACCCCGTTTCACCACCATGGTCATAAAACCTTCATCTATTCGGGCTACATTGGCTCGGTTCTTGCTGGACTAGACCAAGAAGTCCCACAACATATACCGGGAGCAATCGAGATGAAAGCGTTTATCGCCTCTGTAGTAGCCAGTGCCGTACTGCTTGCGCTGCCCGCCGCGCAAGCCGCAGATAATGACCTCGCCGCGTTAGAAAAAGCCGCGCGCGCCGAAGGTCAGGTCAACAGCGTCGGCATGCCAGATAGCTGGGCCAACTGGAAAGATACCTGGAGTGACCTCAACAGCAAATATGGCCTGAAGCACAGCGACACCGACATGTCCTCGGCGCAGGAACTGGCAAAATTTGCTGCAGAGAAAGAGAACGCCAGCGCCGATATCGGTGATGTGGGCGCTGCTTTCGGTCCGATTGCCGTCGCTAAAGGCGTGGCGCAACCGTATAAGCCAACGCATTGGGAGCAAATCCCGAGCTGGGCAAAAGATCAGGATGGCAACTGGATGCTGGCGTATACCGGCACCATCGCGTTCCTGGTGGATAAGCAGCAGGTCAAAGATGTGCCGCACAGCTGGGCCGATCTGAAGAAAGGTAAGTATGTGGTCACTATCGGTGACGTCGGCACTGCGGCTCAGGCAGCGAACGGCGTGTTGGCGGCCAGCTATGCATTAGGCGGTGACGAGAAGAATGTGAAACCGGCGTTGAGCTTCTTCGGCGATCTGGCGAAAGAAGGCCGTCTTGGCGTGACCGATCCGGTGATTGCCAACATTGAAAAAGGCGAAATTCAGGTGGCGGTGGTGTGGGACTTTAACGGTCTGAACTACCGCGATCAGATCGACAAAAACCGCTACGAAGTGGTGATCCCTTCCGACGGTTCCGTCACTTCTGGCTACAGCACCGTCATCAATAAATACGCCAAACATCCGAACGCCGCAAAGCTGGCGCGTGAATACATCTTGTCTGATGAAGGCCAGATCAACCTGGCGAAAGGCTATGCGCGCCCGATTCGTGCCGAGCATTTAACTCTGCCCGCCGACGTGCAGGCCAAGCTGCTGCCGCAGTCTGAGTATAAGAATGCCCGTCCAATCAAAGACCAGGCCGCGTGGGATAAAACTTCGAAAATGCTGCCGCGTCTGTGGCAAGAGAACGTCATCATTAATATGAAGCAGTAAGGAGCGAGGGATGAAAACGATCCTGGTGGTGTTGGATGGGCTGAGTAATCAGGTAGCGCAGCACGCAATGGGCTATCTGTTTGCTGAATGCGCGCAGGGCAACGGCCAATATTATACGCTGACTTGCGAACTGCCTTCGCTGTCGCGCCCGCTGTACGAATGCATTCTCACCGGCATTCCACCGGTGCGCAGCGGTATTATTCACAACGGCGTCAGTCGCATGAGTAATCAGCGCAGCATCTTCCATTACGCACGTGCCGCCGGTCTCACCACCGCGGCAGCCGCCTACCACTGGGTGAGTGAGCTCTACAATCAATCCCCGTTCAACGCGGCGCGCGACCGCCACACGGTCGCGCCCGATCTGCCGATTCAGTATGGGCATTTTTACTGGGACGACGGTTATCCGGATTCCCACCTGTTTGAAGACGCAGAAAGCCTGCGTTTGCGGCACGATCCCGACTTCCTGCTGATCCACCCGATGAACATTGACGATGCCGGACACAAGCACAGCCTGTCATCGCCGCAGTATCGCAACCGCGCGCGCATGGCCGATGGTTATCTGTCGCAGTGGATGCCGGACTGGCTGGCGGCTGGTTATCAGGTGATTGTCACCGCCGATCACGGCATGAACGATGACCGCTCGCACGGCGGCATTTTGCCAGAGGAGACGCAGGTGCCGCTGTTCGTGTTTGGCAAAGGTTTCTCGCTGCAGCCGGATCTCCAGCCGCAGCAGACCGAACTGTGCGGCATCGTGTGCACCTTGCTCGGCGTCGAACATGACAAACCGCTATGTCGCGCGTTACTGGCGGAGCCGCAGTAATGAAAGGCAAAACGCTCGCCGCGCTATTGCTGCTGCCGTTTGCGCTGTTCTGGGTGGCATTCCAGCTCGCGCCGCTGCTGTGGATTGCCATCAACAGCTTCTGGAGCGACATCAATGAGCGTTGGGGCTTCGACAACTACAGCGATATCCTCACCTCGCCGTTCTATTTGCAGGCGTTTCGCCTGTCGCTCGACATCTCCATCTGGTCGAGCATTTACGGCCTGCTGATCTCACTGGTTGCCGGATATTCGCTGCATCAGCTCGGCAGCGGCCGCTTTCAGCGCTTTTTGATGTCATTTACCAACATGACCAGCAACTTCGCCGGTGTACCGCTGGCGTTTGCCTTTGTCATTCTGCTCGGTCTGAACGGTTGTCTGACGCTGCTGCTGCGCCATTACGGCGTGCTGGAAGGCTTCAAACTGTTCTCGCGTGACGGCATGGTGCTGGTGTACACCTGGTTCCAAATCCCGCTCGGCATTTTGCTGCTCTATCCGGCGTTTGATGGCTTGCGACAGGATTGGCAAGAGTCCGCCGCGCTGCTGGGTGCAGGCCGCTGGCGCTATTGGTGGCACATCGGTTTGCCGATTCTGTTCCCGGCGCTGCTCGGTACTTTCGTGATTTTGCTGGCGAACGCGCTCGGCGCTTACGCCACCATTTACGCGCTCACTACCGGCAACTTTAACGTGGTGCCGGTACGCATTGCCGCGCTGGTCTCTGGCGATATCTCGCTTGATCCCAACACCGGCGGCGCGCTGGCGATGTTGCTGGTGCTGATTATGGCGCTGATTACCGTGGTGCAGCAGTATCTGGTGCGCCGCAGCTATCTCAACGCCAAACCTTCCTGAGGAGCTACACGTGTCGCGCGCGGAAAAATTTTATCATCGCCTGATTGTCTGGCTGCTGCTGGCCATTTTAGCCGCGCCGCTGCTGGCGACGTTACTGTACGGCATTTCCACCAGCTGGAGCGACACCATCCTGCCGCAGGGCTTTACGCTGAAGTGGCTCAGCGCGCTGTGGAGCGATGCGCGTTTCCTGACCGCGCTCGGTCATTCGCTACTGGTTTGCTGCGGTGCGCTGCTGTTCTCGCTGGTGCTGGTACTGCCTGCCATGTTTGTGATCGCTTACTACTATCCGAAACTGGATGCGGTGATGAACGTGCTGATCCTGATGCCCTTCGCCGTACCGCCGGTGGTGTCGTCGGTCGGGCTGCTGCAACTCTATTCGTCGTCGCCGCTGATGCTGACCGGCACGCCGTGGATTTTGATCGGCTGCTACTTCACCATCGCCTTGCCGTTTATCTATCGCGCCATCTCCAACAATATGCAGGCCATCAACCTGAAAGAGCTGATTGATGCCGCGCAGCTGCTCGGTGCCAGCACCTGGCAGGCGGCGCTGTTTGTGGTGTTGCCGAACCTGCGCAAAGGGGTATTTATCGCGGTGCTGCTCTCCTTCTCCTTCCTGATTGGTGAGTTTGTCTTCGCCAATATGCTGGTCGGCACCCGTTATGAAACCTTGCAGGTTTATCTGTTTAACATGCGCAACGGCAGCGGCCACTTCACCAGCGCGCTGGTGATCTCCTATTTTGCCGTCGTCCTGCTGGTTACCTGGCTGGCGAATGCCCTCAATCCTGAACGAGGCTGACCATGAGTTATCTGAGCGTCACCCAGCTGAACAAAAGCTACGGTCCGACCACCATTTTTGAAAACATCGATTTCAGTGCCGAAGAAGGCGAGTTTGTTACGCTGCTCGGCCCCAGCGGCTGCGGCAAATCGACGCTGCTGCGCTGTATCGCCGGGTTAACCGAAGTGGATAGCGGCAACGTGTTGCTGCAAGGACAGGATATCGTGCCGCTGCCGCCGCAAAAGCGCACCATCGGCATGGTGTTTCAGAGCTACGCGCTGTTCCCCAATATGACGGTTGAGAAGAACGTGGCGTTTGGCCTGAAGATGCAGAAACTGGCGAGGAGCGAGATTCAGAAACGCGTGATGGAAGTGCTGGCGCTGGTGGAACTCACCGACTTCGCGCGGCGTTATCCGCATCAGCTCTCTGGCGGACAGTGTCAGCGCGTGGCGCTGGCGCGTTCGCTGGTGACGCGTCCACGCTTGCTGTTGCTGGATGAACCGCTGTCGGCGCTGGATGCGCGCATTCGTCGCCATCTGCGTGAACAGATCCGCAATATTCAGCGCGAGCTGAAACTCACTACCTTGTTTGTTACCCACGATCAGGAAGAGGCGCTGACCATGTCCGATCGCATAGTGTTGATGAACCGGGGCAAGATCGTGCAGAACGGCAACGCGGAAATGCTCTATACCCAACCGGCCGATCTGTTTGCCGCCGGCTTTATCGGCAACTACAACCTGCTGAGCGCCGAACAGGCAACGCAGCTGACCGGACAGGCGTTTAGCGGCCAGGTAGCGATTCGCCCGGAGTCGATCCAGCTGTGTGCGCCGCAGGCGGGCATTCCCGCCACCATCCTCAGCCACAGCTTGCTTGGCAACGTGATTCGCTATCGGGTGCGTGCGCAAAACGTGGAACTCTCGATAGATGTACTCAACCGCAGCGTGGCAGATTTGCATCCCGCTGGTATGCAGATTGGGCTACAGTTAGAGATGTCGACGTTGCGCCAGGTTGCTTAATTTAAACGAAAAAAGGCGACACAACGCGGCGAAGGTTTTACCGGTTGTGCTCACCGTCAGGCTGGCAATCGGTGTGGTTTGAGCCTGACGGATGAGGAGCCTCTATACGTGTTAACTCTGCTTAATCTACTCTCTGCCGTTGCGCTGCTGGTGTGGGGAACACACATTGTGCGCACCGGCATCATGCGCGTTTACGGTGCCGATCTGCGTCGCGTACTCAGCCGCAGCGTTGAAAAAAAACCGATGGCGTTTCTTGCCGGTATTGGCGTTACGGCGCTGGTGCAGAGCAGTAACGCCACCACGCTGCTGGTTACCTCCTTTGTTGCACAGAATCTGGTCAGTCTGACGCCAGCGCTGGTGGTGGTGCTGGGCGCGGATGTCGGGACCGCGATCATGGCGCGTATCCTGACCTTCGATCTGTCGTGGCTGTCGCCGCTGTTTATCTTCTTTGGCGTGGTGTTCTTTCTCAGCCGCAAGCAAACGCGCATTGGGCAGTTAGGCCGCGCCAGTATTGGGCTTGGCCTGATTCTACTGGCGCTGCAGCTGATTGTCGCGGCCGCCAAACCGATCACCCAGGCGGCGGGCGTTCAGGTGCTGTTCTCGACGCTGACCGGCGATGTGATGCTCGATGCACTGATTGGCGCGGTGTTCGCCATCATCAGTTACTCCAGCCTCGCGGCGGTCCTGATTACCGCCACGCTGACCGCTACCGGTGTCATCTCCTTCAAGGTGGCACTCTGTCTGGTGATTGGTGCCAACCTCGGCAGCGGCCTGCTGGCGATGATCAACGCCAGCGGCTCCAATGCAGCGGGCAAACGCGTTGCGCTCGGCAGCCTGCTGTTTAAGCTGATTGGCAGCATCGCCATTTTGCCGTTCGTCAATGTTGTCGCCGATGTGCTGGATAAGCTGCCAGTCAATGATGAAGAGCTGGTGATCTTCTTCCACGTCTTCTACAACCTGATTCGCTGTTTAGTCATGGTGCCGTTTGCCGATCCAATGGCGCGCCTGTGCCGCCGTATGATTGCCGATGATCCCGAAAACGAAGCCCATCTCAAACCCAAACATCTCGACAGCAGCGCGCTGGATACGCCGGCGTTAGCGCTGGCTAACGCCTCACGCGAAACACTGCGCATCGGCGATGTGGTCGAGCAGATGATTGAGTCATTCAATAAGGTGGTGCACGGCGACCTGCGCGAAGAGCGCGCGGTGCGGCGGCTGGATGATGATGTTGATGTGCTTTACACCGCGATCAAACTCTATCTGGCGCGTATGCCGAAAGAGGATTTGCCGGAGGATGATTCGCGCCGCTGGGCGGAGATCATTGAGATGGCGCTCAACCTGGAGCAGGCGGGCGACATTATCGAACGCATGTGCGCCGACGTAGCGGATAAGTCACTGACCGCGCGCCGCGCCTTCTCTGCCGAAGGGCTGGAGGAGCTGCAAACCTTGCAGGAACAGGTGCTGTATAACCTGCGTCTGAGTTTGTCGGTGTTTTTGTCGCACGATGTCACCAGCGCCAAACGCCTGCGCCGATCCAAGCACCGCTTCCGCATCCTGATTCGCCGTTTCTCCCACGCGCACGTCGAGCGCTTGCATCTGCAGAATGTGCAGAGCATTGAGACGAGCTCGCTGCACCTTGGCTTACTGGGCGATATGAAGCGTTTGAATTCGCTGTTCTGCGCCGTGGCGTACACGGTTTTGGATCAGCCGGATGATGAGCGGGAAGAGGATTAAGAAGGTCAGAATCGCGCGATAAATCGCGCCGCTACAAATCCGCGTAATGGTCCGTAGCGGCGCAATGTATTGCGCTGGTTTTACATCACGACAGCAAATTAAACGCAATCATGCCAACAATCGCGCCGGTGGTGCCCAAAATGGTTTCCATCAGCGTCCATGTCTTCAGCGTTTCGGCTTCGGTGGCGCCGGTGAAGCGGCCAAACAGCCAGAAACCCGCATCATTCACATGACTGATAATGATCGAGCCGCCGCCGATACAGATCGACAGCGCGGCCAGCTGCGCGCCGCTGTAGTGCAGCGGTTCAATCACCGGCATCACTAAACCGACGGTGGTTAAACACGCCACGGTGGCCGAACCCTGAATAACGCGAATCGCGCCAGAAAGGATGAAGCACGCCAGCGCAATCGGCATGCCTGCGCCGGTCAACGCATGCCCTAAAACCGGGCCAACGCCCGAATCCACCAGCACCTGCTTAAACACGCCGCCCGCACCAATCACCAGCAGAATAATGCCCGCCGGTTGCAGCGCGCTGCCGCACACCTGCATCACCTTCTCTTTATCCATGCCCTGACGATAAGCCAGGCCATAAATCGCTACCAAACAGGCCAGCAGAATCGCGGTGAACGGATGGCCGATAAACTCGAGCCACTCATACAGATGGGAACCCGGCGTGGTGAAGCGTGCGCCGATGGTTTTCAGGCCAACCAGCAGCAGCGGGAACAGAATCAGCGCCAGACTAAAGCCAAACGACGGCAGTTTGCCCTCTTCCACTTCCGGCTGATGATCTTCCGGCGGTGCACTAAAGCTGACATGTCGGGCAATAAAGCTGCCAAACAGCGGGCCGGCAATCAGCATGCCCGGAATCGCGGCGCACAGGCCCAGCAGAATCATCCAGCCAAAATCAGCGTGCATCTGCGCGGCCAGCAGCATCGGCGCAGGACCCGGCAGCAGAAACGCGGCGGACGCCGCAACACCGGCAAACAGCGGGATCACCAGCTTAACTAAATTGCCTTGGGTGCGACGCGCCACGGCGAACGCAATGCTGATCAGCAACACCACCGCCACTTCAAAGAACAGCGGCAACGCACAGATCAAGCCAGCGACGCCCATCGCATAGTGCGCGCGGCTTTCCCCAAAGGTTTTCAACATGCGAATGGCGATCTGATCGACGGCGCCGGTTTCATGCAGGATCTTGCCGAACATCGCGCCTAACGCCACCACAATGGCGAGAAAGCCGAGCGTTCCGCCCATGCCCTTTTCCATAGTTTCAGCGATTTTATCGAGCGGCATGCCGGAGAACAGACCGGCACCAATGGAGACTAACATCAGGGCAACAAAGGCGTGCATACGCGCTTTCATCACCAAAAACAGCAGCAGCAGGACAGAGCCTGCTGCGGTTAACACTAGCGTTGCGGTACTCATGACTAACCCTTGTTGATTGCACCCTCAATGGTCGCAACCGTGGCCGCAACTACCTCATCCAGTGAATGATTGATATCAACCACCAGTACATCGGGCTCATCCGCGCCGGGTTCCTGCAGCGTGGCGAACTGCGTCACCAGCATCTGCGGTTTGAAGAAGTGACCTTTACGCGCTTTCAGGCGGGATTCAATGGTTTCGAAGTCGCCCTGCAGATAGATGAATTTCAGGTTCTCGTTGCCCTGACGCAGGATGTCGCGATAGGACTTTTTCAGCGCCGAACAGACGATGATGGAGATCTCCTGCGTGCGCTGCATGGCAAATGCCGCATCATTCAGCGCCTGCAGCCACGGCTGGCGATCGTTGTCGTCCAGCGGATGGCCATCCGCCATTTTCATGATGTTGCTGCGCGGATGGAGGAAATCCCCATCGAGGAACGCAGTGTTTAACTGATGAGAGACCTGATTGGCGACGGCAGATTTTCCGCTGCCGGAAACGCCCATCAGGATAAAGACGTGGTGCGATGGAGATGGCGTTGTCATTGTTTTGCGCTCCGGCAGTGAATTCTGCCCAATGTTACCGATAACAAATTGAGCTGCCATTGTCAGAGCCCACTGAAAGGCTGGCAACCCTTCTCAGGTGGAAAAGCACGAAAGTGTGAACTGACTCAAATAATCGCCAAAATCAGATGCTGTCACCTTCGGAGATTTCAAAGCCAACATCCAGCGGTTGCGTTAGCGTGCGCTCGCCGCCAATGCGCGCCAGCAGCATCGCTGCCGATTCCCGTCCCATACGCTCGCGCGGCGTTAACACCGTGGCGAGGCGCGGATTCACCACTTGCGTAATGTCGTGGCCGTGGAAACCGGCAATCGCCATCTGCTGCGGCACGCGTAATCCCTGACGCTGGCACTCAAACATCGCGCCTACCGCGAGGTCATCGTTGGTACAAAACAGGCTGTCAGTTTCCGGATAGCGCTTTTGCGCCTCGCACAGTAGTTGCGCGCCGGCGCTGAAAGAGGAGGCATCTTCCATCATCACGCTGTGTGGCGTGAGCCCCGCTTCGCGCATCGCTTTTTCGTAGCCCTGTTGCTTCTGCAAGGTACGTTCATCAAGGCGCGCGCCGAGGTAAACCGTATGGCGATGGCCTTTTTTCAGAATAGCATGCGTCATCTGCCGCGCGGCTTCGACGTTATCAAAGCCCACCGCCATATCGAGGCACGGCGTGACCGAATCCATCATCTCAATCACCGGAATGCCCGCCACTTCCAGCATGCGCAGCGTGCCCGGTGTATGGGTACGCTCGGTGAGGATCACGCCGTCGATGTTCCAGCCGAGCAGCGATCGCAGCTGTAACTCCTCTTTCTGCGCGTTGTAGCCAAAATGCGCCACCAGCGTTTGGTAACCCGCTTCGTCGGTGACGGCCTCAATGCCGCGCAATACGTCGGCGAAAACCTGGTTGGTTAAGGAAGGCAGCAGCACGCCGATAGCGCGGCTGGTGGCGTTGGAGAGCATATCGGGGGCGCGATTGGGGATGTAACCGAGTTCGTCCAGCGCCACGGCGATCTTATCGCGCAGCGCCGCAGAAACCTGATCGGGATTGCGCAGGTAGCGACTGACGGTCATTTTTGTGATGCCGACACGATCGGCAACGTCCTGTAATACCGGTCTTTTCTTCTTCATCGTATGCGCCTGAAATCAGAGATACGACGAGTTTATCATTTTTTTGTCATGCACTGCCTTTGAGGAAAACCTGCGCGATCAATCGCGCCGCTACAAATACGTGCAGATATTGCAGCGGCGCCATTCATTGCGCGACCTTTAAACCGGTGGCAAATCAAACAGCAGAATCTCTGCATCGCTGTCAGCTTTGATGCTCAGCGCGCTTTCATCCCAAATCGCCAGCGCATCGCTGCTGCCAACCTGTTCGCCATTCACGCTCACCAGCCCTTTCACCACCTGAATCCACACGCGACGACCGGCTTCAACTGTCACTTCATCGCTTTCGCCCTCAGCAAAGACCCAGCGCGACAACGTCATGTCCTGAAACACCTTGAGCGATCCGTCACGTTCATCCGGCGTCAGCACAAACTGGCGGCCTTTAACATTATCGAAACGGCGTTGCGCGTAACGCGGCTCAATGCCTTTGCGCTCTGGAATGATCCAGATCTGATACAGGTGCAGCGGATCGGTGGCGCTGGCGTTGTACTCCGAATGTCGCACGCCGGTACCGGCGCTCATGATTTGGAACTCACCGCTCGGAATCTGCTCTTTATTGCCCATGCTGTCCTGATGTTCAACGGTGCCAGACAGCACATAGGTCAGGATTTCCATGTCTTTATGCGGATGGGTGCCGAAGCCCTGACCACCATCGATAACATCTTCGTTAATCACGCGCAATGCCGAGAAGCCCATAAAGTTGGCATCGTGATAATCGGCGAAAGAAAAAGTGTGCCAGCTATCCAGCCAACCGTGATTAGCGTGACCGCGTTCTTCAGCTTTACGTACATAAATCATGTTCAATTCTCCTCAATGTTTTTTACAGTTTGGTACTGCGAAGGATTGATTGATAGCTGAAAAACTTCATCCCTCTGTTCAAAAAAAGTGAATGAAAACGAAAAAACGACCCAGATTTTACTGATGAGGAAGTGCGAACGAGATTGGTCTTGTAGATAACCCACTACATAACAATGAGCATCACGGACCCTGCAAGCAGGAATAACAAGGAAAAATTATGTCAGAACACATCACTCCACCCGCTAAGCGCCCGATTGAGCGCTTTTTGAATACCGTTGAATGGCTGGGTAATTTATTACCGCATCCGATTACTTTATTTGCCCTGTTTTCACTGTTTATCATTGTTGCGTCTGCCATTGCCGCAGCGTTTGGCGTCAACGTGATCGATCCCCGCCCAGTTGGCGCGGCAGGACGCGCACCAGACGGTGTGATTCACGTGGTTAGCCTGATGAGTGCCGAAGGTTTGCAACGCATCGTCAGCCATCTGGTCACCAACTTTACCGGCTTTGCGCCGCTCGGCACCGTGTTGGTTGCGCTGCTCGGTGTGGGGATTGCCGAACATTCAGGGCTGCTCTCGGCGGCGATGCGCGCGCTGGTGTTTAACGCACCGAAAAAGCTCATCACCTTCACCATCGTCTTCGCTGGCATTATCTCCAACACCGCTTCTGAGCTGGGCTATGTGGTGCTGATTCCGCTGGCCGCGATGATTTTTCACTCATTGGGCCGTCATCCCCTGGCGGGCCTGGCCGCGGCGTTTGCCGGGGTTTCTGGCGGCTACAGCGCCAACTTACTGCTTGGCACCATCGATCCGCTGCTCTCGGGCATTACCCAAAGCGCCGCGCAGATTATCGATCCTGACTACCATGTTGGCCCGGAAGTGAACTGGTACTTTATGTTTGTCAGTACCTTCGTGATTGCCATTCTTGGCACCTGGATCACCAACAGCATCGTCGAACCTAAACTGGGCAAATATCACGACAGCGAAGGTGATGCGGTGCGAGGCGATATGGGCGCGCTGACGATGCAAGAACGTCGGGCGTTGAAAGGCGCGGGCTGGGCGGTTCTTGGCGTTACGCTGCTGCTGATCCTGACCGTGATTCCGGGCTACGGCGTGTTACTCAACCCGAAAACCGGCACGCTGGCGGGTTCACCGTTCCTGAAGGGCATCGTGGTGTTTATCTTTGTCTTCTTCGCTATTCCCGGCATGGTGTATGGCCGCCTGATCGGCAATATGCGCAACGATCGCGACGTCATTAACGCCATGTCCGCCAGTATGAGCAGCATGGGCATGTATATCGTGCTGGTGTTCTTTGCTGCGCAGTTCGTGGCGTTTTTTAACTGGAGCAATTTCGGCACCGTGGTGGCAGTGAAAGGCGCTAATCTTCTGGCATCAATCGATATGGGCGCGCCACTGCTGTTTGTCTGCTTCATCATGATCTGCGGCTTTATCAATCTGATGATTGGCTCCGCCTCGGCGCAATGGGCGGTGACCGCACCGATTTTTGTCCCGATGCTGATGCTGGTCGGCTTTGCGCCCGAAGTGATTCAGGCGGCATATCGCATCGGCGATTCGGTGACCAACGTGATTACACCCATGATGAGTTACTTTGGCCTGATTATGGCGGTGGCGGCGCGTTATCGACGCGACATGGGCATCGGTACGCTGGTGGCGATGATGTTGCCGTATTCGGTGGTGTTTATGATTGGCTGGACGCTGCTGTTTGTGCTTTGGGTGTTTGTCTTCAATCTGCCGGTCGGGCCCGGTGCGGCAACCTGGTACACGCTGTAAAGGCAAAAAAAAAAGCCAGCACCCGAGCTGGCTAAATAATACCTGGAAGCAATGTGAGCAATGTCGTGCTTACCCGGTTGTCAGGAGACGTTTCCGAGCTCGCATGGCAATAATAATCATTATCATTCGCGTCTGTAAAGCCCTTTTGCGAATTATTTTGCATTGACGAAGAGCGAGAATTCCTTGATGTTAAAGGGGATTTTATCCATTTTGCACAAGGAGTCGCTCATGAGTCAGATCGTTGTTCGTCATGCTATTCCCGAAGATGCCGCTGCTTTAACGCGCATGTACAGTCAGCCTGAACCGCAAGCCAACACGCTGCATCTGCCGTATCAATCGCCGACGCTGTGGCAGGACCGCCTCAGTAATCTGCGTCCGGGTGTGCATATGCTAGTGGCGTGCATTGACGATCAGATTGCCGGGCAACTCACGGTGGAAGTGCTATCGGTGGCGCGCCGTCGCCATACCGCGACCTTTGGCATGGGCGTCGATTCTGCTTTTCATCGGCGCGGCGTCGGTAAAGCGCTGATGTCAGCGATGATTGATTTGTGCTACAACTGGCTGCAGGTGACGCGCATTGAGCTGACGGTGTTCGCCGATAATCATAAAGCGCTTGGCCTGTATCGGCAGTTCGGCTTTGAGATCGAAGGCACCGCACGTCGCCACGCCATGCGCGACGGCGAAATGGTGGATACGCACTATATGGCGCGCTTGAAATAACCTGTTAAATCGCGCCGCTACAAATGCGTGCACATACCGTAGCGGCGCAATTTATTGCGCATTAGCGATCAATAACCTGCGCTTAAATCATCCACTGAACGCGGATCCGATGCGCCATAACGCGTCCCGTCCGGCCCAATCATAATGCTCTGCGTGCTGCCCATCGCGGGCATCACTTTCACATGCTGGCCTTTGGCTTCCAGCAGGCGCAACGTATCCGGGCTGAAGCCTTTTTCCACGCGCAGCTGATCGGGCAACCATTGATGATGGAAGCGCGGTGCGTTGGTCGCTTCCGCTACGTTCATGCCGAAATCGATGCTGTTCACCACCATTTGCAGCACGGTGGTGATAATACGGCTGCCGCCTGGGCTACCGGTAACCAGCCAGGTTTTACCGTCTTTTGCCACAATAGTAGGCGACATTGATGACAGCGGACGTTTAGCCGGTTGCACCGCGTTCGCCTCGCCGCCGACTAAGCCATAGACGTTTGGCGTACCCGGTTTGGCCGAGAAATCATCCATTTCATTGTTCATCAAGATGCCGCTTTGTCCGGCGACAATGCCGCTGCCGAAGTAAGTATTCAGCGTGTAAGTCACCGCGACCGCGTTGCCATCTTTATCCACCACCGAGAAATGCGTGGTTTGATTGCTTTCATACGGCGCCAGTTTACCGGGTTTGATCTCGCTGGATGGACGCGCTTTATTGACGTCAATCTGCTGCGCCAGGGTTTTGGCGTAGGCTTTGCTGGTCAGCGCCTGCTGCGGCACTTTGACGAAATCAGGATCGCCAAGGTATTCGGAACGGTCGGCGTAAGCGTATTTTTCCGCTTCCGCCATCACCTGCATCGCATCCGCGCTACCAAAGCCGAATTTTGCCAGGTCGAAGTTTTCCAGGATATTGAGGATCTGCACGATGTGAATCCCGCCGGACGATGGCGGCGGCATGGAGAACACTTCATAGCCGCGATAGGTGCCGCTCACCGGTTTACGTTCCACCGCGCGATAGGCCGCCAGATCCTGCTTGCCGATCAGGCCGCCGTGCTGCGCCATTTCACCGGCAATTTCATCGGCGATTTTGCCTTTATAGAACGCATCCGGCCCTTGCTGGGCGATCAGCTGCAGGCTGTGCGCGAGGTTTTTCTGCACCAGACGTTCGCCCTTCTGATACGGCTTACCATCGGCTTTGTAGAAAATCGCGCGGCTGTTGTCGTGGTTGATCAGCGTCTCTTTGCCGTAGGTGGCGAGATCGTCGGCCAGCGCATCGTTCACTACGATACCGTCACGCGCCAGTTTGATAGCAGGCGCCAGTAATGTGCTCAGCGGCAAGGTGCCGTATTTCTGCGCCGCCAGCGCAAAACCGGCCACGGTGCCCGGCGTACCCGAGGCTAAATGAGAAGTGAGTGACAACTTACTATCAGCGTTGCCCTGCTTATCAAGGAACATATCGCGTGACGCGCGCGCCGGTGCCATTTCGCGGAAGTCGATGGCGGTGGTGCGGCCCGATGCGGTGCGTAGCAGCATAAAGCCCCCGCCGCCGAGATTACCGGCCTGCGGATGCGTCACCGCCAGCGCGAAACCCACCGCAACCGCCGCATCCACCGCGTTACCGCCCTGCTTAAGAATATCGACGCCGACTTCTGTCGCCATCGCATCCACCGATGCCACCATGCCATGTTTGGCTTTTACCGGGTGAAAGGTATCACTATCAACGCCATACGAAACCGGCGGCGCGTTGGCGGGCGCAGCGTGTGCGCCCTGCACCACGGTAAAACTCATCAATAATGCCCAGCCGAACTGACGCACGTTGCCCTTTATCCTCATCCTGCCACCATCCTTTTAAAGTTATTTATACCCTTCATACTTCAAGGTGCAGATGCGTTGGCTGCTCTCGTTCACCCGAATCACTTACTTATGTAAGCTCATCGGGACTCTCTCGTTTGCCGCCTTCCTGCGCCTCGAATTATTTTGGGTATCCATTTGTTATTTATTGATGCAAGTGTTTGCAAACACGGTAAAAAGCGTAGCAGTAAGCTAAATTCGGCGCACTCCTGGATCATAGGTTTGTGATATCGCATAAACTTATGGCTGCAGCGCGTGTTGCCACTTTGGCAGCATCAGCACACAGCAGGCTGCATGAATGGAGGAAGACCATGAACAAATGGCTAATTGTGATCGCAGCATTGCTGCCGTTAAGCAGCATGGCAAATACGTTGAACAGCACCAACGATCCGAACAAACCCGGCTTCAACCCGAGCCAGCAGCGGATGCAGTCGCAGATGCAGAATCAGCAGCAACAGCAGAAGCTCAGGTTGCAGCAGAATCAGCAGCAGCAAAGTCAGGATGTCCAGCGCAAGGTGCAGGAACAGCGGGATAGCGCCCAGCAGCGGGTGATTCAGTCGCAGCCGGGCCAGAAACAGCAGCAGAACTAGCGGAAGTCGGGACCGATAATATCGATGCGGTCGGTGCAGATAGCATCGACGCCCCAACTCAACAGCTCGCGCGCCCGCGCGGGCTGATTCACGGTATACACCAGAATATGCAGACCGGCCGCTTTCAGCTGCGCGGTGCGTTTGGCGTCGAGTAATTTGTGGTTGAGATGGATCGACACGCAATCCAGACGCGCGGTCAGCGCCTGCCAATCGTCGTGCCACTCATCCAGCAGCAACCCGCGCGGCAGTTCAGGTGCTGCCTCCATCGCAGCCTCCAGCGCTGCGTAAGAGAAGGAGGAGAGCAGCGGTGCGGTTTGTCCTTGCCACAGTTCGCGTGCGGCCAGCGCCACATTGCGGCCAGTTTCCACCTCCTGCCCGGTGGTGGGTTTGATCTCGATGTTCGCCATCATCTGATGCTGGCGACAACGCTCGGCCACTTCGCTCAGCAGCGCCAGCGGTTCGCCTTCGTAATCGCGGCTAAACCAGCCGCCGGCATCCAGCTGTGACAGCTTATGCCACGACAGCGCGCCCGCCACGCCCCAACCGTTGCTGGTGCGATCCAGCGTATCGTCGTGCAGCAGGAAAATTTGCTTATCTTGCGACAGCTTGGCATCAAACTCGATCATGGTGTGACCGTGCTGCGCGCCGACATCAATTGCCGCGAGGGTATTTTCCGGGGCCAGTTTGCCGCCGCCGCGATGCGCGACAATGTGCGGATAAGGCCAGTTGTGTTGACTCATTCCAGACGCTTTCCATAGGTTGAATCGAAGAAGTGTAACGCATTTGGCGGCAGATGCAGCCACAAGGTGCTGCCCGCCAGCGGGCGCTCGCTGTGCGGCAAACGAACCACCATGCGCGCGTTACCGATGCGGCCGTGCGCCAGATTGTCCGCGCCGAGCATCTCCAGCGTTTCTACCACCAGCGGAATGCCGCCCGCGTCGCGGCTGCTGAGTTTAATGTGTTCGGGACGAATGCCGAGCGTCATCGGGCGATTGGCCCATTTGGCTCTGCTCTCGCCCAGCAGCAAGCTGTTAAGCGCATCCAGCGTGAAACGCGTGCCGTCGCTGCTGATTTGCCCTGGCAGCAAATTCATGGCGGGCGCGCCGATAAACGAGGCAACAAACTGGCTGGCCGGACGCTCGTAGACTTCCACCGGCGTGCCCACCTGCTCCACCACGCCTTTGTTCATGACCATCACGCGTTGCGCCAGCGTCATCGCTTCTACCTGGTCGTGCGTCACGTAGATGCTGGTGGTTTTCAGGCGGCGATGCAGCTGTTGCAGCTCAAGACGCATCTGCACGCGCAGGCGCGCATCGAGATTCGACAGCGGCTCATCAAACAGGAAAACAGCCGGTTCACGCACGATAGCGCGCCCCATCGCCACGCGCTGACGCTGCCCGCCCGACAGCTCACGCGGGCGGCGATGCAGCAGATGATCCAGTTCGAGGCTGCGCGCGGCTTCCATCACGCGCTGATCAATCTGCACTTTGCCCATGCCGCGAATTTTCAGGCCATACGCCATGTTTTCGCCCACCGTCATGTGCGGATAGAGCGCGTAGTTCTGGAACACCATGGCGATGCCGCGATCTTTCGGCTCCATGTGGGTGACGCGTTTGTCGTCGATGTAGATGTCGCCCGACGATACGCGCTCAAGGCCCGCCACCATGCGCAGCAGCGTCGATTTACCGCAGCCGGAAGGGCCGACCATCACCATAAATTCGCCATCGTTAATGGTGATATTCAGGGGCTGAATGATCTGATTTTTTCCGTCGTACGATTTGGTAACGGTCTGAAGGGTTACGCCTGCCATTTATTTATCACTCTCTACCAGGCCACGCACAAACGCACGTTGCATCACGAGTACCACCACCACCGGTGGAATCAGGGTTAATAACATTGCCGCCATCACTTCATTCCACTGCGTCGGCCCGCCGCTGCTGTTGATCATGCTTTTCACTCCGGCGACGGCGGTGCTGAGGCTGGCATCGTTGATGATCAGCAGCGGCCACAGATATTGGTTCCAGCCGTAGATAAAGGTGATCACGAAGAGCGCGGCGAGATTGGTTTTGGACAGCGGTAACACAATGTCCCAGAAGAAGCGCATCGGGCTGGCACCGTCGATACGCGCCGCCTCAATCAGCTCGTCCGGCAGTGACATAAAGAACTGACGGAACAGGAAAGTGGCCGTCGCCGATGCCATCAGCGGCAGCGTTAAGCCGCTGTAGCTGTCGAGCATATTCAGCGTCGAAATCACTTCCACCGTCGGAAAAATACGCACTTCCACCGGCAGCATCAGGGTGATGAATATCAGCCAGAAAAACAGCGAACGCAGCGGGAAGCGGAACCACACCAGCGCGAAGGCGGAGAGCATCGAGACGCTGATTTTGCCAATAGTGATACCGAGCGCCATCAGCAGGCTGTTGAGCATCATCATGCCAAACGCCGGACCGTTGCCATTCACGCCATGCGTCCAGATGCGCGCGATGTTCTCCCACAAATGCGTGCCCGGCAGTAGCGTCATCGGCACCTGATACACCGCCTCGTTATCCAGCGTCGCTGCGACAAAAGCGATGTAGAGCGGGAACAGAATGGTCAGCACGCCCAGCACCAGCAAGGTATGGCTGAAGATGTCCAGCCCGCGTCGATTCTCAATCATTGGTATTGCACCTTACGCTCGACAAAGCGGAATTGCAGGATAGTCAGGCCAATCACCAGCAGCATCAACACCACCGATTGCGCGGCGGAGGAAGAGAGATCCAGCCCGGTGAAGCCTTCGCGATAGATTTTGTAGATCAGCGTGGTGGTGGCCTGTACTGGCCCGCCGCCAGTGGCGGCATCGATCACCGGGAAGGTATCGAAGAAGGCATACACCAGATTGACCACCAGCAGGAAAAAGCTCACCGGCGTAATCAGCGGCAGGGATAAATTGAAGAAGCGACGCACCGGACCGGCGCCATCGATCGCCGCCGCTTCCACCAGCGATTTGGGAATCGACTGCAGCGCGGCAAAGAAAAACAGGAAGTTGTAGCTCATTTGCTGCCAGATCGACGCCAGCACAATCAGGAACATCGCCTGACCGCTGTTTTGCGCGTAGTTCCAGTTGTAGCCCATTTGGTTCAGCAGATGGCTGAACAAACCGAGGCCCGGATTAAACAGGAACATCCACAGCACCGCCGCTACTACCGGCGCCACCGCGTACGGCAGCAGCAGCAAGGTTTGGTAAAGCTTGCGCAGGCGAATCACGTAATCCACCAGCGCCGCCAGCAGCAGGGAAAAGGTCATGCCGCAAATCGTGACCAGCGCACTGAATTCAATGGTGGTCCAAAAGGACGCCAGATAGTACTCGTCGCTGAACAGGCGTTTAAAGTTCGCCATTCCGACGAATGTGCTGGAGATGCCAAAAGGATCAATGCTTTGCAGCGAATACCACAAGGCTTCACCGGCTGGCCACAGAAAGAAGATGGCCGTGATCACCAGTTGCGGCAGCAGCAGCAAATAGGGCAGAAAACGGGAGCGAAATACCGGGCGCGATGAGGACATAGCAGGCTCAATCCAGGAGAAAAATCGGGGCGAACGCCAGGCGTCGGCCCCGAGATAACAGCGTTACTTCACTTGCTGCTCAAAACGGCGCAGCAGTTCGTTACCGCGTTTCACAGCGTTATCCAGCGCGGCTTGCGGCGCCTGTTTGCCGGTCCACACGCTTTCTAGCTCTTCGTCCACGATGGTACGAATCTGTGGCATGTTGCCCAGACGCATGCCTTTGGTGAACGGCAGCGGATCTTTGTTCAGCATCTGACGCGTAGCGATGTCTGCGCCGGGGTTCTTGTCATAGAAGCCCTGTTGCTTAGTCAGTTCGTATGCGGCGGTGGTGATAGGCAGATAACCGGTTTTCTGGTGCCATTCGGCAGCGATTTCCGGCTGTGCGAGGAACTTCATGAACTCCGCCGCGCCTTTGTAGGTGTTGGCATCTTTGCCTTTCATCACCCACAGGCTCGCGCCGCCAATGATGGCGTTTTGCGGTGCGTTCGGAACGGTTTCATCGTACGGCATCATGCCTACGCCGAAGTTAAATTTGGCGTAGTGTTTGATGTCGGCCAGCGAACCGGAAGACGCGGTGGTGATGCCGCAATCGCCGTTGTAGAACTTGGCGGTGGATTCATCTTTGCGACCGAAGTAGGTGAAATCCCCCTTCTTGTTCATCGCTTCCAGCATTTCGATGTGGCGCACCTGCACCGGCTTGTTGAATTCAAGTACAGCATCGGTACCGTCAAAGCCGTTATTTTTGGTGGCGACCGGCAGCGCATGCCAGGCGTTGAAGTTTTCAATCTGAATCCAGCCCTGCCAGCCGCTGGCGTAACCGCAGGTCAGGCCCGCTTTGCGCAGCGCTTCGGCGTCTTTCGCCAGCTCCTGCCAGGTTTTTGGTGGCTGATCCGGGTTCAGACCGGCTTTTTTGAACGCATCTTTGTTGTAGTACAGCACCGGCGTGGAGCTGTTGAACGGCTGCGAGATCAGCTGGCCTTTGCTGTCGCTGTAGTAACCGGCAACGGCTGGCACGAACTGCCTGGGATCCATTTGCACGCCGGCGTCTTTAAACACCTGGTTGACCGGCACGATAGCTTTTGACGCCATCATGGTCGCCGTACCGACTTCATACACCTGCAGCAGCGCAGGTGCTTTACCGGCGCGCACTGCCGCGATACCCGCCGCTAAGCTCTGCTCGTAGTTGCCTTTGTAAGTCGGAACGATTTTGTAATCGGGATGAGCCTGGTTAAAACGTTGTGCCAGAGAATCAACTTCTTTGCCTAACTCGCCTTCCATTGAGTGCCAGAAAGGGATCTCAGTTGCAGCCAGCGCATTACCGCTGAGCGCCAGGCCGAGCACGACACTCAACAGGCGGGGACGAAGCGTAAAAGCGGACATAAGGTTTTTCCTGTGCTGTTAAGTACGCGCGAATGCGCGCATTTTTTAGTTCGCGACGTAACATGACACGGGGAAATGACGGATTAATAACAGGTTTATGACGGGGATGTGACAGGTGGGTTGGTAATGAAAACTGAGCTAATTCGTGCGTGCTCGCTGTCCCCCTCCTCGGTCCTCCCCCATTAATGGGGGAGGAAGATGCTGCCATATGTTCGTTCTGAAGCTGCATGTGGCAGCATCTCCTTCCCCCGCTAGCGGGGGAAGGCCGGGATGGGGGACAGCGAGCACCAACTTACGCGCCTAAATACGCACTCCGCACTGCTTCGTTGGACAGCAACGCTTCGCCGCTGTCCTCCAGCACCACGTGGCCGTTCTCTAGCACATAGCCGCGATCTGCCAGCTTCAGCGCCTGGTTGGCGTTCTGCTCGACGAGGAAGATGGTCATGCCCTCTTTACGCAGCTGCTCAATGGTGTCGAAGATCTGCTGAATGATAATCGGCGCCAAACCCAACGACGGCTCATCCAGCAGCAGCAAACGCGGCTGGCTCATCAACGCGCGACCAATCGCCAGCATCTGCTGCTCACCGCCAGACATGGTGCCCGCGCGCTGTGCTTTACGTTCTGCCAGCCGTGAAAACAGCTGATAAACGCGATCGATACGCTCCAGATACTGCTGACGCGTGGCGAAAAAACCGCCCATCGCCAGGTTCTCTTCCACCGTCATGCGCGAAAACACCCGACGGCCTTCCGGCACGATGGCAATCGCTTCACGCATGATTTTCGCGGTTTGCCAGTCGGTGATTGTTTTACCATCAAAGGTGATGGTGCCGCTGGTGGCGCGTGGTTCGCCACACAAAGTGCCGAGCAACGTGGTTTTACCCGCGCCGTTGGCACCGATCAGCGTGACGATTTCACCCTGATTGATGTGCAGATTAATGTTGTGCAGCGCCTGAATCGGACCGTAATGGGCGCTGACATTCTGCAAAGTTAAAATCGGGTTTGCCATGTTACGCCTCACCTAAATAAGCACGGATCACATCCGGATTGTTACGCACCTGTTCCGGCGTGCCGTTAGCCAGCGGCGTTCCCTGATTCACCACGTAAATGCGGTCAGAAATGCCCATCACCAGCTTCATATCGTGTTCAATCAGCAGCACGGCAACCTTGTGCTCACCGCGCAGTTCGGCGATCAGCTCATCAAGTTCGTGCGTTTCACGCGGGTTAAGACCCGCCGCCGGTTCATCCAGCATCAGGATTTCCGGACGCGTCACCATGCAGCGCGCAATCTCCAGACGACGCTGCTGACCGTAAGCAAGGTTACCCGCCTGACGGTTAGCCAGATCCAGCAAACCGATGCGTTCAAGCCAGGTTGCCGCGCGATCCAGCGCTTCGCTCTCACCGCGACGGAAAGCCGGGGTTTTGAACAAGCCGGAGAACACGCCGCTTTTCAGGTGCTGATGTTGTGCCACCAGCAGGTTCTCAATCACCGTCATTTCACGGAACAAACGCACATGCTGGAAGGTACGCACAATGCCCATGCGCGCAATCTTCTGGCCTGGCAAACCTTGCAGTTGTTGATCGCGCAGTTTGATGGTGCCGCCGGTCGGTTTGTAGAAACCGGTCAGGCAGTTGAACACCGTGGTTTTACCGGCACCGTTCGGGCCAATCAGCGAAACAATTTCCTGTGGATGCAGCTCAAGCGCCACGTTGTTGACGGCTAACAGGCCGCCGAAGCGCATCATCAGGCCTTCAACGGCTAATAAAGGCTGACTCATGCCTGCTCTCCTTGTTTACTGCTTTTCATCTTCAGATGCGGACGTTTCATCGGCAGCAGACCTTGCGGACGCCAGATCATCATCAGCACCATCAAACCGCCGAGCACCAGCATGCTGTACTCGTTCAAATCACGCATCAGCTCGCGTGATACCACCAGCAGAATCGCTGCAAGGATCACTGCCAGCTGCGAACCCATGCCGCCCAACACCACAATCGCCAGCACAAAGGCAGATTCGACGAAGGTGAAGGATTCCGGGCTGACGAAGCCCTGACGAGCGGCGAACAGCGTCCCCGCGAAGCCGGCGAACACGGCGCTGATGGTGAAAGCGGTCAGCTTGATGCGCGTTGGGCTCAGGCCGAGCGAACGGCAGGCGATCTCATCTTCACGCAGCGCTTCCCACGCGCGGCCCAGCGGCATACGCAGCAAACGGTTGATCACAAACAGCGTCAGCACCACCAGCAGCAGCGCCACCAGATAGAGGAAAATCACGCGGTCGCTGGGATCGTATTTCAGGCCGAAGAAATCGTGGAAAGTGCTCCAGCCGCCTTCACTGACGCGGCGGCCAAACTCCAGACCAAACAGACTTGGCTTGGGAATCTGCGCGATGCCGTTCGGGCCGCCGGTGATCGCGGTATTATTCAGCAGCAGAATACGCACGATTTCACCGAAGCCGAGCGTGACGATCGCCAGATAGTCACCGCGCAGGCGCAGCACCGGGAAGCCGAGCATCAGGCCAAACGCACCGGCGACTAAACCGGCCAGCGGCAGACTTTCCCAGAAACCAAAACCGTAATAGTGATTAAGCAACGCGAAGGTGTAAGCGCCGATGGCGTAGAAACCGCCGTAGCCCAGCACCAGCAAACCAGACAAACCCACCACCACGTTCAATCCGAGCCCGAGCATTACGTAGATCAGTGTCAGCGTGGCGATATCGACGCTGCCGCGCGAGACCAGAAACGGCCAGATAACGGCGGCGGCAATCACCAGCGCCATCAACAGCTTCTGCTTTGGCGTTGATCCATCAAAACCCGGCAGAACAAAACCTTTGCCGCTGCGTTTGAATTTACCCTGCACCAGCGGACGCAGCAGCTGGAAGACAAACACCACCGCACAACCCACGAAGATCCAGTTCCAGCGCACCGCGCCCGCATTGGCGACCACCAGTTTGGTGCCGTCCAGATCGAGGCGCACGCCCATAAAGAAAGTAGCGAGAATCAGCAACATCACCGTGGAGATCACGGCGTTGACCAAACCGAGGCGTTTCATACTTTCTCCACCTCCGGACGGCCAAGAATCCCGGTTGGCATTACCAGCAGCACCACAATCAGCAGCGCGAAGGAGACCACATCTTTATACTCGGTCGACAGATACGCCGAGGTCAGCGCTTCTGCAATGCCCAGCACCAGGCCGCCAATCATTGCGCCTGGAATACTGCCGATACCGCCTAATACCGCGGCGGTGAAGGCTTTCATCCCGGCCATAAAGCCGATGAATGGGTTAATGGAGCCGTAGAATTGACCGAGCAATACGCCCGCCACCGCGGCCATCGCGGCACCAATGATAAAGGTGAGAGAGATAACACGGTCGGTGTTGATACCCAGCAGGCTGGCCATTTTCAGGTCTTCTGCACAGGCGCGGCAGGCGCGGCCCATGCGTGAATAACGGATGAACAGCGTCAGCGCCAGCATCGACAGGAAGGTCACCACCCAAATCACCAGTTGCATGGTGGAGAGCGTGGCCGCAAAGCCGTTGCTCTCGCCCAGCGTCCACTGGCCGGTGATCAGGCTTGGCAGCGCAAGATCGCGCGAGCCTTGCGTCAGGCTGACGTAGTTTTGCAGGAAGATCGACATCCCGATCGCGGAGATCAGCGCGATCAGGCGCTTGGACGATCGCACCGGCCGGTACGCCACGCGCTCGATGCTCCAGCCATAGGCGCTGGAGATGATCACCGCCATCACGAAACCGGCGGCGATCATCAGCCACGAGGTATCGATGCCCATCATCATCAGGGCGGCAATCACGATAAAGGAGACATAGCTACCGATCATGTACACCTCGCCGTGGGCGAAGTTGATCATGCCGATAATGCCGTAAACCATGGTGTAACCGATGGCGATCAGCGCGTAGGTGCTCCCGAGGGTCACCCCGTTGAACATCTGCTGAATAAAATAGAGAAACTGCTCGGACATAGTGAGGACCTGCTCTGGAGCTGAATAATTCCCTCTCCCGCGTGCGGGAAAGGGAATTTTGGGGGATTACTTAACTGCGGTAGAAGAGCCGTCTTTGTGCCATTTGAAGACACCAAATTCGAAGCCCTTCAGGTCACCTTTCTCATCCCAGTTCAGGTTGCCCATCACGGTTGGAACGGCAGCGCCCTCTTTCAGGTTCTTCGCAATCGCATCGGGCTCATCGCTCTTGCTGCGTTCGATTCCGGCCACCAGCGACTGAATCGCCGCGTAGGTGGTCCAGACGAACGGACCGGTTGGATCTTTGCGGTTAGACGCGGTGTTGGCTTTAATCGCATCAACAATCGCCTTGTTCTCTGGCAGCTGGTCATAACGTTTCGGCAGGGTCACGAACAGGCCTTCAGACGCATCGCCAGCGATGTTAGACAGAGAAGCGTTGCCCACGCCTTCCGGACCCATGAAACCGGCATTCAGGCCAGCGGATTTTGCCTGACGCAGAATCTGGCCCAGCTCCGGGTAATAGCCACCGTAGTAAACGAAATCGACGTTTTCTTTCTTCAGACGCGCAATCAGCGTGGAGAAGTCTTTATCACCGGCGGTGATACCTTCAAACAGCACCACGTTGCCGCCTTTGGCTTTCAGGGTTTTCTGCACCGATTCCGCCAGGCCCTGACCATATTGCTGTTTGTCATGCACCACAGCGATACGTTTTGGCTTGATGTGGTCGAGGATGTAGGTCGCCGCCGTTGGGCCCTGATCGGAATCCAGACCGGTAGTACGCAGCACGTCAGCATAGCCACGTGCAGTCAGTTCAGGCGCGGTAGCGGCTGGGGTGATCATCAGCACGCCTTCATCGTTATAGATGTCTGAAGCTGGCTGAGTAGAGGAGGAGCACAGATGGCCGATAACGTATTTGATGCCGTCGTTAACCACTTTGTTGGCAACCGCAACCGCTTGTTTCGGGTCACAGGCATCGTCATATTCCACGCCAACCAGTTTGTCACCGTTAACGCCGCCTTTGGCGTTGATGTCCTTAATCGCCTGCGCGGCACCGGTAAACTGCATGTCACCGTACTGCGCGACCGGACCGGTTGATGCGCCTACGATGGCAATTTTGATGTCTTTAGCCAGCGCCGCATGGCTCATCGCCAGGGCAACGCAGCCCGCCAGTAATGCGCGTCCTTTACTCATTTTCATGCGAACTTCCCCATCTGTTGTGTCGTGTATGTTGTGATTGTTTATTTTCTGCCAGTCAAAGAGGAAAACTCATTCTGCAATAATGGGTTAGCGCGCTTTTCTGGCATTTATAGGTAATAAGGCTTTATTTTTCAGGTTATTAAACAGGAACTTTCTTCTGTAAATCAACTGACATATTCAGAATTGACTGAGTGGATCAGCAGAATCGTCTGGTTGTTATGGCCGATTTTTCAACAGGATACCAGCGCGTTATGCTGGCTTTTTCAACTATCGTTGATGGCTTACTCCACAATCCTGGCAAACTGACCGGCATTTGACCTATTTTCATCAGAAAAAAGTGACAGCGCTCTGACTGTCTAAATTCGCTACACTATCGCCTTTGCACTAGTACAGGTATTAGGTATGAAGCTGACAATCCAGCGCTTAGCATCGTTAACCGCTCAGGATCGTATCGATTTAGCTAAAGTCTGGCCGGAAATCGATATTGTGCAACTGGAAGCACAACTCAGCGACACGCAGCGTTTGTATGCGGCGCGTTTTAACGACCGATTACTGGCGGCGCTGCAGCTGACCCTCAGCGGCACGCAGGGGAAAATTACCCACCTCAACGTTCGCGAAGTCACGCGTCGACGTGGCGTGGGGCAATACTTGCTGGAAGAGACGATCGCGCAGAATAGCGCGTTAGCAGATTGGTGGATTGCCGATGACGGCGACGCCGAACAGGGGGTGCGTGCGGCGTTTATGCAGGCTTGTGGTTTTCGTGCGCAGGCTGATGGTTGGGTACGTTGAAAGGATGTCGCGCGGAATGCCTGAACGTGATGCGTAGCGACCAGGTAATAAAAAGGGCGACTTAAAAGTCGCCCCGTTTTTCCACCCGATCACTATCAGGCTTCAATCGCCACACGCAGTTTCTTCATGGCGTTCTTTTCCAGCTGACGCACGCGCTCCGCAGAGACGCCGTATTTGTCGGCCAACTCCTGCAGCGTGGTTTTGTTGTCATCGTCCAGCCAGCGGGCACGGATAATGTCCTGACTACGCTCGTCGAGGCTCAGCATCGCATCGCTCAGCTTATCAGCCGCATGTGCATCCCAGTTGTCCTCTTCGATGCCATCGGCAAAGTCAGAGGTTTTATCCTGCAGATACAGCACCGGCGCCATCGCTTTACCTTCGCCTGCTTCGTCATCAGATGACATGTCGAAAGTCATATCCTGCGCAGCCATGCGCGATTCCATTTCCAGCACGTCTTTACTGCTCACGCCCAGCTCGCGTGCGACCATTTCTACTTCGTCCTGGTTAAACCAACCGAGACGCTGTTTGCTTTTACGCAGGTTAAAGAACAGCTTGCGCTGCGCTTTGGTGGTCGCGACTTTCACGATACGCCAGTTACGCAGCACGTATTCGTGAATCTCTGCTTTAATCCAGTGCACGGCAAACGACACCAGGCGCACGCCGACTTCAGGGTTGAAGCGACGCACCGCCTTCATCAGGCCGATGTTGCCTTCCTGAATCAGGTCCGCCTGCGGCAAGCCGTAACCGGAGTAGTTACGAGCAATATGAACAACAAAGCGCAGGTGAGACAGGATCAGCGTCTTTGCTGCATCCAGATCGCCCTGGTAATGCAGCCGCTCAGCCAATGCTTTTTCCTCTTCTGCCGTCAGCACCGGCCAGTTGTTGGCAGCCCGAACGTAAGATTCCAGGTTACCCAGAGGAGCAATCGCTAAAGTTTGCATTTCTTTGGTCATTCAAACCCTCACAAATTCAATGGACTTGCTGCACAGTTCCTTGCGCAGACGCTACATTATGTCAACGTCGCGAAAAAACCAGAAGCAATCTGTGCTACTTGGACGACAAAGTTATCCACAAGTTCAATTATAGCAGTGAATATTTTACACACAGATGACGGCGGGGGATATAGGAGAATTCCTCTGCTCCCAGGTCGTCGGCAGCAGAGGAAGAGTATAGCAAAAAACGTTGCTTTTGGTTACTGCGGCGTAAAACGGCGTAAATGTTGCACTGTTGCCAGCCATGCGGCAATCCAGCCGATGATGGCGGCGATCAGCAGTAACAGCAGCCCTTCATCCCAGGAAAAACCTTCCAGCACAAAGGTGGTACCGAATACGGTTGCTACTTGCGCCACCACCGATTGCAGGCGCAACACCAGCACTTCGGAGAGCAGCAGCGACAGCACCGCGCCGCCCAAACCTAGCAGCGCACCGCCGTACAGGAATGGACGCAGGATAAAGCCGTCGGTGGCACCAATCAGCTTCTGCACGTTAATTGTATCGCGCCGCGCAAAGATGCTGAGCCGCACGCTGTTGCCGATCACCAGGAACACCGCAACCACCATCAGCAGGCCAATCATTGAGGCAATCTGTCCTACCAGCCCGGTTAGCGCCGCTAAACGCGCGAACCAGCTGTCATCCATACGCACTTCATCAACGCCCTGCACTTTAGATACGCGATCGCGCAGATTCGCCATGGTGTCCGAATTCTGGAAATTAAGTTTAGGCGTGATGATGGCTACCGCCGGCAGCGGATTCTGCTCCAGCATGTCCATCGAACCACCAAAACCAGACCAGTTGCGGAACTCATTCAACGCTTCTTCACGCGTCAGATAGTTGACGTTGTCCACGCCATCGAGCTGCTTGAGCTGCGCGGTGACATTCTCCGCTGCAGTGTCATCCAGCGCTTTATCCAGATAAACCGTTAGCTGCGGCGCGGGATACCACTGCGTCGCCGCCTGGCTGACGTTCTTCCACACCATGTAGCACACGCTCGGCAGCGTCAGGGAAATGGCGATCACCATCACCGTCAGCAGCGTCGCCAGCGGCTGACGCCACATATCCGACAGCGTGCCGCGCAGCGCATAGCGCCACTGTTCCTGCCAGCCGCCTTTCAGCGCCTTGCTTTTAGAGGGCTGCTTCGCTTTCGGCGCTGGTGCGCGCTTGTTGCGTTTATTGACCATCGTGGCCTCCGTGCAGACGTCCCTGATTAAGCGTCATCACGCGGTAATTCCGGCGTGCAATCAGCCCGACATCGTGCGTTGCCATCAACACCGTGACACCAACGCGGTTGAACTCTTCGAACAGGCGCAAGATATCTTCCGACAGCGCATTGTCGAGGTTACCGGTGGGTTCATCCGCCAGCAGCACCGCAGGCTTGTTCACCACCGCGCGGGCAATGCCGACGCGCTGCTGTTCACCGCCAGAGAGCTGAATCGGATAGCTTTTCGCTTTGTCGAGCAGGCCGACTTTATCCAGCGCGGCCGACACGCGCCGACGAATATCTTCGCCGCTGGCACCGGAAATAATCAGCGGGATCGCCACGTTGTCGTAGACCGAACGATCCATCAACAAATGGTGATCCTGGAAAATCATGCCGATTTGACGTCGCAGGAAAGGCACTTCGCTGTGACGCAGACGCGAAATATCGTGGCCGCTAAACCAGATCTGCCCGGCGCTCGGGCGCTCAATGCCACAAATCAGCTTTAGTAAGGTACTTTTCCCCGCACCGGAATGGCCGGTCAGGAACGCCATTTCGCCGGGACGCAGATGAAAATCCACTCCCTGCAGCGCCTGACGTCCTCCCAGGTAAGCTTTACTGACCTCTTCAAAGCGAATCATCCCAATCATTCCTCTCGGGCAAACAGTGCCTCAATAAAGTCTGCGGCCTTAAACGGCCGTAAATCCTCGATGCCTTCCCCAACACCGATATAACGAATCGGAATGCCGAACTGATCGGCAACCGAGAAGATCACGCCGCCTTTGGCGGTTCCATCCAGTTTCGTCAGGGTGATGCCGGTCAGGCCCACCGCTTCATGGAACAGTTTGGCCTGGCTGATAGCGTTTTGCCCGGTGCTGGCGTCGAGCGTCAGCATCACTTCATGCGGCGCATCTTCGTCCAGCTTCTTCATCACGCGGGTAATTTTCTTCAGCTCTTCCATCAGGTGCGATTTGTTCTGCAGACGACCCGCGGTATCGGCGATCAGTACATCCACATTGCGCGACTTGGCCGCCTGGATGGCGTCAAAAATCACCGAGGCAGAATCTGCGCCGGTATGCTGCGCCACCACAGGAATGTTGTTGCGCTGGCCCCAGACCTGCAGCTGCTCAACGGCGGCGGCACGGAAGGTATCGCCCGCTGCCAGCATCACCGATTTGCCCTGCGCCTGATACTGACGCGCCAGCTTACCGATGGTGGTGGTTTTACCCACGCCGTTGACGCCCACCATCAGGATGACGAATGGCGTTTTGCCACCCACTTCCAGCGGCTGATCCACTTTTTCCAGAATACCGGACATTTCCGCTTTCAGCAGGCCATACAGCGCTTCCGCATCGCGTAGCTGCTTGCGGTTGGCCTGTTGTGTCAGATTGGTGATGATGCGGCGGGTGGTTTCGACGCCAACGTCGGCAATCAGCAGCTGCTCTTCCAGCTCTTCAAACAGATCGTCATCGATTTTCTTGCCGCGGAACAGGCTGATAAAGCCCGAACCGAGGTTTTCGCGGGTTTTTACCAGGCTGCGTTTCAGTCGGGCGAAGAAGCCCTCTTTGGTCGGACGCTCCTGCTCCTGCGCGATGATTGGCGCAGCGGCCAGCGGCAGATCGCTCACGGTATCCTGCGTGGCTTCGGCTAGCTCAGCATCTTCCGCATAGGTTTCCGCTAACGCCAGCGCTTCCAGTTCTTCGTCAGTTAATGGCGCTTCTTCGTGCAGTTCAGGCTCATCAATTGCCAGCTCTTCCAGCTGCGGCTCTTCTTCGATAGGTGCCACATCCGGCGCTGCTATCTCTTCTGGCAGCACCTCTTCAACGATTGCGGTAACCGGCTCAGGTTCCTGCGGCTCGATGACCGGCTCTTCAATCAGTTCCGGTTCAACCTGCTGCTGTTCCGCCACCTGTTCGGTGACGGCGACGGTTTCAACAGCCTGCGCTTCGGCGCGATCGAGCGCACTCTCTTCAACGGCAGGCTCAGCGACCACCTCGGCAGTTTGCTGCTGCTCTTCAGCAGGTTGTTGCGTCTCTTCTTCTTTGCCAAAGCCTAACCAGGAAAAAAAGCCGCGTTTTTTCTCTTTTGCCATTGTGTGACCCTACTCCTCGATGGCTTATTCCCGGTAGCACGCTTGTTCCCAGGGGATAAAATATTCAATTTTAAGCGGGTGAGCGGCGTAAAAATCAGGTAATTACGCGCGCTATACCAACTCAGTAGTCTAACACTTTCCAGCCAGCGCACCACAGCACCCTTTTTTAACGTTTCTTCTGCCCGCTACGCCCGTTAAACTACGCAACAAAATATGACGAGTTGTGAGCGAAATGAGTAAATCCCCCCGCAGCAGCAGCGCTGGCCAGATCCGCATCATTGGCGGTCAGTGGCGCGGCCGTAAATTACCGGTGCCGGATAGCGCAGGTTTGCGCCCGACCACCGATCGTGTACGTGAAACCCTGTTTAACTGGCTGGCGCCGGATATTCAGGAAGCGCGCTGCCTCGATTGCTTCGCCGGCAGCGGCGCGTTAGGGCTGGAAGCGCTGTCTCGCTATGCAGCGTCGGCCACGCTGCTGGAGCTGGAGCGTTCGGTGGCGCAACAGCTGTCACAGAATCTGCAAACGCTGCGTGCTACGCAGGCAAAAGTGGTGCAAACCAACACGCTGCAGTGGTTAAGCCAGCCGGGCGAACCGTTTGACGTGGTGTTTGTTGACCCGCCTTTCCGTAAAGGGCTGTTACAGGAAACATTGTCGCTGCTGGAGCAAAATGGCTGGTTAGCGGCTGAAGCGCTGATTTATGTCGAGAGCGAAGTGGAAAACGGCACACCTGTCGCACCCGCAAATTGGGATTTGTACCGCGAGAAGATTGCCGGTCAGGTGGCTTATCGCTTATATCAACGCCAACAGGAGACGCACGATGTGGCTTAATTTGGGACGTTTGCTGATGATTTGCGTCTGGGCCTTTTTATTGCTCAATCTGGTGCAACCTTTCCCAACGCCGCTGCGCTATTTCGTGCACGTGGCGCTGTTCTTTATGGTGATTATGCACGGCCTGCAGCTAGTGTTGCTGCGCGCCACCCAGCCAAAAGACGCCCCAAAACTGAGCGGCGTAACCCAGGCGAAGATCTTCTTTTTTGGCGTGTTTGAGCTGCTGGCGTGGCAGAAAAAGCATTATCCGAAGATGTAGTTTCGTGCGGTTTATAGCCAGGTCGCCATGAATGGCGGCCCTATTGGGCCGGAGTAAAACTCACAAAACGCGTGCCTTTCATCTTCAACTCGCCCTTCGCGCCCTTATCGATCTGGTGATACTGGTTCGCATTCACCGTCACTTTAATATCGCTGGCACCGTTCAGCGGATGGAACCAGGCTTCATATTTCATCTCTTCCGCCACAATCTCTTCACGCTGACGTGAACGGCGATTGGGCGACGGAAATTCGCGTTTGGTTTTCACTTCCACGCTCAGCGAGCGCACCGGCGAGGCATCGTTCACCGCCGTTTCGCGGCGCTGTTTAATAAACTGACGGGTCGCCAAAACGGCAATAATGGCCAGTACGATGAAAAAGATTAGCGGTGGTTTGCTCATGATTTATCTCGTGCTTTGCGTTAATTCGGAACGGGTAAAGACGACAAAGCATACAACCAGAGTCGGCTGATTGTCACATTTGGCGCCGGTAACTTACACTGAGAGGGTGATTTTGGGAAAATTCATCAAACTGGCGGACATTTCGTCCAGAAAAGGGAGAAAACATGCTTTGGTCTTTCCTTGCCGTACTTTTTTCCGGCTGGCTTTACGTCGATGCTTCATATCGCGGTCCGCAATGGCAACGCTGGCTATTTAAACCTGTCACCTTGCTGTTACTCGTTGCCTGGGCGTGGCAAGCGCCAACCTTCAACACCACCGATTATTTGATTCTGGCCGGGCTGGTCGCCACGCTGGTGGGTGACGCGTTAATGCTGTTACCGCGTCAGCAAATGCTCTATGCGCTAGGCGCATTCTTCCTGTCGCATCTGCTGTACACCATCAGTTTTGCCGCACACATGACCATGAGTTTCTTCTGGCCGATTCCCCTCACCTTCCTGATCATTGGCGTGATCGTTATCGGGATTCTGTGGAGCAAACTGGAAGATCTGCGCTGGCCTATCTGCACCTTGATCGGCATGACGCTAGTGATGAACTGGATGGCGGCGGAGAACTACTTCTTCCGTCCAACTGACTTCAGTTTCTCGCTGCTGGTGGGTGCCGCGTTGCTGCTGTTAGCCAATATTGTCTGGTTTATCTCGCATTATCGCCGCCGTTTCAGCGCCGATAGCGCGATTGTCGCCGCCTGCTACTTCGCCGGTCACTTCATGATTGTGCGTTCACTGTGGCTCTACTGAAGATAACCTTACCTTCCGCTTGACTCTGGAGTCCACTCCAGAGTGTAGCATTAGGGCGCGGGCATCAGCCCGCCCCTGATTCCGGAGGTTACATGCATCAACATGCTCACCCTTGCCGCTGTGGCAAATCACACCGTCAGTCACAGCCGCTGTGCTCGATTCGCAGCGTAAAACCCGCAACATTGAACATCTCCGCGGCGCAGCCCATCACGCCAGACAGCGATTGCGGCTGCTGTGACAGCGAAAGCGGCTCGCCAGGCGGCGAAAGCGACGCCGAAAGCGACAGGCCCGCCCTCTCTTCACATCAATTCCGCTGGCAGATTGCGGGCATGGATTGCCCCAGCTGCGCGCGTAAAATCGAAACCGCCGTGCAACGTGTACCGCAGGTTCAGCAAGCACGCGTGATTTTTGCCAGTGAAAAACTGGTGGTCGATGCCGACCAGGATATCCGCGCCATCATTGAACAGGTGGTGAAAAATGCCGGCTTCGCGCTGAGCGCCAGCGATTCCCCATCGCCTCCACAACCCGAAAGCCGCTGGCAGGAAAACGCCGGTTTGCTGCTGCTTGGCGGAATGATGCTCGCCAGTTGGCTGCTGAGCCAGCTTTCGCCGGTTTGGGGCGATCGCCTGTTTATCGCCACCACGTTGATAGGTTTAGCGCCGATCGCGCGCAGCGCCTGGAAGCTCCTGCGCAGTGGTTCGCCGTTCAGCATTGAGATGCTGATGACCATTGCCGCCGCCGGTGCGCTGGTGATTGGCGCGCACGCCGAAGCCGCGATGGTGCTGCTGCTGTTTCAACTGGGTGAACGCCTCGAAGCGTACGCCGCCGCACGCGCACGCCGTGGCGTCACCGCGCTGATGGCGCTGCGTCCCGCTACCGCCACGCGCATCAACGGCACACAGCGGGAAAACGTCCGCTTAGAAGCGCTGCAGCCCGGCGATGTGATTGAAGTGGCGGCCGGCGGACGTTTACCGGCCGATGGCGAACTGCTGCACGCCAGCGCCAGCTTTGATGAAAGCGCGTTGACCGGCGAATCGCTGCCGGTAGCGCGTGAGCCAGGCGAGCAGATCATGGCCGGTGCCACCAGCCTTGATCGTCTGGTGACGCTGAAAGTCATTTCCCAGCCGGGCCAAAGTGCTATTGACCGCATCCTGCAACTGATTGAGGAAGCCGAAACCCATCGTGCGCCGGTTGAGCGCTTTATCGATCGCTTCAGCCGCATCTATACGCCCGCCATTATGCTGCTGGCGCTGCTGGTGATGGTGCTGCCGCCGCTACTGGGCTTTGGCGCGTGGTTGCCGTGGATTTATAAAGGGCTGACGCTGTTGCTGATTGGTTGCCCCTGTGCGCTGGTGATCTCCACGCCCGCTGCCATCACTTCCGGCCTGGCTGCTGCCGCGCGTCAGGGCGCACTGATCAAAGGCGGCGCGGCGCTGGAGCGCCTCAGTCGCGTAAATATGATGGCGTTCGACAAAACCGGCACGCTGACCGCCGGTAAACCGCAGATCAGCCACATCCAGCCATTTGGCGTGATGGCGGAAAACAACTTGCTCACCATCGCCGCCGCCGTTGAACAGGGTTCCACCCATCCGCTGGCGCGGGCGATTGTTATCGAGGCCGAGCGGCGCGCGCTCACGCTTCCGCAAGCTGCACAGCAGCAAACGCTGGCCGGCAGTGGTATTCGCGCTGCGATAGATGGCGTGACCTATCAACTGCTGACGCCGCGCGAAGTCAGCCATCTTGATAATGCACAACAGCAGCAGATTGCTCAGCTGGAAGCGCAAGGCCAAACCGTGGTGCTGCTGTTGCAGGAGCAGCAGGTTCTTGGCGCGTTAGCCTTGCAGGATCAGTTGCGCGCTGAAGCCCTCAGCGCGCTGTCTGAACTGAAGAAGCTTGGTGTTAACAGCATGATGCTGACCGGCGACAATCCACGCGCGGCTGCGGTCATTGCCGCTAAGCTCAACATCGATTATCGCGCAGGTTTACTGCCCGCCGATAAAGTTGCGGCGGTGAGGACGTTAGGCACACAGCACGCATTGGCAATGGTCGGCGATGGCATTAACGATGCGCCCGCCATGAAAGCCGCCACCATCGGCATTGCGATGGGCAGCGGCACCGATGTGGCGCTGGAAGCCGCAGATGTGGCATTAACGCAAAATCAGCTGGCGATTCTGCCGCGCACCATTGTGCTGGCACGGCGCACGCGTGCCATCATTCGTCAGAACGTGGCGCTGGCGTTGGGATTAAAGGCGATTTTTCTGGTCACCACGCTGCTCGGCTTCACCGGTTTGTGGCTGGCGGTCTTAGCGGATTCCGGTGCCACCGCACTGGTGACAGCCAACGCGCTGCGCTTGCTGCGTCAGCGTTAGGCGCCTTTTTTAATCAGAAACTGGTACGGCAAGCTTTCGGTCTGCTGTGCCAGCAACTCATGCTCCATAAAGCGGCAGAAACCAGGGATATCGCGCGTGGTGGCGGGATCGTCAGCAATGATCAGCAAGGTTTCACCGGCCTGCATGCTGCGCACGGTTTTACGCACCATCATTACCGGCTCCGGGCAGCGCAGGCCAAGGGCATCAAGCTGATGGTCTGGCGCAGAAAAGGGATCGCTCATGATTCTCTGTCAGTTGTTAGGGATGGGCGCTCATTCTAGCGCGCGAATAAGCCAACGCAAGGCGATAACGATTGCGTTAAAATTAACCATTGCATAAATTGCGCAACGCGTTAAGATGCCGCCGATTTTTTATTTACCACCGTGCCAATGCACGAACCTGGGTTCCCTCACCCCATCACTAAAAAGGCTTACAATGATTAACTTCTCTGCACGTCAGCGCATGCATGCGCTGTTTTGGCTATCGCTATTTCATCTGCTGGTGATCACCTCCAGTAACTATCTGGTCCAGCTGCCGGTTTCCATCTTCGGTTTTCACACCACATGGGGCGCGTTTAGCTTTCCGTTTATTTTCCTCGCCACCGATCTGACCGTGCGCATCTTTGGCGCGCCGCTGGCACGTCGCATTATTCTGGCGGTGATGATTCCCGCGCTAGTGATCTCCTACATTGTTTCCTGCGTGTTCTATCAGGGCGAATGGCAAGGTTGGGCGTCACTGGAAGAGATGAATCTGTTTGTTGCCCGTATCGCCTGCGCCAGCTTTATGGCTTATGCGCTGGGACAAATCCTCGATGTGCACGTTTTTAACCGTTTGCGCCGTTTATCGCAGTGGTGGATTGCGCCAGCGGCAGCGATGTTCCTCGGTAATATCAGCGATACGCTGGCCTTCTTTTTCATCGCCTTCTACAAGAGCCCAGATCCGTTTATGGCCACGCATTGGGTCGAAATCGCGCTGGTGGATTACAGCTTCAAGGTTCTGATCTGCATGATCTTCTTCCTGCCCGCTTACGGCGTGCTGCTGAATGCCATGCTGAAGCGCTTAGCCGAACGTTCCGCGCAGCAGCAGATCAATTTTGGCTGATTGCACATACACTAAATGCCGCATTACGCTAAGATTTCCTGACACTCCGGCGGTTGCTTTTGCTAACTAAATCCGCTTGTATAACGGCTGACTGGAATCATGTAAAAGGGAAAAGAATGCGTAACGTAGTGAAATATGTGGGTATTGGCCTGTTGGTTATCGGCCTGGCGGCATGTGACCAGAAGAAAGATGATGCGGCAGCGAACAGCAACGGTGCGAGCGCCAGCCAGTCGGCCCAGACGGTTAACCTGATGGACGGCAAACTGAGTTTCTCTTTGCCGGCGGGCATGTCTGACAAGAGCGGCAAGCTCGGCTCTGAATCCACCAACATGCACGTCTATGCCGACGAAACCGGTCAGCGCGCGATTATCGTGATTGCCGGCGACCCAACCAACGAAGCGCTTGATGCGCTGGCACAGCGTCTGGAACAGCAGCAGCGCGGTCGCGATCCTCAGCTGCAGGTGGTGTCTAATAAAGCGGTGACGCTGAAAGACCAGCCGGCACAGCAGCTGGATACGGTGATTTCTGCCAACAATCAGACCTCATGGTCTTCGGTGATTCTGGCGAAAGTGGATGGCAAACTGCTGACGCTGCAAATTACCTTGCCAGCCGACAACCAGCAGCAAGCGCAAAGCGATGCTGATGGGATCGTCAAAAGCATCACGTTGAAATAATACCCTTCATCCTTCGAACGGCAGGTGCGTTGGCTGCATTCGTTCACCCCGGTCACTTACTAAAGTAAGCTCCCGGGGATTCGCTCATTTGCTGCCTTCCTGCCGTCCAAATGATTTTGGGTATCGATTTGGGGGTTCACGTAGGGTCGCCATTCATGGCGACTTGGTTCTGCAATCCTCGCCTTACAATCTCACTGGCGAAATGTGCCAGATCTCATCCGCATATTCCTGAATGGTGCGGTCCGACGAGAAATAACCCATATTGGCGATATTCAGCGCCGCGCTGCGTTGCCACTTATCCGGCTGGCGATACAGCTTGTCCACCTTGTCCTGCGTATCCACATAGCTGCGGTAATCCGCCAGCAGCTGATAGTGATCGCCGAAGTTCACCAGCGCATCAAACAGATTACGGTAGCGCCCTGGCTCCTGCGGGCTGAACACCCCGCTGGCGATTTGCGTCAGCGCCTGATGCAGCTCAGGATCATCCTCATAATACTTACGCGGGTTGTAACCGTCGGTGCGCAGCTTCTCGACCTGCGGCGTAGTGTTGCCGAAGATAAAGATATTCTCCTTGCCGACATGCTCCAGCATCTCAACGTTGGCACCATCCAGCGTACCGATGGTTAACGCGCCGTTCAGCGCAAACTTCATGTTACTAGTGCCAGAGGCTTCGGTACCGGCAGTGGAGATCTGCTCGGAGAGATCCGCCGCCGGAATGATGATCTGCGCCAGGCTCACGCCATAGTTTGGAATGAACACCACCTTCAACTTGTTCTTCACCTGCGGATCATTGTTGATCACATTGGCGACATCGTTGATCAAGTGAATGATGTGTTTCGCCACGTAATAGGCCGACGCCGCTTTGCCGGCGAAGAGATTAACGCGCGGCACCCATTCAGCGCTGGGATCGGCCTTGATGCGGTTGTAGCGCGTAATCACGTGCAGCACGTTCAGCAGCTGACGTTTGTATTCGTGGATGCGCTTGATCTGCACATCAAACAGCGCATGCGGATCGAGCACGATATCCATGTTCTTCGCCACCCAATCCGCCAGGCGTTTTTTGTTGGCAAACTTGGCATCAGCGATCTGCTGGATAAAGGCCGGATAATCGATCTGCGTGGTCAATTCGTTGAGCTGGCCAAGATCGGTGCGCCAGTTGCGGCCAATCGCCTCGTCCAGCACCTCGGAGAGCGCCGGATTCGCCAGCGCCAGCCAGCGACGTGGCGTCACGCCGTTAGTTTTATTGCAGAAACGGCCCGGGAACAGACGCGCGAAGTCAGCGAACAGCGATTGCACCATCAAGTTGGAGTGCAACTCTGACACACCGTTAACTTTGTGGCTCACCACCACCGCCAGCCACGCCATGCGAATGCGGCGGCCGTCGTTCTCATCGATGATCGAGATGCGCGCTAACAGCTCCCAATCATCCGGGTAATATTCCTGAATGGTTTTCAGGAAGTAGTCGTTAATTTCAAAAATAATGCTGAGATGACGCGGCAGGATCTTGCCAATCATATCCACTGGCCAGGTTTCCAGCGCTTCCGTCATCAGCGTGTGGTTGGTGTAGGAGAACACCTGACAGGTCACTTCAAAGGCATCGTCCCAGCTGAATTTCTGCTCGTCGATCAGTATGCGCATCAGTTCCGGGATCGCCAGCACCGGATGCGTATCGTTGAGGTGGATGGCAATTTTGTCCGGCAAATTGTCCCAGGTTTCATGCATCTGCCAGTGACGATTGAGAATATCCTGCACCGTCGAGGAGACGAGGAAATACTCCTGACGCAGACGCAGCTCGCGCCCCGAATAGGTGGAGTCATCGGGATAGAGCACGCGCGACACGTTTTCCGAGTGGTTTTTATCTTCTACTGCGGCGAAGTAATCACCCTGGTTGAACTTACCGAGGTTGATTTCGTTACTGGCCTGCGCGCCCCACAAGCGCAGCGTGTTGGTGGCATCGGTATCAAAACCGGGAATGATTTGATCGTAAGCCATCGCCACGATCTCCTCGGTTTCCACCCAGCGCACCCGCGCGCCTTCATGCTGCAGACGGCCACCGAAACGCACTTTGTAGCGCGTATTAAAGCGCTGAAATTCCCACGGATTGCCGTACTCCAGCCAATAATCCGGCGATTCGCGCTGCTGCCCGTCGACGATATTCTGCTTAAACATGCCGTAGTCATAACGAATGCCGTAGCCGCGCCCCGGTAAACCGAGCGTGGCGAGCGAATCCAGGAAGCAGGCCGCCAAACGTCCCAAACCGCCGTTACCGAGGCCGGGATCGTTCTCCTCTTCCATCAGTTCGCTGAGGTCGAGGCCCATCTCTTCCAGCGCCTGATTGAGATCCTCATAAATGCCCATCGCCAGCAACGCGTTGCCGAGCGTGCGCCCCATCAGGAACTCCATCGACAGGTAATAAACCTGCCGCACATCCTGCGAGAGCTGCGCGCGGCTGGAGCGCAGCCAGCGTTCCACCATGCGATCACGCACCGCCAGCAGCGCGGCGTTGAGCCACTCATGCTTATTCGCGATCGATGGATCTTTACCAATAGTAAACATCAGCTTATAGGCGATTGAGTGCTTCAGTGCATCAACCGTCAGCGTGGGTGAGGCATAGGTGAAAGGTGCATTCATATCAAGTATCCCAATCTCTCATTACAGCAAACGTTGATAAAGATCGCGGTAGGCTTGTGCTGCCACCTGCCAACTAAAATCCATCCCCATCGCCTGCCGCTGAACGTAACGCCAGAGTGCAGGACGAGACCACAGAACAAATGCGCGCCGAATCGCCCGCAGCAGCGACCAGGCATTACTGTCTTCAAAGGTGAAACCGCTGGCGACGCCATCCGCCAGATTCTCAAGCGAGCTGTCTTGCACCGTATCCGCCAGTCCGCCAGTGCGACGCACCAGCGGCAGCGTACCGTATTTCAAACCATACAGCTGGGTTAAGCCGCACGGCTCAAAACGGCTCGGCACCATAATCACATCCGCGCCGCCAACAATGCGGTGCGAGAAGGCTTCGTGATAACCAATCTGCACGCCAACGCGGCCCGGATGCTCCGCCGCCGCCGCAAGGAAACCTTGCTGCAGCTCCGCATCGCCCTGGCCGAGCAGCACCAACTGTCCGCCCTGCGCCAGTAAGCCCGGTAGCGCTTCCAGCACCAGATCCAGCCCTTTCTGTTTGGTCAGACGGCTGATGACGCAGAACACCGGTGCTTTGTCATCCACCTTCAGGCCCATGGCAATTTGCAGCTGGCGCTTGTTCTCCGCTTTGCTCTCCAGCGTTTCGCTGTCGTAGCGCGCGGTGAGCAGCAGGTCGTGCGCCGGGTCCCAGATGCCGGGATCGACGCCGTTCAAAATCCCGCTCAGGCGCCCTTCACGCAGTCGCTGTTCGAGCAGTGATTCCATGCCGTAACCAAATTCCGGTCGGGTAATCTCCAGCGCGTAAGTCGGGCTGACCGCCGTAATGTGATCGGCAAAGAACAGCCCCGCCTTGAGGTAGGAAATTTGCCCGAAGAACTCCAGTCCATGCATGTCGAAGAACGCGCGCGGGATCTGGATCTCATCCAGATGACGCGCCGAAAACAGCCCTTGATACGCCAGATTATGCACGGTGAACACCGTTTTCGCCGGACGCCCGCGCGCCGCAATATAGGCGCAGGTTAAGCCAGCATGCCAGTCATGCGCATGCACGATATCTGGCTGCCAGTCGGTATCCAGCCCGCTGGCAATCTCGGCGCCCATCCAGCCCAGCAGCGCAAAACGCAGATAGTTATCGACGTAAGCAAACTGCGACGTATCGTGATACGGGCTGCCGGGACGTTCATACAATCCCGGCGCATCGATTAAATAAATACCAACGCCGTTAAATTGTCCAAAAAGTAAGCGTACCGGTCCCGCAAAAGTTTGCAACTCCGCCAGGACCTCTGTATCAGGAATCCCTTTACGCAGATCCGGAAAGGCGGGAATCAACACCCGCGCATCCGTACCATCGGCTATTTGCGCCTGTGGTAATGCACCGACGACATCAGCCAGTCCGCCGGTTTTCAACAGCGGGAAAAGCTCTGAACAGACATGTAAAACCTGCATCCTGAACCCCTATTGTTATCGCACACGTTCCACGCGGCAATTTTCTCTATATTCTTTCGTCACTTACTGACCGCCTCCGGCCAATTTGGCCAGCATGGCGCGCGTCACCAGTACGATGCCCTCTTCAGAACGGTAAAAACGACGGCTGTCTTCGTCGGGGTTTTCGCCAATGACCATACCTTCTGGCAGTTCGCAGGCGCGATCGATCACGCAGCGACGCAGACGACACGATCGGCCAACCACCACATCAGGCAGCAGCACTGCGGAATCAATATTGCAAAACGAGTTGATGCGAATACGCGGGAACAGCACCGAGTTCACCACCACCGAACCGGAGATGATGCAGCCGCCCGAGACCAGCGAATTCATTGTCATGCCGTGGCTGCCGGATCGATCCTGAACAAATTTCGCCGGCGGCAGCGGCTCCATGTGGGTACGAATCGGCCAGCTGTGATCGTACATATCCAGCTCAGGCGTGACCGACGCTAAATCGAGATTGGCGCGCCAGTAAGCTTCCAGCGTTCCAACGTCGCGCCAGTACGGCTCGGCGTTTTCATCAACCTGCACGCAGGAGAGCGTGAAGGAGTGCGCATACGCCTCGCCGCTGGCGACAATTTTCGGCAGCAGATCTTTGCCGAAATCGTGGCTGGAATCGGCTACATGCAGATCCTCTTCCAGCAGCTGGTAAAGGTAATCGGCGTTGAACACGTAAATGCCCATGCTGGCCAGCGCGCGGGTATCGTCACCCGGCATTGACGGCGGCTTCGGCGGTTTTTCGACAAAATCGATCACGTTGTTTTCGGCATCCACCGCCATCACCCCAAACGCCGTGGCTTCAGCTAACGGCACCGGCAAGCAGGCGATGGTGCATTTGGCACCGCGATCGACGTGGTCGAGCAGCATGCGCGAGTAATCCATTTTGTAGATGTGATCCCCGGCGAGGATCACGATGTACTGCGCGTTATAGCGGCGAATAATGTCGAGGTTTTGCGTCACCGCATCGGCAGTCCCGCGATACCAATGTTCGGTAGCGGCACGCTGCTGCGCCGGCAGCAGATCGACAAACTCGTTCATCTCTTCGTTGAACAGCGACCAGCCACGCTGGATGTGCTGCACCAGCGTATGCGACTGATATTGGGTGATCACGCCGATGCGCCGAATGCCCGAGTTGATGCAGTTGGACAGCGCAAAGTCGATGATGCGGAACTTGCCACCGAAGTGCACGGCAGGTTTGGCGCGTTTCGCGGTGAGATCTTTCAGGCGCGTACCGCGCCCGCCAGCAAGGATCAGGGCGACCGTTTGTGTAGGGAGCTGGCGCGCCAGCATCAGATGATCTGTTCTATCTAATTTCACCATGTCTGACTCCTTATGATTGCTTTAGGAACACACACACACCGTGTGCGGGACCGTGCCAGACAGTTGTCAGGATGGGGTTATCTTCCCCGGCGAAAGGAGGAATGGCACGCCACTCTCCGTCTGGTAAGGCGATATCACTCACCGATTCCGTGGCGTTTATTGTTATTAACCAGCGGCCGGAGAGCAGGATCTGCATTCGGTGCGTCCCCTGTTCCCACTGCTCGGCTTCCAGTGGTGTGCCGCTGGCATTGCACCACTGCACGCTGCCATCGCCCTCCTGCCACCAGCGATCCTGCGTCAACGCGGGAATGCGCTGGCGCAGACGGATTAACGCAGCAGTGAAGTCGACCAGGCCAAAATCATCCTGTTGCCAGTTCAACCAGGTCAGCGGGTTGTCCTGACAATAGGCGTTGTTGTTGCCATGCTGGCTGTGACCGCGTTCGTCACCCGCCAGCAGCATCGGCGTGCCCTGCGCCAGCAGCAGCGTGGTCAGTAAGCCATGCACGCTGCGCCGCCGCCGTTCGACAATATCGAAATTGACCTGCAGTCCCTCTTTGCCGTGGTTATGGCTGAAGTTACTGCTGCTGCCGTCGCGATTGTCTTCGCCGTTAGCCTGATTGTGTTTGTTGTTAAAACTCACCACATCGCGCAGCGTGAAGCCGTCGTGAGCGGTAATGAGATTGATGCTGGCGTGCGGCAGCCGCGCCTCACGCTGGAAAACGTCGCTGGATGCGGCAAAACGGCGGGCGAAATCGCCATTATTCAGTTGACCATGCAGCCAGTAACGGCGCGCCGCATCGCGAAAATGGTCGTTCCACTCGGCGAAGTCCGGCGGAAAGTTGCCGACCTGATAACCGCCGGGGCCGATGTCCCACGGCTCGGCAATCAGCTTCACCTGCGACAGCAGCGGACAGGCTTTGATGGCGGCAAACAGCGGCGCATCCTGATGAAACTCCGGTGTGCGTCCCAGCACGCTGGCGAGGTCAAAACGGAACCCATCAACATGGCAAACACGCACCCAGTAGCGCAGCGCTTCCAGCGCCCACGTCATCACCTGCGGATGACTAAGATTTAGCGTGTTGCCGCAGCCGGTCCAGTTTTGATATTCGCCGTTGCCATCCAGCCAGTAATAGCTGGCGTTATCCACGCCGCGCAGGGAAATCGTTGGCCCGATCTCTTCCAGCTCGGCGGTATGGTTGAACACCACATCCAGAATCACTTCGATGCCCGCGGCATGCAGTGCTTTAACCGCCTGCTGAAACTCCTGCAGCGGCGTTAAACCGTTTTCGCCCGAGGCGTAACGCGCATCCACCGCCCACAAGGCAAAGGGGTTGTAGCCCCAGTAATTACTCAATCCCAAACGGCGCAGGCGCGGCTCGCTGGTGAATTGGGCAATCGGCAGCAGTTCCAGCGCGGTGATGCCGAGGTGGCGCAGGTACTTCACCATAGCAGGATGACCCAGCGCCGCATAAGTGCCACGCAACCTTTCCGGAATTTCCGGATGCTGCTGGGTTAAGCCGCGTACGTGTGCTTCATAGATCACCGTGTTGCCCCACGGCGTCCGCGGCGCGTGATCGTCCTCCCAGTCAAAATCTTCGGCAGTCACCAACGATTTCGGCGCGATGGCGGCGTTATCCAAACCATCCGGCTCGCGTTCGCCGCCGTTGAAACGCGCGTCGTCCGCCACTTCACCCGCCACCGCTTTGGCGCAGGGATCGACCAACAGCTTAGCCGGATTGAAGCGATGTCCCTGCTGCGGCGCCCACGGACCGTGAACGCGATAGCCGTAGCGCTGGCCGGGCTTCAGCGCGGGAAAATAGCCGTGCCAGATATCACCGCTGCGCGCGGGCAGCGCGAAACGGCGCTCAGCACCGTGCGCGTCGAACAGGCAGAGTTCAACGCGTTCGGCATGCTGGGAGAACAGCGTGAAATTAACGCCGTGCCCATCATAGTGCGCACCTAACGGTTCCGGCTGCCCCTGCTCCAGCATCAGTCGCTCTCCCGCACCAGCCAAAGCGTTGCCAGCGGCGGTAAGGTCAAACTCAGCGACTGCGGCCGACCGTGACTCTCCATCTCATCGGTGTGTACCACGCCGTGATTGCGCGTGTCGCTGCCGTGATAATCGTGCTGATCGGTATTCATGATCTCGCGCCAGCCGCCACGCTGGTTGACGCCAAAGCGATAGTTGTGACGCGCCACTGGCGTAAAGTTGCTGGCTACGATGATTTCATTGCCGTCGCGATCGCGGCGCACAAATACAAACACGGAGTTTTCGTAGTCATCGACCACCAGCCACTCAAAACCTTGCCCATCAAAGTCGAGTTGATGCAGCGGCGCGTAATGGCGATAGGTGTGATTGAGATCGCGCACCAGACGATGCACGCCGTTGTGCCAGTTATCCTCACCTTCCAGCAGATGCCAGTCGAGGCTGGTGTCGTGGTTCCATTCGCGACCCTGCGCAAATTCATTGCCCATAAATTGCAGCTTCTTACCGGGGAAACCCCACATCCAGCCGTAATAGGCGCGCAGGTTAGCGAACTTTTGCCAGGCATCGCCCGGCATGCGATCGAGAATCGAACGTTTGCCGTGCACCACTTCGTCATGCGACAGCGGCAGCACGAAGTTTTCGGTGTAGTTGTAAATCATGCCAAAGGTCATCAGCTGATGATGATAACGGCGATGCACCGGGTCGAGCTTCATATAGTCCAGTGTGTCGTGCATCCAGCCAAGGTTCCATTTGAACCAGAAGCCGAGGCCGCCATCTTCTGAAGGGCGCGTAACGCCGGGATAATCGGTGGACTCTTCCGCCACCGTGACGCTGCCCGGTGCGGCGCGACCCAAAACGCGGTTGGTGTGACGCAGGAACGAAATCGCTTCGAGGTTCTCGCGTCCACCAAACTGGTTCGGCACCCATTCGCCTTCGGCGCGGCTGTAATCACGGTAGATCATTGATGCCACCGCATCGACGCGCAGCCCATCAATGCCGAAACGCTCCATCCAGTACAAGGCGTTGCCGGAGAGATAATTGCTCACTTCACGGCGACCAAAGTTGTAGATCAGCGTGTTCCAGTCCTGATGAAAACCTTCGCGCGGATCGCTGTGTTCGTAGAGTTCGGTGCCATCGAACTTCGCCAGGCCGAAATCATCGCTTGGGAAGTGGCCTGGCACCCAATCGAGCAGCACGTTAATACCAGCATCATGCGCGGCGGCCACGAAGTGGCGGAACTCATCGCGCGTACCGAAACGGCGCGTCGGCGCATACATGCCGAGCGGCTGATAGCCCCAGCTGCCGTCGAAGGGGTGTTCGTTAATCGGCATCAGTTCGATGTGCGTGAAGCCCATCTCTTTAACGTAAGGAATCAGCTGTTCCGCCAGCTCTTTATAGCTGAGCCAGAAGTTGTTATCGGTGTGACGTCGCCATGAACCGAGGTGCACTTCATAAATCGAAATCGGCTGGTCAAAAGCATTGGCGGCCTTACGCTGCGGCTGCATCTCGGTTTTCGGCGGCAGCCCGCAGATCATCGAGGCGGTTTGCGGACGCATCTGCGCTTCAAAGGCGAAGGGATCGGCTTTGATGCGCATCTGGCCGGAATTATCCACGATTTCAAATTTATACAGCTGACCGTTTACCGCGCCCGGCACAAACAGTTCCCAGACGCCAAGTTCACGGCGAAAACGCATGGGATGACGTCGGCCATCCCAGAAGTTGAACTCGCCTACCACCGATACGCGACGCGCGTTAGGTGCCCAAACGGCGAACCGCGTGCCGTGCACGCCATCAATGGTGGTGCCGTGCGCGCCGAGGGTTTCGTAGGGACGCAGATGCGTGCCTTCACCCAATAACCATGCATCCATCTCCTCCAGCAGCGGGCCGAAGCGATAGGCATCATCAATCAGGTTTTGCTGGCCGTGCCAGTTCACCGCCAGCTGATAACCAAAGCGGTTTTTACGACGCGGAATCACGCCACTGAAGAAACCGCGTGAGTCGAGGCAGGTAAGCTGAGCACATTTGCGTCCGGTGTTGGTTTCAATGACCCAAACATCGGAGGCATCGGGCAGCAGCGCACGCACTTCAAGGCCTGCAGCCGTTTGGTGCATGCCCAGTAGTGAAAAGGGATCGGCATAATTCCCGGCAAAAAGGGCATTGATCGCCTGGCGATCGGGAAGCTCTGACATGACTTTCTTCCTATGATTTTGCGCAGGCGACCAGAGTCGGCAGGATTATCGCCTCGGGTGCGCTGCTTTTCATTGAGCCATAGGTACACCGTGAGGACACAACCGTCCGTGGGAAAGATCTTCACCGTGTACAACAACCATTCAGTTCGAAAAAACAAAAACAGTTAACAACCGGCACATCTCTGTTAAATCATAGCTTGGGGATAGCAGAAGCCAGGGAGGATCGTGAAAAATACTTATCGGGCAAGCAAAAAAGGGAAGCGGATCACTTGTCAGGCGCAATTTGCATGAATTTTTGCGGCCTGGATAATTAAAAAAAGGCCGGGAAACCCCGGCCTTTCTGGTTTGCCGCTGCGCTTAGTCGATCAGCAGACGCAGCATGCGGCGCAGCGGTTCAGCCGCGCCCCACAGTAACTGATCGCCCACCGTGAAGGCGGAAAGGTATTCCGGTCCCATGTTCAGTTTGCGCAGGCGGCCTACTGGCGTGGTCAGGGTGCCGGTGACGGCGGCTGGCGTCAGTTCGCGCATGGTGATGTCGCGGTCGTTTGGCACCACTTTCACCCATTCGTTATGCGAGGCCAGAAGCTGTTCGATTTCGCTCAGCGGCAGGTCTTTTTTCAGCTTCAGAGTGAATGCCTGGCTGTGGCAGCGCAGCGCACCAACGCGCACGCACAGGCCATCAACCGGAATCACACTGCTGGTACGCAGGATTTTGTTGGTCTCCGCCTGGCCTTTCCACTCTTCGCGGCTCTGGCCGTTATCCAGCTGCTTGTCAATCCACGGAATCAGGCTGCCCGCCAGCGGTACGCCGAAATTGTCGGTTGGCAACGTGCCAGAACGGGTGAAATCGGTCACGCTGCGTTCGATATCCAGAATTGCCGAAGCCGGATCCTGGAGCGATTTCGCCACGTGGTCATGCAGCATGCCCATCTGCGTCAGCAGTTCACGCATATGACGCGCGCCGCCGCCTGATGCCGCCTGATAAGTCGCCACCGAGGCCCATTCAACCAGATCGTTAGCAAACAGACCGCCCAGCGACATCAGCATCAGGCTGACGGTGCAGTTACCGCCGACAAAGGTTTTGATGCCGTTATCGAGGCCCTGACGAATCACGTTATGGTTAACCGGATCGAGAATGATGATGGCGTCATCTTTCATGCGCAGCGTGGAAGCCGCGTCAATCCAGTAACCCTGCCAGCCGCTTTCGCGCAGCTTCGGATAGACTTCACTGGTGTAATCGCCGCCCTGGCAGGTGATAATAATATCCAGCACCTTCAGCGCCTCGATATCAAAAGCATCCTGCAGCGCACCGGTCGACTTTCCGCCGAATGTCGGCGCCGCCTGACCAAGCTGTGACGTGGAGAAGAAGACCGGATTGATGACATCAAAATCGCGTTCTTCGCTCATGCGCGACATCAGCACTGAGCCGACCATGCCACGCCAACCAATAAAACCTACATTCTTCATTTTCTGTCCGTCTCGGGTGCTCTCGAAAGAGGCCGTGTGGTGCGAGGAAAAGACTGGCCGGATAATCGTGCCGGTCTGCGTAATAATCAGGTTTACCTATGACCGTCAACTCTACAAAATGCAGCACTTCTGGCAAGTGAATTAATTCGATTGCGCCAACTTTTTCAGCAGTACAACTAATAATGGCTAACCACACATGACTGAAATGATATCCGCGACCATATTGCTGTTGTTGATTATGGATCCGCTGGGCAACCTGCCGATTTTTATGTCGGTATTGAAGCATCTGGAACCCAAACGCCGCCGCGTGGTACTGATGCGCGAAATGCTGATTGCGCTGATTCTGATGCTGCTATTTTTATTCGCCGGTGAACGCATCCTGGCGTTTCTCAATCTGCGCACCGAAACCGTGTCGATCTCCGGCGGCATCATTCTTTTTCTGATCGCCATCCGCATGATTTTCCCGTCAGAGGAGAGCAGCTCGACTGGCTTGCCGGCCGGTGAAGAACCGTTCCTCGTGCCGCTGGCAATTCCGCTGGTGGCCGGTCCGTCCCTGCTGGCGACGCTGATGCTGTTGTCGCATCAATATCCCAACCAGATGACGCATCTGGTCGGCGCGCTGCTGATCGCGTGGGGTTTGACGGTGGTGATTCTGCTGATGTCGGGTCTGTTTTTACGCCTGCTGGGCGACAAAGGCGTTAACGCGCTGGAGCGCCTGATGGGATTGATTTTGATTATGCTGGCGACGCAGATGTTCCTGGATGGGATTCGTACCTATCTGAAGCTGTAATACATTCAGAGCGCAGGCAGCGTAGCGGCGCAATTTATTGCGCCGCTACGCTATGTGCATGAATTGAATGTGATGCTTTTTGAATATTACTTCTGCTTCTTATCGATCGGTTTACCCGACCAGTAACCGGCCAGCAGCGAACCTGACAGGTTGTGCCACACCGAGAACAGCGCGCCCGGCAAGGCCGCTAACGGCGAGAAGTAAAGTTTGCCCAGCGTCGCCGCCAGACCTGAGTTCTGCATGCCCACTTCCAGCGCCAGCGTGCGGCAGGTCGATTCATCGAAGCCAAACAGCTTACCGCCCCAATAACCGCCCAACAGACCGATCGCGTTGTGCAGGATCACCGCCACAATCACCATCAAGCCGACAGAACCGATAAAGCCCTGGCTGCCAGCCACCACCGCGCTAATGATCAGCAGAATGCACACCATCGAAAACGCCGGCAGATAAGGCTCAACGCGGCGCACCACGCTATTCATGGAGTGATGGATAATCAGACCCAGGCTAATCGGAATCACCACGATTTTCACGATGCTGAGCAGCATGCCGACCACATCCACCTGAATGTGGGTATCAACGTAGAAGCGTGTCAGCAGCGGTGTGGCGAATACACCTACCAGCGCCGACACGGATGAGATGGTCACCGACAGCGCCACATCGCCCTTCGCCAGATAAATCATCACGTTAGAAGCGGTGCCGCTGGCCACGCTGCCGACCAGAATCATGCCTGCCGCCAGATCCGGTGGCATCTGGAACAGCTTCGCCAGGCCCCACGCGGCCAGCGGCATCACCAGATAATGCAGGAAAGTCCCGGCGATCACCGGCGCAGGACGCACCAGCACGCGTTTGAAATCATCAATGTTTAGCGTCACGCCCATGCCGAACATAATCAGCATCAGCAGGTAAGTCACCCACGGCCCAATGCCGAGAAAGGTGCCAGGAGAATAATAAGCAGCGACCGAGAGCAGCACGGCCCAGAGCGGGAACAGGCGGGTAAGTTTGCCGAGCATAACCAGACTTCCTTAGGAATTTTTTTATATTGCCACAGATGAAATGTCGCGCAGGGAACGACCACAGCGACGGACGCGGGATCATAACATTTCATTATCTTGACGTAAGGCGGGAAGTCGCTTGCGGGGCAAAATGCGGATCGGCTGCTGCCGATCCGCTGAAATACGGCAAAGTTACTCTGCTTTTTCCAGTGCAAAGCGGTAGATTGCACCACCAATCGCGGCACCGATAATCGGTAACAACCAGAACATCCACAGCTGTTCCAATGCCCAGCCGCCCTGGAAGATCGCCACACCGCTACTGCGCGCCGGGTTGACTGAGGTATTGGTGACGGGAATGCTCACCAGGTGAATCAGCGTTAGCGCCAGGCCGATTGCAATGGGCGCGAAGCCAGCCGGAGCACGTTTATCGGTCGCGCCCATGATCACAATTAGGAATACGGCGGTCAGCACCAGCTCGGCGATCATGCCCGCCTGCAGGCTAAAGCCCCCAGGCGAATGTTCACCGTAACCGTTCGACGCGAAGCCGCTGGCCACGGCATCGAAACCGGCTTTACCGCTGGCGATCAAATACAGCACGCCAGCCGCCGCAACCGCACCTACCAGCTGCGCGATAATATAAGGCACAGCCTGCGCCGCCGGGAAACGTCCGCCAACCGTCAGACCGATGGTGACCGCCGGGTTAAAATGGCCGCCCGAAATATGGCCGACGGCACATGCCATCACCAACACCGTCAGACCAAACGCCAGCGCAACACCGGCAAAACCAATACCCAATTCTGGAAACGCCGCGGCCAAAACCGCACTGCCACAACCGCCCAACACCAGCACGAAAGTGCCCAGCGTTTCAGCCACTAATCTTTTCATCTCTGTTCCCTCAAATAATTTAATGTTTTCGCGGCGGGATTATCGTTTTTGGCGATTGAAGCGCAACCGAAGAATAAGGGATTAGGGTGATTTTTAGGCGATAGCAGCGTATTTGAGACGGTTCTCGCGAGCCATAATGGGGTTCATCAGAAATGTCTGGAGCGAAGCAGTGAATGCCGCTGGGCTTGAATTATTGTTTAAAAAATTTCACCAATAAAAAAGCCGGACCCGGTCCGGCTGGATTACGCATGCTAAAAACTGGCCTTAAGAACCAAAAAGATTCTTGTGCAGCGCACGTACCACTTCTTCCGCGTCTGGGGTGGGAACCAGGAAGCAAAGGTTATAACTGCTGGCACCGTAACAAATCATGCGCAGGTTGAACGGCTCGAGTGCGCCAAACACTTCTTTGCCGACGCCGCACGCTTTTGACAGGTTGTTGCCAATGATCGCCACCAGCGCCAGATTCTCTTCCACTTCCACACGGCACAGTGAAGAGAGTTCGGTCAACAGCGCCTGGGTCAGCAAGCTGTCGCCGGTGGTGGTTGAACCGGTGCTGTCCAGCGTCAGCGCCACGCTCACTTCGGAAGTGGTCACCAGATCAACGGAGATGCTGTGGCGCGCCAGAATGTTAAACACTTCGGCGAGGAAGCCATGTGCATGCAGCATGTTCAGGCTGTGCAGCGTTACCAGCGTCTGCTTACGACGCAGCGCCAGCGCACGGAACAGCGGTGGATTCTTGGTTTCGTTGCACACGCGCGTACCGCCTGCAGCGGGATCTTTGCTCGAACCGACAAACACCGGAATATCGCTACGCACGGCCGGCAGCAAAGTGGCCGGATGCAGCACTTTGGCACCAAAGATCGCCATCTCCGCTGCTTCTTCGAAGGTAATCTCTTCGATGCGTTTAGCGGTGGACACCACGCGTGGATCGGTGGTGTAGATACCGGCCACATCGGTCCAGATATCAATGCGCGCGGCCTGCAGCGCTTCGCCCAGCAGCGCAGCGGTATAGTCGCTGCCGCCACGACCAAGCGTGGTGGTGCGCCCTTTTATTTCGCTACCGATAAAGCCCTGCGTCACCACCAGCGCTTCCGCAATGCGCGGCTGCAGCTGCGTTGCGGCCAGCTCTTTCAGCGTCGCCACTTCGGGTTCTGCGCGACCAAAACGATCGCTGGTGCGCATCACTTTACGCACGTCAAACCATTCGCTGTTGACCTGACGCTCGCGCAGAATCTCCACGAACAGCAGCGTCGACATCAGCTCACCGTGGCTCACCAGCTCATCGGTTAGCGCATGTGAGGTCGCCAGCGAGGTGGCTTCAGACAGCATGGTGATGTTTTCCAGCACGCGATCAATCTCATCGCGGATCACATCCGGCGATTGCAGACGATCGATGATGGCATATTGAATACGGCGGATTTCATCCAGCAGGTAAGCGCGCTGCGCTTGTTCCTGGCCTTCAGCAAGGGCAACCAGCAGATTGGTCACGCCAGCGGAGGCAGAGAGCACCACTAAGCGGGTATTGGCGTCCGACAGCACAACATCTGCGCTGCGGTTCATAGCATCAAAATCGGCAACGCTGGTGCCGCCAAATTTAGCCACGATAAGATTTTGGGACATATTACGAACCCCGTGTCAGGTTATCTTTCTTCCGTTTTGGGGCGGAAGACATAGTAGCAGCCTAGGCACAAGAGAAGAGCAGAATTGGGCAGACAAGATCAGTAGTAGACAAGTCACCAAAAGCGCTTCACCTTGCGAACCGTCCGACTGTGGACGATTCTGGTGACAACCCAGAGGATTCAGCCCCTGCAGCCGACAGTGCAACACCCCGCGTGTTGCCCCACCTCGGCGTCACACCCCCTGATGTGTTCTCTGCGGATACGGATCCTCAAACACACTGCCTGGGCGACGCGCCTCTTCTGGCTTACACCCGGAGGTGTAAGTAGCGCGCATAAATTACTGATTATTTTCCCCCCTGTCCATCCCCGCACTTTGAGGATTTCTCACATTTACACTTCGGTAAACGCATCGTTGAACAAACGCGCCCACCAACAGCGGCCTAAAGTAGTGTCCGAATCAGACAAAAGCGGCTTTTTTCTGATGCGGCACAGGGAATTCTGCTGGCGCAGCACCGACAATCGCTGCCGGATTTACCTGAAACAGTGCGGCCACGGTCACAAATTTTTTCCCTTAGCCAGTAACTGTGGTCATACTCATCCCCGTGCAAGAATGCTATGGATGCCGGGCCAGCAGGACGCCCCGGATGGAATGACGGTTCTTATATCAACTAGAGTGTTGCCATGAAAAATATCAATCCGACCCAAACCGCTGCCTGGAAAGCGCTGCAGCAGCATTTTGAGCAGATGAAATCGGTGCAAATCGCCGACCTGTTTGCGCAAGATGCCGATCGTTTTGCGAAATTCTCTGCCACTTTCGATGACCAGATGCTGGTGGATTTCTCAAAAAACCGCATCACCGAGGAAACCCTCGAAAAATTACAGGCGCTGGCTAAAGAGACCGATCTGGCAGGCGCCATCAAATCGATGTTCTCTGGCGAGAAGATCAACCGCACCGAAGAGCGTGCAGTTCTGCACGTTGCGCTGCGTAACCGCAGCAACACGCCCATTGTGGTGGACGGCAAAGATGTGATGCCGGAAGTCAACGCGGTGCTGGCGAAGATGAAAGGCTTCTCCGAGCGCATCATCAGCGGCGACTGGAAAGGCTATACCGGTAAAGCCATCACCGACGTGGTGAATATCGGGATTGGCGGTTCAGACCTCGGCCCGTTCATGGTGACCGAAGCGCTGCGTCCGTACAAAAACCACCTGAACATGCACTTTGTTTCTAACGTCGATGGCACCCACATCGCCGAAACGCTGAGAGATCTCAGCCCGGAAACCACGCTGTTCCTCGTGGCATCTAAAACCTTCACCACGCAAGAAACCATGACCAACGCCCACAGCGCGCGTGACTGGTTCCTGAAAACTGCGGGCGATCAGCAGCACGTGGCGAAGCACTTCGCTGCGCTGTCGACCAACGGTAAAGCGGTGGGTGAGTTCGGTATTGATACCGACAACATGTTTGAGTTCTGGGATTGGGTTGGCGGCCGCTATTCACTGTGGTCAGCTATCGGCTTGTCGATCATTCTCTCCATCGGCTTCGAGAACTTTGAGCAGCTGTTGAGCGGCGCGCACGCCATGGATAAGCACTTCGCCAACACGCCTGCCGAGCAGAACCTGCCGGTGCTGCTGGCGCTGATCGGTATCTGGTACAACAACTTCTTTGGTGCCGAAACCGAAGCGATTCTGCCGTACGATCAGTACATGCATCGCTTTGCTGCTTACTTCCAGCAGGGCAACATGGAATCCAACGGTAAATACGTTGACCGTGAAGGCAATCCAGTGGATTACCAGACCGGCCCAATCATCTGGGGCGAGCCTGGCACCAACGGCCAGCATGCGTTCTATCAGCTGATTCATCAGGGCACCAAACTGATTCCGTGCGACTTTATCGCACCAGCACTGAGCCACAACGTGCTGACCGATCACCATCCAAAGCTGCTGTCGAACTTCTTCGCACAAACCGAAGCGCTGGCGTTTGGTAAGTCACGCGATGTGGTGGAGAAAGAGTTTACCGATGCGGGTAAATCTGCCGAATCTGTCGCGCACATCGTGCCGTTCAAAGTGTTCGAAGGTAACCGCCCAACCAACTCCATCCTGCTGCGTGAAATTACCCCGTTCAGCCTGGGTTCACTGATTGCGCTGTATGAGCACAAGATCTTCACTCAGGGCGCGATTCTCAACATCTTCACCTTTGACCAATGGGGTGTTGAGTTGGGTAAACAGCTGGCAAACCGTATTCTGCCAGAACTGGAAAATGACGCTGAAATTAGCAGCCACGATAGCTCCACTAATGGCTTAATTAATCGCTACAAATCCTGGCGTTAATTTTCCGGCTAATTTACACAAGGCGGCGTAATTGCCGCCTTTTCTTTGTCAACCATGCCATCTCACTCGCAATATTATTAATTACTGCATTAAACAGGGTTAGAAAATTCTTAAAGTGGCGTAAGGAAATTCGTAATTCATTTCAATTTACCGCACCTTACCTGGCTTAAAAATGGACCTAATTCAGCCCGATAAATAGTTTATCTAACTGATTGATCTATGATTTTAATTTAAGCCTTATAAGTAAATTCCGATTATTCCCATTCCGTACCAATAATTAGTGCAAAAGTGAAAAACTCTGCCGTGAAATGCGCAGCCATTCACTTATCCTATCAGCCTGAAAAAAGGCGTTAAAAAAAAGCAGCTAACGCCAATTCGCCGTATTTATCACCAGAAAAACCCCGACTTCCTGCCCTCTTTTACTCATGCTGAACTCTGGTAATTTGTTGCCCTATACTGAACGCGCCCGAAATCTGGGTAAATCCTACATTCATTGATTCATATAAATGCAGGAAACGTTGTTATGAAAAAACTGATGGTTGCCGGTGCAGCCTTACTTTACGTTGCCGTTTCTTCCGCTGCGATTGCCGCGCCGGAAGAAGCTGGTGCTGCAGCAGGCGCGCAGGCGGGAGCAATCTCTTCCGGCGCGTCTACCGCTGTGGGTATCGGCGCGCTCGGTGCGTTAGTGGGTCTCGGCATTGCTGCTTCTGGCGGCGGTGACGGTGCAAATACCGGTACAACAACAACCACCACAACGAGCACCACTCGTTGATGTAGCACCTTTAAGCATAACCACACACCCGTGTGGTTATTTTTTGCTTGGCTTATTTAGACAGGGATACCCCGTGCGCCGACTCTCTTTGCTACTTCTTTGCCTGTTGTTGCAGGCCTGCACACAAACGCAAAAAGGCCTCGAACAAACCGTGATGCTGGCCGTGAATGGCCCGGATGATGTCACGGTCACCAACGAGCAGGTTGCTAACCTGCCCTACGCCAGCCTCTATGCCCGCATCAATGAAGGACCGCGCATCTTCGTGGTGCTCGGTTACAACGAAAACGGCCAACAGAAGTGGATCACCCAGGATAAAGCGATGCTGGTGATGCAGCATGGCCGTCTGATCAAAACCCTGGGTTTACCGAGCAACCTCGCTGACGTCAGTAACCTGGTGCAGGATCCGCTCGCCGATGCGCTGCATCTGCAAAACAGTGCCAGCTGGACGCGCGTAGTGCAGTGGCGCGAGCAAGATAAAGTGCGAGCCGCCACAGCGGTTTCCCGCTTCGAGCGCGGTGACGATACGGTGCTGGATATCGCCGGTGAACGCGTACCGTGCCGCGTCTGGCATGAAACCGTACGCATGGAGAACGTAGGCGCGGAGTGGCAGAACACCTTCTGGATCGATAACCGCGATGGCACGGTATTGCAGGCCAACCAGATGCTGGTCGCCGATGCCTTCCCCGTTGAAACCACCATTCTGAAGCCGGCGAAATCATGAAAAAAATAACTCCAATGCTGGCAGCATTGACGCTGCTCACGGCTGGTCACGCACTGGCGGCGGCGCAAGTCACCGTGCACGATCTGCCGGGAAAAAACACACTGCAAATTAACGATGCGCAGAATCTTAGTCAGTTGCTCACCCATCCTGAACTGCGCAGTTGGTGGCCGGGCACGGTGATTGCCGAACGCGGCGCAACGGCGATAGCACAGCAGCAACAGAAGCAGTTGCTGGCCGATCTGCGCGCCTGGCAAGCCGACAGCGGCGAGTCGTTGGCCGCAACCATCGGCTCGGTTATCCACCAGCTTGGCGCGCTGCAGGTAACGGGCCGCCAGTTCACCTCGCTCGATCCCGATGACGTGCGTCTGCGTCCACAGGATAACCGCACGCTGCAAGGCAGCTATGACCTCTATATGCTGGCGCAGCCGACGCAGGTGCTGGTGCTGGGGGCGTTGAGCAATCCGGGTAAAGCGCGCTGGCAGCCGGGCCGCGAAGTGCGTGATTACCTCGAAGGCCACGATCGTCTGTCCGGCGCGGAACGCAGCTATGCCACGGTGATTGCGCCGTCCGGCAGCACCCAGCAAGTTCCGGTTGCCTACTGGAATCATCGCCATATCGAAGTGGAACCTGGCAGCATTATCTGGCTCGGTTTCACCTCATGGAGCTTGCCATGGGGCCAAAGCGATTTGAATGAGCGCATGCTTTCCGTTCTGACTCACCGGATACCAGACTGATGAAAAAACAATTACTTCTCAGCCTGTTGGCTGCTTCTGTTTCCGCCGCTTGCCAGGTGCATGCGGAAACCTGGCCTGAACCGGTCGGTCCTTCTCAATCGGATTTTGGTGGCGTTGGCCTGATGCAGACGCCCACCGCGCGTATGGCGAAAGAGGGCGAATTTAGCGTCAACTTCCGCGATAACGATCAATATCGCTACTATTCTGCTTCGCTGCAGCTGTTCCCGTGGCTGGAAACCACCGTACGCTATACCGATGTGCGTACCCGCCGTTACAGCGCAGTAGAAGGTTTCAGCGGCAACCAAAGCTATAAAGATAAAGCCTTCGATGTGAAGCTGCGCCTATGGCAAGAGAGCTATTGGCTGCCAGAAGTGGCGGTTGGCTCACGCGATTTAGGCGGTACCGGTCTGTTCGACAGCGAATATCTGGTGGCGAGCAAAGCGTGGGGCCCGTTCGATTTCACCTTGGGTCTGGGCTGGGGCTATCTCGGCAACAGCGGCACCATCAAGAACCCGTTCTGCTCCTACAGCGACAGCTTCTGTAGCCGCACCGGCGGTGGCGAAGCGGGTTCAATTAATGGCTCGCAGATGTTCCACGGTCCGGCGGCGCTGTTTGGCGGCGTAGAGTATCAAACACCGTGGCAGCCGCTGCGCCTCAAGCTGGAGTACGAAGGCAACGATTATCAGGATGATTTCGCCGGTCGTTTGGATCAGCGCAGTAAGGTCAACGTCGGCGCGATTTATCGCCTCACCGACTGGGCGGACATCAACGCCAGCTACGAGCGCGGCAACACCTTTATGTTCGGCTTTACCCTGCGCACCAATTTCAACGATCTGCATCAGTCGCATATCGATAGCGAGAAGCCGGCCTACAACCCGCAGCCGCAGGGCGATCTGTTGCAGCCAACGGTAGTGGCAAACCAGCTGACCGATCTGAAGTACAACGCAGGACTGAATGGCCCGCATATTCAAACCAAAGGCAGCACGTTGTATGTGTCCGGCGAGCAGACCAAATATCGCGATACGCGCGAAGGGGTCGATCGCGCCAATCGCATTATCATGAACAACCTGCCGGCCGGCATCGATACCATCGACGTCACCGAGTCGCGCTTCAATATGCCGCAGGTGAGCACGCGCACCAACGTTGCCAGCCTGCATAACGAACTCGTGGGTTATCCGCTGGGGCATGAACAGCCGCTGCAGCAGACGCGTGAAAATCCGGTCGATCCCGGTGCCACCGAGCAAGGTTTCTTCATCCGCAAAGATCGTCTGAACTACAGCCTGTCGCCGGTGCTGAATCAGTCCGTCGGCGGACCGGAAAGCTTCTACATGTATCAGGTTGGCGTGATGGCCAACGCCGATTACTGGCTTACCGATCACCTGTTGGTCGGCGGCAGCCTGTTTGGCAACCTCGCCAATAACTACGATAAGTTCAACTACAACGGCGCACCGGCGGATTCAACGCTGCCGCGCGTGCGAACGCATATTCGTGATTACGTTGAGAACAACGTTTACGTTAACGATCTGCAAGCCAACTACATGCAGGCGCTCGGCAACGGTTTCTACGGCCAGGTTTACGGCGGTTATCTGGAAACCATGTACGGCGGCGTCGGCGGCGAAGTGCTGTATCGTCCAATTGATAGCAACTGGGCATTCGGGGTTGATGCCAACTACGTGAAGCAGCGTGATTGGGACAACATGATGCAGTTCACCGATTACAAAGCGCCAACCGGACATTTCACCGCGTACTGGCGTCCGTGGTTTATGCAGGACGTATTGGTGAAAGCCAGCGTCGGTGAATATCTGGCGAAGGATAAAGGCGTTACCGTTGATGTGTCGAAGCGGTTTGATAGCGGCGTGATGGTAGGCTTCTACGCCACCAAAACCAATGTGTCGGCGGAAGCCTATGGCGAAGGCGACTTCACTAAAGGCTTCTACATTTCGGTGCCGATGGATCTGTTTACCGTGACGCCAACGCGAGGCCGCGCACAGGTAAACTGGGTGCCGTTGACGCGTGATGGTGGGCAGATGCTGGGTCGCAAATATCAGCTGTATGACCTGACGTCAGATCGTGATGCGCGGTTTAATTAACATCAGCGCGGGTGGTGTGAAACCCGCGCGATAAATCGCGCCGCTACGGAGAGGTGCACATACCGTAGCGGCGCCATTTATTGCGCGTTACCGACTATTAATCTGCGTCATAACCCAAATTGGGTGCTAGCCAGCGCTCAACTTCGCTCACGCTCATGCCTTTACGCGCGGCGTAATCTTCCACCTGATCGCGCTGAATCTGCGCCACGGCGAAGTACTTGCTATCGGGATGGCTGAAGTACCAGCCGGAAACCGCTGCGCCTGGCCACATGGCGAAAGACTCGGTGAGCTTCATGCCGGTATGTTTTTCCACCTCCAGCAGCTGCCAGATCGGTGCTTTCTCAGTGTGTTCCGGACAAGCCGGATAACCTGGCGCGGGACGAATGCCCTGATAGTTCTCGCGAATCAGCTCTTCGTTGCTGAGATTTTCATGGGCGGCAAAGCCCCAAATCACCTTCCGCACGCGCTCGTGCAGATATTCAGCAAAGGCTTCTGCCAGGCGATCCGACACCGCTTTCACCATGATTTTGTTGTAATCATCGTGCTGCTTGTCATACGCCTCGGCCAGCGCATCTTCCTCAATTCCGGCGGTAACCGCAAACGCGCCGAGATAATCGGCTTTACCGCTGGATTTCGGTGCCACAAAGTCGGCTAAACAGTAGTTGGCGAAGTCGGTTTTCTCGGTCTGCTGACGCAAGTGATGACTGACGCACAGCACCTGATTGCGGTTCTCGTTGCTGTAGATTTCAATGTCATCGCCGACACGGTTGGCCGGGAAAATCCCCACCACGCCGCGTGGATTGAGCGTGCCGGTGCTGCTCAGCATATCGAGCATGGCGTTGGCATCGGCAAACAGGCGTTTGGCCTCTTCGCCCACCACTTCATCTTCCAGGATACGCGGATATTTGCCGGCCAGCGACCAGGTCATAAAGAACGGCGTCCAGTCGATGTAATTACGCAGCGTTTCAATGCTGGCTTCAACCGGGCTCACACCGAGGCGGTGCGCCACCGGCGGCGTATAGCTTTCCCAATCGATGACATAATCATTATCGCGCGCAGTTTGCAGGCTCACCGGCGGCGTGCGCGGCTTTTTGCGCGCGTGCTGAATACGCACCGTGTCGTACTCTTTGCGCGTGCGCGCCACGAAATCTTCTTTCAGCGTTTCGGACAGCAGCGATGACACCACACCCACGGTGCGCGAGGCGTTCTGCACGTAGACCGTTGGTCCGCTATAGTTCTGCTCGATTTTCACTGCGGTATGCGCTTTCGAGGTAGTCGCGCCGCCAATCAGCAGCGGGATGGTGAATCCCTGGCGCTCCATCTCTTTGGCGACGTTGACCATCTCATCCAGCGACGGCGTGATCAGGCCGGAAAGCCCGATGATATCGGCGTTCTCGGCAATCGCGGTTTTGAGGATTTTGTCACTCGGCACCATAACGCCGAGGTCAATGATTTCGTAGTTGTTACATTGCAGCACTACGCCGACGATATTTTTGCCGATGTCATGCACATCGCCTTTTACCGTTGCCAGCACAATCTTGCCGTTGCTGCGTCCGGCCTCTTTGCTGGCCTGAATATAAGGTTCGAGATAGGCCACCGCTTGCTTCATCACGCGCGCTGATTTTACCACCTGCGGCAGGAACATCTTGCCCTCGCCGAACAGATCGCCAACCACGTTCATGCCGGACATCAGCGGCCCTTCAATCACTTCAATCGGCCGCGCTGCTGCCTGGCGCGCCTCTTCGGTATCCAGCTCAATAAACTCGGTGATGCCTTTCACCAGCGAGTATTCCAGACGTTTTACCACGTCCCAGCTGCGCCATTCGGCCTGCTGTTTCTCCTGCTCGCCGTCGCTTTTGCTGCCGCGATATTTCTCCGCCAGTTCCAGCAAGCGCTCGGTGCCATCGTCACGACGATTCAGCACCACATCTTCCACCGCGTCACGCAGTTCGGCAGGCAGATCGTCGTAAATCGCCAGCTGACCGGCGTTCACGATGCCCATGTCCATGCCGTTGCGGATGGCGTAATAGAGGAAAACCGCGTGAATCGCTTCGCGCACCGGTTCGTTACCACGGAACGAGAACGACACGTTGGAGACGCCGCCGGAGATCATCGCGTGTGGCAGTTCGCGCTTGATGTCTTCGCAGGCACCGATAAAGTCCATCGCGTAATTGTTGTGTTCTTCAATGCCGGTCGCTACGGCAAAAATATTCGGGTCGAAAATGATGTCTTCTGGCGGGAAACCGACCTCTTCGGTCAAAATCTTGTAGGCGCGACGACAGATCTCAATTTTGCGCGCCCGCGTATCCGCCTGACCCGCTTCGTCAAACGCCATCACCACCATCGCTGCGCCGTAGCGACGCACTTTGCGCGCGTGCGCGATAAACGGTTCCACGCCCTCTTTCATCGAAATAGAGTTCACAATGCCTTTGCCCTGAATGCACTGCAGGCCTTTCTCGATCACTTCCCATTTGGAGGAGTCGATCATAATTGGCACGCGGGCGATATCCGGCTCACCAGCAATCAGATTGAGGAAGCGCACCATCGCCGCTTCCGCATCCAGCATGCCTTCATCCATGTTGATGTCGATGATTTGCGCACCGTTCTCTACCTGCTGGCGTGCCACATCCAGCGCTTCGTTGTATTTCTCTTCTTTGATCAGACGCTTAAATTTGGCCGAGCCGGTGACGTTGGTGCGTTCACCGACGTTGACGAACAGCGAATCGGCCTGAATATTCAGCGGTTCAAGCCCGGCTAAGCGACAGGCAACCGGAATCTCAGGCAGCTGGCGCGGCGCAACGCCGTCTACCGCTGCCGCCATCGCCGCGATGTGTTCCGGCGTGGTGCCGCAGCAGCCGCCGATAATATTGAGGAAACCGGCGCGCGCCCACTCACCAATTTGCTCAGCCATGATCGCCGCATCGAGATCGTATTCACCAAAGGCGTTGGGCAAACCGGCGTTCGGGTGCGCGGTGACGTAGCCTTCAGCAATGCGCGACAGCTCCGCCACATACTGACGCAGTTCATCCGGGCCAAGCGCACAGTTGAGGCCAAACGACAGCGGTTCGGCGTGGCGCAGCGAGTTATAGAAACCTTCGGTGGTTTGGCCGGAGAGCGTACGACCGGACGCATCGGTGATGGTGCCGGAGATCATCAGCGGCAGCTTCACGCCCATCGCTTCCATCTCGGCCTGCACCGCGTAGATCGCCGCTTTGGCGTTGAGGGTATCGAACACCGTTTCGATCATGATGAGGTCGGAGCCGCCTTTGATCAGCGCATGCGTCGATTCGCGGTAAGCTTCCACCAGCTGGTTAAAGGTGACGTTACGATAGGCGGGATCGTTGACGTCCGGCGAGATAGAACAGGTGCGGTTGGTCGGGCCCAACACGCCTGCCACGTAGCGCGGACGATGCGGCGTTTTCGCCGTCCATGCGTCGGCGCTGGCACGCGCCAGTTTGGCGGCTTCGAAGTTGATCTCCGCCGACAGCGCTTCCATCGCGTAATCGGCCATCGCAATGGTGGTGGAGTTGAAGGTGTTGGTCTCGAGAATATCCGCGCCGGCAGCGAGATAGGCATCGTGGATTTCGCGGATCACCTCCGGTTTGGTTAGCACCAACAGATCGTTGTTGCCCTTCAAATCAGATGGCCAGTCGGCAAAGCGGCTGCCACGGAAATCCTGCTCACTCAGTTTATAACTCTGGATCATGGTGCCCATGCCACCGTCCAGAATCATAATGCGTTGCGCCAGCTGCTGCTGCAGCATTTCTGTTTTGTTGCTCACTCTCGCCCCATCCACGTCATTGCGTTGGCTAATATGCCAGCCAGTCATACTGGCACAACTTGCAGGTGATCAAAAGTCAGCTCAGATGAGACATTTTCAGCTATTGCCGACGACAGGTCTGACCAGAAAGTCAGCGTTTGCATTAATGCGGTTAAAAACGAAAATGGTTTCCAGCATTGATGCGAATTGGAGACGTTATGGCAACCCCTGCGCCCGTGAAACGCGGCAAAAAACCGCGTGCGACAACGGCTACCACCAGCGCGCCCGTCGGCGGGCAAGTACAATCTTTGACGCGTGGTCTGCGCCTGCTGGAGCTGATTGCCGAATCCCACGGCAGCGTGGCGCTGACCGAACTGGCACAACAGGCCGGTTTACCCAACTCCACCACTCATCGCCTGCTCTCCACCATGCAGCAGCAAGGTTTTGTGCATCAGGTGGGCGACTTAGGTTTGTGGACCATTGGTTCGCACGCGTTTGTGGTCGGCAGCAGTTTCCTGCAGAGCCGCAATCTGCTGGCGATTGTGCATCCGCTGCTGCGCAAGCTGATGGAAGATGCCGGCGAGACGGTGAATCTGGCGGTGCTGGATCTCAGCGATTATCAGGCGGTGATCATCGACCAGGTGCAGTGTACGCAGCTGATGCGCATGTCCGCGCCGATTGGCGGCAAGCTGCCGATGCATGCATCCGGCGCCGGCAAAGCGTTTCTGGCGCATCTGAGCGATGAGCAAGTTACCGCGCTGCTGCATCAAAAAGGGCTGCATCACTACACGCCGAAAACGCTGATGTCGCCGCACAGCCTGAAGGAGAATCTGGCGCTGATTCGTAAGATGGGCTTTTCGCACGATGATGAAGAGCACGCGCTGGGTCTGCGCTGCGTTGCGGCACCGATTTATGACGAACATGGCGAACCCTTCGCCGCCATCTCAATCTCCGGCCCGATTGCGCGCATGACCGACGACCGCATCACCGAGCTGGGAGCGCTGGTGATCCGCGCCGCGAAGCAGGTGACCCAAACCTATTCTGGCCGCTAAGCGGCCACCGACGCATAGCGCGCGCTGAAACGCTGGCTGGCGCGCCACGCAATTACCTCTTCAATATGCCCTTCGCGGATGCGCGTTTGCAGCGCGCGCCACCAGTTGGGATCAAACAGCTGCGGATGCAGCGCCTGCAGCAGTTTGCCGGTCGAGGGTTCGCTGCACAGCGCATAGCGGAAGGTTTCCGGGAACACATCATCCGGCCCGACGCTGTACCACGGCTCGGCCTGCAGCTCATCTTCCTCATAGCGCGCCTGCGGCACATCGCGGAACACCAGTTCGGTCATCTGGCGGATTTCGTCGTAATCGTAAAACACCACGCGGCCATGACGCGTCATACCAAAGTTTTTGTACAGCATGTCGCCGGGGAAAATATTTGCCGCCGCCAGCTGACGAATCGCATCACCGTATTCGCCAATCGCATGCTGCCGCTGTTCCGGCGAAGCCTGAGCCAGCCACAGATTAAGCGGCTCCATGCGGCGTTCCAGCCACAAATGGCGGATGATCACCACATCGTCGCGCAGCTCGAGCTTTTCCGGGATATCGCGCTCAAACTCCGCCATCAGCTCGGCCGGAATACGCGCGCGCGGTAACGCAAAGTGCTCAAACTCCTGCGTATCCGCCATGCGGCCCACGCGATCGTGCTCTTTGACCATGCGATAGCAGTCGCGCACCTGCGCATCGGTGACCTCTTTTTGCGGTGCGAAGCGGTCTTTGATCACCTTAAATACGCGATCAAAACCCGGCAGCGTGAACACCATCATTACCATGCCGCGAATGCCGGGTGCGACGGTGAAATCTTCCTGACTGTTCGCCAGATAGTGCAGGTATTCACGGTAGCATTCGGTTTTACCGTGCTTCTGACAGCCAATCGCCATGTAGCGCTCTGCCACGGTTTTTCCCGGCAGAATCGGTTGCAGCCACGCCACCAGCGCGGCCGGAACCGGCGCGTACACCATGAAATAGGCGCGGGCAAAACCAAACACGATGCTGGCATCATCGCTGTCGGTGAGACAGGTATCGATCCATAAACGGCCAGCATCATCGCGCTGAATCGGCAGCAAACAGGGCACCATGCCATCACTCAGCTGCAGGCGCGCCACTATCCACGCGGTTTTGTTGCGGTAAAACAGTTCGCTGGCGACATCCAGCGTCGCCGTCGCCAGCTGTGTGGCACCAAACTGCTCGTGCAGATGGCGCACAATCCAGCCGATATCGCGCGTTTGATCCTGCCACGTTAGACGCAGCGGAATGTCATTCAGCACCTGACGCAGTGTTTCCTCCAAATTCTGCTGCGGACGATAGAGGCGTGACAGCGGGCGCGGCGCAACCGGCGCGGGCGCATAGGGCTGCGACGGCAAGATAAACAGACGCTCGGGCGACAAATGGCTGTGGCCCTGCAGGCGACAATAGACCGAATTGAAGAAGCTTTCGGCGATTTCATGGCGCGGGTAGCCGGGCAGCAAGGTTTCGTAATGGCTTTTCACCCGCAGCCAGAATGCGTCATCCCAGTCCGAAGTGTCATTGAGAATGCGCAGCTGGTTGGTGACCAGGCCAACATGGTGATCGTAAAGATGGATACGCGCTTTCATTGCCTGCTGCACCGCGTGCCAGTCGGCCTGCTCGAAGCGCTGTTGCGCACCGGCGGTGATATCCAGAAAGCGGCCATACTGCGCGTCAAAACCTTGCAGAATGGTGTGGGCAATCAGCGATTCTCTCGGCGTCATCGGCAACGCTCCTTTAGCGGTAAGTGGTCGCCATTGAATGGCGACCTTACAACGGCTTCAGAATTGTGCGGCTTCGGTGGAGCCGGTCAGCGCGGTCACGGAGGATTGCCCGCCCTGGATGACGTTGGTGACGCGATCGAAATAGCCGGTGCCCACTTCCTGCTGATGCGATGAGAAGGTGTAACCCTTATCGCGCGCCGCAAACTCCGGCTGCTGCACTTTCTCCACGTAATGGCGCATGCCTTCGCCCTGTGCATAGGCGTGCGCCAGGTCAAACATGTTGAACCACATGCTGTGAATTCCGGCGAGCGTAATGAACTGGAAGCGATAGCCCATTTCGCTCAGCGCCTGCTGGAAACGGGCGATAGTGCGATCGTCAAGGTTCTTCTTCCAGTTGAACGAAGGCGAGCAGTTGTAAGCCAGCAACTTGCCGGGATACTGCGCGTGAATCGCGTCGGCAAAGCGCTGCGCCATCTCCAGATCTGGCGTTGAGGTTTCGCACCACAGCACATCGGCATAAGGCGCATACGCTAGCCCGCGGCTGATCGCCTGTTCAATCCCGGCACGCGTGCGGAAGAAGCCTTCCGAGGTGCGCTCGCCGGTGATAAACGCCGCATCGCGCGGGTCGCAATCTGAGGTGATCAGATCGGCGGCATCCGCATCGGTGCGCGCCAGCAACACCGTCGGTACGTTCATGACGTCCGCGGCCAGACGCGCCGCCACCAGTTTCTGAATCGCTTCCTGCGTTGGGACTAATACCTTGCCACCCATGTGGCCGCACTTCTTCACCGCCGCCAGTTGGTCTTCAAAATGCACCGCGCCGGCACCGGCCTGAATCATCGATTTCATCAGCTCGAACGCATTGAGCACGCCGCCAAAGCCCGCTTCCGCATCGGCGACAATCGGCAGGAAGTAATCAATAAAATCACTGTCTTCTGGCGATACGCCGCTGGCCCACTGAATTTGATCGGCTCGCTGGAAGCTCTGATTAATCCGCTCCACCACATTTGGCACCGAATTCACCGGATACAGCGATTGGTCGGGATACATCTGCCCGGCCAGGTTAGCATCTGCCGCCACCTGCCAGCCGGAGAGGTAAATCGCCTCTATGCCGGCTTTCGCCTGCTGCACCGCTTGTCCGCCGGTCAACGCGCCGAGGCTGTTGATGTAGCCTTTGCTCGATTCACCATTCAGCAGCGACCAGAGTTTGGTGGCACCGCGCTCCGCCAGCGTGCAGGCGGGATTGACCGAACCGCGCAGATTGACCACATCCTCCGCACTGTACGGACGAGTAATTCCCTGCCAGCGCGCATCATTCCAGCTCGATTCCAGTTGTTTGATCTGTTGCGTACGATTCATCGTCATATCTCCAGGTTCAAGGCAGCAGGCGGTAGCCCGGCAGAGTGAGGAAGGAAACCAGTTCGTCATCGGTGGTAATTTGCGCCATCAGCGCGGCGGCATCGTCGAAGCGTCCATTTTGAAAACGTTCTGCGCCAACGGTTTGCTGCAAGGTGGCCAGCTCTTCCTCCAGCAGCCGTTCAAACAGCGCCACCGTGACCGGCTGGCCATCGCTGAGAATTTGTTTGTGATGAATCCATTGCCAGATGGAGGTGCGGGCGATTTCAGCGGTGGCGGCATCTTCCATCAACCCATCAATCGGAACGCAGCCGTTGCCGCTGATCCAGGCTTCCAGATATTGCAGCGCCACGCGGATATTGGCGCGCATGCCGGCTTCAGTACGCTTGCCGCGACAGGGCGCCAGCAGACGTTCGGCGGTGATTGGCGCATCCTGCTCACGCGTGATGTGCAGTTGGTTGGGCTGATCGCCCAGCCGACGGTCAAACTCCTCCATCGCGATATCAGCCAGGCCGGGATGCGCCACCCAGGTTCCGTCGTGACCGTTGCCCGCTTCTCGCGCTTTATCTTCCTGCACCTTTTGCGTCACCCATACATTGCGCTCCGCGTCTTTGCTCGGAATCAGCGCCGACATACCGCCCATCGCCAGCGCACCACGACGATGACAGGTTCGAATCAGCAGGCGTGAATAGGCATCGAGGAATGGCTGATCCATGCTGATTTGCTGGCGATCCGGCAGGATACGATCGGGATGCTGGCCCAGCGTTTTGATGTAGCTGAAGATGTAATCCCAACGGCCACAGTTCAGGCCAACGACGTGATCGCGCAGTTCCCACAGGATCTCATCCATCTGGAATACCGCCGGCAGCGTTTCGATCAATACCGTGGCTTTGATGGTGCCGCGCGGCAGATCGAAGCGATCTTCACTGAAGCGGAAGATCTCACGCCACCACGCCACTTCAGCGGCATGCTCGGTTTTCGGCAGATAGAACCATGGCGCGTGGCCCTTCTCCAGCAGCGCTTCAACGTTGTGGAAAAAGTAGAGCGCAAAGTCGAACAATCCGCCGGGAATGGCCCGATCGCGCCACTCCACATGCTTTTCATTCAGATGCAGACCGCGCACCCGACACATCAGCAGCGCCGGATTGGCGCGCAGCTGGTAGATCTTGCCGGTTTCACTGGTGAAGCTCAGCGTGCCATTGACGGCATCGCGCAGTGTTAATTGTCCGTCGATCAGCTTCTGCCAGGTTGGCGCCAGTGAATCTTCAAAATCGGCCATGAAGACGTTGACGTTCGCGTTGAGCGCGTTGATCACCATTTTGCGATCCGGCGGCCCGGTGATCTCTACGCGACGATCCTGAAGCAGCTGCGGAATAGGACGAACTTGCCACGCATTTTCACGAATGGAAGCGGTTTCCGAATCAAAGCCGGGTAACTCACCCTGATCGTAACGCTTCTGTCGTTGCTGGCGTGCTTTCAGCAGGCGTTCGCGCTCTGGTGCAAAGCGCACCACTAATGCGTGTATAAAGTCGATTGCTTCTGGGGTAAGCAGCTGCTTTTCCTCGTGGGTAAAGGGCTGGCTGAAGGTTAGCGTATTGCTGATAACCGAGTCTGTCATGCGGGCTGCCTCCTGAGGTGATCCATCGTTTAACGATCGGATCCGGATGTAGGGTGTTTTGTAACCTGCAAGATCAGAGCATAATGATTTTTATTTTAATTTCAAAAACTATTTCCATTTTAATGTTTATGTTAATTTATCAGATTGATATTTATGTAATTTAATCTCTCGAATTAAAGGCAATAACTTCCACTGGTGAATTGAAGGCAAAAAAAAAGCCGCGATAGCTTTCGGCTAGCGCGGCAGGATCAAACGAGGTGTTTGATCTATTCGAGTGTTGGATTCATCCGGCGCAGATCGAACGGCGTGATCTGGTAAACGTAGTAGTTCAGCCAGTTGGAGAACAGCAGGTTGCCGTGGCTGCGCCAGGTGGCGCGCGGTGGCAGCTCTGGGTTGTCGTGCGGGAAGTAATTGAACGGCACGTCCGGCTGCAGGCCAGCATCGTAATCGCGATGATACTCACCCGAGAGCGTCAGGGCATCGTACTCAGGGTGGCCGGTGACAAACGCCAGGCGCTTGTCTTTGCTCGCCATCAGATATGCGCCGGTGGATTCCGATTCGGCAAATAGCTCGAGATCGGTGTAATCGCGGATCAGCTGGCTCGGAAAATCAGCATAGCGTGAATGCGGGGCCAGGAAATTGTCGTCAAAACCGCGCGTTAGTAAGGCGTGGGGATGCAGGATTTGGTGCTCATAAACACCGGACAATTTGTTCTGCCGCGTCTGCTTAGGAATGCCATACAGAATGTTGAGTGCCGCCTGAACCGCCCAACAGACAAAGAGCGTGGAGGTGACGTGTTCATTCGCCCAATGCAGTACGCGCTGAATCTGCGGCCAGTAAGCGACATCATTGAAATCGACCAATCCCAGCGGCGCGCCGGTCACAATCAGTCCATCGAAGTTATCGTTTTGGATGTCTTCGAAGTTGCAGTAGAAGTTGTTCAGATGCTCTGTCGGCGTGTTGCGCGACTCGCGGCTATCAATGCGCAGCAGCTGCACATCAATCTGCAACGGTGAGTTAGAGAGCAGACGCAGGAACTGATTTTCTGTCTCAATCTTCTTTGGCATCAGGTTAAGAATCAGCACTTTTAGCGGACGGATCTCCTGAACACTGGCGCGCGACGACGTCATGACAAAGACGTTTTCATCACGCAAAAAATTCACTGCCGGTAATTCGTCGGGAATCCTGATTGGCATAACCTACTCACCTCTTACTGATAACCGTATAAACGTTTAGACATCCAGATGCCCGACATTAGCTTGTTATGTCGAGAATGTCGAGTCTTCATGCGGTTTATGAAAATGTTTCAGCTTTAGATGGGATTTGGGATAAGTCGTGGCGTATTTATGCTGGATCAGCTTCTTGAAATGAAAGTTTGAGGTGAGATTTGCGTGATTTTCATACACTGAATCGCTCTATTCTATGCGATTTTAGCTGATCTCAGACGTAAAAAAGCCCCGGACTTTCGTCCGGGGCTTCTTCACTTATTTGATGCCTGGCAGTTCCCTACTCTCGCATGGGGAGGCCCCACACTACCATCGGCGCTACGGCGTTTCACTTCT
>NZ_JAGXKB010000079.1:0-303 GCF_019091025.1 Pantoea sp. GbtcB22
CATATCCGGCGAATTGATGTACTCCTTTAAGTAGATTGCATCTTCAACCGAACTGGGATTAATAGCCCCCAACAACAAGCCAAAATTCACATTATTGCTGGCACGATCATCTGAGCGTTTAATCGCGACTTTGGATTCGCTCACAAAACGCGGCTGACTGAATATTGCCAGATAAATAATCAGCAACGGCATTGGGAGAAAAATGATCGCTTTTCCGAGGTGCTGTTTAAGATTGGCGAAAGAAACACCGCCCAATCTTTTTTCAAACTTTGATAAGGTGGAATTCTCTTTTATTAACATGAA
>NZ_JAGXKB010000751.1:0-240 GCF_019091025.1 Pantoea sp. GbtcB22
GGTGTCTTGGAACATCGATCGTACCTCGATTGGAGGAAAAGTGATCGTGGGCTTCTTATCTTGGCTGCTCGTCCTGGAACGGGCAAGTCCGTTCTGGCAAAGCATATTCGTGATGAGCACCGAGATTTTGGTGATGAGACTGTGTGCTCATTCTTTTTCAAGGATAGCAATTTCGGACAAAATGATCCTAGTACGGCTCTTTGTCATATGTTTTATGACATTTTGAGAGACCTATCAAAG
>NZ_JAGXKB010000752.1:0-240 GCF_019091025.1 Pantoea sp. GbtcB22
CGGTGACATACACCCAGGTCAGTCCAAACTCATAAGGCACTGAGGTATCTTATTGAATTATAGATCCAACTGCTCGTCCTCAGTGGATTATCTCACAAGGGTAGCTGTAGTGGAAAGGTAGAAGCTCTTGCCATGCTCAGACAGGAGCAGCACTCTTGAAGGCTCGGATCTAACCACCCTTGCCCCTTTGCTCAACGCGGCACGGATTGGTAGGCCGCTCAAATCAGATCTTGCTAAACG
>NZ_JAGXKB010000753.1:0-240 GCF_019091025.1 Pantoea sp. GbtcB22
GGCCGCTTCTGGGCAAATGTCATGATTACTCCAATCTATCAACGTGGCCGACACGTCGGTTTTGTCAAGGTCACCCGAGATTTGACTGAGCGCAAGGCCGCCGAGGCTCGTTTAATCGCTGCCTTTGAGGAATCGGCCAAGCTCAAAACGGATTTCTTGGCCAACATGTCGCATGAATTGCGCACCCCTATGAACGGGATGTTTTTGGCCCTAACCATGTTAATGAGGACCGCGTTAAGC
>NZ_JAGXKB010000754.1:0-240 GCF_019091025.1 Pantoea sp. GbtcB22
TATAGCGCATCATCATGGAGTGCTGGGTCAACTTACCACGGCTACTCAGAATCGGGAAGTTCTTCTACCCTTGGCTCGGCAGGAGGAACAGCCTCCGCAGGGGAGGCGGGCATAGCAGCAGTGGTAGCAGTGGCAGCAGTGGCAGCAGTGGCCGCTCTGGCCTTTGCTTCGCGATGGCGGTGCCGTCGACGTGCGGATTTTTTGTGTTTGAGTTGGCTCGTTGAAGAGCCAGAGTCGACT
>NZ_JAGXKB010000755.1:0-240 GCF_019091025.1 Pantoea sp. GbtcB22
GTGCGCCCCCCGCATGGGAAGGCCGGGCCCGTCGCTTCCCCGTGGTGACGGGCCCGAGCTCTTTCAGCGCACTGCTTCCCTAGCCGTCGCGAACCGTGTCATGTCAGAGATAGAGGGTGTACACCGTGCAGCCGGCGCAGGCCTTGTGCTGAGAGGCCACGAGGTCGCCGCCCACGTTTACCTGTGCCCGACTGGAGTTGTGCACCCAGTTGCTCCATGTGCCACGCCACTTGGCCCGCA
>NZ_JAGXKB010000756.1:0-240 GCF_019091025.1 Pantoea sp. GbtcB22
ATCTCAGGGCGCGATCAGCAGGCCGAATGGTAATCCAGCAGCGGAGCTAGAATGCACAACTAGAACATGTTCGGTAGTAGAACGAATGAGCTCGGCGTGACAGTGACGCAACTCTCTCTGTTTCTACGGCGGCACCCCTCCTACATCATTTTTTCCAGAGCCAAACATGACCGATCCTCGCGGCATAAGGTTCATTTGCTCTATCAAGGTACTCTACTAGTTGTCAAATTAATGGCTGGT
>NZ_JAGXKB010000757.1:0-239 GCF_019091025.1 Pantoea sp. GbtcB22
GCATCGGTCAGATTCAGACCTTCGGTGCCGGTGATTACGCGATGCGCGACTGGCTCGATCCCAATAAGGTGGCGGCACGTGGCTTGCCCGCCTCCGATGTGGTCAGCGCGATGCAGGAGCAGAACGTGCAGGTGTCTGCCGGCCAGCTTGGCGCGGGGCCGCTGAAGAAACAGAGCGATTTTCTGCTGTCGGTCAACACCCAGGGTCGTCTTGAGAGGGAAGAGCAGTTCGGGAATATC
>NZ_JAGXKB010000758.1:0-239 GCF_019091025.1 Pantoea sp. GbtcB22
CAGGTAGTTGCCGCCGGACAAACCATTGCCACCTTGACTCGCAACGACCTGCTCGACGTGGTTTTCAGCGTACCGGAAAACCTGTTTACCGCGCTGGATATGCGCAACCTGTCCTATCGCCCGGTGGTGCGCATCAACTCATTGCCGGATCGCGAATTCCAGGCCGAGTACAAAGTGCACACCGGCAACAGCAACAGCAACTCGCTGACGTGGCAGGTTATTTTAACTATGCCGCGCCC
>NZ_JAGXKB010000759.1:0-239 GCF_019091025.1 Pantoea sp. GbtcB22
GGTTCAGTACTTCTCACGTCGTGACTTTAACGACGGGGGCGAGCCGGAAGGGGGTGCCATTATGCTGTTCAGCGGCCGCGGCGGCAGCGAAATGCCTGGCGTGATTCGTGAAGTGTCCGGTGTCTCGATCACCGTAGACTTCAACCATCCGCTGGCGGGCCAGCGCATTCAGTTTGACATTGAAGTGCTGGAGATTGGTCCGGCGCTGGAGGCCAACGATGCAAATCCTGTTAGCTAAC
>NZ_JAGXKB010000760.1:0-239 GCF_019091025.1 Pantoea sp. GbtcB22
CCAAGGCAGATCCCCATACCGTTGTTGCGCGTTGACCAAAAAGAAACGTGAAACACCGCTGAATTCCCAGGTCACAGGGGGCGTGTCACCATACTTTCCCTGCAGCAATTCACGCACCCGTTCGGTTGTTGCTCCCGTTCCTGCGCCAATTTCCAGCACCTGCAGAGGGGTGGGTCGCGCGCTAAGATCCTCAAGGATCCAGTCAGCTATGAGGGTGTTGAGATAGCGCGCGGTGATGG
>NZ_JAGXKB010000080.1:0-301 GCF_019091025.1 Pantoea sp. GbtcB22
TCAAAGCCCCCGGTAAACAAGGCGACATGATTTTCGGCGCGCTGGTGAAGCTATCCGCCCTTATCGTGTTGCTGTTGATGGGCGGCATTATCGTCTCCCTGATTTTCTCCTCCTGGCCACGCATCCAAAAATTTGGTTTCTCTTTCCTGTGGAACAAAACCTGGGAAGCGCCAAACGAACAATTTGGTGCGCTGGTACCGATGTACGGCACCCTCGTCACCTCGATTATTGCCTTGATCATTGCCGTGCCGGTGAGCTACGGCATCGCGCTGTTCCTGACCGCACTGGCGCCAGGCTGGCT
>NZ_JAGXKB010000761.1:0-239 GCF_019091025.1 Pantoea sp. GbtcB22
TGTTGCCGTGTCGCTTACTTGAGCCACAGTCACTGCCTTGAGGGCTGCGCCTTCTATTGATGGGGTAATACTCACGCTACCAGGACGTGTACCGGCAGTTAGCGTCACCAAATAAATACCGTTGCTCTGTTCGCGAGCTGAACTTAGTGTCGCTGCCTTAACCGGCGCTTGCGCTACGGGGCTTTTTTTACTTAATGATTGTGTCTCTTGCAGCGTTGCTGTCTGAGCACCGGACATTC
>NZ_JAGXKB010000762.1:0-239 GCF_019091025.1 Pantoea sp. GbtcB22
CCCCGCCTTCAGTGGGGCAAATATAGGTGAGTATTGAGTCATCATACTTTGCTTTCTTCTCATCGCTCCCCGAGCTGTTAACACGTGACCCGCTTCGCGGTTAAAGTGGATCGTGCAGTGTGCATGTCGGCTTTGTGCTGTGAGTACAACTGATGGATGCAACACATTGGTTAAAACGCGCTGCGGGTGATTCATAGTCTAGCGTTTTTCTCGGTCTTTCGTTGAGCTGTCTGGCAACG
>NZ_JAGXKB010000763.1:0-239 GCF_019091025.1 Pantoea sp. GbtcB22
CGGCGGCAGGCTGGGCGGTTGCGCCGCTTCGGGCGCGTGCGGTAATAACAGCCGCAGGGTGGTGCCTTGTCCTGGCGCGGTTTCCAGCTCAATCTGGCCGCCGGATTGCCGCACAAAGCCAAACACCATCGATAAGCCCAAACCGCTGCCGCTGCCGATGGCTTTGGTGGAGAAGAACGGCTCAAACACCTGTTCACGCACCTCGGCCGACATGCCGCAGCCGTGATCGATCACTTCAA
>NZ_JAGXKB010000764.1:0-239 GCF_019091025.1 Pantoea sp. GbtcB22
TCACCGACGCGGTGTATGCCGAAGTGGTGGGGCACGGCGAAATCTGGTCAGCGCGCTTGAGGGCTGCGGTTTTGAGCCAGCGCGAGATCGAAGCCGCCTGGCTTGATGCGCGTGACTTCTTGCGTGCTGGACGTGCCGCGCAGCCGCAGGTTGATGAAGGCAAATCCTGGCCGCTGGTGCAGGAGCTGTTAACACAGCATCCCCATAAACGTTTGGTGGTGACCGGCTTTATCCGCCAC
>NZ_JAGXKB010000765.1:0-239 GCF_019091025.1 Pantoea sp. GbtcB22
CGGAGATAACCAGAATGGGCACATTGTTGCCGCGCGTGCGAAGACGTCCAACGAACGGGATACCGCCCATACGCGGCATTTCAAGGTCGCAAATAACCAGAACCACTGACTGCGCCGACAACAAGGTTAAGCCATCAACACCAACACCTGCCTCAAGCGTTGTTGCACCTAAGCTGGTTAATAAATTGTCTATCAATGAACGGAAAACGACCCCATCTTCGACAATGAGTATCTTTTTG
>NZ_JAGXKB010000766.1:0-239 GCF_019091025.1 Pantoea sp. GbtcB22
GGCAGCGCCGAGGTGGAGAGAAAACGGAAGGAGAAGACCCCGGCGACCAGCACGCCGACCATCAGCAAAATGGTGGCGACCGGACGCTGGATAAACAGGCGAGACGGATCCATTTGGCCTCGGCGGTCGCGGTGGTTTTACTCTCATCCGCCAGCTGCACTTTGCTGCCGTTGGTCAGGCGAGCGATGCCTCCGGTCACCAGGCGATCGCCCGGTTCCACCCCTTTGAGGATCGCCTGC
>NZ_JAGXKB010000767.1:0-239 GCF_019091025.1 Pantoea sp. GbtcB22
CCGCGCCAATGAAGGTCGCGAAGGCCCGCTGCACTTACCGTACCTGACCAAACTGGGCCTCGGCAAAGCGGCTGCGCTCTCTACCGGTCGTTTCCCGCCAGGCCTCGATCCCAACGCGGAAATCATCGGTGCGTATGCTTACGCCAGCGAAATGTCGTCCGGTAAAGATACGCCGTCGGGCCACTGGGAAATCGCCGGCGGGCCGGTGCTGTTTGATTGGGGCTACTTCAGCCATAGAG
>NZ_JAGXKB010000768.1:0-239 GCF_019091025.1 Pantoea sp. GbtcB22
AGGCATTCATATGTCACGTCTTTATCTGTTACTAGATACGCTAACTCAACAAGAAATTACTCCCCTTGTCCTTAAGGATACCCTTAACGCTTTTTTGAAATCGCATCATTCTCAAAGCAGTGAGGCGAGTATTGAGATTTCTGGTCATATTCTTCTATCCCGAAAGTCATTAAATTCCAATCTTTTTGGCTGGAAAGCCTATCCGTCAAAACTTACAGCCAAGATGCACCGTGTCTTAT
>NZ_JAGXKB010000769.1:0-239 GCF_019091025.1 Pantoea sp. GbtcB22
TATTCCGCTCGGCGACATCCGTCTCGCCGTCAATCACCTGTGCGTCAAACACAAAGTGCGTCCCAGCCGCCTGTCGGTGCGGGCCGGCGAGATTGTCGGGCTGGCGGGGCTGGTCGGCGCCGGACGCTGCGAACTGGCGCAGCTGATTTTTGGTGTGCATCAACCGAGCGGCGGTGAGATCTGGATCGACGGCGTGAGAGTGCAGATTCACTCGCCGCGCGACGCCATCGCACGCGGCA
>NZ_JAGXKB010000770.1:0-239 GCF_019091025.1 Pantoea sp. GbtcB22
TCAGCAGCGCATCGCCGTGCACCTTGTGGCGCGGGATGCCGTTATCTAATCCCTCTTCCAATATCAGACGCGCACATTCACGCGCGGCAAACAGCGCGGTGGTGGCTTCGGTGTGGTGATTGAGGCGCTCCGGGCCCCAGTAATCCATGATCATGCCGAGATTGAAATAGATGGAGTAGATCATCTCGTCGGCGCCATCCTGATGATCGGCGGTGCGGATCCCCTCTTCCACGCACTTG
>NZ_JAGXKB010000081.1:0-300 GCF_019091025.1 Pantoea sp. GbtcB22
GCGGGCGGCGCGCGCGGGGGTCCCGGGTCAGGGGAGGCGCATGAGGGGGGCTGGGTGCCCGGTAGGCGCGCGCCGTCGAGGCGAGCAGAGAGCCGCGCACGCGAGGGCGTCGAAGGGAGGGCGAGGAGGGCGAGGAGGGCGAGGAGGGCGAGGAGGAGGAGGAGGGGGAGGCGCGCAGGCGAGCGCGCGGCGGCCAGTTGGCTGGCCGAGTTGGCGCGGCGGGGGGCGCCGCGCGGGCGGGCGGCAGGGTGACCAGTTGGCGGGAGCCCCTTGGGCAGGCCGGCCGCCGGCAGGCAAGGG
>NZ_JAGXKB010000771.1:0-239 GCF_019091025.1 Pantoea sp. GbtcB22
ACGCCAGCCGCAATATATGCCGGGGCCTGTTGGCGGATTCATTCGGTACGTTGGCTGATCACCCCTTTGCGCATAGTGGAGCGCTCGTCGGGCGACAGCAGCGTGGTCATTTCATATGAGAAGTCGTAAATAGGCAGGAAAGCTTTGATTTTCCCGCCAATACGTTGATTGAGATAAACCGCACGACGCAGCGCGGGCTGATCGTCCGGCTGGGCATCAATAGCCACCAGAATATTTTG
>NZ_JAGXKB010000772.1:0-239 GCF_019091025.1 Pantoea sp. GbtcB22
ATATCGCGGTGATCAAATCGAATTACGTCACCAAAAGCGATCTTTATCAGGTGATTGGCAATGTGCATCAGGATATTGGGAGGATTCATCAGGAGTTAAGTAAGCAGACAAAATGGATAATCGCTGGGATGCTGAGGACTGCGGGCATGACGCTGGCACTGGCTCCCTGGTTGTATTAAGTGAATAACTAATCAAGGAGTGAACATGGAAAAGCGCTTATCAAAGCTGGAAGCGGATAT
>NZ_JAGXKB010000773.1:0-239 GCF_019091025.1 Pantoea sp. GbtcB22
TGTGTGCTTCAGTGCCGACCGAGGAAAATGTTGTAGGCTGGCTAGGCCGCGCAGACCGAGACAAACAACAATGTTATAAATTTATTCATCCAGGTTATGACAAATTGTTTTCGTCATCAAGTAATATAACATTCATCACAAATTTTGCATTAGATTGATTTGTGATGAACTTAGTGACAAACGTTTTATTTTCGTCATTAAGCCATGGCTCACTCTCAAAAATGTCATAAATAAAGCGA
>NZ_JAGXKB010000774.1:0-239 GCF_019091025.1 Pantoea sp. GbtcB22
GGTCCATAGACTCCAGAGTTTGAAGAGCCAGCTTCACATCTGTCAGGAGACTGTCGCAACGGTTCATGCTAAAGTCCTCGCGCACAACAACCCGCATCAATTGGAGTTTATCGCTGTGTGGGGCCATCGTATACGCGGGCACAATCCAACCACGCTCGCGCAACTGGTGGGCAAGCGCAAATTCATCATAAACTCGGTCTGGGTTCGGAGGCAGACGGAATGCCACCAGTGGCAGTCCC
>NZ_JAGXKB010000775.1:0-239 GCF_019091025.1 Pantoea sp. GbtcB22
TTCGCCCGCATATAATGCGGTGAGACACATTGCCGAATAGAGAATGCGTCATTAGAGTGCAACTGCCGCCGGGCCGCAGTTAAGTTATCGTCGGGCCCGGGGTGGTAGACGATAAAGGCGGTAAGATCCGCCGAGAATTCTTGCCCTGTAGTGTTTAGCGGAAAAAGTTCGCAAAGTGGCTCAAAAACTTCATATTTTTTTTGGGCGTAACAGATCGATCATCGTGAGCGAAGAACGCA
>NZ_JAGXKB010000776.1:0-239 GCF_019091025.1 Pantoea sp. GbtcB22
GTGAGTATAGACAGAACGAGGCTGGATAAGTATTGACTTACGTGAAGATGCGACAGTGCTTGCGAATTGACACGGTAAAAACCTCTCTGTGGACTGATTAGTATTGCTCAGGTTGAAGTATATGACTGATGGATATCAACTTACTCTTCGTCAATGTCGTCGTAGCAATCGTCGAGAGGTGCTTGGATCCCGCGGCTTCCGGCTGCTGTCTCGATGCCGACCTTTTTTTCGCGTCAGTC
>NZ_JAGXKB010000777.1:0-239 GCF_019091025.1 Pantoea sp. GbtcB22
GCCCTCTCGGTGGCCGAGGAAAGTTGTTCTTTGAGCTTATTCTCGCGAGCCGCAAGCTCCTCTAGAACCCTTATCCTCTGCTCCTCAATCTCAGCGATTCCGGCACTGATCCTTCTTTCCTCTCCGGTCATCCACTGAGGTTGCCGAGACCAGTCGGGAAGTCCTGGAAAACGATCCGGGGCTAGGGAGTTCCATTCCGCCAGTGCGGCCTTCACCCAATCCACTAGGCCTAGCACATC
>NZ_JAGXKB010000778.1:0-239 GCF_019091025.1 Pantoea sp. GbtcB22
CAGTACACCCGGCAGGACCCGGAGCAGGTTGCGTACTATAAAGAAGCCGAGAAACGCCAGATCCTGCAGGAAGGGATCAACGAGCTGGGCGCGGGTTCATCCTGGCTGGCGCCGGCGACCTCATACAGCACTAACAACCTGCCGATGATTCCGATCTACATCTATTACTCCCTGGTCGGCTTCCAGCGCCTCGGCGATCTGATGTGGCTGGCGGGCGATATGCAGGCACGCGGCTTCCT
>NZ_JAGXKB010000082.1:0-298 GCF_019091025.1 Pantoea sp. GbtcB22
AGAAACTCTCGATTCGCAAACTTCTGTCGTGACCTAGGTCTTGAGCACTAGTTTTCTTCTCCATAAACCCCTCCGCAGAACGATGTTGTGGAACGCAAAAACCGCACACTTGTTGAGATGGCACGGACGATGCTCGATGAGCATAGGACTCCGAGGCGCTTTTGGGCTGAGGCAGTGAATACGGCCTGTTACATTGCGAACCAGATCTTCTTGCGAGCTTTCCTTGGGAAGACCTCGTATGAACTTCGGTTTGGTAGGCAGCCCAGCGTCAAGCATTTGTGAGCGTTTGGCTGCAGGT
>NZ_JAGXKB010000779.1:0-239 GCF_019091025.1 Pantoea sp. GbtcB22
TTTATAAGTCAAATCCATATTTGGCCTTTAAATGAAAAACATATTATATGACTTCAAAATATTAATGCTAATTCTTCCGAGCTTATGTGTCTTTAGCCTATTTACAAAAATGCAAAAAAAATATTTTTCCAGCAGGAGTTTTCCACTAGCATCTTGTAATCAAAGAATAAGTCGTCATATTCAGAAACGGGATTTGATAGATGTTATCCAATAACCCAAACCAAGACACAAAAAAAGAA
>NZ_JAGXKB010000780.1:0-239 GCF_019091025.1 Pantoea sp. GbtcB22
TGACAGAGGCATTTTTTAATTAAAAACATTGCCATCTCCAGTAGGCATAACACATCAAAATTCCCAGAAAATCATACCGAGAACTTTGACTACATGGTGAGTAAATGTATGGTCAAGGAACCAGGAACCATTTAAGAGTAAAACTGTAAAAGCAAGTATGCTGGTAAATTCCGAGTCTACAGAAAATATTCAAAAATCCTTATATTAAATCAGACAGGCATTCTTATTGTTAACATGTA
>NZ_JAGXKB010000781.1:0-239 GCF_019091025.1 Pantoea sp. GbtcB22
TTTCTTGCCACGCGCTGCTGGAGAAACATATCAATGATGGCGCGGTGAAGGCGTTGCAGCTAGCTAGGGGCGATCTTCTGCCTCGCGCGCGAGTCGGAACCTGGTGCCTTGCATGCTCGGTTCTGGCATTTGTCAGCTCGAGGAAACACGACCAGGTGGACGAAGCGAAAGCCGCTGGCCTAACGACTTCCGATTTTCTGCGGATCACTGCGGGTGGAGGCAACCATGGCAGATAACGA
>NZ_JAGXKB010000782.1:0-239 GCF_019091025.1 Pantoea sp. GbtcB22
GTCCTACCTGGTCACGCTCGACATGAACGACAGCGGGAAGTCGGTCAAGGAGATCTTCCAGACCCACGCGGGTGACACCACGCTCCCCGGCCGTGAGCCGCAGGGAATCGCGGTCTACCGCTCTTCGGTCGGGCCCCAACTCGCGTTCGGCTTCTCCAGCAAGTACGACAGCGATGATCCCGTCCAGTTCCGGTCGACCATCTTCTACAAGAGCGACCTCACCTGGTGAAGTTTTCCAG
>NZ_JAGXKB010000783.1:0-239 GCF_019091025.1 Pantoea sp. GbtcB22
ATTCTCGGCAACAGTCAGATGCGGAATCTGGTTCAGTTCCTGATGGATAATGGCAATGCCTGCTTCCTGCGACGCCTTTGGACCGGAAAACGCCACATCCTTACCCAGCCACTGCAGGGAACCGGCATCCATGCTGTAAATGGCGGTCAGCACTTTCATCATGGTGGATTTGCCCGCGCCGTTTTCACCCAGCAGCGCCAGCACGCGACCCGGATAAACGGCCAGCGATGCGCCATTCA
>NZ_JAGXKB010000784.1:0-239 GCF_019091025.1 Pantoea sp. GbtcB22
ATATATCAAGCATCTGGAGTGCAAGTTCGTGCCGGATGCCACCACGCGCTGGAGCGCGCTGGTGAGCGGCGGCGCGGATCTGATTTATCAGCCGCCGTCCGCGCAGTGGCAGGCGCTGCCGCGTCACTATCAAACGCTCTCTTATGTCGCCACCGGACGACCGCAGGGGTTCTCCTTTAATGTGCAGCGCGGTCCGTTTACCGGTCAGCGGGGGGGCCAGGCGTATGCTTACGCGCTGG
>NZ_JAGXKB010000785.1:0-239 GCF_019091025.1 Pantoea sp. GbtcB22
CCCTACTCAATGCTCAGTTGAAGAAGCAGGTGGAAGCGCGCTGGTCGGACGACGAAGTGACCTGGGCGAAACTGGCGCTGGTACACAATAATCAGCTGGGCATGGCGAATCTCTGCGTCACCAGCGGCTTTGCGGTAAACGGTGTGGCGGCGTTGCACTCGCAGCTGGTGGTGAAAGATCTGTTCTCGGAATATCTTGCGCTGTGGCCGGAGAAATTCCATAACGTCACCAACGGCATT
>NZ_JAGXKB010000786.1:0-239 GCF_019091025.1 Pantoea sp. GbtcB22
GCCGAAATGGCCTTTCCATTTTCCTTTTGTTTTTCATTCCAGATTTGCATTTGTTTGAATTGATTTGATTTGATTTAACTCTCACTCAAACAAATATCCAAGAAGAACCAAATATGATGCATAAGTTTAAGCACAAGGTTCAACCTAAATAAAATTAATTAACTAATTATATCTAGCATTGGTTATCTATTTTAATTAGTTTTTCCTATTATCTATGCTAAATGCAATGCAACAAACAT
>NZ_JAGXKB010000083.1:0-297 GCF_019091025.1 Pantoea sp. GbtcB22
CTGCCGCGCCACATTATGGAGAAGGAAGCGCCTGCCACCGCCAAACTGCGGTGAAAAACGCTGGATCTCACGCGCCCCGGCATGGCATCGCTCAAGTTGCTGCTGCAGGAAGGGTTCGTGTTTAATCCCGACCGCGAGAACCCGTTTCTGGCCGAGCAGTTTGCCAACACGCTGCTGAATATGATTTCGGTCAGCGTGAATTTGCAGCACAGGGAAGAGGCGCTGAAGCCGGATCTCTACTCACGCGTAGTGAGTTTTCTGCGTCACAAACTGCAGGAGCCAGAGCTGTCGGTGGCG
>NZ_JAGXKB010000787.1:0-239 GCF_019091025.1 Pantoea sp. GbtcB22
TGACCTGCCCCACGACCGCGGTCTACAACGGCTTGCCGGACAGCCAGACCAAAATTCCGCTGGGAAAAACCATCCGATTCTTCGGCGACGGCTTTCAAAAGAGCAAGCTACTGGCCGGGCGGCGGTATTGGCGGATTCCGGTCATGGATGGCGAGTTTCTTGTCGAAGAAAAGCTGGGCGTGGAAAAAGGGGTGGCGGGCGGGAACATGATTCTCCAGGCCGTCGATCAGCCGGCCGGG
>NZ_JAGXKB010000788.1:0-239 GCF_019091025.1 Pantoea sp. GbtcB22
TAGAGAGCGATGGAGCCATCGACGGAGCCCGCAGCCAGGAGAGTCAGTGGGGGCTGAGAGAAACAAAGAGTCTCGATACCATCCGACTGGGCCTGGAGGTCAGCGACAATAGTGCCAGCAGCGGAAGCAGTCGCCGCTTGAGCACCCGACGCTTTGCCCATGGCAGCCTGCGGGCCACCTGTAATGCGAGGCATACCGACAACCTTGATGTGACCCTCAGCACCACCAACAGCGGCGAT
>NZ_JAGXKB010000789.1:0-239 GCF_019091025.1 Pantoea sp. GbtcB22
ATGCCGGCCAGTCATCTGCCGGACCAACCTGGAGAATTGCCATGCGCGGTGTATTAGCTGGAATTGCTGTGTTGTTGGTCACGGTCGGCGTGGCGCGAGGCGAGCCAGCCGGGTTCAAGACCCTGGCAATTGGTGATGCGGCGCCTGACTTCAAGCTGCCCGGCGTCGATGAACGCGACTATTCGCTCGGCGATTTTGCCAAGGCTAAGCTGCTGGCTGTTTTATTCACGTGCAATCAT
>NZ_JAGXKB010000790.1:0-239 GCF_019091025.1 Pantoea sp. GbtcB22
GAACTGACCGGGAGTGTTCGACCTGAAGCGCACCTTGTAGCTGCGCGGCTCTCCCGGCCTGATGAGATCCCCACCTCCTGATGGACCTTGCACCGTGCTGAACGGACTCTGGGGACCTCCATAGAAGAGGAAGGGGGTGACAGTAATCTCCTCGCTCTGCGAGCGGACAAGCAGAGTAGCGACACTATCCGTCTCCAGCACTGTGCTTACAAAGAGGAGCCTGTTGGGTGCAGCCTCCA
>NZ_JAGXKB010000791.1:0-238 GCF_019091025.1 Pantoea sp. GbtcB22
GTTCGAAATTACGCTGCACGGTAAAAGCTGCCATGCGGCGATGCCGGAAAGCGGGGCCGATCCCATGGTGGATGCTGCCGAGCTGATTCTGGCGCTGCAAACCATTCCGTCGCGTCGTCTGTCGCCACTGGCTTCGGCGGTGGTGGGCGTGACGCAGATTCACGGCGGGGAAGCGATTAACGTCATTCCTGAGGAGATTGGGTTGCGCGGCACGGTGGGATGTTTGGAGGCCGACGGG
>NZ_JAGXKB010000792.1:0-238 GCF_019091025.1 Pantoea sp. GbtcB22
CCTGCGCGATGTTGTTATAGGTGACGTAATCGACCGCGCCAAACACCGCCGCTTTCGCGCCTTGCAGCACGGGCGTCACCGCCTGCGCGTTGGGGCCGCTCATCACCATGCCGTTGGCTTTCAGCTGGACAAACAGCTGCCAGGCTTTTTCGCCTTCGCTGTTTTGCAGGCCAATCAGCAGATCGAGTGACGGGCCAGACAGCGCCGGATCCGGCGTGGTGACGTTATCTTTGAAGGC
>NZ_JAGXKB010000793.1:0-238 GCF_019091025.1 Pantoea sp. GbtcB22
TAGGCCACTTTTTTTTGAAGCGCGTACCCTGCTGGCCCCCATCCATCTTGCAGGACTATGTCGAACAGGAGCTGGATCTTAATGAACATCTTCTAGCCCCTCGTCCAAGCATCTTCCTCCTTAAGCTGAGAGTAACAGCATGCAGGATATCGGACTTCACGAGGGCGATCTGCTTATCGTTACTCGGTTATGGAAACCAGAGTACGCCGACGTTGATATTGCAGAGGGCTTTGGTGAG
>NZ_JAGXKB010000794.1:0-238 GCF_019091025.1 Pantoea sp. GbtcB22
GAACCCGGCAAACCCAGCCAGCTATGTTAGCCTTCAAGTATCCCAAACTGCGACAGCAGGGGGATGTTCCTCCCGTAATCCGGGTTGAAATCCAGACGCCACATCATGGCGTTAACGATGGTCGGCAGCGCCCACGGCAGAATCACCAGCACGCGCAGCACGTTGCGTCCGGCGAATTTCTGGTTCAGCAACAGCGCTACCAGCACGCCGATCTCGCCTTCAATCGCCACCGACACCA
>NZ_JAGXKB010000795.1:0-238 GCF_019091025.1 Pantoea sp. GbtcB22
ATCGTCAGCGTCAGTAAACAGGAGCCCAACATGAGAAACAACGTGCGCGCCGTCAAGGTGAACAAATATTTCGACCAGTTCCACGCCCTGAAGGATGTCAGCCTCGAAGTGGACTACGGCGAGGTGATGTGCATCCTCGGTCCATCCGGTTCCGGCAAAAGCACCTTTTTGCGCTGCATTAACCAGCTTCAGAAGGTCGGTAAGGGCGGAATTTGGGTCCTCAACGAGCTGGCGGGTA
>NZ_JAGXKB010000796.1:0-238 GCF_019091025.1 Pantoea sp. GbtcB22
ACTTTTCATATACAGCTTTGGCTGCATGTCAGCTCGTCCGCTGGCGATCACTGCGCCACCGCTAAATTGCAGGCTCATGTAGTAACCGCGTGTACCGCCAATGGCGTTCATGAAATCCATCAAATATTGGCCGTCGATGACCGCCCAAAAACCGCTGGTATCGGGGAGCTGACGCATAAACACCACCGCCGGACGATTCGGCACGCCAACCGTTCCGTGCACCGAGATGCTCCACCAG
>NZ_JAGXKB010000084.1:0-296 GCF_019091025.1 Pantoea sp. GbtcB22
GGGCCTTGCACCTCTTGCCGTTGGCTGCTTTGCCGGCGGCATGGCGGGCCTTCTACTGCTGGCGAGTCTGTGGCTGGAGCAGCAAATTTCACGTCCGATGGAGCGCATGTGCCGACAGGCATTGAGCGTGGCGACCGGCGCCAGCCATAAAGTGGAGCAGATCGACCGCGTCGATGAGATTGGCGTGTCGCTGCGCGCCATCGGCCAGCTTGGTCTGATGTTCCGCTGGCTGGTGGGTGATGTCAGCGGCCAGGCGATCAACGTGCTGTGCGCCAGCGATGCCATTGCGCGCAGCA
>NZ_JAGXKB010000797.1:0-238 GCF_019091025.1 Pantoea sp. GbtcB22
AAATGGTTTGAAACCTGGTTCAAAAAACCGATTCCACCGAAGAATCTGAACCTGAACTTCGTACTCTCAAGCGATATGCAGGCCCTGTTCAAAGCACCGCACGACAAAGCACTCTGAATTAACAACGACAACAAGGGCAGCCCCGCTGCCCTCTCGATTGCTGAACATGCGGTGGGGACAGACAGACTGTTACAGGCCGTTCCCCTGAAGCAGGATGCAAGACCCCGCTCAACAATCT
>NZ_JAGXKB010000798.1:0-238 GCF_019091025.1 Pantoea sp. GbtcB22
GCGTGTCGGCATCCCGATGTTGACTGCCGTGCCGCTGATTACCTTGCCGCATTTTTTCATCACCAAAAATCTCACCGATAAAATCGGCGACTGGAACAGTTTCTCGCTGTACGACAAGTACATCACGCTGGCGTGGGAGCTGATATCTCATCTGTGGTTTTTATTGGTACTGGTGATTCTGACCACGTACGGTATGGTGGCGTTTCGCTGGCTGAATAAGCAGCAGCGCAGCATCGAT
>NZ_JAGXKB010000799.1:0-238 GCF_019091025.1 Pantoea sp. GbtcB22
TACCGAACGCGATCGTCAGGCAAGCGGTAATCAGTACATCACCGTGGAAGACTCGTGCAGCATGGTGCACGCCTCAGAAGGCGTCGGCATTCCCCTGGCAGAGACGCAGCGTCCTGAAACCGCGATTGTGGCTGGCATAGCCCATGCGACATTAGGCAGCGATAAAACGGACTGGCTGGCGATGGCAGGCAATTACGATCTGATTCGCGATCACATGGCCGCCACGATTCCCGGCTTT
>NZ_JAGXKB010000800.1:0-238 GCF_019091025.1 Pantoea sp. GbtcB22
CTGGATGCCACCGATGAGAACATCGCGCAGGTGGCGCGGGAGTATCAGGAGACTTACAGCAAATCAGCCACGCGATACGACACGCAGATCGATTCGTGGCGCAAACGGATGGCAATGGACGCGCTCGAAGAACGCGATCTGCCAGCGCGTCCCAAGTTCAATGCCGAAGCGAACGCCTTCTTCGCCGCAGTCAGCTTCAACGGCGGGCCGATGGAGCTCGCCGACAGTCCGCGAGTCG
>NZ_JAGXKB010000801.1:0-238 GCF_019091025.1 Pantoea sp. GbtcB22
GGTTGTGAAAATTCCGGTTATGTATGATTTGGCGCATGGGATGGAAATAAAAGCGAAACAACAGCAACAGCTGGAAGAAATAGCCGCTGCATTAAAATTATTTAAAGAATATTTTGCCAGCGCATCCATTTATCTTAAAAACGAATTGGCAAAACTTGCCTGATATTAAATAGTTACTTTGAAGTTCACGGAATTAGGTTTACACGAAAGATTATTAGAAGGGATTGAAGCAATGGGC
>NZ_JAGXKB010000802.1:0-238 GCF_019091025.1 Pantoea sp. GbtcB22
TCGCAGCAATCTCACCGCCTTCGACCGAGTGCATACTTAGAGCAGTCATGCAGATTGTAGCAGTTTTTATTCGTTCAAAAATTCTTTCTGAAACATACATTGAATTGTTTATTGTAATTCCGAGCTCTGAGATCAGAAAGAAAAGCTGCCTCAAAGAAGGTCAGACATGAAACGCACGACATGGATCTTCCCCAAGTCAAGAATGCCGCTCATAATTACTCAGTATTGATATGCTATC
>NZ_JAGXKB010000803.1:0-238 GCF_019091025.1 Pantoea sp. GbtcB22
TGGGCAAGTTAACGGCCTTTGCTTGTTTGCTTGTTTGCTACCCCTCCTCTTATCACCCATTTTGACTCCCAATCTTTTTTCTTTTCTTTCAACTTTCTCTCTTCATCCACTTCACCACACTCGTCATGGCAGACAGCCAGCAACACACGCCGGTGCCCCAGACCTCTACGGGAGCCACTCCTCAATGTACCCCGCTGTCCGAAGTCATTCGAAGTCATAGACCTTGCAAAGTAAGCTA
>NZ_JAGXKB010000804.1:0-238 GCF_019091025.1 Pantoea sp. GbtcB22
GAAGCCCGTGGCGCTAAATGAGATCATTGATTCGGTCGTAAAAGTGCACACGTTGCCAGCCAATGCACGTGAAATGACCACCCAAGTTGATCTGCAAGTGCATCATTGTCTGGCTGAAGCGACGCTGCTGCAGCAGGTGATCGATAACCTCTATACGAACGCCGTGAACTACGGCAGCGAATCCGGAAACATCTGGCTGCAGAGCCAGCAGAAGGGCAACCAGGTATGGATTGAGGTG
>NZ_JAGXKB010000085.1:0-295 GCF_019091025.1 Pantoea sp. GbtcB22
TCAGCTCAATACGTTGATTCAATCCCTGCACGCCAAACGGCCCTTCAGGCAGTGCGCACAGCAGCTGATATCGGCCAAACGCCGCGATAATTTCAGCAGGATCAGCGGGTTGGCGAATGAGTTTCAGGAACGGCTGATAACCGGCGGCAATCTCCGTCAGCAGCGCCTGATACGCATCAGCATCCTGCAAAGGTTGACGGGTGATATCGCTGAAACCAGCCTTGAATGCCGCTCCAACCGCCTTTGCATCACCGGCGTTAACCGCTGCGGCCAGTTGGCCAATGCCGGAGTTGGC
>NZ_JAGXKB010000805.1:0-238 GCF_019091025.1 Pantoea sp. GbtcB22
GGCGCGTTCCTGGGTATCAAAAGTGCGGGGCGGTTTCGCGTCGGGAGTGGGTCCGCCACCGAAAAGTCCAGCAGGAAGAGGCTTCGCTCGAGCTGCAACATTGCTGCGAACGAAAGGGCCGCTGCCACCACCCCCGTTGAACGAGCGTGCACGCAGGGCATCCGCACCAATTTGTGCCCAATCTTCCTCGTCCGTGACATCGCCTTCGTCGAATTCATCATCTTGCATTTCATCCGGC
>NZ_JAGXKB010000806.1:0-238 GCF_019091025.1 Pantoea sp. GbtcB22
GACCAAAGAACAGAATTTGTGCTTAGAGGAATGGGATGGTTCTCTTGCTGGACTTAGCCTACATTGTTATGTTGAGTCACCAGACTACCTATTCTCTTTCCTATAATTGAATTCCACATGTACTACATGCTTAAGACCTTACTATGTTTTTTCTTAGCTGAAGGACTATTGCTACTACTATATCTTGGGCAAAAAGCATCCTCTTAGCTGGGTTTTATTAGGCTAAGTATGTATGAAG
>NZ_JAGXKB010000807.1:0-238 GCF_019091025.1 Pantoea sp. GbtcB22
ACCCCCGTGCTGCGGGGCCTTCTGCTGCCTGCAATTTGAAAAAACTGCGCACATTCTCACTTTTCATTTTTGCCCCTTTCAGCCTCTTTACGCTCTTTGCATACGTATGCAAACCTGAATAACAGCAATCAATGATGAGGAAAAGGGCATGGCAATGTGGTTACTACAGGCGGCAGCGAAAGCAGAACGGCAACTGCCGCAACAGCGCGTTCCCACCGGCGTGGAGGCAGTGCTGGGC
>NZ_JAGXKB010000808.1:0-238 GCF_019091025.1 Pantoea sp. GbtcB22
GAAGCCAACGCCAAGGCATTGATTGCGCGCTCACTGCGGCAAGGCCTCTGTCGCGATCGGTATTTGAGAATTTCGCAGACTTGCCCAGTCGACGGTGTAGAGCGGTGGCGCGACGACGGTGTAACGAGCGCGCATTGCCTTAAACGCGCCTCCCTTTAAGTCGAGCTGCCGTTGGTCGAGCCATGCCGATTTGACGTCGAATTCGACTTCCTCGAACTCAGGCACGCGGCCGGGTTCG
>NZ_JAGXKB010000809.1:0-238 GCF_019091025.1 Pantoea sp. GbtcB22
TCACCTTGAACACGTCGATGCTGCCGCCGTAGATGTCTTAATCGGTCCCCGACAATTGCAGACGCGGCGAGGGCGGATTGGATTTCGTACGGGCCGAGGCGCGAACCGGCGGTGAGCGTCATTCATCTACTTCGTCAGCATGTGCTGTTTCAGCTCTTCGCTCCCGTTCACGTCGATATTGGATGTCCTGACCGTGAGCGCCGGCTTCGGAACGGATCGCCAGGAACCGTCCATCGGG
>NZ_JAGXKB010000810.1:0-238 GCF_019091025.1 Pantoea sp. GbtcB22
CGCGATGATTTGGGCAGCTCAGCAGAAAAGCTTCAAGGCGGGCAGCTACACGTTCGGGTACCAGTCCTGTGACGACTCGACCGCACAGACGGGCGGGTGGGACACGGCGAAGTGCGCCACCAACGCTCGCTTGTACGCGACGAACACGTCCGTCATGGCGGTGGCCGGAACGTTCAACTCCGGCTGCGCCAAGATCGAGGTGCCGATCCTCAACCGGGCCCATCCCGGCCCGCTGCTG
>NZ_JAGXKB010000811.1:0-238 GCF_019091025.1 Pantoea sp. GbtcB22
AATCGAAAGGGCACTATAAATTGCAACAGAGTAACTACCAGCTTAATTAGTTCCCTGTTCATCAATTCCACCATGCGGTTTGAATCTTTTCCACTTTGGTTATGTAAAATGGGATGGGCGGTTAAGAATTACTGTACTTGTTGTAGATATATATAAGAATCAGACATATATTTTACATCGAACTAATGTACAGAGATCTTTAAAAAATGCTTCCTATTTTTTTCTGAGGTGCGAGTGT
>NZ_JAGXKB010000812.1:0-238 GCF_019091025.1 Pantoea sp. GbtcB22
ATTACCGTGGTACTTTCTTGTCCATTTGTGACAGGTATAATGCGGAGAAATATGTAACTCTGATGGTTATTTCTGTTCTGTGTCACCATGAGTTTTGGTGATGCCATGTATATTCATCTGTGAGAAAGAAGACCTTAGAATGAATCTCTCCAACCTGGTGGCCACATCCCAGGGTCAGATACAATTTTTTCCCAAAGGAGTACAGGATTATCACATTTCTGAACGTGTTTTATTTTCT
>NZ_JAGXKB010000813.1:0-237 GCF_019091025.1 Pantoea sp. GbtcB22
CCTTACTGATAAGAAAGCATTTTGCTTTAAACCTGTTGCGGGCTCTGTCACATCTGCTGCGTCACGGGCCGTCCTCGCGCCGCTAGCGCGGTGCCTTCGGCTTCCACGTTGTGCCGACGGTCCGTTCGCGGATCGGCCATCCCTGGCCGACCCCGAACTGGCTCCCGCATCCTTGCGCGAGGCTCCTGGCCCAACGTAAAAGCCTCAGCGCTGCGAATAGCCCTTTTGCCGCAGCAG
>NZ_JAGXKB010000814.1:0-237 GCF_019091025.1 Pantoea sp. GbtcB22
GGGCGTCTGCCAGCAGCACCGCCAGACGTTTGCTCTGCCCTTTCGACAGTTGCAGATGAAGCACTCTGTTGCCTTCCAGCTTGAGCTTGTCCTGCATCTTCAGACGCACCAGCCACTGCTGCACCAGCGCAGGATTGGCTGGCTGCCCTTGATCGCCGATGAGGCGATCAAACAGAAGCACGTCGGTTAACACCGCCGAGAAATGTTTGTGATACGCAACGAGGTTTTGCCAATCCA
>NZ_JAGXKB010000086.1:0-294 GCF_019091025.1 Pantoea sp. GbtcB22
CGTTGCTGCTCAGTGCTAATGCAGGAAGTCCGTCTTTCTCTTCAGGTATCATTTCCTGTGGCAGATAACGCTGCAAATGACGACGAAGCTCTGCGACATTGTCCTGTTGTTTAAGTGAGGTGAAGGCCGCAACCAAGCGGCGATGATCATCAAGCAATACGATGCCGCGTGCAACGCCTGGATGTGCAATCAACGCTGATTCAATCTCTCCAAGCTCAATACGGTAGCCACGGATCTTGTCCTGATGATCACGACGGCCCAAAAACTCCAGTGAACCATCTGGATGGTAACGTG
>NZ_JAGXKB010000815.1:0-237 GCF_019091025.1 Pantoea sp. GbtcB22
ACGGAGGGGGTGGGAGAAGGGGGGGTGGAATTTAGAAGTAGGTTGTATTAGCTCTTGGTTGATGTGATGTGTTTGTTGAACAGCGCAAAAGTTTATTTGTTAGTCCGCTGTGTGCCAATAGCGGACGTCGCCGTTCAATTTTTATGAAAAAAAGCCCAAATCATTTGGGCTCGTAATTGTGGAGTAAATATTTTCATTCTTCCCTTTTGCGGTAGGGTTGAGTGAATTGTAATCGTG
>NZ_JAGXKB010000816.1:0-237 GCF_019091025.1 Pantoea sp. GbtcB22
GGGATAGAGATAGGGCCAGGCCAGCGAACCGGAGAACGTGGCGGGGGCCTGCAATCCCAGGTTGGCTGACGCGGCAGCTGCCTGCTTCACCGTCTGAATCGCCCACGCGGTGCGCTTTCCTTTGTCGCCGTGCAAGGCGGCGGGGGCAAAGCCGTCGAAGGCGCGATCGTGCGCCGGATGAACGGCAATCAGGTGGCCCTCCAGGTGCGTCGATAATTCACTGATCTGCAAGCCGTA
>NZ_JAGXKB010000817.1:0-237 GCF_019091025.1 Pantoea sp. GbtcB22
CCGCGGATGGGGCGACCGCTGCTGGCGCCGATGGCCGAAGGTGCCACAGAAATCCGCTACGGTGATGTCCCGCCAGACGTGCGCCATCGTCTGCGCGCCATGTCTGCGGCGTCCGATAACGTCGGTCTGTTCTTTGGCGAGGATATCTTCGTTGCCTTTGGCGCGTGTATCTTCATGCATAACTTTATGCAGGAATCTGCCGGTATCAGCACCGAACCGCTGCATATCGCGCTGTGG
>NZ_JAGXKB010000818.1:0-237 GCF_019091025.1 Pantoea sp. GbtcB22
CGACTGGCTACATACCGAGGACCCCAGCGGTGATAATCCGTGGATATTTATCTCCAGTGATGGCCAGAACCATAACGCAATCAAGGCGCTACTGAGCGCATGGATCTACATGACGATGGTCGGGATTCTTGGGTTAAAAGCCAGTCGTGAGCGCCGAATCTGCCAGTATTACGATGAGATCCCCTCCCTGCACAAATTGCCCATCCTGCCTGAGTTTCTTGCTGTGGGCCGTAAATT
>NZ_JAGXKB010000819.1:0-237 GCF_019091025.1 Pantoea sp. GbtcB22
ATGGGTCACGACAATCATGGCTAGCCCCTGACCGGCTAAGGTGCGCATAGTGGCCAGCACTGCGCCGACTAACTCCGGATCGAGCGCCGAAGTGGGCTCATCGAACAGCACCAGCGCCGGTTTAATCGCCAGCGCACGCGCAATCGCCACGCGCTGCTGCTGGCCCCCGGATAGATGACGCGGCCAGGCATCGGCTTTGTCACTCAATCCCACGGTCGCCAGCAGCTCACGCGCATG
>NZ_JAGXKB010000820.1:0-237 GCF_019091025.1 Pantoea sp. GbtcB22
TTTCCGTCTCTCGTCGCTGCGCTTCATGATGTCGGAGTCGTAGCTGAGTGTGCCGGCCGGGTTGTTGACGTAGGTCTCGCGGGCGGTTTGCCCGAGATCCGATTCCGTAAGCTCCGTCTGGCCCTTCACATCAATGTTGGTGGACGTCTGCGTCGGGTCGCTGTACAGGTCGCGCTGCGGCGCGTCCGACGTGTAGTTCTCAAAATATCTGTTGGGGTCGGCGCTGGTCGTGCCGTT
>NZ_JAGXKB010000821.1:0-237 GCF_019091025.1 Pantoea sp. GbtcB22
TCGCCGAAAGAACTTGAGCGCCATCGCGACTCTCCCGCTTTCAAAAAAGCCAAAGCATTGAGTGCGATGTTGGACGCCGAGCGCCTTCTCGAAGTTCCCAGATTCTGCCCTGGGCGACTGCGACATTTCGGATTTTTGATTTTCCTCGTACCCAAGCTCCGCTTGGGCACGCATCCGGCGCGGCGGACTCTGCTTCCGGTCTTCGTCACGGTGCGGCGTCTCGCGAAGCGGAGCTAG
>NZ_JAGXKB010000822.1:0-237 GCF_019091025.1 Pantoea sp. GbtcB22
CGGAACGGCGTTCACGGATAGCGCCGACCACACCTGCGGCAACTGGAGCAGCACCGGCGGTGATGGAAGCGCTCAGGTAGGCCATCACGACCGTCAGGGCGGGGGCCCAAACCCGACATCCTGGAATTCCTCGCACGCCTCCAAAGGCTGCAGCCAGGAGAACCTTGTAGGGACGGGTGGATCCGGCCGTTTCTACTGCTTCGCGACGAACTAAGGGCGAATTCATTTCCGTTGTGG
>NZ_JAGXKB010000823.1:0-237 GCF_019091025.1 Pantoea sp. GbtcB22
CCTCTGCTGCCTGACGGTAATCTTCTTTATTGTCAGCAGCGGCAACGCCGTGTATGGCATTCTGGTAAACAAAACCCTGATGTCGTTTGGTGAGGTGAGTTACAGCCTCTATCTGATTCCCGGTGTGGTGCTCTATTTCATCAAGCAGATCCCGGAAACGCTCTTTCCGCATTCGTTTCTGTTCTACACCTTCCTTTCAACTTTGTTCTTTGTCGCCTCCTTCTATGTGGCGAAATT
>NZ_JAGXKB010000087.1:0-294 GCF_019091025.1 Pantoea sp. GbtcB22
GAAGCCCGCGGCAACGAGGACTACATCATCATCAATCCTGCTGCGTTCACGCATACCAGCGTTGCACTGCGAGATGCCCTGTTGGCGGTTAGCATTCCTTTAATTGAGGTGCATCTCTCGAACGTGCATGCACGCGAACCGTTCCGACATCACTCCTATCTTTCCGATGTATCTGCCGGCGACATCTGTGGACTTGGCGCTGATGGATACGCGTGGGCTTTACAAACGGCAGTAAGACGCCTGTCACATTCCAATTAAACAGAGTACGGAACCACACTCATGGATATTCGTAAA
>NZ_JAGXKB010000824.1:0-237 GCF_019091025.1 Pantoea sp. GbtcB22
TGCTGTCTATTCCCAAGTTGCTCTTGTCCCTCAGACCTTGGCAGATAGTAACACAAGGAAGAGGCAGCATTCACTGACTTTGACTCCAACATCCCAAGCATCAAGTGTAGCCAATTCTAGTCAGCACAAGGTATGTGACTTAAACTTCTAATTTCATACACTCTGTAACTAAATACTTGCCTCGACACTAACTAATATCCATCAATCCTACTAGGCCAAGAAAGCAACTACAAAACT
>NZ_JAGXKB010000825.1:0-237 GCF_019091025.1 Pantoea sp. GbtcB22
CATGCAATTGAACAACACAAGAAAGATTACCCAAAGTAGGTGATGCTAGTAAAGCAAGCTTGTTAAATGTTAGTTTCAAAATTTTACTAAAGTGGCAACTAATAGAATTATCAGAGTAGCCCATAAAACTTCACAAACGGCTTTCCTACCTGGGAAAATTCACAAACGGCTTTCCTACCTGGGAGAAATATAATGGAAGGAGCTGTGGTACTACATGAGACTTTACATGAACTCCAT
>NZ_JAGXKB010000826.1:0-237 GCF_019091025.1 Pantoea sp. GbtcB22
GGTCGTTCCCTCCACCGCTTATAAACCAAGGACAGCAGTGCCAGTCCTCCCAGTGCTAACTGAATCAAAAGAGAGAATGAGCCTAGAAGTTTACATTCTCCTTGACCTTCTCCGCCGGAGCCGGAGTCGGTAGGTGAAGCGCCGTGATGGAAGAGCTTATGCCCGTCGGAGAGCGAGGGCGATGGCGTCGGATCAGCGTATGAGGTGTGAGAGGCGATGAGGGTGGATGTTGCTCTC
>NZ_JAGXKB010000827.1:0-237 GCF_019091025.1 Pantoea sp. GbtcB22
CAGAAGCACACATGCAAAAACAAGGTTTAGAAATTTGCATTCCAACCTAGTTTGATGAGGTGTTTCAAATGCATGACATTATCTAGTGATATGATGCATGTATGAGGATGATAATGCACTTGAGATGCCTGGGGCATCACAGTTATACCTCGTAATGCAAAATTACGATGTCGCCAAGAAGAACTGCTAGAAATATGAAGCAGCACTTGAGAAAGCCAAGAACACTGTGGGAGTCAT
>NZ_JAGXKB010000828.1:0-237 GCF_019091025.1 Pantoea sp. GbtcB22
ATGGGACAGGGGCTTACGGGAGCTCCAGGGACTTACTCTAAACTAAAGGATCTAGCAATGGGAGCAATACCTGAACCATCGTCCGAAGCCGCACTCACATCGCTTCCAGGAGTGGGTTTCGAATACTTTATGGACGATGACGCTGCCGCAACCGAGAATATGAACAATATGGTTTCCTTCCTACACCAGCATTACTTCCCCCGACTAGCTTGGGCAGGATTGACCCTTAATCCTGCT
>NZ_JAGXKB010000829.1:0-237 GCF_019091025.1 Pantoea sp. GbtcB22
GGAACAGCTACAGAGGCGTTCTGGGCTGGAACATCATTCCTCGTCGCCTCTTGCGTATTTCAACCCATCTTTTCCCTCGCATCTGATATCTTCGGACGAAAAATTATCCTCATCACCGCCGTTATAGCCTTCACTTTAGGCTCGATTCTAGCCGCCGACGCGAAGGGCTTCTCTATACTTCTAATCGGCCGATCAATTCAAGGTGTGGGTGGTGGAGGGACAATGGTTCTTACAGAA
>NZ_JAGXKB010000830.1:0-237 GCF_019091025.1 Pantoea sp. GbtcB22
ATCTCTGCGCTCTCCGATGCAGAAGCCATTTTTCGTAAAGTCATTACGCGGTGCGTCAACACATTGAACCTGCCACATGACGTGCTCTCTCTCTTCTCACATCCGGGTGAACTTTCGGTCAGGGCGGGTGATCAGTTATTCAAGGCATTTGAGGGCAAAGAAGCTTTGCTGCATGAACAGGCGCAGCCCCTGATGGCAGGCCGCAAAAACGGCCTTCTTTATGGTTCAGAAGGGATC
>NZ_JAGXKB010000831.1:0-237 GCF_019091025.1 Pantoea sp. GbtcB22
ATAAATATAAGACTTATAAATTTAATATTAATAAGCTAGTTAGACTTTTAATAAAAAATCTCTATTTAAAGAGCTTAAAAAAACTAAATTCTAGATAGATTAGACTATTTTATATTACTAAATAGATTAGAAATTAAGTATATTACTTAACTCTATTTAAATAATACTTTTAGTTATATATAGACTACAGCATACCTATAGATAGGATAAAGAGGGTAGAGAGTATCTACTACCCTA
>NZ_JAGXKB010000832.1:0-237 GCF_019091025.1 Pantoea sp. GbtcB22
GTCATGGCCTGAAAGAGCGGGCGCGAAGCTGAATTGCGCAGATCAAAACCGTCACCTCCGGCCGCTTGCTGTTCGTCTACCTGTTTGTGCCCGAAGCCACCGCCGCGCTGGGCTTAACCAGCCTGGGCGGGCTTCCGCAGATGGTGCGTCCGCTGCTGGCGACGATGGCCGAAGGGGCCACAGCAATCCGCTACGGTGGTGTCCCGCCAGACGTGCGCCATCGTCTGCGCGCCATGT
>NZ_JAGXKB010000833.1:0-237 GCF_019091025.1 Pantoea sp. GbtcB22
CGAGCCAAGATGGCCCCCTTCCATTGCCGCAGCGACGGTACCGGAGTAAAGCACATCGTCGCCAAGGTTTGGACCGGCGTAGATGCCGGACTCGACGATATCGGGACGCGGCTGCTTCAGCTTGTTCACGCCGAGGAACACGCAGTCGGTCGGCGTGCCCATCTGGAGCGCGATATCGCCGTTTTCATGTGTAAAGCTACGCAGCGGCGTCTCCAGCGTGAGCGAGTTAGATGCGCC
>NZ_JAGXKB010000088.1:0-294 GCF_019091025.1 Pantoea sp. GbtcB22
TTTTTCGCTGACGTTGCCCGCCGGAGCGGTGATCTCGGTGCGGAAGTCGGGGCTGCCACCCTCCAGATCGGAGACCGGGATCGACCAACTGCCATCCGCACCCTCCAGCGCAGAACCAATCAGTTTGTCGCCGTCATACAGCTTAACCAGATCGCCTTCTTCCGCGGTGCCACTGAACACCAGATCGCTGACGTTGGTCCCGTCGTCGGCGGTGAGCGGGTTGCCACTGCCGTCGGTGACGCTGACGTCATCCATTGACGGCGTGGCCGGCGGCGTGGTGTCAAATTCAAAGCT
>NZ_JAGXKB010000834.1:0-237 GCF_019091025.1 Pantoea sp. GbtcB22
GCTAACCCGGCAATTTCTGGAATTTATTTACCATAATGCATCATGGCCTGTGCAAATTTCTTCGTGGTCGTATATGGTAATGGTCGCCTAGCTGAAGCATTATCACAATGTTCTGGAGTTTCAAACCCCGCTATTTGTTCAACTTGTTCAACACAGGATTCCTTCTTGATTTTGTCTACTAAGCCAGGGCAAAATCGAGGAGCTGGGCTCAAAATAACAAGAGCAGAATTTGGATTC
>NZ_JAGXKB010000835.1:0-237 GCF_019091025.1 Pantoea sp. GbtcB22
CTGAACGGTGAGCCGGCAGACGTCGGGCGGAGTGGACTGGAGCGGGGGCGTTGACGTCGTCATGGTGTTCCTGTGCGGTGTGGGGGCGGGGTCCTGTTACCGGGACCCGGTCGCGCGGCGGAGAGGGAGCGGCGGGGCGGTCGCGTCGGGGGCGCGTCGGGGATCACGCCGGGGGGACCAGGCCGGTGTGGACGAGACCGACCGAACGCCGGGTGACCAGCTGGGCCCGGCCGGGCG
>NZ_JAGXKB010000836.1:0-237 GCF_019091025.1 Pantoea sp. GbtcB22
ATTTACGGGATGGCAAAATGGCGAAGCCCACTTTTCATAATGGTCTAGAAGCAAATTTCTGGCGATGGGTAGGGGAAAAATCAAGCGAGACTGGTGATAAGTCATTTGTAGCATGGGGAGATGGGAAGAGTTGTGAGCTGGCTAGTAGTGAATCAAGACGGTAGACAGTCAACCACTACAGCAAACGACGAAATATTCGGCGGCATATATAATTTACGGCGGCCAAAAACAAAGCCG
>NZ_JAGXKB010000837.1:0-237 GCF_019091025.1 Pantoea sp. GbtcB22
GCTCAGTGTTGACTTCCACTGGTGCATAACGGGACAGAGTGGTGAACTTCTCAATGTACTCTTGCATGGTCTTGGTGTTCAGCTTAAGCTTCCTGAATTCTTCTGCCTTAAGATCCCTCGCAGCTTCTGGAAGATGATATTTGCGGAAGTCCTCCAGAAATTCTTCCCAGGTAACTTGCCCACAGAATGCTGCAGGCCCAAGGCCGCACTTTTCGGCGATAGTGCGAGACGATTGCG
>NZ_JAGXKB010000838.1:0-237 GCF_019091025.1 Pantoea sp. GbtcB22
AGTCGATAGCCTCCAAGGTCAACCAAGCGTCCCGGCGGGGCGGCGCTGACCGGCTTACCCGAGCTAGTTTGAGCTGCAGGTGCCGCACCTGGTGATTGTGCGGCAAAGCAGAACACAAGAAGGTAAATAAACATGCCAGCACTTTGCTGAATCATCGTAGGCGAACCTCAAGACTTTGACTTGAGAGCGAGTGCGACGTTAGCCGTTTCCTATACCGAAAGACATTAAGTCCTTCTT
>NZ_JAGXKB010000839.1:0-237 GCF_019091025.1 Pantoea sp. GbtcB22
AGAATAATTTATTAATAACTAACTTATATAGATTAAGCTAATAATAATTAACTAGTAATTAATATATATAGATTAAGTTAATAAAGCTTAGTATCTATAATAAAGAATAATAGATATATATAAGACTTAAACTCTATACTAGTAGATCTTATAACTAAGAAACCCCAGATCCTATAGTATATTAAGTCTAAAGAAAAGAAAAAAAAAAGAATAAAAAGAATAAAAAGAGATAAAAGT
>NZ_JAGXKB010000840.1:0-237 GCF_019091025.1 Pantoea sp. GbtcB22
GCATTCTCGGCCTGCAGCAGCCGGAAGCCGGTACCGTGCGCATCCAGGGACAGGACATCACCCGGCTCAGTGAGGCGCGGCTGCCCCCCATCAAGGCCTGCTACGGGGTAGCATCCCAGAGCGGTGCGCTGTACTCGGGTCTCAGCGTGTTGCAGAACGTGCAGCTCCCCATGATGGAGCATCCCGAGCTCGAGAGCTCGGTGCGCGATGAGCTGGCGCTGCTGAAGATACGCCTGG
>NZ_JAGXKB010000841.1:0-237 GCF_019091025.1 Pantoea sp. GbtcB22
TTGTTCTGAAGTAGGGTCACGGTCCATGAACAGTCAAGACCTGCTATGTCTCTAGTGAATTGATTCATTAGATACAATATAAGTAATGAACTGTAAAAATCTAGTGACAGAGCAGTTTGAAACCTTTCTTAGTGTCAGAATAACCTGACAGCATGTTCTGCCTTGAAATTAGAGCCTCAGGGTTTGAATTTATAATGATAGACACCACCACCCCAGATTCCGGGATGGCGCTGTCAT